>CAWAKK010000001.1:0-472210 GCA_963782605.1 uncultured Solirubrobacterales bacterium
TTCATCGACGCCATCGGCGGCATCGAGGTGGACCTCGATACCCCGGTGTGCGTGGACATCTCGGGCGGCGAGGAGGCCGGCGGCTTCAGCCTCGACCTGCCGGAGGGAGAGAGCGAGCTGAACGGCGACGAAGCCCTCACCCTCGCGCGAACGCGCAGCAACACCTGCAGCGAAACGGAGTTCGGCGGCGGCAGCGACATCGAGCGCGCGAAGTTCCAGCAGGTCGTGCTCTCGGGGATCAAGGGCCGCCTGACCAGCCCGACGCGGCTGCCCTACAACTTCATCAAGGGACCGGTCATCGGCTGGAACGCGCCGAAGGCCTTCGTCAGCGACATGGGGGCTCTGATCATGCCGCAGCTCATCTTTTCGGCCGCGCTGGGCGGAGACGCGGACACCGAGATCCTGAAGCCCACCGGCCTCACCGACCCGCTGATCGTTCCCCAGGAGGAGTGCATTCGGGCGGTGACGAAGTTCCTGGGCGCGCCGCCGGAGAAAACGCCGGCCTGCTCGCCTAGCCGCCTAGTCGCTTTTCGACTTGCTGGAGCTCTTCTCGGTGGACTTCGAGGCCGAGTCCGGACTTCGAGCCAGAATCGGTCTTGGACTCCGACTTCGAAGCGGAATTCTCGCCGCCGTCGGACTTCGAGGAGTCCTCGGCCGCCCCGGCCTTGCTTCCCTTGCGGGCGTAGTCGGTCGTATAGAAGCCAGACCCCTTGAAGTGGACGGCGACCGGATGGAAGACGCGCTCGACCGGGGCCCCGCATTCCTCGCAGGCGGCTATCGGGTCATCGGACATCGACTGGATGGCCTCGAAGGTGTGGCCGTTGCGGCAGCGGTATTCGTAGATGGGCATGCGGGGCGGAGGATTATGGCAGCGGAAAGATTGGCAAAACGAGGGGCGATGTCCTCCGGATCCTGCTACGTTCGGCGGATGAGGCGGCTGGGAACCATCGGGCTCGTGGCATTGGCCATCGCTCTCGCGGGCTGCGGCGGGGACGATGGTGACGGAGATAGCGACGGCTTCGCCGCACAGGAGGAGGCAGGCCCGCCAGGTCGTCATCGGACGCGATCGCGGCCTACGAGGACGAGGACTACGCCGCGATTTGCGACGCCTCGGTCAGCGCGGGACAACGACCTCGTTCCCGAAAGCCGTGGAGTACGGACACGTGCCGCCGAGGGCTACGAGGAGCTGTTCGCCGGCAGCAGGCAGGTTCGCGAGGGACAGGCCCGTTGCGACGCGATTTCGTCGAGATCGCTTCGAGAGACTACGAGGCCGGCGAAGCGACCCTGACCAGGACGACGGGCGCTCACGGTGCGAGGTCAACAGCCCTGGAGGGCGAGATCGGCGCAACAGCTTCCTCGTCGAGGAGGACGGCGAGCTGAAGGTCAGCGAGCTCTTCCTCGCGGAACGCCCGACGCGTACTCAGGCCGGCGGCAGCACGATACTCCGGAGATGAGCCGCGTGACCGCGCTCCGAAGCCGACGCGTCCGCTCCCGACGTGACCCTCGACGAGATCGTGGCGCTGTGCAAGCGCCGCGGTTTCATCTTCCCGTCGTCCGAGATCTACGGCGGCCTCGGCTCGACCTACGACTACGGGCACTACGGCGTCCTGCTCAAGAGCAACGTCAAGGCCGAGTGGTGGCGCTCGATGCTCACCGAGCGCGACGACATCGTCGCCCTCGACTCGGCGATCCTCCAGCACCCGCGGGTGTGGGAGGCGAGTGGGCACCTGGCCGGGTTCACCGACCCGATGGTCGACTGCCGCACGTGCAAGCAGCGCTTTCGCGCCGACAAGCTCGAGGACGCGCGCTGCCCGCAGAAGCCCTCGAAGCTCCCGGGCGACGGCCCCGACTGCGACCTCACCGACGCGCGTGAGTTCAACCTGATGTTCGAGACGAACGTCGGCCCGGTGCGCGATACCGCCTCGATCGCCTACCTGCGCCCGGAGACGGCGCAGGGGATCTTCATCAACTTCAAGAACGTCCTTCAGTTCGCGCGCAAGAAGCCGCCCTTCGGGATCGCGCAGGTCGGCAAGTCGTTTCGCAACGAGATCACGCCGGGGAACTTCGTCTTCCGCACGCGCGAGTTCGAGCAGATGGAGATGGAGTTCTTCGTGCCGCCCGCCGAGGCGCAGCAGTGGTTCGACTTCTGGGTGCAGACGCGGTTCGAGTGGTATTCGCGCCTGGGCGTCAGGCCCCAGATGCTGCGCCTGCGCCCCCACGGCGCCGACGAGCTGTCGCACTACTCCTCGGGCACTTCCGACGTGGAGTACCTCTTCCCAATCGGATGGGACGAGCTCGAAGGGATCGCGAACCGCGGCGACTTCGACCTGCGCCAGCACGCCGAGTTCTCGGGCGAGAAGCTCGAGTACTTCGACCAGTCAAGCGGCGAGCGCTACGTGCCGCATGTGATCGAGCCGGCGGCGGGAGCCGACCGTGCCACCCTGGCATTCCTCGTCGACGCGTACGACACCGAGGAGGTGGAGGGCCGCCAGCGCACCGTGCTGCGACTGCACCCGCGCCTCGCGCCGGTCAAGGTCGCGGTCTTGCCACTCGTCTCGAAGGAGGGCATGCCCGAGCGCGCCCGCGAGGTCTTCGCGGAGATCCGCCGGTTCGTGCCGTCCGAGTTCGACGAGGGCGGCTCGATCGGCAAGCGCTACCGGCGCCAGGACGAGATCGGCACCCCATGGGGCGTCACGGTCGACGGCCAGACGCTCGAGGACGACACCGTCACGCTCCGCGACCGCGACACCCTCGAGCAGACGCGCGAGCCGATCGAGGGGCTCGCCGAACGGCTCGCGGCAAGGCTCGACGACGACTGGACGAGCCCGAAGCTGACCCTCGCGTAGTCGGCTAGAGCGCCGCCGAGGCCAGCAGCTCGACCTGCTCGGCCTCGGGCGAGCAGGGAAAAAAGACCAGCTCGTCGCACCCGGCCTCGCTGAAGCCCTGGATATAGCCCTTCACCGTGTCTCCGTCCTTGGCCGCGCTTGCCACGATCTGGTCGGCGTATCCACCCAGGAACGCGTAGTAGGTGCCGAGCTCGCGTTGCGCATTCTCCGCGGCGTCGGGACCCAGGGAGTAATAGGCCAAGGCCATGGTGCGAGGCTCGCCGTCGCGTCCCGCTTCTTTCCAGGCGGCGAGCGCCTTCTCGCGGCCCTCCGCAAGCATGTCTGGCGTGCCGCCGCCCATGATCCAGCCGTCGCCGTGTTCGGCCGCGCGGCGGTAGGCGGCGTCAACGGAGCCGCCCACGACGAGCTTCGGAGGGTCAGCCGAGACGTCAGGGCCGATCGCGTCGTCCTGACCCGAGTCCCTCCAGACTCGGGTCATGTCACCGAGCATCTGGTCGAACTGCCGTCCGCGAGAGCTGAACTCTACGTCCGCCGCCTCGTAGTCGTCCTCGCGTCCCCCAACTGCGACGCCCACCACCAGGCGCCCACCGGAGATGCTCTGGATCGTGGCCGCCTGCTTGCCTAGAAGGTCCCCGCTGCCGCGGGTCGGCGCGAGCAGGATCGTGGTCGCGAGCCTGATTCGCTCCGTCACGGCGGCAGCGGCGGCCAGCGAGAGGAGCGGTTCGTGGTTGCGATAGACGATCCGGTCGATCGTGCCAAGGCTCGAGAAGCCTGCCTCATCCGCTCGCTTCGCCCACTCGAGGAGCTGCGCGCCCTGGGTTACGCGAACAGTGTTCGGAAGCCCGATTCCAACGTCCATGTGACCGCCTCCTCCTCGCTCTACCCTCCATTTGTGACCCTAGCGAAGCTCCCGTCTTGGGCTTTCGAGCTGCTCGAGCGCGAGCGGGTCGCGCGCCTCGCGTTCGCCGACGCCGACGGTCACCCGCGCATCCTTCCGGTCACCTTCGCGGTCGCGGACGGGGCTGTCTGGAGCGCGATCGACCACAAGCCGAAGCGGACGACCGAGCCGGCACGGGTCCGCTGGCTCCGGGAGCGCCCCGAGGCCGCGCTGTGCGTCGACGTCTACAGCGACGACTGGGATCGCCTCGCGTGGGTGCAGCTACTCGGCCGCGTCCGTGTGCTCGACGTCGACGCGGGCGTGGAGGGGCTGGACGCCCTCGTGGGGAAGTACGACGCCTACCGCGAGCAACGACCCGACGGACTTCTGTTGCGCCTCGAGGTGGAACGAACCCTCCACTGGCGCGCGGCCTAGCGTCGCGCTGGCTCCCAGCGTTCGCCGCGGCCCAGCCGCTCGAGGCCGAGCCACGCGAAGTCCATCGCCATCTCGAGTACCCGCTCTCGCTTCACGTCGCGGTGGTCGTCCCACCAGTTCGCGAGCGATTGGACGGCGCCCGTCAGCTGATGGGCCGTCATCTCGGTTGCCTGCTCGAAGTCGGGCTGATGCGTCCGGAACTCCGCCGGGGCGTTGGCGACCATGAGCGCCGCGATCGTCCGGCTGACCTCGACTTGGAGCTGCGCGAACGCCTCGGCGATATCAGGGTCGCCGACGTTGCGGAAGAGCAGACGCCAGCCGACGGGCCTCTCCTCGACGAACCGCAGAAAGGCGTCGATGCCCGCGCGCAGCCGCTCCTCCTCGGAATCGGCGGAGGTGATCGCCGCCGTAACTCGGCCCAACAGCTCGTGGACGTGGGTCTCCAGCAGCGCCAGCTCGAGCTCGCGCTTGGAGTCGAAGTGCTCGTAGATGAGGGCCTTCGAGACGCCGTCGCGCGCCGCCACGTCCTCCAGCGACGCCCCATGAAAGCCGCGCTCGGAGAAGACCTCGAGGGCGGCGGCCAGGATGGCTGTGCGTCGGTCCGCGGCCGAGAGCCGCCGGCGCGTCGTGCCTCCGGTCTGTGTGACGTCCGTCACAGTTTCTCCCTCGAAACTGACTCGATGGTCAGTTAGTCTAAGGCGAAGTGCCGGGCCGAGCGAGAAGGGAGAGCCGGTGAGCGTTGCGCAGAAGGATGGGATCGAGCGGTCCTACGCGGATCAGATCAGCTACGACGACCTCTACCGGCGCTGGGAGGAGGGCAACTGGCGGTCCAGCGAGATCGACTTCACCGCCGATCGCGAAGGCTGGGGCGCCCTCTCGGAGATCCAGCAGCGCTCGGCGCTCTGGGTGTACTCGATGTTCTTCTACGGCGAGGATTCGGTCACCGACAACCTCTCGCCCTACATCGACGCGGCCCCGAAGGAAGAGCAGAAGTACTTCCTCGCAAGCCAGCAGGTCGATGAGGCGCGTCACGCCATCTTCTTTCACCGCTTCTTCAAGGAGGTGCTCGGCGCGGGCGACTCCATCTCCTCGACGCTGGCCTACACCGAGCCCCAGCTCGGCTGGGGCTACCGCCACGTCTTCGATCGGCTGGATCGGATGGCCGACGAGCTCCGCCGCGACCGCTCGCTGCCGAAGTTCGCTCAGGCCATCACCCTCTACCACCTGATCGTCGAGGCGGCCCTCGCTCAGCCGGGTCAGCACTACATCGAGGACTACTTCGCGAAGTCCGGCACGATGCCCGGGTTCAGCGCCGGCATGGCGAACGTTTCACGCGACGAGCAGCGCCACATCGGCTTCGGCGTCAAGGTGCTCTCCGAGCTGATCAAGGAATCCGATGAGTGCAAGGCCGCGATCGACGAGATCCTGGCCGAGGTCATGCCCTACTCGCTCGCGGTGTTCGTCCCGCCCGGCTTCGACCGCGAGTACACCCGCTGCTACGGCTTCGAGCTGGAGGACATCTTCGCCTTCGGCCTGCGCTCGGTGCGCGCGAAGTGGCGAGCGATCGGGTACCCAATCGAGGAGATGGGCCCGGGCGTCTTCCCGGTGGATCTCTCGTTGGACCCGATGGAGGTCGCGAGCCGGCAGATCAGGCTGCTCGAGTCGGGCGTAATGGGGGAGCCCAATGGCCACCCCGACTCCTCGCCGGAGATCCAGCAGATCTACTTCGACGTGATCGCGAACTCCGCCGACGCCTCGGCCCCCGGGGGGAGGCCACTCACCGTCCAGTGGCGCTTCGAGGACGCCGACCCGTGGCATGTGATCGTTGCCAACGGAGACACCCATGCCGAGCCGGGTGAGGCCACGGATCCCGACGTGACCCTCGAGTCGAGCTGGGCCGAGTGGATCAACATCTCGAAGGGTGCGATCGATCCGCGCCGGGCACTGCTTCGGCGTCGCCTGCGGCTGAGTGGCGGGCCGCGGAACCTCTACGCGTTCGCGCGAACCTTCCCCCGGCATCGTCCCCCGACGCCGGGCTAAGGCCTTCGCGCTCAACTGAGGAACAACGGCTGCGCTGAGGGGTGGCGGGCCTTGGCGCCGGTCCCCACGCGTCGGAAGTGTCGCGGCGGTCCCGTCATACGGGACCGATGCGCCAGCTGGGCCAGAGGTCGGCTGCCCTAGGCGCCCGCGGGCTCCGGATCCGCTTCGGGCTGGGGTGGCGGCTCGCGGCGGCCCTCGAAGCCGAGGTCGGGGAGGAGGCGGTCGAGCCACCCCGGAAGCCACCAGTTCCACCCACCCATGAGCTGCATCGCAGCGGGGACGAGGATGAGGCGAACCAGGGTCGCGTCGAGCGCGATTGCAACCGCGTTGCCGAGGCCGAGCTCCTTGATCGAGGGCACGCCGGTGAGTACGAAGACCGCGAAGACCGAGGTCATGATGAGCGCCGCCGAGGAGATCGTCCGGGCGCTCGAGGCGAGGCCCTCGGCGACCGCCAGGGTGTTGTCGCCGTGCACCTCGTAGCGCTCCCGGATGCGCGAGAGCAGGAACACCTCGTAGTCCATCGAGAGGCCGAAGACCACCGCGAGGATGAGCGGGGGCGTGAGCGTGTCGATCGCGCCGGTCGACTCGAAGCCGAGGAACCCGTCGAGCCAGCCCCACTGGAAGACCACCACGAGCACGCCGTAGGCAGCGCCAATCGAGAGCAGGTTCATGAGGATGGCCTTTAGCGGCAGGATGATCGAGCGCAGCATCACCATCAAGACCAAGAACGAGAAGCCGAGGATGAAGGCGATGATTCGCCACATCGAGCTGCTGATCTGATCGCGGATGTCAACGATGCGGGCAGCCTCGCCGCCCACGGATACCTCGGCGCGCTCGGCCAGCGCCGAGCCTGGCACGACCTCCTCGCGCAGACGCTCGACCAGGGTCGCGGCGCCCTCCGAGTCGCTGGCCTCCTTGGAGGTGGCCGCGATCAGGGTGGTGCTCTCGCCGGGCTGCGGCCTCGCGACCGAGCTCACCCCCGGATCGGCGGCGATGTCGTCGGCGAGGGCTGCGGCGGCGCGAACGTTGGCAGGCTCTTCCGGAGCGCTCCTTGTGAACTCGGCGGTGACGTTGACGGGGTTGGCGCCGCCGCCCGTGGCCTCGGTCGCAAGCTCGGTGCCAACGACCAGGTCGTGGTCGCTCGGGAACTGATCGAGTGCGCCGGTGCCGGTCTCCATGTCGAGCACGGGAATCGCCAGAACCAGCAGGACCGCCGCGGACGCGAAGACGGAGATCCAAGGTCGCGCCATCACACGTCGCGTCCATCGCTCCCAGAAGCTCGGGGCGATGCCCGAGGTCGAACCGGGGCGGCGACGGCGGTTGCCGACGGCGCGCCGAAACAGGAGGATCGCCGACCAGACCACGCCCCCGGCCTCGACGCGGTGTCCCAGCAACCGGATCAGCGCCGGCAAGAGCACGATCGCGGTCAGGATGGAGATCGCCACCACGACCATCGCCCCCAGCGCCATCGAGCGGAGGGTCTGGTTGTCGATCATCCACAGGCCCGCCAGCGAGATGATCACGGCGACGCCCGAGAAGGTCACGGCCAGCCCTGAGGTCGCGAGCGCCTCTGAGTGGGCCTTCGCCGCGCCCGCGCCGGCGCGAACCTCCTCGCGGAATCGAGCGAGGATGAAGAGGGAGTAGTCAACCGCCACCCCGATGCCGATCATCGACGCCATGTTCGTCACGAAGACCGACATCTCCATCTGCTGGGAGAGCAGGAAGATGACCGCGCCGGTCACGATCACCGAGACGAAGCCGAGCGCCAGAGGCAGCGATGCGGCAGCCAGCGATCCGAAGACGGCCAGCAGGATCAGAGCGACGATCGGGAAGCCGATCGTCTCAGCCTTCTCGAGGTCCTCCTTCGAGAGCTCCTGCAGACCCGCCCACGCCGCCGGCTGACCCGTCATGTACGGGGTGACGCCATCGGCGGCCTCGCCGGGCGCGAGCTCGGCTCGCAGGTCGGAGGCGGCGTCGATCTGGGCATCGGTCTCGAGCTCCGTCTCAAGCGGGATGACGGCGATCTCGCCCGCTGCAATCTGAGCTTCCGCCTCCGTCGCCGCCCCTTCTGGCAGCGCCAGGTCTGGCACGGTCGCCACGGCGTCGGAGACCCGTTCCAGCGCCGCCGAGGCATTCGCGTCGGCCGAGCTACTCGGTTCGAGCACGAGGGTGATGGCTCCGTTCCGAGCACCCGGGTAGTCGGCGTTCAGCACCTGCTCGACCTCCTCGGACTGACTCCCGGGCACTGAGAAGCCGCCGCCGGTGAGGTTCTCGGTCTGCCTCGCGGCCAGGGGCAGCGCAGCCACCAACACCAGCAGCCAGGCGGCCACGATGAACCACCGGCGCCGGGTCAGGAACGCGGAGAGTCTTTCCATGCCGGCCCTCACGGGGCCAGCAAACCTAAGGCCGCTCAGGCCTCAGTTATGTGAGATGCGTCACCCAGCTAGGAAGAGGAGGAACTGGTCGAGCTCGTCGCCGAGGAGCTGTACTCGAACTCCTCCTCGGCCCCAAAGAGCCGATCGAGCACCGTCTTTCGCAGGTCCTCCGAGAGCACGAGCGCCAGGATGCCACCGAGGATCATCAGCACCAGCAGGTTGCGGAACTTGTGGCTGTCGGACTTACCACGCAGCTGGTCGGTCGCCTCGCGCAGGGAATCGGCGGCGCTCTTCAGCTCCCGGTGGACCTTCTTGTCGTCCAGGAGCTTCTTGGCCGGCTTGCCGTTGTTGACGCGGCGGTAGGCCTTCTTCGCCGACTGGTAGGCGTCTTGGAGGTTCTCCCGCAGCTCATCGTCCTCGACGAGCCGTCGCACGTACTCGTTGTCCGCCACCTCGCGGCCGGTCTCCCAGGCCTTCTTCGTCTTTGCCTTCGCCATCGCCTAAGTCTCCTCCGAAATCATCGCTCTAGCTCCTGCAGGGTCGGTGAGCATATACCCGCCTTGCCGGCTCGCCACGCCAACTCAGCCACGTGGCGGGGCCAGTCCCGCTTCGAGCGCCTGCTCGATGCTCTCGACGTAGATGAACTGGAGCTCGCCGAGCTCGTGCTCGGGGATCTCGGTGATCTCTCCCTCGTTTCGCTCGGGCACGATCACGCGCTTGATCCCGGCCCGCTGGGCGGCCAGGGACTTCTCCTTGAGGCCCCCGACCGGCAGTACCTGACCGGTGAGGGTGATCTCGCCGGTCATCGCGACCTCGTCGGAGACCGGCCGGCCTGAGAGGAGCGAAGCGAGGGCCATCACCATCGCGACCCCTGCCGACGGGCCATCCTTGGGCACCGCTCCGGCGGGGACGTGCACGTGGACGTCGTTCATCGAGAACCAGTCGTCGGTGAGCCCCGGCGCCAGCTCCGCCTGATGACCTCGCACGTATGAGAGCGCGGCCTGGGCAGACTCCCGCATGACGTCGCCGAGCTGGCCCGTGATCGTGAGCTTGCCGGTGCCGGGCATCGCGGTCGCCTCAACGAAAAGCACCTCGCCGCCGACAGGGGTCCAAGCGAGCCCGGTCGCCACGCCGGGGTGCTTGGTGCGGCGGCGCTGCTCGGCGAAGACCCGGCGACGCCCCAGGAGCGACCGCGCCCGCTTGCCCGAGACGCTCACCTTGCCGGTGGTCTTGCCCTCGGCCACCTCGCGGGCCGTCTTGCGGCAGACCGTGCCGATCTCGCGCTCGAGGTTGCGTACGCCCGCCTCGCGCGTGTACTCCTCGATGATCGCGCGCAGTGCGGCGTCGGTGAACGAGATCTGCGATTTGCGCAGCCCGTTCTCGGTGACCTGCCGGGGCACGAGGTAGCGCTTGGCGATATGAAGCTTCTCGTCGGTCGTGTAACCCGAGAGCGCAATCACCTCCATCCGATCCCGGAGGGCAGCCGGAACGGTGTCGAGCGTGTTCGCCGTGGCGATGAACATCACCTCGGAAAGGTCGAACGGGAGGTCCAGGTAGTGATCGCGAAAGGCCCCGTTCTGCGCCGGATCGAGCACCTCCAGCATCGCCGAGGAGGGATCTCCCCGGAAGTCGGCCCCCATCTTGTCGATCTCGTCGATCATGAACACGGGGTTGCGGGTGCCGGCATCGCGCAGGGCACGGATGATCGTGCCGGGCATCGCGCCGATGTAGGTCCGGCGGTGTCCGCGGATCTCGGCCTCGTCGCGCACCCCGCCGACCGAGATGCGCTCGAACTCGCGCCCGAGCGCGCGGGAGATCGACTGCCCGAGGCTGGTCTTGCCCACTCCCGGAGGCCCGACGAAGCAGAGGATCGGACCGTGGGAATCCGGATTGAGGGATCGCACCGCGAGGTACTCGAGGATCCGGTCCTTCACCTTCTCGAGGTCGTAGTGGTCGGCGTCGAGGACTTCGTGCGCGTGGGCGATGTCGAGGTCGTCCTCGGTCTCGGCCTTCCAGGGCAGCTCGGTGAGCCACTCCAGATAGGTGCGGATCACCCCGTACTCGGCCGCTGCGGGAGGCAACTTCTCGAGCCGGCCGAGCTCGCGGTCGGCCTGCTTGCGCGCGTCCTCCGGGAGGCCCGCGGCCTCGATTCGCTCCCGGAGCTCGTTGATCTCCGCCTGCTGTTCGTCACCCTCCCCCAGCTCCTGCTGGATCGCCTTCAACTGCTCGCGCAGGTAGTACTCGCGTTGCCCTTTGTCCATCTCCGACTGGACCTGAGACTGGATCTTGGTGCCGAGCTGAATCACCTCCAGCTCGCGCGCGAGGATCTCCGAGAGGTGCCGAAGGCGGCGGTCCACGTTCACCTCCTCCAGGAGCTCCTGCTTCTCGGAGGTGGAGATCCGCAGCGCGCCGGCGATCAGGTGGGCGAGGGCGGACGGGTCATCGATGTTCGTGACGGCCAGCTGGAGCTCCTCGGGCAGATATGGGATCTGCTCGATGATCTCCGAGAAGGTCCCCTGCACATTGCGCGTGAGCGCCTGCAATTCGGGGGACGGCTCGACCTCGTCCGGCAGCTCGGAGATGCGCGCGATGAGATAGGGGGACTCGGCCACGAAATCCCCCAGACGTATCCGCTCGGTTCCCTGGACGAGGATTCGAATCGTGCCGTCGGGGACCTTCAGCATGCGGGCGACGATCCCGGCCACTCCAACCCCGTAGACGTCATCGGGGCCCGGCTCGTCCAGCTCGGCGTCACGCGAGGCCACCATCGCAACCATGCGCTCGCCAGAGAGCACGTCGTTTACGAGCCTGATCGACCGGGGTGTGCCGATCGCAAGGGGCGTAAGCGTGTCCGGAAACGTGACCATGTCCTTGAGCGGCAGGACCGGCAGAGCGCCCGGAAGCTCCTTGCCCTCGGCGTCGCGCAGCGCGGCCTCCAGGTCTGGGGTCTCGACGATCTCGATGGCGGGCCCGCCCTCGGCCTCGTCAGTCCCCCTGCCGCTCTCGGCCACGTCAGTCTCCCTGCTCGATCGGCACTCGGCGGCCGCCCGCGGCGGGAATCCGCAGCGGCAGCTCGATCCGCAGGATGCCGTCCTCGAAGGTGGCCCTGGCCTCGTCGGCGATCACGTCCGCGTTCAGCTCCACGACGCGGCGAAAGGAGCCGGCCTCGATCTCGACCTGCTGGTAGATGCGTCCCTCGGTCTCCTGGACCGGGCGCGCACCCGAGATGACGAGCTCCCGCCCCGAGATCTCGAGGTGGATCTCCTCGGAGCGTCACGCCTGCCAGCTCAGCCTTCACGATCGCCTTCGGCGTGGGCTCGCTGGAGTAGTAGACGTCGACCCGCGGTGAGAACTGCGCAGCGCTGCGGCCGGGCCACCAGCTCTCCCCCCAGACATCCCCGAACAGCTCGTCCATCTCGCGCCGCATGCGCTCGAAGTTGACGAGCAGATCCCGCTGTCTTGCCATGCGTGGAGCGTAGAAGCTAAAGGTCGTAGATCGCGCCTTCGCGCGCGACCTCGACCGGGCCACCGAAGGCCTCGGCTGCCTGCTTGCGAGCCCACACCTGATCGAGCTCGTCGGAGATGTGGGTGAGCACGACGCGTTTGGCACCGGCGCTGCGCGCGTGCGCACCGGCCTCCTCCGGAGTCAGGTGCCCGCGAACGCCGGTTCTCTCCGGGCGCGGAAGGGTGGCTTCGACAAGGAGCAGATCGGTCTCGCGAGCGAACTCGACGAGCTCTGGGCCCGGCCGGCAATCCGCTCCAAAGGTAAGGCGAGCGCCCGTTGCGGTGTCGGAGACCTCGACCGCGAATGTCTCGACGAAGTGGACGACGTGACCGAAGCGCAACCGCAGGGTCCCCACCTCGGGCGTCGAGTCGGCCTCGTAGTGCTCGATCTGGAAGGCGTTCTCGATCAGGTCCTCGTTGCCCCAGGCCCCGACGATCCGCCGGAAGGTCTCAGCCGCGCCCGGCGGGGCGATCAGGCGTGGCCGAGCGGGATGCTCGGTGCCTGGCCAGGGGGGGACGGGCACCGGCTGTTGGCGTGGCGCGAAGGTGAGCGCGTACGAGTAGGGCACGAGGTCGAGGAAATGGTCCGCGTGCAGGTGCGAGATGACGACCGCATCGATCTCCGTGTAGTCGTGGTGCTGGCGAAGCTTTCCGAAGACGCCGTTGCCGCAATCGAGGAGCAGCGCCGTGTCGTCGTTCTCGACGAGATAGCCGCTGCAAGCCCCGCCAGCGTCCTGCCAGGAAGGCGACTTGCCCAGAACCGTGACCCGCATAGTGCGGATCCACTCTAATCAGCGAAGGCAGGCTTCTGGGCTTCTCGAGGCAGAAGCGACGGTTGGCGCGGCGGCACGAGGCCGTCGGCGGCGTCAGGGCGAAACGTGGAGCAGGGCTCGTCGAGCGCGAGCGCGCACAGCATCTGACGATGAAAGAAGCAGTCCTCGCAGCTGCGGCCGTTCTTGCGGCGACGCTTGCCGGGCGGGCGGCTGTAGCCCATCGCCGCCGCGACCTCGGGGGGTGGCTGCTGGAGTTCGATCACGCCATCGATACTTGCACCGGCTCGGCGATCCCGCAGAGCGTGTTCGCGCAAATGCCTACCTTTTCCTGATCGGTCGTTCAGGTCGATTCCCGCGGTTTGCGGAAAGCCTGAACGCGCTCTTTCAAGCCGGACTGCTTCCTTGCCCCGCGCTAGAATCGCGGGTGCTGTGGCCCATGAGAGAACCGCCCGCCTGAGCGCCTCGCCGCCCCTCTTCGAGAACCGCTTTCTCGACTTCTTCTCGCGCATCCATCCGAGTCGTGCCCGCGATCATCTTCGTGCCGGTGATCGTTGCGGGGATCGTCTTGGGGGCAAGCGAGGGGCAGGGTGCGGGCGAGATCGTGCTGCTCGCCCTCGCGGGCATCGCGTTTTGGACCTTGACCGAGTACTGGCTTCACCGCAAGTTCTTTCACTGGGAGCCCGACAACGACCTTGGCCGCAAGATGCACTTCATCATCCACGGCGTCCATCACGACCATCCCAACGACAAGCTGCGGCTGGTGATGCCCCCCGCCGCCAGCATCCCGCTCGCCTCGCTCTTCTTCGGCCTGTTCTGGCTCGTGCTCGGCGCGCCCACGGTCTTCCCGTTCTTCGCCGGCTTCATCGTCGGGTACCTGATCTACGACTACACGCACTACTACGTGCACCATTTCGTCCCCCGCAGCGAGTTCGGCAAGCGCCTGCGCGAACAGCACATGCGCCATCACTTCCAGGACCATCGCTACGGCTTCGGGGTCTCCACCCCGCTCTGGGACGCCGTCTTCCAAACGCTCCCGCGCCGCCGGCCTGAAGCGCGCGGCGACGCGCAGCGGGCGTAGAGCTACAGCTCTCGGCGGAATCGCACCTCGACGAGCTGGTCGCGCTCCGGGAAGTACTGGCTGGGTCGCCGGCCGCCGTCATCGCGCCATCCCTCGCGCTCGTAGAACCGCGCCGCTCGGGCGTTGCCTCCCAACATCCAGAGCATCGCTGAGCGGCATCCCGCTGCCCGCAGCTCGCCCAGTGCCGCCTCCATCAGAGCCTGGCCGAGCCCGTCGCCCCACCGGGCGGGAGCTGTGTACAGGGCCGGAATTTCGCCAACGTCTTCCGGCTCATCCGGATCGCGCGTGGGGATGCTGAGTGTCACGAAGCCGCTCAACCGCTCGTCCACAATCACCACCACTGTGTGACTGCGCTCGCCGCCGCGGCTCCAGGCCGCGTCGCCACTGCTCCGCGCGCCTCGCCACGGTGAGGCCATCGAGGATCTCCTTCGGCAGCAGGCCGTCGTAGGCGGCGCGCCACGCGTCAACATGAACACGCGCAATGTCAGTCGCATCTTCAGGCGTCGCGGCGCGGACCCACACCTTCACACTGTTACTCTCCGCTTCCACACTGTTCAACTGTGACAATCGTCCCATTCACACTCGTGTAGCAAAGGAACACATTTCATGGCTTCAAAGACAGTAGACGAGGCTGTAGGCCTCATCCGCGAGCGACTCAAGGAGCTCGAGGCCGAGTCGGCCCAGCTCGAGCGCGCTCTATCGAGTCTCACCGGCGGCCGCGAGGGCCGGCGCGGGCCGGGCAGGCCGAAGGGTAGGACCTCTGGCTCCAGCCGAAGTGGCAGGCGGAGGCGTGGTCGTCGCGGCGGCACGCGCTCCGAGCACGCGATGAAGCTGATCAAGGAGAACCCGGGGATCAGCGCATCGGAGATCGCAAAGCGCCTCAAGATCAAGCCGAATTACATGTACCGGGTGCTCGGCGACCTGCAGAAGGAGGGGCGCGTCGTAAAGGACGGCCGCTCCTACTCCGCGGCTTGAGCCGCGCCGCCTAGACCAGGTCTGAAACCGCCTCGCGCTCCTCGCGGAGCTCGGCGGCCGATGCGTCGATTCGCTCCCGCGAGAAGTCGGTGATCTCGAGGCCCTCCACGATCGTCCATTCGCCATCGACGCAGGTGCACGGGTAACCGGAGATGATCCCCTCGGACACGTCGTAGGAGCCGTCGGCGGGAACGCCCATCGAGACCCAATCGCCGTCGGGCGTGCCCAGCACCCAGTCGCGCATGTGATCGATCGCGGCGTTCGCCGCCGAGGCGGCGCTCGAGGCGCCCCTCGCGTCGATGATCGCCGCGCCGCGCTTGGCCACGGTCGGGATGAACTCGTCGGCGATCCATGACTCGTCGCCAACGGCATCCCACGCCGACTCACCCTTCACCTTGGCGTTTACGAGGTCGGGGTATTGAGTGGTGGAGTGGTTGCCCCACACCGTCATGTTGGTGATGTCCGCGACGTCCGCGTCCAATCGTTGCGCCAGCTGTGCGATCGCGCGGTTGTGGTCGAGGCGCACCATCGCGGTGAACCGATGGTTCGGAACGTCCGGCGCGTTCGACATGGCGATCAGCGCGTTCGTGTTGGCCGGATTGCCCACGACCAGCACCTTCACGTCCTCCGCTGCCCCGGCGTTGATCGCCTCGCCCTGTGGCTTGAAGATGCCGCCGTTGGCCTCGAGAAGGTCGGAGCGCTCCATGCCCTTGCCACGCGGCTTGGCGCCCACGAGCAGGCCCACGTTGCAACCGTCGAAGGCCGCCTTGGGATCGTCGTGGATATCGATTCCCGCGAGGAGTGGAAAGGCGCTGTCGTGAAGCTCCATCGCGGTGCCCTCCGCGGCCTTCACGGCATCCGGGATCTCGAGCAGGTTGAGATGGACGGGAGTGTCTTCGCCCAGCATCTCACCGACGGCGACGCGAAAAAGCAGGGCGTACCCGATCTGACCGGCAGCGCCGGTCACGGTGACCTTGACGGGATCGTTCACTTGCTCATCTCCTTCTCGAGACCCTCGTCGATCGACGCGAGGAACTCCTGTGTGGTCTGGAAGTCCTGATCGCCCCCCACGAGCAGAGCCAGGTCCTTGGTCATCTTCCCGCTCTCGACCGTCTCCACACACACCCGCTCCAGCGTTTCGGCGACCCAGGTGACCTCCGGCGTCTCGTCCATCCGCCCTCGCGCGCCGAGCGCTCGCGTCCAGGCGAAGATCGAGGCGATCGGGTTGGTGGAGGTGGGCTCGCCCCTCTCATGTAGGCGGAAGTGGCGGGTGACCGTCCCGTGCGCCGCCTCGGCCTCGACGGTCTTGCCGTCGGGAGTCATGAGCACGCTGGTCATCAGCCCCAGCGAGCCGAAGCCCTGCGCGACCGTGTCGGACTGCACATCGCCGTCGTAGTTCTTGCAGGCCCAGACGTATCCCCCCTCCCACTTGAGCGCGGCGGCGACCATGTCGTCGATAAGCCGGTGCTCGTAGGTGAGGTCCTTCGCCTCGAAATCGGACTTGAACTCCTCGTCGTAGATCTCCTGAAAGAGGTCTTTGAACCGACCGTCATACGTCTTCAGGATGGTGTTCTTGGTGGACAAGTAGACCGGGAACTCACGCTCCAGCCCGTAGCGAAGTGAGGCGCGAGCGAAGTCGCGAATCGACTCGTCGAGGTTGTACATCCCCAACGCCACGCCGCTCGACGGAAAATCGAATACGTCGATCTCGATGGGGTCGCCGTCACCCTTGGGAGTGAAGGTGAGGGTCAGCTTTCCCTCCCCCGGAATCAGTGTGTCCTCGGCGCGGTACTGGTCTCCGAACGCGTGACGGCCGATGATGATCGGCTTGGTCCACCCCGGCACAAGTCGCGGGATGTTGGAGATCACGATCGGCTCGCGGAAGATGACCCCGCCGAGGATGTTGCGGATGGTCCCGTTCGGTGAGCGGTACATCTCCTTCAGCCCGAACTCCTCGACCCGAGCCTCGTCGGGCGTGATCGTCGCGCACTTGACGCCCACCCCATGCTCCTTGATCGCGTTGGCGGCGTCGACCGTGATCTGGTCGGACGTCTCGTCGCGGCTCTCGATACCGAGGTCGAAATAGATGAGCTCGACATCGAGATAGGGGAGGATCAACTGCTCCTTGATGAAGGACCAGATGACGCGCGTCATCTCGTCGCCGTCGAGCTCGACGATCGGGTTTTCAACCTTGATCTTGGCCATGCTCCGCCTGGAGGCGAGACCCTACGGGTTTGGTCACGGCGCTGATCGCCTGCGCGCCATGGGATGATCCGCTCGGCTCGCTCGCCGGACCGAGCCTCTACGGGCTGGTCCGTGAGCGCCCTCACAGGCCGGTTCTCCACGTGGGTATACGTTGTGATCCCGCGCGGCGGACCCTCTGCCGCCGGGTCACCAAGAAAGCACAGGAGGTACCCATGAACCTGTACATGATCCGCCGCCGGAGCGGCTGGACCACAGCCGAGGAACTCGAGGCAGCGGGCCAGCGTTCGGCCGAGGTCGCCGACAGCGAGTTTCCGGATGACATTCGCTGGATCCGCAGCTACGTGATCGAAGAGGAGGGCGGCGAGCTCGGGACGGTCTGCATCTACCAGGGGACGAGCGAGGATGCCGTGCGCGAGCACGCCGAGGCCGTCGGCATGCCGGCCGACGAGATCCGGCCGATCGCCGACACCGTGATCGTCCGCCCCGATCCGGAGCCCGCCGCCAGCGCCTGAAGCGTCCCGTGCGCGTCGGGGCCGCGGGTACCATCCCGCTGTGGCAACCGTTGAGCCCCGGCACGCGCAGGCCACCCATACGGTCACCAACCAGTCCTCGCCACTCGAGGGCCACAACGCCTTTGCATCCGACGCGGTCCTGACCGAGGCCGTTCGCCGCGAGGGCGCCGAGTGGGCTTCTGCCGGCCTGACCGAGCTTGGCAGCGTCTGTGGGCGCCCCGATGTTCTCGAGCTGGGTCGCCTCGCCAACGAGAATCCGCCGAAGCTGCGGACCCATGACCGCTTCGGCAATCGCGTGGACGAGGTTGAGTTCCATCCCGCCTGGCACGAGCTCATGCGAATCGGTGTCCGGAATGGCATTCACGCGGCACCGTGGCGCGAGCCGCAGGCCGGCGCGCATGTGGCACGTGGAGCGGCGTCGATGCTCCTCGGCCAGGTCGAGTCGGGAGTGATGTGCCCGATCTCGATGACCTACTCGGCGATCCCGGCGCTACGGGCGCAGCCCGAGCTGGCCGCCGAGTGGGAGCCCCGCCTACTCTCGCGGAGCTACGACGGCGAGCGCCTCGTCCCTGCGCCGGACAAGAAGGGTGCTCTGTGCGGCATGGGGATGACCGAGAAGCAGGGCGGCTCGGATGTCCGCGCCAATACCACCCTCGCCCGTCCCCGGAACGGCGGCGGCCCGGGCGCCGAGTACGAGATCACGGGCCACAAGTGGTTCCTCTCGGCGCCGATGTGCGACGCGTTCCTCGTGCTCGCTCAGGCCGACGCCGGCCTCTCTTGCTTTCTCCTGCCGCGCTTTACCCCAGACGGCGAGCGCAACCGCATTCACCTGCAGCGTCTCAAGGACAAGCTCGGCAATCGCTCGAACGCCAGCTCGGAGGTGGAGTTTCAGGGAGCTTGGGCGCGGCTCGTCGGCGAGGAGGGGCGCGGGGTGCGCACGATCATCGAGATGGTCAACCACACGCGGCTCGACTGCGCCCTGGGTTCGGCCGCGGGGATGCGCTTCGGGACCGCCGCAGCGATTCACCACTGCTCCGAGCGAGCCGTGTTCGGCAAGACGCTCGTCGATCAGCCTCTGATGCAAAACGTGCTGGCGGACCTGGCCGTCGAGTCGGAGGCTGCGACGGTCTCTTCCCTGCGTCTCGCCCGCGCCTACGACGAGTCGATCTCCGGTGACGAGGGCGCGACGCAGCTGAAGCGCGTCGCCAACGCGGTTCTCAAGTACTGGATCTGCAAGCGCGGTACCCAGCACGCCGGCGAGGCGCTCGAGTGCTTCGGCGGCAACGGCTACGTGGAGGAATCCGGGATGCCCCGCCTCTACAGGGAGATGCCGCTGGCCTCGATCTGGGAGGGGTCGGGAAACGTGCAGGCACTCGACGTGCTTCGGGCGCTGTCACGAAGCCCCCATGCTCGTGAGGTCTTTCTGGCCGAGGTCGGCGAGGCGGCCGGCGCCGACGCCAGGCTGGACGGGTTCGTCGCGCGGCTGCGTGAGGGCCTGGATGACCCCGAGGCGGTCGAATCACGCGCCCGCAGCGTCGTGGAGATGATGGCCCTGGCGCTACAGGGCTCGCTGCTCGTGCGTTTCGGCGACGACGCCGTAGCCGATGCGTTCTGCTCCTCGCGATTGGGCGGCGATGGCGGTCACGCCTTCGGCACCCTGCCGCCGGGGGTCGATTTCGAGCGCATCATCGCGAGGCACGCTCCGCGCGCCTGACGCGGTCGGCCGGGGGCCGTCAGCCGGTCAGCACCAGGATCAGAACGATCGCGACGAGGATCCCGAGCAGGAGGCCGGCCGCGTTGGCCAGGCCGACCCGGCTTCCGCCGAGGCGAGAGGTCTGTGCCTGGTCCGGCTGCAGTATGAGCAGACGTTCATACATCGCGCGGCAGATTACACATAATCCCGCGGACGGAGCTGGCCCCCATGCCTGAGCCACGCACGGGCTCAGATCCAGCGCTCGTCCAATCGCCGCACGACAGCCTCGGAGAGGCGAATCCCGTCTCGCAACGTCTCGAGGTTGACGTTCTCCGGGACGTCGGTGTGCCAGTGGTAGTTCGAGATCTGCTTCAGGTGCGTGCAGGACGAGAGCGAGGCACACTGATATCCCGCCGCGAGGGGCACGCAACCATCGGTCGCGTTGCGCGTCCGCAGGTTCGGCACGAGCTCGATGTCGAGCTCGTCAGCGAGCCCGTCGAGCAGCTCGAGCGAGGGCGCGGGGTATTCGTGCATGCGCAGCACCCCCTCCCCGCGCAGCACGAGCAGCTGCGGCGAGCCGAGGCTGTCGAGCGAGAGAAAGAAGGTGCGCTCGCGTGGGAGCCCGGGGAAGTGCTGACGGGCGAACTCCGCCATGCCGTCGCAGGTCGCCTCCTCCGAGGTCGACACGAGCAGAACGCGGACCGTCTTCGTTGGCGTTTCGGCGAACCCTCGCGCCAGTGCTACGAGCGCAGCAACGCCGGTCGCGTTGTCGTTCGCGCCCTGAACGGTTTCGTGGGCAGCGACGTCTGCGAGGGTGATCGCGGTCCCGGCCGCCACCACCGCCCCCAGGCGAACGAGCGCGCGGCTCCCGATTGCCGATCCGACGGCGACGGCGATCTGGCCCCCGACGACGGGCCACATGAGCGGGGGGCTGGTGTCGAAGCTGTCGATCGAACCCTGGGGCAGGATGTGCTCGAAGAGCACCTCGGGGATCGCCGGGCTGTAGAGCGTTCCGGAGCGGGGCGCGTCGTGGTGTGCATGCACGACCACCGTGCGCTCGGCGTCGCCAGGCCCAAGCTCGGCGACCACCTGCGATCGCTCTCCCTGTGGCAGCGCCCGGCGCAAGATCCTCTTTCCCGACGGTGGCATGTCGTCGATCGCCGCGGCGGTCGCGAGCCCCGCGAATAGTGCTCCGAGCCGGCTGCGGCCACGCAGCGAGAGCAGACCAGCCGCGAATCCGGTCGCGGCAGCGATGCCCAGCGGCCACCAATACGTGCCATGGGCACGGCTCGTTTCGATGCGGCCGCGTGCTCCGTGGTCCGAGAGCTTCGCGAGTAGCCATTCAGCGGCCTCACGCTCTCCCGGAGAGGCGCTCGGGCGCTCGATCGCGGCGAGCTCGGCCACGAGCTGACCGATCCAGTCAGGCTCGAGATGCGGCGTGGAGGTGGCTTCGGTCTCGATCAGGGACATGCGGGCGCGGACCCTACCTTTCGAGCGCCACCCGCTCGCGGCCTACCATTCCTCCCATGCCTGCGCGCGGGGCGATCAAGCTCTTCTCCTTCCGAGGGATCCGTGTCGGCGTGGACTACTCGTGGTTCGTCGTCCTCTTCCTGGTGATCCTGTCGCTCTCGGGCCACTACGAGAGCGTCCTTGGGGCGACGGGCGATGACGTTGCGCCGTACGTCCTCGCAGTCCTGAGTGCCTTTGCGTTCTTCGGGTCGATCCTGCTGCACGAGATGGGCCACGCGGTGGTTGCCCTGCGGGAGGGCATCGGGATCACCGACATCACCCTTTGGCTCTTCGGGGGCATCGCGCGAATGAGTCGGGACACCGACTCTCCGGGGGCCGAGTTCAAGATCGCCGTCGCAGGACCCGTCGTCACGCTCGTCATCGCCGGCGCCACCGTCGCTGTGGGCTTTGCGCTCGGGGGCTCCGACTTCCGCGACGCCCTGCTGTTCGAGGCCTCGGCCAACGTCTCCGGTGGCCTCGCGATGCTCGCCTGGGTCGCTGCAATCAACGTCCTCGTCCTCGGCTTCAACCTGATCCCTGCCTTCCCCCTCGACGGGGGTCGCATCGCGCGCGCGATCGCGTGGCGGGTTACCGGCGACCGCGCGAAGGCGACGCGGTTGGCTGCCAACATCGGACAGGGCTTCTCGGGCCTCTTCATCGGCCTCGGCCTCTTCCTCATGCTGATGGGCGACATCATCAGCGGCCTCTGGTTGGCGCTGGTCGGCATCGTCTTGGGCTCGGCCGCCCGCGGCGCCATCGCGCAGACCGAGCTCACGAGTCGGATGGAGGGCATCACGGTCGCCGATGTGATGGACGCGGAGCCGGTGGCGATTCCGGAGGACACGAGCGTGGAGCGGGCGCTCGACGAGTTCTTCCTGCGCTACCGCTGGCCCTGGTTTCCCGTGGTTGATGCGACGCAGGGGTTTCTTGGGCTGCTGCAGCGCGGCGCGGCCGATGCAGTACCCGAGGGCCGGCGGCAGACTGCGGTGGTCACCGAGTTCCTCACCGCCGACAACGACGGAGCGCTGCGGGTTCGCCTCGATGCGCCAATCGAATCGCTGCTCGCGAACGAGAACTTGAGGCGACTGGGTGGGCTCGCTGCTGTCGATGCCGACGGCCGCCTGCGCGGCGTGATCACCTCAGAGCAGGTCGGCCGCGCGCTTCGCAACGCTCTCGCCGACGGCTGAGCTCGACTGGTAACGGGCCCGGGTTCCGTGAGACATAGAATCGATCGATGAGCGCCCCGGCGACGATGCCCGCCGATCCCGGCAGCGCGCCAAGCCGCGGCGCCTGGCTGCGAGAGGTGTGGCGGTCCTCGGTCGGCAAGAAGATCCTGATCGCCATCACCGGGGCGATCATGGTCGCGTACGTCGTCCTGCACGCGGTCGGAAACCTGAAGGCCTTCCAGGGGGTTGGCGGGAGCGGAGCCGCGATCGATTCCTACGCGGAGTGGCTACGGACGTTCGGCGAGCCGGCCGTCCCGCGCTCGGGGGTGCTCTGGGTCGTGCGGATCGTGCTGCTTGCAGCCCTCTTGATCCATGTGACCGCAACCATCCAGCTGCACGCTCGCAACAAGGCGGCTCGCCCGGCGGGACACCGGGTCCCGCGGATCCAGCGATCCCTCTCCTCGCGGACGATGATGGTCGGCGGCCTCTTCCTGCTCGCCTTCATCGTCTTTCACATCCTCCACCTGACGACGGGAACGGTCGAGCCGAGTGAGTTCGCCAAAGGCGCGGTCTACCGCAACCTGTACGAGGCCTTCCAAAACCCGCTCTTCGTCCTGATCTACGTCGGCGCTGCGACGGCGCTCGGCTTTCACCTCCATCACGCGATCTGGAGCACAACCCAGACCGCCGGCTGGGACTCGCCCAACCGCAACCCCACGTTTCGGCGCAGTTCGACCTTCATCAGCGTCGCTGTGGCCATCGGGTTCGCCTCCGTCCCGATTGCGTTTTGGACGGGCATTCTGGAGGCGCCAACGTGAGCGTGACCCTCGACGCGCGGATCCCGGCCGGCCCGATCGAGGACAAGTGGCAGGTCTGGCTCGACCACCACCGGCTCGTCGGACCGCGGCAGCGCGGCGACCACACCGTAATCGTCGTGGGCACCGGGCTCGCAGGGGCGAGCGCGGCGGCCACGCTCGCAGGGCAGGGCTACCGCGTCGAGAGCTTTTGCTTTCAGGACTCGGCGCGCCGCGCTCATTCGATCGCGGCGCAGGGCGGGATCAACGCGACCAAGGACTACGCGAACGAGGGCGACTCGGTGCGCCGCCTCTTCGTCGACACCATGAAGGGCGGCGACTTCCGTGCCCGCGAGGCAAATGTGTGGCGGCTCGCGGAGACCTCCACCAACATCATCGACCAGGCGGTCGCGCAGGGGGTTCCCTTCAATCGCGAGTACGGGGGCGGGTTGGCCACGCGTTCGTTCGGAGGCGTCCTCGTCGAGCGCACCTTCTACTGCCGTGGGCAAACGGGCCAGCAACTTCTCCTCGGCGCCTACTCGGCCCTCCAGCGACAGGTGGCCGAGGGCCGCGCTCACGTCCACAACCGCCACGAGATGCTCGACGTCGTGCTCGTGGACGGCCAGGCGCGCGGGATCATCACCAGGGACCTCGTCTCGGGCGAGATCGAGCGGCACGTCGCGGACGCCGTCGTGATCGCGAGCGGCGGCTATTGCAACGTGTACTTCCTCTCGACGAACGCGATGGGCTGCAACGTCACGGCGGCATGGCGCGCCCACCGCCGCGGAGCGGCGATGGCGAATCCGTGCTTCACACAGATCCATCCCACGTCGATCCCGGCCTCGGGGGTCTATCAGTCGAAGCTCACCCTGATGTCAGAGTCCCTTCGAAACGACGGCAGGGTGTGGGTGCCTCGCGACCCTGAGGAGTCTCGGGACCCAGAGGACATCCCGGAGGCGGACCGCTACTACTTCCTCGAAGAGCGCTACCCGCGCTTCGGGAACCTCGTTCCTCGCGACGTGGCCTCGCGCGCAGCGAAGATCGTCTGCGACGAGGGCCTCGGAGTCTCGCCGACGGGACGTGCCGTCTACCTCGACTTCCGCGACGCGATCTCCCAGCGGGGCGCGCATGTGATCGAGGAGCGCTACGGGAACCTGTTCGAGCTCTACGAGCGAATCACCGGCGACTCACCGTGGCGGACGCCGATGATGATCTACCCGGCGCCCCATTACGCGATGGGTGGGCTCTGGGTCGACTACGAGCTGCAGACCACCATCCCGGGTCTCTTCGCGATCGGCGAGGCGAACTTCTCCGACCACGGGGCGAATCGCCTCGGCGCCAGCGCGATGATGCAATGCCTTGCCGACGGGTACTTCATCGCGCCGCACACCGTCACGAACTGGCTCTCGGAGGTCCGTGGCGATGTCTCCGCGGAACACCCGGCCTTCGATGCGGCGGAGCGCGACGTCCGCGAGCGCATCGAGCGCATGCTGGCGATCGATGGGACCACACCACAGACGGTGTTCCATCGGGAGCTTGGCGAAGTCATGCTCGACCGCTGCGGGATCACGCGCGAGGGCGATGGGCTGCGAGAGGCCAGGGCCAGGGTGAGCGAGCTAAGGGAGGCGTTCTGGTCGGATCTGAAGATCGAGCCCGGCGCCGAGGGGATGAACCAGACGCTCGACTACGCGAACCGGATCTCCGACTTCCTCGAGCTCGCCGGGCTCATGTGCCGCGATGCGCTCGAGCGCGACGAGTCCTGCGGGTGTCATCTGCGGGAGGAGCACAAGACGGACGACGGCGAGGCGATCCGCAACGACGACCGCAACGCCAACGTGCAGGTCTGGGAGTGGAAGGGCGAGGACGCCGAGCCCGAGCTCCACTTCGAGGACCTCGAGTTCGAGGCCCTGACGCCATCCACGAGGAGCTACAAGTAGCGATGAAGGTCACGCTGAACGTCTGGCGGCAGGCCGATGCCGAATCCGAGGGGGCCCATGAGCGCTACGAGGTCGCTGAGATCGACGAGAACGCCTCGTTCCTGGAGATGCTCGACGTTCTGAACGACCGTCTCGTGATTGAGGGGAGCCGCCCGATTGCCTTCGATCACGACTGCCGCGAGGGCATCTGCGGCGCGTGCTCGCTCCAGATCGACGGCATCCCGCATGGCCCACGGCAGGTGACGAGCTGCCAGGTCTACATGCGCGACTTCTCCGACGGCGCCGAGATCACGGTCGAGCCATTCCGCAGCTCCGTCTTTCCCGTGCTCCGCGACCTCGTCGTCGACCGCTCCGCTCTCGACCGGGTGGTCGAGGCAGGCGGGTACATCTCGGTCAACGCCGGCCCCAAGCCTGAGCCCAACGCGAATCCGATCCATCCCGAGACCCAGGAAGCCTCGATGGACGCCGCGATCTGCATCGGCTGTGGCGCCTGCGTCGCCGCCTGCCCCAACGGCTCAGGAATGCTCTTCACCGGCGCCAAGTCCACGCACCTGAACCTCCTGCCTCAGGGAGAGCCGGAGCGCTCTCACCGCTCCCGCGCCATGGTCCGCCAGCACGACGATGAAGGGTTCGGAGGCTGCACGAACACCGGCGAGTGCCAGGCCGTCTGCCCACAGGGGATCTCGATCGGCGTGATCGGCGAGCTCTACCGCGACTACCGCGCAGCCATGATCCACAAGCTGCGCGAGCGCGAAGGCCCACAGCGGGCGCAGTAGGTGCGCCGCTTGAGCTCCCCTGCGGGGTCTGATCGGCCCTGAATGGCGCGGCGGTCTCGCTATGCGGGACCGGTGCGACATCCCGGCAGGTCCGCAGCCTGAGTGGCGCGTCGGTCTCGCTATGCGGGACCGATGCGCCATTCGGAACCGATTCGCCTCCGTCAGTGCAAACCGACCAGGCCGCGAACCCCGTCTACGCTTGAGCGGAACGCCCCCGGCCGCGCACAACCATCGCCGGCGGACCGCTGCGAAGTCGGGCGGCACCTCTCAATAAACTCGCGGCCGAATGCCCCGTCACGACGTCCTTGTCATCGGCGCAGGCCTCGCGGGCCAGCGCGCAGCCCTCGCCGCGGCGGCGGCGGGCGTGTCGGTCGGGATCGTGTCCAAGGTCCATCCGGTGCGCTCACATTCGAACGCCGCCCAGGGCGGGATCAACGCGGCGCTTGATCCCGGCGACTCGTGGGAGTCCCACGCCTTCGACACCGTCAAGGGTTCCGACTACCTGGGCGACCAGGACGCGATCGAGATCATGTGCCGCGAGGCGCCCGAGGAGGTCGTTCATCTCGAGCATCTCGGCGTCCCGTTTCACCGCAACGACGACGGCAAGCTCGGCACGCGGGCCTTCGGTGGCGCCTCGCAGGCACGGACCTTCTACGTCGCCGACATCACGGGCCAGGCGATCATGCACGTCCTCTACGAGCAGCTGATGCGCTTCTCGGAGCGCGTCGACCGCTACGAGGAGTGGTTCACGACGTCGCTGGCGCTCGACGCCGACGGCGACTGCATCGGCGCGATTCTTCGTAACGTCCGCGACGGCTCGATGGAGCTCTTCGAGGCGAAGAGCGTGATCCTCGCGACGGGTGGCAATGGCCAGATCTGGCGGCCGACCACGAACGCGCTCATCTGCACCGGCGATGGGATCGCCATGGCCTACCGGGCCGGCGCGAAGCTCATGGACATGGAGATGGTCCAATACCACCCCACGACCCTCGCCCGCAAGGGCTTTCTCATCACCGAGGGGGCTCGAGGCGAGGGCGCCCACCTCCTAAACGCGGAGGGCGAGCGCTTCATGGAGCGCTATGCGCCCAACAAGATGGAGCTCGCCTCGCGCGACGTCGTCTCCCGCGCCGAACAGACCGAGATCGACGAGGGGCGCGGGTTCCCAGACGGCACGGTCGCGCTCGACATCACCGTGGTCCCGCGCAAACGCATCCACGAGGCGCTGCGCGAGATCGTGCTCGTGGGCCGCGACTTCGCCGGCGTCGACATCACCCGCGAGGCCATCCACATCAAGCCCGGCAACCACTACATGATGGGTGGCGTCCACACGGACGTGCACGGGCAGACGTCCATCGACGGGCTCTACGCGGCCGGGGAGGTCGCCTGCGTCTCGGTCCACGGCGGCAACCGGCTCGGCGCCAACTCCCTGCTCGACACGCTGATCTTCGGGCGCCGCTCCGGCGAGGACGCCGCCGCACGCGCCAAGCGCATCGAGCCGCCACGCGGCACCCGCTCCCTGCTCGCCGACGAGACCGCGCGGATCGACGCGATCCTGGGGCGTTCGGCCGACGACGGGGGTCGGCGGGTCGCCGAGATCCGCCACGAGATGAGTGTGGAGATGGACCGCAACACCGGCGTCTTCCGCGAGGAGGAGGGCATCCAGTCGGCACTCGACACGGTGCGCGGGCTGAAGGAGGACATCAAGTCCGTCTACGTCGACGACCACTCCGCGATCTTCAACCAGGACATCCTGGCCGCGTTGGAGCTTGAGTTCATGCTCGACAACGCCGAGTGCACCTGCGTCGCGGCCCTGCACCGAACCGAGAGCCGAGGCGCCCACACCCGCACGGACTTCCCGGACCGAAACGACGACGAGTGGCTCAAGCACGTAAATCTCTCCCTGAACGGCGACGCGCCCGACATCACGTATTCGGACGTCTCGATCACGCAGTGGCAACCCGCCGAACGGACCTATTAGGTTTCGAAGCCAATGGCCATCTACACACTCAGAGTTCGCAGGTACCAGCCAGAGGCCGTCACCGACGAGGGTGAGCCCGAGGGCCCGTTCTGGGAGGACTTCGAGGTCGATCTCGAGGAGACCCTCTCCATCCTCGACGGCCTCCTCTATGCGCGTTCGAACGTCGACGGCTCGCTGGCCGTCCGCTGCTCCTGTCGCGCGGCGATCTGCGGCTCCTGCGGTGTCAAGGTAAACGGCGAATCCGCGCTCGCCTGCAAGACCCAGCTACAGCACGCTCACGACGAGGCGAACCGGACCGCGGGCGAGAACGGGAGCGGCAGGGATGAGCCCGAGCCAATCGTGATCGAGCCGATGGGCAACATGCCCGTGATCAAGGACCTGGTGACCGATATGGAGTCGACGCACTGGACCAAGATCCGGCGCGTCACCCCGTGGCTCATCCCAGACGAAGACGAGCACCCCGAGCGCGAGCACGTCGTCGACCCCGACTCGATGCTGGACATCACGCAGTCGATGGCCTGCATCCAGTGCGGCGCCTGCGTCTCCGCCTGCCTGGCGATGGAGGCCGATCCCGAGTTCGTAGGCCCCGCCGCGCTCGCCAAGGCCTATCGATTCGTGGGCGATCCACGCGATGGGCAGCGGCGCGAGCGCCTCTGGGACCTGGCCCAGGATCCGCACGGCATCTACGACTGCACCCACTGCTTCGCCTGCATCGACGCCTGCCCCAAGGGCGTGGCGCCGATGGATCAGATCATGCGCCTGCGGCGGGCGGCGGGAAGCGAGGGCCTCGACGATCGCAACAACGGGCATCGTCACGAGGCCGCGTTTGTGAAGATCATCGAAAAGAAGGGGACGCTCGACGAGTCGCTGCTTCTGCAGGAGTCCTTTGCGGCGGGCGTGAAGGGGAAGCTCATTCCGAGGCCGGCGGCCATCAAGGCGCTCCTCACGTCGATTCCAACCGCCGTTCGCGGCATCCGGACGGGCAAGATGCGGTCCCTCAAGAAGCTGGTGCCGGGTATCCACCCGAAGCTCCCCGGCGACGCTCAGGATCACGTCCAGCGCATCTACCGCCACGCCGAGGAGCACGGCACCGAGCTCAACCTCTACATCACAGGCGAGGAGGGCGACGACGAGGCGCCGGATCTCCCGAGCGAACCGAAGAAGGCTGAAAGAGAGCAGGAGGGAGCGAATTGAAGCTCGCGTATTGGCCCGGCTGCGTATCGCGTGGCTTCACCCCCGAGCTGCATGGCTCGATGGCGCTCGTGGCCGAGCGGCTCGGGATCGAGCTGGTCACCCTCGACCGTGCCAACTGCTGTGGCGCCGGCGTCATCGCCGAGCACAACCAGGAGCTGGCCGACACCCTGAACGCGCGCACGTTCGCGCTCGCCCAGACCACGGGCCTGGCGATGATGAACATCTGCTCGACCTGCCAGGGCGCCCAATCCGAGTGCCAGCAGCGCCTCGACGCGGACGAGGCCTATCGCGCCCACATAAACGAGGCGCTCTCCGCCGAGGGCCTCTCGTACGAGACGGACAAGGACGAGTTCACCAACAAGAACTTCCTCTGGGTGCTGGTCGAGGACATCGGGCTCGAGAGCCTGAAGGCGAAGGTCAAGCGGCCGCTCAAAGGCCTGCGCGTGGGCCCGTTCTACGGCTGCTACATCCTGCGACCGAAGCATCGCCTGGGCTATGAGGAGCACCCCAACCGCGACCTCTACCTGGAGCGGGTCATCGATGCCCTCGGCGGCGAGGTCGTCGAGTACGACGGCTCGCGCAAGTGCTGCGGCTTTCCGATCATCACGATGAACCGCGATACGTCCCTGCGCCAGGCGGGGACGCACCTCGGCGACGCCCTCGACGCCGGCGCCGACTGCCTTGTGACGCCGTGTCCGCTCTGCCACCTGAACCTCGACATGCAGCAGCCCGAGGCCGCCAAGATCGTCGGTCGCGACCTGGGGATCGCGGTCCTCCATCTCCCCCAACTCGTCGGGCTCGCCCTCGGCTTCGAGCCCAAGGAGCTGGGGATGCCGAAGCACGTCGCCTCGACCGAGTGGGTGGCCGAGCGGCTCTTCGCTAGCCTGCCCGCCTCATGAGCGACGAGCCCATCGACATGACAAACGTCCCACCCGTGCCCCCCGAGGTCGAGCAGGCGGCCATGCTGGGGAACACCAAGGATGCGGTGACCCTCTACGTCAAGCACACGGACATCGACGAGGAGACGGCCCGCGCCGTCGTCGCCCACATCGCTGACTAGCCACGTTCCGGAGAACGAGAAGGCGCCGGTAGCACCTTCCCGGCGAGCGCCTAGTCGCGAGCGGCCATCCGCCCCTCGATCCATCGGGCACCCACGGTGTCGGTGAGCCCGTGGGCGACGATCGAGGCGACGATCGCGAAGGCGGCGACATCGAAAACCAGCGTGCGCTCGCCGACGGTGCTGTCGAGCACGAGCAAGGCAAAGAGCATCGAGGCCACCCCCTTCGGGCCGAACCACGCGATAAAGAGCTGGTGCGGTCGCGGCAGTCCGGTGCCCGCAAGGGCGCCGATGACCGCCACCGGCCGCGCAACCAGAAGCGCGAACACGATGAACGCGATCAGGGCGAGCACCGAGCCGTGAAAGCTCGTCGCCACGATAATCGCGCCGAAGACGAAGAACGTGAGGATCTGGAAGATCGCCGAGAGGTTCTCGGAGAAGTCGGCAAAGCGATCCGTGATCTCGTGCTCGGCGGCCCCGAGCGCGATGCCTCCGACGAACGCCGCGATCAACCCATTGCCGAAGGTGACCTCGGCGAGGCCGTACGCCGCGATGCCGACGCCGATCGCGTAGATCCCCTCGTAGCGAGCCGTGATCCCACCCGGCACGTGGTGGTGAAGCCGCCCGCCGGCGATCCCCATCGCAAGGCCGATCAGCCCACCAAGAGCGGCCTCTCCCGCCAGTTCCGCCGCCTCTGATCCGGCGTCGCCACCGGCGCCCGCGAGGACCAAGAAGAAGAGGACGAATGGGAGCGCCAGGCCGTCGTTCAGCCCCGATTCCAGGTTGAGCGTATGCCGAATCACCTCAGGGACCTTCTGCGCCGTCACGACCGCGGAGGTGACGACCGGATCCGTGGGGGCGAGCACGGCGCCCAGCAGGAAGGCCTCGGCCCAGCTCAGCTCGCTGAAGAGCAGCTTGGCGCCGACCGCCAGCAGGGCGAGGGTGACAGGCATCGCGATCACGAGCGCGCGGGCCGGCGGCCCCCAGTGCCGCCCCAGTAGCTCACGCTCGACGAAGAGACCGTCTGAGATCAGCGTCAGGATCAGGGCGAGCTCGACCAGCTCGAGAACCCCTGGGTCGCTGACGTCGATCGAGACGCCTCCGGTGAGCGCCAGGATGACACCGAGCCCCAGCGCGAGGACGGAGCTCGAGAGCACCGTTCCCTGCATGAGACCAGAGAGCGCCGCGACCGTCGCCAGCAGCGTGCCGACGATGAGGAGCGCTTCAGCGAAGCTCAGGTCCATCAGCGGCGCACGTTCGTGGCTCGGCCGGCCGCGCTCACGGTTCGATCCAGTCGACCTGCTGTCCGCAGGCGAACCTCCCGGCGCTCAGCAGGCGGGTGCCGATCCCAGGGTGCGGGCCCTCCGGCGCCCCGCGGACCGCCGGAGCGCTTGGGCTCGTGGCGAGTTCGCCGACGTGTGCGACCGAACTGGCGCCGAGCAATCGCCCCACAGCCGAAGGTGGCTCAACCGAGGCCGTGATCTCGATCGGTGAGCCCGTGGACTCAATCTCCCCGGCAGGCCAAAAGGGTGCCACCCCGCGATAGTCGAGGTTTGCGGGCAGCCGCGCGTCGAGACCTCCGCTGCCTTGGAGGCGCAGGGCTCGAGTGGAGTCGTAGCGCATGGAGAGGAGCCAGTGCCCAGAGGGCAGGTGGAGCGAGAGGGTCGCCGGCGCGCCGTCCTCAACCGTGTTGCGTGACCACTCGCCCGCGGCCGCCCGGATTCCAGGCTGAGCGGCAAACGCGACTCGTCCGAGCGTCGCACGCTTCTCATCCGCGCAGTCGAGCTTGCCCGTGGGCTCGGCACCCATCTCCCCGGGTTCGCGTGAAACGGCGTCACCGCCGCGTGCCCAGAGGATGTAGGAGGGGGTCGTTCGCACCGCCTCGTACCCCGGCGGGGGCCCGCTTGCGTAGGCCGCGCGCGTGGTCAGCACGTAGGGGAAGCGAACCAGCTTGCGCGCCTCGACCGAATCGAAGTCGAACTTGGATCCCACGTCCCGCAACTCGAAGTTCGGCTTCACGAAGTAGGGGTCATAGAAGTTGCGCACGTGGGTGAACGGCTTCGACCCACGCAGCTCATAGAGCACGAAGTTGTCGCGCCCGAGGAAGAGCAGCTTCTCGCCTGCCACCAGCGGGCGGATCTCGGCCAGCTCGTCGCCGTGATCCGAGGGGCCCACGGGCGCCTGGCGCAACACCAGAAAGCTCGACAGGGCCGCGCCGGCGAGGAAGGCCGCCGCCAGCGCCGTCCGCCAGCCCGAGCGCACCGCGAGCAACCCGCCGAGCGCGACGATGGCAACCAGGGGCGCCACGATCGCGAGCGCTTTCGCCGACGTGTAGACGGTGCCCAACGCACGAGCGGCGATGAAGACCGCGACGGCGCCCACCAGGGCGGCCGGCACGCCAACGCCGTACCTGCGCATCCATCCGGGCAGGCCCACAGCGAGAGCCAAGAGCCCCAGAGCGGCGCCGGCGTAGAAAGCCGCCGCCGGGAGGCTGCCCGCCCCGGCCGCCAGGCGGAATTCGCTCGTCGGCCAAATCCCGAGTGCCTCGAGGGGCGAGATGTGCCCACGCAGGTTGCCGAGGCCACCCTCGTTCGCGCGCTCGGGATCAAGCGCGCGAAAGTCAGCGAAATCGAGGATCCGGCCCAGGTCGGGCGCGGCGAGCGCAAGCGCGACCCCGGCCGCCAGCGCTGCCGGGGCGATCGCCGCTCGCCCCAGCGACCACGTGTTGGCACGTCGCTCAGGCGTTCGAACCAGCTCGATGGCTCCCCAGACAATCGCCGCAGCCACGAGCCACACGAGACCCGGGAAGCTGTAGACGTAGATCGCACCGGCGGCGATCACCCCGAGGGGGATCGCGTCGCGAGCGCGCCGGACAGTCGGTAGCGCAAGGGCGAACGCGAGCAGGAAGAAAGCCATGATCGGCTCCTTGAAGGCCTCCTGCGCGAGGTAGGCGACGACGAGGTATGGCAAGGCAACCGCCGCCGCGGCGAGCGTGCGCGCGAGGGGGCCCAGGTCAGACAGGGCGCCGAACGCAAGTAACGCCGTGAGGGCGGGGATCGCGAGGATGAGCCCGGCGAACAGGTCGATCTCATCCGACCCGAGCAGCCGCTCCAATCCGGCGACGAGCGCATGTGGCCCGAGCGGGTACCCCTGATCGATGAGAACCGGCTCGGGGGAGAATCCCTCATCGAGCCAGGCGGCGAGCAGCAGGTGCGAGGCCATGTCGTCGTTGACCAGCCCCACGCCGAGGATGCCGACCCCGCCGGCAACCATGAACGGAATCGAGGCGAACAGAATCGCGAGCGCCGCGGCGGGGATCCCGCCGGCTTGAGCCGCGAGATCGGACGGACGGCGCCAAACGAGTGTCGCGAGGGCGACGATGAGGAGCAGGAGGCCGGCAACGGCGACCGCGGTGGCGCTGTCGAAGATCGCAACGGCGATCCCGCTTGCTGCGAGCAGCGTGGCGAGGCCGGTGGCGCCGGCTAGCCGGCCGAGATCACGGCGCCCGCAACCGATCAACACCGCCTGGCCGATGCAGACCGACGCGGCGACGACGACCGCGAGCGATGCGTACGCGCCGATCAGCGGTCTAGGCGGCGGTGGGGGCGGGCACGCGCACGAGATTGCGCTCGTGCAGGAGCTCGGCGATCTGAACCGCGTTGGTGGCGGCGCCCTTGCGCAGGTTGTCGCCGACGATCCAGAGGTTGAGGCACCGCTCGTGCGAGGGATCGCGACGGATCCGCCCGACCAGCACCTCGTCGCGGCCCGCGGCATCGATCGCCAGCGGGTAAACACCGTCGCCGGGCGAGTCGACAACGGTCACGCCCGGCGCGCCGGCGAGGAGCTCGCGGCACTCCTCCGGGCTGAGCTCGGAGCGCGTCTGCACGTTCACCGACTCAGAGTGGCCGGTGATCACGGGCACGCGAGCGCAGGTCGCCGAGATCGGCATCTCCTCCTCGGAGACGCCGAAGATCTTGCGCGTCTCGCGCATGACCTTGCGCTCCTCGGTCGTGTAGTCGTCGCCGTCGGCGAAGGTCTCGACCTGGGGAAGGACGTTGAACGCCACCTGGTGGGGGAAGACCTCGGCGCTCGCCGTCTTCCCGTCGAGGATCGCGCGCGATTGCGAGCGCAGCTCCTCGATCGCGTTGCGCCCGGTGCCAGAGACGGACTGGTACGTCGACACCACGAGGCGCTCGATTCCCGCCTCGCGCTGGATGGGCGCAAGGGCGACGACCATCTGCATCGTCGTGCAGTTCGGGTTCGCGATCAGGCCGCGGTGGTTGCCGGCGGCATCTGCGTTGACCTCGGGAATGACCAGCGGCACGTCGTCGTGCATGCGGAAATAGGAGGTGTTGTCGACCACGACGGCGCCGGCCTCGACGATTCGAGGCGCCCACTCGGAGGAGACGGAGCCGCCCGCCGAGGAGAGCACCAGGTCGAGCCCCTCAATCGAGCTCTCATCGAGCACCTGGACCTCGATATCGCCGCCACGAAAGCCGACTCGCTTGCCGGCCGACCGCTGCGATGCGAGCGGCACGAGCTCGGCGACCGGGAAGTCGCGCTCGCCCAGCACCTCCAACAGCGTCGAGCCGACGGCGCCGGTGGCTCCCAGGATTCCGATTCGATAAGGCCCGCTCACGGCGCCACCTTCGGCCGGTGCTCCGCGCCGGTCGGCTCTTCCTTGCGGACGGCGTCCGCGCCCAGCTCGAACGCCTCGTGGAGGGAGCGCACCGCGTCCGGGACGCGATCGGCGGAGATCACGCAGGAGATCTTGATCGGCGAGGTGGAGATCATCTCGATGTTGATCCCCTCCTCGCCCAGGACCTGGAAGACCTTCGCCGCCACTCCCGGGTGGCTGCGCATGCCGGCACCGACGATCGAGACCTTGCCGATTGCCTCGTCGGTGGAGATGTCTTCGCCAACCTCGAGCTTCCCGATCACCGAGAGCGCGGTCTCGAGGTCCTCCCGGGCGACCGTGAAGGAGAGATCGGCACCGTGGTCTGTCGAGATCGGCTCGTTTTGGATGATCATGTCGACGTTGACGTTCGCGTCCGCGAGCGCGCCGAACACACGTCCGGCTACGCCCGGCTCATCTAGCAGGCCCGTGATGGTCACGCGGGACTCCTCGGTGGAGTGGGCGACGGCTGTTACCAGGGGGCGTTCCAAGGTCTCGTCCTCTGCGACGACGAGGGTACCGTCGCCATCCTCAAACGAGCTGCGGCAGTGGATGCTGATCCCGTGGTTGCGCGCGTACTCGACCGACCGCAGCTGCAGCACTTTCGCTCCCGACGCCGCCATCTCGAGCATCTCCTCGAACGACACCACGGAGAGCTTGCGGGCCTCGGGGACGATGCGGGGATCGGCCGAGAAGACGCCCGAGACATCCGTGTAGATCTCGCAGACCGAGGCGCCGAGCGCGGCGGCGATCGCGACGGCGGTCGTATCGGAGCCCCCGCGACCGAGCGTGGTGACGTCGAGCGAGTCGCCTGAGACTCCTTGGAAGCCGGCTACGAGCACAATCCGGTCTTCCTCGAGTGCAGCGCGAATGCGATCTGCACGCACGTCGAGGATCCGTGCCTTGGTGTGGGAGGAGTCGGTGACGATGCCGGCTTGAGAACCCGTCAGCGAGAGGGCGCGATGGCCGAGGTCCTGGATCGCCATGGCGCAGAGCGCGCACGAGATCCGCTCCCCCACCGAGAGCAGCATGTCCATCTCCCGCGGCTCGGGGGTCCCGGAGACCTCGGTCGCCATCGAGAGGAGCTCGTCGGTCATCTTGCCGCGAGCGGACAGCACCGCGACGACGCGCATCCCACCCTCGCGAGCGGCGACGATCCGCCCAGCCGCGCGCTTGATGTCGCCGGCCTCGGCGACCGACGTGCCACCGAACTTCATCACCACCGTCTCGGCTGCCATTGAGCTTGAGGATACGGAGAGCGCTGGCGGCCCCTCCGCGACCGGCCCACGAGGCGTGTGACGCGCCTCACACAATCCGTATATATCTATCTGATATATCTAGCGGCGATATGAAGCCCTCCCCCACCGCCTACGTGATCCTCGGCTTTCTCTCCTGGACGCCGATGTCCGGCTATGACATCAAGGCGCTCGCCGACGGCTCGACCCGCTTCTTCTGGGCCGCGAGCTACGGGCAGATCTATCCCGAGCTGCGCCGGCTTACCGACGCCGGGCTGATCACGGGCGAGGACAGCCCTCGCGGCGAGCGCAAGCGCAAGGTCTACACGCTGACCGACGCGGGCCGGAGCGAGCTTCGCGAGTGGCTCGCGGGCGATCCCGAGGTCTTCGAGCTTCGCGACGAGGGCCTGCTGCGGCTCTTCTTCGCCTCAGCCTCGCCAACGACCGCCGCGTCCACCCTCGAGGCGAAGCGCCGCCAGCACGCGGAGACGCTGCAGCAGTTCCGCGACCTCGAGGCCTCCGGTAAGCCGCAGGGATTCGCGCTCATGGTCCTGCGATACGGCATCGAGCTGCAGGAATGGGCTTTGGATTGGTGCGACCGTGCCGCTCAGGAGCTCGAGGACACGACCGGTGACAGCAGGGAGTTCCAGGATGCTTGATGCGCTCGCACGACTCGCGCAGAACCGCGGCCGCCTCGTGGCGATCGCCGCCGCCCTCTTCTTCCTCGCGGCCGGCGCAATCGGCGGCTCGGTGGCCGACCGCCTCGATCCCTACGGGGCCGACGATCCCGACACGGAGACCTCCATCGCCACCGAGCGGCTCGAGGAAGCCGGCTACCGCTCCACCGGCGTTGTCGTGCTGGTCGAGGATCTCGACGTCTACTCGCCCGCAGGCCGCCAGCGGGTCGCAGAGCTCACCGAGACGATCGGCGAAGACCCCGGCGTCGAGGCGGTGTCGAGCTCCGCTACCACGAGCTCGCGCGCCTTCGTCTCTCGCGAGGGCGACGCCACCTACCTTGCCGTGAGCCTCTCGCCCACGGACGACGATGAGATCCAGGACGCGGGTGAGCGGATCGCCGACGAGTTGGTGGGTGAGCCGGGCGTCTCGGTCGGCGGCGGCGCCGTGGCGCAGGCGCAGATAAACGCGCAGGTCGAAGAGGACCTCCGCACCGCCGAGCTGCTGGCGTTCCCACTGCTCTTCTTGCTCTCGCTCCTTTTCTTTCGCAGCCTGGTGGCGGCAGCGCTGCCACTTCTGGTGGGCGGCCTCGCGATCGTTGGGACCTTCCTCATGTTGCGCGTCGCGAGCGAGGTGACGTCGGTCTCGATCTTCGCGCTCAACCTGGTCACGGGCCTCGGACTGGGCCTCGCGATCGACTACTCGCTCTTCATGGTCTCCCGGTACCGCGAGGAGATCGCGCGGTCCGGGCCGGGGCTGGAGGCGATGCGGCGAACCATGTCGACCGCGGGCCGCACGGTCTTCTTCTCCTCGCTGACGGTCGCGGGGGCGATGGCGGCTCTGCTCGTCTTTCCGCAGCGCTTCCTCTACTCGATGGGTCTGGGGGGCTCGATGGTCGCGCTGATCGCGGCAGCGATCGCTCTGATCGTCTTGCCCGCGATCCTCGCCCTGCTCGGCACACGCGTGAACTCGCTCTCGCCCAGGTTCCTGCAGCGCCGCGCCGACGACGACACGCGCCCGATGACCACCGGCTTTTGGTACCGGCTCTCGCGCCTCGTGATGCGCGCGCCCGCTCGCATCGCAGTGGCGAGCGCCGCGTTTCTGATCGCGCTCGGCATCCCGTTCTTTCAGATCAACTTCACGTCGGTGGACGCGCAGGTGCTGCCGGAGGAGGCGAGCGCCCACGAGGTCGACGACGTCCTGCGCGCCGAGTTCCCGCCCTACCGCGACAGCCCGGTCCAGCTCGCGGTGTCCGGCGGCCCCGATGAGGCCCAGCGTGTCGCTCAGGCGGCCGCCGAGGTCGAGGGTACCGCGGCGGTCAACCCGCCGGTCGCGCTGCGGGGCGGCGAGAGCGTTGTCGAGGTGATCTCATCCCGGCCGCCGCTCACCGACGCGAGTCAGGATCTGGTGGCGGACTTGCGAGCGCTTCCGGGCGACGTGCTCGTCACGGGGTTCACCGCTGACTACGTCGACCTGCAATCGAGCCTGGTCGAGCACCTTCCGGTCGTGCTCGGGCTCGTCGCCCTCGTCACCTTCGTGGTGCTCTTCCTCTTCACGGGCTCCGTGGTCCTGCCGCTGAAGCAGATCTTGATGAACTTCCTGGGCCTCTCCGCCGTATTCGGGTTGCTCGTACTGATCTTCCAGGACGGTCGCTTCGAGGGGCTGCTCGGCTATGAGAGCCAAGGCGGCCTCGAGGCAACCCAGCCGCTCTTGCTGTTCGCGGTTGCGTTCGGCCTCTCGACCGACTACGGGGTGTTTTTGCTCTCGCGCATCAAGGAGGCCCGGGATGGCGGTGCGTCCGACGCGGACTCGGTCGCGATCGGGCTGGAGCGAACCGGGCGCATCGTCACCGCCGCCGCCCTCTTGTTCTCGATCGCGATCGGGGCCTTCGTCACCTCGGAAGTCATCTTCATCAAGGAGGTGGGGCTGGGAACCGCTCTCGCCGTGCTCATCGACGCAACGATCGTGCGCGCCCTCCTGGTTCCCTCGCTCATGGCGCTGCTGGGCAAGTGGAACTGGTGGGCCCCGGCCCCGCTGCGGCGCTTGCACGAGCGGTTCGGGGTGAGTGACATGCAGGGCAGCTCCGTTACCGGCTAGTCGACGAGGGAACGACGCCCGGAGAGCGCTCTTCCCAGAGTCACCTCGTCCGCGTGCTCCAGGTCGGCTCCCACCGGCAGGCCGCTCGCGAGCCGGGTGATCTCCACCTGGCCGCGCAGCAGCTCCCCGATGTGAATGGCGGTGGCCTCGCCGGTGGTGGTGGGGTTCGTCGCCAGCACGACCTCTCGAACATCATTCGAGGCCACACGGTCGCGCAGCTCCGCGATCTTCAAGTCCTCGGGGTCGATGCCGTCGATCGGGGAGAGGGCGCCGCCGAGGACGTGGTAGAGGCCGCGGAACTCGTGGGTGCGCTCGATCGGGATCACGTCGGCCGGCTCCTCGACGACGCAGATCACCGCGCCGTCACGACGGTCGTCCTCGCAGATGCGACAGCGCGGTCCCTCCGCGAGGTTGAAGCAGACCTCGCAGAGGCCCACCTTCTCCTTCACCTCCCGGATCGCGTCCGCCAGCGCCGTGGCGTCCGCGTCGGACGCGCGCAGGATGTGAAACGCAAGCCGCTGGGCTGTGCGCTGGCCGATCCCCGGGAGCTTTGAAAGCTCCGCGATCAACCGCTGGATTGGGCCCGCGTACACAGCCTCGGTTAAGCCTGACTAGAGCCCGGGAAGTCCCAAGCCGCCGAGCCCGCCGCCGCCGAGCGCGCCGCCGAGCCCGCCGCTGGCCTCCTCGATCCGCTTCGAGGCGAGCTCCTGCGCCGAACGGATCCCCTCGTTCACCGCGGCCGTTACGAGGTCGGTGAGCATGTCAGCGTCCTCAGGGTCAATCGCCTCCGGGTCGATGACGAGCTCCAGTAGACGCAGATCACCGCTCATCTTCACCGTCACGACGCCGCCGCCGGAGCTGGCCTCGACCGTTTCGCTCTTCAGGTTCTCCTGGGCCTGCTCCATGTCCGCCTGCATCTCCTGGACCTGCTTGAGCATGGCCTGCATGTTGGGCATGCCGCCGCCCTGTGGCATCCGCGTCATCCCGTGGCCTCCCGTGCATCCGCGGGGGTCTCGCCGCTCCCGCTCTCGGTTTCCGTCTCCTCCTCGGCATCGAACTCCGTCTTGAAGCGCTCTATCAGCTCGTCCGGGGAGAGCTGCTGCGCCGTCTCGTCATCGACCACATCGCCATCGAGGAGGACGAAGCCAAGACGCAGCCGCACCCCGACGATCCTCTCGACCGCACGCGCGACGAGCTCGCGAGCATCCTTCGCCTCGGCCTTGCGCTTGTTGAACGCGGCGCTCTCGGGGAAGCCCACCTCGAGCAGGCCGTCCTCGGCGTCGACGGCCACCGGCCGCGCCGCCTCCAGCACGGTCGAGAGCAGCTCCTGCCTGGAATCCCGCAGCGAATCAAGCACCCCGGGCCAAAGCTCCCTGACTCGCTCCAAATCAACCGTGGGGGTGTTCTGATCGGCACCACCTGATTCCTCTGTTTGCACTGAGGAAGTGGCAGACCTCGGCTCACCGGGAGGGGGCCGGCGTTCCTCCTGCCGAAGCCCGGCAGCCGCCGGCTCGTTCTTCGGAGGCCGTTCGGCCTGCGCGGCTGACGCAGCGGAAGGGGGAATGCCCGTTCCCTGCCGGACGGTGCCCTCTTCAAGCAACGCCTCTAGCTTCTCGATGCGCTGGAGCAGGGCCTCGCGGGAGGGATCAAGGTTCGGCCGAGCCGCACGCAGGAGGGCCAGCTCAACCGTCATCCGCGGCTCATCCCCCTCGCGGATCGCGGTGATAGCCGCAGCGATCACATCGATCGCGCGAGCCAGGCCAAGATCGGTAAAGGCGCCGGCCTGGGCGCGCAAGCGCTCTGGATCTGCCGCGGTCACGGTGAAGATGTCCACCGCGTCCGCGGCGGTGCGGATCACCAGCAGCTGGCGCAGATGTGCGAGCAGATCGCGAGCGAACTGGCTGACGTCGCCGCCCGAGCGCGACAGGCGTTCGGAAGCCTCGAGCGCCCCGCGCCCGTCGCTCGCCGCGATCGCGTCGGCGGCGGCGAGGATCAACTCGCCGTCGGCGACGCCGAGGACCGCGAGCACGTCGTCGGTCTGCACGGACTTCCCCCCGTAGGCCACCAGCTGGTCAAGCGTGCCGAGAGCGTCACGGAAGCTGCCGGTCGCCGCCCGTGAGATCGCCGAGACCGCGCCGTCAGCCACCTCGATGTCCTCCGCCTCGGCCACACGACGCACCACCTCCGCGAGCTGCTCGAGGGTGGGGCGCTGAAAGTCGAAGCGCTGGCAGCGGTCGACGATCGTGCCCATCACCTTGTGTGGCTCAGTCGTCGCCAGCACGAAGACGGTGTTGGGAGGCGGCTCCTCGAGCGTTTTGAGGAAGGCGTTCCACGCTTCGCGGGTGAGCATGTGCGCCTCGTCGAGGATGTAGACCTTCCAGCGCCCGGCCGCCGGCACGTATCCGACGCGATCGCGCAGATCGCGAATGTCCTCGACCGAGCGGTTGGAGGCGGCGTCCATCTCGATCACATCGAGCGACGTGCCGCGGGCGATGGCCACGCACGACTCGCACTCGCCACAGGGAGTCGCGGTGGGCCCGTTTACGCAGTTGAGCGAACGGGCGAGGATCTTCGCCAGCGATGTCTTGCCCGTGCCGCGAGAGCCCACGAAGAGGTATGCGTGATGGACCCGGTCGCGCTCGACCGCGTTGCGAAGCGTGCGCACGACGTGCTCTTGACCGACGACCTGATCGAAGGCCTGGGGGCGATGACTGCGGTAGAGCGAGGTTTCGGCGCTCACCCGGCTGAGTCTAGCCACGCTCAGGGCGTCACCCGATCGGCTGCCCGACGGGAGGCTTGCAGGGCGTGTCCGCCCGTCCGGGCGACTTCAAGGGGCGTGCGATCCTGCCGATGTATGAGACGGGTCATGTCGCGCACCTGGCGAAATACCGCGAGCATGGTCGGCGTCGCCGTCGTGCTCGCCGGCGTGGCGGCTGCCCCGGCTGGAGCCGACATGCACACCGAGCAGCTCAGCAATCACCTGTGCAAGACCACGCGCGGCGGAAAGTTCGTCCGGATTCCTGGCTTCCCGGGCGAGAGGATCGACCGGCGCCTGCTGCCGGACATCAGGTGGATGAAGCGCAAGTTCGACATCTGGATCACCGACGGCTACGCGACCAGCGGTCACGCGATCAACGGCGAGCATCCGATCGGCCTGGCCCTCGACATCGTGCCCAACCAATCAACGGGCGGAAGCTGGCACAAGCTTGGGAATTTGGCCCGGCGGTTCGAGCCCCACCAAAACCAGGTGCGGCTGCCGTTCCGCTGGATCGGCTGGAACGGCGACGCCGGCCACGGCCGTGGCGATCACCTCCACCTCTCCTACGCCCATTCCACCACGCGGCCCCGCCACCCGGCGCGGGTCGTCTACACGCGTAACTGCCCGGGCCGGAAGCGCGACCATGGCTCAGGCGGGGGCAACGGCGGGGGCGGCAACAACAACGGCGGCGGCGGGGGCGGCAACGGCTCAGGCGGGATCGGCGGGCGAGCAAAGGAGCTCGGCCGTGGCCTGACCCCGCACGAGCTCGCCCAGCTCGCTCCGGTGGTCCCCGAGGGCGCTGAGCCAGACGCCCACGGATAGCGACTTTAGGCATGGACCGTGCGCCCGCCGTCGAGAGCGGTCTTCGGGCGTGCCCGCCGTGGCCGGCTCAGGTCAGGCTTACCGCGGCACTTGCTCGCTACCGCTTAAGGCTGCTTCCTTCCGGATCTGACCTGATTCACGGGCGCGCATTGCGCGGGACCTGGCCATCAACGCCGCCTGCGGCGTACTGGCCCCGAGGGCCGCGACCCTCGGACGGGCATCAGCCCCGCTAGAGCGGATTGCGGGTACAGGGCACCGCTAACGCCCCGCCTAGCACGGTCCAGAGAGGATGCTACGCGATCGGCTCCCAAGCGCCCGCATCCGGTTATGGTCGCCGCCCAGAGAGGATGCGCCACTTCGACCACATCGTGATCGGCGCCGGGTCGGCCGGCTGCGCCGTCGCCGCCCGCCTCAGCGAGGATCCCGATCGCCAGGTGCTCTTGGTCGAGGCCGGCGGATCGCCGGCGAACCTGAACGTCCTGGCGCCGCTCGCGTTCTCCAAGCAGTTCCACGGCAAAGGCGACTGGGACTACCACACGGAGCCGGAGCCGGGCCTCGATGATCGCCGCATCTTCGAGCCCCGCGGCAAGGTGCTGGGCGGCTGCAGCGCCATGAACGCGATGCTCTGGGTCCGCGGCCATCCGCTCGACTACGACGGCTGGGGCATCGACGGCTGGTCGTGGGAGGAGTGCCTGCCGTACTTCGAGCGGATCGAGCACGCCCACCATCTCCCCGACCGGGCGCACGGGGAGGCTGGGCCGGTCCATATCACCAACCTCGACAGCCCCGATCCGCTCGTCGAGAGCTTCATCGACGCGGCCGCCGCGGCCGGGGTGCCGCGCAACTCGGACCTCTCCGGGCCCGAGCTCGAAGGCACCGGCCACTCCCCCGTGACGATCTGGAAGGGCCGGCGCTGGCACGCCGCTCGCGCCTATCTGCGGGAGGCGCGCAAGCGACCGAACCTCACGATCGAGACCAAGGCGCAGGTTCACCGCGTCGTCGTTCACGGCGGTCAAGCGCTGGGGATCGAGTACGAGCGCCACGGGCGCCGTCGCGCCGCCGGCTCACGTCGGCGACATGATCCTGTCGGCCGGCGCCTTCAACACGCCGCACCTGCTGCAGCTCTCGGGCATCGGGCCGGCGGATCACCTGCGCGAGCTCGGCATCGACACGCTCGTCGACAGCCCGGCCGTCGGGGCCAACCTTTCCGAGCACCCCGCGACGCTCATCAACTGGGAGCTCGCCGCGGGCCAGCCCGGGCTCTCCGACGCGACTCATCCCAAGTGGCTTCTGCGCTGGCTCATCGGCGGGAAGGGCAAGCTCGCGAGCAACATCGCCGAGGCGCTCGCGCACGTCCGCACTCGCGAGGAGCTCGAGGCACCGGACTTCCAGCTGCTATTCGGGCCCGCGTTCTTCTGGGAGCACGGGACGGTGGAGCACCCTAAGCCGGCGATGGTGATCGCGCAGTCGTACTGGACGCCCGCCAGTCGTGGCACCGTTCTCGCCCGCTCGCGCGACCCGCACGAGCTTCCCGAGGTCAGGCTCAACATGCTCACCGAGCGCGAGGACCTCGAGGCGATGATCCGAGCAATCAGGCTCTCCCGCGAGATAGCGGCCACGGCGCCGCTCGCGGAGTTTGTGGGCGAGGAGATCCATCCGGGCGCAGCCGTCCAGAGCGACGGCGAGCTCGAGGCGTGGATCCGCGCCACCGCCGAGCACACCTACCACCCGGCCTGCACAGCGCGGATGGGCGAGCCGGGCGAAGGCGCCGTCGACGCCGAGTTGCGGGTGCACGGGGTCGAGGGCCTCCGGGTCGCCGACACCTCCGTGCTGCCGACGATCACGCGCGCGAACACCAACGCGCCGGCGATGATGGTGGGCGAGCGTTGCGCGGAGTTCATCCGAGCCGGCGCACGGACGAGCGACCCCGCGGCCGCCCAAGCGGCCAGTGGTTAGCGCGCCGAGCTAGGGCCGGCGGTCGTAACGCGGATCGCCGGGTGGCGGCGCGTCACGACTGCTGGTGAAACGGCCGGTCATCCAGAGCCCGATCACGAGCCCGATCGCACCGACGATCATGAGGATCAGCCCGACGGTAGTGAGGTCGACCTGTTCGATCGAGTCGTTTACCGCGAACCGCAGAATGGCGCCGAGCGCGAGCAGAAACAGGGAAGTGCCAATGGCCATGGCGGCAAGGTACCGCAACCGTCAGCGCCCAAACCGAGCAGGGTGTACGGTGGTCCGATGGTTGCGCGACGGGCACGGATGTCCGGAGTGCTCCTCGCGGCTGCCACGCTCGTGGCTTTGCTCGTCGCACTGACCCCGGCTGCGGAGGCCAAGCCTCGGACCGGCGAGCGGCTTCGCGACGCGCTCGACGAGGTAGTGCGCCCGCCCGATGGCCCGCCAGGGCTGTCGGTTCTTCTACAGCGCGGCAAGGACGTCCAGTTCATGCAGCGAGGCGTCTCCGACCTGGCGACCGAAGCGCCGTTCACGCGCAATCAGCACTACCGGATCGCCAGCATGGCGAAGGCTTTCAACGGAGCGGTGGTGCTGGCGCTCGTCTCGAAGGGAAGGCTCGAGCTCGACGACACGATCGGCGAGGTCCTGCCCGGCGTGCTGCCGCTTGCCGAAGACGTAACCGTGGGCCAGGCCATCCACCACACCGGCTCGCTCCCCGACTACATCCTCGATCCCGAGTTCCGCGCGGACTTCGCCGCCGACCCGGCCCAGTACCTGACGCCGCTGGAGCTCGTCGAGTACGTCGAGGACACCGAGCCGGAGTTCCCGCCCGGCGAGCGGTACGAGTACTCCGACACCGACAACGTGATCGCCGGCCTGATGGCCGAAGCGGCCACGGGCAAAACCTACGACGAGCTCTTGGAGCAGCACGTCTACTCCAATGCGGGTCTGACCAACACCACGTTGCCGATCACGATCGAGATGCCGGAGCCCTACGTCCACGGCTACGACGTTGAGGGCTCGCCCCCGGAGGATCTCAGCGAACTGATCAATCCCGCCCTCGCCTGGGCCTCGGGCGGAATCGTCTCCACGCCGAACGACGTCAACCGCTTCATCCGCGCCTACGTCGGCGGTGACCTCTTCAACGCTCCCACGCAGGAGGCGCAGAGCAACTTCATCTCAGGGCTCTCCTCTCCCCCCGGCCCAGGACGCAACCGCGCCGGGCTCGGGCTCTTCCGATACGAGACCCAGTGCGGCACCGTCTATGGCCACACGGGCTCCTTCCCCGGCTACCGCCTCTTCATGGCCGCATCCAGGGACGGTCGCCGCTCAGTGGTCTTCACGGTGAACGCTCAGATCACGCCGGGCGACGCGCACACCCCCGGCTCGGGAAACCAAGAGGTCGCCGACCTGATCCGCTTCGCGCAGGTCGACGCCGTCTGCCACGTCCTGCGCTGAGCCCAGGGAGGTCTCCGGCGGGCTCCCCATCCCGCCTGAGCCGCCCGCCGCTCGTTAGCGGTGGAGGTAAGTATATACTTACCGTAAGTGATGACTGACGCGGTACCGATGGACGCTCTCGGCGATCCGACTCGGCGCGAGATCTTCGAGCGGCTCGCCCAACGGCCGATGGCCGTCGGCGAGCTGGCGGGTGCTCTTCCCGTCACTCGCCCAGCTGTCTCGCAGCACCTGAAGGTGTTGAAGCGGGCGGGCCTGGTGCGTGTTCGCGCCGATGGGACTCGACGCATCTACCGGCTCGACCCTGACGGGGTGGACGAGCTGCGCGGTTACTTCGATCGCTTCTGGGAGCAGGCGCTCGCCGGCCTCGCGGACGCGACAGAGAATGATGAGAGGAGCAGCCGATGACCACCACGAGGGACCTGTCGCCGATCAGGAAGGCCGTGAGCGTCGACGCCCCGCCCGAGAGCGCGTTCGAGACCTTCACGGCGCGCGTGGCCAGCTGGTGGCCGACCCAGACGCACTCGATCTTCGAAACCGAGGTGGCGGACGTCGTCCTGGAGGGCAGCGTCGGTGGCCGCCTGTACGAGCGCTCGGTCGATGGTGCCGAAGCCGACTGGGCGGATGTCCTCGTCTGGGAGCCGCCCCACCGCATCGTCTTGCGCTGGCGCGTAAACCCCGAGCGCTCACCTACCGAGGTGGAGGTTCGGTTCAGGGCAGAGGGAACGGGGACCCGAGTCGAGCTCGAACATCGCGGCTGGGAGCGGACCGCTGACAGCGACGGTCATGCGAGCTACGTTGCAGGCTGGGGGGTCCTACTCGACCGCTACGCGGACCGGGTCGCGAGCGGCGCGGCCGGGCTGCGATAGGCCTAACGGCGGGTTTCGGCCCCTCCGGCCCCGGCCCAGGCCGCTCCTACAATGCGCGTCCTCGGGCGCGTAGCTCAGTGGGAGAGCGCTCGCTTCACACGCGAGAGGTCGCTGGTTCGAAACCAGCCGCGCCCATCGACGAAATGCCTGCTTCTGCGGTTCTTGTTCCGCTCACGTCAGGCTTGCAATCGACTCCTTCATTTTTGCCGGTGCCCGAACCGGGGTGTAACCCCACTGCTCTCCTGCTTTTCGCGCGAGGGAGCAGCGGTTCCCTGCAGCGATCGACCCCACACCGATCACCAGGTTCACGAGGGCATGCCAACGAGCACGGGCCGGACTTCGGACTCGTCGCGTACGGATCGTCCCTTGTCGCCGCCGCCTTGTCGGCGCGGGACCGGGTCGTTCGCGGGCGCTCGGGTCAGCCGATCTTGCGGCCGACCGCGAGCTTCACCGAGATCGGCACGTCGAACCGACCCTCCGTGCGATAGACAGCCAGGCGGCCCTCAAGAGCCGCGCGGATGCGTTCCCTCGTCTGCTCCGACTGGCCGAGGACGAGCGAGGCCATCCGAACCGTCCCACGTTGCAGGGCGCTCCATAACTCCTCGAACGACTCAACTTGATGCGTGAATGCCACCCGTCGCACTTCTACGTCGTCGAGGCCCTGTTCTTCGAGGAGGCGCCGAAACTCTTCGTCGTCGGAGAACCGGAAGACATCAGGGCCCGGGGGGAGGCCGTCAGGCGGTCCCGCCCCAGCCTCTGCGACGGCCTCCAGGAAGACGCCGAACATGCGCATCTCCCCGGGAACGTCCCAGGTCGTCAGGGCCAACCGCCCTCCCGCAACGAGGGTTCGCACGCCCTCGGCGACGGCGAGTTCCGGACGGCCGAAGTGGGGAAGCCCGAAGTTGGCGACCACCGCGCCGAAGGTCCCGTCCTCGAACGGGAGTGACTGCGCGTCCGCCCGCGTGAATTCGATGCCCGGATGCTCTGCGGCGGCGCGGGCGACCATCGCCTCGGCGATGTCTACGGCCGCCACCGCCGCTCCCCGGCGGGCCGCCTCCGCCGCCACGTACCCGGGACCGGTCGCCACGTCGAGCACGCGCGTATCCGGACCAACCCGGGCGAGATTCAGCAGCGGCTCGATCAGCCGGCCCGTGATAGCGCCGAAGAAACCCGCGTACCCCTCTACTCGCTCCTCCCACGCACTCGCCTCGAACTGATCGAACGCGTCGAGATCGGTGCTTTGCTCATCGCTCGGCATGCGCCCCCTCCAGTCTTGGGTACCGCGCCGACGTTACATCAGGCAGACCCGCTTCTCCCTTCGCGGCGTGGAAGGAGCTACGCGATCCGCGCTCCCGGTAGTCGCGCGAAGCGGGAGCGGGCTCGTCGATGCTCGACGTCGTGATTAGTCGGTGGCGTGGGTTACGGGCTCGCCTTTGAAGGCTTGATCGACAAGCTTGTCAGCGTCTTTGTTCATCTCGCGGGGCACCCAGGAAAGTTGCCATGCCTTGAAGGGCTTGAGGGCTTCCTGGGCTGCTTCGTAGAGCTCGGTGGCTCGCTCGTTCTTGTTCCATGCACGCGTCATCTGGTTGACGACGGTCGCGGAGTCGCTGAACGCGGCGACATAGAGGAGTCGCTTCTCGGCGGCGAGCTCCTCGGCGGCGAGCTTGAGACCGCGAATCAGGGCGTGGTATTCGGCTTCGAGCGGACTGCCGACGGGCCCCACCTTCTCGGGCACTTCTTTCAAGACTTCGCCACAGCCGGGTTCCTGGAGAATGACCCCGATGGCGCCCTCCGCCTGGCCTTGTTCGCTGGCTCTTATTCCTCCGTCGATGAACAGCAGGTAGTAGCCCTTCTTGAAGTCGTCAACCACGAGCAACTCCTAGCGCTGGCATCACAGCCCTCCTTCTCTCGCCACTTCTCTTAGTGTCCTTCCGGATGGTCCCAGAGTGTCGCTTCCGCGTGAAAGCAGCAGCGGAGCACCGGCGTCCATTGGGCACCAACCGCGTTCTGGTGCCCACATCCACATACATCCGCACACATCCACGCACATCCAGACACGGGGAACGACGCCCATCCGTGCCTGAGGCACGCTCGCTTCACACGCGAGAGGTCGCTGGTTCGAAACCAGCCGCGCCCATCGTCACGCCGCGGGACTAGCGCAACTGCAAGGTGGGCGAGGTGGCCGAGCCACAGGCGGCCACGTCAGAGACCACTCGCTCATCGACGGTCGAGTAGTACTTGCCGGGGCGCCGTCGCTTGGACACCGCGTACCTGCCCCGCGCGTTCACCTCGTCGGTACCGACCTTCGCGTCATCGCCGCTGACCTGCTTCCACACGGTCACCAGGTCATTGCTGATGCAGGAGGGCTCGGAAGCGGCGAGCGCGCCCTTGAACTTCTGCTTCGATTGCGAGTAGGAGAGCGTCAGCGAGCGGGTGACGTCCGGGCAGCCGCTGGGCGTGCTGGCAGGGAGGGTGCGGCAGTCATCTGAGCCGTCGGCGACGGTGTCGTTGTCGTCGTCGGGATCCTCGCCAGCGTCGCGGCAGCCGTCGGAATCGTTGTCGGTGGTGGCGTTCGAGGTCCAGCCGAGCTCGCCGGCGGCGCAGTTGTCCGCGCCGTCAGCCTTGCCGTCGTTGTCGTCGTCGGGGTCCTCACCCGCGTCCTTGCATCCGTCGCCGTCGGTGTCGAGGCCAGTGGCCGCTCCGGTCGGGCAGTCGTCCGCGGAGTCGCGCACCCCGTCTTCATCGGAATCCGCCGGAGAGAAAAACGCCGTGGCGGAGCCTTGATCGAGGTTGTCGCCGACGTCGTCGGAGAGGGCGCCGGCGACGATCGCGTCACCGTCGATCGCGACCGAGAGGCCGAGCTGGTCGGCGGGGGAGTCGTCTGGGGCGATCAGCTTTGCAGTCTCCGTTCGCGCCGCTGCGCCCGTGCGGGCGAAGGTGTAGACCGCGCCGACAAAACCGGCGCCGCCGGCGACGATCTTGTCGCCGTCAATCGCGACCGAGATGCCGAGCTTGCTGTTGGCAGCACCGTCGCTGGCGGTCAACTTTGCCGTCTCATTGCGGGCGGGCGCGCCGGTGCTCGCGAAGGTATAGACCGAGCCTTGGTCCGAATTTTCACCAACGTCGTCAGAGATGGCGCCGGCGACGATCGTGTCGCCGGCGATCGCGACTGGATACAGCTGGTCGCCCTGCTTACCGTCTGAGGCGGTCAGCTTCGCGGTCTCGGTGCGGGCGGCAGCGCCCGTGCGGGCGAAGGTGTAGACGGAGCCCTGACCGGAGTTCGCGCCGACTTGATCGTTGACGGCGCTGGCGACGATCGTGTCGCCGTCGATCGCCACCCGAGCGCCGAAGCTGTCGCTCGCGGCGCCGTCTGAGGAGGTCAGCTTCGCCGTCTCGGTGCGCGCCGCCGCACCGGTGCGGGCGAAGGTGTAAGCGGAGCCCTGGTTGAGGTTGCCGCCGACGTCGCCCCAAGTGGTCCCGGCGACGATCGTGTCGCCGTCGATCGCCACCGAGAAGCCAAGAAAGTCCTGCGTCGCGCCGTCTGAGGCGGTCAGCTTCGCGGTCTCGGTCCGAGCCGCCGCGCCCGTGCGGGCGAAGGTGTAGATGGAGCCCTGGTACTCGTTCTCGCCGACACTGACGTGGACCGCACCGGCGACGATCGTGTCGCCGTCGATCGCGACCGACTGGCCTAGCCGGTCGCCCGCGTCGCCGTCCGAGGCGGTGAGCTTGGCGGTCTGCGTCCAGCTGTCGTCGACGCGCTGATAGACGTAGACGGCACCCCTTTGGAAATCGTCCGCGGGCGCGCCGACCGCGATTGTGTCGCCGTCGACCGCTACCGAGGTGCCGAAGGTGTCGGATTGGGCGCCGTCGGAGGCGGTCAGCTTCTGCTCGAGCGCGGCGTTGTTGGAGTCACAGGCGTCGCCCTGGGGGTCGCCGTCGGTGTTGGTCTGGTCGGTATTGGCGACCAGCCGGCAGTTGTCGGAGGCGTCGGCGACAGTGTCGTTGTCGTCGTCGGAGTCCTCGGTCGAGTCGCGGCAGCCGTCGGAGTCGTTGTCGATCGTGGCGTTGGGGATCCAGCGGATGTCCCCGGCGGGGCAGGCATCGGAGCCATCGGCCTTGCCGTCGTCGTCGTCGTCGGAGTCCTCGCCGGCATCGCGACAGCCGTCGGAGTCGTGATCGGTCGTGGCACTTGAGGTCCAGCCCGAGTCGCCAGTAGGGCAATTGTCCGTGGGGTAGAACACCCCGTCGCCATCGGTATCCGCCGGGCACGCCGCCCCCTCGCAATGCCCGAGATGGAACGTGCCCGACCTAAAGCCGTACCCGCCGACGCGGATGGAGTAGGTGGTCCCGGGGATCGCGGCGAAGTCGACGCGACTGCCAAGGCCGCAGGCCCCATCGTCCTCAGCGACGGCCTCAAGCGTCGCCAAGCTGTTGCCGGTGAAGACCCCCAGCGTCGTGTCCCATGCCGCAGGGCAGGTGTCAAAGCTCACCTGGGTCGTCGTTGCGGCCGGGGTCTGCCACGTGTACCAGACGCTCGGACCGCAACCCCATACTTCGATTGCGCAGGGCTCTCCAGGTTGGCTGGTCGCGCCGATCGTGGTGCCCGACACGGTCCCGTCCGGTCCGGCGAGCGCCTCCGCGTTCGAGAAGTTGTCGTTGGCCGGCGCCGCCGCCGCGGGGGCCGTCCAGGACAAGGTGCCAACGGCAACAGCCAGAATTACAAGGCAGCGAGACAAGGGAGTCCTACCCGCGCAACCGCAAGGTGGGCGAGGTGGCCAACTCACAGGCGGCCACGTCAGAGACCACTCGCTCCTCGACCGTCGCGTAGTACTTCCCGGGGCGCCCCCGCTCGGACACGACGTACTTGCCCTGAGCGTTCACCTCGTCCGTACCCACCTCCAGGTCATCGCCGATCAGCCGCCTCCACACGGTCACCGGGTCGCTGCCGTCGCAGGAGGGCTGGGAAACGGCAAGCGTGCCCTTGAACTTCTTCTTCGACTTCGAGTAGGAGAGCGTCAGCGAGCGGTTGACGCTTGGGCATCCGCTGGGCGTGCTTGCAGAGATGGCGGAGCAGCCGTCCGTGCTGTCGGGCACCCCATCGTTATCGGAATCGGGCGCGGAAAAGAACACCGAGGCGGAGCCCCGCTCCTCGTTCACGCCGAGGTCGTCGCCGATCGCCCCGGCGACGATCGTGTCGCCTTCGATCGCGACCGAGATGCCGAGGTCGTCGTAGTCGGCGCCGTCCGAGGCGGTCAGCTTTGCGGTCTCGGTGCGGGCCGCGGCGCCGTTGCGGGCGAAGGTAAAGATGGAGCCCTGGTCTGGGTTGGCGCCGACGTCGTCGTAGGGCGCCCCGGCGAGGATCGTGTCGCCGTCGATCGCGACCGAGTCGCCGAACCGGTCGTCTTGGGCGCCCTGCGAGGCGGTCAGCTTCGCGGTCTCGGTTCGGGCGGCAGCGCCGGTGCGGGCGTAGGTGTAGACGGAGCCCTGATCTTGCTCCGGGTCCGCGCCGAAGTCGTCGTCGGGCGCCCCGGCGAGGATCGTGTCGCCGTCGATCGCGACCGAGGATCCGAGGAAGTCGAGCTCGGCGCCGTCCGAGGCCGTCAGCGTTGCGGTCTCGGTGCGGGCGGCGGCGCCGCTGCGGGCGAAGGTGTAGACGGAGCCCTGCGCAAAGTTGGAGCCGACGACGTAGTTGGGCGCCCCGGCGACGATCGTGTCGCCTTCGATCGCGACGGAGACGCCGAGCCTCTCCTGGGCGGCTCCGTCCGAGGCCGTCAGCTTCGCTGTCTCGGTGCGGGCGGCGGCGCCGCTGCGGGCGAAGGTGTAGACGGAGCCCTGCACAAAGTTGGAGCCGACCTTGTCCTCGGGCGCCCCGGCGACGATCACGTCGCCGTCGATCGCGACCGAGAGGCCGAGAGTGTCGCCCGTGGCGCCGTCGGAGGCGGTCAGCTTTGCGGTCTCGGTGCGGGCGGCGGCGCCCGTGCGGGCGAAGGTGTAGACGGAGCCCTGGTTTTGCTCCGGGTCCGCGCCGAAGTCGTCGTTGGTCGCCCCGGCGACGATCGTGTCGCCGTCGATCCCGACCGAGTAACCGAGATTCTCAGCTCCGACGCCGTCGGAGGCGGTCAGCGTCGCGGTCTGCGTCCAGCTGTCTCCGGTCCGCTGGTAGACGTGGACGGCCCCCCTTTGGTCGTTCGCCCAGGGCTCGCCGATCACGAGGGCGTCACCATCGACCGCGACCGCCAAGCCGAAGAGGCCGCCGTAGGAGCCGGCTGAGGCAGTGAGCTTCTGCTCAAGCGCGGCGTCGGCAAGCGCCGTGGCGGGCGACCCGAAGGCCAGGGCGGAGAGCAGGGCGAGTCCGGCGGTGAGCGCAAGGCTCGGCGGGACGTTTCGCGAATGACGCAGGATCATCGGCCGGTGCCTACGTAGTGAAGGGGAGGACCGGCGAGCTGTCCGCCTTGCAGTCAGCGGTCGGCTTGACCTTCGCGTAGTAGTCGCCCGCGGGCGGAACGCCCTCCTCGTTGTAGAGCCAGTAGTAGCCCGGCTGGGCACTGCCCTTGTAAGAGAGCGTCGACCCGCGCTTCTCGTCCGCCCCGTCAAGGACGCGATACACGATCACCCGTCGCCTGTTCTTGCACCCCTTCTCAGAGGAGAAGATGTCGCCCGACCAGGTCGTGCTTATGCCCCCGATGAGAAAGGTTTGGATGTTGTCCAGCGTCAGCCGCGTGTTCGCCTTGCCTGACGCCGACGCTGTGGAAACGCACACCAACGCAACTGCAGCCACGAACAGAACCACTCGTCTCATCTGAGACTCCCCTGCTTCCCCCCAAATGACAGCGCCCTGGCGCGCGGTCTAGTTCGGTGAGGGTAGCGGACGCCCAGGGTCCGGGCGCCACACGGGCTGACTGCGCCCGGCCGAGCCCTGGGTGCACCCCGAGAAGCGTCACTCCATAACCCCGAGCCCGAATCGCAGCTGGGCCTCATTGGGCACCAGCTTCGTTCTGGTGCCCATATCCAAAGGCATCCGCGCACATCCGCAGGCATCCAGGAGGGGTAAATCACGCCTATCCATGCCTGAGGGGCCACCGCTTCACACGCGAGAGGTCGCTGGTTCTAAACCAGCCGCGCCCATCACGCAAGCCCACTTCCCTTGAGCCTGTGAGACTGCTGGAGCGCTTCGCGGGAGCGCCGCTGGCCATGGCTGCGGCGGGCTTGGATACTTTGGCACGTGACGAGCGAGGCATCCACTGGAGCGGAGCGCGTGCGCACGGCGGAAGTGGTGGCGACGTTGTGTCTGGCCACGGACCTGGCCATGGGCTTTCCGTTCGAGCATGGTCTGCACGCAACGCAGATCGCGGCGCGGCTGGGCGAGCGCCTGGGTATCGACGTCAAGACGGCGTCGGAGACCTACTACGCCTGCCTGCTCTCCTATTGCGGCTGCACCGCGGATGCAGAGATCGCTGCCGAGATCTACGGCGGTGATCTGGCGGCGAACTTCGTGCCGCTCTTCTACGGCTCGCAGCGCGAGATCCTGGCCGGCGTCGTCCGCGCGCTTCCGAATCCGGAGGACTCCGCGCCGGTGCGAGCGATCCAGATCGCTCGCCGGTTGCCGAAAGCGGCAAGGAGCAGCAAGGCCCACATGGTCGCCCAGTGCGAGGTGGGAGAGATGCTCGCCGAGCGACTCGGCCTCCCGAGCTCCATGCGAGGCCTCTTCTTCACTCTCACAGATCGCTGGGACGGCAAGGGCCCGCTCGGACGCGCCAAGCGGGACGAGATCCCGTTGGCCGTCAGGATCGCCAACGTGGCTGGAGACGCCGCCGTCCAGCACCTCTTCGGCGGAGTGGAGCACGCGGCCGCCGTTATCCGCGAGCGCGCCGGAGGCGCGTTCGACCCGCAGATCGCTGGCTGCCTCGCCGACAATGCGGCGGAGATTCTGACCCGCGATCGCGAGGGCTCGGCTTGGGAGGAGACGATTGCGTCCGAGCCCCACCCGTGGCTGACCCTGGAGGGGGAGGAGATCGATCGTGCGCTCGCAGCAATGGGCGCGTTCGCCGATCTCGTCTCGCCCTCATTCGTCGGCCACTCGGCGGGGGTCGCGGCTCTGTCCGAGGCCTCGGCGGAGCGGAGCCGCCTGGGGGTCTCCGAACGTGACGCTAATTCGGCGCGCCGCCCTTGTGCATGATCTGGGGCGGGTTGCGGTCCCCGCTCGCGTCTGGAATAGACCGGGTCCGCTGTCGGCGGACGAATGGGAGCAGGTGCAGGCTTCACCCGTACCACACCGAGCGGGTTCTCTCGCGCTCGCGCTTCCTCGCCGCGCTCGCTCCGATCGCCGGCGCCCACCACGAGCGCCTGGATGGCTCCGGCTATCACCGCGGTACGACCGGAGCGGTGCTCACTCCGGGGGCCCGCCTGCTAGCCGTCGCGGACGCCTACCACGCGATGACCGAACCCAGGCCACACCGCGAACCGCTCGCGCCGGAGCGCGCCGCAGAGACGCTCGGCGAGGAGGTCCGCCAGGGGCGGCTTGACCCCGACGCCGTCGTAGCGGTGCTCGAGACGGCAGGGCAAGCGGCACCGAGGATTGAGCGGCCATGCGGGCTGACCAAGCGGGAGGCCGAGGTAGTCGGTCTGCTTGCGCGCGGACTGCAGACCAAGCAAGTCGCCCGCGCGCTGGACATTTCCGTCAAGACCGCCGATCGCCACGTCCAGAACGCCTACGCGAAGATCGGCGTCTCGACCCGGGCGGCGGCGGCGCTGTTCGCAATGGAGCATGGGCTCGCGGCATGGGGAGAACTCCCGATTGCCCACACGGCCAATCGCTCGTAGCTTCGCCCTGCTGGACAAGCGACGAGTCCCCTGGGGGAGGGGACGGAGGCACTTCGAATGAACGCTCTGTTCGTAGACAGCGAGGAGTCAATGGAGGTGGACCTGGATCGGGAGCTCGCGAAGGCACAGGCCGCGCTGCTCGCCCGGTTCGCGCCAGACACACGAGTCCGCCGAATCCGCTGGTCGCTGGGCGAGACGCAGCTCCTCGAGCTCGGCACCGGCGCGCCACTGCTGTACGTCCACGGCGGGCTCGCCGGCGCCTTCGAAGTCGTCCCGATCCTCAAGGCGCTCGCCGAGAACCACCGCGTCCTCGCAATCGATCGGCCGGGTCATGGCCTGGCCGATCCCTTCGACTACCGCGGCGTCGATCTGCTTGAGCACGCGCGGACGTTCCTGTGCGATGTCCTGGATGCGGTCGAGCTACCGACAGTCGACGTGGTCGCCAACTCGATGGGCGCGCTCTGGTCCGTCGCCTTCGCGCTCGATGGGCCCAGCCGCGTGTCGCGCCTTGCGCTCGTCGGCGCGCCCTTCGGGACCAGGCGAAGGCCGCCCCTCCTGATGCTTCCGTTCGGACTCCCCCTCATCGGGCCGCGGCTCGGCAGATATGTGTTCTCGAATGCGACGCGCGACGGAAAACCGGAGGTTCTGGGGCCAACTCATGGTCGAGCATCCCGAGCGAGTCGACGATCTGCTCCTCGACGTGGACGTCGCGCACACACGACGAAACGTCGAGAGCATGCTCAGCTTGATTGCGTGTGTAGCCGATTGGCGCCGCCTTGGGTACCGACGCGAGTTGCTCCTAGGCGACCGCTGGCGAGCGTTGACGACGCCGACGGTGCTTGTCTGGCCCGAGCGCGACGCATTCGGATCGCTTGAGGACGCTGAGTCCATCGTCAGGATAAATCCCAACCTTCGCCTCGTTCGGATTGCCGAGGCAGGACACATCCCATGGATCGACGACCCGAAGCGGGTCGTCGCCGAGATCGAGCGTTTCCTGACAGGGGAGGCACCGAGCGGAGCGGCACAGGTGGCGCAACCGGCACAACGGTCGACGGTGCCGAGTGCAGAGACGAACGCCACGACGTAACTACGTCCGACGTCGAGGCGTCGATACCCTGCGGCAATTCTCTCGCTTGTGCCTGTGCGCTTCCGGTCCCGGTCGTGCCAGCGCTGGCCTCTTCCCCTCCTCTGGATCATCGGCGCGCTGATTGCGCCTACGGCAGCGGCGATGGACTCGGCCCCGTCGGCGGGCACGCTGTAGGTTCGGTCGGCTACCGATTCACTCGGAAGGAGAGCGATGAGCACACAGTCAATGGAAGAGATGGGCCCGATCGACTACCTGTTGGTCGAGTGGCCGGGCCGCCAGCCGAACGGAAAAGCAGCGCCGATGCTCGCCGACCTGGCCGAGCGCGGGATCATCCGCGTCCTCGACCTGGCCTTCATCACCAAGGCCGAGGATGGCACGGTCGCCGGCCTCGATATCCAGGGTCTCGGCGAGCAGGTGGAGGAGCTGAAGGTGTTCGAGGGCGCATCCTCGGGACTCCTCGGAGACGACGACCTCGAGGAGGCCGCAACGGCGCTCGAGCCCGGCACCTCGGCCGCCCTGCTGGTCTACGAGAACAGCTGGGCCGCACCGTTCGCCAGTGCCGTTCGCCGCTCAGGCGGCCAGCTCGTCGCCAGCGGGCGAATCCCCGTCCAGGCACTCCTCGCTGCCGTTGAGGCGGCCGAGGAAGCTGAAGCAGCCACCACGTCCTGAAGTCTGAAAGGAGCAACTCATGCCAGGTCTAATCCGAGGTGTCGCCCGCACAGCCGTCGTGGCCGGAACGGCGACCCGTGTCAGCAACAACGTCTCGCGCCGCCAACAGCGCCGCTGGGCCGAGCAGGAACCGCGGGAGCAGTACGCGGAGGCACCGCCGCAGGAGGCCGCGCCACCGCCGCAGGCAGCTGACCCGGTCGCACAGCTCAAGGGTCTTGCGGAGCTGCGCGACAGCGGCGTGCTGACGGAGGAGGAGTTCGCGGACCAGAAGGCGAAGATCCTGGGTTCCTGAGCCATTGGGCACCAGCGCCGTTCTGGTGCCCACACCGAAGGCATCAGCAGGCATCGACGAGCATCTGCTGCGGTCAATCCACGCCTGTTGGTGCCTGAGGCCCCACCGCTTCACACGCGAGAGGTCGCAGGTTCGAAACCCGCCGCGCCCATGTTCCTAAAGCCTCCGGGCCCGCTTCAGCATCATCGCGAGCTCCGCAAGCAGCGGCAGTGGGTCGTCGCGGTTCCAAACGGCGTTGCCCGCTCCGAGCCAGGCTCGAACCGGTAGCCCGGGATCGCCACCCTTGCCGCGCGAGCGCCACCACGCGCGCGCGTCGGGCACCGGGTAGACCCAGCGCACCCCGACCCGGTAGCGCTCTGAGGGTGGCGGTTCGCCCCCGGCGGCGTCGCGGTAGGCGAGGAGCGCCAGGTCGAGGCCGGCGGCGGCTGCGATCCCGAGCTGCCACCACGGGCGCGCGTTTACCTCGAGGATCTTCGCGACCCCGTCGCGCTCGTCGCGCTTTAGCTCGGCGTCGAAGAGGCCGGTGAAGCCGATCCCGGCGAAAAGCCGCTCGACCGCGGTGACCGCATCGGCGGCGTCGGCGAGCATGATCGTCTCCGAGAGGGTGCTGTTGCCGAGCCCTGGCGGGAACATCCGCAGACGGCGACGCGCGAGGCAGGCGCGCAGGGTCCCGGCGCGATCGACGTAGCCGTCGAGGAAGACGTGGGCGTCCGGCGGCCCGGGGACGAACTCCTGTACGACCACCTCGAGCCCCTCGGCGGCGAGCGCGGCGAGCATCGCGGCGGCCTCGGCCCGATCGCTGGGGCGAAGCCCCTTGACGCCGTAGCGCGCCCTGAACGCCTGTGAGTCGACCGGCTTTAAGAACGAGCCGCCGAGTTCCTCATCGGAGAGCGCGGCCAGGTCCGCCGCCGTTTGGACCGGCACGGTCCGCGGGGCCGGGACGCCGAGCTCGGCGACGGCGTCGGCGAAGCGCGCCTTGTCGACCAGGCGCTCGAGCGCGGCGTTCCGGGGCGAGACCGGGACGTGGGCGGCGCTGACCGCGGCCGGCAGGGCGGCGATCGCCGTCGCCCAGCGATCGGAGCACGGGTAAAGGACGCTGCGTTCGTAGGGGAGCCCGCCAAGCCAGGCGGCGAGCTCGCCGTCGGCGCCGCCCTCCGGCGGTGCGCCGTTAAGCGGTCGATGCCAGCGCGACCCGCGGACCAGCGGATGGGCGGGCTGCGCCACCAACACCGTCACGCCGGCGCGCCCGAGCGCCCGCACGACCGCGAGGCCCGTGACGTCGCCGCCGAAGACGATGGCGGGAATCGATGGGCGGTCGCTGGTCACGGGCATTTCCTCTGGAGAGGACACACTCCCACACTTGGTCAGGGGCCACTTAGGGTGCGGTACGGTGCGCCGGTGACAACCCGGCCCGAGGAGGCGGGGGCGACGCTCGTGTTCTTGCACGGTCGCGGCGAGAGGCCCGAGGCGCCCGAGCGACTCGCGGCACGCCTGGGATTGCCCGGCCTCGCGCTCGTCGCGCCGGCTGCCGCAGACCGCTCGTGGTACCCCCAGCGATACTTCGACCCGCGGTCGGTCAACGAGCCGGGGCTTGGCCGCGCGCACGACCAGATCGGCTCCGCGCTCGACGACCTCGCCGCCCGCGGCGTGCCGCCCGACCGGATCATCCTCGGCGGCTTCTCGCAGGGCGCGTGCATCGCCCTCGACCTCCTCGCGACAGCGCCGCGCCCGCTCGGCGCCGTGGTCTCGCTCTGCGGCTGCCTGATCGGCGCCGACGACGTGCGATTTCCCTCCGGCGGCTCGCTCGCCGGTGTCCGCGCGCTCCTGACCGGCGCCGAGGCGGATAGCTGGGTCGACCCCGAGGACGTCCGCGTGGCCGCCGAGGCACTGCGGGCGGCGGGGGCGGAGGTCGACCTCCTGATTGTGGGGCCCGGTGAGCACCGCGTTCGCGACGAAGAGGTCGAAGCGGTCCGCACTCTCGTCGAGTCCGTGATCGGTGGATGACGCTCTCGGGCTCAGCGATTGTGGTTGACGACCTCGACGTTGTGCCCGTCGGGGTCGAGGACGAACGCGCCGAAGTAGCCCGGGTGGTACACGGGGCGCTCGCCCGGGCCGCCGTGGTCCTCGTACCCCGCGTCTAGCGCGGCGGCGTGGAAGGACCGCACCGTGTCGTCGTCCGCGGCGGGGAAGGCGAGGTGGACGTGCTCCGTGAGCGGCCGCTCGTCGTCGATCAGCGAGAAGCTGAAGTCGCCGCCGGCGAAGTGCACCCGCCCGGGCTCGTCGTCGCCCAGGCGAATCCCCGCGTGCGGCGCGATCGTCGCGTAGAAGCGCTTGGACGCCTCGAGGTCGGCTACGCGGATCCACAGGTGGTCGATGTGGCCGGGTGGCACTGAGCTCGACCGCTCTAGATGCACGGCCTCGGCGCTGTTGCCGTCCGGGTCGAGCAGGAAGCCGCCGTAGTAGTCGGGTCCGTAGACCGCGCGCGGCCCGGGCGCGCCGTCGTCGCGGTAGCCGGCGTCGATCCCCGCCTGCCAAAAGGCGTCCACGGCCTCACGGGTCGGCGCGCGGAAGCCGACGTGCAGGCCGCGGGTCAGCGGGTGCTCGCGGTCCGTGGGCCCGATGTCCCAGTCCTCCCACTCGACGAGCTCGGCGTCCGCGTGGCTGGGTTCGACGCCCAGCACGGAGAGCACGGTGCGGTAAAAGCGCTCGGACGCGGCCAGGTCGGAGACGGCGATGCCGACATGGTCGAACATCCCGCCGAGGCTACTACCGGGGCCTCAGGGTCCGGGCCTGAGCGACCACCGCTTCACGCGCGAGAGGTCGCGGGTTCGAAACCAGCCGCGCCCATCTTTGACGGGCAATACTGAAGCGACATGCTGGAAATTTCTGAGCTCCGCGACACGGGGGTGGCCGGCCCTATCGGGCGGCGGTGACCCGCACCCTCTCCGGTGCCCTCGTGCTTGCCGTCCTCGCACTCGTGGGGTGCGGCGAAGATGATCAGGGAGCAACCGACGCTCGCGCTGCCGACACAACCGATCGGTCGGTCGAGCGCATCTTGGACCGTTTGCTCCCCGCGGGGGCGAGCGGAACGCTCCTCGCCGCTCGGGACGGCAAGATGGTCCACTGCGCAGGATTTGGACTCGCGGACCGCGAGTCGGAGGTCCCGGCGACGTGCGACACCGTCTACGACATCATGTCGATGACGAAGCAGTTCACCGCCGCCGCGATCCTGAAGCTAGAGATGCTGGGGAAGCTCCGAGTGGCCGACCCCATCAGCGATCACCTCGGCCCCGTTCCCGGCGACAAGCGCGACATCACCGTCCACCATCTGCTGACGCACACGTCCGGGTTGAGAGAAGCGCTCGGCGACGACTACGAGCCCCTGGCGCGCGACGAGATGCTAGCTGACGCGCTCGGGTCGGAGCTCCAGTCACGCCCCGGGGCCGAGCACCACTACTCGAACTTGGGATACAGCCTCCTAGCAGCGATCATCGAGAAGGCCTCCGGGATGAGCTACGAGGAGTTCCTCGTCGAGCACATCTTTGAGCCAGCGAGGATGACGACGACCGGATATGTGCTGCCCGACTGGCCTTCCGATCGAGTCGCCATCGAATACGACGAGCAGGGCGAGGCGCAGGGCAGGCCGTTCGATCACCCGTGGGCCGAGGACGGCCCGCACTGGAACCTGCGCGGGAACGGCGGGCTGCTCTCCACGGCGCGGGACATGTATCGCTGGGACCGGGCGATGGCGGGTGAAGAGATCCTCGACCAACGAGCCAAGGACAGACTGTTCAATCGCTACGTGCTCGAGGAGAAGGCAGGCGACTCGTACTACGGCTACGGCTGGGCGCTCCTGCGCACGGATGGGTACGGGGAAGTCGCCTTCCACGACGGGGGGAACGGATGGTCGTTCGGGGTCCTAACGAAGCTGCTCGACAAGGGGGTGACGGTGTTCTGGATCACCAACCGCTACAGGGACGCGCGGGCGGGATGGAACCTCGCTCGGCTGGGATCGGACTTGACCAGGGACGTCGCCGACAGCGTGCTCGAGCCCTTGCCCGCGGCCAGTCCACCCGGTTAGGTCCGCGAAGCCCCCCGGAGGGTTGGGCACCAGCGCCATTCCGGTGCCCGCTAGCGACCACATTCAAAGCGGGATGGCGCTAGTCAGCCCACCAGTCGCGCTCGCCCTCGACGTCTTCGCGTCGAGACTCGCCGAGACTGGGCGCGCCGATGACGAGGATCTCGAGACCCTCCGGCCCGGCCTCGTAGCCTCGCCACGTACCGGGCGGGACGCGCACCGCGTCCCACTCCTCGAGCTCGACGATCTCGTCGTCGAGCTTCATTCGCCCGCTCCCGCGCACGACCACGTACACCTCCTCCTGCTTCCTGTGCGTGTGGCCGTACGGAAAGCGATAGCCGGGAGGGACGCGCTGGTAGCTCAGGCCGGATTGCTCGAGCTCGAGCGCGTCGGTCGCCAAGCGGAACTCCAGGTCCGGCGCGCCGTCGAACCTGGACCCGACGTCCTCTAGGTCCTTCTTGAGGTTCCTGAGCGTGAACGGCACGGCCGCAATCCTATGGTCCCTGGCTGGGTCGCCGATCTGATGTGTCAGGCTCGCGCGAGCAAGGACGGCTCGATGACGGCTGTGATCCACTACGCGAGGAATGCGGATGGAGGAACGCGGCCGGCACACCCTCAACGGGGTTCCCGACGAGTGGCGGCTGTTCGCGGTCGCGTCTTCGGGCTGACCGTGCTCCTCGCCGCTCCTCGACGATGAGCGCCGGCCTGCGCCAGCTTCGGATCTCACTGAGCGCACTGACGGCGGTCTTCAGAAATCCGTCCCTCGCGCGGCTGAGCTTCGGCTGGGCGGGGATGACGTTCACCACCTGGGCGTTCGCGATCGCCCTCGGCGTCTACGCCTTCGGGGAGGGGGGTGCCACGGCCGTCGGCATCGCCGCCCTCGTCCGTCTGCTCCCCGGCGCGATGGCTTCGCCGTTCGCGGGCCTGCTCGGGGACCGGTTGTCGCGGCGCCTTGTCCTGATGCTGAGCGCGCTGCTGAGCGGTCTCGCGATCGCGATCGCGGCAGCCGCGGCGGCCGCGGACGCCCCAGCCTGGGTCGTCTACGGGCTCGCCGGCCTCTTCACCGTCGCCTCTACCCCCTACGTGCCGGCCGAGGGAGCGCTGCTGCCGCTGGCTGCCCGCACCCCCAGGAACTCTCGGCGGCCAACGTTACCCACAACCAGATGGACAGCCTGGGCTTTCTCGTCGCCTCGCTCGTCGCGGGAGCGCTCCTGGCCGTAGCCAGCCCAGAGGCCGCATTCGCCGCCGCCGCGACGGCTGGCCTCGTCACGGCGGTGGTCCTCTCAACCCTGGTCACGGACGAGCGGCCCTCCTATCACGAGGAGGCGGGCGCGCCGGGGGTGCTTCGCCAGACGGCCGTGGGCTTCAGAGTGCTGGTGGCCGAGCCCAAGCTGCGCCTGGTTGGCATCGCGCTCAGCCTTTTGGTCTTCGTCGAGGGTGCGGCTGACGTGATGGTCGTGATCGTCACCCTCGACCTGCTCGGGATCAGCGAGGGCAACGTCGGCTGGATCAACGCCGCCTGGGGCATCGGGGCATTGATCGCCGGGGCAGGGTTGGCGGTACTCCTGGACCGCGGCAACCTCGCGGCCGGGCTTTCGGTCGGCTGCCTGATCACCGGGGTCGGCCTCGCGCTCCCCGGCGCCTGGCCGGTGGCAGTTGCCGCCTACCTCTCCTTCTTGCTGATGGGGTTCGGCTTCAGCTTCGTCGAGGTGGCCGCGAGAACGCTGCTCCAGCGTCTCGGCTCGGACGAGACGCTCGCTCGCGTGATCGGCTTTCTGGAGACGAGCCGTTTGGCCGCGACGGCCCTGGGCGCGATCGTCGCACCGGCGATGGTGGCCGCGTTCGGCGTGCGCGGCGCGCTGCTGGCGCTCGGGGCGCTGCTGCCCGCGCTCGCGCTGATGCGCTGGCGAGCGCTGCGCGATTTCGAGATTGGCGCTCCGGTCTCCGAACGCAACTACAACCTTCTTCGTGGCACCTCGATCTTCGCCCCATTGCCCGTTGACGCCCTTGAGGGCGTGTGCCGCTCCCTGGTCGCGGTCGATGTGAAGCCGGGGCAGGAGGTGATCACCCAAGGAGACCACGGGGACCGCTTCTATCTGATCGACCACGGGGAGGTCGAGGTAAGCAAGAACGACGTCCTCGAGCGGAGCCAGAGCGAAGGCGAGTGCTTTGGCGAGATCGCTCTGCTTCGGGACGTGCCCCGCACGGCCACCGTCCGCGCCACTCGCGAGACCCGGTTGCTGGCACTCGACCGCGACCACTTCATCGCGGCCGTCGGCGGGCACCGGCGTAGCCATCAGAACGCCGAGGCCGTCGCCGATCGTTGGCTCCAGCCCTAGGTCGAGGCGGCTCAAGCGCCGCCCCGCCCGGCGACCGATGGGCACCGAGGTCCGAGCGCCCGCGTCGGCCGCGATCCGTGCGCGAGTCAGCTGCCCGGAGCGCGGGCGTGGACGGCGGTGAAGGCGATCGTCTGCGTCCACCACCGCGGATCGTCGCAGTGGGCGAGGAACCGATCGATGAGTCGGGTCGTCGAGCCTCCCCGAGTCCACGAGCCGGTCGCGTAGCTCGACGACCGTCTGGGTCCAGTACGCCGCCCACTCAGAGCCCCCGTTGTAGACGGCGGTCTCGGCCGTCCCCGCGACCTGCTCGAGTCCCAACGTCGCGAGCCGCGGGGCCAGCGTGCGACCCACGTGGTAGTCGATCCCCTGGTCGCGCGACCACCCGAGCCACCCGCTCCAGAAGGCTCGCACCTCGAGCGGCTGGGCGACACTGACCGGCAAGAAGTCCGGTTCGATCAGCAGGATCGCGCCCCCGGGTGCCAAGCTGGCGGCGAGGTTCTGAACCGCCGCCTCGCGATCCGTGACGTGGTGCAGCACCGCCCGCGCGGTCACGAGATCGAAGCCGCCGGGATCGACCGGGCCGGCAACGATGTCGCCCTGCCGCAGTTCGAGCCTCGGTGCCCGCACGTCGACCAGTGACAGGTCGAGATCGAAGGCGACCGCCTCGCCGCTGGGCCCGACGCGCTCGGCGAGCCAGGCGGAGATGGAGCCGTTGCCGCAGCCCACCTCGAGCGTCCGAGCGCCTTGACCGACTCCGAGCGCCTCGATGTGCCGGCGGTGCATCGGGTCCAGCAGCCGAGACATCAGCGCCAGCCGCGAGCGCTCACCTTCTAGGTGATGGTCCAAGACGTACTCGGCCACACAGCCGATCCTACGAGCCCTCGCGCCTGTCTGCAAGCGTTCCCGGGGCCGGATGGTCCGCGGGGTCAAAGGCTTCGGCGAAGCTAATCCAGGTCGTCGACCTCGCCCTGGTATTGGCCCATGCCGCGAGCGATGCCGTCGCCAATCAAGGCATCGACGACGCCTTGCGAATCGACGATCAGGTCGGCCCGCGTGACGCGTCGCTGGAACTCCTCGTCGGCGCGCAGCGCCCTGACCTGATCTTCGCTGCCACGCAACAGCGCGAAGCCCTGCAGGTCTCCGCCGTGAGGCGTGAGCAGGACAACCTCGAAGTCCTCGATCTTGTCGTCGCCCTGAAGCCCTCCCCAGTATTCGACGCTCTCGTTGAACACCTGGAGAGCGCGCTTCTCGCGCCCGCGCGCTACCTGGCCCCATCCGATGAACAGTGCGGCATCGGCCATTCGCCATCTCCTCCTCGCTCGACCACTCGGCTTGGTCCAACCCTACGCGCGGGCGGGAGTCGTAGCAAGGCGTCCCCGCACATCCGCTGGCATATTCGCCCTGCGATCCACACCTATCCGTGCGTAAGGCGGCACCGCTTCACACGCGAGAGGTCGCTGGTTCGAAACCAGTCGCGCCCATTTCGGGCTGAGTTGTCTCGCTCACGGCTAGACGGAAGAGCGTGAGCGCGCCGAGGAGGAGCCCGAGGTCACGTAGCGCGATGTCACCGTAGCCGCCGGCAAGCAGCAGGCCGACGATGATCCCGCCGAGCCAGGCAGCGACGAGCAGGGCGCCGAAGCGAGGAGCGATCAGGACGGTGAAGCCGGCCAGAACCTCGATCGCACCGACAGCGTACATCGCGTCCTGGGCGCTGCCGGGGAGGATGTCGTTGAACTCGGTGGCCAGATAGGCGGACCAGTTGTCGTTCATCACCTCGGCGAATTTGTCGAGGCCCATCAGGACCGGGAGGACGAAGAACCCGATCCGCAGCAGGGTGAAGGCCTGGGCGATGGGATCCTCGCGCAGCCGCGTCAGGCTGGGAAACGGGATCGGCCGCACGGCCAGGGTGAGTGCGTTCATGGGATGCGTCTCCTTTCGGGAGGGTCGCATCGTTAGCGCCGGCTCGAGGCCGGGTCTTACTTTCGAGGCTCGGCTCGGAGCAGCGCCAGCAGGCTCTGGTGATCCTCGCCGCAGGCTGGACATCCAGCCAGGTGCGCACGCATGCCGGGAACGGCGGCGTCGGCGTCGGCTCGGCCCAGCTCCAGTTCGACATACCGGTCGAGTTGCTCGAAGCATTCCTCGCAGGTCAGCTCAGGGCCGTCGGCGCCGAGCAGGAGGCGGAGGCGGTCGGCCTCGCCCGTCTCTTTTGGCTCGCCCGGCATCGTCATCTCGTCTCGGTGGGCTCGAGCTCTTCCGCGAATCGAAGTCCCCGCCGCCCGAGGTGGGTGCGAAGCTTCCTGCGCGCGTCGTGAATCGTCTTGTAGAGGGCTCCCCGAGTCGTGCCGAGGCGCTCCGCCAGGACGTCGATCGGGACTCCGTTCAGCGCCACCGCAACGAGGACCTCGCGCTGATGAGCCGAGAGCTCGGTCTCGATCGCATCCCCGATCGAGCCCAGGAGCTCACTCTGCTCGGCGCTCTCAGCCGGGGAGCCCCCCTGGTCTGCGAAGGTCGACCACAGCTCGGCTTCGAGCGGGATCTCGCGTCCCTGCCAGGCTCGGCGGCGCAGCTTCACGGCTGCCTCCAGCAAGGCGAACTTGTAGGCCCAGGTGGTGAACCTGCTCTCGCCGCGATAGGTGTCGAGCTTGCCGAGGATCGCGAGCAGCGCGTCGTTGGCGCTCTGGTGGGCGAGGTCGTCGAGGTCACCTCCGCGCAGGTATGGGAGTCTCGCTCGCCGGCGACCGATCTCGAACCGCGCAGCCTTCAGCAGCAGCTCACGCAGCCGGACGCGGGCCTCCTCCCCACGCGCGCCTGTCTCCGCCAGGGCGTCGACCCAGGCCCGCGACACGGCGTCGGGGCCGACTGTCGACGGGGCTTGGCCTGGAGGGGTCATGAGTAGCGTCGGCGGAGCAAGGACCGCAGTCGCGCCGACGCTACCAGCCGGCTTGACCGGTGCGCTCAACACGACCGACCCTCACGCGCGTCTTTGGCGTCGGGGCGCATGTCTCGTTTGCGACGTCGCGTGCGCGGTTCTTACGCGCGGCGTTCCGCTGGCGGGCATCGGCGATCGCGACGCCATCGGTCGCGGGGATGGGGCGGCGTAAGAACGGCGTGCCTCAAGACGCACATGGAGCAAGGGCAAAAGGCCTGCGCACAGGTACTGAGAGAGGAAAGTGATGAACGCACAAACCGAGACCTACGTCATCGTCGGAGCGGGATTGGCCGGCGCAAAGGCCGCCGAGACCCTGCGCGAGGAGGGCTTCGACGGCGAACTGATCATCATCGGAGACGAGCCCGAGCGACCGTACGAGCGGCCACCGCTCTCCAAGGACTACCTGCGCGGGGAGCTCAAGGACAGGCCCTACGTCCACCCCAGCAGTTTCTACACGGACCACGAGATCGAACTCATGACCTCGACGCCGGTAACCAGCGTCGATCTCGAACTACGCGAGCTCTCACTCGAAGGCGGTCGACGGCTCTCATACGACAAGCTCCTTATGGCCACCGGCGCCGCGCCCCGGCGTCTCGACGTTCCCGGAAGCGAGCTCGATGGCATTCACTACCTGCGGACGGTCGGTGATTCCGAGCTGATCGCAGGGCTGATCGACCGGGGCCGGCAGCTCGTGGTCGTCGGCTCCGGCTGGATCGGCGCCGAGATCGCCGCCTCGGCGCGCGAGCAGGGCTGCGAGGTGACGATGATCGAGATGGCCTCGCTCCCACTCGAGAGGGTGCTCGGCCCTGAGGTCGGCCGCATCTATCTCGACCTTCACCGAGACCACGGGGTGGAGTTCCTGCCGGAGACCACCGTGGAGCGGTTTGAGGGTACGGGGGCGGTCGAACGCGTCCTCACGCGGGATGGCGCGGTGATCGAGACGGACTTCGTCGTCGTCGGCATCGGGGTTGCGCCTCGCAGCGGCCTCGTCGAGGCGGCGGGCCTGCGGGTCGAGAACGGCGTCATCGTGAACGAACGTCTCGAGGCGCGCGCCCCGAGTCTCTTCGCAGCGGGCGACGTCGCGAACGCCCGTCACCCCTTCTACGGTCGGCACATTCGGGTCGAGCACTGGGCGAACGCGCTCAACCAGGGACCCGCTGCCGCCAAGGCGATGCTCGGCCGGGACGTGAGCTACGACGAGATCCCCTACTTCTTCTCCGATCAGTACGACGCCGGCATGGAGTACAGCGGTCTTGCGATGGAATGGGACGAGGTCGTCTTCCGCGGCGACGTGGCCGCCCGCGAGTTCATCGCCTTCTGGCTCAAGGACGAGCGGCTCGTCGCCGGCCTGAACATGAACGTCTGGGACGTGAGCGACCCGATCCGGGATCTGATCCGCAGCCGCCGGCCCGTCAGCAGCCGCGATCTGGCGGACGGGGATGTTCCCCTGTCCCAGCTCACCGCGGATCCCAAGCTCGACCCGCCCCCGCGCCGAGAGCCGATCGAGGTGCTGGGTGCGTCTAACTCCGAGGATGGATCATGCTGAAGGGGTCGCGTAACGGGGCGGCTCCACAGCTCCAGGCCGCTCCACCCCACGGCGGTGTGGACCTCGCGGCGGCGGAGCGTGCGGCGCACCATCTCCTTGTGGCACTCGGCGCCGACCTGGAGTCGGACCATCTCCGCGAGACGCCGAGGCGTGTCGCCAAGGCGTACGCGGAGCTTTTGACCCCGCGGCCGGTCAACCCCACCACGTTCGCGAACGACGAGGGCTATGACGAGCTGGTGATTGTCGGCGAGATCCCGTTCCAGTCGCTGTGCGCCCATCACCTGCTGCCGTTCCAGGGCAAGGCGCATGTCGCCTACCTGCCGGGCGAGCGGTTGGTCGGCCTTTCGAAGCTCGCCCGTGTGGTCGAGCTCTACTCGCGTCGTCTACAGCTGCAGGAGCGGCTGACTACCCAGGTGGCAGACTGGTTGGAAGAGCACCTCCACCCGCGCGGGGTTGGCGTGGTGCTCGAAGCCGAGCATCTGTGCATGTCGCTCCGCGGCGTCCAGACAGCCGGCTCGAACACGGTCACCTCCGCCCTGCGCGGCGCGGTCAAGGACGACGCGCGGACGAGACAGGAGTTCTTGAGCCTCATCAGCTCGAAGTAGTTCGAAACCAGCCGCGCCTATAGCTTGAATAGGACGCTCGCACGCAAGCGAGCGGTCGAAGCTCCACGAGAGGAAATTCATGGGTGATGAAACCGGCGCGTACGTCCACCAGCCCGGAGAGGCTGAGCTGCGGTGGATGGGTGAGACGTCCACGTACTTTCTCGCCACCGGGGAGGAGACGGAAGGCGCCTTCTGCCTAGTCGACGAGCAGGCCAGTCGTGGGGAGAGCGTCCCCCTCCACCGGCACCCCCACGACATGGAGTCCTTCTACGTCTTGGAGGGCGACCTAACGCTCTACATCGGTGATCGGCCGGGCGTGCGGGCGTCGGCAGGTTCGTTCGCGCACTTGCCTGGTGGAACAGTTCACGGTTTCCGGGTCGAGTCGGAAAAGGCCCGCTACCTCATCCTCACGACGCCGCGCCATGGGCAGTTCTACCGCGCGATCACCGTCGCGTCGCGACAGGGCGGTCTGCCGCCACTCGACTCGATCCAAGGAGCACAGATCAAGCAGGCCAGCGAGGACTACGGCGTGGAGTTCGTCGGACCACTGCCAGATTGAACCAACGGACACCGAGCGCCACACCGACGTGCTCCCGTCGGTCGGCGGCGATCGGGGAGAATGAGGTCCATGGCCGCGGAGATCTCGCAGCAGCGAAAGGGCGTCGCGTTTCGAACGCTGCACGAGGGACCACCGTTCGTCATCCCGAACCCGTGGGACGCCGGCTCGGCGAAGGTCTTCGCGGCAATGGGATTCGAGGCGCTGGCCACGACGAGCGCCGGCTTCGCCTTCACGCTGGGACGACAAGACGGCGACGTCACTCTCGACGAGGTTGTCGAGCACACCCGTGCGCTCGGCGCCGCCACCGAGCCTGCCCGTCTCGGTCGACTTGGAGAACGGCTACGGCCCAGACCCGGAGGACGCCGCGCGGGCGATCTCCGGCGCGGCAGAGGCGGGTGCGGTGGGCGGCTCGATCGAGGATTACGACCCCGAAAGCGGCATCTATGAGATGGAGCACTCGGTTGAGCGGGTGGCCGCGGCCGTCGAGGCTGCCAGCCGCCTCGACTTTCCGTTCACGCTGACGGCGCGTGCCGAGAACTACGTCCGAGACAACCCCGACCTCGACGACACGATCGCCCGGCTGCAGGCCTACGAGCAGGCCGGGGCGGACGTGCTCTACGCGCCACGGCTTCCAAGCGCCAGCGAGATCCGGGCGATCCGCGATGCGACCTCGAAGCCGCTCAACGTCCTTGCCGGACCGGGCCTCTCGATGGAGGAGATCATCGAGAGCGGCGGCCAGCGCGTCAGTGTCGGCGGCCGGCTCACCTGGGTCGCGATCAATGCGATGGCGGCCGCCGCCGAGGGGCTGCGCGACGGCGGCGACCTCCCCATGCAGGCCGACCCGGCACGGATCATCGACTGGCTCTCGGCCTGACGGCTCACGAGGGCCTTGCTCAGCGCGACGGGTCGACGGGTTGCCGGTGATGGCCGTCGGCGTGCTCCTGAGCTATGGTCGGATGAAACCGACCGTGGGGAGATGCAATGCACGTACGAGTCGTCCGCTTCACCGATGTCGACCCAGAACGGATCGAGGATCTGAAGGTTCGCCTTGACGAGCGAGATGGCCCACCGGAGGGCGTTGTCGCCCTCGGGGTTCAGTTCCTCCACGACGCCGATCAGCGCACGGCCGTCGTGATCCAGCGCTTTGCCTCCGAGGAGGACATGCGAACGAGCGAGGAGGCGCTTGAGGCGATGGACTCCGGAGAGACCCCCGGCACGCGAGCCTCCGTCGATCGCTGCGCGGTCGCCGCGGAGATCGACGCCTAGGGTCGAAACCAGCGGCGAATCCATCGGGCTGCTCACGGCAGGTTCGGGCCGAGATGGCGTACGACGAGGATCTCGCGAACCGCATCCGTGAGCTGATCGCAGCCGAGGCCGACCTCGAAGAGGTGAGGATGTTCGGAGGCCTCGCGTTCCTGATCGCCGGCAACATGTCGGTTGCGGCGAGCGGTCAGGGCGGCCTCATGGTGCGCGTCGAACGGGACGACATGGAGGAGCTGCTCGCGAAGCCACACGCGCGGCCCTTTGAGATGCGCGGGCGCGCGATGCGGGGGTGGGTGCGAGTTGACACCGAAGGAGTCCAGACCAAGCGCAAGCTCGAACCGTGGGTCAAGCGCGGGGTCGCCTACGCCCGGTCGCTACCGCCGAAGCGGTAACGCACAGGGCGCAAGGGAGAGATCTCAGGCGTTTGCGTTTCGCGCTTGGTAGAGCTGTGCTCTCTCGAGGGCCGCGGACGCCATCTGGGCGAGAAAGACGACGGTGGCCTCGTCATCGCGGGTAAAGGCCGCCCCCCCTTGTTTGTTGAAGAGCTGGATGGCACCAAGCTCGCCGCCGTCGAGGGCCGTCAGCGAGGCGGCCAGCCATCCCCTGAGCTGAGTATCGGCAGCCGAAGTCCTAAATGCGGGCACCTGGGCGAGCTGCTCGCCATCGATCCTCACTGAACCGCCACGCAAGCGAATGAGTCGATAGATCGCTGATAGGTCAAGCCACCGCACGAGCGCACTCCACCGCGTGCCCATCCCCTTACAGGAGGCCCCTTGAGCGCTCCGAGGCTGGCCTTCGGCCGCGACTGACGCGACACAGCACTCGGCCCCGACGAGCTCGCGTGTCTGTTCGGCCACCAGCCGCAGCATCTCTTCGAGCGAGCCGGAGGCGTCGAGAGCTAGCGAGACGTCGGCGAGGAAGCCCGACAGCTGACGCACCATCTCGGCTCGCCGTCGCTCGAGCCAAGCGGCCTCGCGGGTCTCGCCCAACCCCCGCTGGACCATCTCGAATGCGGAGAGGCTCTCTAAAAGGAAGTCACCGGCCGCGCGCGTCGCCTGATTTGTCTCGGCCGAGCCTGACGCCTCGCCCAGCGTCAGCAGCAGGGCCTCTTGGTGGGCGACCACCAGGTCGAGGACGCTCAGCTGTCGGCTCAACGCCTCACGTCCGAGCTCGTACGCGGCCCGAAGCGAGCGCTCGCTTGGGTCACCGAGGTAGCCCTGAAGAGCGGACCTGTAGAGGGCCCGAAAAGACCCGCTCTCAGGCCCCTCACGCGCCCTCACGACCGCATCCCGAGGTAGCGCACTGCCACCACCAGAGCATCGTCGGTGGGCTTCCCATGAGTCGCGAGGATCCGGTCGCTGATCGCCTGAGATGAACCTGAGATGTCGGTTGCTTCGGCGAATGACACCTCGATCCCATCGGTGGCCAGGACGAGGATGTCGCCGGGTCGAACCGGGAGCGTCGCGGGTGTGAGACGGGGCAGCTCGTGGCCGGGCACACCGTTTCTCAGCGCGAGGGAGCCCTTCGGCCTCGTCTCCGCCGGGTCACCGCTCAGCAGGCGCCCCTGCACGCTGCCGATGCCGAGCCATGTCACCGTGCTCTTGGGGGTCGAGACGAACGCGAGGCTGACCGCCGCTCCGCGCGTGCCCCGCAGTGCGCCATGGCAGCGCTCCGCCAGCCGGACGAGATCTTGGCTTGGCCGTTCACACACGATCTCGCCGGCTTTCCGCGCGGCGTGAGCGGCTTCGCGCCCGTGCCCCAGGCCGTCAATTGCCGCAATCAGCGCACCCTCAGGGAGAAGCCGGATGACCGCGAGGTCGCCGCTCGTAGCCTCGCCGCGCCGAGACCTGGTCGCGAACCCCCACTCGACCGGATCCCGCACCGCCGCCTCAGGCACGGGAGCGGCGCTCCTCTCGCAAACGCGAGAGTTCATCCCGAAATCTCCACTTCTCCATCGTCACGGTCGTGCCGCTTTCAGCATCCGACGAGATGTGGAACTCATCCATCAGACGTCGTGCGCCGGGCAGCCCAAGGCCGAGGCCGGCCCTGCCGCTGTACTCATCGTGTAGCGCCGCCTCGACGTCACCGATGCCCGGCCCTTGGTCGCGAGCGATGACGACGAGGCCGAACCGGTGAGGCTCCTCGACCGGCTTGAGAATGATCTCGCCGGTGCCGACGTGCACGACGATGTTCCGTGCGACCTCCGAGATCGCGGTTGCGATCAAGGTGGGGTCGGGTCGTGGAAAGCCGAGCCGGTCGGCCATCGCCCGCCCTTCTGCGCGCGCGGCCACCAGATCTTCGTCCGCCTCGATGGGCACGCGAACCTCATCGGCCATCCACAGCTTCTCCCTCGGTCAGGCGATCGAGCAGCACCTTCGCGGCGTCTAGATCGAGTGCCACTCGAAGCGGCTCAAGGTTCAGCCGAAACTGCACCATTGCGATGGCCACATCGGGTCGGATGCCGACGATCACAGTCTCGGCGCCCCGCAACTTGGCGGTGATGACGATCGAGCGAAGCGATCGAGCCACGAAGGAGTCGATCACGTCGAGGGCGGACACGTCGATGACGATCCCGCGCGCACGACACTCTCCAACCAGCTCGGAGAGGTCGCGTCGGAGCGTCAGGACCTGGCTGTCGGACAGGTCCGACTGAATCGAGGCGATGAGATAATCGCCCTGCCTGAGGATCGCTACCGACATCCGGCAGCTATCACTAGCCCTCGATGTCGGCGGACGGGTCGCTCATCTCCGTGCCTCGATAGCCGGCGATGCGCTCAGCCTCCTCAAGCCCCCCCTGCAGATCGCCAACCGTCTTCATCATGCTGAGGTCGACCTCGAGGTCGACGATCGTCTGAGAGATCTCTGACGAGAGCCCGGTGAGGATCACGCTCGCGCCCATGAGGCGCGAGGCCTCGACGGTCTGGACGAGGTGGTTGGCAACCGTTCGGTCGATTGTCGCCACCCCCGTGATGTCGATAACCACGACCTGGGCGCGATTCTCCTGAATCGACGCCAGCAGCTGCTCGGTGAGCTGGCGGGCGCGGGAGGAGTCGAGGACGCCGATGATCGGCAGGATGAGAAGGCGTTCGCGCAGCTGCAGGACGGGAGTGGACAGCTCCCGCAGTGACTCCTGCTGGTCTTGGATGACCCGTTCGCGCTCCTCAACAAAGCTCACGCCAACGGTCACCGCGATCCGGTTCGCGGCCGGCTCGTACGCGTCCAGAATACGATTTAGGAGTTCGAGATCGTCCTGATACTTCGCGAACAGCGAGCGCGCCAGGACGTCGCGCAGCAGGAGCACGATCCCGAGCACCTCGTGCGTTTCGACGCCGCGGGGGATGATTCTCTCCGAGAGCTCGCGGGCGTAGGTCTGGAGGTATTCGATGCTGCCGGTTTCGAGGGCGTCCACGTAGTTGTCGTAGACCTCGGTCGCCTCGGAGAAGATCTCCTCATCGGACATCACATCGAGGAGCTCGGCCTGGCTGATGCGCCTGGCCCACTCCTCGCGAAGCTCCGTGCGGTTGTCGCGGAGGTACGCGACCAGCTCCTCCAAGCGAGCGCTCTCGTCCTCGGACCGTGGCGGGGGGGCGTCGTACGCTGGCCGATCCGATTCCTCATGGCGGTCCGTCTGCGCGGGCTCCTGGTCCATCTCGTTCTCCTCGTGTCTGGGGTTGGCCGTTTCGTGCCGCGGGGGCGTCCTGGCGACGGCCTCATGCTCGCTCATGTGCGTCGCGGACCGCGCGCGCGGGCTCCGTCGAGGTAGAGACCGCTGATCGTGGCGATTGTGTCCTCCCTGCCGAGGGGCGGCGTGGATGAGAGGACGCCGACGATCAACCCGATCAAGGACTCGGTCAGGCGAGCGCTGGCGATGTCGTCCCGAAAGTCTCCACTGACCTGACCGCGCTCGAGAAGATCTTGCAGCGGCTGCGTCAACGCGCGCTCGAAGCGCTCGGGGTGGGACTGGGCTCGCTGGCGCACCAGGAGGATGAGGGAGTCCCCGAGCTCGACGAGCGCCCGCACTGCGCGCGCAATCCCTTCCTCTGGGGCCACCTCGGCGAGCCTGGCCGCCCCCAGGCGTGCGTCCACGTCGCTGATCGCCACCTGTGCGAGCTCGTCGAAGAGAGCCTGCCGGTTCGGGAAGTAGCGGTAGACCGTGGCTCGAGCGACTCCGGCTGCTACGGCCACGTCGTTCATGCTCGCCGGTTCCCCCTGGTCCGCGAACACCACTGCCGCGCCATCCAGGATCGCCGCTACGACGCGCTGCTGGAGTGCTTGTCGGGGCGCAGGATCGGACATGATCGTCTTTCGACTAGTCTACGCAGTCGCTTGGCGAGATGTCACGGTTGCGTAACGGGATGCTATTGTCTTATTTCAAGTCGTTACTGTCTTATGTCTGGAAAGGTTTGAGAAGAATGTCATTGTCCGAGCGAGCGCGCGCGAGTCTGCAAGAGATGCCGTCCAATGCTGCTTGGCTGGTGAACCGAGCGCTGGAGCCAGCCGAGGGCGCGGGAACCAAGACGGAGTCCGCGACCGCGCGTGCCCGCGACCGAGGTCGCAAGATCCGCGCAGCCCTAATGGACGTGGCCCCCGTCGGCGACTCCGTCGAGGTCCGGATGCAGCGGGCGCGCGATGCTGCGGAGCAGGCCCGCGAGGCTGAGGAGAAGGCCGTGGAGGCCGGCGAGGAGGCGCAGGACCGGTCCGACCACGCTCAAGAGGTGAGTGAGCGGGGTGACGCTCGCATCGCTGACGTGGACAAGCAGACGACCCGCTGGGTCAAAGAGCGAGTCGCCGATGCTCAAAAGGCCGCCGATGAGGCGGTAGAACGCGAACGCCAAGACGCCGAGGCAGACGCCGACGAGCAGCAGGAGCAGGTTCGGTCCGAGGTCGATGAGGAGATCGAAGCAGCCGAGAATGAAGCAACGGCAGCCCAACAGAATGCCGAGGAGCTCGTCGAGGACGCGACGGAGAAGCTCGATGAGGCAAGACAGCTGGCCGAGGAGGCCGCGGACGCTGCTCGCGCCGCGGCTGAGGAGGCCAGCCGCCAAGCACAGCAGCTCGCCGATGAGGCCGAGGAACAGGCCAGCCACGCCGAGGCGCGGGTCGCCGAGGCCAAGCAGATTCGCAAGCACTCTCAGGCGATCGCAAAGGACGGGGCTAGCAAGCTCAAGGGAGCCACGACGAACGGCGGACTGAAGTCCTATAACAAGCCAGAGCTGATCAAGCTCGCGGCCGGCATCGGCATTGAGGGGCGCGCGACGATGACCAAACGCGAACTCGTCGATGCGATCGCGAAGTCGTCGCCGGCCGCCAAGTAAATGGAGGTACGGCACATGGGACCCTTCACCAAGAAGAGCAAGGCGCGACAGCTTCTCGACAAGGTCAGCAGCCCGCGTGACCTGTCAAGCGGGCTCAGGTCCGGCCTGCCCAGCGAGATCAAACCCGGGCTCCCGGCCTCAGGCGCGGGCAAGGCACTGACGGCCGGAGTGATAGCCGTCGGCGGCCTGGCCGGCCTCACCGCAGCCAGCGCCGGCATCTCCTCGCTCAGGCGCCGCGAGGAGGCTGGAGGCGATTAGTGAAGGCGGAGCGGATGGCGGTCCTCGCGGAGGGCAAGTGGTGGGCGGGTTCGAAACCGGCCACCGTCAGGGAGTGAGGCCGGCGACCAGGCTCGCGATGCCAGTCCCGGCGATCAACGCGAACCCGATCCGCCGAAACCACTCGGCGTCGAGGCGGACGAAGACCGCCCGGCCGAGGATCTGACCCGCCAGGGTCACGGCCAGGAGAAGCGCCGTGGTCCCTCCATCGAGCTCGAGGCGCGCTCCGTTCGGAACGAGCAGCGCAACCACGGCGAGGGCATCAAGCGCGAGGAAGGCGGCGGCGAGCGAATCGCGCATCTCCGTCGGGGAAGCGCCGATCCGCGAGAGCCAGAGGACGAGCGGCGGCCCGCTCGTGCCGGTTGAAGTCGTAAGCAGCCCCGCGGCAAGGCCAGTGCCGGCCCGTCCGAGCGTTGGCGCCCCGTCGGCCGCTGGCCGACCCACCGCGCGCGGCGGCTGGCCGACCCCGCCCAGGACGGCTGCGAGAACCACCACCCCCACCCCGATCTGAAGCGCCTCAAGCGAAGCGATCGCGAGCAGGATCACGCCTGCGCCAAGGCCGGGAACCGCCCAGGCCATGAGCATCGAAACCTCGTGGCCCAGGATCGACGGATCCCGGCCCTCCGCCAGCAGAATCAGCACTGCGAGAAAGGCGCTGAGCACGATCAGGGAGCTCACAGCTTCGTCGGGCCCCAGCACCGCGATGGCGACCGGCGCGAGGACGAGCGCGAAACCGAACCCCGCGGCGGACTGCAGGATGGCGCCGATCAGGGTCGCGAGAGCGAGAACGAGCATTCGATCGCTCTTACCGGCGCCCTTCGAGCAGCTCCTCCAGCACGTCCAGCAAGAGGTCGACGTCGGCCTCCGTCGTCTGCCAGTTGACGATCGCGGGGCGAAAGGCGACGCGCCCGTCGTAGACGGTCGTGCCCGCGAACACGCGGCCGTCCTCGAGCAGGGCGCTCCCCAGCTCGGTGTTGAGGCGGTTGAGCTGGTCCTCCCCCATTCCCTCCGGTCGCGCGCGGAAGCAGACGATGTTGAGCTGTACGTCCGCGAGGCGCTCGAAGTTCGCGGAGGCGTCGACGCGCTCGCCGAGGTGGCGAGCGAGGCGCAGGTGTCGCTCCACCATCGCGCGGTGTCCCTCGCGCCCGTACGCTCGGAGCGTCGCCCAAACCGCGAGTCCTCGGGCCCGGCGAGAGTTCTCTGGCGTGAGGAATCCCCGGTTCGGACGAGGATCGTCTGCGGTAGGCAGATATGGGGCGCCGATGTTGAACGCGCCCGCCAGAAGCTTCGGGTCGCGGACGAAGGCAAAGCCACAGTCGTAGGGAACGTTCAACCACTTGTGCGCGTCAGCCGCGATCGAGTCCGCGTGCTCGACGCCGTCGGTGAGATGCCGGCTCTCCGGGGCGATGCGCGCGAAGAGCCCGAACGCGCCATCGACGTGAAGCCAGGCCTCATGCGCGGCAGCGAGCTCGGCCATCTCGGCGATCGGGTCGAACAGGCCCGCATTGACCTCACCGGCGTTGGCGATCACGATCGCCCCGTCGGAGGCGGAGTCCAACTCGCGCGCGAGCGCGTCGAGATCGAGGCTGCCGATGGAGTCGCTCGCGAGCCTTCGAACCTGCCCGCGCCCGATCCCGAGCATGCCCAGCGCCTGCACAGCACTCGGATGGACGATCCCGCTCGTGAGCACGGCCGGCGCGGGCACCGTCGACATCCCGGTCTCATCGACGTCCACGCCGTGCCGCTCGCCATGGCGCCGCCTGGCCGCCGCGAGCCCGACGAAGTTCGCCATCGTCGCTCCGGTGACGAGGACGCCGGTCATCTCCTCGGGAAGCTCGAACAGCTCCCGGAGCCACGTAGTCGAGACCACTTCCAGATGCGTGGCGAGCGGCGAAGCGGCCCATGCGAAGCCGGACTGGTCATAGGCTGAGGTGAGCCAGTCGGCCGCGAGCGCCGCGGGGGTACTCCCGCCGGTGACGAAGTGAAAGAAATGCGGGCCGCCGGAACGCGTGGCGCTCTCTGAGCCGTGCTGCGCCAGCTCGGAGATCGCGGCGAGCGCGCCATCACCTCGCTCCGGCAACGGACCGTGCCAGCCCGAGAGCGCATCCGCAGCCCCGTGCCGCAGGACGGGATCGTCTGGAAGCGTCTCGACATAGGAGATCGCCTCGCGCGCGGCGAGATCGAGAGCTTCCGCCAGCTCAGCTCGGAGCTCGAACGGATCCGTCATCAGCGGACGGGTCCCGCTACGAAGCGCCCACCGCTTCGCGGATCTCGGCGATTGCGGCCCGCTCGGCATCGCTGACGGCATCAGCGTCGCCCTCGGCCTTGGCCTCACCGACGTGCTCGGCGACAGTCACTACAAACCCGCGGTAATCGTCGACCTCATCGCTGGCGGCTCGCTCCTCGAGCAGCGAGATCGCCTCGCGGAGCTTCCCGAGGGCGTGCGCCTTCTGCTCCTCGGCAGAACCGTGGCGGCTGCGATCGACCTCCGGCTTGGCCGCGACGATCTCGTCGAGCAGCTCGCTGTCGCCATGCTGCTTGCGCGCTTCGGTGTAGGTCTTCGCGATCGAGAACGCCTCCCGGAACGTCCCTCCGCGCTGCGCCGTCGATACCACGAGCCCGGCGCCCGGGGGGCCCTCCAGGATCAGGTCCCACTCCTCTTCCGTGAAGTCCGCCTTGCCCGTCATCCTGCTCTCCTTCATCTAGGGGACATCCCCAATTGCATCGCAGCTCGGGGACCGGCACGATGGCAGACCATGAGCACGAAGGAGAACCAGGTGAGCGTTTCAACCCCGATCGTCGCAGCGACCGACATCACCCGTGTCTTCGGCGAGGGTGACGCCGAGGTCCACGCCCTAGACGGCATTTCGGTGGAGTTCCCGCAGGGTCGCTTCACGGCGATCATGGGCCCCTCGGGCTCGGGGAAGTCAACCCTGATGCACGTCCTCGCCGGACTCGACCGACCCACGTCAGGAACGGTGACCGTGGACGGCATCGAGCTGGGCGACCTCGACGATGCGAAGCTCACCGAGCTCCGCCGCGACAAGCTTGGCTTCGTCTTTCAGTTCTACAACCTGCTGCCCGTACTCACCGCCGAGGAAAACATCCTCCTGCCGCTGAAGCTGGCCGGCCGCAGCGCGGACCCAGAGCGCGAGCGGGTCCTGGTTGATGCCGTTGGCCTTGGCGATCGGCTTTCCCATCGGCCCTCGGAGCTCTCGGGGGGCCAGCAGCAGCGCGTGGCGATCGCGCGGGCGCTGATGTCGAAGCCCGCGATCGTGTTTGCCGACGAGCCCACCGGCAACCTTGACTCGAAGTCGAGTGAGGAGGTGCTGGCCCTCCTGCGCCGCGCGGTGGACGAGTTCGGGCAGACGGTCGCGATGGTGACTCACGACGCGCAAGCGGCTGCCACCGCCGACCGGGTGCTGGTGCTGGTGGACGGCAAGATCGTCCGCGACGAGGCCGCGGTCAGCCCCGAGCAGGTCCACGACCTGATGCGGCAGCCGGCCGAACTCGCCTGATGGGCGCGGTCGCGCTGCGAAACCTGGGCGCGCGCAAGCTGCGCACCTTCTTCACGTCGCTGGCGATCGTGCTCGGCGTGATGATGGTCGCGGGGACCTACATCCTCACCGACACGATCGATCGGTCCTTCGAGCAGATCTTCACCGAGTCGACCGTTGGCGTCGACGCGGTGATCACAACGCGTGAGATCGTCGAGACCGACGACGGCACGCTTCCGCCCTTCGACGCGGCGATCCTGAAGGACGTCCGCGCTACCGACGGGGTCGAGGCGGCCGAGGGCGGGATCGCCGATCCTCAGGTGTCGATAGTCGGATCCGACGGCAAACCCCGCGGGGGTGGCGGAGCGCCGTCCTTTGGTTTCTCCACGACAGAAGACGAGCGCTTTGACCCGCTCGAGTACGTGGACGGCGGCCCCCCACAGGCCGACGACGAGCTCGTCATCGACAAGGCGTCGGCCGACGATGAGGGGTTCGCGGTGGGCGACCAGGTCGAGATCGCCGGCAAGGAGGAGGCGAGCTCCTACGAGCTGGTCGGCGTCGCCACGCTCGGTGAGGTCGATTCGTTCGGCGGGGCAACCCTGGCACTGCTCACCCTTCCAGAGGCCCAGCGGATCACAGGCAAGCAGGGTCAGTTCGATGCGATCAATGTCGCCGCCGGCCCGGGCACGACGTCGGAGGTCCTCGCTCGCAACCTCGAAGCATCGCTGCCCGGCTCGGTTCAGGTCGAGACCGGGGCCGAAAACGTCGAGTCTCAGCAGCAGGATGTCGGTGAGTTCATCGGCTTCCTCAACACTGCCCTTCTCATCTTCGCCGGGGTGGCGCTCTTCGTCGCCGCCTTCCTCATCTTCAACACGTTCTCGATCACGGTCGCCCAGCGCACGCGCGAGTTCGCGATGCTTCGGACGCTCGGCGCGAACCGACGTCAGATCATCGGCTCCGTCGTCGCCGAGGCCGTCGTGATCGGATTGCTGGCATCGGGGCTTGGACTGCTGGCCGGGATCGGTTTCGCGCCGGCGATCCGGGCGCTCTTCGATGCGCTCGGGATCGATCTCCCGTCCACCGGGACCGTGGTCGAGGCGCGCACCGTGATCGTCTCGTTCGTGATCGGTACCGGGATCGCGGTGCTCGCGTCGCTGCTTCCCGCTCTGCGCGCAACACGGGTCCCGCCCGTGCAGGGACTCCGTGAAGGGGCCGTCCTGGAAACCCCAACCGAGCGCACTCGCAAGCAGGTGGCGGGCGTGGTGCTCGCGGTGATCGGGCTGGCCGCCATGCTCCTCGGCGTCTTCGAGGTCCTCACGCCGGCCGGCGCCTGGCTTGGCGTCGGCACCGCCGGGGTCTTCATCGGAGTGGCCCTCCTCAGCCCACGGCTGGTCGCGCCGATGGCCTCGGTGGTCGGGAGGCCGCTCGAGCGGGTTCGAGGAATCCCCGGGCGCATCGCCCGCGAGAACACGGTGCGCAACCCGGGCCGGACTGCCGTCACCGCGGCGGCGCTCATGATCGGCGTCGCCCTTGTCTCCTTCGTAACCGTCTTTGCGGCTGGCTTGCGCGGGTCGATCAACGACGCGATCGATCAGATCATCCGCGGCGACCTCATCGTCGCCCACAGCGACGGCTTCACCGATGTCCCCGTGCGAATCGCCGACGACCTCGCGCAGATCGAGGGAGTCGAGGATGCCTCGGCCCTGCGCTACACGCAGAGCGAGGTCGAGGGTGCCGGTGGCGACTACGTGACCTTGGTTGACCCCGACTCGGCCGCGAACGTCCTCGAACTCGATTGGGAGGACGGCTCGCAGGAGACGCTATCCGGGTTGGGGCCCACCGACGCCGTGATCGACGACAAGTGGGGGGCGGATAACGGGATCGCGGTCGGCGACGAGTTCAAGGCGAGGACGGCATCGGGCGAGGAGATCGAGTACACCGCGATCGGGTCCATCAACGACCAGACCGACTTCATCGGCGCCTACGCCGCATCGGATGCGAACGCGGACGCCTACGGAGAGGGTCGCAACGCGACCAACATCCTCGTCAACTTCACCGATGACGCCGACACCGACGCGGTGCGCGACGAGATCGACGAACTGATCGCAGCGCGCTATCCAACGGCGGAATCGCAGAACCAGGAGGAGCTCAAGGACGCGATCGCCGCCGATCTGAACGTCCTCCTCGGGGTTGTCTACGCCCTTCTCCTCCTGGCTGTGATCGTCTCGCTGTTCGGGATCGTCAACACGCTCGCGCTCTCGATTCACGAGCGCACCCGCGAGCTGGGCCTGTTGCGAGCGGTCGGCACGTCACGACGTCAGGTCCGCAGGATCGTCCGCTACGAGGCCGTCATCACGGCGTTGATCGGGGCGGTCCTGGGGATTGTGCTCGGGGTGTTATTCGCGGTGGTCGTCAGCCGTCCCCTCGCCGACGAAGGGTTCACGCTCTCGATCCCGGTGGGCGCCCTGCTCGCGATGCTGGTGCTGGCGCTGATCGCAGGCATCGTCGCGGCGATCGGCCCCGCGCGGCGTGCATCCCGCCTCGACGTTCTCGAGGCACTGGCCTACGAGTAGGAGTCCAAGGGCCGCGAATCGGGTAACCGGTCGGTGAGCGATCGCCACCCCGCGGTGGCACGGGAGGAACCATGACCGACCACCACGAGTCAGACGAAGAGCAAACGGAGCACCACGGCGAGGACGCCGCCGAGAAGCCCGAGGGCGGCGCCAAGCACGCCGACAACCCAGAGCCCGGTCAGGGAACGGGTGAGGGCGAGGGCGGGCTCGGCACGCAGACCGGCGGCGCCGGTGGCGGGCAGCCCGTCGAGCCCGAGGAGACGGAGTCCTCGCGCAACCTCTCGCGCTAGTCACCAGTCCATAAGCCGGAGCGGTCGCCCAGGCGGGCGGACCGATCCGGTTGCCAGAATCGGGGAGTGAGCGCCGCCGCCACATCGCGCGCCCCACGCCTCAGCGCGGTCATGCGCGAGGAGGAGCGGGTGACGCCACTGGAGCTCTTCTTCGACCTCGTCTTCGTTCTCGCGATCACGCAATGCACGGCGCTCATGGCCGACGAGCCGACCTGGGAGGGGCTCGCCAAGGGGCTTTTGGTGCTGGGGGTCCTGTGGTGGTCGTGGGTTGGCTGGGCATGGCTCACGAGCGTGGTCGAGCCGGAAGAGGGCTCGGTGCGCATAGTCATCTTCGCCGCGATGGCGGGGCTCCTCGTGGTCTCGCTCTGCGTGCCCGAGGCCTTCGACGACACCGCGCTGTTGTTCGCGTGTGCGTACGGGTTCGTTCGCGCCGCGCATATCGCGCTCTTCATGATCGCGAGCCGCGACGAACCGGAGCTGCGGCGCTCGACCGTCGGCTTGGCGATTGGGACGGCGGTGGGCGTGGGCATTCTGATCGCCGCATCCTTCACCGACGGCGCCTTGCAGGGCGGCCTCTGGCTACTGGCGCTGGTTCTCGATATGGCCGAGCCGGCTTTCTTCGGATCCGAGGGCTGGAAGCTCATGCCCAGCCACTTCGCCGAGCGCCACGGCCTCATCGTGATCATCGCGCTGGGCGAGTCGATCGTCGCGATCGGCGCCGGCGCGAGCACGACGGTCGACGCCGGGGTGGTGATCGCGGCGGTGGTCGGAATCGGGATCGCCGCCGCGCAGTGGTGGCTTTACTTCGACGTCGTCGCCCTGGTGGCCGAGCGCCGGCTCTCCGCAGCGCCGGTGGGGAAGATCCAAAACGAGATGGCGCGCGACTCCTACTCGTTCCTGCACTTCCCGATGGTGGCCGGCATCGTCCTGGTCGCGCTCGGCATGAAGAAGACGATCGGTGAGGTCGACGAGCCACTGAAGCTCGTGCCCGCCGCCGCGCTCATGGGCGGCAGCGCGCTCTATCTGCTTGCCCACGTCGCCTTCCGCTGGCGCAACGTCCACACGCTCAACATCCAGCGGCTGCTCTGCGCCGGGCTGTGCCTCGCCCTGATCCCACTCGTCGTCGAGATCCCCGCGCTCGCCGCCGCGGCGCTCCTACTCGCGATCCTGGTGAGCCTCCTCGCGTACGAGGTCATCCGCTTCTCGGGCGCACGCGACCGCATTCGTCACGAGCTCGCCGAAGCTCCAGCCGGCTAGACAAAGCCGGCGGCTTTCCTATCCGCTTGAGAGCTTCGCCAGGCTTCCCACCGTTTGCGGGCTTCGGCGGTCGAGCCTGGCCGCGAGCACCAGGAAAAGCTGGGCCGTGGTGAGAGCGTCGCCGGCCGCCTCGTGTGGCCGATGGACGGGCAGCCCCAACTCGCGCGCGGCTTCGGCGAGGGGCATGTCGCGCCCGGGTGAGCGCTCCCGCGTATCGAGGACATGGGCGGCCAGCGTCGCGGTGCAGAGGATCGGCTCCTTGAGCTTCACACCCACCCGGCGCAGAGCTGGGACCAAGAACGCGCGCTCGACCCAGGCTGGGTGCGCGACCAGGATCCGCCCGGTGAGAGCGTCCAGGATCTCGTCCAGCGCCCGTTCGAGGGGCGGCGCGGAAGCGAGATCGGCGGGCCGGAGGCCGTGGATTCGGATCGTGGTGGCGGTGGGCATGCGCTCCGGCTTCACGGTCGCGGTCCGCGTCTCGCCGACGGCGATCCGGCCGTCGTCGACCGGCACGGAGGCGAACGAGATGATCTCGTCGCTGTCGGGATCGAGCCCCGTCATCTCCAGATCAACGACCGCGTAGCTGGCCTCACGCCACGGCGTGTTGGATCCGGGCCGATCGCCTCGGGCATAGGCCTCTGCCGCCCGCGTCTGAGCTCGGCGAACGCGCAGCCAGCTCATTCGAAGCGCAGTTTGTTGGCGAGGTGGCGCTGAACTCCGCTGACCGCGTGGAAGGCGTCGCGCAGGTAGCTGCGGGTAAGTGCGTTGAGCGACTCGGGGTCCAGGTAATCGTCCGGCCGCTCGCCGCGATGCAGCTGCTCGACCTGATGCTCGAAGCGCAACCGCCAGAAGAGATCGAGAGCCTCGGAAAGGGTCCGTGCCTCGCCGGTGTTGAGAATGCCGGCGGTGGCGGCGATCCGCAGCCGCTCGTGGGTCGAGGTTGCTTTCGCTCCAGCGGCCAGGCTCGCGTAGCGCGCGAGATCCACGATGGGCATGAGCCCGCCCCGCTTTAGATCGAGCTCGCCGCGATGCTCGCCGGAGTGTTCGACGATGAAGCCGCGCAGGAAGCCGGTCGGCGGCTTGCTCGCGAGCGCCAGTCGCAGCATCAGCTTCCGCAGTGCCGGCCGGTGGCGAAGCTGCCGGAGCTCGTCGAGGACGTCCGGCGTATCGCCGACCCGGTGAACGACGCGCCCGTCGAGGAGGAGCGAGAGCAGGATCAGCGCCTGATGTTGGCCAGGATTGTCGATGGCATTGCGAATGCCCTCGCGCCAGCCCTGCACCGTGCGGGCGAACGAGGCGTCTGCGCCGGTGGCTCCGTGAGTGTCGGGCTCGAAGCCACACGACGCGAGGCCGCCGACGACGGTCTCCGCCAAGGCGGACATGTAGGCCTGCCCCTCGTCGTCATCCGGCTCGCCGTCCCAGACCAGGGCCGAGTCGATGTCCGACGAGGGCACGAGCTCGCGCCGTCCGAGGCTGCCGAGAGCGATCCAGCGAAACGGCGCCGGAGGCGCGCCGCGGGCCGCGATCTCGAGGTCGATCATTCGAGCGGTGAGCGCGTCGGCAACGACCGCGAGGATGGCGCCGACCTGAGCCGGGGGCACACCCGACTCGTGCAGCGCGATTACGGTCGGGCCAACGCGCGCCGCCACGCCCTTTAGGTCCTCGAGGCCGCTCGCGTCGTCGATCGACCGGCGCAGAGCAAACGGGGTTCCGGCCTCGGCGGTAAGGAGGTCGACGTCGCGGATTACGCCCAGCGGCTCGCCGAAGGGCGAGACCACGGGCATATGGCGGACCCCCTGCTCGAGCATCTCGAGCATCGCCTCCGCCCCGAGACGGTCGGGCCCGATCGTGACCGCGGGCGCGCTCATCACCTCGCTCACCGGCGCGTCAGGCGGGAGCCCCGCCGCCACGACGTCGCGCAGATCGTGATCGGTGAGGATCCCCAGCTCACCATCGTCGACCAGGCGCACGAGGGCGGAGCTGGTGCTCTCCTCGCCCATGCGCCGGGCGACCTCGCGCACGGATGTCGACGGGTCGCACACGACCGGCTTTCCCCGCAGAATGGTGATGACCGGCTGGCGCGCGAGATCGAGGCCGTACGGCAACTCGGCGGGATCGGCCTTCGGTCGCTCGAGCAGGCTGCGCGCCACGTAGCGCAGGCCCGCCGGGCGAGCGAGATACGTGACCATCACCTCCGCCGGGAGGCGGTAACAGAGCGCGTCCTCGCGAGCCCGCGCCTCGAGGCCGGTGGGCAGTCCAGAGAGCATCGATGGGTGGCCGAAGAGCTCCCCTTCGCCCAGCAGGTCGAGCGTGTGGCCACGGTCAACGAGCTCGACGGCGCCGCGACGGACCACCCACACGTGGCGCATCGGCTCCTCGGCCTGCCGGAAGATGACGGTCCCAGCCGTGAAGTACTCGACCTCGACCGTCGAGGCGATCTGCTCCAGCTCCTCGGGCTGGAGGTCTTGAAAGGGCGGGTGCCGCTGGAGGAACTCCGCGATGTCGTGCAAGTCTCAACCTCCGTCGTTGCCGGGTTAGGGTCCCACCATCGACGCATGAACGAACCCGCGCGCACACGATCCTGTCCGTCCGCCGAGTTCCCCATCCTTTCCGGCGTGTTCGAGGTTCACATCGAATGCTCGGGCCAGGACTGCACTGAGGAGCTCGAGATCGTGGTCGACGAGCTCAGCGAGCTCGACGGCCTCTCCTGCGACTGCGGGTATGGCTTCGTCCTGCTCTCCCTCGGCGAGGTCGAGCTGATCTCGCCTGCCACGGCTGAGGTCATCATCCTGCGGGACGACGATCTTGGCCTCGCCGCCTGACGCTGAATCGCAGCTCTCAAGGGGCAGGCCACCTGGCCGATATAAGTGAGGCATGGAGATGCGCATTGAACGCGTCGTGCTCGAAACCGAGCAGCACTGGATCGTCGGCGACCTCCACCTCCCGAAGGAGGGCTACCGCAGCCGGCTCTCCGACTATTTGAATCGAAGCGACGACCAGTTCGTTCCGCTCTCGAACGTCCAGCTCCGCTCGCTGAATGGCGGGGGGCGCGAAGAGATGCGTGACTTTCTCGCCGTCGCGCGCAGCCACGTGACGCTCGCCTACCCGGCCGACGAGAACTCGGGCGCCTAGGGCGCCCACCTTTTCCGTCTAGTCCATCACGAGGCCGTGGCGCATCGTGTCCTCGGTCACGACGCGCGGCTCCGTGAACTGAAGGAGATAGTCGGGCCCGCCGGCCTTCGAGCCGACGCCCGAGAGCCGATTGCCACCGAAGGGCTGGCGGCCCACCATCGCCCCTGTGATGTGCCGGTTGACATAGAGGTTGCCCACGGGCAGCCGCCGGGCGGCGTTCGCCACCGTCTTGGGATCGCGTGAGAACAGGCCCGCGGTCAGCGCGACGGGAAGCGCCTCGACGATCGCCATGGCGGCCTCGGCGTCGGGCACCCGCTCGATCGAGAGCACGGGCCCGAAGATCTCATCGGCGAGGACCGGGGAGTCCTCCGGCAGGTCCGAGACGACTACGGGAGGACAGAACCAGCCCTCATCCGGCACGGTGGCCCCGCCGGCAACCACGGTTCCCTGCGAGGCGCCGAGCGACGCATACCGGTCGACGCGCTCCTTCGCCTCGCGCTCGATGACCGGCGGCACATCGACCCCGAAGCGCTCGGCCTGTCCCACCTCGAGCGCCTCCACTGCCCCCGCGACCCGCTCGAGGAGCGAATCGGCCACCTCCTCGTGGGCGAGCACGCGGGCACACGCGGAGCACTTCTGGCCCGCGTATGCGAAGGCCGAGCGGACGATCGCGGGGACCGCGTCGTCGAGGTCGGCGTCGCCGTCGACAATGATGCAGTTCTTGCCGCCCATCTCGGCCACGACCCGCTTTACGTGCCGTTGCCCCGATTGGAGCTCGGCGGCGCTTTTTACGATCTCGAGGCCAACGGCGGCCGAGCCGGTGAATGCGATTACCTGCACGGCGGGATGGCGAACCAGCTGCGCGCCGGCCTCCCCCAGCCCCGGCAGCAGGGCAAGCGCGTCCTTTGGAACGCCGGCCTCGTGCATGGCGTCGACGAGGGCGAGCGCGCATCCCGGCGACTGCTCGGCGGGCTTTAGGACCACCGCGTTTCCGGCGGCGAGAGCAGCGGAGGTCATCCCTGTGGGGATCGCCAGCGGGAAGTTCCAGGGAGCGATCACCGCGACGACTCCGCGCGCCGCGTAGCCCATCCGATTGCGCTCGCCCGGCACCTGCAGGAGCTCGGGCCCCGCCGCCAGGCGGACGGCCTCCCGCCTGTAGTACTCGACGAAGTCGATCGCCTCACAGACGTCGGCGTCGGCCTCCTCCCACGGCTTGGCGCACTCACGCACCTCCAGAGCGGCAAGCTCCAAACGCCGGTCGCGGAGGATGCCGGCTGCTCGGCCCAGAACCTCCGCTCTTAGGTCTGCCTCAATCGATTCCCACTCCCTCGCGCCATCGACGGCTATCTCGACCGCCTTGGCCACGTCCTCAGGCGCCGCGATCCCCGCGGTTGCGACGAGCCGGTCCGGAGCGCCGGGGTCGGTCGAGTCGATTCCCTCCGTCGCGCCGTCGCGCCCGCCCACCCGAACAGGCACCTCGATCGGGAGCTTTCCGTCGAGAGCGCTGAGGGCAGCTTCCAGGGCTGCGCGGTTGGGCTCGCGGCGCAGCTCCAGGGTCGGCTCGTTAGAGAACGACGGGATGCCGGGCGCTTCGCTCACGGCGCCGCGAGAAGCTCCGACAGCGGAGCGCCCTCGGACTGCGCCAGGAGGAACGACTCGTTGGAGGTGTTCTCCAGGAGGCGCCGGACCAGGTAGGCCATCCCTTCGACCAGGTCCCCGACCGGGCAGTAGACGCGCACCCGCAGGTCGCGCTCCGCCAGGGTCGCGGCGAGCTCGTCGCCCAGCCCGCGCAGAGTCTGGATCTCGATCCCGGTCTCCCCCAAGCCGGTGAGGCGCGCGTACGCGATCGCGTGCGAGACGGATCGGAGGTTGTGCGAGCCGATCGCGACGCGCACGGCATCCGCGTTCTCGATCAGGCGGCGCGTCAGCTCTTCGAAGTTGCGGTCGCATTCGGCCTTGTCGGTGAAGACGGGCGCAGACCAGCCGTGCTGAGAGGCCTCCACGACCTCGCGATCCCAGTAGGCGCCCTTCACCAGCCGGATCGTCGGCGGGACCTCGTGGTCGGAGTCGCGTGCCCACTCGAGGATGCGGTCGAGCTGCTGTGGGGACTCCCGCAGGTAGGCCTGAAGCACGAGCCCGGCCGAGGGGCCATGCTCGAACTCTGGCTCGGCGAGCAGCTCGAGCACCAGTCCGAGTGTGGTCTCGAGGCTGTCCAGATCCTCCATGTCGATATGCAGGTGGGCGCCAAGCTCGCCCGCGTGCACCAGGAGCGGTCGCACCCGCCGAGCGGCATCCTCGAGGCCCACCCTGGGCGCCTCCGGGTGCACGCGCGGGGTCAGGGCCGAGACCTTGATCGACAGGTTCGCCCGCGGCACCGCGCCGTGAGCGTCTCGCTCCAGGTGCCCGTGCGCTGGCCAATCGCGGGATTGCTCCGCGAGCGCGTCAAGGGTTTCCGCGCACCTGGTCGCGTACCGGTCGGCCTCCGCCGCAGTCACGGTGGCCTCCCCCAAGAGGTCGAGCGACGACGCCATGCCCGCGTCCCACATCCGGCGCAGCTCGCGCCGGGCCTCGTGAGGGCTCTCCCCGACGATGAAGCGCTTGGCCATGTGGCGGACGCCCGCCGCGCTCGCCGCGCCCAGCGCAACCCGGCCGGGCTTGGTGTGCGCGGCGCGCATGGCCGCCTCGAGCGAGGGCGGCGCGTCGGGCACCTCATCGAGAAAGCTGGCGAGGTGCGCACCGAGATCGTCGAGCGAGTTGCACGCCGGCGTCACATCCACGAGCCGAAACAGGGCGGCTCGCAGCTCACGATCGCTCGCGGCGAGCTCCATCGCCTTGCGGTCCACGGCATCGAGGGGACCGCCGGAACGGGGGTGCGTCGCCGGCTCCAGGTCGCTCCCGACCTTGAGGATCTCCTCCTCCAAGCGGTCGCGACTTATGCCCGGGTGCGAGCCGACGGTCACGCCACCACGCTACCCGCCTGGGCGCCGGCGCAGCCGGCGCCTGGTTCGCGCCGTCACGGCGCCAGCACGATCTTGAGCGCCTCCCGGCGGTCGTAGATCTCGTACGCCTCGGGCGCGTCGTCGAGGCTCATCCGGTGCGTGACGAGCGGTGCCGGGTCAAGCGTTCCGTCAGCGAGCGCCGCGAGGACCGGATCGAGGTGCTTGATCACGTTGGCGTGGCCGGTCTTGAGCGTCAGGGCCTTGATCCAGACGATCCCCATTTGGAGCTCGATCGGCTCCGCGTAAACCCCCGTCACCGAGATGATTCCCGCCTTGCGGGCAAGGCGGCAGGCCAGGCCCAGCGCGTCGGGATGGCCAACCGCCTCGACGACCGCATCGGCCCCTCTCCCCTCGGTGCGCTCCTTCACAGTCCCACGCGGGTCGTCGTCGGTGAGGTGCACCGCGCTCGCGCCAAAGGACTCAGCCATGCGCAGGCGCTGGTCGACCGAGTCGATCGCGAACACCTGCGCGGCGCCGGCGGCCTTCGCCGCCTGCACGGCGCAGAGCCCAACGGGTCCCAGGCCTACCACCGCGACCGAGTTGCCCTGTTCGACCCCCGTCTCCACGACCGCGTGATAGCCCGTGCCCATCACGTCTCCGGCGAAGAGCGCGACCTCGTCCGGGACGTTTTCAGGCACGCGGCGCAGGGTCAGATCGGCGTTCGGCACCAGTAGGAGCTCGGCTTGGGCGCCCTGGAGCGCGCCCAGTCTCGCCCCGTGGCCGAAGACGCGTCCGTGATCGCACTTGTGAAAGTCACCGCGCCCGCAGAAGAAGCACTCTCCGCACGCGGTGCAGTACGTGCCCAGCACGCGGTCCCCCACGGCCAAAGACGCCACTCCCACGCCCGTCGCCACCACCTCGCCGACGAACTCGTGACCGATTACGAAGCCCGGTTCGATCGCGACCCGGCCGTGGTAGATGTGCAGGTCCGAGCCGCAGATGCCGGTCGCCGCAACCCGGATGATCGCGTCGCGACCGTCGGCCAGCTCGGGGTCGGGCCGCTCGTCAACCCGCACCTCTCCGGGCGCCTGGAAAGTGACCGCACGCATGCCCGGCCACTCTAGATGCCATCCCCAAGGCTCTCACCTGGGAGGCCCACTTGACCACCTCGGTAGCTTCGAAGGCATGAGCGAGGTCTGCACGCACCTGGACCAGATCAGGATTACGCCGCCCGAGCAGGTGGAGGGCTGCGAGGAGTGCCTGCGCACCGGCGGCACCTGGATGCACCTGCGCACCTGCCTCGCCTGCGGCCACGTCGGCTGCTGCGACTCCTCCCCCAACCGCCATGCCAGCGTCCACGCCCGGGAGGCTGAGCACCCCGTAATCAGCTCAGCGGAGCCCGGTGAGGACTGGTGTTGGTGCTACGTGGACCAGGTCGCCTTCGAGGTCGATTTCGACGAGGAGGCGAGATGAGGCGATGGTCGTTCGAGCCGGGCCACACCGGAATCCAGTTCACGGCGCGGCACATGATGGTCACGCGTGTGCGCGGGCACTTCAAGGACATCAACGGCGCGGTGGAGTTCGACCTCGACGACTGCCTGGGCTCGACCTTCGAGGGCAGAGCCGAGACCGAGAAGCTCTGGACGGGAGAGCCCGAGCGCGACGCACACCTGAGAAGCGCTGACTTCTTCGACGTCGAGAATCACCCGCTGATCGAGTTCACGGGCAGGATCACAGAGCGAGTCGGCGAGCGTCACTTCCAGGGCCTCTCGACGGTCACGATCCGCGGCAACTCGGTCGAGGTCCCCCTCGCCATCGACTACCTGGGCGAGTGGACCACGCCCTACTGGGAGGGCGACGAGAACAAGGGTGAGATGACCCGCATCGGCTTCGCCTTGGACACGAGGGTCAATCGGCATGACTTCGGCGTCTCCTGGAACGACGAGATCCCTGGCGGCGGCGTCGTGGTCTCGAACGAGGTGAGGCTGCACATCGACGTCGAGGCGATCCTCGACGACGACCTGCGCAAGGTGGGGCTGGAGTCGGCGGTATACGCTCCGGGCGCGTGAGCGAGCCGTCCAAGACCGTCCTCATCACCGGCTGCTCGTCCGGGATCGGGCATGCGACGGCCCTGCGTCTCGCCGGGAATGGCTTCAGCGTTTATGCCACCGCGCGCCGGCCTGAGACGCTCGGGGAGCTGGAGGCCGCGGGCTGCAAGACGCTCGCCCTGGATGTCAGCGATGAGCGCCTCGATGCAGGCAGCGGTGGCGGCCGTCGAAGACGACGAGGGCTATGTGGGATCGCTGGTCAACAACGCGGGCTACAGCCAGTCGGGGGCGATCGAGTCAGTCGAGCTTGACTCCGTCCGTCGTCAGTTCGAGACGAACGTATTCGGCCTCATCCGCATGAGCCAGCTTGTCCTTCCCGGCATGCGCAAGGCCGGCTGGGGGCGGATCGTGAACATCTCGTCGATGGGCGGGCGGCTCACCTTTCCCGGCGGCGGCATCTACCACGCGACCAAGCACGCGGTCGAGGCGATCTCCGACGCCATGCGGTTCGAGGTGCGCGGCTTCGGCATCGCTGTCGTCTGTATCGAGCCGGGCCTGATCAAGACGCGCTTCGGCGACACCGCCGTCGACACGATCGCTGAGGGAACGGACTCCGAGGGCCCGTACGCGGAGTTCAATGCCGAGGTCGCGAAGATGACTGCCGGCGCCTACGAGGAGGGTGGCCTGGCCAGGCTGGGCGGCGGACCTGAGGCGGTCGCGGAGAAGATCGAGCGGGCAATCGCGGCCAAGCGCCCGCGCGCTCGCTACCGCGTGACGCCCTCAGCCACGGTCGCGATCACGCAGCGCCGGCTGGCCCCGGACCGTGTCTGGGACGCGATCATGCGCACGCAGTTCCGCACGCCTGGGGCGTGATGCACACGCCGCCGGCGGCCTCTTTTTAGTTAGATTGCTCCCCAACCTGGGGTAGGGAGAGAGTTGAGCGCACCACCCTCGTTCAAACCGACCGCCATGGATGCGGCCGATCGGCGGGCGTGAGCCTCGTAGAAGGAGCGGACCACGTCCACGTCAGGATTCCGGGAGGATCATCCAGAACCAGTCGGCGGCTCAGCGGAGCTGGCCGACTTCGATGTCCCCGCAATCGCGCGCTCGCCCTGGCAGCTCTTCTGGCTGCGCTTCCGCGACGACAAGCTCGCCCTGGCGTCGCTGGTGTTCCTTGTCCTCCTCGTCTTGATGGCGATCTTCGCGCCCCTCGTCACCGACCTCCTGGGCGCGCCGGCTCCGGACGAGCGCGATACGGACGCCCTCGATCCCGTCTTCGCCACCCCGACGGGGCCCAGCGCCGAGCACCCCTTCGGCATCGATCAGCTCGGGCAGGACGTTCTCTCGCAAACGATCTACGGCGCGCGCGTGTCGCTGATCGTCGCCTTCGCCTCCACCGCGCTCGCGACCATCGCCGGGATCGTCGCCGGCCTCCTCGCCGGATTCTTCGGCGGCTGGACCGACAGCCTCATCTCTCGCTTCATCGACGTGCTGCTCGCGATCCCCTACCTGCTGCTGGCCACGGGCCTGGCGGCCGCCTGCACCCTCGGTCAGACCTCGGGCGGCGGTGGCGGCGGCTGCCTCGGCGGCCTGATCCAGCCGGGCATCGGGGTCGTGATCTTCGTGATCTCGATTACGAGCTGGACCTACATGGCGCGCATCGTCCGCGGGCAGACGCTCTCGCTGCGCGAGAAGGAGTTCGTCGAGGCGTCCCGGTCTTTGGGCGCCTCGAACACACGGATCGTCTTTCGCGAGATCCTGCCGAACCTGACCGCGCCGATCATCGTCTACGCCTCGATCCTGATTCCGCAGGTGATCCTCTACGAGGCGGCCCTGTCGTTCCTGGGCGTCGGCGTCACCGATCAGCCGAGCTGGGGCCAGATGATCTCGGACGCAACTCCTAACTTCAGCACTGCGTGGTGGTACATGCTCTTCCCCGGGCTGGCGCTGCTCTTCACCGTGCTGGCTTTCAACATCATCGGGGACGCCCTCCAGGACTCGCTCAACCCGCGCACGAAGTCCACCCGCGCCAAGAAGAAGAAGGACAAGGAAGACGAGGAGAGCTTCAGGGCCATGGGCGCCGAGATCGACGCCGCCGGCGGATCCCCGGCCAAGGCCGGATGAGAACGAACGTACTTATGCAATCTGCACTGTCAACAACAGAATCGAAAGGAAGGACCATGCGGTTCAAGCTCTGGCTCGCGCTCGCGGCGGTCCTCGCCCTCGCGGCCACTGTGGCTGCGTGCGGCGATGACTCAAGCGACAGCGACAGCGCGGACGCGGCGAAAGAGGAATTCGCTGCGCCGACGGAGGCGCCTGACGGCGCCAAGGAGGGTGGCGAGCTCCAGGTGCTCGCGGCCAGCGACGTCGACTACATCGACCCGGGAGCCATGTACTACCAGTTCTCGTTCATGGTGGGCTACGCGACTCAGCGCGGCTTGACGTCGTACGCCCCGGCGGATATCGAGCAAGCGACCCCCGACCTCGCGGAGGCGGAGCCGGAGGTCTCCGAGGACGGCCTCACGATCACGTACAAGATCCATGACAACGTCATGTACTCGCCGCCGGTCGACCGCGCGGTGGTTGCCGCCGACGTGGAGTACGCGATCGAGCGCTCGCTCCTGCCCGGCGTTCCCAACGGGTTCGTGCAGAGCTACCTGGGCGACGTGGTCGGTCTGGCCGACGCAGTCAAGGAGGCGCAGGCCAACCCGACGGGCGGCGCGCCAGACGTCGAGGGGATCACCGCCACGGACGACACGACGCTCGAGATTGAGCTCGAGGAGACGAGCTCGATCGGCGTGATCGGCGCCCTGTCGCTGCCGGTATCGGCCCCGGTGCCGCCGGAGTACGCGGAGGAGTTCGACGCCGAGAACCCGTCGACCTACGGTGAGAACCAGGTCGCAACGGGCCCTTACATGATCGAGAACGATCCCGAGACGGGCGAGCTCACGGGCTACAGCCCCGGCAAGGAGATCCACCTGATCCGCAACCCGAACTGGAACGGCGAGGAGAGCGGGGACTACCGGCCCGCCTACCTCGACGAGGTGACGGTCCAGGAGGGCTTCGCCGACACCGTGTCGGCCTCGAAGAAGATCCTCGCGGGTGAGTCCCAGGTGAACGGCGACTTCACCGCTCCGCCGTCGGCCATCAAGCAGGCCGCGACTGAGGATGAGGCAGGCCAGCTCACCGTCACGCCAAGCGGCGGTAACCGCTACGTCGCGCTCAACACCCAGGTGCCTCCGTTCGACAACATCGATGTCCGCAAGGCGGTCATCGCGAACTCGAACCGCACCGACCTGCGGAACACCCGCGGAGGCGAGCTCACCGGACCGGTGGCCACGCACTTCCTCCCGCCGGAGTTCCCGGGGTTCGAGGAGGCAGGCGGACTCGAGGGCACAGGCCTCGACTTCGTCGCCAACCCCGAGGGCGATCCCGAGCTGGCCGCCAAGTACATGAAGGCAGCCGGATACGACTCGGGTAAGTGCGAGGGCCCCGAATGCGAGATCACGATGGTCGGCGACGACGCGCCCCCGGGTGCGGACACCGCCGAGGTGGTCGAGGACCAGCTCGAGGAGCTCGGCTTCGACGTCACCTACCAGAAGGTCGCGCACGACATCATGTACACGAGGTTCTGCAGTGTCCCGGAGAACGCTCCGGAGGTTTGCCCCAACGTGGGCTGGCTGAAGGACTTCAACGACGGGCAGTCGATGCTCGATCCGACGTTCAACGGCGAGAACACCGTGCCGGAGAACAACTCCAACTGGCCGCAGCTCAACGTGCCGGAGATCAATGACGCCATCAACGAGGCGAAGTTGATCGACAACCTCGAGGAGCGCAACCAGGCATGGGGCGACGTCGACACCCAGATCATGGAGCAGGCGCCTGCGATCCCCTACATCTGGGATGACCAGGCCAACATCCAGTCGGCGAACGTCGCCGGCGTCGTCAACAAGGCGAACGCGAACTGGGATCTCTCGTTCACGTCGCTGGAGGAGTAACCAGGGAGTCGGAAGGCTCCCTGAGGGAGTAAGCGAGAGTGGGCCCGCCGCCCAGGCGGCGGGCCCACAGCTCGCGTTAGGAAACCGATGCTTCGTTACATCACCCGCCGCGTCCTTTGGTCGATCGCGATGCTCTTCATCGTCACCGCGGTCGTCTTCGTGATCTTCTACGTATTCCCGACGGCCGATCCGGCGCAGCTGCGCGCCGGGCGGCAGGCGAACGAGGACCAGATCGCCGCGATCAGGGAGTCGCTTGGGCTCGACAAGTCGGTCATCGAGCAGTTCTGGATCTACGTCAAGGCCGTCGTCACGGACTTCGACCTCGGGCACTCGTATCAGTCGAACGCCGAGGTCCGCGACCTCATCTTCGACCGCCTCCCCGCCACAGCGCTCCTGGTCTTCGGAGCAGTGGTGATATGGATGGCCATCGCCATTCCCGTCGGGATCATCTCGGCCGTCCGCCGCCGCTCGCTGCTCGACCGCTCGACGATGATTACGACGCTCGCGTTCATCTCGGCCCCCGTTTTCTGGCTGGGATTGGTAGCCCTTTACCTGTTCGCCTCGGACGTCGGGATCATCCCCATCTTCCCCGGAATCGGGTCCTACTCGACCGCCGAGAGCTTCGCCGGGAAGGTCGGCTCGATGATCCTGCCCTGGTGCGTGCTCGCCGCCGCCACGGCGGCGATCTACGCGCGTTACCTGCGCTCGCAGATGATCGACGTCATGAACGAGGACTACATCCGAACCGCGCGTGCCAAGGGGCTCTCGGAGCGGCGGGTGATCCTGCGACACGCACTGCGGAGCGCGATCACGCCGCTTGTCACCTTGCTGGGCCTGGATGTCGCCGTCCTTCTGGCCGGCAACGCCATCCTCACCGAGTCGGTCTTCAACATCCCGGGCGTCGGGGCGGAGATCTTCACCGCGATCAAGCGCTCGGATCTACCCTTGATCCAGGGCATCACCCTGTTCGGCGCCTTCTTCATCGTGGTCTTCAACCTGATCGTCGACATCGCCTATGCCTATCTCGACCCGAGGGTGCGTTACCAATGAGCGAGCAGACGGCCACAGCGACCCCGGGCAAGTCGGGCAGCCGCGGCGCGCTGCTGTCGGTGCGCGACTTGCGCGTTCGATTTCACACCGAGGAGGGCACCGTGCAGGCGGTCGACGGCGTCTCCTTCGACGTCGAGGCGGGCAGGACTCTCGGCATCGTGGGAGAGTCGGGCTGCGGCAAGAGCGTCGCCAACATGAGCATCCTCGGGCTGACCCGTGCCGAGAACGCTGAGATCACCGGCGAGGCGATGTTCGAGGACACCGACCTCGTGGGGATGGACAACGAGGGGCTCATGGACGTCCGCGGCAACGAGATCGCGATGATCTTCCAGGATCCGCTCTCTTCGCTTCACCCCTTCTTCAAGGTGGGTAACCAGCTCGTCGAGGCGATCCAGGCTCATGGTGACGTCTCGGAGGGGGACGCCAGGACGCGCTCGCTCGAGTTGCTGGAGATGGTTGGCATTCCCGCTCCCGAGCAACGCTTCGGCGAGTATCCACACGAGTTCTCGGGCGGCATGCGCCAGCGGGCGATGATCGCGATGGCGCTCACGAACGAGCCGAAGCTCCTGATCGCGGACGAGCCCACGACGGCGCTCGACGTCACGATCCAAGCGCAGATCCTGCGCCTGTTGGCCGAGCTTCAGCGCGATCTGGGGATGGCGGTGATCCTCATCACCCACGATCTGGGGGTCGTCGCCGAGATCGCCGACGACGTGATGGTCATGTACGCCGGGCGGGTCGTCGAGTCGGGAACGCTCGATCAGATCTTCTACGACCCCCAGCATCCGTACACGTGGGGACTCCTGGGCTCGGTCACCCGCATGGACCGGGTTCGCACGGCCCGCCTGGCGCAGATCAAGGGGCAGCCGCCGTCACTGGTAACGCCGCCCGCGGGCTGTCACTTCCGCCCGCGGTGCCCGCATGAGTTCGCGAAGTGCAAGCAGGTGCCCCCACTCGACGAGCGCGCCGGTGACGCTGGACACACCGACCGCTGCTGGCTCGAGCCGGCCCAGAAGCGTGAGCTTCGCGTCGTCGCCCCCGGCGAGATCGGCCTGCGGGACAAGGAGGTCTGATGGAGGCGTCCGAGGCCACGCAAGAGGCGATCATCGACAGCTCGCCGGCCTCAGGCGAAGCGCTGCTCGAAGTCCGGGACCTCGTCAAGCACTTCCCGATCAAGGCCGGGGTGCTGTTCGACAAGCAGGTCGGCGCGGTGCAGGCGGTCGACGGCGTCTCGTTCTCGGTCGCCGCAGGCGAGACCCTGGGCCTCGTGGGCGAATCCGGCTGCGGCAAATCCACCCTCTGCCGCACGCTGCTACGGCTGATCGAGCCCACCTCCGGCTCGGTGCGCTTCGAGGGCAAGGAGGTCGCTCACGCGGGCACGAAGCGACTGCGCGAGCTGCGCCGCGACATGCAGATGATCTTCCAGGACCCCTACGCCTCGCTCAACCCGCGCAAGCGGATCTCGCAGATCGTCGGTGAGCCCCTGAAGCTGCACGGCGTCTCCTCCGGCGATGAGCTCCGCAGCACGGTGGAGGAGCTGCTCGAGAGGGTGGGCCTTGCGCCGGAGCACATCAACCGCTTCCCGCACGAGTTCTCAGGAGGCCAGCGCCAGCGCATCGGAATCGCCCGAGCCCTCGCGCTCCGACCGAAGCTGATCATCGCCGACGAACCGGTTTCCGCCCTCGACGTCTCGATTCAGGCGCAGATCCTGAATCTGCTCAAGGACCTTCAGGGTGAGATGAACCTGGCGTACCTCTTCGTGGCACACGACCTTGGCGTCGTCCGCCATGTCTCCGACCGCATCGCGGTCATGTATCTGGGAAAGATTGTCGAGATCGGCCCGTCCGAGGAGGTCTACCGCAACCCCATCCACCCCTACACGCTCTCGCTGCTCTCCGCGGTGCCGATCCCCGATCCCCGCGAGAACCGCTCCCGCGATCCGATGGTGCTCGAGGGCGACGTGCCGAGCCCGGCCAACCCACCGGATGCCTGCCGGTTCCACACGCGCTGTCCCTTTGCGACCGACATCTGCTCGGAGGTGGAGCCAGAGCTGATCGACCACGGCCGTGACCACTGGGCGGCATGCCACCACCCGCTCGACCGCGAGCATCCCGACGCGGTGCGGAAGGCGGTGGCGGGCGTTGGGGGCAGCTCGGGCGGGTCCGCCGGCCCAAACGAATAGGGCTCCGACGGGGCTCACTCCCTCACTGAAAATCGACCCTTCGCCGGCTCGGCGGCCTCGTTCTCCATCATGCGGTGGAGCTGCTCGACGACCACCGATCCCTCGCCGACGCCCGAGGCGACCCGCTTGGTGGAGCCGGCACGGACGTCCCCGACGGCGAAGACGCGCGGCATGCCGGTCTCGAGGATGAGTGGGGGGCGCTCCAGCGGCCAGGTGTCGGGCAGCGCCCCATCGCTGAGCAGGTCGGATCCGGTGAGCACGAAGCCCCAGCGGTCGCGCAGGATCTCGGCCGGCATCCAGTCCGTGTGCGGATCGGCCCCGATCAACACGAAGAGGCCGCCGGTCGCGAAGGCCTCCCGCTCGCCCGAGCGGACGTCGCCGAGCACGACCGCGTCGAGCCACCCGTCCTCGTCGGGGATGGCGTCGACGACCTCGGCTCCGTAGCGCACGTCGACGTTCGGAGTCGCCTCGAGCGCAAGGCGCAGGTAACGGGACATGCTCTCGGCGAGGCTGTCGCCGCGGACGACGAGGGTCACCTGGCTCGCGTAGCGAGAGAGGTGCATCGCAGCCTGGCCCGCCGAGTTGCCGCCGCCCACCACGATGAGCGGCTCCCCTGCGAGGGCCTGCCCCTGCGTGCTCGCCGAGTAGAAGACACCTGAGTCAGTCATCTCGTCGAGTACCGGTAGCTCGAGCTTTCGGTACGTGGCGCCGGTCGCCAGCACGACCGCTCCGGCGCTCACGTCCTCGCCGGCGACCTCCAGCAGCAGGCGCTCTCCCTCGGCGCGAAGCGACCCGGCCTCCCGCATGAGCATGAAGTGCGCGCCGAATACCCACGCCTGCTGGTAGGCGCGCTGCGCGAGCTCGCCGCCGCTTATCCCCCGTGAGAAGCCCAGATAGTTGCGGATCAGCGAGCTCGAGCCCGCCTGCCCGCCAATCGCCTCGCGCTCGATGACCAGGGTGCTCATCCCCTCCGAGGCCGCATAGACCGCTGTGGTCAGGCCCGCCGGCCCCGCGCCGACCACGACCACGTCGAAATCCCGCTCATCACCCAGCTCGGTGTTGACACCGAACGCCTTCGCGATCTCCACGTTGGTCGGGTTGACGAGAGTCGGGCCGTCCCTGACGATGGCGATCGGGCCCTCTTCGGGCCTGCACTCGAGCTTCTCGAGCAGAGCCCGGCCGCGCTCGCAATCGTCGGTTACGAACGCGTGGGGTACGCCGTTTCGGGCGAGCAGACTGCGGAGCTCGTGCGTGCGGGGAGACCACTCGCCGCCCACGAGCGTGATCTCGCTCTCGGTGGGCGAACGTCCCTGGGCCCACTCGTGCAGGAACTCGGAGACGATCCGATGGAACTGCTCCTCGCCGGGCCGAGCCGGCTTCAGCACGTAGTAGTCGAAATGCGACGAGGCGATTCCCTTCAGCATCCCCTCCGCTCTCTCCGGCCGCGCCCAGTCTCCCCAGTGCACCAACAGGCCTCGCTTGGAGTGTGGATGGAGCCGGCCAACTCGGGCCAAGAGCTCGGCTCCCGGCAGCGAGGACATCTCCTGGTCGGCGAGCACAAGAGCGACCTCACGCGAATTGGCGCGAGCTTCCTCGAGGATCTCGACTGCGCGCTCGGGCGAGCGCTGGCAGGTCACCTCGTAGTCGACGGCGTAGCGTTGAGTCAGCTCGCGCATCAGGTTGCGCAGCGCCTCGACGTCATCGTCCACCGCCAGAATCAAAGGCGGAGGGCGCTCCTCGCCGGCCACGAGCGGACGGCCACTTTGATCAGGGCGTTCTGCCATCGCTAGCTGCTCGTTCAGGGTATTGCCTGGATGGTCAAATCCACGGCCGCGCGTGCGCGGGGGCGCGCGGACCGAGCCGGGCGTGGTCGGCGAGCGAAGCCCGTACCAGGAGGTACGGGCGAGTCTCGACGGGCGCGATCCGGCGACGGTACCGTGCGTCATCCGCGTGCGTGGGGTCGGGATGTGACCATCTAGTCTCCGGCGTCGATGGCACCCGAGAAGCTGACGCCCCACGCCGCCAAGAATCGGGCCTACTGGGATTCCGACAGCGACGCGTACCAAAAGCGCCACGGCGCGCAGCTCGAAGGCGGCCTGGCGTGGGGCGTGTGGCACATCCCCGAGGCGGACCTGCAGGTGCTGGGCGACGTGCGAGGCCTGGATGTCCTCGAGTTCGGCTGCGGCGCAGCGCAGTGGTCGATCGCACTCACCGAGCGAGGCGCACAGGTGACCGGCGTCGACATCTCTGCGCAGCAGCTGGAGCACGCGCGGCGAGCCGCCTCGGAGCGCGGGGTTGAGATCACGCTGATCGAGGCGAGCGCGGAAGCCGTGCCGCTTCCGGACGAGAGCTTCGACGTGGTCTTCTGCGACCACGGCGCCTTCAACTTCACCGACCCCAACCGCTCGGTCCCCGAGGCCGCGCGCCTCCTGCGACCGGGCGGCCTGCTCGCCTTCTCGGTGCCCTCCCCCCTGATCGACCTTTTCTATGACATCGAAAAGGACGAGGTCACGGAAAGCCTGCACAACACCTACTGGGATCTCGGCCGATTCGAGGACTCGGAGACCGTGGACTTCCAGCTTCCCTATGGCGAGTGGATCCGGCTCTTCCGCCACAACGGCCTCGTCCTCGAGGACCTGATCGAGCTGCGCGCTCCCGAGGGGGGCACGACCACGTACGAGCTGACCACGTACGAGTGGGCGCGCCGCTGGCCCGCCGAGAACATCTGGAAGGCACGGAAGGTTCCGGTAGGACCACCCAACTCTTAAAAGTGCGGTGATAGGGTCCCCGCCGCGACCGGGATGGTCGCCACAGAGAGAGGACGCTGAGGCGCTCCGCACTGCACGTACGAGCGTCTTGCGCATGAGGAGGTAGCTGAATTGAGGAGAACCCGGAAACTGGTGGCGGCCGGAGCCGCTGCGGCACTGGCACTTGGGCTCGCGGCCTGCGGCGAGGACGAGGGAGGGAGCAGCTCCAGCGGCGAGGAGGGAACCCTGATCCACGGGACGACCGACCAGCCGGTCTCCTATGACCCCGCCGGGTCGTACGACCTCCCGTCGTACAACGTGATCTTCAACGTGTACCAGAACCTCATGCAGGTCCCGCCTGGCGGCAGCCAGCCCGAGCCCGAGGCGGCCGAGTCTTGCGAATTCACCGACGACAAGGCGACGGTGTACGAGTGCACGCTGCAGAGCGGCCTCAAGTTCTCCGACGGCTCCGACCTCACGTCGGAGGACGTGAAGGCGTCGTTTGACCGCAACCTGAAGATCGCCGATCCGCAGGGAGCGTCCTCGCTCTATCTGAACCTGAAGGACATCGAGACACCCGATGACCAGACCGTGATCTTCAACCTGAAGGCCTCGGATGCCACCTGGCCGTTCCTGTTGACGACGGGCGGCGCGGCGATCGCCCCCGCCGAGTACCCGGCCGACAAGGTGCAGGACAGCGCCGAGGTGGTCGGCTCAGGCCGGTACGTGGTGGAGGAGTACGAACCCGGCCAGCAGACCGTGCTCACGGCGAACCCCGAGTACACCGGCGATGACCCCGCGCAGGTAGAGACGGTCATCATTCAGTACTACGACAAGTCGTCGACGCTGAAGCAGGCGGTCGAGCAGGGCGAGGTTCAGCTCGCCTACCGCTCGCTCAGCCCGACCGACATCGACGACCTCGAGGGCGCCGAGGGCATCACGGTCGAGGAAGGGGCCGGCGGCGAGATCCGCTACCTCAACTTCAACATCGACCTCCAGGAGGGGACAGACGAGGAGAAGCTCGCGGTGCGCCAGGCCGTCGCCCAGGTGATCGATCGCCAGTCGATCGCGAGCAACGTCTACAACGACACCGCGGTGCCGCTGTATTCGATGGTTCCGTCGGGCCTCGACTTCCACACCGAGGCGTTCGCCGATGAGTACGGCGAGGAGCCCGACGTGGATGCCGCCACCCAGACCCTCGAGGACGCCGGCGTCGATACGCCCGTGCCACTTGAGGTCTGGTGGACCCCAACGCACTACGGCCCCTCGTCCGGCGATGAGTACGCGGAGATCAAGCGCCAGCTCGACGAGAGCGGGCTCTTCGACGTGACGCTCGAGTCCACGGAGTGGAACCAGTACTCCGAGGCGGCGTTCACCGACAAGTACCCCGTCTACCAGCTGGGCTGGTTCCCGGACTATCCGGACGCGGACAACTACACGAGCTCCTTCTACTCGAAGGACAGCTTCCTCAACATCCACTACGAGAACCCGGAGATGGAGAAGCTGCTCGCGACCGAGAAGGCGGAGACCGATGAGGCGGCACGGGAGGAGGCGTTCGCGCAGATCCAGCAGATCGGCGCCGAGGACGCCCCGACCATCCCGTACATCGAGCTCAACCAGGTGGCGGTCACGCAGGAAGGCGTCGAGGGCGCCGCAGAGACCCTCGATCCCTCCTACATCTTCCGCTACTGGCTGATCTCGACGAGCTAGACGGAATGACGCAGCATCGGCCGTGGGGGCCATCGCCCTCGCGGCCGATGCGACGTCGCCTGGGTGAGGAAGCTTGAGCCGGGGCGGAACATCGCTGCGCGGCCTACGTGCTGACGCGGATCGCGCTGGCGATCCCGACGCGTGCTGATCCTGCTCACGATCGTGTTCCTCTTGATGCGGGTCGCGCCGGGCGATCCGATCACCGCCGCCCTCGGCGGCCGGATCTCGGCCGAGGAGCTCGAGCAACGTCAGGCCGCCGCCGGGCTCGACAAGCCCTTGCTCGAGCAGTACGTCGAATACCTCGGCGATGCCTTCACGCTGGACCTGGGCACCACCATCAACGACGACCGCGAGGTGACCTCGATCATCGTCGAGAACGGCTCGGCGACGCTCGAGCTCACCCTCGCCGCGTTCGCGGTCGCGCTCGCGGTCGGGATCCCCATCGGCCTCCTGGCCGGACGCTACCGCGACACGTGGATCGATATCAGCGGGCGCATGTTCGGGATCGTCGTCTACGCCGCGCCGGTCTTCTTCACCGGCTTTCTGGCACAGCTTCTGTTCGCGAGCGAGCTCGGGTGGCTGCCGAGCTCGGGACGCGCGAGCCCGATCGTCGAGTTCGAGCTCGACAAGATCAGCTACTTCTACCTGATCGACACCCTCATCGCCGGGGACCCCTCGGCCTTCTGGGACGTGCTCTCCCACCTCATCCTTCCGGCCGTCACCCTCGGGCTGTTGGTGAGCGGCGTGCTGATCCGCCTCGTGCGGGTGAACCTGCTCCAGACCATGAAGGGCGACTACGTGGAGTCGGCGCGGGCGCGCGGAGTCAGCGAACGCCGCGTGGTAATGAACCATGCCTTCCGCAACGCCCTGGTGCCGGTCGTAACGGTCGCAGGGCTGCAGTTCGCGATCCTGCTGGGAGGAGCGGTTCTCACCGAGCAGACCTTCAACTGGCCCGGGCATCGGGGCGGAGTTGGTGCGCTACCTGAACGAGCGCGACTACATCGCCGTGCAGGGAATCATCACCATCTTCGCCCTAGCGGTAGTCGTCATCTCCCTGATCATCGACCTCGTCAACGCCTTCGTCGACCCGAGGGTGCGTTACTGATGGCGCGGAGGCGTCGGCTGATGCGCGGGCCACGCTGGCTGCGACAGGCGCGCCAGGCACAGGGCGTGCCGCGCTGGATCCTGCTGACCGGGGTCGGGCTCGTGCTCTTCTTCGTCATCCTGGCGATCTTCGCGCCCCTGATCGCGCCATACGGGTTCGATCAGGCGAGCGCCGACGGCGTGCGGTTCCCGAAGCAGGCACGCGCCCGACGGCGCGCATCTCTTCGGGACCACGGTGCAGTCCACCGACGTGCTCTCCAGGGTGGTCTGGGGCTCGCGCACGGCGATCGAGGTCGTGGTCCTTGCGGTCGTCGTTCTCGCTCGTGATCGGGGTGCCACTGGGCCTAGTCTCCGGCTACCTCGGCGGCAGGCTCGACCGCGTGTTGGTCCTGATCACCGATGCGCTCTTCGCCTTTCCCTATCTCCTGCTCGCGATCGTGATCGCGTTTCTGCTCTCCGATACGTTCGGCCAGGGAGTGCTGACGGCCGCGATCGCGATCACCGCCGTCTACATCCCGCAGTACTTCAGGGTGGTGCGCAACCACGTGATCAGCGTTCGCGAGGAGTCCTACGTCGAGGCGGCGCGGGCGCTGGGAGCCCCCCGACGCACGATCATCCGCAGGTACGTGCTCTCGAACGTGATCCAGAACGTGCCCCCGATCGCCACCCTGAACGCCGCTGACGCGATCCTCACCCTGGCGGCCCTCGGCTTTCTCGGCTACGGCATTCAGCCCACCGAAGCGGCCGAGTGGGGATACGACCTCCAGCGCGCGATCGACGACGCAGGCGCCGGCATCTGGTGGACCGGCCTTTTCCCGGGCATGGCGATTGTGCTGCTCGTAACGGGCTTCACGCTCGTCGGCGAGGGGCTCAACGACGTCCTCAACCCGCTGATACGCACGCGGCGCATCGCGCGCCCGGAGATCCCCGCAGCGGTAGCCGCGCCGGTCCCGCGCCCTGCCCCCGAAGGCACCGGCGGTGCCGGGACGAGCTCGGAGGTTCGCCGTGAATGAGCCAATCCTCTCTGTGAGCGACCTGCGAGTCTGGTACGGGACCGAGGGTGTCCCGGTTCGAGCGGTGGATGGCGTCTCCTTCGAGCTCCGCGAAGGCGAGACGCTCGGGCTCGTGGGCGAGTCCGGCTGCGGTAAATCGACGCTCGGCCGGGGCGTCCTGGGGCTGCTGCCCGAGAGCGCCGCGACCACGGGCGAGGTTCGGTATCGCGATCACAACCTGCTCGACATCGACGCCAAGGAGATGCACGAGATGCGGGGGCCCGAGCTGGGGCTGATCTTCCAGGAGCCGATGACCCGCCTGGACCCATTGCTCTCGATCCAAGATCACTTCTTCGAAACGCTGAAGGCTCACGAGCCCGAGCTCGACTCGGACGAGATGCGCCGGCGCTCACTCGAGTCGCTATCGGGGATGGGCATCCCACCCACCCGCTTCAAGCAGTACCCGCACGAGTTCTCGGGAGGCATGCGTCAGCGGATCATGATCGCCCTGGCGCTGGTGCTGCGCCCGAAGGTGGTAGTGGCCGACGAGCCGACAACGGCGCTCGACGTGATCGTCGAAGCGCAGATCCTCGGAATCCTGGCCGACCTGCGGCGCAATTTCGACACCGCCCTGCTGCTGATCACCCACAACCTCGGGATCGTGGCCGAGGCCTGCGACCGAGTGGCCGTGATGTACGCCGGCAGGATCGCCGAGGAGGGCAACGCCAAACAGGTGTTCACCGATCCGGCGCACCCGTACACGCGGGAGCTGTTGCGCTCGACGATCTCACTGCGCACCACAGGCCTTCACTACATCCCGGGAGCACCGCCGGACCTCTCCGACCCACCACCCGCGTGCCGATTTCACCCGCGCTGCCCGAACGCGATGAAGGTCTGCGCCGAGAAGCATCCGATCGAGGTCCGGCTCGAGAGCGGACAACGCGTGGAGTGCTGGCTGCACGGGCCGGAGGACGAAATCCCCGACCGTGGCACCGAGCCGCTCGAACGCGAGGAGATCGCGCTCGCGGAGGAGGCGTGAGATGAGCACGACCGAGACTGCGGAACCCGCCGCGAAGACCGAGCCACTACTCGAGGTCGGCGGCCTCTATACGCACTACTCGCTGCGAGGGTCGTTCGTGGATCGGCTGCGCGGTCGCGAGGCCGGCTCTGTCAAAGCCGTCGACGGCGTCGACTTCAGCCTGGAGCGGGGCGAGGTGCTCGGCATCGTGGGCGAGTCAGGCTCGGGCAAGACCACCCTCGGGCGGACCCTGCTCGGCCTCGTACAGGCGAGCGAAGGCTCGATCCGGCTGGACGGGGACGAGCTCGTCGGCCTCAGCGAGACGGACTTTCGCCACCTGCGCCGACGTCTGCAGATCGTCTTCCAGGACCCCCACGCATCGCTCAACCCGGCGCTCACCATCGGTGCCTCCGTGGGCGATCCGCTGCGCTTTCACGGGCTTGCGGAGGACGAGGACGAGATCAACCGCCGAGTTGTAGGGGCCCTCGAGCGGGTGGGTCTCGCGCCGGCCGAGCAGTTCATGGACAAGCAGCTCGGCGACCTCTCGGGCGGTCAGAAGCAGCGTGCGGTGCTCGCGCGGGCGATCATCCTCGGCCCCGAGCTCCTGATCGCCGATGAGCCTGTGTCGATGCTCGACATGAGCGTGCGGGCGAAGATCCTCGAGCTGATGCTCGAGCTGAAGGAGGAGCTCGGCCTCACCTACATCTACATCACCCACGACCTCGCGACCGCCAAGTTCTTCTGCGACCGCATCGCGATCATGTACCTGGGCAAGATCGTCGAGATCGGGCCCTCGGCCGAGATCTACGACGACCCGAAGCATCCCTACACGCAGGCGCTCCTGCGCGCCATTCCCGAGCCCGATCCCACCCGATCGATCCCACGCGACCTCCCCCGGGGTGAGGTGCCCGACGCGGTCGTGCCACCCCTCGGCTGTCCGTTTCACCCGCGGTGCGCCAAGGCCTTCGAGGTGTGCGGGTGGGAGTCACGAGACCTGCGCACGATGCTCGAAGCCCATTGGACGAAGCTCGAGGAGGACGAGTACGAGGCCGAGCAGGCGCTCTTCGGTGACCTCGACTCCCTCGACGAGCCCGGCACCGAGGCCGTGATCACGCCGGCGGAGGGAGGCGCCGAGGAGGCGATGGCGGTGCTCGAGCGGATTCGCAACGAGAGTCCTGACGACCCGTTCTGGCGCGGCGTCGCCGAGATGGACAGCGACGGCAACGCCGTGACCGTTCGCTTTCACGAGGGGCAGGTACCCCGCAATCTGCCGGCGGGCAACGCGCGCGTGCTCTGCCACCTCCACGACGAAGCGGCGCTCGAGGCGGCAGAGCGCCTGCGAACGAACGCGCCCGAGAACGGCTAGAACCCCGACCTCAGCCGTCGGGATTGCCTCGAGATGTATTAGGCTGCCCTAATTAGGCACGCCTAAGTACATTTGCACACTATGGGAGGCCAACGTTGGCTCGAGGCGGAACGATTGATGGAAAGTGCGCGCGCATCGGCGGCGCTGGACAGCGGCGGCTTGCGATGGTGCTGAGCGCGATGGCGCTCGGCGTCGCCGGGTGCGGAGACGACGATGAGAGCAGCGAGAGCGAGTCGTCCGGCGAGGCCAGCGCCGACCTGACGGCCGTCGAGAGCTACCTCACCGACCACTCGGCGGATCTCGCCGCCCAGACGGAGAAGCTGAAGACCCTCGGCGCGGAGTACTACGAGCTTGCGGAGTCGGTCGACTTCGACTACGAGGCGCTGCTCTCCGAGCACGGCGACGAGGTCGAGCGGATCATGACCGAGTCGAAGGCGGCGTTCGAGATCGCCAACCCGGCCTATGAGGAGATGGAGGGCGTGGTCGCGGGCGTTCCCAGGCTGGCCCAGTACGACGTCGACATCGACGCCGGCTCCGACGCATCGGATCCCGAGAGCGCCGTCTCGTTCTCACTCGAGCTGCCGAACGGCGAGACGCTGGAGCAGCCGGGCAACGCCTTCTTCGTCACCGAAACCGCGATCTACGGCACAAACCCGGACTTCACCGCGGACGTAAAGCAGGACATCGATGGCGACGGCCAGGAGGAGTTCGGAGAGGGCGTTCCCGACGCCGACATCTTCGCGGCGATGACCGAGAAGTTCGACGAGCTGGCCGACGACCTCGACGCCGACGCGAACGAGTTCGAGGCGACGCCCTCCGATGCGCTGACCGCGGTCACCGTCATGACCCCAACGATGAGCGAGTACTTCGAGGCCTGGAAGAACTCCCGGTTCATCGCCGAGGAGGACGCGACCGAGCTCGGCTTCGTGGCCGCTTCGAGGCTCTCCGACATCGCCGACATTCTCGAGGGGATCCAGTTCACCTACGACGAGATCGAGCCGGTGATCGCCGAGGAGGATCCCGCTCAGGCACGGCAGACCGGCAAGGCCCTGGATGACCTGCTGGCCTACGTCGAGGAGCTGCGAGATCGCGAGGAGGCCGGCAAGCAGTACACCGCCGAGCAGGCCGACACGCTGGGCTCCGAGGCACAGCGCCAGGCCGAGGCGATCGCCGGACAGGTAACGCAGGCCGCGCAGCGGCTCGGAATCGAGTTGCAGACGTAGGCCGATGGTGGGATTGCGGCGAAATCGAAAGCGCTGGGCCATCGGCCTGGCCACCGCTTTCGCCGCGCTTGTCCTTCCCATGCCCGCCACGGCGGCTGAGCGGCCGCCGTGGAAGGCCGCCGAGCAGGTGCGCTCGGCGCTCTTCGATGCACAGACTGCTCTGCTGCTCGACGAATCGCCGGCTGGGTCGGTGGGGCTAGCGCGCGAGGCCTTCGATTCCTCGCTCGCGGCTGAGATTGAGGCCGAGGATCCAGAGGCGATGCGCTCGGCCCGAGCAGCGCTCGCGACGGCCCGGCGAGCATTCGTCGCGGGCGACGAGACGACGCTCGCCGCTGCGCGCGGCAAGCTGATCGCCGCCATCCGGCGCGGTGCATACGCCGTCACGCTCGACGCTGTGCGGCGCGGCGATGTCGAGACCGCCCGCCGATGGCTGCTCGTGCGCGACTTCCGCGAGGCGACGCGCTTTACCCGCCCGGGCATCGACGCGACGGCGGCGCTCGACGCCCTCGAGGTGCAGGAGAGCTCTCCCGGCGAAGCCGCCATCCAGGTGAAGAAGGACCTCCTCGACGCTTACCAGGCACGGCTCGCCGACTACCTCGCCGAGGCCGAGCGCGAGGCGAGCGACGACTATGGGCCGGCGCTCGCGGAGTCGGCCGCGCTGGTGCGCGGCTACTGGCTGATCCTCGACGCGGAGTACGCGAAGCTGCGCGGCGCCGTGGAACGTGGGCAGGCCGATCGCGCCTTTGCCGAGCTCGAGCGCACCGCGACCGCCGGCGACGCACAGGGCTTTGTCGCGGCAACGCGTGAGGTGCGCGAGCGGCTCGACGGGTTTACCGCCGCCCCCTTCACGCCCGAGGAGCAGGCGCGCCGCGCGGCGCAGCTCACCCGGTTCCTCGAGCTAGTCCCGGTGGAATGGGACCACGGGACCGAGGACGGGCGCCTCACCGTGCCGTTCGAGATGCAGGAGATGCTCGCCTTCGCCGACGGGGCCCAGGCGGCGCTCGACGACCTCGAGCCCGTGCTCGACGAGCGCGACCCCGCCGCGGTGACGAGCGTCGAGGACGCCCTCAGCGAGCTGCGCGGGATCGCCACAGAGGCGAGCGAGGGCGGCGACGTGGTCTCTCAGGAGGAGGTCGACTCCATCGAGGCCGAGGCGTCGGCGACGCTCGACGAGATCTTCCCGGCCGAGTGGAAGGAGTCGACCGACGAGGCTGATTTCGACCTCGTCGACATCTCCCTCGATCAGATGGAGGCTGCCGTCTCGGCCAGCGAATACGACCAGGCCGAGCAGGCGCGGCTCTCGGCCTACGCGTTCTTCGAGTTCGGCCCCGAGCCGAAGCTGCGGGCGTTCGACCCGCAGCTCGTCGCCGAGGTGGAGGGGCTCGTCTGGTACGGCGCCCGGGGCGTCGACGGGCTGGGCGAGCTGATCGCCGACAACGCGCCGGCGAGCGACATCCGCGCCACGCGGCTCGAGCTCGACGAGGCACTCGACGACGCCCGTGCACAAACCGGCGACGGCGCCAGCGATGCAACGGTGATCACCAACGCCGCGACGATCGTCTTCCGCGAGGGCCTCGAGGCCATCCTGATCATCGCCGCGATCACCGCGAGCATGATCGGGGCAAACCGGCAGCTGCGCCGGCCCGTCTACAGGGGCGCTCTCCTGGCGCTGCCGGCGAGCGTCCTGCTCTTCATCGCCTCGTTGTTCCTCTTGGACTCGCTCTCGCAGTACGGAGAGAAGCTCGAAGCGGTCGTCGGGATCGTCGCGATCGGGGTGCTGCTCCTCGTCATGAACTGGTTCTTTCACCGCGTGTACTGGACGGAGTGGATCTCAGGGCACCGCAAGCGCGGAATGAAGCTCGCCGGGGCTGCCGCGGCGGCCGGTGCCGGTGCCGTGACTGTGGCGGGCCTCTATCTGCTGGGCTTCTCGAGCGTTCTGCGCGAAGGCTTCGAGACCGTCCTGTTCCTGCAGGCGCTGCAGCTGAGCTCGGGCACGGGCGTGGTGATCGCGGGCGTCGCCCTCGGGCTGGTCGCGACCGCGGCCATTGGCGTGGTCACTTTCAAGCTGGAGCAGAAGCTCCCCTACAAGCGGATGCTCGTGGTCACAGGCGTCCTGATCGCGCTCGTCCTGGTGGTCCTGGTCGGCAACACTGTGCGCACGCTCCAGGGCGTGGGCTGGCTCTCGATCACCCCGATCGACGTCGAGTTCCCGCTTTGGATGGGAACCTGGCTCGGCGTCTTTCCCACGGTCGAGACGCTCGTGGCTCAGGCTCTCGCCTTCGCCTTCGTGGTCGGCAGCTACTTCGCCGCCGAGTGGTGGCGAAAGCGCCGAGTGCGGGTGACCCTTGCGGAGTACGAGGCGGAGCGCCAGGAGTCGGCACCGGAGCCGGCCGCACCGCAGCAGGCACCCCGCCTCCAGCGCGTGCCGTTGAACGGGGCCGGCAACGGGACCGGCAACGGGGCCGGGCCTCGCGCCGGCAACGGCAGGGCGCGCCGGCGCGGGGCGCCCACGGAATCTGGCCCTTCGACCCGCTAAAGAGGAGATGGGGCCGACCGCCCCGTGGCGACCGGCCCCATTTGAGGAGGTGTGGGTACTGGTACGGGTGCTAGCTCTTGACGAAGGGCATGACCGCCTTTAGGACCTCGTCCTCGGAGAGCTCCGGGTCGAACGCCTGAGGCGAGGGTGATTCCCCGCGCTGGAGTGCGATCGCGGCCGCATGCCGGGCCTCGACCTGCACGATGGTGCCGGCCGCCCCGAGCACATCCTTCGATTCGATCATCGGCGCCGCGCCGTTATACGCACTGACCCCGGTGTCCTCGAAGGTCTGCGCGAGCTCGAGGAACGCGTCCTCGCTCGCGAACGCCTTGCCGAAGTCGACCTTCGGGGCCGCGACGGGCTTGCCGCCGAGATCCTTCACCGTCGCCTCGAGGGCAGCGACGTGCTCGGCCTCGTTGCCCTGAATCTCGGTCGCGAGATCCTTGAGCTCGCCACTGAGCCCGGGGACCTCTGCGAGCGCCTGCTCATAAAACGCGGCCTCGAGGTACTCGAGCGTGAGCGCGAAGTTGACGATGTCAACGTCGCCGCTCGCGCCCTGGCCGAAGGCGCGCTTCACGATCGGGCCCGCGGCCGTCGCGCCATAGAGCGCACCGGCGGCCAGGACCCCCTTCATGATCACCGATCCGCGGCTCATCTCCTCGATCTCGATCGCGGCGAGCTGCGGGTTCTTAATGGTTTCACCAGCCATGTCTGACTCCTTTCTCTCTACCGCTCGCCTAAGAGGCGATGAACGGCTGCACCTCTGCCAGAACCGTCTCCATGTCGGCTGGCTTGGCGAAGGCGCCGTCGGGAACGATCGACTGGCCCGTCAGCGTGTTGAGCGCTGCCGCGTGACGGCCCTCGACCGAGTGGATGGAGAGCGCAGCTCCCAGGATGGCCGGATCCTCAATTGCCGCGGCCTGGCCCAGGTAGGCGGCCGCTCCGAGGTTCTCCACCGTCGCGGCCAGCTCGAGCACCGACATCGCGTCGTCGAGTGGAAAGCTGGTCTCAGGGGCCTTCGCCGGCTCCCCGAGGTCCTTGGCCGTCGCCTCGAGCGCCGCGACGTGCTCCTGCTCGTTCTGACCGATGGCTTCGATCAATGCGAGGTCGTCTCCCTTGAACAGTCCGCTCTTCGCGACCTGGTCATAGAAGTCGGCCTCGAGATACTCGAGCGTCAGCGCGTAGTTGACGATCCCGAGGTCGCCCTCACCGAACTGGGCGGCCATGTCCTCGGTGGTGGTGGAGCTTTCGCTCGCCATCTCTTCGTCGTCGTCGCCGCAGGCCGCGAGGACCGCGACTGCGGTGGTACCGCCGCTGACCGCGAAGAAGCGCCGCCGCGAAACCGGATCGGCCGCAATGCGCGCAATGGCGCTCCGCGGCTCGGAGGTTCTGGAACTCATCTGCCTAACTCCAATGCCTGATTTGGTGTTGCCCCGCTGGGGTGTCCTACGCCGGCCATCGGGCCGTGGATCAGCGCGCCGCTAGATGAGCATCCGCTCACGCTTTGCATATCTTCTTGCAAGATTCTGCTAGGGTCCCGCGACTTCACCGCTGAGTTCTCGCCACATATCGCGAGAAGCGGGGGACCCACTTGTCGGGGCGAATCTGCGGCATCTGCCGCGTAGCGCCAGCTCTTTCGGCGCGAGCCCGTCAGCTAACCCCGTAAGCCGTCGAGAGAGATGAATGAACGAAGGCAGCGCCCCGCGGGGCAACCAAACTGAAGCGAAGACCGGCCGGAGCAAGTGGCTCCGCGGTCGCTCCGATCGCATGGCGATGCTCGTTCTCGGCGCCGTGCTGGTGATAACCCCCGTGCTCGGCACGACCGCCCTCGCCGGCTCCGGCGGGATTGGCGGAGGCGGAGGCGGCAACGGGGGCGGCGGTGGCAACGGCACGCCCGACCGCTATGAGCGCATGTGGAACAAGATGTCGCACAAGCAGCACCGCTGGGCCCACCGCACCAGCAACTGCGAGTCGGGGGGCAACCCAAGGATTCACGGGGGCGGCGGCGCCTACCACGGCGCTTTTCAGTTCTTGAAGTCAACCTGGCGGAGCTCACCGAAGTCGCCGGGCGGGGACCCGCATCGCCACACCTGGAAGACCCAGGCCGTCGTCGCGATCAAGCTGAAGCAGCGCCAGGGCTCGAGCCCTTGGCCCAACTGCGGCTGACGGCGAGCTGAGCTCGTCCGCGCGGTCGTACTAACGTGGCGGCGTGACTGATTGGCGCGTCGATCTGCTGGAACGTTCGTACGTCGCCTTCGAGGGCCTTGACCCCGACGTCATCCTGCCGCTCTATGCCCCCGATTGTGAATGGATTCTGGGCGAGCTGGGGCTGGCCTTCGGCACCACCCATTACGAGGGCCACGACGGTTTGCGCTCGCTCATCGCCTCACTGCGCGAGATCTTCCCGGACTGGTCCCCGCGGATCGAAGAAATCCGCGAGCGAGACGATGGAGCGCTCCTGGTCACCTTCCGAGCGGTGGGCACGGCACAGCGCGGCGGCGTGCCCCTGGACGTCCAGGCGGGGCAGATCGTCGAGTTCGCCGACGGCCTGATCGCACGGATCACGCAGACGACGACCGCGCCCCCCGGTTGGGAGGAGGCAAAGCCGATCCCCACCTAGGGCCCGCGCTCGGTGTCGTCCCGGCGGGTGTCGGAGGCGTGGAACGAGGGGGCGCGTGACAACGAGGAGGCTGAACTGGAAGGATGCCGCACTCAAGGCCGGGCCGAGTGGTTCGCAGCAAATTCAACGGAGGGACAGATGCCAGAGGGAACAGTCAAGTGGTTCAGCGATCAGAAGGGCTTCGGCTTCATTACGCCCGACGACGGCTCTAACGACCTCTTCGTCCACCAGAGTGCCATCGACGCCGAGGGCTTCCGGACCCTCGAAGAGGGCGCCAAGGTCTCCTACGAGACCGAGGAGAGCGACAAGGGGCCACGCGCGGCGAACGTGCGCGCGGTTTAGGGCGCACGCCACGCCCCTGGGGGTCTCCGCCGGTTCGAGACCAGCTGGCGCCGCTCGGGCCTAGGGCCCGGCGTCGATCGCCTCTTGTACCTCGGCAACCGTCGGTTGCGGTCCGAAGCCGGTGAGACACCAGGTGGCGCCCGCTTCGACCCACGGGCCCGGATCGGCGCCGGCCGGGTTCGTGACCACGAGGTCGAAGGGCCCGGTTGAATCGTCCGGCCGCAGGTCCTCGACCTCGGCGGCCAGCTCCGCCAGCGCTTCCGGGCCGGGCAGCTCGATCGGGAACAAACCGTCCCAGCGAGCGGCTCGGCTCAGGGGCCGGCGGTGCGGCCAGCGGGCAGCCACCCACACCGGGATGCGCGGGCGCTGGACCGGCGGCGGTTCGAACTCTCCATCCCAATAGGCGGAGAGGCGCTCCAGGCCCGCATCGAGAAGGCGCGCACGGGCCCGCGGAGCGCCCTCCTCCCCAAACCGGGCGGGATCGAACTCGCCGCTGCGGTCGCTGCCAAGGCCGACGCCCAGGACAAGCCGGCCCTGGCACAAGCGGTCGAGCGTGACGGTCTCGCGTGCCAGCTGATGGGGGCGACGGCGTGCCAAGGGCGTCACCAACGCGCCGATTCGCAGCTTTTCCGTCGCGAGCGCCACGGCCGCGAGCGTGATCCAGGGGTCGGCCAGCGCCCGCACCGGCTCCCGGTAGCGGACGTGATCCCAGACGAAGAAGCCGTCCCACCCGCGTTCCTCGGCGCGCGCCGCAAGGCGAGCGACGAGCGCCGGCTCTGAGAGCTCGTCGAAGGGGGCAACGAAAACACCGCGGCTCATCCGCCAGTAGGGATATCAACGACCGCACCACCTGGCATCTGGACGTTTCGAACAACGCCCGCGCGGGGACGAAGCTTCGGAAGGAGGAGCGAGCTTGTACGAGCAGGTCTTCGACCCGGTCAGCAATTCTCTCGGCGCCAGCGCGATCTTCGCGGCGCTTCCGTTGATCGCCCTTTTCGTGCTCCTCGGCGGTTTCCGAGTCACCGCGTGGCTCGCGGGCATCGCAGCGCTCGGCGTGGCGATCGTGGTCGCCCTCACCGTCTACGACGTTCCCGTGGGCCAGTCGCTCAACATGGGCCTCGAGGGTGCGGCCTTCGGCCTGTTTCCGATCATGTGGATCGTGATCAACGCGGTCTGGATCTACAACATGACCGAGAAGACGGGGCACTTCGCCGTGCTTCGCCGTTCCTTCGCCACGATCTCGAACGACCAGCGCATCCAGGCGATCATCATCGCCTTCTCGTTCGGCGCGCTGATCGAGGGGTTGGCCGGGTTCGGCACCCCGGTGGCGATCACCTCCGTGATGCTGCTGGCGCTCGGCTTTTCGCCGCTCAAGGCGGTGGCGCTGTCGCTGATCGGGAACACCGCTCCGGTGGCCTTCGGCTCCATCGCCACTCCGATCGTGACGCTCTCGGCTCAGACCGGCCTGCCGATCGAGGATCTGGGCGCCATGGTCGGGCGCCAGACTCCCTTCCTGGCCCTGATCGTGCCGCTCGTGCTGGTCGGCGTGGTGGACGGTGCCAGGGGTATCCGGCAGACCTGGCCGGCAGCCCTCACGGCCGGAATCACCTTCGCGATCGCGCAGTTCGTCTGCTCCAACTACATCTCTGTGGAGCTGACGGACATCATCGCCGCGCTCGTCTCCACGGTCTTCCTCGTCGGCCTCCTGCGCTTCTGGAAGCCCTCCGAGCCCCTGATCGGCGAATCCGACGAGTCCAACGGTGGCGCCCAGCCCGCGATGGCCGGCGCCGAGGGTCACGACCCGGCGCTCGAGCGCAACGTGCGCCTGCGCGATCAGAAGGAGGACTCGACCCGCGAGAAGCTCGAGGCGTACGCCCCTTACATCATCATCGTCGTGGTCTTCGCGATCGTGAAGCTCGTCGAGCCGGTCAAGCAGGCCCTGTTCGAGTTCTCGGGCGGCACCGGGTACGACACCAACGCCGAGACCGTGAACGGCTTCCAATGGCCCGGGCTCGACGTCGTTACCCCCGAGGGCGAGCCGGCGTCGGCAGTGACCTTCGCCTTCTCCTTCTGGGATACCCCCGGCACGGTCGTCTTGTTCTGCGGCCTTTTGACGATGGCCGTGCTGCGAATCGGCTTCGGCGACGCGCTGCGCTCCTACGGCGCGACCCTCAATCAGCTGAAGGCAGCGATCGTCACGGTGATGGCGGTCCTGGGCCTGGCCTACGTCATGAACCTCACCGGCATGACCACCACGCTTGGACAATGGATCGCCGGCGCAGGCGGCATCCTGGCCTTCCTCTCGTCCATCATCGGCTGGCTGGGGGTGGCCGTCACGGGCTCGGACACCTCATCGAACGCGCTCTTCGGAGCCCTGCAAGTCGAAGCCGCCCAGAAGGCCGGGCTTTCCGAGGTGCTGCTCGCGTCCGCCAACAGCTCCGGCGGCGTGCTCGGCAAGATGATCTCGCCTCAGAACCTGGCGATCGGCGCGGCGGCCGTGGCGCTGGCCGGCAAGGAGGGCGACATCTTCCGCCGCGTGCTGTTCTGGAGCGTGGTCCTGACGCTCATCATGTGCGTGATCGTTTACCTCCAATCGACTGACGTACTCTCCTGGATGGTTGTCTGACAACGGCCAAAGCCTGATCGGGGAGCTCGAGTCGATCTGCGGCCCTGAGCACGTCTACACGCATCCGCATCAGCTCAAGACCTACGAGTCGGACGGACTCCTCCAGTACGCACAGATCCCCCGCGCCGCGGTCCTGCCGGACTCGGCCGACGAGGTTCAGCGGGTGGTGCGGGCGTGCTTTGACGCGCAGGTGCCCTGGGTCGCGCGCGGCGCGGGCTCCGGGCTCTCCGGAGGGGCGATGCCCCTGGAGGAGGGTGTCCTGATCGTGCTCTCGCGGATGAATCGCGTGCTCGACGTCGACCTTCTCAACCAGAGGGTGGTGGTGGAGCCAGGCGTGACGAACCTCGACGTCTCCAAGGCCGTCGGGCCGGATCACTTCTATCCCCCCGATCCCTCCAGCCAGATCGTCTGCTCCATCGGCGGGAACGTCGCCGAGAACTCGGGCGGCGCGCATTGCTTCAAGTACGGCTTCACGACGAATTACGTGACAGGCCTCGAGCTGGTCCTTGCGGACGGAGAGCGAGTGCAGGTCGGCGGTAAGGAGCTCGACCGATCGGGCTACGACCTCCTCGGCGCCTTCGTGGGATCCGAGGGCACGCTTGGCGTCGCGACGAAGATCTGGCTGCGGGTGATCCCGAACCCGGAGAGCGTCCGCACGCTCGTGGCCTTCTTTCCCTCCACCGCAGAAGCCGGTGAGGCAGTGTCGGCAATCGTCTCGAGAGGCATGGTCCCCGGCGCCATGGAGATGATGGACAAGCTCTCGATCAAGGCGGCGGAGGGCGCCACTCACGCCGGCTATCCCACCGACGCCGGCGCGGCGCTCGTGGTCGAGCTCGATGGCTCCGAGCACGAGTGCGACGCCGGCTTCGAGGAGGTCAAGGAGGTCTGCGATGCGAGCGGCGCGACATCGATTCGGGTGGCGGAGGACGAGGCCGAGCGGCAGCTGATCTGGAAGGCGCGAAAGGCAGCGTTCGCGGCCATGGGCCGGATCGCGCCCAACTACTACGTGCAGGACAGCGTGATTCCGCGGACGAAGCTCCCGGAGGTCCTTCGCCAGATCGAGGAGCTGGCGGCAGAGCACGACCTCCGGGTGGCCAACGTGTTCCACGCCGGCGACGGCAACCTGCACCCGCTGGTCCTCTACGACGGCACCAAGGAGGGGGAGCCGGAGCGGGCGGAGGAGCTCGCGGGGCTGATCGTGGAGGCCTGCGTCGATGCCGGTGGCTCGATCACGGGCGAGCATGGGGTCGGCGTGGACAAGAAGCGCTACATGCCAAGCATGTTCTCCGAGCCGGATCTCGCGACCTTTCAGCGCCTGCGCTGCGCATTCGACCCGGACGGCCTCGCGAATCCAGGGAAGGTGATGCCGACGCCGCGGCTCTGCGGCGAGGTGCCCGGCCCGTATCGTCAGCACCCGCTCGAGGCCGCAGGTATCGCGGAGCGATTCTGACTTGGCCTCCGGCACCGTGACCCGCGAGACCCCGGCCTCCCACGAGGAGGCCGCCGAGCTGCTGCGGCGCTGCTCAGAGGAGAAAACGAGCGTGTGCCCCACCGGGGCCGGCACCAAGCTGGGGTGGGGCGGGATCGGTGAGCCCGCCGGCCTTGAGCTCTCAACCGCGAGCTTGAGCGATGTGGTCGAGCACAACGAGGGCGATCTGACGGCGGTGCTCGACGCCGGCGCGTCGCTGGCGGCGGCTCAGGCGAGGTTCGCGGAAGCTGACCAGATGCTGGCGCTCGACCCGCCGTTGGGCGCCGATGAGGAGGCCACGATCGGCGGCGTGGTGGCGAGCGGCGACTCGGGCCCGCTTGCGGCATCGCTACGGGGCCGCCCGGGACCTGGTGGTGGGTATGACGATGGTCCTTGCCGACGGCACCATCGCGAGGGCGGGGGGCAAGGTGATCAAGAACGTCGCTGGATACGACCTGGCGAAGCTCCTCGCAGGATCGTTCGGCACGCTCGGCCTGATCCTGCGGGTTTCCGTTCGCCTGCATCCGCTGCGCGAGCGCGTGACGCTGCGCTTGGACGCCGGGACGCCCGATGAGCTCGGCGCCCTGGCCGCAAAGCTGGCGCACGCAAACCTGGAGATGGAGGCGCTCGATGTGCGTTGGTCGTCTGGCTCCGGCGCCGTACTTGCGCGCTTCGCCGGCGCCGCGGCCTCCGACCAGGCAAAGGCGGCGGCCAAGCTCGCCGGCGAGGGTGAGCCGGTCGAAGACGATGCCGCGGTGTGGGCCGAGCAGCGGTCGCTGCAGCGCCTGCCAGACGGCGTCGTGGTGCGGGTGGCGGGCGTGCAGACGCAGCTCCCTGAGTTGGCGCGGGAGGCTGAGCGCCTGAACGGGACGCTCGTCGGGCGGGCGGCGCTCGGCGTCTCGTGGCTCGCCTTCGAAGGTCTCGATGAGGATGGCGCCGCGGCTGCGGTCGGCGAGCTGCGCCACCGTCTTGAGCCCTTCCCAGTGCGTGGTGCTCGACGCGCCGGAGACGGTCCGCCGGGCGCTTGACGTTTGGGACGAGCGCGACCCGGGACGGCTGGCGCTCGCCGCACGCGTCAAGGAGCGCTTCGACCCGCTGGGAATCATGCGTCCCGGCGTCTTCGTGGGAGGCATCTGATGGCAGCGACTCGCGCCTTCGACGAGATCCGGCCCCCCGAGCACGGAGCTGATCGACGACTGCGTTCATTGCGGCTTCTGTCTCACCACCTGTCCCACGTACAACCTCTGGAACGAGGAGATGGACTCACCTCGAGGCCGGATCGTGTTGATGCGTGCGGGTCTCGAGGAGGGCAGCGAGATGTCCCCCGAGCTTGTCACTCACATCGACCAGTGCCTCGGATGCATGGCGTGCGTCACCGCGTGCCCCTCGGGCGTCCAGTACGACAAGCTGATCGAGGACACGCGCGCGCAGGTGGAGCGAAACACCGAGCGCGCTCCGGCCGATCGGCTGTTCCGGCGCTTCCTGTTCGAGACCTTCACCCACCCGGGGCGCCTGCGTGCGCTGGCGCCGTTGATCGCCCTCGGCCGCCGCCTCGGACTCGACCGGCTCGCCGCCCGGAGCCCCCTGCTCGGGCGGTTTCCACGGCTCCGTGCACTCGCCGCGCTCACCCCTCACACGCCACTCGAGTCCTCCCTGCGAGAGCTGCCGCGGACATTTCCCGCCTCGGGCCCGCGACGAGCCAGGGTTGCGCTGCTTCAGGGCTGTGTGCAACGGGTGTTCTTCCGCGACGTCAACCTTGCCACCGCGCGCGTGCTGGCCGCCGAGGGATACGAGGTCTCCGCCCTGCGCGAGCCCCGCTGCTGCGGTGCTCTGCAACTGCACTCGGGCTACGACGAGGAGGCCACCGAGTTGGCCAAGCGGACGATCGACGCCTTTGAGGCTTTCGACTACGTGGTGGTGAACGCGGCCGGCTGTGGCTCCGCGATGAAGGACTACGGGCACCTCCTGCGCGACGACGCAGACTGGGCCGATCGCGCGGAGGCGTTCTCGGAGAAGGTCCAAGACGTAACGGAGCTCTTGAACGAGGACGAGCCGAGGGCGCCGCGTCACCCGGTCAGGTTGCGAGCCGCCTACCACGACGCCTGTCACTTGGCGCATGCCCAGGGGGTGCGAGCCCAGCCACGTGAGCTGCTCTCCCAGATCCCAGGCCTCGAGTTGGTCGAGCCCGAGGAGTGGGAGCTCTGCTGCGGCTCGGCCGGCGTCTACAACATGCTCCAGCCGGAGCCGGCCGCCGAGCTTGGCGAACGCAAGGCGCGCAACCTCCTGGCCACCGAGGCCGAGGCCGTGATCGCGGGTAACCCCGGGTGCGCGCTTCAGATCGCCGCGCACAGCGAGAGGCTCGGCCGGAGAACTGCGCGTTTACCACCCCGTGGAGCTGCTTGCACTGTCTATCGAGGGAGGACGTCCGAATTGAGCATCGAGATCCGGGGGCCAATGGAGGACCGCTTCGACGAGGTCCTGACCGATGACGCGCTCGCCTTCGTCGGCGAGCTGCACGAGCGTTTCGAGCCCACCCGTCGGGAGCTCTTGCGCGAGCGTGAGGAGCGCCGCGCCGAGCATCGCCGGCGGCGGAACGCTCGACTTCCTCGAGCGAGACCCGCGAGGTGCGTGAGGGCGATTGGCGCGTTGCCGAGGCGCCGGCGGACCTCCAAGACCGGCGGGTGGAGATCACGGGCCCGACGCAACGCAAGATGGTGATCAACGCTCTCAACTCGGGCGCGAGAGGCTTCATGGCGGATTTCGAGGACTCAAACTCGCCGACGTGGGAGAACATGATCGGCGGTCACGTGAACCTCTCCGACGCGATCGCGGGCACGATCGAGTTCACCTCGCGATGAGGGCAAGGAGTACGAGCTCGACGACGAGGTGGCCACCCTCCTGGTCCGTCCCCGGGGCTGGCACCTGCCCGAGAAGCACCTGCTCGTGGACGGCAGAGCCGATCGCGGGCGGGCTTTGCGACTTCGGCTTCTACTTCTTCCACAATGCCCGCAGCCTGCTCGACGCAGGGAGCGGGCCGTACTTCTACCTGCCGAAGATGGAGAGCCACCTCGAGGCCCGCCTGTGGAACGACGTGTTCGAGTTCGCCCAGGACTCGCTCGGAATCGACAGGGGGGCGATCAAGGCCACCGTCCTGATCGAGACCCTCCCCGCCGCATTCGAGATGGACGAGATCCTCTACGAGCTCCGCGATCATTCAGCCGGGCTCAACGCAGGGCGCTGGGACTACATGTTCAGCGCGATCAAGTGCTTTCGCGAGCGACCCGAGTTCGTGCTGCCCGACCGTAACTCGGTGACGATGACCGTCCCCTTCATGCGCGCCTACACCGAGCTGCTCGTAAAGACCTGCCACCGGCGCGGCGCCCACGCGATGGGCGGGATGGCCGCCTTCGTCCCCAGCCGCACGGATGAGGAGGCCAATCGCGAGGCCATGGAGAAGCTGAGCGAGGACAAGAGCCGCGAGGCCGGGGACGGCTTCGACGGCACCTGGGTCGCACACCCCGACATGGTCGGCGGCGCAACGGAGGAGTTCGACGAGGTCTTGGGCGAGCGGCCCAACCAGCTCGATCGCCGGCGGGAGGACGTCTCGGTATCGGCCGCCGACCTGCTCGACATCCCTGCGACCCCCGGCGAGATCACGCTCGAGGGCCTGCGCAGCGACGTGAACGTTGGCATCCAGTACATCTCCTCATGGCTGCGGGGTAACGGCGCCGCGGGCATCTACGGGCTCATGGAGGACGCGGCCACGGCCGAGATCGCGCGATCACAGGTGTGGCAATGGATTCGGCACGGCGCCGAGCTGGACGACGGCCGCGCGGTCACCGCTGAGCTCGTGCGCGAGATCGAGGAGGAGCAGCTCGAGCAGATCCGCGAGGAGATCGACGACGACGACTGGTTCGAATCGGAGGGCCGCCCGGAGGCATCCCGAGGCCTGTTCGAGCAGGTGGCGCTGGCGGATGAGTTCGTGGAGTTCCTGACGTTGCCCGCCTACGACTTTCTGATCGAGGAGATCGAGGGCCAGACGGTCCAAGACTGACCGCGCGGGCTAGGGCTCCCCAGCCAGCTCCCGGCCTGCCCGCTCCAGCTCTTCGAGCGTGGTCGCCTCGCGGACGCTGGCGAGCTCGATCTCAGTGAGATCGTCGAGCTCGGTGCTGCCGACCACGGCATGGCAGGGCACGTCCGGCATGCGCGACAGCGTGAAGCCAGCTCGCCGACCGCCTTGCCCGCGAGCGTCTGCTTGTCGAGCCTCCCCTCGCCCGTCACCACGAAGGCCGCTCCGCGTGCTGCGCGTCGAAGTCGAGCACGTCGAGAACGAAGGCGGCACCCGGCACGAGCGTGGCGCCACGGAAGGCCCACAGGCCACCCGAGAGCCCGCCCGCGCAGCCCGTCATCGGCTCGCCACGAGGATCGCGGGGCGCCTTGGCGGCAAGGGCATCGAGGCGCTCCTCGAGGCGCCTCACCATCGCCTCGTCGGCTCCCTTCTGCGGGCCGAACGTGCTCGGGGAGTCCTCCCAGCGCAGTGCGCACGTCGCAGACAACCTCGAGCGTCGGGCTCGACGCCGGCCTCCTTCAGCGCCTCGAGCGCACCGGCACCGCCGTCGGTGGTCGCGCTGCCCCCGACGCTGACCACCACGGTGTCGGCTCCGGCCGCCGTCGCGGCAGCGATCAGCTCCCCAGTGCCACGCGTGGACGCCACCCAGGCGTCGCGCTCGTCCTCCGCCACCAGTCCGAGTCCGCTCGCCTGCGCCATCTCCACGACAGCGCGGCCGTCGGGCAGCAGCCCGAAACGGGCGTCGATCGGCCGCCCAAGCGGATCGCTCACCGTGGCGGTGCGGTACTCGCCCCCGAGCGCCTCGACGAGTGCATCCAGCGTGCCCTCGCCGCCGTCGCCCATCGGCAGCTCCACGGCCTCCATCCCGCCCGCCCGCAGGCCATCGGCCAGCGCGGACGCGACCTCCGATGCGGCGAACGTGCCCTTGAAGGAGTCGGGCGCGACGATTGCCGGTCCGGTGGCGTTCACGCCTGGTGCTCGATCAGAATCGCCACGAGCGACATCCTTGCAGCCGAAGTAGCCTGTCGGCGATGCGAACGAGAGCGGTCCTGGAATCGTTCTGGGAGGCGATGCAAGCGAACGACTGGCGCCGCGCGGCCGATCACTTCGCGGCCAAGGCGGTAATCGAGTGGCCATGCACCGGCGAGCGCATCAGGGACCCGGACGCATGGGCGCAGATCCAGGAGCGCTACCCGGCCGCCGGTCGATGGGTATTCGACATCCACCGGCTCGTCATCGACGGCGACACAGCCGTGACTGAATTCACCGTCACGGACGGGGAGCGCCCGGCAAGAGCGATCGCGATCAGCGAGGTGGCTGGAGACGCGATCGAGCGACAGGTCGAGTACTGGACCGTGGCATACGAGCCCGCCGAGTGGCGGGCTGACCTGGTCGATCGGATCGACCCGGTTCCGTGAACTCGTGTTCGCCGCTCTCGATCACCGTCAGCTCACGACCTCCCTGCGGGTCTTCGCCCAGCTACGGCGCGAGGCGGCCTGACGGTATGCCGAGCGCACGAGGACGGGCCACAGGATCCACGTATAGAAGGCGTAGACCTGCGCGATCAGTACGCCCCGCAGAGCTCCGGCCGGGCCCCAGGCCATGCCCCGAGCGACACAGCCCACGATCACGCCGCCGAAGCAGAGGGCGTAGAAGAACAGCAGCTGCCAGAGGTCGTTTCGGTCCCAGAAGGGGATCCCGTCGGCTATCGCCAGCACGATCGCGACGATCAGTGAGATGCCGACGATGCTCTGGAGCAGCGGCATCAACCCGAAGACGGTGAGATCGAACCGGGGCAGGAACCGAAGCGTCCGGGCGCCGGCGATGCGGGGCAGCAGGCCCATCGCCTGAAGGTTGCCTTGCGACCACCGGGTTCGTTGCCGGTAGAGGCGCCGGAGATTCGAGAGCCCCTGTTGGTCGACCGACGTATTCAGGTCGTGATGGCTCGTCCAGCCCGCGGTGATCAACCGCAACCCGAGGTCTTGGTCTTCGGTCAAGCGGTCGCGCCACGGTCCGGTTGGAGTGGATGCGGACGCGATCGAAGCCCCGGGCGGTCCGAGCGGCTCGTGGCTTGGAGACTCCTCCCGCTCGAGCAGATCGTCGAGGGCGCTCAACCGGTTGAACTGCCCGTTGCCGCCCATCCCGGCGGTGCCCCACGGACTGCGCCCGGCCTGATAGAGCCGCCCGTAGATGCCGAACTCCACATCCTGCATCCAACCCAAGAAGCCGTGGCGGTTGTAGATCCTCACCTGCACCTGAACGCCTCCGGCGCGCGGGTCGGCGAAGTGCGCCGCCACGTGCTCGGGCGCGTCTGCGTCGAGGCGGCCGTCGGCGTCGACAACACCGACGATCGTGTCTGCTCGGGCAAAGCCGGAGGCGTCCACGATCGGCCCCAGGTGCAGGAAGGCGTGGTTCAAGGCGGCCGCCTTCCCCTGCCTGGCGTCGGGCGCCCTGCGCGTGACGATCTCGACCTCTTCACGGCTGGCGTAGCCCCGCAACAGCTCGGCTGTGCGGTCGTCCGATCCGTCATCGATCACCACGATACGGCGGTGGGTGCAGCGAACGGCCAACAGGCGATCAAGGCTGTCCTCGATCACCATCTCCTCGTTTAGCGCCGGCACGAGGAAGACCCACAGGAGACTGCTCTCGTCGCGCTCGTGCTCGGCCTCAGCGGTCTCCGGCTGATTGGCCCACCTGCGCGCTTGGACGAAGAGGAGCAACGTCCAGCCCACCATGAGGACGATCACCGCGAACGCAAGGAAAAACAGCGCCTGTGCCGCCGGAGGAACGCCCTCGAACGGGGAGACGAGCGCCGCGCTCACTCGCCGGCCGCTTCGCTCAGCGCGTCCGCGACACCGGTGTCCGCATGCTCGGGATCGGCGGGCTCGCCCGGCCCGGTGAGTCTTGCCGCGGTCGCCGCTGCGATCGTCGCCGCGCTACCTCTCGCATGGGGAAGAATCACGTAGGCCGGCTGGGATGACACCGGGCGCTCGACCGATACGACTTCCGATCCTCGCTCGTCTCGGACCGGAACATCCACATAGCCGGCCGCGGCGAGCACGGCTTCGCGCCGGTACCCGGAGCCGAAGGGCGCAGGCATCGGGCCTCCGTCGAGGAGTTGTCGCAAGGCGGCGACGATCCGGGCGGATGCGCGTCCGTCGCCGTAGGGATTCGGGGCGCGCGCCATGCGCTGGTATGCCGCCTCGTCGTCGAGCAGTTCGAGGACCTTCGCCTCGATGCGCTGCGGATCGGTCCCCACGAGTGCGAGTGTGCCGGCCGTGACCCCCTCGGCTCGCTCGGTCCTGTCGCGGCAGACCAGCACCGGCTTGTGAAGCGTGGGCGCCTCCTCCTGGATGCCGCCCGAGTCGGTCAGGATCACGTATGCGCGGCCCATGAGGCGGGCGAATTCCGCATAGCTCTGGGGCTCCGTGAGCGTGACGTTGTCGAGCTCGCGCAGCGGATCCCCCAGCTCTCCGCGGACTACCGGGTTTGGGTGCAGGGGGACGACGAAGCGCACCTCCGGGCGCGCGATAGCGAGCGCCTTGAGCGCTTCGGCGATCCTGCCGAGCCCGCCGCCCCAGCTCTCACGGCGGTGCGCGGTCACAAGCACAAGGCGCGCGTCGCTGTCGAACGCCGCTTGCACCTCGGGCCGCGAGAAGGGGGCACCGAGCCCGGCCGCCCACCTCAATGCGTCGATGCCGGTGTTCCCCGTGACGAAGATCTGCTCGGTGGGAATGTGCTCGCGGATGAGGTTCTGTGCGGCCTCGCTGGTTGGCGCCAGGTGAAAAGCCGCCAGACAGCCGATGAGCTGCCGGTTCATCTCCTCCGGGAAAGGGTGCAGCGTGTCGTTGGTGCGAAGCCCCGCCTCGACGTGGACCACCGGGATCCTCAGGTTGAACGCCGCGAGGGCGGCCGCCATCGAGGAGGAGGTATCGCCGTGGACCAGCATGGCCGCGGGGCGCTTGCCGTCGCGCACCTCCTGCCAGGTGCCCAGCTCCCCTGCGCCGATGCCGAACTCCTCGTCGCAGAAATCGTCGAGTCGCCGCATCACGCTCGTGACGAGCTCATTGAGCCGGCCCTGGCGGCCGTGTGCCCACAGCTCGACATCCGGCTGCACGCCGGCGAGCGCGAGCACCTCGTCGACCATGCGGTGGTGCTGCCCGGTCGAGATCAGAACCGGCTCGTAGTCGGCGTGCTCACGCAGGGCCAGCACGACCGGAACCATCTTGATCGCCTCCGGCCTGGTGCCGATGACGACGAGGATCTTCGGCGGGGACGTCGCTGGCACGCCCTCGTCTCCCGGCTGCCGCTCCGCTTCGACGGTCACGCCAAAAGCATGCCGTACCGCGCGGCGCCCAAACGCGGCAGCGGGTGCTGAATCGGACGATCGTCCACTCAGCCGGGGAAGTCCTGATGCGCGAGTATTCAGGCCTGTGGGTGAGCTTCCACTGACCGGGGGCTGCAACTGCGGCGCGGTGCGCTACGAGGTGACAGCGCCGCTCGAGATCGCGAGCTACTGCCATTGCAAGCGCTGCCAGCGGCGAAGTGGCGCTGCGGCATCTCCGAACGCCCATCCTGCCGAGGGCACCTTCCGGATCGTGAAGGGCGAGGACCGGCTTAGGTGCTGGCAGCCCGAGGGCGGCGGGGAGAAGTGGTTTTGCAGTGACTGCGGCTCGGCGATCTTCGGCCGCAACCCGAGCCATCCGGATCCAATCGGGATCCGGATGGGCACCTTCGACGCCGATCCCGGTATCCGCCCGACGGTCCGCGCATTCGTCGCCTCAGCTGCGCCTTGGGAGCCGATTCCCGAGGACGGCTTGACCCGGCACGCTAAGAGCCGGCACGCGAAGTCGTAGGAGGTGCCCGGCTCGACCATGGAATGGGAACACCTCCCCCTGGACGACGGCGTGCAGATCGCCTATGCGCGAGAGGGAACCGGGGAGCCCCTCGTGCTCGTGCCGGGCTGGACGGTGTCGGGCGAGGTCTTCGAGCACCAGATCGCCGAGTTCGGGGGCGCCTTCCAGGCGATCACGTTCGACCCGCGCTGCCACGGCCGGTCATCCGATACGACGAACGGGAACAGCTACCCCCAGCAGGGCCGCGACCTCGCCTCCGTTCTCAATGCCCTCGAGCTGGATGAGGTGCACCTGGTCGGCTGGTCGTACGGGGGCCTGGCGTGCTACGCCTACGCCGATCAGTACGGGATCGGGCGGGTGCGATCGCTCACGATCATCGATCAACCGCCGAAGCCGCTCGGAAGGGTGGCTCCCGGCGAGTGGATCGAACACGACCTCGACGGGTATCTGGCCGACTTCATCGGTCCGGTGGTGGCCGACCCCGACGGCTTCGCCGGAGAGTTCGCGGAGTGGCTCCTCGACCGAGCGCCGACCACTGTGGAGCGCGAATGGCTCACGGGGATGCACCTGAGAACGCCCCGGCATGCCGCCGAGTGCCTGGTGGTGAGCACGATGTTCAGCGACTACCTCGAGCTCGCCGCCCGGATCAGCACCGAGATTCCGCTCGCCAACGTCGTGCGGCAGGACTCGCTCCGCGACGCCGAGCCCTGGCTGGCTCGGCACCTCCCGAACGCGACCATGTGGACGATGCGATCCCACCTCGGGTTCTGGGACGAGCCGGCCGAGTTCAACCGGCAGCTGAGGGTCTTTCTCGAGCGTTAGTCGTTCTGCTTCCTGCCGTGCGTACACTGCACGACAGCGGTCCACTTGACGGCTTCCAGGACGTTTCTTCGCCATCTGGGCCCCGCGAGCAGAAGCGTCCCGGAAGGTCCCATTGGCACACGACCCCCCCGCTCACCTGGCGCTCCACCTACGTGTAGTCGACCGCGCGAACGACGTCGTGCTGATCGAGGTCGAGGGCGAGTTGCGCGACTCCACCCGCGAGCGATGGTTCGCCCTGCTCCGCGGCGTGGTCGGCAGACACGCACAGGGGATGGTCATCGACCTACGCGGGTGCCGTGGCATCGACGAGGACTGCGTCGAGGCCTTGCTGGCCGCAGCGGCGACGATCAGAGCTCGCGGCGGAGGAGGTGCCTCGCTCCTGACCCTGCCTGGGGCTTTGCTGACGCAGCGGATCCGTCACCGGATCGGTGATGAGGTTCGGATGGATGCCAGCCTCGATTCAGCGGTCTTGGCCGTTGGCGAGCGCACCACGCCGGCTCCGTTCCTGGTGAGCGTGGGGTCGGAGGATGGCACCGCGACCGTCACCGTCGACGGTGAGTTCGATCTCGCGAGCAAAGACCAGTTCCAAGCGGCGGTGGACAAGGCGCTGACCCTCGAGTCTCCGCTGATAGTGGATCTCGCGCGGTGCCGGTTCATCGACTCCACAGGCATCGCACAGCTCATACGCGCCTCCCAGCTTGCCGCCGGCCGCGGCTTTGGATTGGTGGCATCGGGCCCACAGGTACACCGCGTGATCGACCTGGTCGGAATCCCCGACGTCATGGCCACATTTGATAGTCGCGAGGAGGCACGACGGTCCCTGGTCTCGACGGGGTAGTTGCAGGCGGATCGCGCGATACTGCGCGGGCCGATGTCGCAGCAGAATGTCGAGGTCTTCAGACGCGCGTTTGACGCGATCAACCGCCGAGATGCCGAGGGGCTGCTGTCGGAACTCGACCCCGAGGTCGAGTGGCATTCGGCGATTCTGATGGCGATGGGAGGAAAACAGACGGTGTACCGGGGGCACGAGGGCGTCCGCGAGTGGCTCCGAGACCTGTACGAGACCCTCTCTGAGTTTCACGCCGAGTACCCGGAGATCCGGGACCTTGGCGACCGGGCGGTCGCAATCGGCAGCGTCCGCGCGCGCGGCACGGGAAGTGAAGCCGAGATCGAATCCCCTCACGGCACCGTCGTCGAGTTCAAGAACGGCAAGGGACTTCGGATTCGAACCTACCTCGACCCCGAAGAGGCCCTCGAAGCCGCGGGGTTGTCGGAGTAGTCCGGGCGGCCGCTTCCGCCATGCGTGGAAGCAAAAGGGCCGGCGTTTCAGAGCCCACGAAGCTCGGTCGCAGCTAGGATCGAGCGGTCCCGCATCCCGGCGATGGTCCGAGAAAATTCGTTCGGCGCGAACCCTTTTCGTGCGATCAGTGGGGCTGGGAGAGATGCCTCACCTACGTGCGGAAGCCCAGAGCCTCATGCGTTAGGGCAGCATCAAGATTTGCCCTCCTGGGCGTTAGAAGCACGTCAAGGATTCGCGTGGGCTCGCTTCTCCACGCTAGAAGGAACTCATGTCTTCCGCCGCGCGCGCGATTCCACGTGTGCTCCTCGGCGAGCCCCTTCGCAGCGACCGGCTCCACGAGACCCTGCTCCCGAAGCGACTGGCGATGCCGGTCTTCTGCTCGGACCCGCTCTCCTCGGTCGCCTACGCGACAGAGCAGATCCTGCTGGTGCTGGGCCTCGGCGGCCTCGCGCTCCTGCACCTGACGCCGTGGGTCGCGGTTGTCGTCGTCGCCCTGCTGGTCATCGTCGTCGCCTCCTACCGGCAGACGTGCCACGCCTATCCGAACGGTGGCGGCGCGTACGCCGTCAGCCGCGCGAACCTCGGCGAGACCGCGTCGCTAACGGCGGCCTCGGCCCTGCTGATCGATTACGTGCTGACCGTGGCGGTGTCGGTGGTAGCCGGCGTCGCCGCGATCACCAGCGCCGTGCCGGAGCTGGCCCCCTACGCGGTCGAGCTCTCGCTCGGCTTCGTAGCCGTGCTCACGGCGGTCAACCTCCGCGGGGTCAAGGAGTCCGGGCGCGCGTTCGCCCTGCCGACCTACGGGTTCATCTTGTGCGTCTTCGCGCTGCTCGCCGTCGGATTCGCCAGGGTCGCCTTCGGCGATGGGCTCACCGCCGAGAGCGCCGACTATCAGCTGCGGCAGGTCGCGGACACTGGCGGAATCCTGGCGGTGTTTCTAGTGCTCCGCGCATTCGCCTCCGGCTGCACGGCGCTAACCGGGGTCGAGGCGGTCTCCAACGGGGTCCCGGCCTTCAAGCAGCCCAAGAGCCATAACGCCGCGTCGACCCTGGTGATTATGGGCGGCCTCTCGATCACGATGTTCGCCGGTATCACCGCTCTAGCGCTCGCCGCCGACGTCCACATGGCCGAGGACACCGCGAACCTGATCGGGCTCCCGGCAGGCGCCGAGCAGAAGACCGCCATCGCCCAGATCGGGCTGGCCGCGTTCGGCGACAGCGTCCCGTTCTACCTGCTGCAGGGGTTCACCGCAGCCATCCTGATCCTGGCCGCCAACACGGCCTACAACGGCTTCCCCGTCCTGTCGTCGCTGCTCGGGCGCGACAACTACCTCCCGCATCAGCTTGCGAACCGCGGCGACCGGCTCGTGTTCTCGAACGGGATCGTCCTCCTCGCCCTGGTCGCCGGGCTCCTGATCGTCGCCTTCGACGCCAACGTCACCCGTCTGATCCAGCTTTACATCCTCGGCGTATTCCTCTCCTTCACGCTGAGCCAGGCCGGCATGGTCCGGCACTGGACAAGTGAGCTCGCGGCCGCCCCAGAGGACGAGCGGCGGCGGCTGCGCCGCAAGCGGGTGGTGAACGCGCTCGGCGCCGTCGCCACCGCGCTGGTGTTCGTGGTCGTGCTCGTGACCAAGTTCGCCCAGGGCGCCTGGATCGTGGTGGTCGCGGCTCCAATGCTCTTTCTAGCGATGAAGGCGGTCTCGCGTCACTACCGGCGCCTCGGTGAGCAGCTGGCCCCCGAGCCCTCGGGCGTGGCGCTCCCGGGCCGCATCCACAGCCTCGTGCTCGTCTCGAATCTGCTGGCGCCCACGCTGCGCGCGCTCGCCTTCGCCGAGGCGACGAGCCCGGCGACGCTTCGCGCAGTGAAGGTCGCCGCCGAGGAGGCCGACGACCCGCTTGCCGAGCAGTGGAAGGCGCGCGGGGTCCCCGTCCCGCTGGTGGTGATCGAGTCGCCGTACCGTGAGACGGTGCGCCCCATCCTCAGATACGTCCGTCAGCTGCGAAGGGAGCATCCTGGTGATGTGATCTCAATCGTGATCCCCGAATACGTGGTCGCTCACTGGTGGCAGCATCTGCTGCACAACCAGACCGCACTACGGCTCAAAGGTCGGCTCCTGTTCGAGCCGTCGGTCACGGTCACCAGCGTCCCCTGGGTTCTCGAGGCGGAGCGGGAGCCGCGATGAGCACACCGGTCGCGGACGGTGAGGTCACGTACCTGCGCAGCGAGGACTTGCTCGACGAGTCGGTGCCGGAACGCCTCGCTCGCCGCTTCCGCCTCAGCCGCCGCCGCCAGATCACCGGACTGGTCCTTGCGGTGCTCTTTCTTCCGCTTCTGACCTTGGCAATGCACGCCTTCCAGGCCGAGCTCGACCTCGACGCCCAGGCGCTGCTCTACCTGCTCGCCGTCGTCTTGATCGCAATCGTTGGCGGCCTGTTGGTGGCGATCGGTTCCGCGGTCGCCTCTGCCCTGCTCATCAACTACTTCTTCGTCGAGCCGACTCACACTTTCACGATCGGCGACCCCGACCAGGTCGTCGCCCTGGTCGTGTTCGTCGTCGTGGCAGGCATCGTCAGCGGTGCAATCGAGCTCGCGGTCCGGCGCGCCCACGCCGCCGAGCGGGCTCGGGAGGAGGCGGAAACGATGTCGGCCCTGGCCGGCGCCGACCTCGAGGGCAAGGACTCGCTGCGGGATGTGCTCCGGCGCGCACGCGAGGTCTTTCGCATGGAGTCTGTGACGCTGATGGCACGCAAGCGCGGAACCGGCGAGTGGCTCGACGCCGGACATTCGGGATGGGCGCCGCCTGGCGAGGAAGCCCCGCTTCGCTTCGACATCGTGGCAGGGCCCCATGCGCGACTGGTCGGCCGCGGGCCGGCCCTTTTCGCCGAGGACCAGCGCGTGCTCGAGGCCTTCGCGGCTGCCGCTCGCACCGCTTATGAAGGCGGGCTGTTGAGCGGCGAGGCGGAGCAGGCTCGCGCCCTGGCCACCGTCGATCAACAGCGCACCTCGCTCCTGGCCGCCGTCGGGCACGACCTTCGTACCCCGCTCGCGGGGATCAAGGCGGCGGTCAGCGGCCTACGTCAGTCAGATGTCGAGTGGTCCCACCAGGAGCGGGACGAGCTCCTTGCGACGATCGAGGAGTCGAGCGACCGCCTCGAGGCCGTGGTCGGCAACCTGCTTGATGCGAGCCGACTCGAGGCCGGGGCGCTCAGCAGCCGGCTCGAGGCCGTGGCGCTCGATGAGATCGTCGCCAGCGCCGTTCTGGGGCTGCCCGAGGGGGCCGACCGGGTCGTACTTGAGGTTCCAGAGGATCTGCCTCTGGTCCACGCCGATCGGGGGTTGCTGCAACGTGTGCTGGTCAACGTCCTCGACAACTCGCTCCGCCACGGGGGCGGCGACGACCCCGTCGAGGTCGTCGCTGACACCGGCGGCGAGAGCGCCCGGCTCGAGGTGATCGACCACGGCGTCGGGATCAGCGAGCAGCAGCGGGCGCGCCTATTCGAGCCCTTCCAGCGACTCGGCGATCACGGAGATGAGGGGGTGGGGCTCGGCCTTTCGGTGGCCCGCGGATTTGTCGAGGCCATGGGTGGCGCGATGGTGGCCGACACAACCCAGGGTGGCGGGCTGACGATGCGGATCCGCCTTCCCCTCGCAGATGCCGCCGGAAGTGGGCAAGCCCCCGCGTGACCCGTGTGCTGGTCGTCGAGGACGAGCGCGGGCTGCGGCAGGCCCTCGGCATAAACCTGCGCGCCCGCGAGTACGAGGTGACCCTCGCCGAGGACGGCGAGACCGCTCTCAGGGCGGCCGCGAGCGAACGTCCCGACGTGGTGGTCCTGGATCTGGGGCTGCCGGACATGGACGGCGTCGAGGTCATCGAGGGCCTGCGGGGATGGAGCGAGGTTCCGATCATCGTCCTCTCCGCCCGCAGCGGCGAGCCGGACAAGGTGGTCGCCCTCGACGCGGGAGCCGACGACTTCGTCACCAAGCCGTTCGGCATGGACGAGCTCTTCGCACGGTTGCGGGCGGCGCTGCGTCGCACCTCGCAGGCCGAGGATCTGCCCAGGGTCGAGACGAAGGACTTCACGATCGACCTCGCGGCGCGTGAGGTGCTTGATCGCGCCGGCTCCGCCGTCCGCCTCACCCCAACGGAGTGGCACGTGCTCGAGGTCCTGGTCCGCGAGAAGGGCAAGCTCGTCGGGCAGCGGCAACTGCTGCAGGAGGTGTGGGGCCCCAATTACGAGACCGAGACCAACTACCTGCGCGTCTACCTGGCTCAGCTGCGGCGGAAGCTCGAGCCCGATCCCGCCCACCCCGTGTATCTGTTAACCGAGCCGGGGATCGGCTACCGGTTCGTGGCGTGATGCGGACGACCCATTGTCCCAAGGCAGCCCGGGAGTTATGCATGGGCGCCCGCCGCGGGAATCAAAGGCGCGAGTCGGGCGTAGCCGCTTTTCGTCCGAAGCACTACTCGACGTACAGCCTGCTGGGATCCGAATATTCGCCCCGCCTATTACCGTCATCGCCCCTGCCTGTCGCCGAGGTGCTAAGTATCGGTCGATATGAGAACGCTTCACATCGGCCTTCGCGTCGGCGAAATCGAGAAGTCCCTCGAGTTCTATGAGGCGATCGGCTACGAGGTGATCGGAAACGTTCCCGAGACCTCGCACGGAAGCCTCACGATGCTGAAGCTGCCAGGTGACGAGTTCGTGACGATCGAGCTCGTCTCCGACCCCGAGCGCGAGGTTCGCCGAGGCGACAACCTGAACCACATCGTGATCCAAGTTGAATCACTGGACGCCACGAGCGCGGAGTTCGCGGCCCGAGGCGTCGATGTAGACGAGCCGCAGCTGCCTGGCGGGGAGGAGGGGCCTCGCACCTCCTGGATCACCGACCCGGACGGGAACCGGATCGAGCTGGTGCAGTGGCCGGATGGGCATGCGGCTGGCATGTCGGCGGATGATTTCCCGAACTGACCGATCTACCGCCATCTACTCGAACGACGTGGAATGTGAGCGCGGCTGCTTAGCGCTGGCCGCGCTCTACGGCTTCGATTACTCGCAGGTCGTCCCGGAGCGCCCAATGCTCGGTGAGCTTGTCACCTTCGACGGCGAAGACGTGTAGCTGCGACCAGACGATTTCGGCCCCACTAGGCGGACGGTTTCCGAGCCAGGGCATCTCGCTGCTCACGTGTTTTCCGTGGAGTGACACCCGAGACGGCGATTCGCCCGTCGTCGAGTGTTCCCCAGCCGTGCAGTTCTGCCCTGCGTCCTTCGAAGCTCGTCTCAATCCAACCCCAAACCATGTCCCACGTCTGAGGCCCAGTGCGGCCGCTGACGTGATCCTTGAGGTCGGGGCTCATCATTGCCTGAAAGTCAGGCTCGCCGTTCTCGATCCATCGGGAATAGGCCTCCGCGACCTGTCCGGCATCGAGCATGATTTGAGCCTACGGATACGTGCTTTCCATGCGAGGCGACATAGGCGCTTCTCGTCCAAAGCGGCTAACGACGGGCCCGCATGTAAAAGGCAGCTGCCACGAGCGCCGCAGCGCCAAGCCCGGCAGCCAATAGGAGGGTGTTATCGGAATCGGACTCCTCCCTTGAGGCCCCCTCGGCCACCGTTACGTAGTCCCAGGTGAAATGGGTGCCGCCCTCAGTGCCATCGAGGACTAGGAGGAGGTAGCGGCCCGGACTGACATCTGGCACGTGCACCGTCGTCGGGGGCTGCTTCGGAGCGTCGGAGCTAGCCGTCAAGATGATCGAGTCGCTGCTTGGGTTGTGGCGCCAATCAGCCAGTCGGAAACCGCCTAGCTCCTGGGAGAACTCGTCGCTGTTCGGGTTCCAGATCGCCCTCTGAATCTGCACCGGAACGGTCAGGGACTCTCCAGGCGCCACTGCCTTCCGCGGCGAGATGCAGAGACAAGGACCATGCGCGAGGGCATGTGGTGCGGCGGAGCCCATCAGTGCGATCAGGGCGCATGCGACTGAAGTTCTCCATCGCATTCGGCGATTCTCGACGAGCTTCTGCTTTCCATGCAAAGCGCAATGAATCGCCTTGCGGTTCAGCTCTGCGCATTTTCGAGGCGGTCTACCTCGCAAAGATCGCAGCGGTGGCCGACGTGTTCAAGAGACGTCGGTGCCCTGCTCGGGATCTCGTCTCCCAGCTCAATAACTGCTTAGGCCGCAGAGATGTCCACCGATCCCGTTGCCGCCGCGCTCGCCACCGTTGCGGATCAGGAGGCGATCCGTCACCTCTTGATCGCGCTGTTGGGAACGGCCGTGGGTACGGCGTGGGTACGAAATGGAGCCTTTCGTGACCCCACTGACCCCGCTGACCCACCTGTCTACGCGCGCGGACGCGCCGGTAACGGCTCGAGAAAGCGGGATTCGGCTCTATAGCGGAGGGGGAGGGATTCGAACCCTCGATGGACGAGAAAACGCCCATAACGGTTTTCGAGACCGCCGCATTCAACCACTCTGCCACCCCTCCAGGGCGGGTATTTCAGGCTAACGGGTGAGACCTCAGAGGCCGACCGACGCGGTGTCGATCTCGATGCGGACGATCAGCCTCGTCTCGGTCTCATCTCGCCACGGGTAGGAGTCGACATCCATGTACTTCTTCGAGAGCTTGTCGATGTGCTCGTCAGCTCCCTCCTCGACCATCTCCACCACGCGACCGCGCATGATCACGGGGACGTAGGGGTCGTCGGGATCGGCCACCGAGATCGCGACGCGGGGGTCGCGAGCGAGGTTTCGCTCCTTGACGAGGCCGCGGGCGGTGTTGATGAGCACGTCGTCTCCGTCGACGTCGATCCAGACCGGGGTCACGTGCGGCGCCCCGTCCTCCATCAGCGTCGCGACGTGCGCGAAGCTCCTCTTCGCGAGGATCTCGCGTGCTCTCTCGCTCAGCTCAGCCATCTCCGGGCAACCGCGGGCGCGAGCCTATACGGCGCCTTTCTGAAGAGCATCAATGGCAAACGGCCCCGGTATCTTCAGCCTGCTCGGAGAGGTGACCGAGCGGCTTAAGGTGCACGATTGGAAATCGTGTGGGCGGTTAACGCTGCCTCGTGGGTTCGAATCCCACCCTCTCCGCTCAGATGGCCAAGACCCAGTACTACTGCGCAGCCTCGCTCGACGGCTACATCGCCGAGGTCGACGACAGCCTCGACTGGCTGATGGGTTACGAGGGCAGCTTCGACGGCGAGGGCGCTGAGCCCAGCCCGATGAGCGACGGCGGGAGCTACGAGCAGTTCTACGAGGGCGTTGGCGCGCTGATCAGCGGCTCGACCACGTATGAGTTCGTCCTTGACCACATCTCCGATGACAGCGAGTGGCCGTACAAGGGAAAGCCTTACTGGGTCCTGAGCTCGCGAGACGCTGCGAGTCGCCGGAGGGCGAGGGGGTCGACGTGCGCGTGGTTGACGCCAAGGTCGCCGAGCGTCTACGACGAGCTGATCGCGGCGGCGGGTGAGCGGAACGTGTGGATCGTCGGGGGCGGCAACGTCGCCTCGCAGTTCGCTGACGAGGGCCTGCTGGACGAGGTGCTTGTGACCGTCGTCCCCGTCGTGCTCGGCGCGGGCAAGCCGCTGTTCGACAACCGACTGCCCGGTGGGCCGATGCAGCTCGTGGGGACGCGCACGTTCGAGACGGGCATGGTTGAGCTGCGCTACGCCATCCGGCGGTAGCGCGCTTAGCCGCCAAGCAGCTGATCGGCCCCCTTTGGCTTGCTCTTGCGAGTGAGCAGCGCGTAGGGAAGGCCGAGGAAAAAGCACGCGACAGCAAGCCCGGAGCCGATCCCGAAGGCGACGGGGATCGAGATCGCGAAGAAGACGACCGGTGCGGTCGCCATGCGGATCTCGTAGCGATAGACGTCATCGGGCAGCTCCAGGGCCAGCAGGTCGTTGCGGTATGCGTGCCGAAAGAGCACGACCTCCATCCCACTCACGATCCCCAGCGTGACCGCGTAGACCGTGACCGACAGGGGGTTCTGGAAATAGTTGCCGAGCAGATCGGTGGGGAACGGCAGGAACGCGATGAAGGCGAGATAGACCAGGCTGAGGCCGATGATGCGCGGGTCCATCGCTCCCAGGAATGAGATGAAGCGGTGGTGGGCCATCCAGTAGCGGCCGATCACGATGAACGAGATGAAGAAGCTCACGTAGGCTTCGGCGTTGTCACCCAGCGCTTCGCCGAGCTCCTTGACGCTGCCGCTGGACTCGATCGTGGGCACGCCGATGCCGACGACGAGCAGCGTCATCGCGATCGCGAAGATGCCGTCGCTGAACGCGATCACGCGCGAGAACTCGAGCGTGTCGCGCCCGTAGACCTTGCCGCGGCTGGCGGCCGCCTCGCTCATGGCCACAGCATATGAGCGGGTGGCGCCTCGGTCCCGCGATGCGGGACTGGCGCGCCAGTCGCAGTGGTTCCCTACCTCCGCAGCAGCTTGAACGCGTGGTCCCACGAGCCCGCCCCCAGCCCGTAGCGGACCCATGCCATGCAGATGGGCTCGAGGTAGCGGGAGCCGTCGATGCCACCGAGGTCGACCGTCTCCCAGCCGAACTCGTCCAGGATCTCGGTCACGGTCTCCTTGGCGGATGGATCATCGCCGGCGATCAGCATCGTCGGCGGGCCGTCGGGGAGGTCCGGGTCGACCATGTGCGCGTTGCCGACGATGTTGAACGCCTTCACCACTCGTGCCTCGGGCGCCCAGCCCTGGACGCGCTCGCCGAGGGAGTCGTCGAAGCCCACGAAGAGCTCGGGAGGCTTGCCTTCCTCAAAGCGAAGGGGATTCGTCGTATCGATGAGGACCTTCCCGGCGAGGTTTGCCTCGCCCGCCAGCTCCAGCACGTCCTCGGCCGCCGACCCGAGGCAGGCGAGCACGACCACCTCGCCAAAGGCCGCGGCGGTCTCGAAGGTCCCGGCCGAGACGGCCTCCCCAGCATCCGCCGCGAACTCCTCGAGCTTCTCCGGGCTGCGGGAGCCGATCATCACCTCGTTGCCATGCTCGGCGAAACCGCGCGCCAGCGCCTGTCCGACCTGGCCGCTTCCCAATACGCCGACCTTCATCGTGCGGTCACCCCTTACCTCCTCGTCGCGAAGAACGATTCCAGCAGACCGGCCGACTCGGCCGCCAGGAGGCCCCCGTCCACCTGCGGCCGGTGATTCAGGCGCGGCTCGGCGAGGATGTCGAAGACGCTCCCGGCGGCCCCGGCCTTCGGATCGGTGGCGCCGAACACAACGCGTGGAACGCGCGCGAGCACGATCGCCCCGGCGCACATCGCACAGGGCTCAAGCGTCACGTAGAGGACCGAATCGGCAATCCGCCACCCTCCGAGGCGTTTGGCCGCCTCGCGCAGAGCCAGGACCTCGGCGTGGGCCGTTGGATCCGCGCGCAGCTCCCGCTCGTTGCCGGCGGCAGCCAGCACCTCGCCCTCGCGGACCACTAGAGCTCCGATGGGAACGTCGCCCGCCTCGGCAGCCCGCTCCGCCTCGCGCAGAGCCAGACGCATGAAGTGCTCATCGCGCCCGAAGAAGATGCGCTCGGTCACGCCCCGAGTATGGCCCGGGGTCGGAATGCGTGAAGCGCTGAGCTAGGTCGTGCGAACGATGTAGACGCCGCAGGGGGCGTGATGAGAGACCTTGTTCGGAACGCTTCCGAGCAGGAAGCGCTTCGTCCCGGTCATGCCCTTGTTCCCGACCACGATGAGGTCGGCGCCCGTCTCCTCGGCGACATCGAGAATGGAGTCGGCGGGATCGCCCTCGCGGGCATGGGTGTTGACCTCGAGGCCGTCGTCCCTGGCGGCGCCGGACGCATTCTCGAGCGTCGCATTCACTTCCTCACGGGGGCCAACGCCATGCGCTACATCACCTGGGACCTCCGCGGATTCCTCGCGCAAGCGCTCCTGGGGAACGGGCTGATAGGCGCTCACGATCTCGAGCGACGCCCCGCTCATCTTCGCCAGCTCGATCGCCTGTCGGACCGCCTGGGCGGCAGTCTCAGATCCATCCGTGCCGATAACGATGCGAGTGAACAAGGGCGCCTCCTTTAGTGCGAACGGCGCCATCCTATGCCCACAGCGCGCTTCAGAAGAGCTTGATGGCGGCAATGACCATCGATGCGAACAGCGCGAGGACCAAGAGGATGAGGCTGACGAGCCAGCTTCGGGGCACGCATCTAGCGTAGGGCTTGTGCGGCACACCGGACCATAGACTCAGCCCGCCATGGCGACTGTGCAGACGGTTACCGGGCCGATCGACGCGTCCGAGCTGGGCACGACGCTGATTCACGAGCACCTCCGGGCGCGCGACGAGGCCGTCTCCGCCCAGTGGCCGCACGTGAGCTCGATTGCCGCCGACCCCGCCCCCACCGAGGTCGGGGCCGACGACATCTTTCGGGTGGCCGCCGACTGCGCCAGGGGCGTGATGGAGCGCGGCGTCAGCACTATCTGCGATCCAAGCTGCATGTTTCTCGGTCGCGATATCGAGCTGATGCGAGGGGTGGCGGCCGAGACCGGCCTTCAGGTCGTGCCGTGCACCGGCATCTACACGTACGACTCGCTGCCGATGTTCTTTGTGACCCGCGAGCCAGACGCGATTGCGAAGCTGTTCGTCCACGACATCGAGACGGGCATCCAAGGCACCGACTCCAGGGCCGCCTTCCTCAAGTGCGCCGCCGACGAGCCCGGCCTCACCGAGAACGTCCAGAAGGTCCACCGCGCCGTCGCGAAGGCGTCGATTGCCACCGGCGCGCCGATCATGGCCCACTCCCGGCCCGCCAGCGAGACGGGCCCCGGGCAAATCGAGATCCTCGAGGAGGAGGGCGTCGACCTCTCGCGCGTGCAGATCGCGCATACCGGAGACACCGATGACCTCGACTACATCGAGCGCCTGCTCGAGCGAGGCGTGTGGATTGGCCTCGACCGCTTCGGCCTCGAGATCTTCCTGCCGTACGAGCGGCGGATCGCCACGGCGCTCGCGTTGCTCGAGCGCGGGTACGCGGAGCGCATGTTCCTCTCGGCGGACTACTGCGGAACGCTCGACTGGTATCCGGTGGAGGTGGCGAAGGCGCTGATGGACGGCGGCGCCGAGAAGGACTGGTCGATGAACATCGTCCACGACAAGGTCATCCCGGATCTGCGCGATGGTGGGATGACCGAGGAGCAGCTCGAGACGATGCTCGTCGCTAACCCGCAGCGCTGGCTTACCGGCGGCTAGGGGAGGGACTGCGCGTTCACCTTGAACGTTCGCTGTTCCGCTGCGCACGGGCCCATCCTTGCCCGTGCGGACACAGTGTTAGGGTGAGCTCGAGTGTCCGAGGCCACGCTGCACACGAACGCCGGCGCCATCAAGGTTGAGCTCTTCGACGGTGACGCGCCCAAGACGGTGGAGAACTTTCGCAAGCTCGCGGGCGACGGCTTTTACGACGGGCTCACCTTCCACCGGGTGATTCCTGACTTCATGATCCAGGGCGGATGTCCGGAGGGCACGGGCACGGGCGGCCCCGGCTACACGTTCGAGGACGAGTTCAACGAGAACAAGGTCGTCCGTGGTGCGCTCGCCATGGCCAACGCAGGACCCAACACCAATGGGTCGCAGTTCTTCATCGTCACCACCGGCGAAGCCCCGTGGCTCGACGGCAAGCACACCGTCTTCGGTCGAGTCGCGGAAGGCATGGACGCCGTCGACGCGATCGAGGGCACGCCGACGAGCGGCGGCGATCGCCCGATCGAGCCTCAGGTGATCGAGCGCGTAGAGCTCGACGCCTGAATCTCACGCATTAACATCCGTCGCGCCCGACGCCGATAAAGGACATATGGCGCAACACGCCTCAAATCAGGACAACGGACGTGTCCCTGAGGGTGCGGCCGGACAGCGCTTCCGCGACCTGATCGAGTGGCTTCCGGTCGTTGTCTACGAGGCCGAGTTCGGCCCGGAGGGCAACTGGTCCTACGTCAGCCCCCACGTCGAGAGGATGCTGGGTTACACGGCCGAGGAGATGATGGCCGACGAGAGCCTCTACGCCGCCCGGCTTCACCCCGATGATCGCGACGAGGTCATGGAGCTCGAGCGAACCGAGGCGGAGATGGCCCGCTCGAGCGACGTGACGCTGGTGAGCGAGTATCGGCTCCTCCACCGCGACGGGCGGGTGGTCTGGGTGCGCGACGAGGCGAGAATGGTCCGATCTGACCGGGCTGCCCCCTACTGGCGGGGCGTATTGATCGACATCACCGAAGCGCGCGAGGCCGAGCGGGCCCTGGCCGACTCGCATGACCGCTACCGCGGGCTCGTCAACAGCCTGCCGGTTTGCGCCTATCAGGCCGACCCCCACTCGGAGAGCCGGCGCCAGTTCGTCTCCCCTCAAGTCCGAGATCTGCTCGGTTACACCCCCGACGAGTGGGCGGCGGATCCCTCGCTTTGGAACACCACCTTGCATCCCACCGACCGCTCGCGCGTGCTCCGCGACGAAGAGCGCCACGTCACGATGGCGGTCGGGACGCCCTGGGTGAGCGAGTACCGCCTGTTGACGCGATCCGGGGCGGTGATCTGGGTCCGCGACCGTTCGGTGGTCGCCGAAGGGCATGAAGGGCGTCGCGTGATCGACGGCATCATCACCGACGTCACCCCCGAGCACGCGACGGGACCGGGGACGGTGCGCGACGTTCTCCGGCTCACGTGTGCGAGCTGCGGAGCCGTCCACGCAGCCGAGCACGCCGGCCCGTGCATCGAGTGCGGGAGCGGTGACGTCGTCGCGGTATCAATGAACGCGACGCTCGCTGAGCTGGCTGCCACAAGGATTCAGATGGAGACCCTCCTGGACGGGGTCCACCAGCATCTCGAGACCGTTTCCGGAGACGCGGAGCGTGCGACTCAGGGCGCTCGCCCGAGCCCCGCGGTCGAGCGCCGGATCATCACCCGGCCCACGAGCCCCTCGACCGCCTCCGTTCGAAAGCCCTGACCGCTCGGGCTCAGGCGAGTCCAGTGATCAGGAGAACGGCCGCCGCCACGACGTAGGCGACCGTCAGCACGGCCAGGCTGCGCCGGTCGAGGCGCTTGGCCACCACCACGTCGCCCTCGGCGTCCACCCACGAGTTGCGCACGATCAAGACCATCGTGAGCACGACGAAGGCGTAGGAGAGGATGTAGAGCTTGTCGAGCAGGATCAGATAGTCGACCTCGGGCAGGCTCGAGTTCGACGTCAGCTGCAGTGCGACGAGGGTAAGGAGCGCGGTGATCCCGATTCCGATCCGTCCCTCGACGTAACGGGGGTGCAGGAGCAGGGAGAGCGCCGCGGTCAATGCGACCAACAGCATCGGCAGCAGCAGCTTGAGCGCGTAGGTCCCCTTGGGACGCTGCACCGGGACGTCGAAGATCGCTCGGGAATAGGTGATGTCCTCGAAGTCCGGGTCGCCGAAGTTCGAGTCGTACTCGTTGTCGATGATGCGCAGCTCCGGGTCCTGGATCTCCCAGCCCGGCAGGACGAGATCGCGTGACAGCGCAACCGGATCGGTGTCGGGCTTGTAGATCAGGCCGGTGGAATCCTCGGTGGAATCCTCGAGCTCGATCCGCAGATTCTGGCTGTCGAAGGGGTAGCGCTCCAGTGGCAGCTTGGTGTTGAACTTGCCCTGGTTGCGCAGCACCTGGTAGTAGGAGCCGTCGGCCAGCCTCTCGGGCTCAGCCGTCTCGTAGGTGAGGATGTGACCCCAGAGCTCGAACGAGTTCAGGAACTCGAACGAGCGCGACGGGTCGATCTTGGGGTCCTTCCACTTGAACCAGAGGTACATGTCGACGTTGTAGGAGTGCGACTGCAAATCGAGCTGCTGAATGTCGTTGATGAGCGCGCCGACTCGCACAACGGCGGGCTTGTCGGCGTCGGGCTGCGCGTCTTCCTTCGGCGCGGGGGTCGCGGAATCGGTCTCGCCGGGTGCCTCGTCGCGAACTTCCTGCGCGGTGGAGACCTGGCTGAGGACCAGCCCGAGAAGGATCATCGCGGCGGCGGCGAGGATCACTCGGACCTTCATCAACCGATCCTAACCATCTTTGGCATGCGCGGCGCACCTTTTAAAAGCGTTGGATACGCTGCCGCATCGCGCCGCGCCGCACCCGCTTGGTTGTTTGGCTCACCGCCCTTTCGCTGGCGGTCGTCGGGTGCGGCGGTGGCGACGATGAGGCGCCCGATCGGGAGGCGGCGACGTATGAGCTCCCCCAGCTCGAGTGGTCCGACCTCGAGGAGTGCGGGAAGAAGCCAGGACCGGAAACCGGCGGATTTCGCTGCGGCGAGCTCGAGCTTCCGTTCGAGCGAGAGGACGCCTCGTACGGGAACATCACGATCGGTTTCGCGGTGCGGCTGGCGATCAACGGCAACGGCGAGCTGGGGGACTCACCGATCTTCGCCATCGAGGGTGGGCCTGGGTTCGCCACGACCAACACGGCGGCCATCTACCGCAAGCTCTTCAGCACCGACAAGAACCTGTTGCGCGAACACGACCTCGTCCTGGTCGACATGCGGGGCACGGGGCGGTCCGAGGCCGTCGACTGTCCCGATCTCCAGAACGTCTACGGGCCCGACTTCGTCTCGCTCGCCCAGTGCGCAGCGGATCTCGGCAAGCAGTTCGAGTCCTACCGAACCTCCGCGGCAGCCGACGACATCAACGACGTCCGTCAGGCGCTGGGCTACGACAAGATCGCGCTCTACGGTGACTCCTACGGCACGTTCCTGGGCCAGTCGTATGCCTTCCGTCACGGCGAAACCCTGAACGCGCTGGTGCTCGACTCGGCCTACCTGGCATACGGCGAGGATCCCTGGTACCCCAGCCTCGTCCGCACCGGCACCCGAGCCATGCGGCGCGCCTGCGCCCGCGAGCCGACCTGCCCGGGTGGCGCCCGGGGTGCCGAGGAACGCATGGAGAAGATGGCGGAGCGGCTTCGCGGGGAGCTCCGCAACGTCGGCCTGCTGGTCGACGTGATCGTGAACGGCTACAGCGGGCCGCCCGACTCCTTCCTCGAGGTCGATAGGGCGATCCGCAGGTACCTCAAGGGAAACAAGAAGGCCTACAACAGGCTGAATGAACCGGTCTGGATTGGGAGCAAGAACGCAGATGCGTACACCCGCTTCGGTGAGCTCGGCGTGGGCTGCAACGACTACCCGATGATCTGGGACAAAGATGCCTCGGAGCCCGAGCGTCGCGCGCAGCTCGAGGAGGCGATCCGCGAGTACGACCCCAAAGCCTTCCCGCCCTTCACCCCCCGCGAGGTCGCCTACGCGCCCGAGTTCGGCTACCTCGAGTGCCTCACGTGGCCGCAGCACACCGATCTCTACGAGCCGCCGGTCGATCCCGAGACCGACGAACCAACTGAGGCGCCGGTACTCGTCCTCTCAAACGAGATGGACTCGATCACGACGCCCTGGGAGGGCAAGCAGGTCGCCGAGCTCTTCGCGGACTCCGAGTACTACGTAGCCCCCAACGCAGGCCACGTCCACGCGCTGTATTGGCGATACGGCAGGGGGGCGGACAAGATCCGCAACTTCCTGAGTCGGGCGATCGGCTGAGCAGGACTGCGGTCTGGGCGGGCAGGGCCGCCGGAGGCGTCGACCGTTACTCGGGCGCGGCGCCAACCCGTACCGCACGCCGGTCAGCTCCTCCGAGACCTCCGAGCGACTAGACGGTCTCGGTCACAACCGTTGGCGACGGAGCGGGCGTCTTGATCGCGCGAGCCTCGCGCCAAGTGAGCAGGCGGCCGTCGGATTCGTCGATCACCTTCAGCCGGGTCGAGCGAATGCCGTCCCAGAAGGTGAGCACCGGGACGTCGTGGAAGATGGCGTTGTCGTCGTGAGCGCGCTGCAGGTTGTAGTTGGGGATGCGGGCGTTCAGGTGGTGCACGTGGTGCAGGCCGATGTTGCCGGTGAAGAACTGCAGAACCTTCGGCAGCTTCAGGTACGAGGAGCCCCGCAGCGCCGCATCGGCGTAGCTCCACGAGTCGGTGTTCTCCCAGTACACGTCCTCGAACTGGTGCTGGACGTAAAAGAGCCATACACCGGCCGTACCGGCGCCGATCCAGATCGGGAGCTGCACCATGAAGGCCTCCTGCCAGCCGACGAGGAGACACAGCGCTGTCAGCGCCACGACCACCGCGACGTCGGTGAGCAGCACGCTCCGGCGCTGGGCCTTGCCCGCCTGGCCGCCCCAGAAGCGTGGCATCACCAACAGCGAGTAGATCGGCCCGATCCCGAACATGACGAGCGGGTGCCGGAAGAGGTAGTAGCCGAGGCGCCCACGCCACCCCTTGGCCCGGTACTCGGCAAGCGTGAGCGTGGGGACGTCGCCCTGCCCCCGACGATCGAGGTCTCCTGCAGAGCCGTGGTGGGCCCAGTGGTCCGCGCGCCAATTCTCAAACGGCTGCAGGACCAGTAGCGAGCAGAAGATGCCGAACCACTTGTTGGCCGTGCGGTTCGGCAGAAATGAGCCGTGGGTGCAGTCGTGAAAGAGAATGAAGGTGCGGAGCAGGAACCCGGCGGCTGGGAGCGCGAGCGCGAGCACCAGCCAGTAGGAGACGCCGGCGTCGAGCAGCAGGTACATCGCGACACTGAGGCCGAAAAGGGCACGACTGACGTCGCGATGTCAAGCAGGCTGCGCCCCCAGCGCGGATCCGCGTATGGCTGCAGGTCGATCGCCCACTGCGGCCGCTCGCGCTTCGGCTTCGCGGCAGCAGGCGGCGCGGGTTCTGTTTTAACAGCGTCCATAAAGGTCAAGGGCCGCAGGGTGGCAAGCTAGGCTGCCCAGCGGCCGCATAACTCTAGTGCCTCGGCGGGCGTCCGTGGGTAAAAAGTTCGGGTTCCCTAACTCCGGAGCTCGGGAAGGACCTGCTCCCCGTACACGCGAAGCGCGGCCTGCGGGTCGGCCGAGGAGACGTTCATGAGCATCACAGCAGTGGCACCGAGCGCCCCGATCGCCTTGATCTTGCGCACGTGCGCAGCGGGATCGGAGGAGATGATGGCTCCCGCCTTGAACTCGCGGTCGGAGACCTCGCGCCCGTTCGCCTGGATCTCAGCCGGCTCATGGATCGGGTCGGTGTAGTGCTCGTCGACCTGGGTGGCCTTCCACTCGCGGGCACTCTCGAGTGCGGTCTCGTCGTCCTCCGCCCAGGAGAAGAGGCCCTGGAGGATGATCTCGCCCGGGTCTTTGCCCGCCTCATCGCGGGCGCGGCGGTATGAGGCAATGACCGCGGGAGCCTGGCGCGGGTCCGCGAGAGTCCAAAGCCCGTCGCCAAGCCTGCCTGCGATCTCCGCAGCCTGCTCGCCGAAGGCGGAGACGTAGATGGGCGGGCGACGCTCGGGCAGCGTGTAGAGCCGTGCGCGTCGCGTGCGGAAATACTCGCCTTCGAAGTCGACCGTCTCGCCGTCGAGAAGCCGCCCGATGATCTCAAGCGACTCCTCCATCCGCGCGAGCTGCTCGCCCACCGACGGCCAGTCGAACCCAGCGGGGATCTCGTTCATCGCCTCGCTCGAGCCGACCCCCAAGAAGGCGCGGCCCGGGTTCATCACTTCAAGCGTCGCGATCTGCTGGGCCAGGACCACCGGGTTGTAGCGGTAGATCGCACCGGTCACGGCGGTGCCGATCGACGCCTCGTGCGTGGCGTTGCCCACCGCCCCCAACCACACCCACGCGTTGCCCGATGCGTTGGGCGCCGGGTCGCCGTCCGACCACCACGGGGCGAGGTGATCCGAGCAGCAGATCGCGTCGAAGCCCGCTCGCTCGGCCTCGACCGCCTGCGTCAGCAGCTTGTCCGGCTGGAAGCGCTCGTGGGCGAGGGATACCCCGTAGACCGGCTCGTCGGGTGCCTGGCGGCGTGCCCAGAGCACGCCCTTGGTGGACTCGATCAGCCCCACGGGCGGGCGGTTACCCACGCCACCTCTGCCGAAACGATGCCGGTCGACGCCACCCCGCAGCACGGGAAGCCGGAATAATCCCGGAGGCATGAAGCAGCTCACGAGCCTCGATGCGCAGTTCCTGGCCCTCGAGAACAAGCGGCAGACCGGCCACATCGCGGGGCTGGCGATCCTCGATCCCTCGACGGCGCCAGGTGGAAAACTCGAGCTCGAGGACATCGAGCGTCTGCTGATCGAGCGAATGCCGCTTCTTCCGCCGCTTCGCCGGCGCTTGGAGACGGTCCCCCTCAACCTCGACTATCCGTACTGGGTCGAGGACACCGACTTCGACCTCGACTTTCACCTACGCGAGCTGGCCCTGCCGGACCCCGGGACCGACGAGAAGCTTGCGGAACAGGTCGCGCGCCTCGTGGCGCGCCCGCTCGACCGCTCGCGACCGCTCTGGGAGCTCTATCTCATCCATGGCCTCGAGAGCAACCGGGCTGCGCTCCTCACGAAGATCCATCACGCGCTCATCGATGGGCTCTCCGGCGCCGAGATCATGGGCATCCTCTACGACCTCGAGCCAGAGGGCAGGGCGGAGCTTCCGGAGCCGACGAAGCTGAGGCACACCCGCAAGCCGACCGATTTGGAGATGCTCGCGCGCGGGCTGGCCGGGATCCCGAAGTACCCGGTCCGCGCCCTGCGTTCCCTGCCCGCCGCGCTTCCGAACCTCGACGAGACCCCCTTCGGCAACCTGCCGGGTGGCGTCACGGTCGCGAGGGCGTCCGAACGCGTCCTCAAGGCGATCGGGCGCGACGACGATGGGCGTGAGCGCACGGACCTGAGAGCGCCGAAGACCCCCTTCAACGGCAAGGTCTCGCCTCACCGCCGCTTCGCGTTCGGCCGCCTCTCGCTCGATGAGGTCAAGGCGATCAAGAACGAGCATGGCTGCACGGTGAACGACGTGGTGATCGCGATCTGCACGGGCGCCGTTCGCCGCTGGCTGATCGAGCAAGGGGAGCTGCCGGGGGATCCGCTGGTGGCGCAGGTCCCGGTTTCCGTGCGAACCGACGAGCAGACTGGCACATACGGCAACCGGATCATGCTGATGCGCGCGCCGATCTTCACCAACGAGCACGATCCGGTCAGGCGACTCCAGCGCACGCATGACGCTCTCAGCGTGATGAAGGAGCGCCATCGGGCACTGCCCGCGGAGCTGCTGCAGGATGCCAACCACTTCATCCCTCCCGCGGTCTTCGCCCGCGCGGCCCACGCGACGTTCGGTCTGGCGGCGTCGGGCCGCGGACGGCCGACGTGGAATCTGGTGATCTCCAATGTCCCTGGCCCGCAGTTCCCGATCTACTGCGCCGGCGCCCAGCTCGTCGCCAACTATCCGGTCTCCGTGATCACCGACGGCATGGGCCTGAACATCACGGTCATGAGCTATTTGGGCTGCCTCGACTTCGGCATCATCGCCGATCGCGATCAGATGCCCAACCTCTGGAACCTGATCGGCTTCCTCGCCGACTCGCTCGACGAGCTGCGACCAGAGCCCAAGCGCCGCCCTGTCGAGGGCGCAGCGAAGAGCACGACGGCCGGGACGGGCCCCTAGGGCCTTCTGCTCGTGGCACGACCGCTCCTTGTCGTCGACACGCCGTCGATGCTCTACCGAGCCTTCCATGCGCTGCCGAGCTCGATCAAGGGCGCCGACGGCAAACCGGTCAACGCGCTCTTGGGTGCCGCCAACCTGATTCTCCGTGAGGTTGAGAAGCATCCTCCCCGCGCCGTCGTCCTGTGCTTCGGGCCCGACGCAGCCACCTATCGGGTCGAGCTCTTCGCGGGCTACCACGCGCAGCGCCCTGAGATGCCCGACGACCTCCAGCCCCAGTGGGCACGCTCCCGAGAGTTCTTCGAGGCTTTCGGCTGGACCGTCTACGAACACGATTCGCTCGAGGCCGACGACCTGCTCGGGACGCTCGCCCGCAAGGAGGCCGAGGCCGGCGGCAGCGTCCTGATCCTCACCGGCGACCGCGACATGTTCCAGTGCGCCACCGGGAAGGTCAGGGTGCTTTACACGAGCACCGGGGGGCCGCAGGGCGCGCAGCTCATCCGGCCCAAGGAGGTCCGCGAGCGGTACGGCATCGCGCCGGAGCTGGTGCCGGACTTCATCGCGCTGCGGGGCGATCCTTCCGATGGGATCCCCGGCGCCAAGGGTGTCGGTGAGAAAACGGCCGCCGAGCTCCTCCTGCGCCACGGGTCGCTGGAGGGCGTGCTCGACAACGCGATCGCCGAGTCGCGCCCGAAGCTGCGCAGTGCGTTGATCGAGCAGCACGACGAGCTGCTCGCCTTCAAGGACATGGCCACCCTGCGTGACGCGGGCGTCGACCCGCCACCCGATGCTCCCACCGACTTTGAGGGTGCGGCCAAGGCGGCGGAGGCGTTCGGCATGAACCGGCTCGCCGAACGACTCAGTAAGGCGGCGGCATGAGAGGCTTTGGCGATGGGACTCGGTGACAGGCTCAGCCGAATCGGCAAGGCGCTCGGCGGAGAGGCACACGCCGACGGCGAGGCCGAGCTGCACGTGGGGGACGCGCGTTTCGACGACTGGACGGTCATCCGCGACTTCTCCGATCTGGAAGTTGCCCGTGCCTGGCGTCAGACCCTGACGGAGGGCGGAGTCGACTCCGTCCTCACCGCCGACTGGGCTCTGGACGAGTTCGGCAAAGGGGACGTCGCCCTGCGAGTCCCGCCAGGGCGGGCGGGCGAGGCCGAGGAGCTGTTCGACGAGCCGGAGTAAAGCCGCGAGCGCGAACTCCACCCCAAAGCAATCCGTCTAGGTCCTTGTGCCTCACCGGTGGCGGGGTCTGGACGCATACCCTCCGAAAGGCGCCACGGACTGCGGCGCTCGCTACTTCCCAAACCACGGGAACGGCAGCTCGAACCGAAAGTGCCCAGGCTCCAGGTCCGAGACCAGCGGCACCCGCAGCCTGCGGGCGATCCGGTAGGCCCATGCGTACGGCCAGGGAACCGGCAACGCCGTCGCGAAACGGCTCACGGTGCCGTCCTTGGCCTCCACCTCGATCGTCGCCTCCGAGATCGGGACGATGATGCCCCTCGGATGCCCGACGCTCAGGAGCCGCACGAGCTTCGGGCCGCCACCGCCGAGGACGCGGCGAATCTCGCGCGCGGCCACGCGAATGCGGAAGGGATTCAAGAGCTGCAGGCGGCCCACCGCCAACAACTACCCACCTTGCCGGGGCTGACTCAGAGGACGGCCGAGAGGACCGGGATGCCGGCTGCCTGGAGGGCCGGCAGGAGCTCGGGGCCGTAGGAGAGGTCGCGGAGCTCGACTTCGTTTGGATTCGGCACGGTCACGAACGCCGACGTGCCGACCTGGGTGAGGGTGGCGCCAACCACGCCGAGGCCGCTGATCACCTCGAGGGCTTCGCTGCCCTGAGCCGCTGGGACCTCGAGCCGAAGTGGCTGGCCGGGGCCGATCGGCTGGGGCACGGTGGAGCGGGCCTTGGCGACGTCGGCCGCGGCCGCCTTCGAGGTCACATCACGCCCCTTTGCGAACTGGCTCTCAGGGTAGGCAAGCGCGTTGGCGATCAGGAGCTGCGTGCCCTCTGTAAAGGCCCTGTAGTTGGGCTCGCCGGAGAAGAGCACCACGCGCCCGTCGCCGAACTCCTCGTCCACGAGGGCCGCGCTTCCCTCGAGGATCTCGGTGCCGCGAGCGAATCCGGAGACGAACCAGTCGGGACCCTGCTCGGGATAGCTCGCGGCGACTGAGCCGTCCGTCGCCGGCACCAGCACGTCCTCGCCGAGGTTGAACTGATAGGCGAAGTCGGGCGCGGCGAGGGTCAGGGGGCTCTCGTCGTCGAGGTCGATCCGGAACAGCGAGCCCGGGACCTGTAGCCCCTGCGCGCGCTCGAAGCGGGCGGACGTGAGGCCGTGCTCTGAAGCCCAGGCGCTGCCGCCGGTGGCGCCGAAGCGGTTCCAGCCAATGAAGAGGCCACCATTGCCGACCCACCGGCGAACCTGCTTCGCCGCCTTGTCCAGTTGGATCACGGCAGTGCCTGTGACCAGGAGCGTGCCGTAGTCGCCACCTCGGAGGGCGCCGTCCTTGATCTCCTCGCCCGTCAGAACATCGAACGGGATCTTCCAGACCTCCTTCAGCATGAAGCGGAAGTGCCCACGGGACTCCCCGGCGTTGGAGACCAGCGCGAGCTTGCGGTCGGTGACCGGCTCACCGTCTGGCGCGGTTCCTGAACCCGCCCTGACGTCAAGCGTGAACTCCTCGGCTGCGTCGGTGACCGCGGCGGTCGCGCTGCCCGGCGCGATGAACGTCCCCTCGTCGAGCTCATCAGCGAACGGCTCGTTCAGACGCTCCACCGCAACTCCGTCGCGCGCGAGGTCGAGCGCGGCGGCGACCGCCTTGCCGGTGTCGCCCTCCCAGGTGTAGTAGGCGGGCGCTCCGGGCTCGACCGAACCGCCTGGAACCGACGTGACCGCCGTCGCCTCGGGGTCCACCGCGGCGGCGTTGAAGCCGGCGTCCTCCAGATTCATGAGCAACGGGTTCGACCACGCGGTTACGTCGTAGAAGTAGGGGAAGGGGACGTAGCTCTCCTCGCCGAGCATCGCCTCGATCCAGTGCTTTTGCGGCTGCGCCATCGGAATCCAGTAGGTGCCAGCCGGTAGTTCCTCGGGGGCCGCGTCCCGCCCGTAGCGCTCGAAGTCGGAGAGGTCGAGCTCGTCATCGAGGCGGTAGACCTCGACCCCGGTCGAGATCAGGCGGTCGAGCAGCTCGGACACGTCGGAGAACTGACTGTCGCCGGGGATGAAGTAGTTGCGGATCGTTCGGTCGGGCACCTCGAAGCGGACCTCGTTCTCCGGCTGTACGACCTCGTTTGGCTCGAGCTGCCCGGCCTCACCCTGCGCGAGCGCATCAACATGTGCGTCGTAGAGCTCGCCGAGGATCTGCTCCTTGTTCTCAGCCGCCTCCTGCAGGCTTCGCCATCCCGCCACACGCTGCTCTCTCACCTTGATCGGGTAGGGGTCCTGATACCCCTTCTCAAAGGTCATCCCGGCCGCCGTGAAGGCGGCCGCGGGCACCGTGTCCCCATAGCCCATGTAGAACAGGTCGTAGACCGAGTAGTTGAAGTAGTCCCAGGTCGTCGGTGACGGCTCCGAGGGATCGCGTCGCGAGTCGAACTCGTCCTGGAGAGAGGCACCGTAGATGTCGTTGATCCATCCAACGACCTCGGACGAGAGCTCGTGGTGAATCGGGTCGGCGTTCGGCGGGAAGAAGAACCGCGTGCCGCTCATCTCGTGGGCGTCGATGAAGAGGACCGGCGGGTAGTCGGCAAGCAGGTCCATCTTGCCGTCTGTCTCGGGCTGGGTCCGGGCGAACCAGTCCCGGTTCATGTCGAAGTAGTAGCGGTTGGTGCGGAACCCGCGCCTGCGTCCGTAGGGGTTCTGGACGGGCATGATCCCGATCAGTAGCTCGTCGCGGAGCTCCTGCGCCTCGCAGTCGATCCGCGCCGCGAGCTGGTAGAGGATCGAGGCGGCGGCGTCGGCTCCCGAAGGCTCGTTCCCGTGAACATTCGCGGCGTACCAGACGATCGCCTTGCTGTCGGAGGCAAGCGTCGCGGCCTCCTCGGAGTCGGTCACACGCGGATCACGGAGGGCCTTGTTCGCGTCGATGACGGTATTGGGGTCGGCGACGTCAGCGGCGTCGCCGGTGATCGCGTAGATGAGCGAGTCCCCTGCGTCGTTCGTTGCGTATTCACCCAGCGCCACGCGGTCGCTCTGTGAGTCGACGAGCTCGAAGTAGTCGTAGAGCTGCCTCACGGACGCCTTGCGCTGGCCGAACTCCGGGATGCCCTCAGCCGGCGAGGTGATGCCGTCCTCATAGACAGGATCGCCGGGAGGACATCCGCCGACTCCCGCCGCGGCCGCCGAGCTCGGCGCTGCGAAAACCGCCGCGAGCGCGGCCGCCGCTACGCAGGTGCGTCTGAAGTTCCTCACCGACGCGAGTCTAATGGCTGCTGAACGAGCTTCAGGGTTCGACTCGAGCGGACTCGCGCACCAAGAACTCCAAGAGCCCCCTCATCCCGCTGTCCTCGTGGACGCCCAGCTGGATGTCGGCGCCGGAGCCCTGCTCCAGGATCGTCTCGATATGTTCGAGTTCAGCCTCGCAGCCGAGCTCCGAAGCCACGTTCGCGGCCTCCTCCATGCATTCGCGTGCAAGCTCGCGGGCCTCGACGGGGAGCGAGTTTCGATTGAGGAGCTTGGCGTCTAGCCCGCGGCGGGTGGCCTGGAAGCTCGACTCGGCGAGAGCCTCGCGCGATGGGATGCTGTCCTGGCTCCGTTCCGCCTCGATGCGCACGAGGCAGTGCACGAGCGCCGAGATCGCGGCCGCGGAGCGCAGGTCGAACTGGGTGTCGGCCGCGCGGATCTCGATCGTGCCCAGCCCCGGATGGATGCGAGCGTCCCACCAGATGTGCGTGGGGTCGTTAAGCCCTGCGGCCGCACAGACCTCGCGCGTCACCTTCGAGAACTGGGCGAAGTCCTCGAACTCAGGGGCCATCGCGGCCCGTGGGTAGCTGCGAAAGATGACGGTGCGCGAGCTGGCCAGCCCAGAGTCCTCGCCGAACCAAAACGGCGAGTTCGCGGCGAGGGCGTTGATCAGCGGGATATGCGTGCGAATGCCGTTGTACGCCTGCACCGCCGTCTGCTTGTCCGGCATCCCAACGTGGATGTGCTGGCCGCAGATCGGGGTGCGCAGGACACCCTTGAGCGCATCCTCGATCTCGGTGTAGCGGTCGGTGCGGTAGATGCCGGCCTCCCCTGGTTTGGCGTTCGGGTGTACGCCCGCTCCGATGATCCTTGCGCCGGACTCGACCAGCTCCTTGCGTACCGCCCGCAGCGCGTCCACCGCCTCGGCGGCGTTCGCGGAGATCTCGGAGCGCGACTCGACCATCGCCTGGAAGAGCTCGCCCGTGATGTCGCCATCCTCCGGTTCGGCCTCGCCCAGCACCTCCGCGCTCTCATCGACGAGCTCGTTGTCCGCCCCCACCAACAGAAGCTCCTCCTCCACCCCCAGCACGAAGGGCGGTTCCGAGCCGAAGTTGGCTGCCCACAGATCCCCGGCTGTCGGAGTGAGCGTCACCGCTTCGCATTGTTACCCCTTTCGCCCCGACGCGCTCGCGGGAGCCGTCAGATCGTCAGAGCAGACTGGACCACGGTGCTTCTGAAGCTGCTCACTTGGAACGTTGCCGGGCGCACGAAGCTGCTCGGCGAGCAGGCGGCCGCCGCCGTGCGCCAGGAGGCCGACATCGTGTGCCTGCAGGAGATACGCCCGAGCACAGCGCCGCGCTGGCGGCGCGCGCTGGCCGCGGCCGGCCTGGTGCACTCGCTGGACTCGAGTGAGTTCGCCGACGGGCGAAGGCTCTTCAATCTCACGGCCAGTCGCTGGGAGCTCTACGAGCTACCGCCGCTGGGCGCGCCCCAGCCGGAGCGGGCTCTCTGCACCGTGTCCGACTCCCCGGCGGGGTTGATCGAGCTCGTGAACGCCCACATCCCGCCGGCGCGGGCCGGGAGCCTCGTGAAGGTGGAGACCTGCGAGGCGCTGCACGAGCGCCTCGCGCGGCCTGCCGGCCGCCACCGCATCCTCTGTGGCGACCTCAACACCCCGCGCCGCGAATCGACGGAGGGCGAGGTCGAGACATTCGCCTCCAACCATCCGCGGTGGGAGGCACGCTGGGACGCTGCCGAGCGATCGGTGCTCTCAGGGCTCGCCGAGTGGGATCTGCGCGACGCCTTCCGGGCGCTGCACGGCTGGGAGCGCGGCGATGTGAGCTGGGTCATGCACACACGAGCGCGGCGCAAGTCCGGCCATCGACTCGACCACGTCCTGAGCTCAGCGGGCCTCCACCCCGTTCACTGCGACTATCAGCACGGCTGGCGGGAAGCCGGGCTCTCAGACCACTCCGCCCTCGAGGCGATCTTCGATCCGGTAGCGATTCCCGGGCGCTGAAGGGCGGGGGTGCGCCTGTACTCCTCGCCGGCCGCTCCTACCGCAGCGCGGCCGCGTCTCGCTCGAGGCGGGCGAGCGTTTCGTCGTCGCAGGTCGCGAAGAACGAGCCAACGGCGTCGACCAGGTGGCTCATCGAGTCGGCCGCGAACAGGACCGGCTGGTACTTCGTGATGTCGTAGTCGATCGTCGCCATCGCGTGGAAGTCGATCGGACGGATCTCCATCGCCCGGAACTCCTCGATCTCGCCGTAGGACGAGAGGATCCCCGCGCCGTACGCGCGCAGCTCGCCGTCCTCCCAGACGACTCCGAACTCGATCGTGAACCAGAACACGTCGGCCACCATCTGCAGCCCCTCGGGGGTCTCCGCCCGGCGAGCTGCCTCGCCAGCGAGGCGGTTGAGCTCGGCGAACTCCTCGTCGGCGAGCAGGTGGCCATGGCCGATGACCTCGTGAATCAGGTCCGGCTCGGGTGTGTAGAGGGGCGCCGCGTGATGGCGCACGTACTGGGTCGAGTGAAAGCGGCGGTCGGCGAGTGAGCCGTAGAACTCGTCGAGGGGCACGATGCCGGCTGCGGGCACGTACTCGAACCCGCTGAGCGGCCGGAGGTTGGCCGTCACCTCGTTTAGCTGCGGGATGCGGTCGCGCGGCAGGTCGAGCGCCGTTACGGCCTCGCAAAAGGGGCGGCAGGCGTAACGCTCATGCTTCGGGGCGAGCTCGCGGCAGACGGTGCGCCAGACCTCGTGCTCGGCCTCCGTGTACTCGATCTGAGGAATCGAGTCGCCGGGGCTCCAGGCGAGAGCAGCCGCCGCAATCGCGTTGCGGCGCTCGCGGTAGGCCGTGTCGTTTACCCCAGGGTGGTCGTCCCCGAGGTGGACCGTCACCTCCCCGTCGTCGCCGGTCGTGACCGGTGAGTAGAGCTGTGCCTCCTCGAACATCGAAGTCTCCTTCCGTCACCCGGTCGTGGTCGTTGCCGGCTCGAGCTCAGGCTCGTACCAGCTGAGCGCGTACTCCGGCTGGTCGAGCTCGGCCGCAAGCGAGCTCAGGCGCAGTGGCTTGAAGGTGTCCCACATCACCGCCAGCTCCTCGGTGCGCGTCGCACCCAGCGAGGCCTCCACGAGCCCCGGCTGCGGGCCGTGCGGGAGGCCGGAGGGGTGGAGCGTGATCATGCCGACGTCCACTCCCTTGCGCGAGCCGAACTGACCGTCCACGTAGTAGATCGCCTCCTCCGACTGCACGTTCGAGTGGTGATAGGGCAGCGCGATCGCCTGGGGGTCGTAGTCGAGCTCGCGCGGGCAGAACGAGCAGATCACGAAGTTCTGCCCCTGGAATGTCTGATGAACGGGCGGCGGCATGTGAATGCGCCCGGTGATCGGCTCGAAGTCGTCGGTGTTGAACGTGTACGGATAGACGTACCCGTCCCAGCCGACGACGTCGAACGGGTGGTAGTCGAGCAGATAGTCCTGGTAGCCGTTGCGAACGCGAACGGTCAGCTCGAACTCGCCCCGCTCGCGATGGGTCTGCAGCTCCGTCGGCGGGTGGAAGTCGCGCTGGCTGAACGGCGCGTGCTCGAGCAGCTGCCCGTAACGGTTGCGATAGCGGTTCGGCGTCTCGATCTCGCCGGGGGTAAAGAAGCAGAGCCAGACCTGGTCGCCCGGGTCGGGCTGCATGCGGTAGGTGGTGCCGCGGGGGATGACGACGTAGTCGTGGGGCCGGTAGGGAACATCGCCGAAGATCGTCTCGACCGTGCCGGTGCCGTGGTGGATGAAGAGGACCTCGTCGCCCTCACCGTTGCGGTAGAAGCCATCGCGCTCATCGGTCGGCTTGCAGATCGAGACCTCGATGTCGTTGTTCCACTGGAGCAGGCGCCGGCCATGGAGCCAATCGCCGCCCGCCTCGACGGGGTTGGTGTCGGTGAGGCGGTGGACGTGGGTGTCCGGGATCCACTCGTCGCGCTCGATCGGCTGAAAGTCGCCGACCTCCTTGACGCGGCAGGGAGACCACAGGTGGTAGAGAATCGACTCATTGCCCGAGAAGCCCTCGAAGCCGATGACCTCCTCGGTGAGGAGCGTGCCGTTCTCGCGAAACTGAACGTGGCGCTTGGCCGGGACGTTGCCGAGGGTCGCGTATCGCATCAGAGGTTTCCTCTCCTGTCCTGCTCGCGCTCGATCGCTTCGAAGAGCGCCTTGAAGTTGCCGGCGCCAAAGCCGGTGGCGCCATGGCGCTCGATGATCTCGAAGAACACTGTGGGGCGGTCGCCGATGGGCTTGGTGAAGATCTGCAGCAGGTAGCCCTCGTCGTCGTGGTCGACGAGGATGCCCTGGGCGCGCAGGTCGGCGAGCTGATCGGCCACCTCGGGAACCCGCTCCGGAACCTCGTCGTAGTAGGCGTCCGGGATCTCGAGGAAGCCGACGCCGCGGTCGCGAAGCTCGGCCACCGTCGCGACGATGTCCCGGGTGGCGACAGCGATGTGCTGGGCGCCAGGGCCCTCGTAGAACTCGAGGTACTCGTCGATCTGCGACTTGCGCAGGCCCTCGGCGGGCTCGTTGATGGGGAACTTGATTCGTCCGTTGCCGCTCGCGACGACCTTGGACATGAGGGCCGAGTACTCCGTGGAGATGGCCTCGTCGGAGAAATGGATCATCTCCACCATCCCGAAGACCTGCTCGTAGAAGCCCACCCACTCCTCCATCTGGCCGAGCGCGACGTTGCCGACGATGTGGTCGATCCCAAGCAGCAGGTCGTCGTCGGGTGAACCGGATGTCAGGGTCGCGAGCCCGTAGCCGGGGAGGAAGGGGCCGTCGTAGTTGGAGCGGTCGATGAAGGTGTGAACCGTCTCGCCGTAGGTGGCGATCGTCGACCGGCGAACGGTGCCGCGCTCGTCGCTCAGGTCGTTGGGGGGCTCGATGCCCGTGGCCCCACGCTCGATCGCCCGGGCATGCGCGTAGTCGACGTCGGGCACCGACAGGGCGATCACCTTGACGCCGTCGCCGTGCGTGGCGTGGTGGCGAGCGATCTCGGTGTCCCCACGAAGCGAGCCGGTGACCACCAGACGAATGCGTCCCTGTTCGAGGACGTGGGAGGTGCGGTCGCGGGCGCCGGTCTCGAGGCCCGAGTAGGCGACAGGGCGAAAGCCGAACGCATGCCGCAGGAAGTGAGCCGCCTGGGCGGCGTTTCCGACGTAGAACTCGACGTGGTCGATGCCGTTTAGGGGCATCGGGTCCGCCTCGGCCTGGCCAGCGGAGGCCGTCCGGACTGCGGATGACTCCTGCGGCGGGACGGGCTTGGTGGCGCTTGGGGCTGCCATCACTCTCCTCGATCCGGGTACCCCTTTATGATTCCCTAGTCAAGGCGGCTTTACAAGCGCTATCCGTTGCGCAACCAAGGTGAATACCGTGGATCTGGACAGCATTGACCAGCAAATCGTTGCGTTGCTGCGTGAGAGCGCCCGCAGGTCGTTTCAGGACATCGGCTCGCGCGTCTCGCTGAGCGCCCCGGCGGTCAAGCGCCGCGTAGACCGGCTGGAGGAGGCGGGTGTGATCCGCGGCTACTCCGCGGTCCTCGATCACGCCGCGCTCGGGTGGGCAACTCACGCCGTCGTGTTCCTCTACTGCGAGGGAACGATGCCGGCGAGCGAGATCCTGGCCGCCGCCGGCCGCCATCCCGAGGTGGCCGCGGCCCATACGATCGCCGGCGAGGCGAGCGCGATCCTCCACGTCCACGCTCGGGACACCGAGCACCTCGAGCAGGCGCTGGAGCGGATCCGCGACGCGCCGGGGATCACGCGAACGCAGACGCAGGTGGTGCTCTCGACGCTGTTCGAACGTCCGGTGGAGTAGGGCTGCAGGCGGATCGCTCAGACGATCGGCGTCTCGAGCCTCCCCAGCCCCTCCGCCTCGATCGCGACCACGTCGCCCGGCTCGAGCCATCGATCTCCATCGAGCGGCCCCAGCTCGAGCAGGCAGCCGCGGTTGAGCGTGCCCGAGCCCAGCACGTCGCCGGGCCGCAGGCGGGTATCGCGAGCCGCGTGGGCGATGAGCTCCGGCCAGCTCCAGTGCTGTTCTGACGCGTTCGTTCGAGTGATCTCCTCGCCGTTCACCGAGGCCGTGGCCTCCACGTGAAGGCGGCCGTCCTCGTAGGGCAGCTCGTCGGGCGTGACGAGCCAGGGGCCCAGCGAGACCGCGAAGTCCTTGCCCTTCGCCGGGCCCAGCCCGACGGTCATCTCCTCCCGCTGGACGTCCCGTGCGCTCCAGTCGTTAAGCAGCGTGAAGCCCGCGATCTCTCCACCGGCGCCGATCACGGCGGCGATCTCGAGCTCGAGGTCGAGCATCTTGGTCGCCCCCGGCCGGCGCACCTCCTGACCCGGTCCGTGGATCGAAGCGGGGTTCGAGAAGTAGAAGGCGGGCGCGGCGTACCACGCCGGCGGCACCTCTCCCCCGCGCCGGCGCCATCCGGCGTTCACGTGCCCCTCGAAGGCGTAGAAGTCCCGGACGCTCGGCGGGTCGGGGACGGGCGCAAGGAGCTCAACCCCTGCGAGCTCAACTCCATCGCCGTGGCGCGTCTCCGCCGAGGGGTGGGAATGCGCCTCGCCATGGCCTTCGCCGCGCAGCCATTCGGTCATCGTCGTCGCCTCGAGCCGAATGACGTCGGTCCCCTCCACCCTGCCGACGCCCTCGGCGTCCTCGCTGCGGAACGTGACCAGCCTCATCGCTCGCATCCTCCCACGGCGCCGCGTGACGGGCACGACCCGTGCGAGCATCCTTCGCATGCCCAGGTTGGCGACGATCGGCGTCTACGGCTTCAACGCGGACACCTTCCTCGACGCCCTGCGGGGAGCCGACGTCCGGCTCCTTCTCGACGTCCGCCAGCGCCGTGGCGTGCGTGGAAGCGAGTACGCCTGGGCGAACTCAAAGCGCCTTCAGGCAGCCCTCGCAGAAGCGGGCATCGGCTATGAGCATCATCAGGAGCTGGCACCGACCACCGAGATGCGCCGGCTTCAGTACGCGGAGGACGACCGGCGTGGCGTGGGCAAGCGCTCGCGCGAGGTCCTCGCCGACGCGTTTCGCGAGCGGTATGAGGCCGAGATCCTCCGGGCGGTCGACCTGGGCCTGCTCGTCGAGGCACTGCCCGCCGAAGGCACCTCTGCCCTTCTCTGCGTTGAACGGAACCCTGATGCCTGCCATCGCTCCCTGATCGCCGAGCGGCTCGAAGCCGAGCGGGAAGTGGAGGTCAGACACTTGCGCCCCTGACCGGGCGCGCTCAGATCTGCAGCCGCGAGTCCTCGTGGTCGAGCTCGCGCTCGATGCGGCGCATCACCTCGTCGTTGATCTTGCCGGCGTCGCGCAGCTCGATCAGGTGCGCGCGTTGGGCATCGAGCAGCTCGCGGACCAGATACTGGTAGGCCTCCGAGCGCTCCTCGTACCCGACGGAGTCGCCATCCTCGTCGCTGAAGCGCGCCCGGTAGCGCTCCAGCCGGTAGCGGTAGGCGCCCCGCACGCGCTCCGCCGTGTCGTCGCGCACCCAGTCCTCCTCGGCGAGCTCGTCGATCCGTGCGAGCGCGACCTCGGCGACTCGCAGCCGCGCCTTCGACTCCTCTCGGTCGGCGGTCGCGTCGAGGTCGTCTACCCCCAGCAGCTTGATCAGCGGCGGCAGGCTGAGGCCCTGGATCAGAAGGGTCGCGAGGATCACGGAGAAGGCCAGGAAGATGATCGTCTCCCGCTCGGGGAAAGGGTCTCCCCCATCGATCGTGAGCGGCAGTGCCAGCGCCGCCGCTAGGGAGACGGCCCCCCGCATCCCGGTCCATGCCACGAGCAGGATGTGTTGCCATGGCGGGTAGGGGTCGCGCTCGCGAATACTCCGAAAGAGCATGCGCGGCAGATACGTGAACGGAAAGACCCACACGATCCTGATCACCATCACCGCAGCCGCGATCAGGGCGCCATCCGCGATCAGGTCCGCGAGGGCCGGACCCTCGACGCCGTCGAGGATCGCCGGGAGCTGCAGGCCCACGAGCACGAACAGGGCAGAGTTCAAGAGGAAGACCACGATCTCCCAGACCGCGTCGCCCTGGATCCTGGTCGTGGGGGTGGTGAGCTGCGACGTGAGGCGACCCATGTAGATGCCGACCGTGACTGCCGCGAGCACGCCCGACACGCCGATCGCCTCTGCGGGCAGGTAGGCGAAGTAGGCGGTGAAGAGCGCGATGGTGACCTCGACCGGCGGGTTGTCGAGGCGGCGCCGCAGCGCCGCAACCAACGCGCCGATCCCGATCCCGAGAGCGATGCCGCCGGCGGCGGTGACGACGAACTCGCCGCTCGCCTCGAGCAGGCTGAAGCTGCCCGTCACGACGGCCGCCACCGCGAACTTGTAGGCGACGAGCGCGGTCCCGTCGTTGATCAGCGCCTCGCCCTCCACGATCGTGACGATGCGTGGAGGGACGCTGAGCCGGCGGGCGATGGCAGTCGCGGCGACCGGATCGGTCGGCGAGACGATCGCGCCGAGCACGAACGACTCAGCCCATCCGAACCCCAGCACCGCGTGAGCGACGATAGCGACCCCGAGCATCGTTGCCAGGACGAGTCCGATCGCCAGCAGCGAGATCGGCCGCACGTTGCGGCGCAGCTCTCGCAGGGGCGTGAAGAAGGCCGCGGCGTAAAGCAGCGGCGGGAGGATCACGAGCAGCACGAGCTCGGGCTCGAGCTCGACTTCGGGCAGGCCAGGCGTCAATCCGAGCGCGAGCCCGCCGACGACGAGCAGGATCGGGTATGGCACCCGGAAGAACTGCGCCGCGACCAGCAGAAGCACGACCGCAGCCAAGATCAGGGTGAGGGCGACCTCGACGTGCATACGGTTGTTTTAGCCGAGGCGCCCGGCGACCCGGGCGACTCAGCCGTTCAGCGCAGGTAGATCGGGTTCGAGAGGATCCAGGGGCAGTGGGTGCCGCGGTGGTCGAGGTGGACCTCAACCCGGTAGACGCCCACCTCGCCGGCATCGTGCTCGAGCGCAGCCCCGTCCGCCGAGGCGACTTCGATGCCGTCTCGAAGCAGGCGAATTCGGCCCTGTCGCGGTGTGCTTACGCGCAGCGTCCAGCCATTGGCCGGATGCTCCGTGCCCATCATTGCCACCGAGTCGTCCGACTCGGCCCAGAAGCGAAACCCGCGGCCGTCGGCGATCCCGTCGACCGAGAGATATGACCGGCCCTCGCGCAGCGCTTCGTACGTGGCCGCAAGATCGGTGGCGCCGTCACCGCTGGGAGCCTGGTCGAGCAGAACGCAGGTGGAGAGGAGGCCGAAGTACTTCTCGTTGGGCATCGGGGAGTAGAGCCTGCCCTTGATCCGAAAGCCGTGCTGGTGGGCGTCCAGGCCACCGATCGCCGCGACCCGCCTTGTGGCGCAGAGCCGATCCCACGTTGCGAGGTGGTGCGCGGGCGGGCCATCAAGAGCCCGCTCCGGATGCCGCATGTAGCGGATGGCATCCCGGGGGCTGCGCCAGCGCTCGGCGCAATCGGTGGTGAGGCTCCACAGCTCAACGCCAACGATCCCCTCGTCGTCGAGCCCGGCCCAGTCGTGCGGACGGCCGCCCACCCGGTCCTGGAGGCGATACCGAGCGGCCATGGTCGAGCCCTGCGACCAGGGGTGGGCGGCAAACCCAAACCCGCCTGCGGCGACCACCGCAGCGGGGATCTCCGCCTCCTCGAGGTTGAGGTGATCGATCTCGCGGTCGAGGTCAAAAGCGAGGTAGTGACCCCGCTTGGGCGAGACCTCGACGCCGACGCCCAAGAGCACATCTCCGTGCCAGCCCTCGTAGCCGTCGTCGCGAGCGCCGAGCGTGTCGTGGTCGGTGAGCAGTAGCGCATCACGCCCGCAGGCACGCGTTGACTCCACGAGCTCCTCCACGGAGGCCGTGCCATCGGAGTAGGTCGAGTGCACATGAATCACGCAGGAGATGTCATGCAGCTCTGGCGGCGACGGCGTGCGTGCCGGGGCACTCGCCGTCTCGGAGACGACGTCTGGTGTGGCGAGGGCGCTTTGCGGTTCCATCATGCGAGGGGCGCGGCCGACGCAGCCCGCGAGGCGGGGGCGCGCCGGCTGCCGAGGTAGTTGGCGGCGTAGACGATGCCGGACATGATCGTAATCGTGGTCGTCGCCGCGACCAGCGCTCCCACCCAGGCCGTGTCTGGAGCCACGACGATCAGGACGACGACGGTGATCGTCTGCAGGGCGGTCTTCGCCTTGCCCAGCCGGTTGGCGCTGATGATGAGCCCCTCCCGGCGAGCGGCGAGGCGCAGGCCGCTCACCGCAACCTCGCGCGCGAGGATCAGTCCGACGATCCAGGCGTCGATCCGATCGATGGCGGCAAGACAGACGAACGCGGCCCCGATCAGAAGCTTGTCGGCCACCGGATCCATCAGCTTGCCGAAATCGGTGACGAGACCGCGCGAGCGGGCCAGATAGCCATCCAACGCATCGGTGGCCATCGCCGCCACGAACACGGCGAGCGCAGCGCCCCAGGCGTCCATGTCCAAAAGGACCACAAGCAGGGGCGTGAGCAGCACGCGGCTAATCGTCAGGAGGTTCGGCAGGTTCATGCGGACGCCTCTGATCCTGCCGTGCCGATAGCGTCGGCGTCGTGGAGGAGCGCAGGGGCACCCGCGAACGGCGAGAGCGCCTCGGCGACTTGCCGGCGCGGATCGCGATCGCGGTGCCCGCGCTGGCTGTTGCGATCGTCGCGACGCTGCTGGGCGGGTGGCCGTTCGCGGCCTTCCTTGCCGTCGCGGCGGGGCTCGCCACAGCCGAGGGTATGCGCCTCATGTCGGCGTCGGGACCTGTCGTGGTCGTTGCCTGCGCCGCCGCTGGAGCGCTGCCTCTCGTTGCTGTTGCGGAGGGCAGGGCCGCGCTCGTCCCGGCCCTGGTCGCGGGCAGCGCACTCGTGTTCTTCGCCGCGACGCGCGCTGCCGACGGGCAGCGCGCACGCGTGGCCGCCGCCGGCGTCCTCTGCGCAGTCTGGATCGGGGGAGGCCTCGCTCACGGCGTCATGCTTCGCGAGTTGCCTCATGGGGTCACGCTCGTGATCGCGGTGCTGCTTGGCACGTTCGGCGGCGATACCGCCGCCCACATCGGCGGCACTCTCCTGGGACGGCGGCAGCTCGCCCCGCGGATCTCCCCCGGCAAGACTGTCGAGGGGCTCCTGCTCGGAATCGCCTTCGCAACGGTCGCAGTGACCGTTCTCGGCCTCATTCTCGACGAGCCGTGGCTGCCAACCCGGGAGGCGCTGGTCCTGGGCTTCGCCGTTGGCGTTGCGGCCCCGCTCGGCGACCTCTGGGAGTCTGCGGTCAAGCGAGACGCGCAGGTCGAAGGACTCCGGCGCCCTGCTGGGACCGCACGGAGGCATGCTCGATCGCGTCGACGCGGTGCTGTTCACGGCGCCGGCGGGGTTCTACGTGGCACTGGCGCTCCTCTGAGCCGCCGGGGAGCGGCGGGCAAGAGGACGCAGCTCGATTCCTGTCATCCGGGCAGCTGCGACCACGGCGAAGGCGCCGATCGCAAGGCCCGCGACGTCGTCGATGACGTAGTGCCAACCGAAGTAGATGGTCGCGATCGAGGTGAGCCCGAGGAATGTCCACAGCCCCAGGCGCAGCGGCCTTGGCGCGTTCGAGAGTTGCGCCACGAGCGCCGCCGCGAAGATGACCGCGATGTGCAAGGACGCGAACGCGGCGATGCTCTGCACCGTGCTCGACGCCTGCGGATCGAATAGGACCTCGGCCCGATGATCGAAGAGGGTGTTCTGGAGTCGCGACACGCCGGTATCCGGGAGGGCGTAGAACAGCGTGCGGTCGGCGTAGGCCGGGCCCAGCGCCGGCAACAGGTAGTAGGAGAGGGCTCCGAGAAGCCAGCTGATCGAGAGGGTGGTCACATACCAGATGCCCGTGCGCAGCCGGTTCGACCAGATCAGCGCGACGGCGATCGAGATCGGAACGAAGGTGAGAAAGGCCAGGTAGACCAGCGAGAGCGCATGCGCGATCACACCGGTGCCGAGAATGTCGTGGAGGATCGAGGCCGGGTCCATGCCGAAGAAAAGCCACCGTTCGGACTCGAGCAGCGCCTGGTCGTAGTTGCCGTCGGTCACGAAGGGGACGAAGCTCTTCAGGTTGCGGTACGACAGATACGTGACGTAGAACGAGAGCAGGCTGATCCCCACGATCACTCCCCGCTGTCCCCACCAGCGCGCCACGAACACGCGGCGGATGGCGGCACCGTAGGTCTCGCCGTCCGATCCTCGGTCGCGCCACGCGCGCGGGAGCAGATCGATGATCAAGAAGAGGATCGCGACGATCCCGATCAGCGCCAGCGGCGAACCCACGTATCGCGCGTCGGGATCACGCAACGGCAGGCCTTCGGCCGCGGCAACGACGACCATGGCCAAAGCACCCAAGAGGGCCAACACAACCGGCGCCAGCCATGGGCGCGTCAAGGCGAGCCCTGCCAGGCCTCGGACGCCCTCGGCCCGGGCCTGACGTCCAGATGCCGCAGTCATCTCGAAATATTTACCCGATAGGGACCGAAAAAGGCGCACGAATTCTCCAGGGGCCTATCGCAGGACCAGTGGATTAGAGCAGGCGGGGAAGAGCCCCTTGGCTATCTTCGGCCCAACGATGTCCTCCGAGTACATCTTCTCCATGTACAAGGTCTCCCGGACCCATCCGCCGGGCAAAGAGGTGCTTGCGGATATCTCGTTGAGCTTCTTTCCCGGGGCCAAGATCGGCGTCCTGGGCTACAACGGCGCCGGCAAGTCGACGCTGCTCCGGATCATGGCCGGGGTCGATACCGACTACCGCGGCGACGCCGCTCTGCATTCGAAGGCCACGGTCGGAATGCTCGAACAGGAGCCCACGCTGGACGAGTCCAAGGACGTGCGCGGGAACGTGGAGGACGGCGTCAGCGAGCTCCGCGACCTGCTGGACCGCTACAACGAGGTGGCGGCCAACTACTCCAACGAGACCGCCGACGAGTTCGCGCGCCTTCAGGAACAGATCGACGCCGCCGACGCCTGGAGCCTCGAGACGATCCTCGAGACGGCGATGGACGCCCTGCGCCTTCCGCCCGGCGAGGCCGACGTCACCACCCTCTCGGGCGGGGAGCGACGCCGTGTCGCGCTCTGTCGACTGCTGCTGCGCGCGCCGGACCTACTGCTTCTGGACGAGCCCACCAACCACCTCGACGCCGAGTCCGTCGCCTGGCTCGAGCGTCACCTCGAGGAATACAAGGGCACGGTGGTCGCGGTCACCCACGACCGATACTTCCTCGACAACGTCGCCGGGTGGATCCTCGAGCTCGATCGCGGTCGGGGCATTCCCTTCCAGGGCAACTACTCCTCCTGGCTCGAGCAAAAGCAGGAGCGGATGGCGCAGGAGAAGCGCAAGGACACCGCCCGGGCTCGAACAATCGCCGCCGAGTTGGAGTGGGTCCGCGAGAACCCCAAGGGCCGACGCAAGAAATCGAAGGCTCGCCTGGCGCGCTATGAGGCGCTGCTCGCGGAGGAGCGCGACGTGAAGCTCGACGACGTGCAGATCCACATCCCCGCCGGCGCGCGTCTGGGCGACGTGGTTGTCGAGGCTGACGGGCTCCGCAAGGGCTTCGGCGACCGCCTCCTGATCGACGACCTCTCCTTCTCCCTACCCCCAGCAGGGATCGTGGGCGTGATCGGCCCCAACGGCGCCGGCAAGACCACCCTGTTTCGCATGATCACCGGCTCGGAGGAGCCCGACGCCGGGGAGCTTCGCCTCGGTGAGACGGTCGAGCTCGCATACGTCGACCAGTCTCGTGACGCGTTCGACGACTCCAAATCCGTCTGGGAGGAGATCTCCGACGGGTACGACCAGATCAAGGTCGGTGATCGTGAGATGAACTCGCGCGCGTACACCAGCGGCTTCAACTTCAAGGGCTCCGACCAGCAGCGAACGGTGGGCACCCTCTCGGGGGGCGAGCGCAACCGCCTCCATCTCGCCAAGCTCTTGCGCTCCGGCGGCAATCTCCTGCTCCTCGACGAGCCGACCAACGACCTCGACGTCGACACCCTGAGGGCGCTCGAGGAGGCGCTGCTCGCGTTCGCGGGCTGCGCAGTCGTCATCTCCCACGACCGCTGGTTCCTCGACCGCATCGCCACCCACGTCCTCGCCTTCGAGGGCGACTCGGAGGTCCGCTGGTTCGAGGGCAACTTCGAGGCCTACGAGGAGAACCGCCGCGAGCGCCTAGGCCCCGCGGCCGACCGCCCGCATCGCATCACCTACAAGCGGCTGACACGGGCCTGATTCGCTCAGCTCAGCGCCCCCGCTCGAAGAACTCCTGGCTTCCCTTCTCGCCGTAGAGGATGTACAGAACGACAACCGCGAGGACGATCGACCAGAGCGCGCTGATCCGCGTGTGAGCGGAAAAGGCGAAGAGCGAGAAGACCCCGGAGATCAGGTTGAGGATCGCCACCGCCGCTGCCACCCCGCGGCCGAAACGGCTGCCGCGGCCGATGGACGATGCGACCCACCCGGTTATCAAACTGATGATGAGGATGCCGATGGCGACCGCGGTGATGTCGCCGCTTGAGAGCTCGGTCTGGGCGAGCACATCCGAGTTGTTGTTCTCGATCAGCAAGATGACGCCGGCGATGAACCCGAACACCGCCTGCAGCCAGAGCAGGATCACCAAGACGCTTACGCCGAATGGCCGCGCGGGCCTCGTTCCTTCCATCAGCTCTCCTCCTTGAAGCGGGACGGGACGCGGCAATCGTAGGAGACCTGCATACGAACGAAGATATGGAAGCGGCTGGGGCTCAGGCGAGCCTGACGATGCGGCTCTCGGACGGAACGAGCGTGGCGCCGTTCTCGGTCGCAACCCTCCGCAGGACGAAGAGCATGTAGTGACCCGGCGGGGCGATCATGGCGTCGGCCGGCCCACTGAGCACGACCTCGCCGTCCTCCCCCTCGCCGTCGAAGAGGACGACGCAGCGCTGGCCCATGTCGATCGAATGGGTCATCGAGCCAGGCGCCAGCAGGGTGACCCTGTGGACCGGCCCGTTTTCGACCTGCACCGCGAAGGGCTCGCCGTAGGTGATCCGTCCCGTCGACCGGGCGATCCGCGGGCGCTCGGACTCGTCGAGCACCGACAGGCACGGGGGCGAGTAGAGGCGCATGTCGGTGCGCTCGCTGGGCCCGCCCGGGCGCTTCGGGCCCTCCGACTCCCCGGCGGCGGTCAGGATGCGCCCGTCTTCGAGCAGGAGGGCAACGTTGTGGTACCCGCGGGTGCCGTCGTCGGGCCACGCTGGGCCGCTCGAGACCTCGCCTGCCTCGACGTCGATGATCTCCACGCGGCGTGGGTCCCCGGGCGGGTCGCCGAAACCGTTGACCACGGCCACGTTGCCATCGGGGAGCAGGATCGCCACCGGAAACGTCCTCGAGGAGCCCATCCGGATTGCTTCCCACGAATCGCGTTCAGGGTCGTAGATGTGAGCTGAAGCTGCGAGTCCGCGCTTGCCCGACCCGTCCTCGTCGCCTCCTCCCACCATCAGGATTCGCCCATCCGCAAGCATCACGCTCGATGCGCCCGACCCGGGGCGCTCGCTTCCGGCCGGCGCCGGGCGACGGCCGTTGGGCTGCGTGGCGAAGCGCTGTGGCGCGTCGGATCCGGCTCCCGTGTGATCGAAGAGGAACACCTCACCGCTCGCTCCCACCATCGCGACGCCGTAGCTGTGCCCGTCGAGCTCGATGGGTCGCGGCAGGACGAATGTGTGGGTGTAGTCGGCACCGGTTGGCGAGACGTCCGGCACCTCATCGTGCGGGGCCAAGAGCCTCCAGGGGTCATGCCCGCGGTCGAACTCGACCGGGCTGAACAGCTGGACGGTCCTGTTGAGCTCTCCGCCCCAATCGACGAAGCCTGAGATCACGAGCATGTCGCCGTCGGGGAGGCGCGTGACCGTCGGGTACCAGCTCGGCCCGCCGATGATCTCCCGCTGGATCGGCGACCACGCCGCCGAGGAAACCCGGGCCGAATCGAACAAGAGCGCGTAGGAGAGCCCGAGCTCCGGCGAGGTCCGCTGACCTCCCACCAACAGCAGTCTTCCATCGGCGAGGTGGGCGTGCCCGGCGCAGAAGAGCGTGTCCTGATTCATGCGCATGGGTGCGTGCAGGTCCTCGACCTGGATCCGTGAGTCGGCTTCCTGCGGGTTGATCACGAAGTCCGGAAACGAATCGCCGGCGGTTCCGCTCATCAAGAGCTCACCATTCGGCAGGAGCGACGCATGCACTGGGGCTACGCCGTCGAGCGCGATCAACTCACTCCAGGAGCCGACGCCCGGAACGACCGGGTCGTGGCTTCGGCCCAGCGTGGCAATTGCCGCGCCGCCTGCGCCGACAGCCACAACCGCGGCGCCGCCTCGCACCAGAAACTGCCGCCGGTCCATGGGTGCCCGCATCGGTGGTACGTCAGGATGACGGCATGCCCGACGAGCCCGTCGCCTTCAAGAGCACGGCCGGGCGCTGGGTCCTCGCGATCGCCGTGCTGGGCTCTGGCCTGGCTTTCCTCGACGGCACCGTCGTCAACGTCGCGCTGCCGGAGATCGGGCGTGATCTCGGCGCCTCGACGAGCGCGCTCCAGTGGATCCTCAACGGCTACCTGCTGACCCTGGCCTCGCTGATCCTGCTCGGCGGCTCGTTGGGCGACCGCTACGGGCGCCGCCGCGTGTTCGTGCTGGGGGTTGGCGTGTTCACGATCGCATCGCTCCTCTGCGCGATCGCGCCGACCGCGGAGGCGCTGATCGGCGCCCGCCTGCTGCAGGGGGTCGGCGGTGCCCTGCTCACCCCCGGGAGCCTCGCGATGATCGAGGCGAGCTTTCAGCCGAACGATCGCGCCCGGGCGATCGGGGCCTGGTCGGGGCTGGGTGGGGTGGCGACGGCGATTGGCCCGCTCCTTGGCGGCTATCTCGTCGAGGCGGTCTCCTGGCGGGCGATCTTCTTGATCAACCTGCCGCTCGGGCTGTTCGTCATGGCGGTGGCAGGCCGCCACGTGCCGGAGACGAAGGACCCGGACGCCGCCGACCGCCTCGACTTTGCAGGTGCGGCGCTCGCCGCGCTGGGCCTGACCGGGACGACCTACGCCCTGATCGAGGGACCCGAGGACGGGTTCTCGGGGCCGGTGCTCGTGGCCGCGGTGGGTGGGGTGATCGCCCTGGTCGCCTTCATCGTGGCCGAGCGGCGCAGCCCGAATCCGATGATGCCCCTGGACATCTTCGCCTCACGGCAGTTCAGCGCGGCCAACATGGTCACGTTCGTGGTCTACGCGGCGCTCGGCGGGGTGTTCTTCCTCTTGGTGGCCTTCCTGCAGATCTCGCTCGGGTACTCGCCCGTGGCGGCGGGGGCCGCCTCGTTGCCGGTCACGCTCCTGATGCTGCTGCTCTCAGCGCAATCGGGCGCCCTGGCCCAGCGAATCGGGGCCAGGATCCCGCTCACGGTCGGGCCGCTCGTGATCGCCGCCGGGCTCGTGATGATGACCGGGATCGAGCCTGGTGACGACTATGTCTCGGGGGTAATGCCGTCCGTCGTCGTCTTCGGGCTGGGGCTCACGCTGGTCGTCGCACCGGTGACGGCGACGGTCCTCGCCGCTGCCGATGCGCGACACGCGGGCATCGCCTCCGGGATAAACAATGCCGTCTCCCGAGTGGGTGGGCTCCTGGCGGTCGCGGTGTTGCCGCTGGTCGCAGGGCTGACCGGGGAGGCGTTCTACGACCCAGGCGAGATGGAGGCCGGTTTCCATACCGCCATGTTCGTGTGCGCGGGGCTCGCGGCAGCGGGCGGGATCCTCGCGTGGCTCACGATCAGCTCAGAGGTGCTGGCTCCAGAGCCCGATCCGCAGGAGCGGCGAGACGAGCCCTACTCGTGCGGGGTCGCCGGGACCCCGCTGCGGCAACCTACGACCTAGCCTTCGCTCCCTTCCGGGCCGCCTTGCGCCGCTTGGCAGCCTTGGCCTTGCGGGTACGAGCGGCCTTCTTCGCGGCCGCCGACCGCTTGCGCGAGCCGCCTGACCGTTTCTTGATCGCGTCTGCAGCCGCATTCAGCTCGTCCGCAACGCGGCGGGCCCGCTTGGGCTTGCGCGACCCTTTGGCCGGAAGCGCCTCCGAGACCCGGCTCGCCACCTTCTTGCGAACGCCGCTCGAGCGGAGCTTGTCGTAGAGCTTCTTGTCCGGCTTCACCTTTGTCTTGGCCATTGGGTCGTCCCTCCTGGTCGCCTCGTGCGTTGGCCCTCGTACCCGGCGAGCCGCCGGCTATGCCAGACCCGAATCATGAGATCTGTCGAACGATCCACACGCACCGCCCAACCGGGTCGCGGGAGGCTTCGTATCCCTGGTGATGGAGCTCAGCCGAGCCCTCGACCCGCACGCGCCGGCGCCATCCGGCAAGGTTGTGCCCTTGGCGGCGATCAGACCATCCGCAAACGGCGACGACTCGATGGCCACCCGCCTCTTAGAGAGTGATCCGGCGGCCCTGCAGGCCATGTGGGAGGAGTACGGCGACACGGTGCTCGCGGTGGCGATGCGAACCCTCGGCGACCGGGCTGCGGCCGAGGACGTGCGCCAGCAGGTGTTCGCCGAGGTCTGGGAGCGCCGCAGCACCTACGACCCAGACCGGGGGCCGGTCCGCGCGTGGGTACTCACCATCGCCCGCAGCCGGTCCATCGATCACCTGCGCCGGCGCCGTGCCGTTGCGACCGACCCCGACGCGATCGATCGGTTGCCTGCGCCCTGGCACCCAGACGACTCCCCCGACGCGGTGGTCGACCGGATTGGGGTGGGCGAGATGCTGAGGCGGATACCCGCCGAGGAGGCAGGTTTTCTGCGGATGCGCTTCTACGATGGCCTCAGCCAAACCGAGATCTCAGCTCGAACCGGGATTCCCCTTGGCACGGTGAAGATGCGCATGGTTCAGGCGCTCGAGCGGATGCGCGAGATGCTCGAACCCGAGCGGGGGAAGCGATGAGCGACGCGCAGATCAGCCCCCACGACTACGTGCTCGGCGAGCTCTCCGAATCCGAGCTGCGCGAGGCCGACCGGCTGCTGCGTGAGGACGCCGAGTTCGCCGCCGCCGTGGAGCGCCTGCGCCCTGTGGTTGCGGCGCTCGAGGACACCCCGGAGGAGGTGTGGCGCGAGATCCCCGCCGTCGAGGGCGACGAGGCACCCGTGGCGGCGGGTCCCGCGCGGTGGGGTCCGGCGTGGCTTCGGCCTGCCCTCGCGGGCTTGGCCGTGGTGACTGCCGCGGTCCTTGCAATCGCGCTGATCGCGGACTCCGACCAGCGGGGAGCCCAGACCCTGTCGCTCGAGCCACTAAAAGCCTCAAGTGAGGCGAGCGGCTCGGCACAGCTGGGCGGCGCGGGCGAGACGGCCAGCGTCGAGATCTCGGGGCTCGAGCGCAATGAGGCGGGCGAGTTCTACGAGCTTTGGCTTCTCAACGATGCCGACGACCTCGTGTCGCTTGGCTCCTTCCGAGTGGGCGGAAGCGAGGCGACCGAGCTCGACCTCCCGCTCCCCGTCGATCCGAGCCGGTACAAGTTCATCGATGTGTCGGTCGAGCCCGAGGACGGCGACTCCTCGCACTCGGGTCGATCGGTACTTCGGGGCTCATCCAACCCGAGCTGAACCCGCTGGCCTCCTCCGGTTCCGTAGATTCGGGGGCCGTGAACAGCTCGCCCGAGATCGCCGTGGTGGGCGCTGGCATCGTTGGGCTTGCGACCGCGGTGGCGGTCACCGACTCCGGCGAACGGGTCATCGTCTATGAGAGCCGGCAACCTGGCTCGGGCCAGTCCGCGGCCGAGTCGCGACTCTTTCGCCACCTTCACGAAGACGCGCGCCTCGCTGAGATCACACGCGAGGGGCGCAAGCTCTGGAGCGAGTGGGAAGAGCGGTTCGGCCGTGAGCTGATCTCGCGCGATGGTGTTATCACGATCGGCGACCCCGCCCTCGAGCTGCTCTCGATCCTGAACGACATCGGCGGCGTCGATGCAAAGGAGATCGGGCCAGCCGAGGTTTCCGAGCGCCTCCCGATCCTGGTGCACACGGACGCCCCTGCGATCCTCGACCCGAAGGGTGGAGCGATCCGGACGCGTGCGGCGATCGAGGCGTTGAGCGCGGAGCTCGCGGGATCGCTTCGCAGCGAGGAGGTGATCTCGATTCGGGTCACCGAGCGTGAGACGGTCGAGGTTCGCACCGGCGAGGGGTGTGCGGAGCACTCGCGCCTCATCGTCTGCGCCGGGCGCGGCAGCGCCGCCCTGGCACGCACAGTCGGCCTTGAGCTCCCGCTCGAGTTCGGCGCTCATGTCCGCTTGGCCTTTGCGGTCAAGGGCCAGTCGCCCGCCATCCTCTCCTGCCTTCTGGACTTGAGCGAAGGATTCAGCGGAAGCTTCGTCTACGGCGCCCCGCAGCGCGACAACCAGACCTACTCGGTCGGGATCGCCGACTCCGCCCCCGGCCGCGAGGACGGGAGCATCCCCGATCCGGAGGCACTGGCCGCCCTCGCGGATCGCACGGCGGCCTACGTGAAGCGCGGGCTCCCGGGCCTCGATCCCGAGCCGGTCCAATACCTGCATTGCCATACGACGAGGCTGCCCTGGGCGGAGGACGGGCTTGGGATCTGGGAACACGGCCCGATCCTCTTCGTCGCCGGCAACAATCTCTTCAAGCAGGCGCCGGCCCTCGGCCGCTTCGCCGCCCGCGCGGCCCTTGGCGATGGGCTCGATGAGCGCCTACGCCCCGAGTCAGAGCTCGGCTGAAGCGGGCCACACCCGCGCACACCCGCCGGGCCTTGCATCCCTGCGCTCAGGAGACGACCCGCAGCGTCACCGCGCCGTCGCTCGCCTCGACCTTCTCTACCCAGCGCCAGTCGAGTCGGGCCGACCGACCCGGTCCAACGCGGCGGAGCCGCTGGCGAGCGATCACACGCTCGGCCTGAACGAACTCCAGTGTCGGACGCTTCAGCTCGTGCGTGGCCCGCACCAAAAAGCGCCCGCGCGCCGGCTCGGGCGACTCACGATCACCGGTCGCCACAGCGTTCGGCACCACCCAGCTGAGCGGGGGGTCGCAGCCGATCGGTGTCCTGGCCGGCAACTCGCGTCCCTCCCGCAGGTAGGCGAGCACGCCCGCAGCGGCATGGCGGCCGGTGAGCGCCGCGACGTCCGCGGTCTCCGCCCCGTGCAGAAGATTGCCCGCCGCGAACACTCCCCGCCGCGTAGACCGGAGCGCCGAGTCGACCTGCGGCCCCCGCGTGCCGGGATCGAGCGCCGTTCCCCCCGAGACGGCGAGCTCGTGATCGGGAATCCAGTCGGCCGTGAAGACCACGATGTCGCAGGCGACCCGCTGGGCTTGGCCGGTCGGGATATCGGTGAGCTCGACCCCCTCGACCCGCTTGCGACCGAAGATCTGACTGACCGTCGTGTTCGCGCGCGCCCTCACCCGAAAGCGCGCTGCGGCCCCCAGGCTGAATGGAGGCAGCGATTGATGGCGCGGATGGTCGGTCACCATGGCCACGGTCTTGGCGCCGCCGTGCGCGAGGGTCAGGAGCGCTGAGTACGAAACGTGCTCGGCGCCGACCACGACCGCCCTTGACCCGACCTGCTCGCCGTGGAGGTAGACGAGCTGCTGCAAGGTCCCGGTGGTCATCACCCCCTGAGGCCGGGTGCCAGGCACGAGTCGGGCCGAACGGGGCCGCTCGCGACAGCCCGTGGCGAGAACCACGGCTTGCGGCTCGACGGTTGAGCGCCCGGACGGCGAGGTGACATCCAGACACTCGGGCTCGCTCCACCCGGTGACCTGGGTTTGCGTGCGGATCTCCACGCCGGATAGCTCGGCGAGCTCCACCCATCGCTTGGCGTAGGCCGGCCCGGACATGACCCGCCTCAGATCCCGAACTCCGAAGCCCTGGTGCTTGGCATGCCGAGGAATGCCCCCGGCCTCCTGCTCGCGCTCGAACACGACCACGGACTCGCACCCGCGCCTGCGCAACTCGGTGGCAGCGGCGAGCCCGGCTGGGCCGCCTCCGACCACGGCAACCTCGACCTGCTCGGGACTCATCGCATTGCCCTCAGCTCATCCACCGCGATCCCGCTCTCCTGGGCGAGCTCGCCCGCGACGCGAGCGGCGCAGTAGAACCCCTGGCAGCGGCCCATCAGAACCCGGGTACGTCGTCTCAAACCATCGAGGTCCGTGGGCGGAATCGGGCTGCGAGCGGCGTCGCGAATCTCCCCGCGCGTAACGCGCTCGCAGAAACAGACGACGTCGCCGTAGGCGGGATCCTCAGCGATCCGCTCCGCCTGGCGGAACGGGCGCGCCCGCGCCTCGCCGATGTTGGGCATCGAGACGCTCGGCAGGCGCTTGGACCGCTCGCGTAGCTCGAGCCCGGCATCCGCGAGCCTCTCGCGCAGCCATTCGGCGATCGCCATCGCCGCGGTGAGGCCCGTCGAGCGGATCCCGCCCGCGCATGCGTAGCGCGCGGCGCCGTCCACCTCGAGCTGGTAGTCAGAGTGCTCCGTCGCGGAGCGAAGGCCCGCATACACGGCGGTCACCTCGTACTCAAGGAGCGTCGGCATCAGCTCGCGGGCCTGGCGCATGAGCCCATCGAGGCCTTCACGGGTCGATTCCGTGGCGTCCTTGTCGGGCAGATCCTCGGCCGTGGGGCCGAGCATGATGTTGCCGAACACGGTCGGCGAGACGAGCACGCCCTTGGTCTTGCCTGTGGGCACCGGCAGCAGGATGTGCGAGACCAATTCTCGGGAGAGCTTGTCGAAGACGATGAGCTGTCCGCGCCGAGGAGTCACGGTGAAGCCTTCGAATCCGGCCATCCGGTGCAGCGCGTCCGCGTGCAGCCCTGCGGCGTTTATGACCCAGCCCGCCTCGATCCTCCCCCGCGTCGTTTCGAGCGTCCACCCGCCCCCGTCGGCTCGCGCCAAACCCGTGACGGGCTCGCCACGGCGCAGCGCCACGCCCGCGGCGACCGCCTGCGTCGCGTGCGCGAGCGGGGGCGTCCAGGGGCAGATGATGAACTCGTCGGGAACCTCGAGCGCGGCGAGCGCCCCCGGGCCCAGGTTGGGCTCGCGGCGGTAGAGCTCCTCCCGCGAGATCTCCCCGATCGCGCTTGTAGCCGTTGGCCCGGGAGTTCTGGACGATCTCGGCGAAGCGGTTGTGCTGGGCCTCGTTCCACGCCACGAGCAGGGCGCCGGTCCGCTCGAGCGGGATCCCGACCTCCTCCGCGTAGGCGAGGAGCAGCTCGTGGCCGCGGGCCACGAGGCCCGCTTCGAGGCTGCCGGGCTTGGCGTCGAATCCGGTGTGCAAGAGCGCGGTATTGGCCTTGCTCGTGCCTGCCCCCACGTCGCCTGCGTCGATCAGGACAACGCGCAGGTCAAACCGGGCGAGTTCGCGGGCGGTCGCCGCACCAACGTCCCCCGCCCCAATGATCGCGACGTCGTAGCCGATGCCCATGCCTCAAAGGCCCTGCGCATCGAGGAAGCCGCGCAGCTCCCGGTTGAACGCTTCCGGTGCCTCAACGTTGCTGAGATGGCCCACGTCCGGCATCGCGATGAGGGTCGAGCCGGGAATGCGGCCGTGGAGATCCTCGGCGATCTTCAGCGGGGACCTGCGATCAGCGGCGCCCCACAAGAGCAGCGTGGGCACGTCGATGGCAGGCAGGGCCTCGCGCAGATCCGCCTCGGCCATAGAGCGCGCGATCGCCCGGTGACCGGCCGGGTGGAACTCGGACATGACGGCGGCGACTTCGTCTCTCATCTGCGCTGGGGCCTGGTCGGTCAGCAGGCCCGGGATCCAGTCGCCGATGAACTCTTCGGCCGGCAGTTCCGCCTCGCTCAGGCACCTGTCAAGCCGCTCCGTCACGAGCTCAGAAGGCAGCGAGCCCGCCCAACCGGCATAGCCGCCGGCCACCACCAGCGCCCGCGGGGTCGCCGGGCTGCGGCGATACAGCTCGAGAGCGAGCGCACCGCCGAAGGACAGCCCGCAGACCACGGGACGCTCCACATCAACGGCGGCAAGGAACGCGTCCAGGCAGTCGGCGTAGTCAGGGAGGCGGAAGCTCTCCGGCGGGTCCGAGGACCGCCCACACCCGGGCGCGTCCCATGCGATCACCGTGAACTGATCGGCAAGCTCATCGAGCTGCCCGCGCCAGAGCCGAGCGTCGCAGAGGGTTCCGTGCAGGAGCACGAGCGGCCGTCCCTCGCCGACCCGCTCGAACGCAATGCGGAGGCCGTCTACCTCGATTTGCTCGGTCATCGAAATGCAGTCTCACCGAATCAGCGGGTTCTACGGTCAGGGGTTCTATTCCGGCGGTCACGATAGAAGCGGCGTCACTTGGGAGCCTTCTCGGCGTAAAGCCAGCGATCGAAATCCGCTCGATCGACCGAGTCCTGGGCCGCGAGCGCATCATCGATGAGCTCCTGGGTCGTAAAGGGACGGTAGGCGCGCCGGCTGTGGAGGTCGGCAAGGAACCCAAGCATCCGTTGCTTGCCGCCGAGTCCCAGAGCGACCTCTCCGAGAATCCTGGCGCCGGCGCCGTACGCCGCGCCGTCGAAGCCCGGTTCGAGCGCGGTTCGCCCACTGGCGATATCGGAGGCGAACCCGGGATCAAGCCTGGCGCTCGAGTCCTGGCGCTCCCACCAGACCACCGCTGACTCGTCGATCCAGGTATCCCGCCATGTGCGGTTCACCGTCGACGCGCCGAAGTACATATGGGCGAGCTCGTGCTCGAGCGAGCCGATCCCGGTCCGGGTGGCTCCGAAGTACTCCATGCCGCTGCCCCAGCCGGTCAGAAGGATCTGCATCCTCGCCATCGGGAAAGGCCCAAGCTCACTGATCAGGCTTGTGATCGTCCTCCGCGTGATGGCCTTCGCCTTGTCGATCGTTGCGAGCGGGCGATCCGAGACGATCGTCACGTCGACCCCGCTTGAGTCAAACCGCGACGTCCGCACTTGGCCCGCCGGAACGGCGGCGAAGAACATGGTGTGGCTCGCGATGGGCCTCTGCGAATCGACCTTCCATGTCTGGACCCGCGCCGCGTCCTCCTGACGGACCACCCCCGAACCGAGGACGGTGTACTTGCGATCCGCGTGCACCCGAACCCGCACGCGGTGGCGAGCGAACTCCTCGGGCGAGCTGATCGTCGGCCACAAGGTCTCCGTTTCATCTCTTGGGCCCTCCGTGTCGTCGAAATTGGTGAGAAACCAGTCTGGATGCGCTCGCGAAAACGCTCGGGAGACCCGGCTCGACATCGACCAGCTGACCCGCAGCGTGTGAGCCTCGCCCTCGGCCAGATCCCGCTGTAGCTCGAACGCCGGCTCGGCTGAGGGGAGGGCGCGAACCCGGCGCACGTCCCCGGCGTCTCGCGGATCGAGCTCTTCACCGTCGAGCTCGAGCGAGTGCAGCATCCGGTGAGCGGGCTTCGCTGAGCCGCGGATCGGGTTGAAGTGAAAGAGAGGGCGGCTCTGGCCGGGCCGCATCTCGAATCGTAGCTCCGCACTGCCCTCCACCCGCGAGTCCGATGGCCAGTAGTCCTGGGTGATGTCGATCTCGCTGACGTCGATCCGAAACGCCTTCGCGAGCCTGCCGCCGAGCGCATCCGCAGGCGCCGAGCTGGAGTTCTCCTGGCCACCGCCGCACCCGCCGGGGGCTGCGGCCATAGCGATCGCAGAGGCTGCGGTCGCAACGGCAGGCTTCCATCCCATACAATGTGCATAATACAAAATAGCTATGCTCGGAACTGAGCCCAGAGTGACCCCTGAGCGAATCGAGCGGGCGCACGATTCGATCGATCCCGTGTTTCGCGACACACCGCAGTTCGCCGACGAGGCGATCGGAGCGGAACACGGTTGCGAAGTGCTCTTCAAGATCGAGTCGCTGAATCCGATTGGGTCGTTTAAGGGTCGCGGCGCCGAGGTGGCGGTCGCGGAGCTCGAGGAAGGCCAGCCGATCGTCTGCGCGTCTGCAGGGAACTTCGGCCAGGCCCTCGCCTATTCGGCCCGCCGGGTGGGATCTCCGGTCCGCGTCTTCGCCGCGCACGATGCGAATCCGAGAAAGGTTGAGCGAATCCGCCGCTTGGGCGCCGAGGTCGTCCTCGGCGGCCGCGATTTCGACGAGGCCAAGGAGCGAGCGCGTAAGGCCGCCGGATCCGGCGGGACGTTTCTCGAGGATGGGGCCGAGCCGGCGATCGCCGAGGGGGCGGGAACGATCGCCGTCGAGCTGTGCAGGGGTCCTGGGCGGATCGACCAGGTGCTGGTTCCGGTGGGCAACGGCTCTTTGATCATCGGCATCGGACGGTGGCTCAAGGCGCGGTCGCCCGCGACCAAGGTCGTCGGGGTTGGCGCCAAAGGGGCGCCGGCGATGGCGTTGAGCTGGCGCGCCCGGCGGCCGGTAAGGACCGAGGCCGCCGACACGATCGCCGACGGGATCGCGATCCGCGAGCCGATCGCGGCCGCGGTTGAGGGCCTGGTGGAGGTCGTCGACGAGATGCTGCTCGTCGACGACGCTCAGATCCTGTCGGCGGTACGCCTGGCCGCTCGCGAGCTGGGCGTGCTGGTCGAGCCCGCAGGGGCAGCCGGGCTGGCGGGACTGATCGCGGCCGGTGGGGTCGAGCGCGGTCGAATCGCGATCCCGCTGTGCGGAGGCAACCTCACGCCGGATCAGATCCGGGAATGGATCGGATGATCACGAGAAGCTCCATTCGCGAACAGGTTCACGACGAGCTCCTGCGCATGCTGTTCGAGGGGCGGCTCACGGTCGGAGCGAACATCGACGAGCGAGCGCTGGCCGAAGAGCTCGGTGTCAGCCGCACTCCCATTCGCGAGGCCCTGCTGCGCATGGGCGAGCACGGGCTGGTTGAGAATCGCCCGCGACGCGGTTTCTTCGTCACCGCGGTCACCGTCAGGGACGCGCGCGAGGTTTACCCGATGATCGCCGGCCTGGAGATCCTGGCCCTCCGAAGCACAAATCCCACCGCGCTGGAGGCCGGATCGAGCAAGCTCGACGAGATCGCGGCCGAGATGGAGGCGGCCCCCCCGGACGCTCGCGCCACACAGATCGCCGACGACCGCTGGCACTCCACCCTCGTGGCGATGGCGAAGAATCAGCGGCTCACCGACACGCTGCGGGACCTCAAACGCCTTATCACCCGCTACGAGTACGCCTATATGAGCGAACCGGAAGCAGTGGCCACCTCGGTTGCACACCATCGGGCGATCAGCGCCGCGCTGCGCGTCGGAGACATCGACAAAGCCGCCGAGACTCTCGAGGAGAACTGGCGCCACGGGATGGACCGCTTCCTGGGCCACCTGGAGAGCCAGAGCGCGGAGCGTTGACGCTGGTGGAACGTCGGTGCGGCTGTCCTGGCGAGCGCGATGAGTTCTGGGCCGCTCCAAGGTCGTAGTGGCGATGAACGACAACGAGCAGCGGATCCGCACGCTGATCGAGCGCTGGGCTGAGGCGGTTCACGCCGGAGACATCGATGTGGTCCTCGCAGACCACGCCGAGGACATCGTCATGTTCGATGTCCCGCCCCCCGAACAGGGTGTGCGGGGCATCGAGTCGTATCGAGCGACGTGGCCTGAGTTCTTCGAGTGGCAGGCTCGCGGGGCGAGCTTCGAGATCGAGTCGCTCGAGGTGACCGCAGGGGAACAGGTTGCCTACGCCTATGCGCTGCTGCGCTGCGGCACGCAGGAGGAGCTTGCCGCGAACCCGGGGCGCCGCCTGCGGCTGACAATCGGCCTGCGCAGGCAAAGCGGCCATTGGAAGGTCGCGCACGAGCACCATTCCTTCACGAGCGGCACGGACTAGCTTCACCGTTGTGCGGGTGGCTCTCCCCTGGAACCGCAAGGTTGCGTCGGTTCGGCATCCTGTTCGGCCATGGCGAAGGACGCGGTGATGGTCGACGCGGACGGGCGCGAGGTGCGCGTCTCAAGCCCGGACAGGGTCATCTTCCCCGCGACGGAGCGCACCGGCGACGTCACGAAGCTCCAGATCGCCGAGTACTACGTGGCAGTCGGGGACGGGATCATGCGCGCCCTGCATGAGCGCCCAACGACCCTCGAACGCTGGCCGAAGGGCGTCCACGAGGGGATGACCATCTCGACACGCGAGGGCCACGTCGGCGACGCCTTCTACCAGAAGCGAATTCCTAAGGGTGCCCCTGACTGGGTCGAGACGGCTCGGATCGAGTTCCCGTCCGGCCGGCACGCGGACGAGGTCTGCCCCACGGAGCTCGGCGTCGTCGCCTGGTGCGCGCACATGGGGACGCTCACCTTCCACCCGTGGCCGGTTCGGCGCGCTGACGTCGACCATCCCGACGAGCTTCGATTGGACCTGGACCCGCAGCCAGGCACCGACTTCGACGATGCGGTCGAAGTGGCGGGCGAGGCAAGGCGGCTCTTTGACGAGCTCGGCATCTCCGGCTGCCCCAAGACCTCGGGCGGGCGCGGCATCCACATCTATGTCCGGATCGAGCCGAAGTGGACCTTCACCGACGTCCGTCACGCCGCGATCGCCTTCGGGCGCGAGCTCGAACGCCAGATGCCCGACCGCGTGACCACGAGGTGGTGGAAGGAGGAGCGCGGCGAGAAGGTCTTCATCGACTACAACCAGAACGCCCGCGACCGCACGATCGCCTCTCCCTACAGCGTCCGCCCGAAGCCCGGCGCGCCGGTTTCGGCGCCCCTCGACTGGGACGAGCTGCCAGACGTCCAGCCCGAGGACTTCACGGTCGAGTCGATGCCGGCCCGCTTCGCCGCAGTGGGCGACCGTTTCGCCAGCATCGACGACACGCACCACTCCCTGGAGCCGCTGCTCGAGATGTACGAGCGTGACGAGGGCCGCGGGGAGGGCGACATGCCCTACCCGCCGGACTACCCGAAGATGCCGGGTGAGCCGAAGCGCGTCCAGCCCTCGCGCGACCGCGACCGTAAGAAGGCGAGCTGACGACCCGAGAAGGCTGCAGGCTCCGTTCGGGCGATGAGGGGAACGCAGGCCGACCGCGCGCGTTCGCGGCGGGAGAGTTAGGCTGCCCGGCTCTTCCGCTGTCATGCCCCATTGACGGCGAGGCGCGCATCCACGGGAGGAGTGCTGATGACCGAAGACAGTGCCTGGACCGGACGGCCGATCTCGCGCCGCACGGTGGTCAAGGGCGGGCTCGTGCTCGCAGGCGGGGCGCTGGTCGGCGCCCCGTCGCTGGCACTCGGCCGCCGTCGCGGTCCGGCGGCGGCTGACATGGTCCTGCGCGACGGTCACATCCACACGCTCGACCCGGCGAACCCCGCGGCGAGCGCGGTTGCGATAGCCGGCGATCAGATCGTATTCGTTGGCGATACGGCCGGTGTCGAGGCACACGTCGGGCCGAAGACCGAGGTGATCGATCTCGGCGGAAGGATGGTCCTGCCCGGGATCCATGACGCGCACACGCATGCGCTCGCCGGCGGCCAGACCTTGAACGCGCCGAGCCTCAACTACCGCCAGCTACGGCTGGCCGCGTTTCTCCAGGCGATAGAGCGCCTGCTCGAGCGCTACCCGGGGGCCACGCCGGACAGCTGGTTCATCGTCGGCGAGTGGGACGCCTCGTTCATGCCGAAGCTGCCCGACAGGCAGGACCTGGATGGGCTGCCGACAAGCCGCCCCATTCTGGTCTTCTCCCTCGACGGACACATCGCTCTGGCCAACTCCCGCGCGCTGGAGATCGCAGGCATCTCCGCCGCCACCCCCGATCCCCCCGACGGCGAGATCCGCCACGACCCCCAGGGAGAGCCGACCGGGATCCTCCTCGACGGCGCGATCGACCTCGTCTACGAGCACATCCCCGAACCTTCGGTCGAGGACAACGCGGTGGCGCTCAAGGCCGCCTTCCAGCAGATGAACGAGCAGGGGATCACCTCTTACCTCGACGCGTCGGCCGGCGGCGACGACCTGGCAGCCACCGCGCAGGTGAGCGACGACGGCGACCTCACCCTGCGGCCCTCGCTCGCCGCGTACGTCGACCCTGAGCTCGCTGCCGACGTCGAGGCGATGCTGGATTACCTGGACGACCGGCAGGCCACCCACGCCCGTCCCGATGTCGCCGTCCGGACCGTGAAGCTGTTCTTCGACGGCGTGGTCGAGTACCCGACGCAGACCGCCGCGATGCTTCGTCCCTACCGGAAGTGCCGCGGCCCGCGTTCGGACCTGCAGTGCGGGCCGGGTAACGACAACGGGCCCACATACTTCCCCCAGGAGGTCGCGAACGAGGCGATCGCCGCCCTCGACGAGGCGGGGTGGCAGGTTCATGTGCACGCGATCGGGGATCGCGCGGTGCGATCAGCCCTGGACGCGTTCGAGCACGCCCTGGCCGTCAACGGCCCCGGCGACAATCGTCACACGATCGGTCACGTGGAACTGGTTCACCCGAACGACTTCGACCGCTTCGCCGAGCTCGGAGTACTGCCCAACATGCAGATGCACTGGGCCGAGCGCGACAGCTACACCGTGGATCGGCTCCGCCCCTACGTCGGCGACAGGCGCTGGCGCCGGACCTATCCGGCGGGAAGCCTGAACCGCCACGGCGCCCGGCTCTGCGGCGGCAGCGACTGGCCGGTCGACCCGCTGCTGCCGTTCCGGCAGATCGAGATCGCGGTGAACAGAACCGCGGATGAGGTCTACCCGGGAGACCCCCGCCCCCTGTTCCGGCGCCAGGGCTTGACGCTCGCGCGCTCGCTCGCCATGCACACTCGAAACTCTGCCTACCAGCTCCACCAGGACACGCTCACCGGAGAGATCAGAAACGGCCTACTCGCCGACCTGATCGTCCTGGATCGCGATCTGTTCGAGGTACCGCTGACGAACGTGTCGAAGACGAAGGTGGACATGACCCTCGTCGGCGGCGAGGTCGTTCACTCCCGGAGGATCGGCGTCTAGGAGGGCAGTCGCGCAGGCCGCTTCCAGCGGCGCGGACGATCGACAGGCCGCCCCAGGGCTCCGGGGTGTCCCGGGGCCCTGGGCAATCGGCCTAGCTGGCGTTCGGCTCAGCCGCTCCCGCCGGAGCCGGGCCCGCTGTTCCCCGAACCGGATCCCGATCCGCTGTTCCCGGATCCAGACCCGCCGCCGCTGATCTCGACCCGGGCGCACTGAGCAGCGTTCACGATCGTGTCGTTGGCATTGGCGCGCACGTCGTCTCCGCCCTCGCAGACGATCGTGTCGCCTGAGGTCGCGACCGGCTGGCCGCCACTGTCGCGTGCATCGACGCGATCCGCGCCGGCGCCACCCACAAACGTGTCGGCTCCCTTGTTGTCCCTGACATCATCATTGCCGGCGTTGCCGTTGAGCGTGTCATCGCCATCTTGGCCATCGACGTTGTCGCGGCCCTCACCGCCGTTCAGGGTGTCCGTGGCCGGGCCACCCCTCAGCTCATCGCGCCCGTCCTGCCCGTCGAGCTGGTCGGCGCCGCGATTGCCCTCGAGGTTGTCGTTGCCCGTGCCGCCGTCGACGGTGTCATCGCCTCGCTCCGCCTCGACGAAGTCATTGCCTCCGAGCGCGGAAATCTGGTCCGCCTGATTCGTGCCGCGGATCTGGTCGGGTCCGCCCGTGCCGGTGATCACCGCTGCCATCGCCGCGCTCGCGAGCGCCAGGCCCGCGACCACGACCAGCGGCAGCGTGCGCATCATCCATCTCATACGAAGCTCCTCGGTGTAGTAGTTCCATTACCGGGACACCGAGGCCGCCCGAACATCACGCGATCGAGTCGTGCCCGCTCCTCGTCTAAGAGGTCAGATTCGGCTTCGTCGGCGTAGTCCGCCGCTTCGTCAGAAGGCCCTCGGTCAGCGGCGCTCAGGCCTCAAAGCCAGCGCGCCCGACAGGATTCGAACCTGTGACCTCGTGTTTCGTAGACACGCGCTCTATCCAACTGAGCTACGGGCGCGGGACGGGGGATTGTAAGGCGACCCTTCGGAGACTCAGCTGCAGCCGCGTCCCCCGCATGCGAAACCGCTATTCGGAGCTGCCTCCGCCGCCGGAGTCGCCGCCCGAACCGGATCCGCCAGAGTCGCCGCCCGCACTGTCGAAGCCGCCGGAGCTCGATTCGCCGACGTCGCCGCTTGACGTGTCGAGGCCACCGGAAGCATCGAATTGAATGCCTGCCAGAGTCGGCCGCGCCCTCGACGTCCACCCCGTGCTGTGAAAGCGCGTCGCGGATCTGCTGCTGCATGCCGGGGACCTGGCTGGCGTCGATCTGCTGACCCGAACCGGGTTCGGCGTCGATGCCGTGGGCCTGCATGATCCCCAGGAGCTCTTCCCGCAGGCCCGTGCCGCGCAGATCGATCTCCTGCGGGGTTCCCTGGTGGACCTGGATGTTCCCGTCGCGAGCGGCCTGGGCGATGAGAGCCCCGATCTGCCCGAGGGCGGCCAGGTCGTACGTCTCCCCCTGGACGTCGACCGCGTCCCGGTCCTGAAATGTGGCGCCGGCGCCCGGGTCGTTCGTGGAGCTCAGCTGCTGTGAGGGGGCCAATGCGAGCCCCGCGGTGGCGCTCTCGCGCTCGCGGCGGCGCCGGAAGAAATCAAACAGGCCCACGCCGCGATCGTACTCCCGATATCAGTCCACCACAGGGATAAGGAAAGAGCGGGATCTTTCGACGCATGGACAGAGGAAGGGGTCCGATTCCCCTCTAGGCTGCGGGTTACCACCCTTATGGAGGCCCGGACCGGCGGCGTGCACTTTGCGCGCCGCATCGCTAGGAGGCGACCACCCTGATGCAGAACATCCGCGAACACAACCTGAGCGCCGCGAAATGGACGACGAACGGAGCGGCTCTCGGCGCCGCCGACCTCACGCGCGACACCTATCCCTTCGGCGAGAGCGTCTTCTCACCCGCCGTGCAGAAGGACCGGCTGGCCCCGGAGACGTACGCGAACCTTCAAGAGACGCTCGCCACCGGCGCTGCGCTCGATCCGTCCCTGGCCGACGAGGTCGCTGAGGCCATGAAGGGCTGGGCGCTTGAACGCGGGGCCACTCACTACACCCACATGTTCCAGCCGCTCACTGGCCTCACGGCTGAGAAGCACGACTCCTTCATCGAGCCCGACGGAGAGGGCGGCGCGATCGCCACGTTCTCGGGCAAGGAGCTGATCCAGGGTGAGCCCGACGCTTCCTCCTTCCCGACGGGCGGCATCCGCGCCACGTTCGAGGCTCGCGGATACACGGCGTGGGACCCCACGAGCCCGGCGTTCATCCTTCCCAACCCGAACGGCGCGCTGCTCTGCATTCCAACGGCCTTCACCTCCTGGACGGGTGAGGCGCTCGACCACAAGATCCCGCTGCTGCGCTCGATGGATGCCCTCTCGCGGTCGGCAACCCGCGCTCTGCGGCTGCTCGGCGACGACGAGACGAACAGGGTTTTCACCACGGTGGGCCCGGAGCAGGAGTACTTCCTGATCGACGAGCAGTACTTCTTCGAACGCCCCGACCTCGTGACGACGGGGCGCACGCTCTTCGGTGCCCTGCCACCGAAGGGCCACGAGCTCGACGACCACTACTTCGGCTCGATCCCGGAGCGGATCCTCGCGTGCATGCTGGAGACGGAGCTCGAGCTGGCGAAGCTGGGCGTGCCGGTCAAGACTCGGCACAACGAGGTCGCCCCCGGCCAGTACGAGATCGCGCCGATCTTCGAGAACTCGAACGTCGGCTCTGACCACCAGCAGCTCACGATGCAGCTGTTGCAGACCGTCGCTCGGAAGTACGGGCTCGTCTGCCTGCTGCACGAGAAGCCGTTCGCCGGCGTGAACGGATCGGGCAAGCACAACAACTGGTCGATGTCGACCGACACCGGCCACAACCTGATGGACCCGGGCGAGACCCCCGCGGAGAACGCCACGTTCATGTTCTTCTGCGCGGCGGTGATCCAGGCCGTCAACAAGCACCAGGGCCTGCTGCGGGCATCCGTCGCCAACATCGGACAGGACCACCGCCTCGGCGCGAACGAGGCACCGCCGGCGATCATGTCGATCTTCCTCGGCACCGAGCTCGAGAAGGCGTTCGAATCGATCGCGGGCGAGGGCGACGGCGTCACCCCCGGGGCAACGCTCGACCTCGGGACACCGGTCCTCCCGACCCTGCCGATGCACGGCGGCGACCGCAACCGCACCTCCCCGTTCGCGTTCACCGGCAACAAGTTCGAGTTCCGGGCTTTGGGGTCGAGCATGTCGCTCGCGTTCCCGAACACGGTGCTGAACACGATCGTTGCCGAGGCCATCGACGAGCTCGCAGACCGCCTCGAATCCGAGGGGCGCGAGAGCCTCGCGGAGATCGTGGGCGAGTCGTACGCGGGCAACAAGCAGATCCTCTTCGGAGGGGACAACTACGACGAGGAGTGGCACGCCGAGGCCGAGCGGCGCGGGCTCAAGAACCTCCGAACGACGCCGGATGCGCTGCCGGAGATCCTGAGCGACTCCACCGTGGCCGCGTTCGGGAGCTACAACGTGCTCTCGCGGCGCGAGCTCGAATCGCGTTTTGAGGTCTGGACCGAGCAGTACGTGATTCGCGCCAACATCGAGTCGGAGACGCTCGCTCGTATGGCTCGGACGATGTTGCTCCCCGCCGCTCTGCGCAACCTCAAGCTGATCGAGGAGGCAGGCATGAGCTCGCTCTCGAGCGGCGCGCGGGCGCTGGTCGACGAGTTCGTGGTGTGCATCGACAAGCTCGACCGGGCCAACCAGTACCCCGACGGGGTCGAGGGCCTCGAGCTGGCCGAGTTCGCCCGCGACAGCCAGCTTCCTGCGATGGCGGCGGCCCGAAAGGTGGCCGATCGCTTGGAGAAGGTCGTCGCCGACGACCTCTGGCCGCTGCCCAAGTACTCCGAGATCCTTTTCATCAGGTAGCCCTGCCCAGCACACGGGTGGCCAGCTACTGGCTGATCGCCACCGGAGTGCCCGGGGGAACGGCGTTCACGAGCGCGTTCACGTCGCGGTCGGCGGCACGAACGCAGCCGTTCGAGAGCGCTTGGCCAAGCGGCCCCGTGGTGCCGTGGAAGGCGATCCGGTTGCCCCCGTTCCACCCTGAGGGCAGATTCGGCTGGACGGCTGTAAGCGCAACCGCGCAGCACCCGTAGGCGGGATGGAGATTGCCGCGGAAGGTGTCGGTCACCGCGAACCGGCCGGTGGGCGTCGTCGACCCGGGGGCACCGATGGTCACGGTGAAAGCCCGCACCACCTTGCCGTCGCGATGAAGCTCGGCGCGACGGTCTGAGCAGGTCCACAACGATCTCCAGCGTCGTTGACCCGGCCTTGAGCTCCCGTTCGTCGAGCCGGATCCAGCCGAGGCCATCGTTGCCGGTGAAAGGCGTGGGCACGCCCGCCCAGCCCTCGCCCTCGGTGCGCGAGACCCAGAAGGACCGCTGCGAGCCGAACTCGGTCTCTGATCCCACGGTCTTCACCACCGAACCGCCGGGCTTCGAGTGGACGTCGACCTTTTGGCCGGTCCGCACCCAGACGAACGGATTGCCGTTTTCGGGTAGGAGCAGCCTGTGGCCCGGCCGTGAGGTGAGCGCGAGGTCGCCCTCTTGCTCGGTGATCCCGGCGAGCTTGTCGGACTTGGGTTTCAGAGCCGTCAGCTCGTGAGGCTCGATCTCGCCAGCCGCAGAGGGCTCCTCCTCATCGGACCCGCCGCCGAGCAGCAGCCCGGCCACCACCGCAAGCGCGATCGCCAGCACGCCGAGCGCGATCGTTCGCCAAGTCCCTGCCGTCACGCCTATCTCGCTCTGTCGCTCAAGCTCGCCTGCCTCCGCTGGTCAGTGCTCGCCGCAAGCCGTCACCGACCCGCCGCCCTTGCCGTGTGACCTGACCCCAGGTGTAGCGCAGAACGGTAAAGCCCGCGCCACGAAGCGCCAGGGCGCGCTCGCGATCACGCATCAGGGGCAAGGACTGCCGGCGCGCCTGAAGCGGAGAGGGCGGGATTCGAACCCGCGAGAGAGCTTGCGCCCCCTACTCGCTTAGCAGGCGAGTGCCTTCAGCCGCTCGGCCACCTCTCCGAGACCTGGGACTTTGCCGGGTCGGCGCCCATTCTAGGTAGCTACCGCTGGCCCGGCGGGGGGTGGCCGATGGGCCGCTAGTACGCTCGCCCGCGCCGTGAGCGATCCCGCCGAACTCGACGCCAAACGCGCCCGCTACGACGCCATCTTCGAGGCGGTGCAGCCACCATTCGCCTTCGTCGATCTCGGCGCCGCGACGGTCAACGCCGAGCGCATGCTGGGGCAGGCCGCAGGGCTTCCGATCCGCGTCGCATCGAAGTCGGTGCGCTCCGTTGGGGTGCTGCGCCGGATCGCAGCGATGAATGACCGCTTCCGCGGAATCCTCGCGTTCACGCTGCCCGAGGCGCTGTGGCTCGCCGAGCAGGGCTTCGACGACATCGTGGTCGCCTACCCCACCGCCGACCGCGAGGCGATCGCCGAGCTGGTCGCCCTCGCCGCGCAGCACCCCGAGCGGGCACCCGTGCCGATGATCGACGATGCGAACCAACTCGACCTGATCGAGGGTGCGATGGGCTCCGGCCGGACGGAGGTGCGCGTTTGCATGGACATCGACGTCGGCTGGCGACCCGTCGGGGATCGCCTCATCCGCATCGGGACCAAGCGCTCGCCGCTTCACACCCCCGAGCGAGCGCAGGTGCTCGCTGAGGAGATCGCGACCCGGCCGGGAACGAGCCTGGCGGGACTGATGGCGTACGAGGGCCATATCGCAGGCCTAGGCGACGACGTCCCCGGCGAGCCGCTGCGAAGCGCGGCGGTTCGCTGGATGCAGTCGCGCTCCGAACGCGACATCCGCGAGCGCCTCCCCCGGATCGTTGACGCCGTGAGCAGGAGAACGCCGGATGGGATCTCCTTCATAAACGGTGGCGGTACCGGCAGCCTCGCCCGCACGGCCGCCGCGGGGATCGCCACGGAGCTCACCGCCGGCTCGGGCTTTTACGCGCCACACCTGTTCGACAACTATCGCTCGCTCGACCTCGAGCCGGCCGCCTTCTTCGTGCTTCCGATTGTCCGGCGTCCGGCGCCGTGGACCGTGACCGCGCTCGGAGGCGGCTACCTCGCTTCCGGCCCCGGCAACAAGGCCCGTCTGCCTCAGCCCTACCTGCCCGACGGCCTTCGTCTGGACGACGAGGAGGGTGCGGGTGAAGTACAGACTCCTCTCGAAGGAATCCGAGCAAGGCGGCTTCGCATCGGGGACCGTGTCTACATGCGCCACGCCAAGGCAGGCGAGCTCTGCGAGCGCTTCAACTCCCTCTACCTGGTCGAGGGCGAGCGCATCGTTGATGAGGTGCCGACCTACCGCGGTGAGGGCAAGGCATTCCTCTGACCCTCAGCCCAGATCCTTCCGTGTCCCTCAGCCAGCGCCCTCCCTCGCCCCGACGCCCTTGAAGAACGTGTAACAGAAGACGCCGTCGGCCTCCGCCGATCGATAGAGGTCGCGGATGCCCTCGTCGAAGCGTTCGGGGTCGGTGAGCTCAGCCGCGATCGCGGCGTCGCGCACCCCCTCGATCATCGCCGTGAACGTCCTGCGGGTAAAGCCGTCGACGAGCTCGGGCCGGCTCGAGTCCGCATACACCATCAGGGGTTTGACTTGGGCATCCTCGAAGCCCGCCTCGGTGAGCAGTGGGTAGAGCTGACGGCCGATGAGTGAGTCGCCGCCCGCCCGGTGCTGCAATTCGATCAGGCAATCGATCGCCTCGCGCGCCCTCGGGCTGTCGGGATGAAAGTAGGCGGATCCGTGATCACCCTCGATGGCGGTGAGGGTGCCGCCCGGGCGCAGCATGCCGCGCAGGACCACGAGCGCTTCCTCGGGCGCCGCCAGGTGTTCAAGCACGAAGCAGACGAAGACGTGATCGAAGCTCCCGTGCTCGAAGGGAAGCGAGAAGATGTCGGCCTGCCGAAACTCGACGTTCTCAAGCCCGGCGCGCTCGACCCGGCGTTTCGCCTCCGCCAAGGACTCGGCCGAGACATCGACCGAGACGAATTGAGCGTCCGGGCTGCGGGCACCCAGCGTGAGGGTCTGCGCGCCGACGCCGCAGCCGGCCTCGAGCACGCGACTGCCGCTCGGGTACGCCGTGCCGGAGTGCAGAAGGTCGAGAAGCGTCCCGGCTTGGTCTGAGAGGCGCTCGATCTCCCGCTCGTCGTATCCGTGGACGTAGTCGCTCATCGCCCGGCGGCCCCCGCTGAGACGGCCTGGCCAAGTACCCGGTCCGTGTAGGCATTCGCGAATACTCCGGCGGGAGTCCAGGCGGGATCGAATCCGCTGGAAGTCCTTCCACCTCGGGTAGAGCGGCTCGAGGCCAGCCGCATCCCGAAAGTGACGCTTGCCCCAGTGCGGCCGCCCCCCGTAGTCGGCCGCGATCGCCTCGACCTCGCGGAAGTACGGCTCCCAGGCGAGCTTGCGGTCCTGGTGGACGGCGACGTAACAGGTCTCGCGGGCATGCGAGGGACTGAGCAGCGACTCGTCGGCGGCCACGAACCTGACCTCGATCGGATACGCCACGGCGTGCTCGGGCCTACGGGCCACCTCGAGCACACGCTCGATCGCCTCGCGAGCATGCTCGCGCGGGATCCCCCACTCCATCTCGGTGAAGCGAATGCGGCGCTGGGAAGCGAAGACCCGATACGAGCAATCCACCTTCCTCGACCGGCCCACCCCGCGCGAAGCGATTCGTGACAGGCGCGAGGCCTGCGAGGGAATGTGCCTTGCTCCAAGCGCGAAGAGCGCGCCCACCCAGTTCTCGAGCATCACCTCCTGGGCGTAGACGGCTGCCGGGGGCTTCGGTCGGGGCGGCTCTTCGGTCCTCCGGCTCTCGCGGCAGAGCGCCACATCGGTTCCTGGGAAGACGTAGAACTCGAAGTGGTCGGTGCCCGCGTTGAGCTCGTCCAAGCGACTGAGGACATCATCGAGGGGCTTGGGGCTGTCGACCCGATCCAGGGTGAACGCGGGGACCGTGCGCACGGTCACCGAGTAGATGACGCCGAGCGACCCGAGGCCGACCCGCGCAGCCGCGAGCAAGTCCGGATCCCCATCGGAGACCTCCACGAGCTCGCCGTCGGCGGTGACGAGCTCGAGCGCCGCGATCTGCGCCGAGATGTTCTGAAAGCGCTCTCCGGTCCCATGGGTGCCGGTGGAGATCGATCCGGCCACGCTCTGGCAGTCGATGTCGCCGAGGTTCTCGAACGCCACTCCCCGCCGGTCGAGCGCCCGGTTGAGATCGGCCAGAACGGCGCCGCCTTCGACCTTGAAGAGGCCAGCCGCGCGGTCGAAGTCCAAACCACGCCCAAGCCGGTCGAGCCGGACCATGACCCCGTCCGTGAGCGCGATGTCGGTGAACGAGTGGCCCGAGGCGGACGCACGCACCCGTCGGCCCGCGCGGGCAGCATCAGAGACGACCGCTTGGAGCTCGTCGAGGGTTTCCGGGACGGCGATCTCGGCCGGCTCGCAGCGCTGATCGCCCGCCCAGTTCGTCCAGGTGGCCATCGACGCGCAGCCTACGATGCGGGCCGCCTCGGCCCACCACCTCGCCACCCGTGGCGGGTTAGGCTGAGGAAGCGCCTCACGGCGCCTCGGAGGGGTGGCAGAGCGGTTGAATGCGGCGGTCTTGAAAACCGTTGACCGGGTTCACTCGGTCCGGGGGTTCGAATCCCTCCCCCTCCGCTTTCGAGGCTTGTTCGAGCGCGCTGGATAGAGTCGCGCATCTTGGGGGTGCGATGATCGACATCGAATCAACTGTGGAGATCGACCGGCCAGCCGAGGAGGTCTTCGCGTTCGTGGCCGATCAGGCAAACGCGCCTCGATGGCAGGCCGGACTGCACGAAGTCCGGTGCCTCACAGATGGCCCGGTCGGAGTGGGCAGCGAGCATGAGTTCGTCCGCGTCTTCGCAGGACGCCAGGTCGCATCGCGTAACCGATTCGTCGAGTTCGAGCCGGGCCGGTATGTGGCTTTCGAGATCCCTTCCGGGTGGATTACGGGCCGCGCCTCCTACCTCGCAGAGCCGCGCCCCTCGGGCGGAACGGTCCTGGTCAGTCGGATGCAGTTCCGGGTCCGGCGTCCCGCGGCGCTGCTTGAACCCATCCTCGGCCGGCTGCTGGCCCGAGACTCTCGACGTGACGAGGCCCGACTCAAGCGTCTGCTGGAGCAAGGCGTCACGTCCGCCACCCGGTAGGTGGCGGATCCGAGCGACCTACGGGCCCGGGGCACGCCGGTTGCATCGTTTCCACGCCAAGTCCCACGGGTACCTGCCTCCTACCACCGAACTAGGAGGCAATTCAGACAATGGGTATCACCGACAAGGTCAGCGGCAAGGTCAAGCAGGCCGTCGGCGACATCACGGGGGACAGTGATACGCGTCGCGAGGGCGTCGACGAGGAGCGCAAGGGCGAGAAGAAGGAAGAGCTCGACCGCGCTCAGGATCGCGCCGACAACAAGGCGGAGGAAGTGGCGGACCTCGAGCGTCGCACCTAGGGATGGGTGGGGCGCGGCAAGCGCCCCTGGACGGTTGATGGAGGGGCCCGGCAGACGCCGGGCCCTTTTCTTGCGCGCGTCGCGCAGCGTCGCTACGGTCTGAACGATCCCTTGCCCGCGCGGGAGCGGGCCGGCGCGCACGGCGGCGGGCTGGTGAACTTGGGAGAGGCGATGATGCCGGCGGGCACTGCTTTAGTCAGAAGGTCGCGAACGGGCGTGATGTGCGCGCTACTCGCCGTGCTCGCGCTGGCTGCCGGCGCGGCCGCCGACGCGGCCGCCAAGCCCTACCTGCCCGACCGCGGGAAGCGCTATCACGGCGTCTCCGACACGGCGCACACCAGGGATTTTCGGCACTTTCGCAGGCAGGTGAAGGCTCATCCCGCCGTGCTCCAGGAGTTCTACCACTGGGATGTCTCGCTGACGGCGAGCGGGGCCATACGCCGCTGGAAGCGCACCGACACGCTGGGAATGATCAGCATGTCAACGAAGCTGCCCGCCAGCGGTAAGCCCGAGATCTCCCCCGGGGCGATCGCCCGCGGCCGGGGCGACCGCTACATCCTCCGTATCAACGAGTCCCTCGCCAACAAGCTGAAGCAGCCGACCTACATTCGCCTGATGCCCGAGATGAACGGGCACTGGAACCCCTACTCCGCCTACAACGCAAACGGGACCTCACGCGGCGGAGATCACACCACGAGCGACTTCCGCCGAGCCTGGAAGCGCTTCGTGATCATCGTGCGGGGAGGCAACCGCGGGAAGGTCAACAAGCGCCTGCGTCGCAACAACCTCGCCCGCATCTACCGAGCGCGTTCGAACCACGATCCCATCTACGAGCGCCGCGACGTCCCGAAGATCCTCGGCAAGCCCAAGATCGCGTTCCTCTGGGTGCCACAGACCACCGGCTCGCCGAATCTCAACGGCAACAGGCCTGGTGCCTATTGGCCGGGCCGCAACTTCGTCGACTGGGTGGGCGTAGACATCTTCTCGGCGTTCGAGAGCGCCGCGTTCCCGAAGATGCAGAGCTTCTACCGCCGGCACAAGGGCGTGCCCTTCATGATCGGCGAGTACTCGCCCTGGGACGGCGACCCCGGGGGCCAGTTCACCGACCGGCTCCTCGACTGGGCGGAGGATCACCGCCGGGTTCGCATGCTCGTCTACTACCGAAGCGTCACGTCCAACAACCCGTACTACATCTCCCGCTACCCGGCCGCCCGATCGCAGCTGCGGCGTCACCTGAACAAGCACCGGTGGGATCAGTGGGCCCACGGCACCCGCGATCACTGAGCTAGGAGCTTGCAGGCTGGGGCTCGATCCGGATCGAGGGATGCGAATCTATCCCCGCGAGGCGAAAGGTCCGCTCGACGCGCTCCTGAACCCCGCGAAGAATCAGCTGCCGGCCCGCCTCCCGCAGCCGAAGGGCGCCGCGGACGAGGATCGCGATCCCCGTCGAGTCGACGAACCCGCAGGCCCGCGACACCACCAGCGGCGGCGAGGCCCGGTCAATCGCCCCACCCAACTCCGGAGCGGTCTCCCTGTCGAGCTCGCCGTAGACCGTGATGACCGGTTCGTCCCCCGCTCCGGGCGCCGCATGGACGGAGAAGTCCCCCGTGTTCGATGAGTTGCTGTCCATTCCAACGTTCCTCTACGGCAGCATTTGACCTGGAACGCGCGGCGCGGCGACCAGCACATGAAACCGCCGGAACCCTGGCCGATCTGTTGATGCTCCTTGAGCGTCAACTCGGCATGCTCGAGTGCGTCCAGAACCTCGCGAACGGCGGATACCGATGCAGCGATCCCCGCGGGGGAGGCCGGGGCCGCGGCACTCCGAGCGTGCCCAGGTGTTCAAGTACCTGCGAGACGATTCGAACGAGGGGGACGCATGAGATGGCCGTGGGTGAAACGTGGCCGCCTGGAGGCGGCGGAGGGGACGACGGAGCTGCTGCTCACCCGTCTGGCGGTTGCCGACGGCACGATCACCAACTTCATGAGCGAGAACCGATGCCCGAACTGCGGTGACAGGGCGAAGACGATCACCTGCGAGGCGTGCGGGCCCGGGGACTACGAACGAGCAGCGAGCGCGGGCCGACCGAACCGCGCCAATGGCACACATCCTGGTGCCGCACTTCGAGCTCCTTCACGAGGAGTACGACCTACCGCCGAGACGCCCTGACTGGAAGTCGGTCTGGAGGAATCGCTAGGGGATCTCGCCGAAGATGCCGGCGCCAGGCCCGTCCGGCTCGATGTCGCATAGCGACCCGTCCTTGGCGACGATCAGGAACTGCGCGGCCCCGTCGAGCCCGACCGATGTGAACTGCGCCGCCGCAAGCAGCCCGCCGACGTTCTGGTTCTCCCCCACGACTTGGAATCGCAGCGAGTAGACGAACTCCGAGGCGCGCTTGCCGAACCTGAAGTACCCCTCCTCGTCCGTCTTGGTGTCGTCGAGCGTCTCCCCGGAACGTCGCAGTGACACCGTCTTGTCGGCCATGCGCCCAGCATCCGCGATCGGCTGCGCGGTGCAGTTCTTGACCATGAGGCCCTGCACCGCGCCCTTGCCGAGCTTCACATCTAGCGTGTTCGCGGTCCCGTCGTCCTGCTCGCACGGCAGCCTGAACTCGTCGGTGAAGGTCCGCATCTCGGCGAACTCGCCGCCGGCATCGAACGGCACCGGCTGCACCACGGTGCCGATTTCCGCGCTGTAGCTCTCGCCGCTCCGCAAGAGACCGACGTTCACCCGCCCCTCCGTCGGGTTGAAGCCGGCGAAGGCAGTGGCGCCCTTGCTGTTACGGACGGTTACCGCGGCGCCAGCGAAGGTGCTGAGATCGGTGGTGTCGTTCGGGCGAGCGATCCGCAGCGTGACCTCCGTGAGCGGGCACAGCCCGCTCTTCGCGGATGGGGCGGCGGCGGAGTGACCCCCCGTGAGGAGCGTGGCGAGCACGAGCGTCGCCAGGCCGAGCGCGATCGGCATCAGTCTGCGCGTGATCACCGGCGAAGCGTCCATGCCTCGAGTCCGCCGAATCGTAACCAGACTCAGTACCAGGCTGAAGCCGGATCGCGCGGGGGCTCGCTCAGATCGCCATCAGTCCATCGCTCCCAGCTGCCGCAACCTCGCGCGACCTTCGGCCAAACATCGATTCGTTTTCGTGTAGGTCCACCCCGTGATCTCCTGGATCTCGGCGTACGAGAAGCCCTCCGCCTGGAGCGCGAGGGCCCGGCGCTCCTGCGGCTTTAAGCGGCGCAGCAGGATGGCCGCTCGTGACACCCGCTGGCGGCGCTCGAGGCGCTCGTGCGGACCGGGGGCTTCGCTTGGCAGCCACTCGACGAAGTTGCCCTGACCCGCGTCGCTCGTGATGCCGATCGCCCGCTGGCGCGTGCGGCGCACGGCGAGAGCCTCCCTGCGCACGACCACCTGCATCCAGCCGATCAGCCGTTCGGTTGGGATCGGTGGTGCCTTCTCAAGCAGGATGAGCGCAGCACGCTGGTAGGCGTCGTCCGCATCGTCCGCGCACAGCGAGAAGCGGCGCGCGCGGCGCAGGAAGAGAGCCCCGTGCGAGCGAAGCAGCGCCGCCGCCCGGGCACTCGCCACCGGTCCGGCTTGGCGACGGGTGGTAAGCGCCGTTTCCACGAGCGGGACAACCCCAGCGGTCCGGTGCACGCCCCGGGCGTCGGCGTGCACGAGCGGTCGCACGCTCAGCCCTCCTCGCCGGCGGCGGTATTCTCGGCCGCCCCCCAAGGGACCGAAACCCATGAGCACCTGCCTTGTCAGCGGCGGAGCCGGTTTCCTCGGCTCGCACCTCTGCGACCACCTGCTCGCGGACGGTCACCGCGTGCTCTGTGTGGACAACCTAGATACGGGCTCGCTCGAGAACATCAGGCACATCCACGCCGACGAGTTCGTCTCGCTCAACCGCGACGTGACGGAGCCGCTCCTCATCGAGGAGCACCTCGATTTCGTCTACCACCTCGCCTCCCCCGCCTCCCCGATCGACTACGCCCGGCTTCCGCTGCACACCCTGAAGGTCGGCTCCTACGGCACGCACAACATGCTCGGCCTCGCCAAGCACAAACGCGCGCGCTTCCTGCTCGCCTCTACATCAGAGGTCTACGGCGATCCCCAGGTTCATCCCCAGTCCGAGGACTACTGGGGCCACGTAAATCCCATCGGGCCTCGAGGCGTCTACGACGAGGCCAAGCGCTACGCCGAGGCGCTCACGATGGCCTACCACCGCCAGCAGGGCGTCGACACCTGCATCTCGCGGACCTTCAACACCTTCGGCCCGCGAATGCGCCCCCACGACGGGCGCGCGATCCCCACGTTCCTGCGGCAGGCTCTCCAGGACAAGCCGCTCACGGTCTTCGGCGACGGCTCGCAGACACGCAGCTTCTGCTTCGTCGACGACCAGATCGCGGGCATGATCGCACTCGCGGAGTCCGAGGTCCATCTGCCGGTGAACATCGGCAACCCCGACGAGTTCACCCTCCAGGAAATGGCCGAGGCGGTGATCGAGGTGACCGAGTCGCGCTCGGAGATCGTTCACGAGGCCCTCCCCGTGGATGACCCGCAGATCCGCCAGCCGGACATCTCGCGCGCAAGGGAGCTTCTGGGCTGGGAGCCGAAGGTCGGCCTCCACGACGGGCTGCGGATGACGATCGAGCGGGCCGGGGTCGAGCGGCTCGTCGGCGGCGGCCTCTAGTCGCATTCTCGTAGGGTTCGCGCGGCCCTGTACCGCATCGCCCACCTCACAGCGACCTTCCCGCCCTACGCAGGCGGGGCCGGGAACACCGCCTTTCGATTCGCCACCGAGCAGGTGAAACGAGGGCATCACGTCGAGGTGTTCACCGCGCCGGCGCCTGGCGATGTGCCCGACCCTGGCGGCGTGGTCGTGCACCGGATCGACCCGGCGTTCGCCTACGGCAACGCTCCATTGATTCCGTCACTCGGCGGGATCTCGGGCTTCGACGTGGTGCACCTGCACTACCCCTTCATCTTCGGGTCCGAGCTCGTGCTGCTCGGCCGCATGCGGCGAGCATCCAGGTCGCAGGCGCTGCTCGTCCACTACAAGAATCGGCTGGTGGCCGGGGGCGTCCGCGGTGCCCTCTTCGACGTCTACGAGCGGACCGTTGCCCCAGCCCTGATCCGGGCCGCGGACCGCGTTTGCGTCCTCTCGGCCGATCACGCCGACTCCGTCCCGTACCTGCGTCGAGCGGGCGCCAACGGTCACGGAAAGCTGATCGAGATGCCGAACGGCGTCGACGCAGCTCAGTTCTCTCCTGGCCGCGACGAGGACTGGCGTGGCTCGAGCGAAGGCTTGCGCGCGGCGCTTCGCATCCCGCCCCAAGCCGTGGTTGCGGCGTTCGTGGGCACGCTCGACCACGCCCATCACTTCAAGCGCGTGGACCTTGCGATCGAGGCGATCCGCGTGGCGGCCGATGAGCGCCTGCACCTCGTCGTGGCGGGTGGCGGCGCACTCCAGGCGGACTACCGGGCCCTGGCGGCCGAGGCGGGGCTCGCGAACCGCGTTCATTTCCTGGGTCATGTTCCGCACGAGGCGCTGCCCGGCGTGTTGCGGGCTTGCGACCTCTTCCTCCTCACCACCGAGCCGCCTGAGTCCTTCGGCATCGTCCTGATCGAGGCCATGGCCTGTGGCCTCCCGGCCATCGCAACCGAGTACCCCGGGGTCCGGGCGGTCGTCGATGAGGGCGAGACCGGGTTCGTCGTGGCGCGCGGCGACTCAAGGGGCGTCGCGGATCGAGTGCTGAGGCTCGCCGATGCGCCATCCGAGCGCGAGCGCATGGGCGCCGCCGGGCGAGCGAAGGCCGAGCGCGAGTGGAACTGGCCGAGCCTCGTGACACGGATGGACGAGGCCTACCGGCAGGCGATCGAGGCACGCCGCGAGAAGGCGGGTTCGTCATGAGCCCCAGACGACTCCTCTACGTCAGCTACTTCTACCCGCCGAGCCGCGATACGGGCGCGCTGCGGCCGGCGACGATGGTGAAATGGCTGCGCCGGCTCGGGCATGAGGTGGAGGTACTCACCACGGGGGCTTTCGGGGACGAGGGCGAGGAGGGCGTGCATCGGGCTCGCGACGCAGCGCTATGGCGGGCCCGCGCGCACGGCCGCGACCGCATCGACGCTCTGTTCGATTCCGACACCTACGGCGGCAAGCCGCATCCGCTCAGCAGGTGGGTCGCGCCCGAGCCCCTGCTGGCGGCATGGGCGCCGTTCGCGCGATCCGCGGCTCTGCGGTTGCGCCGGTCCGGATCGTTCGATTGCGTCGTCACCACCTCGCCGCCAGAGTCGACCCACGCCATCGGCATGGCCCTGCGACGCCGAGGGATGCCGTGGGTGGCGGACATCCGCGACGCCTGGACATTCGAATCGCTGCGTCCCGACTTCGCCACCCCCGCCCACCATCGGCTCGACTCCCACCTGGAGCGGCGTTGGCTTGGCGGAGCGGACGCTGTCGTGTGCGTCTCGGAGCCCGCGGCGGAGGACCTTCGGGCTCGCGGCATCACCGATCCGACTGTGATCCCCAACGGCTGGGATCCGGACTCCGATCCTCACGAGCTCGGGGAACCCTCCGGCCTCCTCGACCCCGGCCGGGTCTCGCTCGTCTACACCGGCCGGTTCGGTACGTACGGGCGTGACCCGCGCCAGCTCGTCGATGCGATGGAACGGCTCGCGCGCGACGATCCACAGGCGGCCGCGGGGCTCGAGCTCGTGATCGCGGGGCCGCTCACCGACGACGAGGCCGAGCTTTTCGCAACTGACGTGGCGCCGGCCCGCATCGTGGTCGCCGGGAGCCTCGAGCGCGAGCGGGCGCTCGCGCTCCAGCGCGAAGCCGACGCCCTGCTCCTACTCGCGCAGCCGACCCGTTCGCAGCTCCTCAACATCAAGATCTTCGAGTACATGGCCTCCGGCCGGCCGATCCTCGCGCTTGCGGAGGGAACCGAGGCGGGCAGGATCGCGGCCGAGATCGGAGGCGAGCCCGTCCGAGCCGACGACCCAGCCGCGATCGCGATGGCGCTCTCCCGCCTGGTGGAGGGGCCGCCCGCCCCGCCACCGAAGGAGGCGGTGGCCGGGTACACGTATCCGGCGCCAGCCGAATGCTTCGCGGCGGTCTTGGAGCGTGCGATCGAGCGGGCCGGGGTAGGTGGGCCGCGATGAAGTGGAAGCGGACCAAGGGCACGAACGTCACCGACCTCCGTGGTGCCAGCAGGGGCGGTGGCGCCGGCGGCTTGCCGCTTCCGGGCGGCCTCGCCGGGTTGGGCGGCGGCGCGGGTGTGGTCGGGGTGATCATCTTCTTGGCGATCACATTCCTTGGAGGCGGGTCGGGCGGGGGCGGTGCCGGTGGCTTCGACGTGGCCGACGTTTTCGGACCCTCCCTCCAGGCACCCGGAGCGCAAAACGAGAGTCCGATCCCGCCGGATCAGGATCCCCAACGCGAGCTGTTCGATTTCTCCTCATACGTCTTCACCGATGCCCAGAGGACGTGGGCGGGGACCTTCGAGGAAGGGGGCGAGGGCTACTCGAACGCTGAGCTCATCGTCTACCGCGACCAGGTCTCGACCGGTGGCTGCGGCAGCGCGAGCTCGGCGGTCGGCCCGTTCTACTGCCCCGCGGACTCGAGCGTCTACCTGGACCTCTCCTTCTATGAGGACATGGAGCGCCAGCTCGGCGCCTCAGGCGACTTCGCCTGGGCGTACGTCATCGCCCACGAGATGGGCCATCACGTTCAGAACGAGACCGGGACGAACTCGGACGTCGCCCAGCTCGAGCGCTCGAATCCCGACGAGGCCAATGAGCTCTCGGTGCGTGTCGAGCTGCAAGCCGACTGCTACGCGGGCGTCTGGGCCGCGACCGTTTTCGCCGAGGGCGACCTCGAGGCTGGCGACCTGGACGAGGCCTTCACCGCTTCTGAGGCCGTCGGCGACGATCGCCTGCAACAGCAGGCCGGCGGACGCGTCAACCCTGACTCCTTCACCCACGGCACCTCCGAGCAGCGCCGCACCTGGTTCGAGAACGGCTACGAATCCGGCGACCCGGGGGCCTGCGACACGTTCTCGGCCGAGTCGGTCTAGCGGCGTATCCTTGCTACATGGCGACGCGGCCCGCAGATGTCTCGCGGCCCGATGGGCGTGCCGATCCCGAGACCGAGCGCGCGGTCGCCGAGGATGTCGACCGGTTCGTGGCCCCGCAGGTGGGGCCCGATGACGATCGCGTCTTCACGGACTCGGCGATCGAGGTCGAACGGGTCTACGACGCCTCGGATGTCGCCGAGGGTCTTGAGAAACGGCTGGGCGAGCCCGGCTCATACCCGTTCACGCGTGGGATCCATGAGGGCATGTATCGCGACCGGCTGTGGACGATGCGCCAGTACGCCGGCTTCAGCTCGCCAGAGGACACCAACGAGCGCTACCGCTACCTCATCGAGCACGGCTCCACCGGCCTTTCGATGGCGTTCGATCTCCCCACGCAGCTAGGGCGCGATTCCGACGACCCTTTGTGCCGTGGGGAGGTCGGGCGGACCGGCGTTCCCATCGACACGATCGAGGACATGCGGATCTGCTTCGACGAGATCCCGCTGGATCAGGTCTCGACCTCGATGACCATCAACGCCCCCGCCGCAATCCTGCTGCTGCTCTACGAGCTCGTGGGTGAGGAACAGGGCGTCGCCTCCGAGGAACTGCGCGGGACCGTTCAGAACGACGTCCTGAAGGAGTACGTCGCGCGCGGCAACTACATCTATCCCCCTGAGCCGACGATGCGGCTCACCACCGACATCTTCGAATACTGCGCCGAGAGCGTTCCGAAGTGGAACACGATCTCGATCTCCGGCTACCACATCCGGGAGAAGGGCTGTTCGGCGGTCCAGGAGGTGGCGTTCACCCTCTCGAACGCGATCGCCTACGTCCAGGCCGCACTCGACCGCGGCTTCGATGTCGACGACTTCGCCCCTCGGCTGGCCTTCTTCTTCAACTGCCACAACAACGTCTTCCAGGAGATCGCCAAGTTCCGGGCAGTGCGCAGGATGTGGGCCAAGATCATGCGCGAGCGCTTCGGCGCCAGTGAGGAGCGCTCGCAGATGATCCGCTTTCACACGCAGACCGGGGGGGTGACGCTGCAGGCGCAGCAGCCGGACGTGAACATCATCCGGGTGGCGCTGCAGGGGTTCGCGGCCGTATGCGGCGGCACGCAGTCCCTGCACACGAACGGCTTTGACGAAGCTCTCGCGCTTCCGACCGAGCGCTCCGCGCGGATCGCGCTGCGTACCCAGCAGGTGCTTGCCCACGAGTCGGGAGCGGCCGACACCGTCGATCCATTCGCGGGGTCGTATTTCGTCGAAGCGCTCACCGATGAGCTCGAGGAGCGCTCCTGGGAGCTGATCTCCAAGGTCGAGGAGATGGGCGGCTCGACCGCGGCGCTCGAGTTCATCCAGCGTGAAATCGAGGAGTCGGCCGCGTCATACCACGAGCGCTATCGCTCCGGGCAGGACGTCATCGTCGGGGTCAACAAGTACGTCACCGACCAGGTCGACGACGTCGACATCCTCCGGGTCGATCCCGAGGCCGAGCGACGCCAACTCGAGCGACTCGAGAAGTTCAAGGCGGAGCGCGACCAGGAGAAGGTGGACCAGCGGCTAGCGGAGCTGCGCGAGGTAGCGGAGGGCGACGGCAACCTGCTGCATCCGATCAAGGAGGCCCTGCGGGACAAGGCCTCCATCGGTGATGTGTGCAACGCGATGCGCGAGGTCTTCGGCGAGTACAGGGGCGGCGCGTTCTTCTAGCGCCAGGCGCAGGCAGGCTCTCCTGCAATGTCGTTCACGGCGGCAGGAGACCCAGGACTCCGCCAGAACCCCGGCACATGGAAACCAAGGCGAAGCGGACGCTCGTAAAGTCCGCGCCGGAGCTGTGGGAGCTAGCCGACGATCTGATCCGCATGGAAGCCTGGATGAGCGGGCTCCTGGGTACCGCGATGCCCATTCACGTCGAGGTGACCCAACGCGAGCCGCAGCGCGTGCTGGCCTGGCGCGTCCAGGGCGAGGGACCCGCGACTCCTGGACATGCCCGAATCGCGATCGAGCTGGCCGAGAAGGGCTTCGGCACGGCGGTCTCGATCACCGCCCAACACCCGGCGCCCGACCCCGCGGCGGCCATCGGTGCGCTGGAGGAGCTGTTGGATGAGCTCGGATCGCCCGAACGACGACCCTTTACCCGCGGCTAGCACCGCCAGCCTGGTCGAGCTGCTCGCCTCGCGCGGCGGCCTGCTCCTCGACGGCCTCGAGACACACCTCCCCGGGTCGCGTGAGAAGGCCGAGGCGGCCGCCGCCTACGCGCTCGCAGCCGCGGTCGAGCTCGGGCTCCCGCGCGCGAGCTGCGAGCTGGCTCGCGAGGCAGCCAAGCTGCACGACGTCGGCTTGGTCTACGTGCCAGTCGAGGCGCTTTCGAAGGCCCCCCGAGATCGGACCGAGGAGGAGCTGATACTGATCTCCTCCCACCACGAGAAGGGCGCGCAGCTGGCGCGGGGAGCTGGTCTTCCCGAACGCGTCTGCGAATGGATCCAGCTCGGCGCGGAGCGCTTCGACGGAGGCGGGCCCGCCGGCCTGGCGGGTGAGGCGATCCCGCTGCAGGCTCGGATCTCGCGCGCTGCCCACGCCTGCTACCAGGCGCTTAGAGGGCGAGCGGGAGAGGGAGGCGAGCCGGTCCCCGCTCGCAGCCCCACGGAGATTCTCGGCGCCCGAGCCGGCAGCGATCTGGACCCGATGGTGGTGGACGCGCTCAATGCCGTCCTCTCTCGCGCGCAGGCGGACCCTTCGCGGCAAACGTAGAATCGCCCTCGGCGTGCGTCAGAAGTATCCCGAGACAGCCGAGGAGAAGCTCGCGCAGCTGCGCGAGCTGCGTGAACAAGCGATCCACTCGGCGTCCGAGGAGGCGGTTTCCAAGCAGCACGCCAAGGGCAAGCTCACCGCTCGGGAACGCATCGACAAGCTGCTCGACCCCGGGTCCTTCGAGGAGCTCGACACGTTCGTGCGTCACCGGACCTACGACTTCGACATGCAGAAGCGCAGGCCGCACGGCGATGCTGTGGTGACCGGCTGGGGCACGATCGACGGTCGGCCGGTCGCGGTCTTCTCCCAGGACTTCACCGTCTTCGGCGGCTCCCTCGGCGAGGTGATGGCCGAGAAGATGTGCAAGGTCATGGACCTCGCCGCCAAGATCGGCGCGCCGGTGATCGGGATCAACGACTCGGGCGGTGCGCGGATTCAGGAGGGCGTGGTCTCGCTCGGCGCCTACGGGGACGTCTTCGTGCGCAATGTCCGCAGCTCAGGAGTGATTCCGCAGATCAGCCTCATCATGGGGCCCTGTGCCGGCGGCGCCGTCTACTCCCCGGCGATGACGGACTTCATCTTCATGGTCAAGGAGACCTCGCACATGTTCATCACCGGGCCCGAGGTGATCAAAACCGTCACCGGTGAGGAGGTCGAATTCGAGGAGCTCGGGGGAGCGATGAGCCACAACTCGAAATCGGGGGTCGCGCACTTCGCCTCCGACGACGAGGAGCAGTGTCTCTCCGACGCTCGTTATCTCCTCTCCTTCCTGCCCTCCAACAACCTCGAGACGCCACCACGCGTTGAGCCGTACGACGACCCGGACCGCGAGGAGGAGGAACTCGATTCGATCGTTCCCGCGGACGCCCAGAAGCCCTATGACATGCGCGAGGTGATCGCGCTTGTCGTCGACGACGGCGAGTTCTTCGAGGTTCACGAGCACTTCGCGCAGAACATCGTGTGCGGGTTCTCGCGCCTCGACGGGTATGCGATCGGCGTCGTCGGCAATCAGCCGAAGCACCTCGCGGGCGTGCTCGACATCGAGTCCTCCGAGAAGGGGGCACGCTTCGTGCGCACATGCGACGCGTTCAACATCCCGCTGCTGACGTTCACCGACGTTCCCGGCTTCCTTCCGGGCACCTCGCAGGAGTGGGGCGGGATCATCCGCCACGGCGCCAAGCTCCTCTATGCCTTCACCGAGGCCACGGTCCCGAAGCTGACGGTGGTGACGCGCAAGGCATACGGGGGCGCGTACGACGTCATGAACTCGAAGCACATGCTCGCCGACTTCAACGTCGCCTGGCCGCAGGCGGAGGTTGCCGTGATGGGCCCGGAGGGTGCGGTCAACATCATCTACCGCAAGGACATCGCCCAGTCGCCCACCCCCGACGAACGACGCGCGAAGCTGATCGACGACTACAAGGCTCACTTCGCCAACCCGTACTCGGCGGCCGAGCGCGGCTATATCGACGATGTGATCGAGCCGCATGAGACCCGTCCGCGCCTGATCAAGGCGCTTCGCATGCTCCAGACGAAGCGGGTCGAGCAGCCGAAGCGAAAGCACGGGAACATCCCGCTTTGACGATGCTGGCATGAGCAGCGAGGCTTGGGGGTAGCCGGAGCCCTGATGACGCAACGGATAAACGCAGGACATATCGTCGCCGTCGTGGGCGCGCTCGCGCTCCTGGTGTCGCTGTTCCTCGACTGGTACGAGGGCGGATTCGACGGAGAGGGCGTGACCGCCTGGACCGTCTTCGAGCTGATCGACCTGCTGCTGGCGCTGATCGCCGTGGCGACGATCGTGGCAGCGGCCAGTGACCTGCATGAGCGGCCGCGGGCGCTGGGAATCGATCGCTGGCTTCCAGGACTTGCCGCCGCCGCATTGCTCCTCGTGTCGGTCTCGATCATCAACAACCCGCCGGCCGTCACCGACAGCTCGGAGAAGGTCGGCGCCTGGATCGCCCTCGCCGGCGCCATCCTGATGGTTATCGGAGCGCTGTTCGGCGAGCGTCGGATCTCGATCGTGTTGAGCCCGCGTGACGAGGGCGGGAGTGCTCGCACCGAGTCTCACGGCCCGACCGGCCCGGCGACCGACCCACCGGGGAGCGAGGCCAAGACGCGGCCAACGAACCCCTTGGATCCGCGTTAGCAACGCAGCAGCGCCGGCTACAGCTCAGCCTCGCCCGCGGCCGGGACGCGCCCCTCGCGCCAGGCTTCGAGCACCGCCGTCGCGATGCCGAGGTCCTGGATCGCCAAGCCCGTCGAGTCGAAGAGGGTGATCTGAGCGGCGGAGCTGCGACCGGGTGCGGTGCCGCTCAGCACCTCACCGAGCTCGGTGACCTGCTGGTGGGCCACCTCTCCGCGGCTGAACGGCCCGGAGAGCTCGCCGCCGCCCGCCGCCTGTCCTCGCTCATCGCAGAAGAGCCTGCAGGCTGCAAGTGCCTCAGGAGCCACCTCGGCCTTGCCGTATGCGTCGGCGCCGAGGACGGCGAAATGCTGGCCCGGTTGCGGCTCGCCGGCTTCGATCACTGGTGTGTGTCCGGGGGTGACCGTGACGACGACGTCTTGCGCCACCGCGGCTTCGCGCGAGCCCGTGGCCCAGCCGAGCTCGGTTGCGAGTGTTTCCGCGTTCTCGGCGCGAAGGTCGGCACACACGCCCGTCTTAAAGCCGGCGGCTACGAGGCAGCGCGCCGCCCACGCCCCGTTGACCCCACAACCGATGATCCCTGCTGTGCGAGCGCCATCGCGAGCCAGCGTCTGAGCGGAGACGGCGGCCGCGGCGCCGGTTCGAAGCGAGGTGACCGAGCCGCAGTCCATGATCGCGACGAGCTCGCCCGTTTCAGCGCTCGAGAGTAGGAGCGCCCCGGCCACCACCGGCAGGCCACGATCGGGGTTGCCGGGAAACGAGGTCACCCACTTGAGGAGCGCGTAGCCGTCACCTCGCGCAGGCATGGCTCTGAAGTCGCCGTGCGGCGGTGAGTCGAGGTAGACCTTCGAAGGCATGTGCCACTCGCCCGCTGCGTGACGCTCGAAGGCGTGGCGCGTTCGCTCGTTGGCGGCCTCGGGCGGCACGGCGTCGAAGACGGCGGTGGCGTCGAAGATGGGGATGGGCATGGGGCGTTCTTATCTGGTCCGGTTCGGGGCCGTCGGGAGAGGGTCAGTGTGAGCGGGTCGCGTTCCGCTGGTGCTCTCGTCGTCCTCAATGCTCTTGGGTCCTGCGGCTCGGCTCCGTAGAGTCGTGTTCGTGGCCACCAACGGCAAGCGCCGACCCCCGCGCCCGCAGATCGAGATCGTCTCCTCAACGGCAACCGAATCGGAGGCCGCGGCCATCGTGGCCGCTCTCGAGCAGTTCCTCGTTGATACCGCCCCGCCTCGCGGATCCGCTGCCAGCGCCGGCCGTTGGCAGCGCGCGGCGCTCGAGGAGGGCGTCTCGGCGCGGCAGGTGAGCGGCTCCGTGTGGGGACACGGGCCTGCACGCAGCCCCGAGACCGGATAGAACCCGTACCTCGCGGGCCGGCGACGGCGTCGGCCAGGGAAGGAGATTCATGGCCGTAGTCAAGATCATCGAGCTGGTCGGCAGCTCGAAGACCTCAACCGACGACGCCGCCAAGCAGGCGCTCGACCAGGCGAAGGCGTCGCTGCGCAACATCCGCGCGGTCGACATCGTCTCGACCGGCATCCGTGGGGAGGGCCTCGACGAGTACCGCGCTCACGTGCGGGTCGCGTTCATCATCGAGGACACCGACGTCGACTGAGCGATGAGCCGGCGCGGGACCGCGATCGCAGCGATCACCGGATCGATGGTCGCGGTCCTGCTCGGGCTCACGGTGGGCTCCTCGACAGCGGGCGGGCCCAAGTGCCTCGGCAAGACCGCGACCATCGTTCGCGGCGACGGAGACAACGACATCCAGGGAACCCCGGGCGCCGACGTGATCATCGCCGGCGGCGGTCAGGACTTCGTCGAGGCACACGGGAACAAGGACCGGGTGTGCGGTGAAGGCGGCAGCGATCTGATCTTCACCGGCCCCGGCGCCGACAAGATCGCGGCGGGGAAGGGCCGCGACGAGATCCACGGCGTCGGCGGCAACGACGACCTCAGGGGCGGGGAGGGCGACGATTCGGGCATCGTGCCGCATCAGGGTTCGACCATCAACGCAGGCCTCTACGGCGAAGAGGGCAACGATGAGCTGAACGGCAACCCGGGGGTGGACCTATGCGACGGCGGCGATGGGACCGACGCGCTCGACAACTGCGAGGTCTTCCCCTGCGGCGTCGCCGCGGTTGGCAAGGGTCTCGGGCCCTGCAAGGACCCGCCGCCAGGCATGCGCGAGGCCTAAATACCTAAATCCCAATCGGGATTAGGGCTTTATGCCATACTGCCCGCATGGAGCCGACCGCCGCCCCCGAGCGGGCCCCCAGCGATCCCGCGCGCGAAGCGGAGTCCCCCAGCGAACGCATCGTTGCTGAGCACAAGCTGGATGTCACGCCCCACAAGCCGCAGCGCGGCAAGGGCAAGCTCGGGTCGCTCGAGAATCCCGAGGTCTACGACAACGTCCCCGGGCACATGATCCCGGTCATCGAGCGCGAGTTCGACGACTTCGACTCAGAGGCCGAGAAGTTCCTCGATGGGCAAACGCCAGAGGACCAGTTCATCGGCTTCCGCCTCAAGCAGGGTGTCTACGGGCAGCGTCAACCCGACGTTCAGATGTGCCGCGTGAAGCTGCCGATGGGCGGCATCACGCCCGATCAGATGGATGTCTTCGCCGATGTGATCGAGGACTACGCGCCGCTTCGCAAGGGGCACATCACGACCCGCCAGAACATCCAGATCCATCACATCCCGCTGCGCGACATGGCGGAGCTGATCCGCCGCATCTCCGACTCCGGGCTCTCCTCCCGCGAGGGCTGCGGCAACACCGTCCGCAACGTGACCGGCGACCCCTTTGCCGGAGTCACCGCGGGCGAGCTCTTCGACATCACTCCCTACGCCGGCGCCTATGTGCGCTACTTCGTGCGCCACCCGACCACGCAGCTCATGCCGCGGAAGGTGAAGACGGCCTTCACCGCCACCGACGAGGACGTCGCCATCACCGGCATTCACGACATCGGGTTCATCCCGCGCGTCCGTGATGGGGTACGAGGGGTGGAGATCCGCGTCGGCGGCGGCACGTCGATCATGCCCCGCGTCGCCCCCACCCTCTACGACTTTGTCGAGCTCGAAAACGGCGACTACCTCAAGGTCTCCGAGGCCGTGTTCAGGCTCTTCGACCGGCAGGACTGGCTGCGCGTCAACCGCGCCCGTGCCCGAATCAAGGTTCTGATCGACAAGATCGGCATCGACGCCTTCCGCGAGATGGTCGAGGAGGAGCTCGAGGGCGACTGGGTCTCGGAGCGCGACTTCTCGATCGATCATCTCCTGTTCACCGACGACGAGGAGGCGGACGCGCCTCCGGTTCCCCTGCAGGTGGCGAGCCCGAACGGCGACCGCTCCGAGTTCGATCGCTTCTGCGAGTCGAACTCGGCGCCTCAGCGCCAGGTTGGCTTTTCCACCGTCACCGTGAAGGTCACGCGCGGAGACATCTCTCCTGAGCAATTCCGCGGCCTCGCGGCGATCATGCGCGAGTTCACCGGCGGCTACGCGCGAACCACCGTGCAGCAGAACCTCGTGCTGCGCTGGGTGCGCGACGAGTCCGTCTACGACGTGTGGCAACGACTTGACGAGCTCGGCCTGGCGGAGGCCGGACAGGACGAGGTCACGGACGTCGTCTCCTGCCCGGGCACCGACTCCTGCAAGCTCGGGATCACCTCCTCGATGGGCCTGAACCGCGCGATCGCCGAGCGTGTCGAACGGATGGCAATCACCGACCCGCAAACGAAGCGGGTTCACATCAAGATGTCCGGGTGCCCCAACGGCTGCAGCCAGCACCACATCGCGAACATCGGGTTCTACGGCGCCTCGCTCAAGATCGGCGAGCGACAGCTGCCCGCGTACATCCCCCACCTCGGCGGCAACTACGAGGGCGGCGAGGTCGTCTACGGCCACAGGTTGAAGTCGCGTCTGCCCGCCAAACGCGTGCCCGATGCGGTCGAGCGCTGGCTGCGTCTCTACGAGGCCGAGCGCGTCGCGGGAGAGGAGTTCAACGATTTTGTGGAGCGCGCCGGGACCACGCGCTTCGAGGAGGAGGTCAAGGACCTCACCATGCCGGTGGAGTTCTCTCTGGAGACCCTCGATCAGTTCGTCGACTGGTCGCGCTCGGACCCGTACAAGGTCGAGCGCGGCGAGGGCGAATGCGCCGTCTGAGACTAGGCTGATCGGCTGATCTAAATGGCGAGACCACTCCCAGAGCTTGATGTGATCACGGCGCCCGCGCGCCCTCGGCCCCTGCACGATCCCGAGCCGGTGCCGAACGGCGTCGACAACGGGAACGGCAACGGGCTCCCGGTCCGGCTGCCGACGATCGGCGGGGAGGTCGTCGACCCCGACGAGATCGCGGCCCAGCTCGAATCGATGTCAGCGGAGGAGGTGATCGCGTGGGCGATCGAGACGTTTCATCCGAGGCTGGGCTTCGCCACGTCCTTTCAGAAGACCAGCTCGGTCGTGATCGACATGGCGCACTCGATCGAGCCGCAGACGAACTTCTTCTACCTGGACACCGAGCTCCTGTTTCCCGAGACGTACTCCACTCGCGACGCGCTGGCCGAGCATTACGGCATCGACTTCAAGCGCTATGCGGGAATCAGCCTCGGCGAGCAGGAGCAGCGGTACGACGCTAACCTCTGGCGCCGCGATCCCGACGCCTGTTGCGGAGTCCGTAAGGTCGAGGTTATGCGCGAGGCCGTCTCTGAGTTGCACTGCTGGGTCTCGGGCATTCGCCGAGTTGACTCGGAGACCCGCGCCGGCGCAGCGAAGTTCGGCTGGGACAAGCGTTTCGGCTTGTGGAAGCTCAACCCGCTGGCGGATTGGGACGATAGACAAATCTGGAACTACTTGAAGGACAGGCACGTGCCATACAACCCGCTTCACGACCAGGGCTACCCGTCGATCGGGTGCATGCCCTGCACCATCGCCCCGGCTGAGGGCGAGGATGCCCGCGCCGGCCGCTGGGCCGGTACCGACCGCTCCGAGTGTGGAATAAATGGGTAGCGCTGAGACGGCGCTGAGCCTGACGCTCACGAACCGTCAGGCCAGCGACTTCGAGCTGCTCGCAAACGGCGGCTTCGCTCCGCTCGAGGGCTTCATGGGCTCGGAGGACTGGAAGTCGGTCTGCGAGAAGATGGAGCTCGCCTCCGTGCCCGGCGAGATCTGGTCGATTCCCATCACCCTCGCAACCGATCTCGAGTGCTCGGAGGGCGACGTGGTCGAGCTTGCCGCCCCCAACGGCAAGGCCCTGGGGCGCCTCCATGTAAGCGAGGTGTTCGAGCGCGATGTCGAGCTTGAGGCCGAGAAGGTCTACCTCACGACCGACAACGAGCACCCGGGCGTCGCCGCCATTCGCGAGGAGGGCAACCGCTGCGTGGCCGGGAAGATCGAGGTCGACGCGCTGCCCGATCACGAAGAGGCGTTCATGCGGCGCTACCAGACCACCAAGGAGTCGAAGCAGGCGTTTGCGGATCGCGGGTGGAAGCGCATCGTCGCCTTCCAGACGCGCAACCCGATCCATCGCGCGCACGAGTACCTGACCAAGGCCGCGCTCGAGATCTGCGACGGGCTCTACATCCACCCGCTGATCGGCGAGACCAAGAAGGGCGACATCCCCGCCGACGTGCGGATGCGCTGCTACGAGGTCCTGATGGACAACTACTACCACCCCGACCACGTGATGCTGGGCGTAAATCCCGGCAAGATGCATTACGCGGGCCCCCGCGAGGCGATCCTGCACGCGATCATCCGCCGCAACTACGGCTGCACCCACTTCATCGTGGGCCGCGATCACGCCGGGGTCGGCGACTACTACGGCACCTACGACGCGCAGAAGATCTTCGACGAGATCGATGTGCAAAAGCTCGGCATCACGCCGCTCTTCTTCGAGCACACCTTCTGGTGCAACGAGTGCGAAGGGATGGGCTCCGCGAAGACGTGCCCGCACCCGCAGGAGTCGCACGTGTTCCTCTCGGGTACGAAGGTGCGCGAGATGCTCGGCAACGGCGAGCTGCCGCCCGAGGAGTTCTCGAGGGCGGAGGTGGCCCAGATCCTGATCGACGCTTACAAGGACGAGGAGGAAGACGACTGATGGCAGGCGAGAAGGGGTTCACCCTCTGGTTCACCGGGCTCTCCGGCTCGGGCAAGACCACGATCACGAACCACCTGGTCAAGGAGCTGCGCAAGCGCGACGTCGCGCTCGAGGTGCTCGACGGCGACATCGTGCGCGAGAATCTCTCGAAGGGTCTCGGGTTCTCGAAGGAGGACCGCGACACGAACATCCGCCGCATCGCCTTCGTCGCCAACCTGCTCTCCCGTCACGGCATCCCGGTGATCACCGCCGCGATCTCCCCGTACAAGGAGATCCGCGACGAGGCGAGGGAGATGATGGACGACCGCTTTATCGAGGTCTACGCCAAGGCCTCGGTCGAGACCTGCGAGCAGCGTGACGTCAAGGGGCTCTACGCGAAGGCCCGCTCAGGCGAGATCAAGGAGTTCACAGGCGTCTCGGACCCCTACGAGCCTCCGGAGGACCCGGAGCTCGTGATCGAGACCGAGCAGCAGTCGCCGGAGGAGTCCGCGCAGCAGATCCTCACTTACCTGGAAGAGCGCGAGCTAATCCCGGGCGCAGCCGTCGCGGCGTAGCGGCGGCGCTACGGGCGCTCCGGCACCCGCGGCTCGCCCAACCCATACGTGTCATAAGCGCCCCACCGCGCGAACGTCTTGTGGGTCGGCCCGTGGAAGTCCGAGGACGCGGTGGGCACGAGGTCGAACTCCTCGCACAGCTCCAGGCAGTGCTTGGTCTGCTCAGCCGTGTGCGGCGGGTAGAAGGTCTCGATGCCGTCGAGGCCGACGTCGCGGACGAGGCTCTCAACGAGGTCGCGGACCTGGTCGGGGTCCTTGACGTCCCAGTAGGGGTGGGCGACGACAGCGACACCGCCCGCGTCGTGGATCAGCCGCACGGCCTCATCGGCCGAGGGCCACTTGCGTGAGACGAATGCCTTCGCGCCGGGGACGAGATATTCCTCGAAGAAGGGGCCGAGGTCCGGGCCGGCCCCAGCGGCCTTGGCGATGTGGGGGCGGCCGATCGCGTCCGCGGCGCCCGCCTTGGCGACGGCGTCCTCGAAGCTCACCTCGACGCCATGAGAGTTCAGGTTGGCGATGATCTCCTTCGCGCGATCGACGCGTTCCTGCTGCGCGCGGTCGCAGGCCGGCTGGATGCGCTCGAGGTCGATCCAGTAGCCGCAGATGTGGAGGTCCTCTGAGTACTTGTGCACGCACGAGAGCTCCGTGGCTGGCACGTTCTCGATCCCTGCCTCGGCGGCGGCGGCGGTAGCCTCGGAGACGCCGGCCACACCGTCGTGGTCGGTAAGGGCCATAACCGTGACACCCGCCTCGGCGGCGGCGCGGGCGACGTCGGCGGGCTCGAGCTGGCCGTCTGAGACAGTTGAGTGTGATTGCAGGTCGATCATGAAGCCGGGCATTGTGACATGAGGATTTCCGCAAAGGCCGACTACGCGGTGCGCGCGGCGCTTGAGCTCGCCGCCGCTCCCGACAACGAGCCCATAAAGGGAGAGCAGATCGCCGAGTCGCAGGGGATCCCGCTCCAGTTCCTGGAACACATTCTGCTCGAGCTAAAGCACGCCGGGCTTGTCAGGGCGAAGCGGGGCTACAAGGGCGGCTATTGGCTTGACCATTCACCCGAGGAGACGACGATCGCCGACGTGATCCGCGCCGTCGAGGGACCGCTCGCGAATATCCACGAGGCGGCCCCGGAAGACCTCCACTACGAGGGGGCGGCGGAGCGTCTGCGCGACGTCTGGGTGGCAGTACGCGCCAACCTGCGCAAGATCCTGGAGGAGGCGACCCTCGCCGAGGTCGCCAGGGGAGATCTCCCCTGGCGCATCGACGCGATCCTGAACGATCCCGACGCCTGGACCAAGCGCTAGTCCCAGCCGGCGCTGCTAGCATGCCGCGCCTCCGCTTCTGGTCATAGCTGGTCGACAAAGGCGGAAACCGGAGTCCAAAGGGTCTTTGCGCCTCCGGGGAAGCACTGCAATGGACCCAGCAATCATCTTCTTCGGGCTCGGGATCGGGCTGCTCGTCGGCATGACCGGCATGGGCGGGGCTTCGCTCATGACGCCGCTCTTGATCCTCGTGTTCGGGATCTCGCCCGTGACGGCGATCGGCACCGACATCTTCTACGCCGCCGTGACGAAGACCGTGGGCGGCTATCAGCACCTGAAGCTGAAGACCGTGCACCGTGGCATCGCCTTCTGGCTCGCAGTCGGGAGCGTCCCGTCGGCGATCGCCGGCGTCTACGTGATCGAGCTCCTCCAGCGCAGCTACGGTGATGATCTGGACAAGCTCGTTCTCGGGATGCTCGGCGGCGCGCTGCTCGTGGTCGGCATCGCAACGCTCCTGCGCTCGATCTTCTTCAAGGACGTGATCGCCGAGCGCTATGCGATGCACCTCTACCGCCGCCACATCATTGCGGCGATCATCACCGGGATCACCACCGGCTTCGTCATCGGCCTCACCTCTGCCGGCAGCGGGACCCTGATCGCGATCGCCCTGATCGCGATCTTTCGCCTCACCCCCCAGCGTGTGGTCGGCACCGACATCTTCCACGCGGCCGTGCTGCTCTGGGCTGCCGGCATCGCGCACTGGGTCGGCGGCAACGTCGATTTCGTCTTGGCCGGGAACATCCTGCTCGGGTCCGTGCCCGGGGTCTTGCTCGGCGGCATGCTGTCCGTTCGCGCGCCGCAGGGTTTCCTGCGCCGGGCCCTCGCGGTTGTGCTCTGCGCCTCCGGTGCGACGCTCGTGATCAAGGAGGGCACTCCCGAGGTCGTGATCCCCGCGATTGCGGTTGCAGCGGTGCTCGTGGGCTCGCTCTTCGGGATCCAGGCGATCACTCAGCGGCGCCTGCGCGACCGCACGCCGCCGGGCGCCGCGGGCGCACCCGCGGGATAACCTGCGGTTCGTGGACTTCAACCCCAGCTCCCGCGTAGACGAGCTGCGCGAGCGCATCCTCATCTTCCTCGACGAGCACGTCTATCCCGTGGAGATGGAGGCGCTGCGAGCCCTCGACGACGAGGTCCGAGCCGGCGTGCCCTACCCCGAGATCCTGGTGGAGATCCGGGCCCGCGCTCGCGCCGAGGGACTCTGGAACCTGTTCATGCCCGACGAGCGTTACGGGCCCGGGCTCACCAACTGGGAGTACGGGCTCCTCTGCGAGGAGATGGGCCGCAGTCCTGCAATCGCCGGTATGGCCTTCAACTGCGCCGCGCCCGATACGGGCAACATGGAGATCCTCGCCGAGCATGGCACCGACGAGCAGCGAGACCGCTGGCTCGCGCCCCTGCTCGACGGCGAGATCCGCTCCTGCTTTTCCATGACCGAGCCGGAGGTCTCGGGATCAGACCCCACCACGCTTCGGAGCAGCGCCGTGCTAGAGGGCGGGGAATGGGTGATCAACGGCCACAAGTGGTTTACGTCGGGGGCCGTGGGTGCCGACGTGGCGATCGTCATGGTCGTTACCGACCCGGAGGCCCATCCCTACGCGCGCGCCTCGATGATGCTCGTCCCAACCGACAACCCGGGCTTCGACCTGGTGCGCCCAGTGCCGGTGATGGGCCATGACGGCGGCCCCGGCCACTGCGAGATCCGCTATCGCGACTGCCACGTCCCGGAGTCGAACCTCCTTGGTCCCCGCCAGGCGGGGTTCGTGATCGCCCAGGACCGCCTTGGCCCCGGGCGCATCCACCACTGCATGCGCGCGATCGGGACCTGCGAACGCGCGATCGAGATGATGTGCAAGCGAGCCCTCGAGCGCGAGACGCAGGGCGGCAAGCTCGCCGACAAGCAATTCATCCAGGACTTCATCGCCAAGTCGCGGATGGAGACCGAGCAGGCCCGCCTGCTCACGCTGAAGGCGGCCTGGAGGATGGACACCGAGGGCAAGAAGGCGGCCCGGCGTGAGATATCGATGATCAAGGTCGTGGCCGCGAACGTGGTCATGGACGTACTCGACCGTGCGATCCAGGTCCACGGAGCCCTCGGGATGTCCGACGACACCCCGCTCGCCGGGATGTGGCGCTTCTCGCGCATGCTGAAGGTTGCCGACGGGCCCGACGAGGTCCACAAGATGGTGATCGCACGTCGCGAGCTCAACCGCTGGTCCAAGCAAGGAGAGGACGAGCCGGACGGCACGCCCTCCTCGGACGGCGCAAGCGCGGCGCAACCGTCCGCCGGCGCAACCGCGCACGGAACGGGCTGAAGCGGCGCCCCTCCACCCTGCTCAGCGCGGTGTGGGCAGCTTCGCGCCGGGTACGGAGCAACCATGGAGGCAGGAGCGAGCAGGCTCGCCCAGCGAGCGATTGCGGGCACCGCTTGCGTCGCGGGCGTCCTCGCGCTGGCCCTCCCCACAGCTGGGGGCGCACGGGTCAAGGAGCCAACCTCCACCGGGTCGGGTGGCGCCGCCGCCAGCGTCGACGAGCTCGCTACGCGGACCGCTGTCGAGACTCTGCGCGAAGGCGGCAATGCCGTCGACGCCGCCGTCGCCTCGGCCTCCGTCCTCGGGGTAACGGAGCCGTTTTCCGCAGGGATCGGTGGCGGCGGCTTCATGCTGATCCGAACCCCGGAGGGCAAGGTGAAGACCATCGACGGACGCGAGACCGCGCCGGCCGCGATGACGCCGGAGTCCTTCCTCGACGAGGGCGAGCCGCTCGGGTTCAACCGCGCGCGCTACAGCGGCCTCTCCGCGGGCGTGCCGGGAACGGTCGCCACCTGGGACAAGGCGATCAAACGCTACGGGACGATCTCGCTCGCCAAGGCCCTGCGGCCGGGAATAGCTGTGGCGCGCGGAGGCTTTCGGATCGACCGGACGTTCTTCGATCAGATTGCGGAGAACCTGGACTGGTTTGACGACATCCCGTCCACGGCCGAGCTCTACCTGAACAAGAACGGCAATCCCCGCAGCGTCGGCAGCACCCTGCGGAACCGCGATCTGGCTGACGCGTACGAGCGGATTGGCGATCTTGGCGCCGAACGGGGCTTCTACCGAGGCGTGATTGCGCGCGCCATGGCCGAAGCTGCCCAGGACCCGCCGATCGCAGACGGCGCCGACCACCCATGGCTGGCGGGCCTGCTGACGCGCAACGACATCCATTCTTATGCAGCTCTCTGGCGACCACCGACAAAGATCAGCTACCGCGGGCAGGAGGTTTGGGGCATGGGGCCGCCATCGAGCGGAGGCTCGACGGTCGGCGAGGTCTTGAACATTCTCGAGGGCTACAACCTCGGCGGGGGTACGCGGGCACGCATGTATCACCGCTTCCTCGAGGCATCGCGCTACGCGTATGCGGATCGGGGCGCCTACCTCGCCGATCCCGCCTTCTTCGACGTGCCGCTCGCAGGCCTCCTGTCGGATTCCTACGCCGCGGAGCGTCGCAACCTGATTACGAACCAGGCGGCGGACGCCGCGCCGGTCGACCCCGGTGATCCGACGGACAACGGTGGACCCGGCGCTCGAGCGACGGTCGATCGCGAGGGCAAGTCGACAACCCACCTGACCGTCGTCGACGAGGAGGGCATGGTCGTCTCCTACACGTTCACGATCGAGTCCACCGGCGGCAACGGGATCGTCGTCCCCGGCTGGGGCTTCCTCCTGAACAACGAGTTGACGGACTTCACCTACGACGACCCGGAGGCGGCAAACGCCCCCGATGGCGGCAAGCGCCCACGCAGCTCGATGAGCCCCACGCTGGTAACGCGCGACGGCGAGCCGCAGCTGGCGCTGGGGTCGCCCGGCGGCTCGACGATCATCACCACGGTGCTTCAGGTCCTGATCGAGCGCCTCGACCGCGACACGGCGCTGCCTGACGCGATCGCCCGGCCGCGCGCTTCACAGCAGAACCTTGAGACCACCCTCGCCGAGCCGGCTTTCATCGGCTCCCCGCTTGCGGACACGCTTACGGATGAGTTTGGCCACGAATTCTCCGAAGCGGACCCGCCCGAGATCGGGGCGGTGGCCGCGGTCGAGTTCCTCGGCGGCGGTGAGCTCTTGGCAGCGGCCGAGCCGGAGCGACGCGGCGGCGGTAGCGCGAAGGTGGTCAACCCCGGGGACTGAGCCCCCGACGCGCTCAGCTCAGCCGACGCTCGGCCGCGTCGGCGCCCTCTGCGAGGCGCTCCACGAGCTTGGCGAACTGCTCGTAGCCCTCCTCGGCCTTGCCGTAGCCACCCTGCGCGTAGCGCGAGTAGACGCCCTGGAGGATCACCGCGAGCTTCCAGTAGCCGAGTGCGACGAAGAAGTCGAGCTGTGAGAGGTCACGGCCGGATGCTTCCGCGTAGCGCTCCCGCAACTCGGCGCGACCGGGAAAGCCCGGAGCCGTCGTTGGCGGATCGAAGAGCGGGATGAGATCGTCGCCCAGCTCCGACCAATACACCATCAGCATCCCCACGTCGGCGAGCGGGTCCCCCAGCGTGCACAGCTCCCAGTCGACGACGGCCACGACCTCGCCGGTCGAGGCGTCCAGGATCATGTTGTCGAGCCGATAATCGCCATGGACGATGGTGGCTGGACCCTGCTCGGGAATGCGTGCGACCAGTCGCTCATGCACTTCGTCCACCAGCGGAACCTCGTGGCTCTTCGAGCTCTCCCACTGCCGGTGCCACCGGCGCAGCTGACGGGCGGCGTAGTCCTCGCGCTTGCCGAGCTGGCCGAGCCCGACCGAGTCGGGCTGGACAGCGTGGATCGCGATCAGGGTATCGACGACCCGCTCGCCGATCGCTCGCCGGTCTGCCTCGCTGGGAAAGCAGTTGATGGCGTCGCGCTGCGAGCGCAGGATCGCCCCATCCACGAAGTCCATGACGTAGAAGGGCACGCCGTTTGTGGCCTCGTCCTCGCAGAAGCCCACCGCCCTCGGCACCGGCACCGGGGTGTCGGCGAGGGCCGAGATGATCCGGTGCTCGCGCCCCATGTCGTGGGCCGATGCGAGACGCTCCCCGAGGGGCGGGCGGCGCAGCGCCCACCGGCGCCCGGCCGAATCGGCCACGCCGTAGGTGAGGTTGGAGCGCCCGCCCGCGATTCGCTCAAACGCGAAGGGGGGTTCGGCGCCGTCCACATGGTCGGCGAACCACGCCTCTACGGCGGGCCCGTCGATGCCCTCAGGTGCCTTGGAAGTGCGCTCCGCCGCCATGCGGCGAAAGGCTCTCACAGGGCTCAGCCCTTCGCGTACTCGACTCTGACCTGCTTGCCTTTCAGCTTCGTGCCGTCGAGGCGCTCCAGCGCCCGTTCCGCATGATCGGCTTCGAGATCGACGAACGCAAAGCGCTCGAGCACCCTGATCTCGCCGATCGCCCCATCGGGCACCACCGCACCCTCGACCAGGGCCCAGCGAATGTCCTCATCTGAGATGCCGCTGCGACGCCCGCGGTTGATGAAGAGCTTCGCGTGATCCCCATCCACCGCACCGTCTTCCGGTGCCCCCTCGTCGGTTGCCTCGTCCTCGGCCGGCAGCCTCTCGCGCCCGTGCCGAGCCGAGCGATCCGAGCGGTCGCGGGAGTGGTCGCGCCGCCTGGGTCGCGGAGCGTGCTCCAGACGCTCTTCGGGTGGCTCCCATTCGCCGATCGATGTCTTCGCCTCGCGCTCGATGCGCTGGATTTCATCGCGCTGAGCGGGGGTGACGAACGTGATCGCTCGACCCGTTCGGCCGACCCTGCCGGTGCGCCCGATCCGGTGGACGTACGGCTCGGTGGTGGTGGGCACGTCGTAGTTGATGACGTGGGTCACGTGCTCGATGTCGAGGCCGCGAGCGGCCACATCGGTCGCAACCAGCAGCGGGAGGTTGCGTGCCTTGAAGGCGAGCATCACACCGTCCCGCTGGCCCTGTGTCATGTCGCCGTGAAGCGCCTTGGCCTTGAGCCCCTTGCGCCGCAGGGATTCATCGAGCCTGGCCGTGCCGATCTTCGTCCGGCAGAAGATGATCGCCTGCTCCGGCTCCTCGCTGCGAAGAATCTCGATCAGGCGATCGGTCTTCTGCTTGGCGGGAACCTCGACGAAGGCTTGCTCGATCGCATCCACCGTGAGCTGTCTCGGCGTCACCTTGATCGTCACGGGGTCATACATGTAGGCCTCGGCGAGTCGCGCGATCGGTGGCGGCATCGTCGCCGAGAAGAGCGCGGTCTGGCGACCGCCGGGGCACATGCGAAGGATCCGCTCGACATCCTCGACGAACCCGAGGTCAAGCATCTCGTCAGCTTCGTCGAGCACGACATAGCGCGCCGAGCTGAGCAGGAGCGAGCCCCGCGTCAGCAGATCGAGCATGCGACCGACCGTCGCGACGACAACGTGCGCGCCCTGGCGCAGGCGCGCCTGCTGAGTCGCGACGGCCTGACCGCCGAAGACCGCTAGAACCTCGATGGGGAGGTGCTCTGCGTAGGCGCGCAGGGACTGGGTCACCTGGATGCAGAGCTCGCGCGTGGGTGTCAGCACGACGGCCTGGGTGTCCCCGGAGTCGGGATCGAGGTGATCGAGCAACGGCAACCCGAAGGCGGCGGTCTTGCCGGTCCCGGTCTGTGCCTGCCCGATCACGTCGTGGCCGGCGACGAGCTCGGGGATCGCCTGCTCCTGAATCGGGGTCGGCTCGGAGTAGCCGAGCTCGTCCAGGGTTTGGAGCAGACCGTCGGAAAGGCCAAGATCGCGGAATGTCGCCATGTTCACGGAGGGGTTAGGAGGAGGGGTCCAGCAGGAGCTTGCCGTGTGTGCGCCGCGCCGAGAGGTCCTCGTGGGCGCGGGGCGCGTCGCCTAGAGGGTAGACGCCTCCGATCACAACCTCGAGCTCGCCGGCCTCAACGGCTCGCAGGAGGTCGGTCACCATGGCCGCCACGAGGTCACGCCTCGGCACCAGGTGCATGAGCCAGAAGCCGATCACCGCACGTGAGTGGCGCATCAGATGCCCGGTGTCGACCTGATTGGGCCCCCGGGAAGCGTTCCCGAACGAGACCAGACGGCCGAAGGGCGCCAGGGTGCGAAGGCAGGAGTCGAACGTGGCGCCACCTGTCATCTCGAGTACCGCGTCGACCGGCTCGCCATCGTTCGCCTCGAGGATCGCCGCCTGAAGGTCGTCGTGCCGCGAGTCGACGGTGGCGTCGGCGCCCAGGCGCGAGGCCAGCTCCCGCTTCTCTTCGCTCGAGGCGAGGGCGATGACGCGGCCGCCCGCGCGCTTCGCCAGCTGCACGGCGAGCGTGCCGGTACCCCCGCCCGCCGCCTGGACGACGATGGTCTCCCCCTCCCTGAGAGCCGCGCACCGGTTCACGAGCGCGTGGGCCGTGAGCCCCTGGAGCAGGAGGCCCGCGGCGACGTCGTCGCTGACGCCATCGGGGACCGGCACCATCCACCCCTCCGGCACCGCGACCTTCTCGGCGTAGCCACCGCCCGCCAGGATCGCGGCGACACGTCGGCCGTCGGCGGTCGTCCCCGCGATCTCGCCCCCCGGGATCATGGGCAGGGACTGCTTCGCGAGGTAGTCGTCGCGCGTGGCGTGCGTATCAGCGAAGTTGATGCCCGCCCGGACGACGTCCACGACCACCATGCCGTCCCCCGCTTCGGGGTCGGGCAGCTCGACGAGGTTCATGACCTCGGGCCCCCCGAACTCCTCGACCTGGATCGCCCTCACGGGGGCCAGTGTGTCTGATTCGGACGGGGCGCGTGTTCGACGTCTCCGGCCCGCGATCCTGCCCGTTTCTGCCAGCATCCCCCGGCCGTGTCGCTGACCGTGGTCGGGTCCATCGCTTTCGATGCCGTGCGCACGCCCTTCGGCGAGCGCGACCGGATGCTGGGCGGCTCGGCGGTGCATTTCGCCCTCGCCGCCTCGTTCCTGGGTGAGGTGCACGTGGTGGGACCGGTGGGCGACGATTTCTCCGACGAGCATCTGGAGCTCCTGCGCGAGCGCGGCGCCGACGTCGGCGACGTCGAGCGCGTCCCGGGCGGCAAGACCTTCTTCTGGCGTGGGCATTACGGGTTCGACATGAACGTGGCGCACACGGACGACACCCAGCTCAACGTCTTCGGCGACTTCGAGCCGAAGCTCTCACCCGCCTCGCGGGAGGCAGAGGTGCTCTTTCTCGCGAATATCCAACCCGACCTGCAGCGGCGAGTTCGAGATCAGTGCGAGGGGGCTCGGTTCGTCGCGCTCGACACCATGAACCTCTGGATCAATACCGCGCGGGAGTCGCTCACGGCCGTGATTGGCGAGGTCGACTGCCTCATGGTCAACGACGCCGAGATTCGCCAGCTCACCGACGAGCCGAACCTCGCGCGTGCGGCAAAAGCGGTGATGGAGCTCGGCCCCCGGGTCGTGATCGCGAAGCGCGGCGAGTACGGCGCGGCGATGTTCACCCCCACCGGCTTCTTCGCTCTCCCGGGCTTCCCCCTCGAGGATGTCCGCGACCCCACCGGCGCCGGCGACTCGTTCGCGGGCGGGTTTCTCGGCTATCTGGACGGCCACGCCGAGCGGCTTCCCAACGGGGGCCTCCTGCTCGACGACGGCAGCCTTCGGCTGGCCATGGCCTACGGCAGCGTGCTCGCCTCGTTCAACGTCGAGGACTTCGGGACGGAGCGGGTCGCGCGCCTGCGAGCAGAGGAAATCGGGGAGCGAATCGCTCAACTTCGGGCCATGACGGCGTTCGCCTGAGAGAATGTGGGTACTCACAAAGCTCACGATTTAGGAGACCACGCCTATGGCGACCGAGGAGCAGACGAGCGAGGACGGGGGCGGCGTAGCAACAGCCGAGGGCGAGACGCTGTCGATCACCGACAACCGCACGGGTGAGAGCTACGAGCTGGAGATCACCGACGACACCGTGAAGGCCATCGACCTCCGCCAGATCAAGGTGGAGGAGGACGACTTCGGGATGATGGCCTACGACCCGGCCTTCACCAACACCGCCGCTTGCCGCTCCGAGATCACCTATATCGATGGTGAAGCTGGGATCCTCCAGCATCGCGGCTACTCGATCGAGCAGCTTTGCGAGCACTCCACCTACCTCGAGGTCGCCTACCTTCTGGTCTTCGGTGAGCTGCCGACGAAGGCGCAGCTCGAGCGGTGGACCTACGACGTCACCCATCACACCTTCGTCCACGAGAACATCAAGAAGTTCGTGGAGGGGTTCCGCTACGACGCCCATCCCATGGGAATGCTGCTCGCGTCGGTCGGCGCGCTCTCGACCTTCTACCCCGACGCCAAGCACATCGACGATCCCGAGGAGCGCTACATGGCGGCGATCCGGCTGATCGCCAAGATGCCAACGCTGGCGGCCTTCGCCTACCGCCACAACATGGGCCTCCCCTACGTCTACCCCGACAACGAGCTCAACTACTCCGAGAACTTCCTCGCGATGCTGTTTCGGATGACGGAGGTGAAGTTCGAGGCCGATCCCCGCCTGGCGAAGGCGCTCGACGTCCTCTTCATCCTTCACGCCGATCACGAGCAAAACTGCTCAACCAACGCCGTGCGCGCGGTCGGATCATCCGACGTGGACCCGTACTCGGCGGTCGCCGCGGGAGTCGCGGCTCTCTACGGGCCTCTCCACGGCGGCGCCAATGAGGCCGTTCTGAAGATGCTTCGCCGCATCGAGTCGACCGACAACATCCCCGACTTCCTCGAGGGCGTAAAGAGCCGCGAGGAGAAGCTGATGGGCTTCGGGCACCGCGTCTACAAGAACTACGACCCGCGGGCGAAGATCATCAAGAAGAACGTCGACGAGGTCCTTGAGGCAACGGGACCCAACCCGCTGCTCGACATCGCCGTTGAGCTCGAGAAGCGGGCGCTCGACGACGAATACTTCACGGACCGAAAGCTCTATCCGAACGTCGACTTCTACTCCGGCCTGATCTACGAGGCGTTGCGCATCCCGATGGACATGTTCACGGTGATCTTCGCGATCCCGCGGACGTCCGGGTGGATCTCGCAGTGGCTCGAGATGAACGACGACTCCGAGCAGAAGATCGCCCGTCCCCGCCAGATCTACACCGGCGAGCGCGACCGCGACTACGTCGCGATCGACGACCGCGAGGGCCCCGAGAAGATCACCGGCCCACCCGCTCGGCGGCCGAAGCTCCAGCGCCGCGGGGCCTGAGGCCGGCGCTCAGCCTCTCTCGAACGAGCCCGCGTCGCAGGCCGAGCCATGCGGTCGCGTAGCGCCCCGCTGGTCGATGTCGGGCGGCGGGCAGCCCGCCGTGACCGCGTTCCTCGCTGCGCTCCCGCCCAGGAGAGGGTGGGTCAGGGTGGGCCCGCCGTTGTCCGAGAGCCCGCCAAGGCGAGGATCGACGCCCGCCTGATCACCGACGCCGTCCAGGCCGCAGCTCATCCCCGAGTCGACGTTGTAGCCGAGCGAGGTGATGGTGCCGGTCCCAGTGCAATCGGGACCGGGGTTCTCGAGCACCGTGGCGCGGAGCGTGAGCGACCCCGCGGCCGGAGAGCTGTAGACCCCAGAACCTGCCGGCGGAGGCGAGGCAGGCGCTCGATTCCGAGCGATCGTCGAGTGGCTGAGCGCCAGCGCGCCGCCTGAGCGCAGGATGCCCCCGGCAAAGGTCTTCAGGGTGATTCCGTTCGGTGGGCCCTCGACGCGGTTCGAGCTGACCGTCGAGTTCTCCACGCTGAGCGGCCCGAAGCTGGCGATGCCGCCTCCAGCCCGAGCGGCGTTCTCGCTGACGGTCGAGCGTGTCACCGACAGCTGCACCGAACCGGTATGGAACAGTCCACCACCGCTGCCTGCCTCCGCGGTGTTCCTCGCGACCGTGGAGCGCTCGATCACTCCCAGCCCCTGCGTCAACAGCCCGCCGCCGGCCGCGTTCTCCGCGCCGCCGCCGACGGTGGCACGGTTGCCTGAGATCCGCGTGCGGTCGATCTCAAGCGTCGCGTCGGATTCCTCACCGGCGTGCGCGAGCCCGCCACCGGCAGACCCACCGCCCACTGCGGTCGCGTGGGCCCGGTTGTTCGTGATGCGGGAGTCATCAACCGCCAGCGAACCGGTGCTGTAGATGCCCCCACCACGCACCTGACCGAAGTCGCCGCGGCGTACATTGCCTGTAACCGTTACGTCGTCGAGCGCCAGGGCGAAGCCCAACGCGGTAAGACCCCCTCCCGCACCACCTCCACCGGTGATGGTGAGACCGGAGAGAGTGATGATCTCCGTGTCACCAGTCGGCGGGATGTCGATGACGCCCGCCTCGTCCGTCTGGCGGATGATCGTGCGATCGGCTCCGGCGCCCACGATTTCCGTTTCATCGTCGATTCGCAGGGGAGCGTCGAGCATCCCCGAGCCCGGGTGGTTCTTGATCCGGTAGGTCCCCGCGGGCACCCTGATCCGCTCGAGCCCCGGGTTGAGCAGCGAGTTCGCCTCGGCGAGCGCGGCGCGCAATGTGCACCGGCCGTTGGCGGCCTCGCAGGTGCCGTCGATCGTGACATCCAGCTTGTCCTTGGTGGAGTTGACGCGGAAGACCAGGGCATGCGCCGGCGTGCTGGCCGCGAGCATCACCAGGGTGATCGCAACAGTCCCCGTCGCCCTCATGAACCGCAGCATACGCTCGTTACCCTGGCGCCATGAGTGCGTTCGCTCTCACAGTGCGCCACGGTTCGCAGGTCAACCGCGAGCGTTTCGAGAAGCTGGATGCGGCGATGGATGCCATGCGCCGACGGGTGGAGGAGATCCAAGGCGAGGGCCCACTCGACTCGGTGAAGATGTTTCGCGACTACTCGCCGGACGTGCGGGTGGCCGGGCGCGTGGAGCTCTCGACCGGCGGCTGGCTGCGCGGCCGCGACGCCGGCATCGATGTGATGGGCGATGGCACGCTCGTCGCCTATTCAGGAGGGATTCGCAAGCAGACGCTCGACGGCGATAACCCCTTCGATGCCGTCCGGAAGGCGATGAGGTGAGCGAGGAGGAGATCAAGGTCTTCGCCGACCGCGAGCTCGAGGGCGTCGAGGTTGGCCGCCGCGTCCGGCTCCCTCGCGGGGCCCAGCCGCCGATCCGCGTGCACCTGAACGGCGTCGAGCAGACGCGGGGCAAGGACTATGACCTGCGCCGGGGCGAGATCGTCTTCCGGCGCAAGATCGTGAAGGAGGGCAACGTCGGCCGCGCGCGCTGGGCCGCCATGTACCTCGGCATCTTCGGCACCTACCGCAAGCACGAGACGATCGACATCGAGTACCAAAAGGGCGGCCAGACGAAGCTGCTCGCCGACGCGAAGGTCGAGGAGTGACCGGCTAGGCGAACGTGAGCTCGGCCACCTGCGCCCGGTGGGCGTCGGCGGTGCCCATGAGCTGGGCCGAGACCTTGGCGCGCTTTAGGAGGTAGTGGACGTCGTGCTCCCAGGTGAAGCCGATGCCGCCGAACGTCTGGATCGCGTCGTGGGCGACCGAGGTGGCTGCGTCGGACGCGCGGGCCTTCGCCATCGAGGCGGCCAGACCGAGTGACTCGGGCTCTGCATCGGCCGCCCACCCGGCGTAGTACGTGAGCGAGCGGGCCTCCTCGACCGCCCAAAGCATGTCGGCGAGGCGATGCGAGACCGCCTGGTAGGAGCCGATCGGCCGCCCGAACTGCTGGCGCTCCTTGGCGTAGTCGGTGGCCATGTCGAGCGCGCGCTGCGCGACTCCGACGAGCTCGGCGGCGATCGCTACCTGCCCGATGGCGCCCGCCCTTGCGATCTCGCCGGGCACCGGATCACCGCCCTCGGCTCGCACGCGGTAGTAGGCCCGGGTGGAGTCGATCAGGTCGAGGCGCTCGAGCTCGGCATCGTCGGGCTCGACCAGCCGGGCGCCCTCGCCGGCGGCCATGACTAAAACCACGGCACCCTCCGCCGCGCCCACGATCGGCTCAGGGTCGCAGGTCATCTCGGCGGCACCGCGCTCGGTGCCCGCCGCGATGCCGGGTAGCCACCGCCGCTTTTGTTCGTCAGATCCCGCATCTGCGAGCACGGCGCCCGCGTAGGCATTGGAGACCAGCGGGGATGGAGCGCACGCGTACCCGAGCTCCTCCTGGAGGATCACGAGCTCGACGGTGCCGAGCCCCTGGCCGCCGTGCTCCTCAGGGATCGCGATGCCGGGCCAACCCAGCTCGCACATCTCCGTCCACACATCGTCGTCGTAGGGGCTCTCGGACTCGGCGAGCTCGCGTACCCGCTCGGGCTTGAAGCGAGCCGAGAGGAACTCATGCGCCGTCGACTTGATCTCGCGCTGCTCGTCTGAGAACCCGAACTCCATCCGCTACCTCAGCTTGGGCAGGCCGAGCACGCGCTCGGCGACGATGTTCCGCAGCACATCGCTGGTGCCGCCCTCGATGGAGTTCGCGCGCGAGCGAAGGAAGCGGTAAGCCCAGCGCGAGCTTCGCTCCAGTGCCTCCATGCCCCCAACGTCGACCGCGAGCTCGGTCATCGCCTGGTTCGTATCCGACCACTGCAGCTTCGCGATCGAGCCCTCGGGACCAGGCGTCCCCACCTGCATGGTGGAGGTCAGGGCCCGCATCGCGCCGAGCCGCAGACCCTCGATGCTGATCCGCAGGCGCGCCACCTTGTCGCGGACGATCGGATCGTCGGCCCGCCCGCGCTCCTTCGCCAGCGTCACCAGCTCGTCAAGCGTCTGAGCGAGGCCAAGCGCCGCTGAGGATCCGAGGCCGGCACGTTCGTTCATCAGGGTGGTGATCGCGACCATCCAGCCGTTGCCCTCGCCGCCGACCACGTTCTCGTCGGGGACGAACGCGCCCTCCATGAAGATCTCGTTGAACTCGGCCTCGCCGGTGATCTGGCGAAGCGGCCGGATCTCGACCTCGTCCTGGTCCATGTCCAAGAGGAAGTAGGTAAGGCCCTTGTGTTTGGCGGCGTCGGGGTCTGAGCGCGCGACCAACATGCACCACTTGGCCTCGTGCGCGAAGGTGGTCCAGACCTTCTGGCCCGTGATCCGCCAGCCGCCGTCGTCCTTCACCGCCTTGGTCTTGAGCGACGCGAGGTCGGAGCCGGACTCGGGCTCCGAGAAGCCCTGGCACCAGATCTCCTCGGCGGAGAGGATCGGCTCGAGGAACCGCTCCTTCTGCTCCTCGGTTCCGTGCGCGATCACGACCGGGCCCCCCATCACGAGGCCCAGGACGTTCGCTGGGCGAGGGGCCCTCGCGCGCGCCAGCTCGGCGCCGAAGATCGCCTGCTCGATCAGCGTCGCACCGCGGCCGCCGTACTCCTTCGGCCATGAGACGCCCGCCCAGCCGCCGGCGTGGAGCTTGCGCTGCCACTCGCGCTCGAACTCGAACAGGGCCTGATCGCCGACGCTCGGGGCCTCCCCCGGGTGATTTGAGGCAATCCACTCCCGCAGTTCGTCGCGGAACGCCTGCTCTTCGTCGGTCAGGGACAGATCCACGGAGCGAAGACCCTAGTGCAAGCAGTTTGCCGGCTAGTCAAATAAGTAAAGAACAGCGATCGCTGAGCCGACCCACGTCGCGGCGGCGAAGAGCATGCCCGGATCCTCCGTCAGGATCGCGGCGGTCGAGCGCGTGTCCCGGCGGTCATAGATCAGGTACAGGTAGCGAAAGACGCCGTACAGGACCGAGGGCGCGGTGGCCAACATTCGGGAGCCGACCAGCGGTGAGTTCACGGCGTAGATCACGTAGGAGATGATCGCCGCGGCGGTCACCATCGCGACCATCTGGTCCAGGAACGGGATCGAGTAGTGCTCGAGGACGGGTCGAGTGGGCTTCGCCGACGAGGATGCGGCTGATGCCGGAGCCGGGGGAAATCGGGCGTTGCCTCCTGGATCGCCTCCTGCCGGCGCTTCGTGAAGCCCAGGAAGAGGGCGAGCATGGCGGTGCAGACGAGCAGGTACTCCGATGCCTGCGCCTCGACGGCCACCGCTCCCGCCACCACCCGCAGGATGAACAGGAAGCCAATCGTCATCACGTCGATGATCACCAGGCGCTTCAGCTCCAGCGAGTAGGCGACGGTGACGATGCCGTAGAGGGCGACGAGCCCCGCCACCTCCGCGGGATCGATCAAGACCAAAGGCAGGACGACAGCGAAGATCGCCAAGCCCACGGCCGCGACCTGCGCCGTTTGCTCCGCCAGGTTCCCGCTCGCGATCGGGCGGTCGCGTTTTTCCGGGTGGAGGCGGTCGTGCTCGGCGTCGTGGAGGTCGTTGAAGAGGTAGCCCGCGCTTGAGATCGCGCAGAAGGCGATGAAGGCGACCGTGGCCTCGCCGACCTGGGCGGCCTCGTCGACCTTGCCGGAGAACAGGAGCCCGGCGTAGACGAGCAGGTTCTTGACCCACTCTTGCGGGCGCATGGCGCTTAGAAGGGGCGGCATCCGGCGGGAGGTTAGGTTGCCCGCACGCGAGCAGACGCACGGCGGCGTGCGGCGGCAGGCGGGCTCACGGGTCGATCAGGACCCCTGGATTCAAGATGGCCCCCGGATCGACGGCTCGCTTCGCGCTCCGCAGGGCGTCGGCGAACGGCTTGGGTCGCTGCCGGTCGTACCACGGGCGGTGGTCGCGACCGACGGCGTGGTGGTGCGTGATGGTGCCGCCACCCGCCGTCACGGCCTCCGAGACAGCGACCTTGATCTCGTCCCATTGCTCCACCTCGCCGCCCGCCTTGGCGGGGGCCAAGACGGTGAAGTAGGGGGCGGGACCATCGGGATAGACGTGCGTGAAGCGGCAGCTGAGGCGCGGCGAGCCCCTCCCACCCGGCTCGACCCCGCAGACGTCGGCGATCGCTCGGGCCGCGGCTCTCATCACCTCGGCGTGAAACGACTCGAACCGGTCCCAGGTGATCGCTGTCTCGAAGGTTTCCGAGAGCACACCCAGCGCGACGAAGCTGTCGCGCAAGTACGGCGCCGCGAGGAAGGCATGACGCCAGGAGGCGACTGGATCGTTCCCGCTACCAGCGTCGGCCGGCGGGTTCTGGCGCAGTTCACCCCGCCGAGGCTCCGCAGCCGCCCCTCCCTTGAGCTCGCCGGGGACACCACCGTGCGCGCGCACCACGTCGAGCGCCTGTTCCATCCGAGCATCCATCGGATCGTGCGCGGATTCGAATCCCAAGACCAAGAGCGCCTTGCCCGGAGGCCCCGCGTGAGTGACCTCCGCCTCCGTGGTATCAAGAAGCCTGCAGTTCGATGGGTCGAGGCCCGACTGCGAGAGGTCCCTCACCGCCTCCGCCGCGATCGCGAAATCGTCGAACTCGACGCCGCACGAGAGCTTCCAGCGGGGTCGCTCCTGCAGCCGCACCCAGGCCTCCGTGATGATGCCCAGGATTCCCTCCGAGCCGATCAGCATTCGGTCGGGGCTGGGGCCGGCGCCCGATCCGGGCAGCCTCCTGCTCTCCCAGGTGCCGGCCGGCGTGAGCGCCCGCACCGATTCGACGAGGTCGTCGATGTGCGTGAGGCGGGTCGCGAAATGCCCGCCGGCGCGGGTGGCGATCCACCCACCGAGCGTCGAGAACTCAAAGGACTGAGGAAAGTGACGGAGCGTGAGTCCGTGCGGGCGGAGCTGGTCGGAGATCTGCGGCCCCAGCGCCCCTGCCTGTATCCGTGCGGCCCGGGAGACCGGGTCGACCTCGAGCACGCGGTCGAGGGCGCGCAGGTCGATCGAGATGACGCCCTGATATGCGTCGTCGATTCGAGGCTCGATGCCCCCCACGACGCTGGTGCCTCCCCCATAGGGAATCGCCGCCACCCCCTCGTCCGAGCACCAATCCAGGATTCGTTCGAGGTCCTCCTCGCCGGTGGGATGGGCGACGAAGTCGGGTGGGTTCGGGAACTCGCCCCGAAACCCCCGGACGACGTCGCGATACGCCTTGCCAAGCGCATGGGAGGCACGCTCGTAGGGGTCCGACCGGCAGATCTCGGCGAGCGAGTCGGTGGGCGCCACCCGCGCCCTCGGCAACTCCACCTGAGCGAGCGGGACGGGGTCAGACACGTCCTCACCACCGAAGCCGAGCCGCTGGTTGAGCTCCTGTGCCGCGGCCTCCAACTGCGCGCGAGAGAGCTGCCCGGACTCGTACCCCCAGCCCCAATGCTTGCGGCGGCCCCGCGCCTGGCTCTCGAGCGTCAAGCCCTACCAGTGAACTCCGCGCATGAGCTGCGCGAAGACCGCCTGCTGATTCGAGAGCTCCGCTGGAGGGGGCTCTGCCGCCGGCTCGGTGGTTGGCGCTCCGGGCAAGGCCTTCGTCTTCCCCTCCCGCGCCGCGGTGGAGTCTGGGAATAGGTGGTAGGCGCTGTTCAGGATGTAGTCCATCGACTTGGGATTGATCGCGTACAGGATCTGGCCCAAGGTGCCCATCGGCGTCGCGATGCGCTTCGGCCGGTGGATGATCGCCTCGCAGATCATGTCCGCCGCCTCGCTGGGCGTGATCGTCGGGAACCGGTCGTACATCTTCGTCGGGGCGATCATCGGCGTCCGCACGAGCGGCATGTGGATCGTTGTGAAATGCACCCCCTCGTCGAGCACCTCAGAGCCGACGCAGCGCGAGAAGGCGTCGAGCGCCGCCTTGGAGGCGACGTAGGCCGAGAACCGAGGCGGGTTCGTCTGCACCCCGATGGAGGAGATGTTGATGATGTGGCCGGAGCGCCGCTCGCGCATCTTGGGCAGCACCATCATGATCAGGCGGACCGCGCCGAAGTAGTTGAGCTGGATCGTCCGCTCGAAGTCGTGGAACCGGTCATACGAGAGGGCGATCGACCGCCTGATCGAGCGTCCGGCGTTGTTCACCAGGATGTCGACGCGGCCGTGTTTCGCCAGGACCTCGTCGGCCATCCGCTCGACGTCCTCCATGTCGGAGAGGTCGCACCGATGGATGTGGGCGATGCCTCCGCCGTGCACAATCGTCTCGCACGTTGCCTCGAGCTTCTCGGGCGTCCGCGCTACGAGCAACACGATCCCGCCCGCCTCGGCGATCTTGAGCGCCGCTGACTTGCCGATGCCCGAGGAGGCGCCCGTGACCATCACCACGCGCCCACGCACCGACTTCTCGAGCGACACCGAGCCCTGAATGCGGCGGCCAAGGCGCAGGAACTCGTCGGGGATCTGCTGCTCGAGCACGCGGGCGAGCCCGCTGCCGAAGCCCATGCGGCCGCGGACGGCGCCGAGCAGGGTCCGATCGCGGAACAGGTCCGGGTCGAGATGACGCTCCCAGTAGTCCCAGAGCTTGTCGGCGTAGGACTCGAGCGGCGGGACGCGGATGCCTGTGCCTTCGAGGGCGGCATCCGTACGGCGGGAGTCGAACTCGGTGGGCCAGCTCACGTAGGTCAGCACCGAACGCGGCACGCCGAAGTCGGCGAGGAACCTGTTCAGGATTGCATCGGCCATCGGGACGGCGTTCACGCCGAGGCGAATGGCCGGGGTCACGGCGTCGAGCGCGGGGGCGGGCAGGCGGATCGAGGACTGCGGCGCGTGGGCGGCCCCGGCGAAGATGTCGATCACGTCGCCGGCTGTGGGGGGACTCGGGTCGACCAGCGCGTAGGCGCGGTGATCGCCCCGGTCGAGGTGTGCGATGTGATCCATCGCCCGCACGACGTAGTCGACGGGCACGATGTTGATCTTCCGCCCCTCGATCCCAGGCATCGGGATCCACTGAGGGACGGTGTTGCGAATCCGCCGGATCAGCTTGAAGAAGTAGTAGGGGCCGTCGACCTTGTCCATCTCCCCGGTCTCGGAGTGCCCGACGACGATCCCGGGCCGGTAGATGCGCCACGGCCGGTCGAGCTCGCCCCGGATCACGCGCTCGGACTCGTGTTTCGTGCGGAAGTAAGGATTGACGTCGAGGTCCTCGGCCTCATCGAACATGTCCTCGCGCCAGACGCCCTGGTAGAGGCCGGCCGCGGCGATCGAGGACATCATGTGCACCCGGCCGGCATCGATCGTCTCGGCGAACTCGACCATGTGCCGAGTGCCCTCGACGTTCGCGACCCGCTGGCGCTCCGCGTCGGCCGTCATGTCGTAGATCGCGGCCAGATGGAAGAGGTGATCGACCGTCACCCCTCAGGCGCTCTGCGTCCTCGTCCGAGATGCCGAGCCGGCGCTGCGAGAGGTCGCCGACGATGCCCACAACGCGATCCGGGTCGACGCCCCAGCGGTAGCGAAGCTCCTCGAGCCGGCCCTTGGACCCCTCCCTGACGAGCACATGGATCGTGCCGTCGCGCTCGAGCAGCTGCTCGACCAAAAAACGCCCGATGAAGCCGGTCGCGCCTGTGACGAAGTAGCTCATCTGGCCGCCTTGACTTTATCCGGTGCTGCCATGGGCTGCCCGATGTGAGGCGGCTGGCGGGGATCGTGACCACAGGGGTCCTGGGGGTCACAGCCGCGGTGGCGCTCGCGGGCGGCGTTCGGCGGAGATCGGCGCCAAGCTGTCTTTCGACGGCCAGGACGACTACGCCCACCTTGGCTGTAATCAGGATCCCCACTGCCTCTACGTTCAGCGAAGCATCGGGGGCACCAGAGTCACGCGCGCGCATCTACCCGGGAGATTCAGGAACCCCGGGAATTTCTTACAACGTGTGCGGCCAGCAGCTGCTCTACAACGCCAAGATCGTTCGGTAGGGCAGCGGTGGCCGGTGCCCCGGGCTTCATAGACTTCCGGCATGGCCTTCAACCTTGCGCCTGACCCCGGTGACCATGGCGAGCCGCAGGTCCGCATCGGGCGGACCGGGGGCTCGGAGATCGGCGAGGAGCGTCGCCTCATCCGTGATGGCCGCCAGATCCTCGCCCACGGTGCGCTGGTCTGCCCAGAGTGTGAGCTGCCGATCGCGGCCGGCGTCCGGTTGGCCGCCACCAAGACAATGAAGTGCGGGTTCTGCGATCACGCCGCCGAGGCGCGGGAGTTCATCCGCGAGGACGTGTTCGACACCGTGGCGAACGAGGTCTACCTCGTCGCGCGCGTCCTCTAGGGGGAGTCCGCGGAGCTGAGCGCGGCCAGCACCCGCGAGGTGATCGCGACACCAAGCCTCAACTGCTCAGCAGCCGGTGGGGGTGGGTGCGAGTCGAGCTCGGCGGAGGCCCGTGTCGCCAGGTCGTCGCTCTCCCTTGCGACGACGGCGATTGCAGCGCGCGCCGCCGTCATCACCGCCTCGGGATCGACTGACCACAAGACCTCGAAGCGCCGGTCGGCATCGGCCGACCTCTGCTGACCCGGCAGCTCCCAGCCGGATAGGAAGGCGCCAAGCGTCGCGCCGTGGACGACCACCGCCCACTCCTGCCCGGCGGGGCTCGAGGTAGCGAGCGCCACCTCGGCCGGGCTGCGCTCGGGGCGGGTGCGATCGAACTCCGCGAGAGCGATTGCCACGGCCGCGACCGAGGCCATATCGCGCCAGCGGCGTTGTGAGGAGCGATAGATTCGCTCGTGCTGGAAGGCGCCGATCAGCAGGGGTCGATCGGCGCGAGCGCGGGCCTCATCCTCCACCGCTCTCGAGAGGACAAGGAGGTGGCGCTTGGCGAGCCGCTGCGGGATGAGTTCGGGGTGAGCTCGGCGAACCTCGGAGAAGATGGAGGTACCGGCTCGTGGCGTCGTCTGCCTGGCCTCCTCGATCGCTGCCGGCACGGAGAGTCCACGCTCGCGGGCGACGACCACCCGGAGCAGGACGGCGACGTCGGCCTCGGCGTAGCGGCGGTGGGCGCCCTGCGATCGAACCGCGGGAACGGGAAACCCATGACGGCGCTCCCAGGCGCGCAGGGTGGCCTCGCCAAGCCCAGTCCGGGCGGACACCTCCCCGATGCTCAACCCTGGACCCGGGCTTCTTTTGGACATAGTGTCTAGGTTTACCGGTACAAGCGGCGGGTAAACTTCTATCGTCGGGCACAGGCCCCTAAACCGCCCGGCACCTCCCATGAACGAGGCGTCACCACACCAGTCCGGTAGTCCAGGACCGAGGGACTCGGCGGTTCGCCGAGGCGACGCCTCCACGGTAGAACCGCCCGGGGCCCGAGCGCCACTCCGAAGCGCTCGGGCCACCCCCTCGGCCTCGGCCTGAGCGCGGTGCCCTCGAGTACGGATCTCGAGGTGCCATGAGCACCGGGATCGTCTGGTTTCGCCACGACCTGCGGATGCGCGACCATCCCGCGCTTCGGGCGGCCCTGACCGAGCACGAGCGGGTGATCCCCGTCTTCTGCTTCGACGACAGGCTGCTGCATGGACGGCACGCCTCCGGTCCGCGGACGCAGTTCATGCTCGAATGCCTCGCCGAGCTCGACTCGAGCCTGCGGAGCGCCGGCTCGGGGCTCGTCGTCCGGCACGGCAAGCCCGAGGACGAGATCGCTGAGCTGGCGGCCGGGGTTGGAGCTGAGGCGGTCCACTTCACCCGTGACGTGAGTGCTTTCGCGCGCAGGCGCGGCGCTCGCGTCCTGCGGGCGCTACGCGCCGGCGCGATCGAGGTGCGGGCGCATCCGGGCCTGAACGCCGTCGACGATGTGCGCGAGGTGAGGACGCTCAAGGGGAAGCCGTACACCGTCTTCAGTCCCTTTCACCGCAGCTGGCTGGACTCAGAACGCCGTGACGTTCTCAGGGCGCCGGGCGAGTTGCCGCCGCTCCCCTCGAGCCTCGCCCAGGGCCGCCTCCCCTCGCTCGAGACTCTCGGTCTCTCGCAGGAGGTCTCCGATCCGCCGCCGGGCGGAGAGTCGCACGCGCGCCGGACCTTGGGGCGCTTCCTCGACGGACCGGTTCGCGACTACGCCGACAACCACGATGCGCTGGGCGAGGACCGCACCTCGCGCCTCTCGCCCTACCTGCACTTCGGGTGCGTCACGCCTCGTCAGCTCGAGGAAAGCCTGCCTCGCGGCAAGGGGCCGGACGCTTTTCGGCGCCAGCTCTGCTGGCGTGACTTCTACCACCACGTCCAGGCCCACTTCCCACGCAACGCCCGGTCGGAGTTCCAGGAGCGCTACCGCGGCTCGATCCGCTGGAGCCATGCGCAGAGGCCGTTCGAGGCATGGAAGGACGGCCGCACCGGCTTTCCGCTCGTCGACGCCGGCATGCGCCAGCTGCGGCGGGAAGGGTGGATGCACAACCGCGCCCGGCTCGTGGTCGGCTCGTTCCTCACCAAGGACCTCGGCATCGACTGGCGCTGGGGCGAGCGCTGGTTCATGCGGATGCTCGTCGACGGCGATCAGTCGAACAACAACGGCAACTGGCAGTGGATCGCATCGGTGGGGACGGACCCGCAGCCCGCCTTCCGCCGGATCTACAACCCGGCGCTGCACATGGAGCGCTACGACCCCGAGGGCACCTACGTGCGGCGGTACGTGCCCGAGCTCCGAGACGTGCCAGACGAGTACCTGGCGGAGCCTTGGCGGATGCCCGAGGAGGTCCAGTTACAGGCGGGGTGCGAGATCGGAGCCGACTACCCGCAGCCGATCGTCGACCGCAAACGCGCCCGCGAGGAGGCGCTCGAGCGCTATCGGACGGCCTGAGCGGCCCTGGCTTAGGCGAGCCCGGTGACGTTCGCCATCACGGCGACGCCGAGCACGCTCAAGACCGCGCCGAGGACGTCGAACACCGCTCCCGTCTTGATCATCCGGGTGATCGGCAGGTATCCCGACGAGTAAACGATCGCGTTCGGCGGCGTCGAGACCGGGAGCATGAACCCGAAGTTGGCGCCGAAGATCGCGGCCAGGGCGGGGATCGTGGGATCGAGGTCGCTGGCGACGGAGATCGAAATCGCGATCGGCACGACGATCGCGGCCGAGGCCGTGTTCGACGTCGTCTCCGAGGTGATGATCGCGATCACGACGACCACCGCCGTGACAGCAATCAGGCTGGAGACGCCGAGGGCGTCGGAGAGGGAGGTCCCGATGGTCTCCGCGAGACCGGTTTCGCTCAGAAGGGTGCCCAAGGTGACACCGCCGGCGAAGAGGATGACGGTCCCCCAGTCGATGCGGGCGGCCTCGTTCCAAGTCAGGGTGAACTTGCGTTTGGCCCAATCGACGGGGAGGAGGAAGAGCAAGGCTGCCGCAAGGATCGCCACCGCTCCCTCGTTCGCAGCTTCCACCACCTCCGTGTAGGCGTCGGAGTCGTCGCCTGCCACGAGGCCGACCAGGCCGGGAAGGAACCAGAGGAAGAGGGCGAGGCCCAGGACGAAGAGCGTGTTCTTCTCGCCGCGCGAGAGCGGGCCGAGCTTGCTGCGCTCCTCCGAGACGTATTCCTCAACCCCGTCGACGTGCTTTACCTCCGGGCGGTTGAAGAGCATCACGATCACGATCACCGCCACGAACATCACGAGCACGATCGGGAGGGCGTTGATGAACCACTCGAAGAAGGTGATCGGCTCGCCTGTCTCCTCCTCGAGCAGCTCGCGGCCGATCAGGTTCGGCGGCGAGCCGATCGGCAGCAGCAGGCCGCCGACCGTGATGCCGTAGGTGATCACCAGCATGAGGCCGGCGCCGAAGTTGAGGCGCTCCGGGGGCTTGTCGGTGTCGGCCTGGTCGGCCACCATCCTCCCGACAACGGCCAGGACGCCCAGCGCGATCGGGAGCATCATCGCCGCGCCCGCGGTGTTGGACATGATCGGCGAGGTGATCGCGCCGATCAGGCCGAACGCCAGGACGATCCGGTAGGTGGAGCCTCCCACCCATTTGGAGTCGAGGACCCTGTAGGCGAGACGTCGGTGCAGACCGTGGACCACCATGGCCTCGGCGATGATGAAAGAGCCGATGAACAGGAAGATGTTGTCGTCGGTGAAGAAGCTGAAGACGACGTCTGCTGCGGTGTCGTCGCCTTGCGGCGGTGGCACCGCCTCCAAGACAACACAAAGGACGACGCCCAAAAGCGCGGTGACCGGGATCGGGATCGCCTCGGTGATCCACCAGACGACCACGAAGGCCAGGATCGCCAGCAGGCGCTGCTGTTCCGGAGCCAGATCGAAGGGGAAGGCCAGCATGGCCAGCAGGACGATCGGGCCCAGGAACAGGCCCACGGTCCTGCGGTTGCGCTCGAAGCGCTTCTCGGCCTCGGTTAGCCGTCCCTCCTGCTCGTCCAGCGTCCGGTAGGTGAGGCGACCCCCCTCGTCGGGGGCGTCCGGGCGCTCCTTCTCTTCCTCGGGAGCCTCGGCTGCGGGACGATCCTCGGAGGGCTGTGAGGGGCGGTCGGCCAACTGGTTCTCCTCCGCTCGGCTGGGTACCCACTGTCGCGCAGGCGAAAAGTGCGCCAGCGCCGAAACCAGGTCATAGACTGAGAATCAGTGGACACCGTCGAGATCCAGATGCCCCAGATGGGGGAATCGGTCACCGAGGGCGTCATCCTCGAATGGCATAAGTCCGAAGGCGACTTCGTCGAGGAGGGCGAGACCGTGGTGGAGGTCTCGACCGACAAGGTCGACGCCGAGGTTCCGGCGCCGGCGAGCGGGGTGATCGCGAAGATCATGGCCCAGCCGGACGACACTGTTTCGGTCGGCCAGGCCCTGGCCCAGCTCGACCCGAACGGCGCGGCCTCGGGGAACGGCGCAAGCGCGAAGACCGCTCCCGGTGAGGAGACCGGACCCGGGCTCTCGCCGGGCGGCGGCGGGGAGGGCGACGCCGACATCGGCGAAGAGGACGTGCCGTCGGAGTCGTCACAGCCGGGGCAGGACGATACGCCCGTGCCAGACGAGGAGACCTCAAGCGCTGCAGCCGCCGAGGGTGCCGGGAGCCAAGCGGAGAGCGCCGGCGAGGTGGTGGCCATCCAGATGCCTGAGATGGGCGAGTCCGTCACCGAGGGGACGGTGCTCGAGTGGCGCGTGGCCGAGGGTGAGCGGGTCGCCGAGGGGGACACGGTGGTCGAGGTCTCGACCGACAAGGTCGACGCCGAGGTTCCTGCGCCGGCGGGCGGCACCATCACAAAGCTTCTCGTCAAGCCCGATGACGTGGTGAAGGTCGGCCAAGCATTGGCTGAGATGGCGGCTGGAGCCGCCTCGAGCGACGGCGCCCCGGCCGACGCCGAGCCCAAGATCGCGCCGGTCGCCCAACCGGAGACTCTTGAGCCCGCGACCGACGGGGAGGGACGAGCCTCGCCGGTGGCCCGCCGGGTGGCCGCGGACCGTGGGATCGACCTGTCACGGGTCAAAGGCACCGGTCCAGGCGGCAAGGTCACCAAGGCGGACGTGGAGAGCGCATCCAACGGGGCCGGGGCGACCGCAGCCCCGGCTGTCGCAGCCGACGGCGCGGGCGAGGCCAAGCCGCTGCGCGGGCCCGCGGGGATGTTGGCGCAGGCGATGAACCAGAGCCGCGCGATCCCCACGGCGACCTCGTTCCGAACGGTCCCTGTCGACACGCTCGACGCCAAGCGCAAGGCCCTGAACGGGGTGCTGAACGAACGGGGGATGAAGATCTCGTTCACGCACCTGGTCGCCTGGGCCATCGTCGAGGCAGCGAAGGACTGGCCGGTGATGGCGCGCGCCTATGACGAGCGCGACGGCAAGCCGCACGTGGTCGAGCCTGACGGCCTCACGCTGGGGATCGCCGTCGATGTCGAGCGCAAGGGACAGCGGTCGCTCATGGTGCCCGCGATCAGGGGCGCGTCGTCGCTCGACTTCGCGGCCTTCCACTCCTCCTACGAGGACCTGATCACGAAGACGCGCGAGAACAAGCTCACCGCCGATGACTTCCAGGGGACCAACATCACGCTCACCAACCCCGGCGGGCTCGGGACCATCGCCTCGGTGCCTCGCCTCATGAGCGGTCAGGGCACGATCATCGCGACCGGCTCGATCGCTTATCCGGTCGAGTGGGCCCACGCGCCGGCGGACAAGATCAAGGCGCTCGGCATCTCGAAGGTGATGACGATGACGTCCACCTATGACCACCGCATCATCCAGGGGGCCGAGTCCGGCTCATTCCTGCGCCGGATCGATGAGCTGCTGCAGGGGAAGGACAGTTTCTACGAGGGGGTCGCGGAGGCACTCGAGATCTCGCCGGGGATCGTCACCAACGCCTACGCCACCTCGGCCTCGGCACCGCCGTTAAGCGCGGGTGTCCCGATCTCCGCGCCCTCGGCAGCGCCGGGGGAGGTCGACGAGGAGCTGCTCCAGGCTGTGCAGGCGGCGACCTCCCTGCTCAAGGCCTACCGCACGCACGGGCACCTGGCGGCGCGCGTCAACCCGCTCGGCAAGGAACCGAAGGGGGATCCGGCGCTCGAGCCGGAGAACCTCAACCTGACGCCGGAGCTGATGGCACGGATCCCCGCCCACATCCTTCGCATCGGGGTGGAGGGCGAGACGCTCCTGGAGGCCCTGCCGCGGATGCGCGATGCCTATTGCGGGACGATCGCGTATCAGTTCGAGCATCTCTCCTCGCACCAGCAACGCATGTGGCTGCGTGAGTGGATCGAGACGGGGGCACACCGAACTCCGCTCACAGCCGAGGAGAAGCGCACGCTGCTTAAGCGCCTGAGCGAGGTCTTCGGGTTCGAGCGCTTCATCCAGAAGGCCTACCTCGGACAGAAGATGTTCTCGATCGAGGGGCTCGACGCCGTGGTCCCGATGATCGACGAGCTCGTGACGCTTGCACGTCGCGGTGGCGCCGAGGAGACCGTGATCGGGATGGCCCACCGAGGCCGCCTCTCTGTGCTGGCTCACAACCTGGGGCGCTCTGTCGAGTCGCTCTTGGCCGAGTTCGAGGGGGCGAAGGCGCTGGAGCAGGTGAAGGCGATCGCGGCGCTGCCGCACTCGGGCACTGGAGACGTGAAATACCACTACGGCGCCGAGGGCATGTTCACGACGCCGGACGGTGAACAGATCAAGATCAGGATGTACCCGAACCCCAGCCATCTGGAGTTCGTCGATCCGGTGGTGACCGGGGGCGCCCGAGCTGCGCAAACGGAGCATTCGGGGCCCCGCCTTCACCACAACCCCAGCGTTGCGGTTCCGGTTCTGCTTCACGGTGACGCCGCCTTCCCCGCCCAGGGTGTGGTCGCGGAGACCCTCAACCTGCAGTCGCTGCGCGGCTACTCCACCGGCGGCACGGTCCACATCATCACCGACAACCAGGTGGGGTTCACCACCGACCCGGAGGACAGCCGCTCGACGCCATACGCCTCGGATATGGCGAAGGGCTTCAACGTCCCGATCATCCACGTGAACGCCGACGACGTGGAGGCCTGCATCGCTGCGATCCGGCTTTCGATGGCGTACCGGGAGCGCTGGGGGCGCGACGTGGTGATCGACCTGATCGGCTACCGGCGCTACGGGCACAACGAGACCGACGAGCCCGCCTACACGCAGCCGGAGCAGGCGGCGCAGATCAAGGCTCATGCATCGGTGTCCGAGCTCTACGCGGAGAGGCTGATCAAGGAGGGCGTGATCACCGCCGAGGATGTCGAGCGCGATGCCGCTGCCCACCGTGAGGCGCTGTCGCAGGTGCTGAAGGAGCTGCGGGCGAAGATGGAGGCGGGCGAGTACGAGGATCCGAGCTCGACGGCGCTGGGCACCGGCGAGCTCGACCGCACCAAGAGCCCCGAGGTGGCGACCGCAGTGAACGCGAAGCGGCTGCGGGCGCTTAACGAGGAGCTCCTCCAGGTTCCTGAGAGCTTCAGCATCCATCGCAAGCTCCGCAAGCCGCTTCTGAAGCGGGTGGAGATCCTCGAGGAGGGCGGGATCGACTTCGGCCATGCCGAGTCGCTCGCCTTCGCGTCGCTTCTGACCGAGGGCACCCACATCCGGCTGACGGGCCAGGACACCGAGCGCGGGACGTTTTCGCATCGTCACCTCGTGCTGCACGACGAGAAGACGGGCCTTCAGTTCGCGCCGATCCAGAATCTGTCGGGGGCGCTGGCGCCGATGGAGCTGCACAACAGCCCGCTGTCGGAGGCGGCGTGCCTGGGGTTCGAGTACGGGTACTCAGCGGCGTCGCCGGAGAGCCTGATCCTCTGGGAGGCCCAGTTCGGCGACTTCGCCAACTCCGCGCAGGTGATCATCGATTCGTTCATCGCGGCGGGAGAGTCGAAGTGGGGGCAGACGACGCGACTCACGCTGCTCTTGCCGCACGGGTACGAGGGGTCTGGCCCCGAGCATTCGAGCGCGCGTATCGAGCGGTTCATGGCGCTCGCGGCGGAGGGGAACATGCGGCTCGCGAACCCGACGACGGCGGCCCAGTATTTCCACCTGCTCCGCCGCCAGGCGCGGATCGCCAAGCCTCGGCCGCTGGTCGTGTTCACGCCGAAGGGCCTGCTGCGGCTGGCGGGGGCTACGTCCACGCTCGAGGAGCTGACCGAGGGCTCGTTCCAGTTCGTGCTCGACGACCCGCGGGCGCAGGACCGCAAGGAGACGGTGCGACGGCTGGCGCTGTGCTCGGGGAAGATCTACTACGACATCGACGGCCACGAGCGGCGCGAGGGAGCGGAGTCGGTGGCGATCGCCCGGGTCGAGCTGCTCTACCCATTCGCGAAGACACAGATCAGCGAGCTGATCGCCTCGTACCCGAACCTCGAGGAGATCGTCTGGGTCCAGGAGGAGCCGCAGAACATGGGAGCCTGGAAGGTCATGTTCAGGCGGATGCCGAAGCAGCTGCCAGACGGGGTCGAGTTCCGCTACGTCGGCCGCCCCCAGCGCGCAAGCCCGAGCGAGGGCTACCCGGTGGCGCACCGCCTGGAGCAGGAACGCATCGTCCTGACGACGCTGACGGGGTAGTCGCCACCCCCTCGCTAGCCTCGGATCGATGGCTGACGGTGGTGAAGCGGCGCTGCGGCCCGTGGTGCCCGGGCGGCTGTGGCCCTGGGTGAAACGGGCGTCTTGGTTCGAGCTCGGACTGTTCGCGGCCCTCCTCTTCTTCTGGCTCGCGCCCGGCTTCGCCACCGAGACCATGGTCTTCGGCTGGGCCCACGGGCTCGGCTTTATCGCGCTCGCGATCCTCATCTGGATCGCCGTCCTCCGCCACGAAGCTCCGTACACGCTCCTCGCCGCCACCCTCACGCCGGTCGGCCCGGTGGGCAGCGTCATCGCGATCAACTACCTCGAACGCCAGCAACCGGAGGGCCCGAAAACCGAGTAGTGCGATGGAACCCGAGATACGCAGGGCTTTGCAGGGCCCGAAACGCCCATGGCGGGGCGGGGCCGTGGGAGGCAGGGGGTCCACACGGCCCGCGCCACGCCTGCGCGTCGGTAGCCAGGGAGGGATGCCGACGCGATCGTCCCCGGAGGCGGGACTGGCCGGGGACGAGTTCTAAATCTACCCTGCCTCTCCCTGCTCCGCCGGTTCTGCGGGGTTGCGCTAATCCTTATGCATCCGCCCCGCTGATGTCAATAGCCGGCGGCTTACCGTAGGTCCCGCAGGACCTTGTGCAGGATGCCCCCGTGCTGGAAGTAGCGGACCTCGTTCGGGGTGTCCAGACGGACCCGTGCCTCGAACGTGATCTCCTCGCCGCCGTCCTTGGTGGCTGAGACCTCGACCGACTTCGCCTCGCCTTCCTCGAGATCACCGACCGTGATCTCCTCCTCACCCGTGAGCCCGAGCGACTCGGCGCTCTCTCCGTCCGGGAACTGCAGCGGGAGCACGCCCATCCCGATCAGGTTGGAGCGGTGGATGCGCTCGAAGCTCTCGGCGATCACGGCGCGGACACCGAGCAGGTTCGTTCCCTTCGCCGCCCAGTCGCGAGACGAGCCCGACCCGTACTCCTTGCCCGCCAAGACGACCAGCGGCGTGTCTTCCCCCCCGTAGGCCATGGCCGCGTCGTAGATCGTCACCTCCTCCCCATCGCCGTCGCCCTCGGGCTCTCCCTCCCCGAAGAACCGGGTGAAGCCCCCCTCCCGCTCAACCAGCTTGTTGCGCAGACGGATGTTCGCGAACGTCCCACGGATCATGACCTCGTGATTTCCGCGTCGCGAGCCGTAGGAGTTGAAGTCCCCGGGCTCCACCCCGTTGTCCATCAGCCACTGTCCCGCGGGGCTCGCCTTCTTGATCGCACCGGCCGGGGAGATGTGATCCGTCGTGACCGAGTCGCCGAGCACCGCGAGCACCCGCGCGCCCTCGATCGGCTCCACGCCCGTCGGCTCGGGGTCCATCCCCTCGAAGAAGGAGGGCTTTCGCACATAAGTGGAGTCGGGCCACGTGTAGCGATCCCCGTCGGGCGTGTCGAGACCCTTCCACCGCTCGTCCCCCGTGAAGACATCCGCGTAGCTCTCCTCGAACATCGACGAGCGCACCGCCTCCTCCACCGTCGCCTTGATCTCCTCGCTCGAGGGCCACAGGTCGCTGAGACGTACCTCCTCCCCATCGGGCCCCTCACCAATCGGGTCCGAGAGGAGGTCGATGTCCATCCGGCCCGCCAGGGCGTAGGCGACGCACAGGGGCGGGGAGGCCAGGTAGTTGTTGCGCACGTCCTGCTGGATGCGTCCCTCGAAATTGCGGTTGCCCGAGAGCACCGAGCAGACCACCAGGTCGTTCTCGTTGACCGCCTTCGAGATCTCCTCGGGCAGCGGGCCCGAGTTCCCGATGCAGGTCGTGCAGCCGTAGCCCACCAGATTGAACCCGAGCTCGTTGAGGTACTCGTCGAGCCCCGCCTGCTTCAGGTAATCGGTCACCACCGTCGAACCGGGGGCCAGGGAGGTCTTCACCCACGGCTGGCTGCTAAGGCCCTTCTCCACCGCCTTCTTGGCCAGAAGGCCCGCGCCGATCATCACCGATGGGTTCGACGTGTTGGTGCAGCTCGTGATCGCGGCGATCACCACCCGCCCGTGGTCGAGCCTCGTCTCGGTGCCGTCTTCCAGGGTGAGCTCCACCGGATTCGCGGCATGCTCGGCGATGCTGGCGAGGCTCTCGCCATCGCGCGTGGGCTCGAACACCTTGGGGCGCCCGCGCTCATCGCCGTGATCCTCCCCCGGCGGGTCGGACGCCGGGAACGACTGCTCGCTCGCTTCGTCGACCATGTTTCCCAGCGTCTCCGCGGCCTCGGGGTCGAACTCCTTAAGCGACTCCAGGAACGCCGCCTCGGCCGCGCTCAGCGCGATCCGGTCCTGAGGGCGCTTGGGCCCCGCGATGGAAGGCTCAACCGAGCCCAGGTCGAGCTCGAGCGTTTCGGAGAACGTGGGCTCGTCTGAGTCCTCGTCGTGATACATGCCCTGCTCACGGGCATAGGCATCGACGAGCTCGATCTGCTCCGTGGGCCTCCCGGTGAACTCGAGGTAGCGAAGCGTCTCGCGGTCGACGGGGAAGATCGCGCACGTAGAGCCGAACTCAGGCGACATGTTGCCGATGGTCGCCCTATCCGCCAGTCCCAGCGTGTGCAGCCCGGGGCCGAAGAACTCGACGAACTTGCCGACGACGCCGCGCTCGCGGAGCATCTCGGTGACCGTGAGCACGAGATCCGTAGCGGTCGCGCCCTCGGGCAGCTCGCCCTCGAGGCGAAAGCCCAGCACCTGCGGCAAGAGCATCGAGATCGGCTGGCCCAGCATCGCCGCCTCGGCCTCGATCCCTCCGACGCCCCAGCCGAGCACGCCCAGCCCGTTGATCATCGTCGTGTGCGAGTCCGTCCCGACCAACGTGTCCGGATAGGCGGGTCTTGGGTCATCGCCGTCGGCATCCGGCACGAACACGACCTGGCCGAGATACTCGAGGTTCACCTGATGGCAGATGCCCGTCGCCGGCGGAACGACGCGGAAGTTGTCGAACGCCTGCTGGCCCCAGCGCAAGAACGCGTATCGCTCCTCGTTGCGCTCGTAGTCGCGGTCGGCATTGATGTCGAAGGCGCGCTCTGAGCCGAACGCATCGACCTGGACCGAATGGTCGATCACGAGGTCGACCGGGACCAGGGGATTGATCCGCTCGGGATCCCCGTCCAGCTCATCCATGGCGTCGCGCATGGCGGCGAGGTCGACGATCGCGGGGACACCCGTGAAGTCCTGCATCAGCACTCGGGCCGGCTGAAACGGGATTTCATCGGAGGGCTCGGCGCTCGCATCCCACTTCGCGATCGCCTCAACGTCGTCTGCGGTGACGGAATCGCCATCCTCCAGGCGCAGCGCGTTCTCGAGCAGGACCTTGAGCGAATACGGAAGCCGAGCCACGTCGAAGCTCTCCTGGAGCGCGTCGAGGCGGTGCATCTCGTATTCGCGTCCGGAGACCTCGAGGGTCGACTTGGCGCCAAAGCTGTCGCTCATGTTTGAACCTCCCGATCCGCTGCGCGACTACTCAATCAGTATGCCTGTCCCCGCCCGGCGGCAGGCGGAAACGAGGCTGCTCAGCGCGGGCGAGATCCGCGTTGCCCGTCGACCACACGGTCCGCGATCCGTCCGGAGCTTCTGCGCGTGAGCAACGAGGTGATGCGGGGGGCGACGTGGGCGAATCGAGCCCCCGCCGCCTGGAGTGCCGTCGCGACCACCACCTCTGCCCGGTCGCGCTCGATCGCCTTCAGGACACCCTCGCCGACCTCCTCCGGGGAGCTGGTGCCGAGACCGGCCGGCGAGGGCCGGCCGGAGTCGGCGAACATGCCCGCGTCGCGGATGAAGCCCGGGAGCACCACCGAGGAGCCAACCCCGGATCCGTGCAGGTCGTCGCGCAGCGACAGCGCAAAGCCGCGGAGCCCGAACTTCGTAGCCGTGTAGACGGAGGAGCGGGCGAAGGCAACCTTGCCCTGCAGCGAGGAGATCATCACGAGATGTCCCCGGCCCGCCTCGAGCATGTCGGGAAGAACCGCTCGGGCCATGCGGATGGGCGCCTCGAAGTTCACCCGTAGCGCCTGACCAAGCTCCTCCTGGCTAAAGCGGTCAAGACGCCCCCCGCCCGGCAGGGCCGCATTGGCCACCAGGATCTCCACCGCCCCGGCCTCGCGGACGAGACGCTCGGCCGCCCCCTCCTCCGCGAGGTCGGCCACGGCCACCCGATGGCCCTCCCCGGGCAGCGAGTCGGCGAGAGCGGCCAGCTCCTCGGGCTTCCGAGAGGACAGGACGAGGCGAGCGCCACGCTCGGCCAGGGCCGCTGCGATCGCGCGCCCGAGCCCGCCGGTCGCGCCGGAGAGGAGAGCGGTCTTGCCGGCGATCTCCATCAACCGCAACCCTAGTGCTCCCGCCAAAGGAGATCTGGACGGCCGTTTGTAAGCGTTTCTTTGCAAACGTCTAACCGTTCCGCTACGCTGCGCGCCGATGTAAAACGGTAAAGCCGAGTCCCGGCGGCCACGGTCGCCGGGAGCGGGGGAACCACAACCTGGGGCGAGCTCACCCTCAGTGAGGGCGCGACTCCTTTAGCGCCAGCCCGTCAGCTAACCCCGCAGGCCAACGAAGGAGAGACCGAACCCGTGTTTCAACCCCCGAATCCTCGCCGGCTCGCCCGGCCCCTCGCGCTCGTGGCCGGCTGTGCCGCCCTCGCCCTCACCGCGACCCCCTCGCTCGCCGGCTCCGGCGGCGTCGGCTCAGGCGGTGGCGGAGGTGGAGGCGGAGGCAATGGTGGCGGAGGCGGCGACTGCTCCGGCCACGGTGGCGCCAAGCTTCGCAACGGCAGAGCCGTACCGCCGTGCAACGCCCCCGCGCGGGTCGTCAAGGTGATCCGCGCCGCGAACAAGATCGCGAAGGGCAAGGGCTACTGCTACGGCGGTGGCCACGCCAGCTTCCGGGACAACTGCTACGACTGCTCCGGCGCCGTCTCCTACGCGCTCCATGGCGGTCGCTTCGTCGACAGCCCGATGCCTTCATCCGGCTTCATGCGGTGGGGAAGGGCCGGCAAGGGCAATCGCCTCACCGTCTACGCGCACTCGGGTCACGCCTACCTCACCGTCGCCGGCCTGCGATTTGACACCTCGATGACCGCCGGCAAGGGCCCAGGATGGAGCAATGACAGGCGCTCCTCCCGCGGCTTTCGGACCAGGCACCGCGCCGGCTTCTAGCCGCGCATAACGAAACCAGCCAGGGCCCAGAGCTCCCGGGACGTCCATGGGAGGTCCGGGGGGCTCTCGGCTTAAATGCCCGAATGAGCATCGTTCGAGACCCCGCCTTCCGCGAGGGCATCCGCGCCGGCTTGCCCTACGCGGTCGTCGCGGTGCTGCTCGCCATCTCGTTCGGAGTGATCGCCGAGCCCCTGATGGGGCCCATCGCGCCCATCGTGATGTCCGCGCTCCTGTTCGCGGGGTCGGCTCAGTTCGCCGCTACCGCCGTCTTGGCGGCAGGCGGTGGCGCGTTCGCGGCGATCGCCGCGGGAATCCTGCTGAACGCCCGGTACGGGCCGATGGGCGTGGCGCTCGCCCCGTCTCTGCGCGGCGGCACGCTGCGACGCGCGGCCGTCGGCCAGACGATGATCGACTTCTCCTGGGCCGCGGCCAGCCGCGGTGACGGGCGCTTCGATCCCGCCTTCATGATGGGCGCAACGCTGCCGTCCTATCCGTGCTGGGTGGTCGGGACCGTGATCGGGGTGCTTGCTGGCGACGTCATCGCCGACCCCGATGCACTCGGTCTGGACGCGCTCTTTCCAGCCTTCTTCCTCGCCCTGCTGGTCGAGGGCGAACTGCGGCCAGGGCGCCCGGCGATCGTGGCCGCCCTCGGGGCCCTGATCGCCCTCGCCCTGATCCCGCTCGCTCCCGCAGGGGTCCCCATCATCGTCGCCTCCACCGCCGCACTCCTGGGGCTGGCCACCGGGCGTGGCAGGCGAGAGGCTCCACCGGAGCCCTCCGAGTGACCGAGGTCTGGATCACCATCGCCGTTCTCGCGGTGGCGACCGCGCTGATCCGCGCGGCCGGTCCGGTGCTGCTGGGCGGTCGCGACCTTCCCGGACCCGGTGCAGCAGGTCATCGCGCTCCTCGCGCCCGCGCTGCTCGCTGCCCTCATCGCCGTTCAGACGCTGAGCTCGGATGAGGGAGGCGAGCTCGTCGTCGACGAGCGGATCCTCGGGGTCGGCGCCGCCGGCCTAGTGCTGTGGCGCGATGGCTCCGCGCTCCTCGCCGTGGCGGTGGCTGCAGTCGTCACGGCCGGCAGCCGTGCCCTCTTCGGAGCCTGAAGCACCGTTTAACGCCACCGTCCAACGGGGGCGCACGATTTTGGCCACGCGCGAAACCTCCGGCTCAAGTAACGTCGGCGGGCGCGTTCAGCGCGCTTGTACTCAGTGGAGCACTCGGTTTCAACGCCTGCCTCGTCGAGCGGCGCCACCACTGGCGCCGAGCCGGATGTGCGGCTGGTCGGCCTGCGGAAGACCTACGGCGACGTGGTTGCGGTTGATTCCGTCGACCTGGAGATCGCGGCCGGCGAGTTCTTCACGATGCTCGGGCCCTCGGGCTCGGGCAAGACCACAACGCTGCGAATGATCGCCGGCTTCGAAGCGCCCGACTCCGGGCGGGTGGAGCTCGGAGGCAACGATGTCACCGGGCTCCCGGCCTACGACCGGCCGGTCAACACCGTCTTTCAGGACTACGCCCTGTTTCCCCACATGTCGGTGGCTGCCAACGTCGAATACGGGCTGCGGGTGAGCGGGGTCGACTCGGATGAGCGGCGCAGCCGGCGCACCGAGGCGCTCGAGATGGTGCGTCTTGCCGACTACGGCGAGCGCAAGCCCTCAGAGCTCTCCGGTGGCCAGCGGCAGCGTGTCGCCCTGGCCCGCGCGATCATCAACCGCCCGCGCCTGCTGCTGCTCGACGAGCCTCTCGGTGCCCTCGATCTGAAGCTTCGCGAGCAGATGCAGGTTGAGCTCAAGCAGATTCAGACAGATGTCGGCATCACGTTCATCTACGTCACTCACGACCAGGAGGAGGCACTCACCATGTCCGACCGCCTGGCCGTGTTCAACGAGGGAAGGATCGAGCAGGTAGGACCTCCGTGGGAGGTCTACGAGCACCCCCAGAACCCGTTCGTGAGCGGGTTCGTAGGCGTGTCGAACGTGCTCGAACGAAACGGACGCCGCTTCACCGTCCGGCCCGAGAAGGTGCGCCTGCTCGCGCGGGACGAGGGCACCGATGGCTTCGAGACCGAGGAGGGGCGCATCGCCGACGTCGCATACGCCGGGATGATCACCCGCTACACGGTCGCGCTCGCAGCCGGTGGCGAGCTACAGGTCGTGGAGCAGAACCTCGATTCGCCCACGGCTGAGGCGATCGAGACCCGCGGCAGGAAAACGCTTGTCGGATGGCGATCGGAGCACGCGGTCGCAATTCCTGAGAAGAGCAACCAAGAGGGAGGATCGAGTGAGTAGCACCAACCAACACTCCGCACGATGGGCTTGGCTCGTCGTGGGGGGCATGGTCGCGTTCATGCTGGCTTTTGCGGCTGGATGCGGCAGCGACGACGACTCCGAGGAGACTTCGTCGGACGATGCCCTGACCGAGCTCGGTGAGGGTGAGGGCGAGGTCAATCTAGTCGCCTGGGCCGGATACGTCGAAGACGGCTCCACCGACCCGAAGGTCGATTGGGTCACGGACTTCGAGAAGGAGACCGGCTGTCAGGTCAACGTGAAGATCGGCAACACGTCCGACGAGATGGTGCAACTCATGCGCTCGGGCGAGTACGACGGCGTATCCGCCTCGGGTGACGCGACGACGCGGCTGATCGAGGGCGGCGACGTTGATCCCGTTAACACCGACCTCATCCCCAACTACGAGGATGTGTTCGACGCCCTGAAGGACCAGGACTTCAACTCCGTGGACGGACAGATGTACGGCGTTCCACACGGTCGTGGGTCGAACCTGCTCATGTACGACCCGGATGAGGTCAGCCCGGCGCCCAAGTCGTGGGATGTCGTCTTCGACAACGCGTCGGATTATTCGGGCAAGGTCACCGCGTACGACAACCCGATCTACATCGCCGACGCAGCGCTTTACCTGCGCGAGCACGAGCCGGATCTGGGCATCACCGATCCGTATGAGCTCGACCAGGAGCAGTTCGATGCAGCGATCGAGCTCCTGCAGGAGCAGAAGGAGCACATCGGTGAGTACTGGTCCGACTACACCAAGGAGGTCCAGGCGTTCACCAACGGCGATCTGTCCGTGGGCACCACCTGGCAGGTGATCAACAACCTCCTGACGGCCGAGGGCGAGAACGAGGAAGTCGTTCTGCCCGAGGAGGGCGCAACCGGTTGGTCCGACACCTGGATGATTGCGTCGGACGCCGAGCATCCCAATTGCATGTACGAGTGGATGAACCACATCATCAGCCCCGAGGCGAATGCCCAGGTGGCCGAGTGGTTCGGTGAGGCGCCGTCGAACGAGAAGTCGTGCGACCTCACCTCCGATCCCAAGCACTGCGACATCTACAACGCCGAAGACGAGGAGTTCTTCGACCAGATCGAGTTCTGGAAGACCCCCGTCTCGGACTGCGGCGACGATCGCGGTGAGGAGTGCAAGACCTACGACGAGTGGGTCCAGGGATGGAACGAGGTGAAGGGCTAAGGCCCCACCAGCCGTTCCGCATGAGTCCGTGTCCGCTGGCGTAGCAACGCCGGCGCCGAAGAGGTCGGTGGGCCGCAGGCTCGCCGGCCTCTTCCACGGCCGTCCCCGGCTGCAGGTCGGGGCGCTTCTGGCCGGCCCGGTCGGCTGGCTGGTCGTCGGCTATCTCGGCTCCCTGGCCGTTCTTTTCATCACCAGCTTCTGGACGCTGGGGGAGCTCTCGGGAGAGATCGAACAGACCTTCACGCTCGAGAACTTCGAGGACGTCGTCTCCACGCCGGTCTACCGCACGGTCACAGCTCGCACCATCGGCGTGGCCATCCTGGTCACGCTCACCTGCGTGGCCTTGGCTTTCCCGCTCGCCTTCTACATGGCGAAGGTGGCGAGCCCGCGCGCCCGGGGAATCCTCGTGGTGGCGGTGCTGATGCCGCTTTGGTCCTCCTATCTGGTCAAGGTCTTCGCCTGGCGCGGGATCCTCGCCAACGACGGAGTCTTCAACTGGCTGCTCGACCCGCTCGGGATCCAGGGTCCGGGCTACGGGCTGGTGGCCGTCTGGCTCGTCATGACCTACATCTGGCTCCCGTACATGATCATTCCCATCTACGCGGGCCTCGAGCGCATTCCCGACACACTGCTGAGCGCGTCGGAGGACATGGGCGCAAAGCCCGCCTACACGTTCAGGCGAGTGATCCTCCCGCTCGTGTTCCCGGCGATGATCGCCGGCTCGATCTTCACCTTCTCGCTCACCCTGGGCGATTTCATCGCAATCGACCTCGTGGGATCAGGTGAGCAGTTCATCGGCACGGTCGTCAACGACAACTTCACCGCAGACCTTCCGTTCGCGGCCGCCTTCGCCGCCGTTCCGGTCGTGGTCATGATCGTCTACCTGCTGATCGCGCGGCGCATGGGCGCGTTCGAGCATCTCTGAGCCATGCGCCTCTCGAGACGATCCTCCCTCCTCTTGCGCTTCGGCGCCGGCTTCACGCTCGCCTTCATCTACGTCCCCCTGCTGGTCATCGTGATCTACGCGTTCAGCACCTCGCGCGCGTTCGCCTGGCCTCCACCGGGCCTCACGCTCGAGTGGTTCGACAAGGCCTTCGCGAGTAGCGGGGCACGGGATGCCTTCCTCTATTCGCTGCAGACGGGCCTGCTCGCGATGGCGATCGCGCTCGTCCTCGGGACGCTCGCCTCCATGGCGGTCGCGCGGTACCGCTTCTTCGGTCGCGAGACCATCTCGTTTCTCGTGATCCTGCCGATCGCCCTGCCCGGCATCGTCACCGGGATCGCGCTCAATTCCACCTTCACACAGATCCTCGGCGTCGATCTCAGCCTCTTCACGATCGTGGTCGCACACGCGACGTTCTGCATCGTCGTCGTCTACAACAACGTCATCGCTCGGCTGCGCCGCCTCTCCGGCTCGTTCGAGGAGGCCTCAGCGGACCTCGGGGCGAGCCCGTGGCAGACGTTCCGCCTGGTGACGTTCCCAAACCTGCGCTCCGCCCTGGTGGCCGGCGCGCTCCTGGCCTTCGCCCTGTCCTTCGACGAGATCATCGTGACGACGTTCACGATCGGCGCCGGCGATCAGACCCTGCCGATCTGGATCCTCACCAACTTCTCCCGGCCCAATCAGCTCCCCATCGTGAACGCCGTCGCAGTGCTCGTGATCCTGATCTCGATCATCCCCGTCTACCTGGCGCACCGGCTCACGCGCGACGAGGGCGGAGCCGGAAGGGTTGGCGGCGGCACAGCGGTCACGGCCGAGGCGACGGCGGCTCCGTAACCGAGTCGCTACAGGCGCAACTCGTACTGCTGATAGGTGAAGTCCTGGCGCCCCCACCGCGGCCCGCGCTCGGTGCTGATCACTTCGAACCCCGCCTCCCGGTAGAGGTGTGCGGCCGCCCTGAGGTCGCTGAATGTCCAGAGGGTGAGGCGCCCATACGCAGCTGATCTCGCGACGTCCAGCAGCTCATTCAGCAGTGTGCGGCCCAGGCCCCGGCCACGAAGCTCGTCGGCGAGCAGAAAGACGCGAACGCGCCCCTCCCCCTCCCCCTCATGGCTGAGGGCTAGACAACCCGCGACCTCTCCATCGTTCTCCACGATCCAGACAGCCTCGCCGTCATCGGGCCAACTTCGGGCCGAGAGCTCATCGAGCGTCACCCGGATGTCGCGGACGAACGAGCTGTCCACGCCGTAATCCGGCGGATAGACCCTGTCGTGAAGCCTCACGATTGCGTCGGCGTCGCCCCGGCGCAGCTCACGACGAATCGTGGTGCCGTCGAGCTCCCGCTCGAACCAGAACCGAGCCATCGAGTTGCCGTTGTAGTCGGGAATCGGTCGGTAGCCGGCTCCCTGGTAGAGGCGGCGAGCAGAGGGTTGACGGTCGCCGGTGTCGAGCCGAGCTCGCCGGTAGCCGAGCTCGCGGGCACGTCTCTCCAGCGCCTCGAGCAGCAAGGCCGAGATCCCGCGGCCCCGCCAATTTGGCGTCAGGTACATCCGCTTGATCTCGCAGGTCTCGTCGTCCAATCGCTTGAGTGCGCCGCAGCCGATCGCCTCGGCGCCGTCGCGGACGACGAGGAGGGCGCCGGCGGGAGCGCTGAGCTCGGCGGGATGAGCGGAAACCGAGAGCACCGAACCGTCTCGGTCGCTGTAGAGGCGATCGATCTCATCGGTCATCGCCGTCATGAGGCGATTGCCCTCAGCGTCATCGCCGGGAACAACGTCGATGTGGATCGAGTCGTTCGCCCCTGATGCGCCTTTCATCGTCTGGGCAGGAGCCATGCCGCCCTCATGCTGGCATGCGCCATGCAATAAGTCCAAGACATATTTGCTCTTTGATTGATAACGAAATAGACTGAGTCAGCCATGGAGCTGCGCCAGCTCGAGTACTTCGCGGCCGTCGCGAGGCACCGCCACTTCACCCGAGCCAGCCAGGAGATCGGCATTGCGCAGCCGGCCCTCTCGCAGCAGATCCGCCGGCTGGAAGCCGAGCTGGGTACCGAGCTACTGCGGCGCACCACTCGCAGCGTCGAGGTAACCGAAGCGGGAGGCCTCCTGCTCGCGCGCGCGACACGGGTGCTCTCAGAGGTTGAATCCGCCCGGCAGGAGCTGAGCGAGCTGGAGGGCCTGCTTCGCGGCCGCGTGGATATCGGCTCGCTCCCGCTCGCGAGCCTTGGGGTACCGGCGATGCTGGAGGAGTTTCGGGATGGCCACCCCGGAGTCGGCATCCACCTGCACGAGCAGACGGCGGACATCATCCTCGCCATGCTTCGGCGGGACGAGCTTGATCTGGCGTTCGCGCTGCTCGACCCCGCGGAGGGGGGCGCCGACATGACGGTTCGATCTCTCTACGAGGAGGAGCTGGTGGCGGTGATGTCTCCCTCCCATGCACTCGCGGGTCGTTCGTCGGTGCGCGTCACCCAGCTCGCGGACGACCCGCTGATCGGGTTTCGGCGCGCCTCCGCTCTGCGGCGTGCGGTCGACAGCGAGCTCGAGCGAGCGGACCCAGCGCCCGCCTATGCCTACGAGACGTTCGAGCTGGAGACGATTCGCTCACTGGCATCCCACGGGCTCGGCGTCGCCCTGCTCCCTGCCGGCTACCTCCACCCTGCGGGGCCCAACGTGGCCGCAGTCCCGCTGCGCCCGCGCGTGCGCCTGCCCGTCAGCCTGATCTGGCGGATGAACCGTCGGCATACCCCTGCGGCGCAAGCGTTTCTCGAGTTCGCACGGGCGCGCTTCGGGTAGTCGGGCAGCGTGGACGAGCCGACAATCACGCCCTACCGAAATGGGCCGTACCTGGTGCGCGGCCCTGTGCGCATCGTCGATCAGGACGGCAACGAGATCGAGGTAAGGCGCCGGACGATCGCACTATGCCGCTGTGGCAAGTCCCGCACGAAGCCTTTCTGCGATGCCACTCACAAGCTGATCGACTTCGAGGCGGAAAGCGGGGGCACTCGTCCCTCAGCGCGACCGGCAGACGCCAGCGCCAACGGCTGCTCCTCGTAGCGCCGCCGGAGCAGCCGCTGACCGTGAGCGGCAAGGGCGATACGGCCCTGCCGGTACGGAGCGCCCCCGCGGCATCGCGCAACGACGGCCAGCCACGCGCAGGCGACGCGTCCCAGGATCCAGGCAGGTGCAAGCCAAGGAGCCGACGCAGGAAAGACCGACGTGCCGCCGCCGCGGCGCCGGCCAAGCTCGGCGACGGCGACCGGGGCAAGTCCCAGAGCGGAGATCCCTCGCCACCTACTTCGGATCGCGACGATGAGGATGATCAACGGCAACAAGAGCCACGCCGCCATGCGCAGCGGAAGGGCGAAGTCATCGTAGGCCTGGCGCACTTGCTGACTGGCCCAATGGCTTGTGGTCGGCGGTCGTCGCGCGACGTAGAGGTCGAGCGGGCTCTCCACCACCCCGCCCGCAGCACGCACCGTGCGGATCAGCTCCAGGTTCTCGAAGAGGGCGTCGCCGTCGTAGCCACCCATCGCCAGGAACGAGGAACGGCGTACCGCGAGGGTGCCCGGGAAGTCGGCCGACGGCTCATCGAAGTCGCCGGAGAACACCCGGTTCAGCAGGCTCCGCGCCGTATCCAGGCGCGCGTGCCAGACGAGCGGGTCGAAGTAGTTTTGAGGGCGCACCAGGTCGGCCCCATCGAGCGCGGCCGCGACTCGCTCCAACGGGCCCGCCGTGTACCGAACGTCATCGTCGGCAATAACGACGCGCTCGTGCGAGGCCTCCCGTATCCCCGTGACGACGCCATCGACCTTGCCCATGGCGAAGCTCAGGTCCCGATGCGGGGGCATGTGCCGAACGAACTCGCCGAGCGCCCGCGCATGGCGCTCGAAGAGCACGGGCTCGGACCCATCGACCACGATCACCTCGTCCACGTGCGCTGCCATTCCCCGCAGGTAGCGCGCAAGCTCCGCCAGATCCCCGCCTTGGCTCCACCGCACGGGCAGGACATACGTGATCTTCAATCCCATTGCCTCGATCAGGCAGCGAGCGGCGTAGCGGCCCGGCGCAGCGACGACTTGCCTTCGCCTCCAGGCCTCAAGCAGCCGCGCAGCGAAGCGCTCGTCGAGCAGTAGCAGCGCCTCGGCCCCGAACATGATCTCTGTCGTCAACTCGGGCTCGGCCCGAGCAAGGCCCTGGGCCATGTCATAGGCGGCGATGTTCTCGTGCACCGAATCGGCCTCGACATGCTCGTCGAAGAACTCGAGCGCGGCGCCCTCGAAGCCCAGCCGCCGCAATCCCTGCGCGTAACGCCGGTTTGGAAGCGCCGAGCTGATCTCGAACATTGCGAGGTGCCCGACGAGCGCGCCGCGGTGGCGCCGGCTCAGGCCAAGCGCCGAGATCAAGTTGACGGTGGCGAGCGTGAACCCGGGAATCTCGTCGAGGTATGCGCCGTACGAACTCACGAGCCCGATCGCCTCCATCGCCTTGGCGAAGAGGGCCGAGTGAGCGCGCTCAGGCGATCCAGATCCGTACTCGTCGACTTGAATTTCGACGAGTGCGGACTTCGGGCCTCCACGGAGGCGCGGAATCGCCCACGTGTGGGGATCCGCCTCCTTGAGCTGATAGGCGGAGCGATGGATCGCGAACTCCCGAAACTGTTCGAGCGTGCCGCGCGACTTCAGGTAGCCCGAGAGGGAGGGATCGTCGCCCTCGCCGGCCAGATCGAAGAGGAGGGCCCCGACGTCCGCGGGTCTGACGGCGTCGCGCCTCGGCACAGACTTCCTGAGCTCATCGAGGAACCGCCTCTCGAGATCCCGCCGAACTCCCAGGAGCGACGGCTCCCACTCCCAATTCGGATCGACCCCGGCGAATCCTTGGTAGTGGAGCTCGTAGCAGACGTAGAGGGCGAGGTGAAGATCATCGTCGGCCAGCGGGTCGGCCGGGTGAACGACGGGTGGCGGGATGCGCGAGCGCGTCCCGGCGAGCGCGCAGACGATCGACTCGCTGATCGGCCCCCGAGGCGAGGGCAGGGGAGGACCGGCTGGTGTCGACATCGCACGCGACTACCCGTGGCGAGCGTGCGTCAAGCGCTCAGGTGAACTGCCCCGCCGCTCGCACGCCGCTGCGAAGCGCGCCCTCCATCAGGCTGTGCCACTCGCCCGCCGTGTGCTCGCCGGCGAAGGCGAGCGGGCCGTGGCGGCGTGCCAGCACGTCGGTGAGCTCGGCTCTGACCCAGGTCGAGTACGCCGCCTGGATCCAGGGGTCGTCGTCCCAGGTGGAGACCATCGCCTCGTCGGTCGCGAGGTCGAGATCTGGCCGGAGCTCGGCGAGCGCACGCGCCCATCGCTCCGGGCCATCGTCGACCTCGAGGGCAGCGAGCGTGGGCGCCGATCCGGCGAAAGAGCTCGCGACCGGCTGCACCTCGCCCGTCGCACCGGTGGCCGTCCATGCCCAGAAGTGACCCGGAATGCTCAGGATCGCGCTGGGCGGCGCCGGCGAGCGAAGCGGTACGAAGAGCTTCGCCGCGTGGCCGTAGGAGACGCTCGCGAGAGCATGCTCCAGGCTTTCGGGGAGCGCGGGCTCGAAATCGATCGCAGCCACGACGCTTGCAGGAACCGCGACCACGCAGCCGTCGGCCTGCACCTCTGCGGAATCGGTGCGGACGGCGACCGCATCGTCGTTCCAGGCTACGGCCCGCACCGGGTCGTCCAGTCGCACCGGGTCGTCCAGTCGGTCCGCCAGCTCGAACGCGATCCGCTGATTGCCTCCAGCCACGCTCGGCGAGGGGAAATCGTCGATGTGCGCGACCGCCACGAGCGCGGCTGCGGCGACCTGGTCGGCCGGGCTTGCCGCGGACACCTCCGTCCGCGCCGTCAGCGCCACCCGCACCTCCGGCTCGATTGGAAGCCGATCGATCAGCGTCTTGGCCGACACCCCGTCCCCCTCGCCGGCGGCAAGGGCTCGCTCGACCTCGGCCACGCCGGCGTCCAGCGCTTCCCGGCTGAACTCAGGGCCACCCCGAAACTCCCTGCGGCCGTACCGCATTCCCTTGTCCGCCAGATCGAGTCCGAGGCGCGCCGCAGTCTCACGCACCACGGTGTTTTGAGCCAGGATGAACTCGGCGCCCATCTCGACGATCGCGCCGTTCTCAAGCTCCCGCGACCAGACGCGCCCGCCCACGCGGTCCCGAGCCTCGAGCACCATGACCTCATGTCCATCGCGCGTGAGCTGCTCGGCGCCTGCGAGGCCGGCGAGGCCGGCGCCTATGACGACTATCCGCATGCCTTCAGGGCCGCCGGGATCCCTACTGCTCCGTGTTCACCATCACGTGCTTGATCTCGGTGTAGTCCTCCAGCGCGTACATCGAGAGGTCGCGGCCGTAGCCGGTCTCCTTGTAGCCGCCGTGAGGCATCTCCGAGCAGAACGTGATGTGGTCGTTCAGCCACACGACGCCGAAGCGCAGGGCGTTGGCGACCCTGTGCGCTCGGCCGACGTCGCGCGTCCAGACCGACGAGCCGAGGCCATAGCGGGTGCCGTTGGCCCACTCGACCGCGTTGGCCTCGTCGGCGAAGCGCTGCACGGTGATCACCGGCCCGAAGACCTCGTTTTGAATCATCTCGTCGTCCTGTTCGAGCCCGGCGACGATGGTCGGCTCGAGGAAGTAGCCCGGGAGGTCAGGCTCCTTCCCGCCCGTCACGATCTCGGCGTGCGAGCCGCGGCGCTCGAGGAAGCCCTCGACGCGTTCGCGCTGCGATTGCGAGATGACGGGGCCCAGCGTGGTGTCGGGCGACGAGGTGTCTCCCAACACGTATCCCTGCGCCTGCCCCGCGAGGCCGGAGACGACATCGTCGTAGACACCGTCGGCGGCGAGCACGCGGCAGGCCGCGGTGCAGTCCTGCCCGGCGTTGTAGAGGCCTGTGCCGGCGACGGTCTCGGCCACCGCCTCCATGTCAGCGTCGTCGAAGACGATGACCGGCGCCTTGCCGCCCAGTTCGAGGTGGACTCGCTTGAGCGTGTCGGCCGCCTCGCGGGCGATCCACTTGCCCGTTCCAGGCGAGCCGGTGAGGCAGATCATGTCGACATCGGCGTGACGCACGAGCGTGGCGCCGGCGGGGTCGCCATGGCCGCCGATGACGTTGAGCACGCCTGGGGGAAAAACCTCCGCGGCGAGCTCGGCGAGGCGCAGCGTCCCCATCGGGGTGTTCTCGGCCGGCTTCAGCACGATCGTGTTGCCGGTCGCGAGTGCCGGCCCGATCTTCCAGACCGCCATCGATAGCGGGTAGTTCCATGGGGTGATCTGCCCGACGACGCCCACGGCCTCGCGGCGGATCATCGACGTGCGGTTCTCCACGTACTCGCCCGATGCCTTTCCCTCCATGAGGCGCGCCGCACCGGCAAAGAAGCGCAGGTTGTCCGAGTTGCCCGGCATCTCCTCTTCGATCACGTTCTGAATCGGCTTGCCGGCCTCGGCCGACTCGATCGCTGAGAGCTCGTCGGCGTGGTCCTCGATCAGGGAAGCGAGCGCGAGCAGGCGCTCGGAGCGCTCCTTCGGAGTCGTCTTCGACCAGGTCTCAAAAGCGTTGCGTGCGGCCTCCACAGCGCGATCGACATCCTCAACGCTCGAGAGCGGGGCCTCGGCGATCGGCTCGCCCGTGGCAGGGTTGAGCACATCCTCGGTGGCTCCGTCGGCCGGGTCCACGGCCTCGCCCCCGATGAAGTTCTTGAGCTTGGTGAGTTCAGCAGTGGCCATCGCGTCTCCTTAGGCGGTTGGGGCCGCGCGTCCCCTGCGAGGCCTGTCGTGGATACTCGCAGCGCACGTGATCGAACCGTCGGCTCGCTGGCCAGACCCCGAGCACAAGCCGCCTTACGCGGGGCTGGTGACGTTCGCGGGTCTGCCCTGGTCCGAGGATCCCGCCGAGCTGGACGGGATCGATGTGGCGATCGTTGGAGCGCCCTTCGATCTGCTCGCGAGCGATCGCTCCGGTACGCGCGAGGGCCCGCGCGCGATCAGGGTCGGAAGCAGATGGATCGGTCCCGAGGTGAGCTCCGGTGTCGACCCGGACGAGCTGCTCGGCCTGCTCGACTTCGGAGATGCCCCGGTCAGGGCATTCGATCCCGACGCCTCTCGGGCGGCGATCGAAGCGACCGTGGGGCAGGTGATCGCCGGCGGTGCGATGCCCTTCGTGCTTGGTGGAGACCACTCGATCACGCTCCCATCGCTGCAAGCGTGCGCGAAGGAGCACGGGGCTCTGGGGCTCGTCCACTTCGACACCCACACCGACACGGCCCCGCACGTGTACGGGCACAGCGACAACCATGGAACGATGATGCGAAAGCTCGTCTCCGACGGTCACGTCGATCCCCGCCGCTACGTCCAGATCGGCCTGCGGGGCGGCTGGCCAGGGCCCGAGGAGTTCGCCTGGCAGGCGGACGCCGGGATCACGCATTTCACTGCCGAGGCCGTCCGCATCGACGGGATCGATGAGGTCGTTCGCCGGGCCATCGCAATGGTCGACCGCGGCCCCGCTTACCTGAGCGTCGACATCGACGTGCTCGACCCGGCGTTCGCCGGGTCCACGGGGACCCCCGAAGCCGGCGGCCTCTTGCCGCGAGAGCTCCTCGCGGCAGTCCGCACGCTCGGCGAGGCGCTCGATCTCCGCGGCGCCGACGTCGTCGAAACCGCGCCGAGCGGCTGGGGTACGACCGACGTCGGGCCGCTCACTGCCGCGGCGGTGGTCGGGTCCACGATCACCGGTGTCGCCGCACGCCGAGCAGCCGAGAGCTGATCCACGACTCAAACCGAAGCCTTAGCGCAGCACGAGGCAGTGCTCGGGGTGCCAGCCGACCCGGACCTTCGAGCCTCGCTCCCAGCGATTGTCGGCGTGAGCGCTGTAGGTGGCCTGCTCGAGGGCGACCAGGCGAGAGCCGTTGCCGATCGAAACCGTGATCTGGGTCATGACGCCGAGGTAGACCCGCGCCTCGACCGTCGCGTCGACGCCCACCATGTCGGCGGTGACCTCCTCGTCGACGGCGATCTTCTCGGGTCGCACCGAGAGCTGGACGGTGTCGCCGGGGACGAGCTCGGCCGGAACCGGCGCCTCCACTCGCAGCCCGTCGGCAATCCGCACGCGGCGATCGTCCTCCACGACCCCGGAGAGAAGATTCGAGATGCCGATGAAGCCGGCGACGAACTCCTCGCTCGGCCGCTCGTAGACGTCCTCCGGCGGCGCGCACTGAGCGACGCGGCCCTGGGTCATGACCGCGATGCGGTCGGACATCGAGAGCGCCTCCTCCTGGTCATGGGTCACGTAGACGAATGTGATCCCGACCTCGCGCTGGATCGCCTTCAGCTCCACCTGCATCTGGCGGCGGAGCTTCAGGTCGAGCGCACCGAGCGGCTCGTCGAGCAGGAGCACCTTGGGACGGTTCACCAGGGCACGCGCCAGGGCGACACGCTGTTTCTGGCCGCCTGAGAGCTCGGTCGTACGCGCGTGCGCTCGTTCGGAGAGCCCCACCAGCTCGAGCGCCTCGGCAACCCTGGTCTCCACCTCATCCTTCGGCACCTTCTTGCGGCGCAGCCCGAAGGCGACGTTGTCGGCGGTGTCGAGGTGCTCGAACAGCGCGTAGCTCTGAAAGACCATGTTCACGTCGCGCTCATACGGCGGCACGTTCTCGACCGCGTCGCCCTGGAGCAGGATGCGCCCCTCGGTGGGCACCTCGAACCCCGCCAGCATCCGCAGGGTGGTCGTCTTGCCACAGCCCGAGGGGCCGAGCAGCGAGAAGAACTCGCCCTCCGGGATCGTCAGGTCGACGTCGTCGACGGCCGTGAAATCACCGAAGCGCTTGGTAACGCTCTCGAGTTTGATCGCTTCGCTCGTGCCTTCCATAACTCCCTATCCCTCTCCTGCGGTCAACACCTTGAATCCGCTCTCCTTGCGCCCGAACAGCCTCGGGATCAGAACAGCCAGCCCGATCGCCGTCAGCGAGACCACCATCATCAGCGTGCCGATCGCGTTGATCGTGGGATCCAGCCCGAAGCGGATCGCGGACCAGATCCGCACCGGCAGCGGCTGCAGGTCCTCGCCGGTCGTAAAGAAGGAGAGGACGAAGTCGTCGAAAGAGAACGCGAAGACCAAAAGGCCTGCCGCGACCACCGCGGGCCACAGGGCCGGGACCAACACCAGGCGCACGGCACCCCAGCGGCTGGCCCCAAGGTCCATCGCCGCCTCCTCCACCTCCTCGCTGATCGCGGCCATGCGCGCCCGAACCACGATCGTCACGTACGAGATCGAGAACGTGATGTGCGCGAGCACGATCGTCCAAAACGAGAGGGCGATCCCGACCTGGGAGAAGATCAAGAGCGCCGAGATGCCCGCCACGATCTCCGGCGTCACCAACGGCACCAACATCAGGATGTTCGCGCCGGGGGCCCACTTCGCTCGGGCGCGAACGAGGCCGATGGCGAGCGCCGTCCCGATCACAGTCGCGACGATCATCGTGACCAGCGCGACCTCGAGCGAGACGAACAGGGACTCGCGCAGCTCGGGGTTGTCGAGGAACGCCTGATACCACTGGAGCGAGATGCCCTCGAAGGAGACCAGCGACTTGATCGAGTTGAACGAGAAAAGGATCACGACGAAGATCGGGGCGAAGAGGAAGAAGTAGACGCCCGCCGTGAATACCCGCAGGAAGCGGGGCTTGTCGAAGGCGCTCATGCGGCCTCGGCCCTCGCCTCGCGCGCCGCTGAGCGCAGGTAGAAGATCATCCAGACCGACAGGAACAGCATCATCACGACGGTGAGCGCCGCGCCGAATGGCCAGTTGTTGGCCGTGAAGAACTGATCCTGGATCAGGTTGCCGACCATGTAGGTGTCGGGGCCGCCGAGCAGCTGAGCCGCGACGAAGTCACCAACGGCGGGCAGGAAGACCAGCACCCCGCCGGCGAGGATCCCCTGCTTGGTCTGCGGCAAGGTGACGTGGAGGAAGGTCTGAAGCGGAGTCCCGTAGAGATCCTTGCCCGCCTCGATCACCGAGCTGTCCAGCCGCTCGAGCGCTCCGTAGACGGGCAGGATCATGAACACTAGGTAGCCGTAGGTGAGGCCGCCGATGACCGCCCACGGCGTGTTGATCATCTGGATTCCGGTGTCGCGGATGCCAAGGTCGACGATGGCGCTGTTGACGAGCCCCTCGTCGGCGAGCAGCGCCACCCAGGCGTAGGTGCGCACCAGGTAGTTGACGAAGAACGGCAAGACGAGGAGCGCGATCAGCGCGTTTCGGTACCTGCCCCCGTAGCGGGCGATGTAGTAGGCGACGGGGTAGCCGATCGCCAGACAGAAGGCGGTCGTCAGGAACGCGTAGAGGACCGAGCGCACCAGGACGGGAAGGTAGGTGGTGTCGAAGGCGTCTTTGTAGTTGTCGAGCTCCGTGGCATACACCGCGCGCCCCAGGTCGTCGACGTAGCCAAAGGAGAGTGCGAGAACGAACCCGAGAGGGATCGCGAACAACAGCACAAGCCACAGACCGCCGGGGACGAGGAACCGGGTCCAAAAGCCGCCTGGTGTCATCTCTCAGCTGGCCTTGACCTCGGTGAAGATCTCTGTCCAGAGCTGGCGCGCCGTGGGATCGTCTAGCCGGTACTCGAGGGCGCTCGTCTCGAGCGCCTCTAGGTCCACGTCGATCGAAGGCTCCTCCTTGGCGAGCTTCGCGAACGCCTGCAGGCCGCCCTCGACGGGCTGCGGGTAGCCATTCCAGTTGACGTTGCGGGCGGCGTTGTCGGGATCGATGATCCAGTCCATGAAGAGCATCGCCGTGCCAGGGCTGCGGGCGCTGATCGGGATGCACATGAGGTCCGTTCCAACGGGAACTCCCTCCTTGCACGTTTGGTACTTGTAGAGCTCCGGGTCGTCCACCTGGTTGCGGACGTTCACGATGTCGCCGTTCCATGCCTGGTGGAGTACGGCCGTGCCCGACACCAGATTCTGCACGGAGTTCGTCGAGAACCCGCGAGCGTTCTCCTTCTGTTCGAGCAGGATCGCCTTGGAGTCCTCCAGCTCGGCGGCGTCGGGCGTGTTCAGGTCGAACCCGTTGATCAGGTTGGCCTCGCCGATCGCCTCCTGGAAGTCGTCGAGGATGAACATGCGACCCGCGCCATCGGGGTTCAGCAGGTCGTTCCAGGAACCGGTCATGTCAGTGACCTCGTCGTCACGCCAAGCGATGCCGGTCGTGTAGTACGTGTAAGGGATGCCGTACTCGTTTTGCGGATCCCACCAGGGGCTGTCGTAGAACGGTGAGATGTTGTTTGCGTTGCGCAGCTTGTCGCGGTCGAACCGGGCGAGCAGCCCCTCTTGTGCGAGCCGCGCCACGTACTCGGTGGAGGGCCAGATCAGGTCGTATTGGGCGCCCGAGCGAAGCTTTACGACCATCGCCTCGAGGTTGTCGTAATTCACCTCGGAGACCTCGACGCCGTACTTCTCGGAGAACTCCTTCTTCAGCGCCGGGTCCATGTACTGCGCCCAGTTGTAGATCAGGAGGTCGCCGTCGACCTTCGGGGTGATGACGCCCGTGGCCGACCGGTCGACCTGACGCGAGACCGTGCATCCGGAGAGGCCGTACAGAGCCAATCCGGCACCAGCGCCGGCCAAAAGCACCTCGCGGCGGGTCAGATCCTCCCAATCTCCCAAGCCGCTTGCCACCGTATCAGTGCCGGTTCGTTGGAGCCAGTGCCGCTGGGTCGATTCCAAGCGGTGGAGCAAGCAACTCGGCGATCGTGACCCGCGCTTGGCCTAGATCCATCTGCGGATCGCGCAGCAGCGCGCGCAAGCCGAGCCCGTCCAAGAGCGCCATCGCGTGGTCCGCGGTGGCCTCCGGATCCACGCGCCTGAACTCCCCGCTGGAAACGCCGGCGCCGATCACCGCCGCGAGCCAGGCCCGGTAGCGGGCGTAGAGGGCAGCGGCGACCGGCTGCAGCTCCGGGTCTCGGACAGCCCGCAGCCACAGCTCGACCCAGAGGACCCACTCGCGCTCGGACTCGCCCGGCTCGGGCAGCGAGGTACGGATCGCCCGGGCGAGGGCCTCGGTGGCCGACTCCGATGCGGCATCGGCGCTCGCGTCCTCACCAAAGCGCTCGTCGGCAGCGAGCGGCGAAGGAATGGAGCAGCGCCTCGGTGAGCAGGTCCTCGCGGGTTGAGAAGTAATGATGGACGAGGGCGGTCGAGACGCCGGCGCGCGTCGCAACGCGCGCGATTCGAACGTCTTCGATTCCCTCGGCCGCTACCAGCTGACAGGCCGCCTCGAGGATGCGCTCGCGGGCGGCCGGGCGTTCGTCGGGCTCCGCCTGGGGCGGATCTGGAGCGAGCGCCGTCGCGTTGTCCGCGCTCAACCGTCCATCCCGAGGTCGGCGCGGATGCGATTGGCGAACCAACCCACCGCCACCTCGCGCGCGGAGAGCGGGCCGGGCTTATACCCGGTGGTGGCGAGACCCGTCTGAACCCGGGCGACGAGGTCGATGTCCTCGGCCAGGACCTCGGTGTTGATCCGGTTGTTGATGCGCTGGACAAGCCGCGCCATGCGGCCGGCGCGCTCCTGGCGAAAACACGCCCACACGTCGCGCGTCAGGGCCGTTTCCGCCGGCAGGATCTGCCAGACGTTCACCTGGTCGGGGTAGAGGTCGATCGCGGTGTTGGGATAGATGAACGCGTAGCGCCAGGAGTAGTGGTCGGCCTCCTCGAGCCCGGGCATGGGACGGACGAATCGCTGGTAGAGGCGCTCCAGCCGATTGCCTGAGGGCTCATCGCGAAGGGGGGCGTCGAACCACGCCCAGCCGTCGTGAGGCTCGGCCGTGTAGCGCTTGTAGTCGTAGAGGCGCATCAGGCTGGGATGCGCGATCGGGACGTGGTAGCCCTCGAGGTAGTTCTCCGCGACGATCTTCCAGTTGGCCGGCTGCGTGCCCTCGCCGGACTCGCCGTCCGCCGCCGGGGCGCTCGCGCCCTTCGAGGACGAGAAGCGACGCAGGTTGGGAATGCCGTAGCGCTCGAGGCGCGGGGCGAGGCCCTCGGTGACCTCCGCGAGAGATGGCGCCTCGGGATCGAGGTTCACGAAGAGGAAGCCCGCGAGCTCTTCGACTCGCGCCGGCATCAGGCCGAGCGTCGACTTGTCGAGCTCAGCGAAGTTGCGGTGTTCCGGGACACCGAGCAGGCGGCCGTCGGTGGCATCGTACGTCCAGCCGTGGTACCGACAGCGGATTGCCTTCTTGCAGATCCCGCTGCCGGTCAGCAGCTCAGAGCCGCGGTGCCGGCAAACGTTTCGGAAGGCCCGCAGCTCCCCGTCCGCGCCACGCAGGACCAGGACCGGCTGGTTTCCCGCCTTCGCGGTGACGTAGGTCCCGGGGTCGGGAAGATCGTTGATGTGCCCCGCGTACTGCCAGGTGCGCTGGAAGATCGTGTTCAGCTCGCGCTCGAGGACGGCGGGATCCGTGTAGAAGCTGGGATCCAGGGCACGTGGCGCAGCGCTGCGCGGCCCATTAGGCTGGGCGACGGCGTCGCCTGAGTCCTGGGTGGAATCATCGGTCCTCGACTCAGTCGTCACTTCCACCACGGCGCTCTCCTCCTCGTTGCTGACTTTGTAGTCAACTGCATGATATCGTACCGCCATGGTGGCTGACCGTCAAGCCTGGCTATCGATCACGCCTGAGCCCGAGGGAGAGCTGCCGGCTGCAATCGCGACCCTGCGTGCAGGCGGCGAACCCAACGAGGCGAGCCTGCGAGCGGAGCGTGAGCGCGCCGAGCGGCTGATCACGAGGGCCCGCCGCCGCGCCTATCAGCGCTGGCTCGCGGATGCTCGCGGCATGGCGGCCAACCCCCCATCTTCCGATCCGCTCGTGCAGGAGGCAGCTCAGGTGGCCAATGACGTTCTCGACAATCACGACGCTCTCGCCCTGGGACTCGAGCCCCGGGGCCGTGGGGGCAGGGGAGGCAGGGGCAGATGACGGCTGCGACCGAGACACCGATCGCCGCGGCGAGTGAGCTTCCGTTCGAGCTCACCCCCGAACAGGCGGATGTGAGGGAACGAGCCCGCGACTTCGTCGACACGCAGCTGATCCCGCTCGAGGAGGAGGCCGAGCGCCTTCACGGGCGCCTTCCGCAGGAGCGGATCGACGTGATCAAGGCCGCAGCGATCGACGCGCGCCTCAATGGAGGCCTGCACTCGCCCGAGTACGGCGGGCAGGGCTGGTCGCGGCTGGAGTGGGCGCTCGTCGAGGAACAGTTCGGGCGCTCCACAAACGGCCTTTACTGGCACATCCCCAACGCCTACAACGTGTGGGATCACGCCTCCGCGGAGCAGCGCGAGCGCTATCTGCGTCCGGCCATCGCCGGTCAGGTGAAGGACGCCTACGCGGTCACCGAGCGCGACGCGGGCTCCGATCCCTCGCGAATCACCTCGAGGGCGGAGCGCATCGATGGCGGCTTTCGCCTGAACGGCGAGAAGTGGTTCGTCACATCCGGTGACGTGGCCCAGGTGTTGATCGTGATGGCCAACGTGATCGAGGGCGGTGAGAGCCTGCCCACGCTGTTCGCGGTCCCCTCGGATGCCGCGGGCGTCGACTACGTCGACGATCCCGGCTTCACGCATTCCTACCCCGAGGGCCATCCCACCATCGTCTTTCGCGACACCGAGGTCGGAGAGGACGCCGTCATCGGTGGGATCGGCGCGCGGCAACGACATGCAGCGCATGTGGTTTACGGAAGAGCGCCTCGCGATTGCCGCGCGCGGCGTCGGAGCGATGTGGCGACTGCTTGAGGAGACGGTCGCATGGGCCAGCGGGCGCGAGCAGGGTGGCGAGCGCATCCTCGACTATCAGGGTGTCTCGTTTCCGCTGGCGGACTCGGCGGCCGATGCCGCCGCCGGCCGCCTCCTGATGCTGAACGTGGCCGCGCTGGCCGATTCTGGGGCCGACCGCAAGATCGTCCACCACAAGGCCTCGCTGGCGAAGCTGTTCGTGAGCGAGGCGGCATGGCGTTGCGCCGACCGTTGTGTCCAGGCGTTCGGCGGCCGTGGCTACATGCGTTCAAACGTGGCCGAGCGGCTGCTGCGAGAGGTACGCGTGGACAGGATCTGGGAGGGCACCTCAGAGATCCAGAGGCTGATCGTCGTCCGGGGCCTGGAGCGCCGCGGGGTCGAGGCCATTCTCCACTGAGATCATCCGGAGCGCCATGGACCTGAGGCCACTGCTTAGGCCGCGATCGATCGCGGTCGTCGGCGCCAACGACCGACCGACTTCCTATGCGGGCCTCGTGCTCGGCAACCTAAAAGCGGCGGGCTTCGCGGGGCCGATCTACGGGGTCAACCCGAAGCGCTCCGAAGCGTTGGGGCATCCGTGCGTGCCCACGCTGGCTGACCTGCCTGAGCCCGCGGATGCGGTGGTAGTAGCGATCCCCGCCGCCGGGGTCGGCGAAGTCATCACGGCCGCCGGCGAGACGGGGTGCGGGGGCGCGATCGTTATCTCCGCGGGGTTCGGAGAGCTCGAGTCCGGCCGGGGGCTCGAACGCGACCTCCGCGAGCGTGCGTTCGCCGCCCAGCTGCCCGTTTGTGGGCCCAACGGGAACGGCATCGTGGCGATGCACTCGCGCGCTCCCATGTGGGGAGATGGGCTGGGGCAACTTCGAGCCGGACCGGTTGCCATGGTCACGCAGAGCGGCAACGTGGCAGTGAACGCGCTCAACTCCCGGCGTGGGATCGGGTGGCACACGCTGGTCTCGATCGGCAACGCGGCGGTCACGGGGACGCACCGACTGGCTGCACGCGATCGCCGAGCTCGACGGCGTGCGGTCGGTGGCGCTTTTCCTCGAGGCGGATGGCGACGGAGCCAGGCTCGCGGAGGCGCTCGCTGCATGCAACGAGCAGGGCGTGCGGGTCGCGGTGCTCAAGGTCGGCAGCTCGGACGCCGGGCAGCCGAGGCCGCCGCCGCTCACACCGGGGCGATCGCGGGCGACCAGCGCGTCTTTCGGTCGCTGGTGGAGGAGGCCGGCGCAGTCTGGGCACGGGATCCACACGAGCTGCTCGAGCTCGCGCGCGTGCTCGCGGAGCCCAAGGGCCAGGCCGCGGGGCGACGGCGAACTCGCGATCCTCACCTGCTCCGGCGGGCGATTCGGGACTCGCCGCAGACGAGGCGGACCGGCGCCGGATGCCGCTCGCGAGCTTTCGAGCCGGAGACGCAGGAGCGACTCGAGCGAGCTGCTTCCGGAGACCGCGACGGTGGGCAATCCACTCGACTGGACGGCCTTGATCTGGCAGGAGCCCGAGCGCCTGCGGCGGATCGTCGCGACGGTCGGCAACGACCCGGGCGTCGACCAGATGGTCCTCTTCTTCGACCAGCCCCAGGACATCCCGCCCAAGGCGGCCGCAACCTGGACCGGGGTGCGAGACGCGCTCGCCGACGGGGCGCTCGACTCCCGCCGCGAGCACGCTGCTCGCCGCGACCCTGCCGGATCTGGCGCCCGAGAAGGTTGCCTGGGCGCTGGGCCAGCGCGGGCCTCCCCTTCGTGGGTGGACTGCGAACTTCGCTCGCCTGCGCGGAGGCTGTGCGGATGCAAGCCGGCGATCCAGAGCGTCTGGGGGCGATTGCTGACGCCGCCCGGCGGGCAGCGGGCCGGCCGCTCGAAGGCAACGGCTGGCTGGGCGAGGCTCAGGCGAAGGCGCTGCTGCGCGAGGCTGGGATCGCGACGGCTGAGGGCCGGGTGGCCCGCGACGCGGCGGACGCCGTGTCCGCGGCGAGCGAGCTCGGCTGGCCGGTCGCGGTCAAGCTCTCGGGCCCCCATGTCCAGCACAAGAGCGAGCTCGGAGCGATGGCGCTTGGGCTCGGAGAGGAGGCGGCGCTGCGCGACGCCTTCGGGCTGCTGGCGGGGCTGCCGGCTGCAGAGGGCGCCGAGGTCCTGGTCGAGCGGATGGGGCCGGTCGGCGTCGAGGTGCTGGTTGCAGCCCGCGCGGATGGTGTGGTGCCGTCGCTCACCATGGCGCTTGGCGGGATCTGGACCGAGGTGCTCGGCGATGCCGCCGTGGTGCCGCTCCCGGCCACCGCAGCGAGGGTCGAGGCCGCCCTGCGCTCACTACGCGGCGCCCCGCTTCTCACCGGTGGCCGCGGTGGCGACGCCGTCGACTTGGCGGCACTCGCCGACGTGGGCGCCCGCTTGGGCGACCTGCTGCTGGACGGGGGGTTCGAGTTGCTCGAGCTCAACCCCGTCGTCGCCACGGCCGAGGGCGCTTTGGTGCTGGATGCGATCGCCCTGCAGTAGGCGCGTACGTGGCGCCAACGGCCGCTTGTTCCGCTCAAGCGCCACTTAGCGCCGAGCGGTTGCGGATGGCATTGAGGGGCGAGAGCCGGGCGTTGCCCAGCGAGCCGAACCGTCGAACTTGGCGCGCCGGTCCCGTATTTCGGGACTGATGCGCCATCGCGAGCTCAGCCCCACCCCCCCTGGCGCGCCGGTCCCGCTGGGCGGGACTCACGCGCCCACGAACCGGGGTCCACCCGGCCCTGCGCCCCGATCCAGGCTCGCGGCCCCGCCTGGCTGCCTTCAATGCAATCCGACCACGCCATGTGCCTTCGAAACGCACGAACGGTGCGAAAGAAGCGGCGGTTGACTTTGTAGTCAATCGTACGTAACCTGTGCTAGAATCCGTCCCGTGGAGGTGGCGAGCACTCAGGAGCAGGCACGAGTTGACGCCTCGGGAGCGGACGGCGACGGCCGGGCGCCTGGCCCTCCCCGCTCATATGACGCGATCGTTGTCGGTGGAGGTCACAACGGCCTGACCACGGCGGCATACCTCGCCCGCGCCGGGCTCAGCGTCTGCGTGCTCGAGCGCCGCGACGTCCTGGGCGGGGCCTGTGTCACGGAGGAGCTCTGGCCTGGCACCAGGGTCTCGCGGGCCTCCTACGTGGTCTCGATGCTGCAGCCACGCATCGTCAAGGACCTCGAGCTGCAGGGACTTCGGCTACCGCGCTCTGCCGCTCGATCCCGCCTACGCGGCGCTCACCCCCGACGGACCCATCTTCTTCTTCAACGACACCGCACGGACGCAGGCTTCGATCGCGCCCTTCTCGCAGCGGGACGCCGACGCCTACGCGGGCTTCGAGGAGCTCCTGGTCAAGGCCGGCGACTTCCTCCGCCCGATGCTGATGCGCGAGCCGCCGGCGCTCGGGTCGAAGCGCCCCGGCGATCTGCTCTCCCTGCTCCGCGAGGGTGCGCGCGCCTCGGGCCTCGGCCGCAACGACGTCCACGACCTCGTCCGCATCTTCACCATGTCCGTCGGCGACCTGCTCGACGACTGGTTCGAGACCGACGGCCTCAAGGGATCGCTCGCATCGACCGGCGTCGTTGGCGTCTGGGCGGGCCCGCGAACCCCTGGCACCGCGTACAACCTCCTCCACCACGCGCTCGGCGAGCTCGACGGCGTGCCCGGCGCCTGGGGGCAGGTCATCGGCGGGATGGGCGCGATCTCAAATGCGATCGCGCGATCGGCGGAGGCCGCGGGAGCTGTGGTGAGAACGGGGGCCGAGGTAGCGCGCATCGACGTGCGCGACGGGGTCGCCGTCGGCGTCACCCTCACCAACGGCGAGGAGCTCCGCGCCCCGGTCGTCGCCTCCGGCGCTCACCCGAAGACGACTGTTCTCGACCTCGCCGGCGCCGAGAACTTCCCCACCGAGGTCGCGGACCACATGCGCCGCTACCGCACGCGCGGCGGCTCGGTGAAGATCAACATGGTGCTCTCGGAGCCGCCCCACTTCGAGGGCGCCGACGCCGAGACCGAGGCGATGCTGCACAAGACCGGCGTCAACCTCTGTCCCTCCATCGACTACCTCGAAACGGCGTGGCAGGATGCGCTCGCCGGCCGTCCGGCCGCGAACCCGTACGTGGAGGCCGAGCTGCCCTCCGCCATCGACGCATCGCTGACGGACGACGGCCGTTACGTCATGACTATGTTCACCCAGTACGGGCCCCCGGAGGAATCGCCAGTGGGCCGACGGCGACCGCGAGCGCTACGCGGACGCCTGTATCGAGCATCTCGCTCGCTACGCCCCCAACGTTCCCGACGCCATCGAGGAGCGCGAGGTCCTGGCCCCGCCGGACATCGAGCGCATCTTCGGCTTGCAGGGCGGATCGATCTTCCAAGGCGAGCAGGGCCTCGACCAGATGGCCTTCATGCGCCCGATCCCCGAGATGGCGCATTACGCCACGCCGGTCCACGGCCTCTACCTCTGCGGCGCCGGCACGCACCCGGGCGGCGGGGTCATGGCCGCCGCAGGACACAACGCCGCGAAGCGAATCCTTCGCGACAAGCGCGCGAGCCGCTTCCGCCTGCGCCGCCGCAGCGCCGCCTAGACCCCAGAATCGCGCCCAGCTTGGGTTGCTGCTCGGGGCTGAGCTCGCGCTGAGCGTTACCTCGCGCTCAGCATGCGCCGCCGGGTGCGGATCCTCCGCGACGGTGCGTCGGGCAGGTCCTGAACCGCTCGATGGCCCTCCTGGATCGCGCTGTGCGTGTAGGCGAACGCCTGCGAGTCAGCGTTGCCGATCGAGACGTTTCGGAAGGGCACCGAGCCCCGGCGGTGCGGCTGATCCTCCCACGGTCCCTTGAGTGACGGATCGAACATGCCCGTGAACTCGTGGGCGTAGCCGTAGTTCCACCGGTTGAGCATCCACGTGTGAACATCGCGCTCGGGGTCGAAGTCCCCCCCGTTCTCGTTCACGGAGCGGTCCAGCACGTCGATCACGTCGGCCTCGAGCTCGTCGTAGCTCTTCTCCAAGAGCTGCTGGCGCCCGGTCTCATAGGCGTAGAGCTGTGGGACCGCGTCGTCCGCGTTCGGCACCACCGTGAAGCTGAGCGATGCCGGCGCCGCCGGGTCGGCCGGTGTCGGGCCGTATGACGGGTCGGCCGGCGGACCGAAGCCTTGCCCGGCCGAGAGGCTCGTCGAGTCCCAGAAGAGGCTCGTTCCTCGCGGGCTCACGCTCGAGATGTGGGCGTCGGCAAAGGCCTGCCAATTCCGCAGCCCGGCCCGCCCGTAGATCAGCGGCACCTTGCGGGCGTAGCAGAGGTCCTCGACCTGCTCGCCTGGCAGCCCCTCGACTATCTTGGCGGTGATCCGGTTCCAGCACGCCATGACGACGTGTGTCCCTCGCACCCGGCGGGCCTTGCCGTCGCCGTCGATGTAGTCGACCTTGGCGAAATCCCCCGGCTCGCGCCCGGGCTTCACTCGGTACACATACGAGTTGAGCCGGATCCGGACGTCCCGCCCGCGACGGTCGAGCTGCGAGTAGTCCGTGTCGGCCTCCACGATCGTGATCTGGTTCGGGCGTTCGCCCTCCACGTCATCGATCGCCTGGGGAATCAGCTTCGAGACGAGCAGCCGCAGGAGCGAGATGTTCCCGTCCGGCCAGTCGCGACTGGGGAACGCGGTGGACTTCGCGCCCATCTGGGGCGTGCGGCCGATGCCGGGGAAGACGATGTCCTCGATATCTGGTAACCCGAGCGCGTCGGGAAAGCCGGGGCGGAACAAGGCCCAGCAGTCGCCCGCGCTCACGGCCTGACCACCCGCGCCGAGCAGGCTGCCTGAGCCGCGCTGGTACTCGCCTTGGAAGGCCTCCTCGGTGACGCCGATGTGGTGCATCAGGTACCGCTTGTAGGTGATGTTCGCGAGGTACTCGACCTTCTGCTCCTGCGTGAGCGGCGCGCCCGGCGCGTTGTCGAGCCAGTCCTCGTCGCCGGTCTGAACGCGCAGGATCGACTCCCGCGAGGCCTCCGAGTACGGGGTCCGGTTGAGGAAGTGCTGCCACCCTGCAGGGTCGCTCGGCTCCAGCCCTGCGAACGCACCCTGGTTGCGCGCAGGGATGCAGTAGTCGGTGCCGGCGAAGTCCTCGCGGGGGAAGAGCAGCATCTGACGGAGCCCGTAGGTGCTCGGGATTCCCGTTGCTCCCCCGTCCTCCCAGAGGCTGTCGTCCTCCCAGTCGACGCCGCAGAACTCGAGCAAGTCGAGCGCGGGCTGGCCGTACTCGCCCGGGATGTCCATCAGGTTCCCGGTGTCCTCGTTCCAGGTGCCGATGCTGTCCAGATTCACCGTCCCGCCGTTGCGCAGGATCATCACGTCCGAGCCGCCTGCGGCCTGGTTCGGGATGTGCCACTCGTTGCGGTGCGAGTGCCCGCCGAAGTCCGCCATCGGGTCGATCAGCAGGATCTTCGAGTCGGGGCCGAAGCGGTCGCGATAGAACTTCGCGGAGGAGAGGCCGGAGGCGCCCGCGCCCACGATCACGCAGTCGTAGACCTCGCCGGTGTCCCTGGCATCGCGGTGAATCCCGGGCCCGCCATCGGTGGAATGGATCTCGTCGGGATCGTCGATCGGGCGGCCGTCGATCCTCATCGTCCGGGAGACGAGCCGATCCGATTGCCCGTGGAACCTCCGGCCCCTGGCCGACGGCGGGTAGTAACCCGGAGGCAGAGGCTCGGAGGGATCGCCGGCAAGGCGGGCCGCCTGGGCACCGGTCATGCCCGGGTTGGCAGCGGCAACCGCGAGCCCTGCGGCGGTGATCGCGGCGCCGTCTAGGAAGTCCTTCCTCGTGATGCCGTCGTTCTTCCGACCATTCCCATTCGAACCAGGCACAGAACGCCTCCCTTGACGCGCGGACAACACACCCCCGGTGATGGCGTCCTCGGCCACCGCCGAAGCTCCCCGTGCGAAGTCAATCCCAGAATTACCCGATTGTCAAATCGCGATCCGCCCCCGAGACGAAGCCCTGCTCCGCAACGAGAAGCGGCGGCCCCGAGGAGCCGCCGCTACGGCTGCTTGGTCGGTGCGACTAGACGCCGATGTTGATCATCACGTGCTTGACCTCGGTGTAGTCCTCCACCGAGTACATCGAGAGATCCTTGCCGTACCCCGACTGCTTGTAGCCGCCGTGTGGCATCTCGTTGACCAGCGGGATGTGGTCGTTGACCCACACGCAGCCGAACCGCAACGCGTTGGCGACCCGATGAGCGCGGCCGAGGTTGTTGGTCCAGACCGATGAGGCGAGGCCGTACTTGGTGCCGTTCGCCCACTCGATCGCCTTCGCCTCGTCATCGAACGGCTGGACGGTGAGGACCGGACCGAAGATCTCGTTCTGGATCATCTCGTCGTCCTGCTCGAGGTTCGCGACCACGGTCGGCTCCAGGAAGTAACCGGGAAGGTCCGGCTGCTTGCCGCCCGTGACGATCTCGGCATGCCCCTCCTTGCGCTCGAGGAAGCCCTCGACGCGCTCGCGCTGCCGCTCCGAGTTGAGCGGACCGAGCGTCGTGTCCTCGTCGGAGGTGTCTCCCACGACCTGGCCCTCGGCCTGCGCCTGGAGCCCGGAGACAACGTCGTCATAGACGCCGGCCGACGCCAGCACCCTCGTGGCGGCCGTGCAGTCCTGGCCCGCGTTGTAGAGGCCAGTGCCGGCGATCGTCTCCATCGCGAGCTCCATGTCGGCGTCGTCGAAAATGATCACCGGCGCCTTGCCACCAAGCTCGAGATGCACGCGCTTCAGCGAGTCAGCTGCAGCCTTCGCGATCCACTTTCCCGTCTCGGGTGAACCGGTCAGCGACACCATCTCGATGTCGGGATGGGTGACCAGGGTCGAGCCTGCAGGCTCGCCATGGCCGCCGATCACGTTGAGCACCGCCGGCGGCAGGAGCTCGCCCGCCACTCAGCGAAGCGAAGCGTCGTGATCGGGGTCGACTCGGCGGGCTTGAGCACGGTCGTGCACCCGGCCGCGAGGGCCGGGCCGATCTTCCAGATCGCCATCATCAGCGGGTAGTTCCACGGGGTGATCTGGCCGACTGGGCCCACCGCCTCGCGGCGAATGATCGAGGTGTGGTCCTCCATGTACTCGCCCGAGGCCTTGCCCTCGAGATTGCGAGCCGCGCCCGCGAAGAACCGGAATGTGTCGGCCATCACCGGGAGCTCGTCCCCGGACACGGCCGTGATGCGGCTTGCCGGCGTCCGCGGATTCGAGCTGCGCAATCTCGTCAGCGTGCTCTTCGATCACGTCGGCGAGCCGGAGCAACGCGTTCGAGCGCTCCTGCGGGGTCGTCACTCCCCACGTCTCGAACGCCTTCTTCGCAGCGGCGACAGCGCGGTTTACGTCCTCCTCGGTCGACAGTGGAGCCTCGGCGATCGCCTCGCCTGTGGCGGGGTTCACCACCTCCTCGGTCCCCCCGTCGCTGGGGTCGACGGCCTCCCCGTCGATGAAGTTCTTGAGCTTGGTCACTGTGGCGGTTGCCATCTCTTCTCTCCCTTGTCCAGTCCGGGCTACTCGACCACGCGGATCAGCTTCTTGTTGACGAACTCCTCGATGCCGTACTTGCCGAGCTCGCGGCCGAACCCGGAGTGCTTGACGCCGCCGAACGGCAGCTCCGCACCGTCCTGGCCCACGCCGTTCACGTAGACCATCCCGGTGTCGAGGCCGTTCGCCACACGCTCGGCCTGCTCCGGATCGTTCGAGAAGACGTACGAGCCGAGCCCGAACGGCGTGTCGTTCGCCAGCTCGATCGCCTCCTCCTCGGATCCGACGCGGTAGACGCTCGCGACCGGGCCGAAGAACTCCTCGTGGTGGGCATCGTTCTCCGGCGTGATCCCGGTCAGCACGGTGCTGGGGAAGTAGTTGTCCTTCCGCTCCGCCGCCGACCACCGCCTCGGCGCCCTGAGCGACCGCGCGCTCGACCTGCTCCTCCAGCGTCTCCGCGGCCGAGGAGGAGGAAAGCGGGCCCATCTCGGCGTCCTCGGAAGTCGGGTCGGACGGCTCGGAAGCAGCCATCTTGGCCTTGAACTTCTCGAGGAATTCGTCGTAGATGCTCATCGGCGACGATGAACCGCTTCGCCGCGTTGCACGACTGGCCGGTGTTGTCCAGGCGCCCCGCGACGGCGGCATCCACGGCCTCGTCCAGGTCATCGGCTCCCAGGAGGACGAACGGGTCCGATCCGCCGAGCTCGAGCACGACCTTCTTCAGGTTGCGGCCGGCGATCTCGGCGACCGCGGCTCCCGCACGCTCGGAGCCTGTCAGGGAGACGCCGCGCACGCGCGGGTCCTCGATGACCTTCTCGATCTGGTCGTTGGTGGCGAGCAGCGTCTGGTAGGCGCCCGCCGGGAAGCCGGCGTCCTCGTGCATCTGCTGGATCGCCGCCGCCGACTCCGGACACTGATGCGCCGGCTTCAGCAGGATCGTGTTGCCCACCACGAGGTTCGGGCCGGCGAAGCGGGCCACCTGGTAGTAGGGGAAGTTCCAGGGCATGATGCCCAGCAGCGGGCCGACCGAGGAACGCCGGATCAGCGCCGTGCCGTCGCCGGCCAGGAGCTCGATCGGCTCGTCCTTGAGGAGGTCCTCGCCTTTGTCGGCGTAGAAGCCGTAGATGTCGACGCAGAAGTCGACCTCGCCGAGGGCCTGCTCCATCGGCTTGCCCATCTCCTTCACGGCGATCTCGGCCAGCTCCTCACGCCGCTCGGAGTGAAGCTCGGAGACCTTCTTGACCATGGCCGCGCGCTCCGCGACGGAGGTCTTGAGCGCCCAAGTGCGGTGCGCTTCGTCGGCGGCTGCGATCGCCGCCTGAAGGTCGTCGTCGGAGATCTCCGGGTACTCCTTGACCGTCTCGCCGTTGGCCGGGTTGATCACTGCGTACTTGCTCATCTCGCTCCACTCCTCATGCGAATCACATGTGTCTCGTGTTTGTCAGCTTGCGTTACTCAGATTCAGTGCGCGCCGGGCTTTGCCTGCGCGGCGACAGCCCCAGCGCCGTCGCTGCCCGGCTCGCCCTGGGCCGGGCGGCTCATCCCGATGATCTCATCGGGCTCGTGGTGCTCCATGTCCACGCCCTCGGCGACGGCACGGTGGGTCACCTTGCCGCCGGCGACATTCACGCCGAGCTTGAGACCGGGATCGCGCGTGGCCGCCTCGGCGATGCCGTGGTCGGCAACGGCGAGCACGTACGGAAGCGTCGCGTTGGTGAGGGCATAGGTCGAGGTGATCGGCACGGCCCCGGGCATGTTCGCCACGCAGTAGTGGATGATCCCGTCCACCTCGTAGGTGGGATCCGAATGGGTTGTCGCCTTTGAGGTCTCGAAGCAGCCCCCTTGGTCGATCGCGACGTCCACGAGGACCGCACTCTGCTTCATCAACCCGAGCTGGTCGCGCGTGATCACGTGTGGCGCCTTTGCCCCATGGACGAGGACCCCGCCGATCACGAGATCGATGTCCGGTAGCCGCTCCTCGATCGACAGCGTCGATGAAAAGACCGTCGAGGCCTGACCGCTGAAGGCGACGTCCAGCTCTCTGAGCTTGTCGATCGAGACGTCGTAGACGAAGACATCCGCCTCCATCCCGATTGCGATGAAGGCGGCGTTCATGCCCACCGCGCCCCCGCCGATGACCATGACGTTGGCCGAGGCGACCCCCGGGACCCCACCCAGCAGGATGCCGCGGCCGCCGAGTGGCTTCTCGAGCATGAACGCCCCGGCCTGTGTTGCGATCTTCCCCGCGATCTCGCTCATCGGGGCGAGCAGCGGAAGCCGGCCGCGGCGATCCTCGACCGTCTCGTAGGCCACGCAGGTGGCGCCCGAGTCGCACAGCGCCTGAGTGAGCTCCGGCATCGGCGCGAGGTGCAGGTACGTAAAGAGCGTGGTTTCCGCCCGGAGCATCTCGACCTCCGGCATCTGCGGCTCCTTCACCTTCAAGCACCAGGTCGGCCTCGCCCCAGACGTCGGTGTCATCGGGCACGATGCGCCCGCCCTGCGAGGTGTAGTCCTCGTCGGAGATAGAGCTGCCTTCGCCCGCCCCCTCTTGGATCAAGACCTCGTGACCCCGCTCCGTCAGCTCGCGGACGCCGATCGGCGTCAGGGCCACCCGGTACTCATCGGCCTTGATCTCGGTCGGGACCCCAACCTTCATGCGCGCACACCCTCCTTGTCTTTGATCTCGAAGCTGACGCCCCGGCTCTCGAGCTCGGTGAACATCTCCTGGGGGTCGATGGCGGCCTCGGGCGGAAACACTCCCCGGCGCTCGATCGAGCCCCTGGCGAAAAGCCGTACCGCGGCCGCGGCCGGCGCCGCGGTCGAGACGATGCCCCCGCCGAGGCCCCAAGCCTCCATCGGGCGGGTCACGGCTCGCACTCGCACGGCCCGCTCCCCACTGGCGGCGTCGATCACGTGCACCGAAACCGTGTTGCCGGATGGCGGCTGCGCGGCGCGGGCGGCCTCGTCGATCTCCTCGTCTGATGCCTCCGCCAGCTCGCGGAGGCGATCGAGGAGCGACGTCGCAAGCGAGAGACGGAAGCTTCCCTCACGGCAGCCGAAGCTCTCGCCGAAGGTGCGCATCTCGGAGTGCAGCGTGAAGACCGTGTCGCCCACGCCCACGGGGTCCCCGTACTCGACGGTGCCGCCGTCGTCGAGTGGATCGATCTCGACGGGCTCGCCACCGCGCAGGATGATCGGTGGGAGCGTGATCTCGTCGATAAGCGTGCGCAGCGCGTAGGGCACCGAAAACCCCTCCGGTGGATCAAGGTCGCGGCCCGGCGGCGGCGACGTGAATCGCATCAGCGCTCCCGCCGAGCCGCTCGGCGGCCACCCGCGCCATCAGGTTCGTCTTGCCAGGCGCAGAGCCCATTCCCAGAAGGGCGCTCAGACCCGCCGCCTCAAACTCGCCGTCCAGCTCGAGCTGGCGAGAGGTCACGTGGTACAGCCCGCCGAGGTCGATGTAGTGGCACTGCGCCTCGAGGCAGGCCCGCATCGCGTTGAGGTTGACGCGGTAGGACGCGGAGTTCAAGAGCACCTCGCAGCCCGCCAATGCGCCAGGGAGCGAGCCGGGTCCAGCGGCCTCGGCCATGGCGTCGACCCGGGTGGCCACGGCCTTGCCGCCGCCGTGCGCCTCGGCGACCGCTGCGGCGCGCTCCGAGTCGAGGTCGAGCAGGACCAGCTCCGAGACCTCATCGGACTCCGGCGAGGTCTCGCACGATGGCCGGAGCGATCGTGCCTCCCGCCCCCAGCACAGCGACCCTCATCTGACGAGCTCCCTCGCTCGCAGCGCGAGCCACAGCTCGATCCGATCCGTCGCCCGGCTCAGGTCGCGGCCGGTCAGCTCTTCGACCTTGCGGATCCGGTAGCGCAGCGTGTGGCGATGGCAAAAAAGGCGTCGCGCGGCGCGCTCCCAGTTCCCGTTGTTCTCGATAAAGGCTTCGAGCGACCGCAGCAACTCGCCTCCGTACTCACCCTCCGTCAGCTCGATGGGCTCGAGCAGGCCGTCGGCGTAGGCGCGCAGCGCGTCGTCGTCCTGAAGGGCGAGCAGCAGCGTAAAGGCGCCGAGGTCGTCGTGGGAGGCGACGGCTGGCGCCTCGCCATTGGCGAACGATGTTGCTTCCAAGGCGCAGCGGGCCTCATGGAATGCTCGCCGGAGTGAGCCCACCGACGTCGGCCGCGACGCGGCCGCGCGGACCACGCCGTGGGTCGCCGTGAGCGGCTCGCGCATCCTGCCGGCCATCTCCACGGGGTCGCCGGCCTCGGGACAGACGACCGCGCACAGGAGCGGCCTGCCTGCCGCGGAGGTCGTTGCCACGAGCCCGCCAGGCCCGAGCTTGGCCATCACCTTCTCGGCGTCGGCCTCTGCGGCGTGGGGATCGTCGAGCTCGAACACGAGTACCGCCGCCTGCTCGCCGATCCCGAAGGGTCGTAGCCGGCCGAGCAGGGCGTCCGGGTCGAGTCTGCCCGAGAGCGCGTCGGAGAGCAGGTCCCCGGCGAGGCGCCTCTCGGTCTCGCGCACGACTCGTTCGCGCATCATCTCGAGCCCGACGACCATGGCCGCCTGGCGGCCGATCAGGCGCTCGAACTGACCCAGCGGACCGTCCTCGGAAACGAGCAGGAGCCACGCGATCGCAGATGCATCGCGGCGGCCAGAGACCGGCACGACCAGTGCCCGATCCGTGAGCTCGTCGGGCGCCGGCGCGAACGCTGCAACTTCCCCGGGGGCGTCGCGGCCTGCGACCTCCTCGCTAACGATCTCGACGAGCTCCGGGGCTGGGCCCCCTTGCCGCGGCTTGCGGGAGATCTCGGCCCCGGCGGCGTCGAGCACGAGCGCAGCGCCACCCACCGCAGTGGCGATCGAGTCGAGAATCTGATCGAGGCCACGACCCTCGAGGACCGAGCGTTCGAGCCGCTCGTGCACTTGGCCGGCTCGCTGCAGGACGTCGTACTGGTCGTTCACCAGCTTCCCGAAGGCGTGCTCGGTGATCGCGATGAACGGCATCTCGTATGGCACCTCGAACAGCGGCAGCTCGCGCTTCGCGGCTTCCTCGATCAGCGCCTTCGGTAGCTTCTTGTGGCTGAAGCCGACGCCGAAGCCGAGGCCGGCGAGGTCGTTGCCGTCGAGCAGCTCGATGAACTGGCGCTGCTTGGCGGGGCTGGTCAGCTGGATGCCGGTCGTCAGGAGGAGCTCGCCGCCTGACAGCCACGGCGTCGGATCCTCCAGCTCGGAGATGTGGACCCAGCGAATCTCGCGCTCCGGGTCGCTGGCACCAGCCGCCAGCTCGAGCCCGCACTCCCTGACGAGGCTTGAGACGGTGAGCATTTCGCTGGTGGCGCCTCCTCAGCCGAGCCGGTCGGAGGCCTCGGTGAGGATCGGTCGCAAGATGGCCTCGATCTCCTCGAACTGCTCGGAGTCGCAGATGAGCGGGGGCGCCAGCTGGATCACGGGGTCGCCCCGATCGTCAGCGCGGCAGATCAGCCCGCGGCGATAGAGCTCGCCTGACAGGTAGCCACGCAGGAGATTCTCCGACTCCTCGTCGGAGAAGCCCTCCTTGGTCTCCTGGTCCTTGACCAGCTCGACCGCGTGGAAGTAACCGGCGCCGCGCACATCGCCGACGATGGGGATGTCGCGCAGGCTCTCGAGCATCGCGCGGAATTCGCCCTCGTTGGCGCGTACGTTCCCGCACAGGTCCTCCCGCTCGAAGACGTCGAGGTTTGCCATCGCCATTGCCGCGGCAACCGGGTGCCCCGCGAAGGTGAAGCCGTGGGTGAACATCTCGGTTCCGTGCATGAACGGCTCGGCGACCTTCTCCGAAGCGATCATGGCGCCCATCGGCGCGTAGGCCGACGTCAGCGCCTTGGCCGTCGTGATGATGTCCGGCAGGTAGCCGTAGCGCTCGCAGCCGAACATGTACCCGAGGCGCCCCCACGCGCAGATGACCTCGTCAGAGACCAGCAGCACGTCGTACCGGTCGCAGATCTCCCGCACGCGCTGGAAGTAGCCCTCCTGGGGCGGGATGCAGCCGCCGGCGTTCTGCAGGGGCTCGAGGATGACGGCCGCCACCGTCTCTGGCCCCTCGAAGAGGATCTTCTCCTCGATCTTGTCGGCCGCCCAGAGGGGATCACGATCGGCCGGCCAGTGGTAGCTGTTGGTGTTCGGCACGTGATTGCCCCCGGGCACCAGCGGCTCGAAATCGGTGCGAAGCGGCGGGATCCCGGTCGCGGCCAAGGCGCCCAGGGTGGTCCCGTGATAGGCGATCTCGCGCGAGACGAACTTGAACTTCCGCGGGTTACCCGTGCGCCGGTGGTATGCGCGGACGAGCTTGATCGCCGACTCGACGGCCTCGGAGCCGCCGGAGGTGAAGAAGACGCGATTGAGGTCGCCGGGAGTGAGCTCAGCGATGCGAGCAGCGAGTTCGATCGCTCGCGGGTGGGCGTAGCTCCACAGCGTCGTGAAGTCGAGCTCCTCCACCTGCCGGGTCGCTGCCTCCCCGATCTCCGCGCGTCCGTGTCCGGCGTTGCAGCAAAAGAGGCCGGAGAGGCCATCGAGATAGCGGTTGCCGTGCTCGTCCCAGATGTAGGGGCCCTCGCCGCGGACGATGATGGGAACCTCGGCATCTTCGTAGGCACCCATGCGGGTGAAGTGCATCCACAGGTGCTTCTTCGCCAGCTCCTGCAGGTTCGAAGTCGTCGTACGTGTGGGGGTGGTCGTGCTCGCCATGGGTCTCCTCCAGTCCCGAGATACGAGTCGGTATCGCCGTTCCGTATAACCGTACCCCGTTCTCGCAGGGTCACTATGGCGACGAGGATGAGATTATCACCGAAAACTTGTACAGTGCGACCAAGAGGGCACTTGGGAGAGGAGACCTTGAGCACCACCGCCACACCGCCAGGCGAAGGCGGCAGCCATGCAATCAGCCATGCAACCGACGGCGACGCGCAGCCGAGCGTACGCCTCGAGAGCGTCACAAAGCGGTTCGGCGACTTCACCGCCGTCCGCAGCATCGACGTCGAGATCGAGCAGGGGGAGTTCTTCACCCTGCTCGGGCCGTCAGGCTGCGGCAAGACGACGACGCTCCGCATGATCGCGGGCTTCGAGGACCCGAGCGACGGACAGGTACTGATCGATGGGGACAACGTGGCCGGCCTGCCGGCCCACCGGCGTCCGACCAACACCGTCTTCCAGAGCTACGCCCTCTTCCCGCACCTGAGCGTCGGCGAGAACGTGGGCTTCGGGCTCAAGCGCAAGGGCGTCGCGTCGAGCGAGATCGCGACCCGCGTCGAGGAGGAGCTCGAGCGCGTAGGGCTCGCCCGCGAGGGGAATCGGAGGCCCAACCAGCTCTCCGGCGGCCAGCAGCAGCGCGTGGCGCTCGCCAGGGCGATCGTAAACCGCCCTCGGGTCCTGCTCTTGGATGAGCCGCTGGGCGCGCTCGACCTGAAGCTCCGCAAGGGCCTGCAGCTCGAGCTCAAGCGCATCCAGCGCGAGGTCGGCATCACGTTCGTCTACGTGACGCACGACCAGGAGGAGGCGCTCACGATGTCGGATCGGATTGCGGTCATGAACCGCGGCCGGGTCGAGCAGTGCGCCCCGCCCGAGGACGTCTACGAGCGTCCCACCACCACCTTCGTCGCCGGCTTCATCGGCGTCTCCAACCTCATGCCCGGCACTGTCGAGGACGCCTCTGCGGGCCGCACGGTCGTCAAGCTCGACAGCGGTGTCGAGGTCGAGGCTTCCACCGATGGGCTCGCGAGCGGCGAGCGCTGTCACGCCGTCGTGCGTCCCGAAAAGCTCCACATCACGGTCAGCGAGAACGGCGATCGCCCGCCCGAGGGCTGGCCCGCCATCGACGGCGTGGTCCAGAGCTCGGTCTTTCTTGGAACCGCGACGCAGATCGTGGTCGAGCTGCCTGACGAGGTGCGCCTGACCGTATTGGTGCCAAACGCAGACGAGGCGGAGCGCTCGCGCCTGCCGGGAGGGGGCGCGCCGGTGCGCATCTCGTGGGCGCCCGAGCACACACATGTCGTCCGCGAGTCCGAGGCGGCAGAAGCCGCCGAGCCGGCCGTGGCCGAGACAACCTGAAGTCCATCGAGCAAGACAAGGCCGAGGAGGCAGACCAGATGAAGAAGGTATGGATCGCGATCGGAGTCCTGGCGTGCTCGCTGTTCTTGGTGGCGTGCGGGAGTGACCTCGGCGGAGGCGGTTCCGAGGGAGAGGTCGAGACGGCCGAGGCCGAGGGCGAGCCCTCAGGCGATCTCACCATCTCCAACTGGCCCTTCTACATCGACAAGGAGACGGTGCCCGACTTCGAGCAGAAAACGGGCGTCTCGGTCGACTACATCGAGGACGTAAACGACAACAACGAGTTCTTCTCGAAGCTGCAGCCCCAGCTCCAGAAGGGCGACTCGGCCGGACGCTCGATCGCCGTCGTCACCGACTGGATGGCGGAGAAGATGTACGACCTCGGGTACCTGCAGAACTTCGACAAGGAAGCGATCCCGAACGTCACCGAGAACCTCGCCGCGAACGTCGAGAGTCCCTCGTTTGATCCGGAGCGAAACTTCTCGGCTCCCTGGCAGAGCGGTATGACGGGGCTCGTCGTCAACACGAAGCTGGCGCCGGACATCAAGTCGATCCAGGATCTCTTCGACCCGAAGTACAAGGGCGAGGTCTCCGTGCTCACCGAGCTGCGCGACACCATCCCGCTGATCATGAAGAGCGAGGGCGTGGACGTCGAAAATGCCACCACTGACGACTGGATGGCGGCGATCGACAAGATGCAGGAGGCAGTCGATTCCGGCCAGATCGGCGACTTCACAGGCAACGACTACACGGCGGACCTCGCCCGCGGCGATGCGATCGCCGCGATCGGGTGGTCCGGCGACGCCGTCCAGCTCCAGGCCGACAACCCGGACATCGAGTTCGTGATGCCGGAGGAGGGCTGCATCCAGTGGTCGGACAACATGGTGATCCCCGTTGGCGCGCCGAACCCGACCGCGGCCTACGCCTTCATGGACTACGTCTACGACCCCGAGAACCAGGCGCAGATCACGGACTACAACTACTACGTGAGCCCGGTCGACGGCGTCAAGGAGATCCTCGAGAAGCAGGGCTCCGCCGCCGCGAAGAGCGACCTGGTCTTCCCCGACGAGCAGTACATCGAGAACTGCTCCTCGCAGCCGAGCCCGCCTGCCGAGGACGAGCAGGAGATCGACCGCGCGTTCCAGGCGGTGCTGACGGGCTAGGCGGAGCCCCAACCCGCAACGCTGAAGACCGCGTGATCAGCCGATGAAGGCACGCCGCTCGACCGCCTACGGCCTCCTCGGACCGGGGATGCTGTGGCTGGTCATCTTCTTCGTGCTGCCGATGGCGTTCATGGCGTACATCTCGCTGAACTCCGGCACGCTCGAGGAGGGTTACTCCTTCACAGCGGAGTGGAGCAACTTCGGCAGCGCGGTCTCGGACTTCAACACGCAGTTCGGCCGTACCTTCATCTATTCGGGCATCGCCACGGTCCTGGCCCTCCTGATCGCCTACCCGCTCTCCTACGCGATCGCGTTCAAGGCGGGCAGGTGGCGCAACGTCCTTTTGTTCGCCGTGATCGCGCCGTTCTTTACGACGTACCTGATCCGGACCCTGGCCTGGCAGACCATCCTCGCCGACGAGGGCCCGATCGTCGGCGTCCTGCAGACGCTCGGGATCGTCGCCGAGAACGGCCGCGTGCTCGACACGGCCACGTCGGTGATCGCGGGGCTCACCTACAACTTCCTGCCGTTCATGGTGCTGCCGATCTACGCGAGCCTCGAGCAGATCGACGAGCGCCTGATCGAGGCGGCGCGGGATCTCTACGCGTCCTCGCGTGAGGCGTTCCTGCGGGTGACGCTGCCCCTCTCGATGCCGGGCGTGATCGCCGGCACGCTGCTCACATTCATCCCGGCGAGCGGCGACTACATCAACGCCGACTTCCTCGGGGGACCGGGACAGTCGATGATCGGGAACGTGATCCAGTCGCAGTACCTGGAGGTCAGGGACTACCCGGTCGCGGCGGCGCTCGCGTTCGTGATGTTGGCGGTGATCATGGTCCTGGTCTTCATCTACATCCGCTTCGCCGGGTCCGAGTCGCTCATGGGTGAGGAGCCCGAGCGCACATGAGCTGGCTACGCCGAAATGGCGTCAACGTCTTCGCCGGCCTCGCCGTCGCCTACATGCTGATCCCGATCGTCGTGATCGCGGTCTTCTCGTTCAACGACCCTGAGGGCAAGTTCAACTTCATCTGGAGCGGGTTCACGCTCGAGCACTGGAAGGACGCGTTCAGCATCCCGGAGCTGAACGACGCGCTCATCACGAGCCTCGAGTTGGCGGCCCTCTCCACGCTCGTCGCCACGATCCTGGGCACGATGATCGCCCTGGCGCTCGTCCGCCACCAGTTCCGCGGTCGCGTCGCCGACGAACTTCCTGATCGTGATCCCGACGGCGACGCCCGAGGTCGTGGTCGGCGCCGCGCTGCTCTCGATGTTCGTCTACTTCGAGGTCTCGACCGGCTTCGTGACGCTGCTCTTGGCGCACGTCATGTTCTCGATCTCGTTCGTCGTCATCGTGGTGCGCTCGCGGCTGATCGGCTTCGACCGAAGCCTGGAGGAGGCGGCGCGCGACCTCGGCGCCGGCGCGTTTACGACCTTCCGCCTGGTGACGCTGCCGCTGATCATGCCCGGGGTGATCGGGGGCGGTCTGCTCGCGTTCGCGCTCTCGATCGACGACTTCGTGATCTCGAACTTCACCTCGGGCACGACCGTGACGTTCCCCCTCTACATCTTCGGCGCCTCGCAGCGGGGAATCCCGGTGGAGGTGAACACGATCGCGACGATCCTGTTCATGGCGACCGTTGCAGTGATGGCGTTCACCGTCTGGCAGCAGCGGCGGGCGGAGAAGCTCGCCGCCGCGGTCCCCGACGACGAGGACGATCCGTACATGGCCACGCCCGCCCCCTCTCCGGGCGCGGCGGGCGGCTGAGCGTCAGTACGAGCGGGTAGCCGGACCATGTGTCCCGGGCAACCGACGTCCCGACCGCCGAGCCCTTCCTTCCCGAGCGCAGGTCGCTGAAGGCCCTGCGCGAGGCCGCAGCAGGGTGCGAGGGCTGCGAGCTCCACCGAAACGCGACCCAAACCGTCTTCGGCAAGGGCGCCGCGAAGGCCAGGCTGATGTTGGTGGGAGAGCAGCCGGGCGACCGCGAGGATCGCGAAGGCGAGCCGTTCGTGGGGCCCGCCGGCCGTGTCCTCGCCGAAAGCTTGGCGGAGGCCGAGATCGAGCGCGACGAGGTGTACGTCACGAACGCGGTCAAGCACTTCAAGTGGAAGGCAGGCCGCGGAAAGCGGCGCCTGCACCAGCGTCCGAGCGCTGTGGAGGTGCGCGCCTGCCTGCCGTGGCTCGAGGGAGAGATCGCCGCGGTCGCTCCCGAGCTCGTGGTTTGCCTGGGCGCCACCGCTGCCCGCGCCCTGCTTGGCGCCAGCTTCCGCGTCACCAAGGAGCGGGGGAAGATCGTCGAAACCGAGCTTTGCACCGCCACGGCCACCGTCCACCCCTCATCCCTGCTCCGTATCGACGACGCCGAGGAGCGCGAACTGGCGCACGCGGAGTTCGTGCGCGACCTCGCCCTGGCGGCCAAGCACGTGGCCTGAGCGGCGACGGGCATTCTCGTTTTCTCATTCGCTCGCCTGGGTATTGCCGAGAAAATGGATGCCTCCGAGGCGTTCGGGTACCCCATGCCGGCCTCCGAGCTACCGGCACGCGAAGCCTTCGGCACGCGGCTCGCGGTACGCGGAGGTGTCGCTTGGCTGGCGCTGTGCGGCGAGCTGGACGTGTTTGCCGCTCCCACATTGCGCGCAGCGATCTCGTCTGAGGAGGTCGCTGCCGCGGACGCCCTGGTGCTCGATCTGCGCTCCGTTACCTTCATGGACTCTTCTGGGCTGTCGGTGGTCCTGAGCGCCCACGAGCGAGAGAGAGGCAAGGGTGGGGAGCCGTTGCGCATCGTTATCCGCGGCTCGGAGCCCGTCGAGTCGCTCTTCCGGACGATCGATGCGGCCGACTACCTGCACCTCATCGACGGGCCGGAGGCTTTACAGCGCGCCGGATCCTGAAGGTTTTTTAGATCAGCGCAAGCCGGGTAGGCTCATACCAGGAAATGAAACTCACTCTGGAGAAAATCGAAGACGAGCTGGCGGCCATCGCGGAGCCGCTCGGGGGTGGAAACGGCGTCGGTCCTTTGGAGAACCCCGCCGTTAAACCCATCACCGAGGAGATGCTCATCCTTCCGCACCCCGGCGAGCCGGGGGTTGGTGCGGACGGCTTGGCCTGTCCGGTGGAGAACCCTCCGCTGGACGAGCTCTGCGACGGATACCTGGGAGGCAGGCACCGCAACTAAGCGACTTGCCCCCGGCGAGCCGGTGGCACTTCGCGTATCGCGCAGGGACCCGCTCGAGGGAGCGGGGCGATTACCCGCGGCCAAGGCGGGGAAACAGGCGTAGGGCATGGCGAGACTGAGGCGCAGCGACTGCTCGGGGCCAGGGATCCGCAGGCGCGGCCGCGGCCGCGGGTTCGAGTATCTGGACGAGAGCGGGGAACGGATCACGGACCTCGAGACGGCCCAGCGCCTGGCGGATCTGGCGATACCGCCTGCGTGGAAGGACGTCTGGATCTGCTCCGACCCGATGGGCCATCTGCAGGCAACGGGGATCGACGACGCAGGACGCAAGCAGTACCTCTACCACGAGCGCTGGCGCATGCGGCGAGACCAGCAGAAGTTTGACGCGATGCTGGACTTCGCCAAGGACCTTCCAAAGCTGCGGCGGCGCGTGGCCGCCGACCTCGGCGTGCCTGACGACGAGATGAGTCGCGAGCGTGTGCTCGCGTGCGCGGTGCGCCTGCTGGATCGTGGCTCCTTCCGTGTCGGGGGCGAGGACTACGCCGAGAAAAACGAGACGTACGGCCTGGCCACGTTGCGCCGGGAGCACGTGCATCTGCTCGGGAACGAGATCCACTTCGAGTACACGGCCAAGGGTGGCCAGGAGCGAGAGCAGGTCATCCGGGACCCCGAGATCGCAGAGGTCATGGCGATCCTTCGGCGCCGTCGCTCGAAGGAGCCACCCGAGCTCCTCGCCTACCGCCAGAACGGCGGCTGGTACGACGTCCGCTCCGACGACGTGAACGCTTACATCAAGGAGGCGGCCCGGGGCGACTACTCGGCAAAGGACTTCCGCACCTGGAGCGCCACCGTTCTCGCAGCGGTGGCGCTGGCCTCGACTGGGCCCGTGCCCGAGACGAAGACCGGTCGCAAGCGACGGATCAACGAGGCGGTGGCGGGCGTCGCGTTTTTCCTCGGCAACACGCCAGCCGTCTGCAGACAGTCCTACATCGATCCGCGCATCATCGACTCGTTCAGCGTGGGCCAAACGATCGAGAGGACGCTCCAGCAGGTGGACTTGCCCGAGAAGGTCTTTGATCCGAAGACCCAGCGAACGATCGAGCGCGCGGTGATCCGCCTGCTGGAGACCAACGGCTCCTAGTCGCGGTCGTTCAGGAGCGCCAGCGCCGCGTCCGCGTCGCCGAACACCCGGGCTGAAGTGACGCGGTGGTCCTCCAGGGTCCAGACCCACGCTGTGGGCGAGTCCACGAGAGTGGACCCGCGACGCGCACGCGCCCTTCCGAACACCAAGACGCCTCCGTCGTCGAGGTCATGAAACTCAGCGGGGATGAGCTCGAGCTCGTCCCAGACGCTGCTCACATCATGGAGGTAGGACTCGAGGCCGTCATGCCCGCGATAGGGCTCATCGCGGGCGGCGATGACACCGGTCACGGTGTGGATCTCGACTTCGGCGTGGCTGAGCTCGCGCAGCGTCTCCAGATCGCGCGCGGCGAAGGCGCGGTAGGCCCTGCGGATCACGGCATGCGACGAGGTGGGCAAGCTGGCGCCACCCTATGCGCAAACCGGCCTGCTCGCACCGTTTTCCGATGGCTGGGCGTCAGGGTGCGCTGGGTGCAAACCGGATTCGCAGCCGGGTGCCACCGCCCCGACGCCTGGCGATCTCGACACTCTCCGAGAGCGCAGCGATCAGCAACAGCCCCAAGCGCGCGCCGCTCTTCTCGGACGCCGTCCTCGGGCGGATGCCGCGGCCGCGATCGCTGACGGTGATGCACAGGGCCTCGTCCTGCGGCATGGCGCTCACCTCAAATCGACCGTTCGGATCCTCGTAGGCGTGCAGCGCCGCGTTCATGCATGCCTCGGACACGACCGTGCGCAGATCGTCGATCCGCCGCTCGTTGAGCCCGAGTCGCCGGCCCAAGCCGGCGACAGCGCGCCGGGCCGTGGCCACGCTCTCCGCGCGCGCGGGCAGGCTGAGCTTGATCCCTGCTGAGGCTCCCATCTCCAAGATCGGTACCCGCTACGGCATCGGAGCACTCATCCGAACCGCTCAGCGATCGCCTCTCAGCTCGGCAGGGCGATACCCGCGTCGCTTCGCTCCGGTGACTGGGAGAGCTGCTGGGCGCCTGCTCGACGCACCGCGACGACTGCAACGTCGTCGTCGGGCTCGCCACCCAGGAAGGCCTCGAGCGCTGCGGTGACCTTCCCGACCGTGGTGAGGGGACGATCGGCGCCGACCAGCTGAGCGCGCAGACGCGCCTCTCCGAAGCGGTCTGCCTTTCCCCTGGCCTCGATCACGCCGTCGGTGTAGAGGACGAGCTGGTCGCCGGGCAAAAGCTCGATTCGCTCAGGAGTCCAGCTCGAGCCCTCGAAAGCGCCCAGCAGAGGCCCGGGATTCCCGACGTCCTCGACCTCACCGTCGCGTATCCGCAGCGGCAAGGGATGCCCAGCGGATACGAACGAGATCTCCGCCGGGCCATCATCGACCCGCGGGAGGACGAGGATTGCGACCGTACACAGAGCGATCTCCCCCCGTGCGCGCAGGGCGGTGTCAAGCAGCGCCAGCGATGTGCAGGGATCCCCCGTCAGGAGCCCGGCCGTCCTGATCGTGTGCCGGGCGAGCGCGGTCAGCGACGCTGCTGCTGCCCCTCTGCCGACCACGTCCCCCACGACGACCATCCACCCGCCGTCGACCTCAAAGGCATCGTAGAAGTCCCCTCCCACGGCATTAACTTCGCCGGCGGGCTGATAGACGGCGGCCGTCTCCCAGCCGCGCATGTGCGGCAGCGCAGGGGGCATGAGCCCCTCCTGAAGGACGCGGGCGACCTCCGCGCGCTCCTCGGCGAGACGAGCGTTCTCGACGGCCGTGCCCGCCCGCCTGGCGAGCTCCACAGCCAGCTCGAGATCCTCCTCATCGAAGTCCCGACCGTCGGGGCCGTTGCCAAAGGCGACCGCGCCCAGCGTGCGCCCGCCCGAGGTCATCGGCACCATCATCGCGGACCGCAGCCCGATCCAGCGCATCAACCGGGCGTGCTCGTCGTCGATAGCGACGCGCTCGATCATCTCGTCGGGCATCGCGATCAACTGAGCAGCGCCCGAGCGGATCACCTCGGCGATGCCGTCCGGATCCGAAGCGTGGACCGGATAGCGGTTGCGCAGGTCAGCTACCAGGCGCCGCCGCCTGTCGTCCTCGTGCGCAAGAGCCGCCTGCTCGATCACGCCGGTCTCGCTCGGGACGTCGATCGTGCACCACTCGGCGAAGTCCGGCACGACGAGCTCAGCGAGGCCCCGCAGCAGCAGGTCGTGGTCGGACGAGGTGGCCACGAGGTCGCCGACGTTGGCGAGGATTCGCTGAGAGAACTCGGCCCTCTTCAGCGCCGTCACGTCCTCCATCGCGGTCACCGAGTAGAGCGGCTGCCCGTCGGGCCCCATGATCGGTTTGGCGCGCGTGACCAGCCACCGCTCGCGGTGGGAATCCTCGATCATCGCGCGGACCACCAGGGGCCCGTCAGCCGTGTCGCTCAGGGCGCGTTGCCCGATCACGGCTTCGGCCGCCAACCTGCGGCCGTCCTCGGCCCGAACCTGAAATCGCTTCTCGATCTCGGCCATCGACATGATCGTCGGATCCTCGCTCGGTTCGAATCCCATGAGCGTCTTTGCGGCGGGGTTGGCGAAGATGAGCTCACCCTGCGCGTCGTGGATGACGACGGCCTCGTCGAGCAACGACATGACGTTGTCCATCCGCCGCTCGACGCTCTCCAGATCCGAGAAGAGCCCCGCGTTGTCAAGCGCGAGCGCGACCCTGCCGGCCAGAGCCTGGGCAAAGCGCACGTCCTCGATGGAGTAGGTCCGACCGGACCAGGACAAGCCGAACGTGAGCGCACCGAGCAGACGGCCGCGAGCGATCATCGCGACGGTGATCGCGGAGGAGAGGCCGAGCTCTCGCAGCCGCTCGAGATCGTCGGGGTCGTGGGAGAGTCGCTCGAGGTCGTCATCGGTGAATCGCGGGATAAAGCGGGGATGTCGCGGAAACGGCGCCTCGCGCCGGGTCATCCAGTCCGGCAGGCTTGGTGCCCGCTCCTTCAGATAGCGCTCAACGTCTTGCAGGTCATCCCGCCCACCGGCGCGAACGGCAGACCTGATGACGCGTCGATCATGGATGGCGTCCACCATGCAGAAATCGGCGAACGGCGTAACGATGACCTCCAGCACGCGCTCGAGCGTCTCCGCCAGTGGCAGCGACCCATCGGCGATGGCGCCAACCTCGTCGAGCAGCTCCAGCCGCTTCGTGCTTTGCCGAGCCCGCTCGCGCGCCCATGCGCTCGCGACCGCGAGTGCCGCACCGAAGAACAGCACGGCCATGCGTACGTCGTAGTCGGTTCCCCCGAAGTTCATGTTCCAGGCGCCGCTCAGCGCGGCCGCGGCCAACGCGGCAAGCGAGACCACCACGGTGATCCCAGCTCCGGCCCACAGCGCGGCGATGAACGGGGCCACGATGAACGTGCCGGTTAGCACCACGCTCTCGCCCCAGGCGAGGTCGGCGGCCAGCAGTACCACGAGCGAGCCCAAGCCCGCCAGCGCCCCCAGCCGATCGTTGCGCTCGATCCCGCCACCGATGGAGGCGGCGAAGCTGGTCGCTTTCGAGAGAATCTTGTTCATCAGGACGCCGGATGCGCCAACATCGCGTGGCGCTGATCGAATCTAGTCGCCCAAAGGGCCTTTGGCAAGCGACTTTTCGCTGCACGCCGACTAACATGCAGCGAGGTTCGGGGACCACCGACGTGGCCGTCGAGCAGATCATGTGCCAAGGGCGAGCGGGAGCGATCGCGATCGATCCAAACGGCGCGCGACGAGATCCCGAATCCCGTTACTCAAATGACCGAAGCTGCCGTTAACCAACAACGACCGAGCGCACGCCGATGACGCCTGGCTTCGACGTGAAGATCTCCAGGCTGGACGGCGACATCCAGTCCGCCGAGATCGTTGGAGAGCTCGATCAGGCGACGGTTCCAGACCTCCAGGCGCACCTGGACGAGGTCATCAACTCGGGCGAGTCCAACGTGCTCGTGGACCTCTCCTCCTGCGAGTTCATCGATTCGAGCGGGCTCGCAGCGCTCGTGGGTGCCCGCGAGCGCGTTACCGCGAACGGCAACCGGGGCTTCGGCATCTGCTGCCCCGACTCGCAGGTGAGCCGCCTGCTGGAGATCACCGGCCTCGACCACGCGATGGGGCTCGTGGGCACACGCGACGAGGCCCTCACGGCCCTGCGCGACGGGGCAGGCACCGCGCAGTAGAGCGGGGGCAGTACGCCTCCCATCAGAGTCGGCTGTTCGGGTTGGGTTTACCGCGACTGGCGCGGCACCCTCTACCCGGAGGGCCTCCCTCAACGTCGCTGGCTAGAGCGCTACGCGGAGGTCTTCGACACCGTCGAGGTCAACAACACGTTCTACCGGCTGCCCTCACGAGAGGCCGTGGCCGCATGGGAGGCGGAAACCCCGGCCGGCTTCGAGTTCACCGTCAAGGCGAGCCGGTACCTGACGCACGTAAAGCGCCTGACCACGGTCGCCGATGGCATCGCGCGGCTTCATGAGCGGATCGAGCCGCTCGTCGAGGCGGACAAGCTCGCCGTGATCCTCTGGCAGCTCCCGGCCAACTTCCAGCGCGATGACACCAGGCTGGCCAACGCCCTGGAGGCCCTCCCGCCAGGACGCCACGCATTCGAGTTTCGTCACCAGAGCTGGTTTCAGCCGCCGGTCTACCGGCTGCTCCGCGACCACCAAGCCGCACTCGTGATCGGCGACCACCCGAAGTGGCCGTTTCAAGCGCGAGAGCTGACGGCGGATTGGACGCTGCTCCGCCTGCACTACGGACGCCGCGGTCGCGACGGCAACTATTCGGCGTCGGAGCTCACCGCGTGGCGCCGGCGGATCGGGCAGTGGCGTCGCCGGGCCGAGGTGTTCGCCTACCTGAACAACGACTGGAAGAGCTTTGCGCCGGCCAACGCGCTGGTGCTGCGGGACGGGCCGAGGGCTTCGATGCCGTGGGGTGGGCGCGGACGGTTGGATGGCGCGAAAGTACCGCTCGACCTACAACCCCAGATCGCGCAGGAACTGGGGCTTGTGCGAGTCCAGGAAGACGAGAAACGGGACCCCCGTCGCACGCTCCTCGGGATGTCCCTGGTCGTCGGGGTGCTCGGCCGCGCGGGAGGAGATGTCCTCCCAGGCGTGATCGCCCGGGTCCCAATGGGTGACCTCGACGTCGGCCTCTAGACCCTCATCAGCCACGATCTGCGTGATCACCCGGCTCGCCTCGCGGGCGGCTGCCTCAGAGCCGGCGTAGAGGAACATCTTCGCCCCGTCACGGGTGACGATCACGCTTCCTCCGAGCCGCTCGCGCGCCTCGTCATCGAGGTCGAGCGTGCGCAGCCGCTCGCCCAGGGAGAGGTCATGCCCCTCTTCCTGCAACTCCACCTCGACGCGCCACTCCTCGGCCATTGCGCTGGAAGTCTCGCACGCCGAACCGGCGAGCGCCGGCAGACCGCGTTGTACTCGGACTCCGCAACGCCACCGCTAGCATCGGCCCTCGATGGAGGAGAAGGAGATAGAGGAGCGCCTGCTCATCGGCGGTGAGCAGGTCGCCGGCGACGGCGACGAGCTCGCTGTGGAGAACCCCGCGACCGAGGCGACGGTCGCAACGATTGGCTCGGCCTCGCTGGACCAGGTCTCGGCGGCGGTGGCCGCAGCGGCCGAGGCCCAGCGCGGCTGGGAGCGCACGCCCGCCGTCGAGCGTGGCGAGATGCTGCACGAGGTCGCGGCGCGCCTGCGGCAAGACGCGGAGCACCTGGCCCCGCTCATGACCGCTGAGGGCGGCAAACCGCTGATCGAGAATCGCGACGAGATCGACTGGTGCGCCGCCGCGTTCGACTACTACGCGGAGATCGGCCGCGACTCCGCCGGTCGCGTCATCCCATCCATCGAGGCGTCTCAGCTCGCGCTTGTCGTCAAGGACCCGGTGGGCCCGGTCGGCTGCATCGTGCCCTGGAACTACCCGCTCCTGCTCCTCACCTGGAAGCTCGCCCCAGCGCTCGCGGCAGGAAACGCCACCGTATGCAAGCCGTCCGAGGTGACGCCCCTCTCCACCCTCGCGCTCACGTCTTGTCTCGATCATCTCCCGCCCGGCGTCGTCAACCTGGTCGCCGGCGCTGGGGACGTTGGCGGCGCGATCGTTGCCGACGAGCGAATCGCCTGCGTGGCGTTCACGGGGTCGGTGCCAACGGGCAAGAAGATCGCTTCGGTGTGCGGAGAGCGGGTTGCTCGCATCAATCTCGAGATGGGCGGCAAGGACCCGTTCATCGTCTGCTCGGACGTTGCGGAGCGCATCGACGTCGCCGCCCGCGGCGGCGTGTGGGCCGCCTTCTTAAACGCCGGTCAGGTCTGCACGTCGGCCGAGCGCTTCTACGTCATGGACGACGTCTACGACGACTACCTGCAGGCATTCACGGACACGACCTCGAGCCTGATCGTCGGCGACCCGACCGATGACGCCACGGACGTCGGCCCGATGGTCTCGGCGACACAGCGCCAGAAGGTCGCGGCCCAGGTCGAAGCGGCCGTCGACGCCGGCGCCGAGGTGGTCGTTGGGGGCGGGGACGCCGGCCACGACCGCGGGCACTTCTTCGCCCCGGCGGTCGTCACAGGCGCGCCCGTCGAGACCGACTTGCTGCGGGAGGAGACCTTCGGCCCGGTAGCACCTCTCGTTCGGGTCAGCTCCCTCGACGAGGCAATCGAGCTCGCCAACTCCACCCGGTTCGGCCTCGGCGCGAACATTTACACGCGCGACCTCTCCAACGTGATCCGCTGCCTGCGAGAGGTCAAGGCCGGCACGGTCTGGTTCAACGACCCGCTCACCGACAACGACGCGGGGCCGTTCGGAGGCTTCAAGCAGTCGGGGCTCGGACGGGAGCTGGGCCGCGAGGGCCTCGAGGCTTTTCAGGAGACCAAGCACGTTCACATCGAGACCGAGATCGCGCCGAAGGACTGGTGGTACCCCTACTCGGAGTACTCGCGCACCCGCGACGCATCACCCCACGACGGAGCAGGAGCATGAAGCCAACCGCAACCCCCACCGCAACCCGCACGCTCGACAACTACATCGGCGGCGCCTGGGCGCCCGCCTCCGACGTCGAAACGCTCGAGGACATCGATCCCGCCACCGGCGAGGTAGCCGCGCTCATCCCGCTGTCCGGCGCGGCCGAGGTCGACGCCGCGGTCGCGGCGGCCAGCGAGGCGCAGCGCGAGTGGCGCGGTGTAGCCGTCCAGCGCCGCGCCCGCGCGGTCATGGCCCTCAGAGAGACTCTGTGGGAGCACCGCAACGAGATCGCCGACCTCGTCACCGCCGACATGGGCAAGGCGATCGACGATGCCCGCGGGGAGGTCCTCCGCGGGATCGAGTCGACCGAGGCGGCGACGGGGATCCCCCACCTCCTGAAGGGCGAGAACCTGGAAGGCGTTGGCGGCGGCGTGGACGTCGAGCTCGTCCGCCAGCCGGTTGGCGTGGTCGCGGCGATCACGCCGTTCAACTTCCCGGCGATGATCCCGCTTTGGTTCCTGCCCTTCGCGGTCGCCTGCGGCAACGGCTTCATCCTGAAGCCCTCCGAGCGCGACCCCCGTCCCTCAGAGCGCATTCTCGAGCTGATCGACGGGATCGACCAGATCCCGCGCGGCCTGGTGAATCTGGTGCACGGTGGCCGCGACGCCGTGAACGCGATCCTTGAGCACCCGGGGATCGACGCGATCTCCTTCGTGGGCCAGGCTTCCACGGCTCGCTACGTGGCCGAACGGTCGGCCGCAACCGGCAAGCGCTGCCAGGCCCTCGGCGGGGCGAAGAACTCGCTCGTCGTGATGCCGGACGCCGACCTGGACACCTCGATTCCGGCGATCATGAGCTCGGCTTTCGGGGCCGCCGGCCAGCGCTGTCTGGCCGGCTCCGTTGCCGTCCTCGTTGGTGAGAGGGAGCGCCAGGACGAGGTCCGTGACGCGCTCGTGGCCGCCGCGCGGGAGCTGCACATCGGGCCCGGTGACGACCCCGCGACCGACGTCTGCCCGCTCGTGGCCCCCGAGGCCAGGGAGCGCGTGGCCGGGGCCGTGGAGCGAGCTCTCTCCGAGGATGCCGAGCTCGTCCTGGACGGCCGCGACGCCGACCCAGGCCCGGGCGAGACGATCCTGGGCCCGACCATCGTCGAAACCGGCGATCACGAGTCCGAGGTGGCACGCACCGAGCTGTTCGGTCCGCTGCTCACGCTGATCCGCGCGGACGATCTCGACGACGCCCTCGAGTTCGTGAACGGATCCAATCTCGGCAACGCGGGCTCGATCTTCACCACGTCGGGAGGCGCCGCGCGTGCCTATCGCTTCGGCGTCGAGGCGGGGATGATCGGCGTCAACGTGGGGGTCGCGGCGCCGGTGGCCTGGTTCCCGTTCTCGGGCTGGAAGGACTCCATCGACGGCGACCTGCACGCCAACGGCGCCGACGCGGTGGACTTCTACACCCGCAAGAAGGTCGTCACCTCGCGCTGGTCGTGAGCCTCCGCGAGGTCGAGGGGCCGGCGGGCGCCCCCTGGGAGCGCCCCCTGGCCGGCAGCCTCGACCACCTGGTCGTCGAGTCCGAGCTCTTGGCCGGCAATCCTCTCGACGATCCCACCCGCCGGCCGCTTTGGGTCTACCGCCCGCCCGGCGTCGAGCTCGACCACCCTCGTGACCTGCCATCGGTCTACGTGATCCAGGGCTTCACGGGCCAGCTCGACATGTGGACGAACAGGACGCCCTGGGAGCGCCATATGATCGAGCGCCTCGACGACGCGTTCGCAACGGGCGCGTGCCCCGACGCGATCGTCGCCTTCGTCGACTGCTGGACCACCTTCGGGGGCTCCCAGTTTCTCGACTCCACGGGCACGGGTCCCTACCAGTCGTATCTCTGCGACGAGGTGGTGGCATTCGTCGACGAGCGCTACCCGACCGCGGCGGAGCAGACGCGGCGCGGGATCACCGGCAAGTCATCCGGCGGCTACGGCGCCATGATCGTGCCGATGATGCGCCCCGGCATCTTCGGCGGGCTCGTCTCGCACGCCGGCGACGCCCTGTTCGAGTGCGCGTACCTCGCCGACTTCCGAGCGGTGGCCCGGCTGCTCCGCGACGACTACGAGGGCTCCTACGACGTCTTCTTCGAGAATCTGGCGAAGGCCGACCCCATCACCTTCGAAAAGCACGGCGGCCCGCTCGAGGTCTACGGCTACGCCGCCTCCTACTCGCCGGATCCCGAGCGGCCCGGCAAGGCGCTCCTGCCCTTCGAGATCGACACGGGGCGCACGATCGAGGATGTCTGGCAGCGCTGGCTCGATCTCGACCCCGTGCGCATGGTCCCTCGGTCGGCCGACGCCCTGCGCTCCATACGGCACATCCATCTTGATGCGGGCAAGGGCGACGAGTACTTCCTCGACCTCGGAGCGCAGGCGGTCTCGAACGAGCTCGGGAAACTCGGCGTCGACCACACGGTCGAGCTCTTCGACGGCAAGCACGGCGGCCTCACCTACCGCTACGCGCCCGCCATCTGCGATCTGGTGCGCGCGCTCGCAGCCTGAGCCAAGAACAACTGGCATTGAAGGCGTGGCGGGGATGATTCACCGGGCCGCGACCAGTGTCACGTGAGGCCTCCGCGGTCAAGGCCGCTTGGCGCATCGGTCCCGACATGCGGGACTTTCGCGCCACTTAGTCGATTGCGGGAGACCGGAGTGGCTCGGGCCTCGCAACCGCCTCCACCGCCTAGCCCAGTTGTTGTTCATCCCGCCCCTGAGCCGGGCGAGCCGCCTACGCGGCGTCCACGTGAAGCGCCGTCTGGTCCGCCGCCTCGGCGGAGGGCTCATCCCCGTCCGCGAACCCGGCCAACCGCACGCCAAGCAGCCGCACGGGGCGATCCGGTCGGTTCTCGCGAATGAGCGCGACAGCCACCTCGGCAATCGTGGCCGCCTCACCCGTGGCGTCGGGCAGCGTCCGCGCCCGGGTGATCGTCGAGAAGTCGTCGAGACGCACCTTGATCCCAACCGTGCGGCCGACGGTACCGCGCTTTGCGAGTCCTTCGGCAAGTCGCGCGGCCTGTTCGCGCAGGACTCGCTCCATCTCGGCCACGTCGCTCAGGTCGCGATCGAAGGTGGACTCGACCGATCGCGACTTGGCCACTCGATCGGTTGTGATCGGGGACTCGTGGCGGAAATGCGCGAGGTCATGAAGGTGCTTTCCGTGGTTCTCCCCGAAGCGCTCGATCAAGCCTTCGAGCGTGCAGCGCTGCAAGACACCGATGGTCCGCACCCCGTAACCCTCGAGCCGCTTCGCTGTCTTGGGCCCAATGCCGGGGAGCAGGCGGGGGCTCTCTTCCGCGAAGCGCTCAGCCGCCTGCTGCCGCGTGAGCACGACGAAGCCGCGGGGCTTCTCGGCGTCGGAAGCGACTTTGGCGACCAGCTTGTTGGGCCCGATGCCGACCGACGCATCGAGCCCGACCCGCTCGCGGATCTCGCGCACGAGGCCGCTCATCGTCTCCACCGGGAACGAGAGCCCGGACAGGTCGAGGTAGACCTCGTCCAGCGAGACCCATTCTCCGGGCTGGCCGAGCTCGTCCACGACCGCCTTCACCTCGGCTGACTTGGCTCGGTAGTAGGTGAAGTCCGGCTCCACGAAGATCGCGTCTGGGCACCTGCGGCGCGCGATCGAGGCCGGCATCGCCGATCCGACCCCGAACGGCCGGGCCTCATACGACGCCGTTGTCACGACCGCGCGCGGACCCGAGCCCGACACGACGACCGGCTTGCCTCGCAGCTCCGGTCGGCGCAACAGCTCCACGGCGACGTAGAAGGCGTCCATGTCCACGTGAGCGATGCGGGGACTGCCCTCCATGCCCTCGATCGTACGAATCAGCGCGGCGCTCACCCCAAGTGTCACGGGTCCGGGAGGGGGTAGAAGGGAGCTCCGGGGGTTCGGCACGGCTGGCGAGACAAAAGGAGCGACGTACTGATGAAGGCAGTTACCTGGCAGGGGAAGCGCAAGGTCGAGGTCACTGAGGTCCCCGATCCCAAGGTCGAGAAGCCGACCGACGCGATCATTCGCGTCACCTCGAGCGGCATCTGCGGCTCTGACCTTCACCTCTACGAGGTTCTCGGCGCCTTCATCGACCCGGGCGACGTGCTCGGCCACGAGCCGATGGGAATCGTCGAGGAGGTCGGCGACGAGGTCACCGACATCGAGGCTGGCGATCGCGTGGTGATCCCCTTCAACATCTCTTGCGGCTCCTGCTTCATGTGCGACCTAGAGCTATTCGCTCAGTGCGAGACGACCCAGAATCGCGAGCAGGACAAGGGCGCCTCGCTGTTCGGGTACACGAAGCTCTACGGCCAGGTGCCCGGGGGGCAGGCCGAGTACCTGCGCGTGCCCCAAGCGCACTTCGGCCCGATCAAGGTCCCGGAGGGCCCGCCGGACGACCGCTTCGTCTATCTCTCGGACGTCCTGCCGACGGCGTGGCAGGCCGTCGAGTACGCGGACCCGCCCAAGGGTGGCTCGGTGGCCATCTACGGGCTGGGGCCCATCGGGCAGATGGCCGCCAGGATCGCTCTTCACCGCGGGCATCGCGTGATCGGGGTCGACCTGGTCGACGAGCGCCTCGCGATGGCGCGGGAGCGCGGCATCGAGGTCGTGGACCTGCGCGAGGTTGACTCGGCGCCCGAGGCGATTCGTGAGATGACCGAGGGGCGCGGGCCTGACTCCGTGATCGAGGCCGTCGGAATGGAGGCACACGGAGCGCCGTTCGGCAAGGCCGCGCAGGCTGCGGCGGGCGTGCTTCCCGACGCGGTCGCCAAGCCGATGATCGAGAAGGCGGGAATCGACCGAATGGTGGCTCTCAACGATTGCATCGCCACCGTGAGACGTGGGGGAACGCTGTCGATCTCCGGTGTCTACGGCGGCATGATCGACCCGATGCCGATGATGACCATGTTCGACAAGGGCATCCAGATCCGCATGGGCCAAGCGCACGTCAAGCGGTGGATTCCCGAGATCCTGCCGCTGGTCACCGACGACGATGATCCGCTCGGCACGGAGGACTTCGCCACCCACAAGCTGGGCCTCGACGAGGCGCCGCACGCCTACGAGATCTTTCAGAAGAAGGAAGACGGGGCCTTCAAGATCCTGCTGCAGCCATGAGCGCCTCCGCGAACGCCGTCCTTGTGACGGGTACCTCGTCAGGCATCGGTCGGGCGACGGCGCTGCGGCTGAGCCGGCGAGGTCTGCGGGTCTACGCCGGCGTGCGTGAGGAGGCGGACGCTTCGTCGCTTCGCGATGAGGCCGCCGGCAAGGGGGTTCCGATCGAGGCCGTCCATCTGGACGTGACCGACTCGAGCGCGATCGCGGCGGCGAGCGCGCACATGGCGGATACGATCGGCGGCGGTCGCCTGCTCGGCCTCGTAAACAACGCTGGCGAGGGCTTTCCGGGGCCACTCGAATACCTCCCGATCGAGGAGTTTCGTCGCCAGCTCGAGGTCAACGTCGTCGGCCAGCTGGCCGTCGCGCAGGCATTTCTGCCGCGCTTGCGGCAGGATGGCGGGAGGCTGGTCTTCGTCGGCTCGCTTGGCGGCAAGGCGGCGTTCCCCTACGCCGGCGCCTACCACGCGTCGAAGTTCGCGATCGAGGCAGTTGGTGAATCGATGCGCAAGGAGCTCGAGCCCACGGGCGTCGAGGTGATCGTGATCGAGCCGGCGGTGGCCGAGAGTGAGATCTGGCAGAAGGCCGCGCGTCGCACCTCCGAACTGCTGGCGGAGCTGCCAGCGGAGGCGCCGCCTCACTACCGGGAGGAGCTCGAGCGCTTCGAGCGGCGAATGGCTGACGCCGACGCCTCGGGCATGCCCGCCGACGACGTCGCCAAGACGATCGAGACGGCCCTGTTCGAGGAGAACCCCTCGGCGCGCTATCCGGTCGGCTGGCAGGCCAAAGCCCTGATTCGGATCCGCGAGCTGATCCCCGACCCCGTCTTCGACCGGCTCGCCACCCGACCGTTTCGCGGTTGACGCGGCTAGCGCCCCACGTGGATCCCGATGCGCTCGGGGAACCCCGCCACGAGGGTGGTGAGCGGATCCGGCTGGAGCCCGGCCTCCTGGACGGTCTCCAGGCGCAGGAGGGCTGAACGGATGATCGTTCCGCCCACGTAGCGGAAAGGCTCGGGCGGAACGTGGAGGGGTGGCGGATCGACGATCGGGAGGGCGGTGTGGTCGTCTCGCTGATCAAGCGCGAGAGCGGCGAGCGTGCGCCCGATCATGTGCGAGGGGCCGACCCCATTCCCGGTGTACCCAAAGGCCGCAAATGCGCGTTCGCAGGGCATGCTGGCGATCACCGGCAGGTGGCTCGGCGAGACGTCGATCGGCCCGCCCCACGCGTGTTCGATCCGCCGCCCCTCCAGCTGTGGGAAGAATCGCCTCATGTGGGAGGAGACCTCCTCCACGACGCGCGCATCGACGTCGACCCTTGGTCCGACACGAGCTCCCGGCACAACCTTGCCCCCGCCCCAGCCGAACGCGATTCGGCCGTCCGGCGTGGTGCGCATGTAGTGGATCATCGCTCTGGAATCGGTGATGCATTCGCCTCCGGTCCAGCCGATCTCCTCGAGGACATCCGGCACCGGCTCGGTGATCAGCATGTGCGAGGAGGTCACGGTGAGCCGCCGACGCAGCGGGCGCAGGCTCCCCAACTGCGCGCCCGCGGCCAGCACGGCCGAGCGCGCGTGGACGCGGCCCCCAGAGGTTTCGACCTCGACGCCGCCGTTCGCTGAGGTGACCTGGCGTGCGGGCGTGCGCTCGTAGACGCGAACCCCCGCCTCCCTCAGCCGCGCGCGCAGCCCGTGCGCGAGCCGCGCCGGCTGCACGGTCGCAGCACCCGGATAGAAGGCGCCGCCCCGAAAGACCGGGGAGGCGCAGCGGGCCGCGACCTCGGAGCTCGAGAGCGCCTGACACGCATCCTCCGCCCCCAGCTCCGCGACGGCTTCGAGCACGCCACCTGTGGTCTGGTCGTGAAGCTCGGTGGTTGAGACCTGCAGGTAGCCGGCCTGGCGAAACCAAGCATCGATGCCCTGCTCCTCACACCAGCGGCCCACGCTGTTGACAGCGTCGCTCGAAGCTCGCGCCAAGGCCAGAGCGGGACCGTCACCGAAACGGCGGCGCAAGGTCGGCAGGGAAAACCACATCTCGTTGGCGAAGCCGCCGTTGCGTCCGCTCGGTCCGCACCCGCACACCCCTGCCTCCACGAGGACGACCTCGGCCTCCGGCTGGAGGTGCTTCGCAAACCAGGCCGACCACAGGCCGGTGTAGCCGCCGCCAACCACCAGGACGTCGGCCGATACGTCCTCTTGGAGGGCCGTGAGCGGCTCCACAGAGCCCGCCTCGGCCTGCCACCATCCTTGCGCGTCGTGCTGCATGGCTGCGAGAGTGTGGCGCAGGCACGGACTCCGGGCCGGACAACGTTCGCGCTCGAAGCGCGCCGGTCCGGCCGCGGGGATGCGCCTACGGCGTCGCTGCCTCCGTGGCGCGCTCTGCGCTGCGCTCGATCAGCTCGCGCTGGACGCTGCGGGGCTCATCGCCCGGGGTCCGTCTCGTCCAGCCGCCATCCTCGTGGAGCACCCACGCGTTAGTGTCGTCCGCGAGCGCGCGGTCGAGGATGTCGACCAGTTCAGCGCGCGCACTGGAATCCTCGATCGGTGTGAGCAGCTCCACGCGGTTGTAGAGGTTACGAGGCATGAGGTCGGCGGAGCCGATGTAGATCCGCTCGGTCTCGCCGGGACGCTCGAAGCAGAAGATGCGCGAGTGCTCGAGGAACCGGCCGACGACCGAGACGACCTCGATGTTCTCCGATATGCCCTCAACGCCGGGGCGAAGGGCGCAGATTCCGCGCACGTTCAGCTCAACCCGCACACCTGCTTGGGAGGCGCGGTAGAGCGCACGGATCGATTTCGCGTCGAGCAGCGAGTTCATCTTCAGGCGAATACGGGCGGGGCGCTTCTCAGAATGCGCGGCGACCGTGCGCTCGATCTCCTCGAGCATCGCCTCCTGCAGGTTGAAGGGGGCGACCTTCACCTTCCGATAGCCCCGGGGCCGAGCGTAGCCTGTCAGGTAGTTGAACATCTCCGCGATGTCGGAGCCGATGTCGGGGTCAGCGGTGAAGAGGCCGACGTCGGTGTAGATGCGCGCGGTCTTGGGGTTGTAGTTGCCGGTGCCCACGTGCACGTAATGACGCACCCCCTCCCCTTCGCGGCGAACCACGAGGACACACTTGCAGTGGGTCTTGAGCGCCGGGATCCCGTAGACCACATGGACTCCCGCCGTCTCCAGCTTCTTGGCCCAGGCGATGTTCGCGTTCTCGTCGAAGCGTGCTTTCAGCTCCACCATGCAGACCGCCTGCTTGCCGTGCTCGGCCGCCTCGATCAGCCCCGGTACGAGCGGGGAGTCGGCGCTCGTGCGATAGACGGTCTGCTTGATCGCCAGGACCTGTGGGTCTGCAACCGCCTGCTTTACGAAGCGCTCGACTGAGGTGGTGAACGAGTCGTAGGGATGATGCACGAGGATGTCTCCCTCGCGCATCGCCGCGAAGACATCCGCTTCCTCGCCGTCTTCTCCCGTCAGCCGCGGTTGCGTCACGGGTGAATGCGGGGGGTCACGCAGCTCGGCGAACCCCTTGAGCCCGTGCAGCTCCCAGAGGTCGGAGAGGTCGAGCGGGCCGTCGAACTCGTCGACCTCGTCATCGCGGATGCCGAGCGCCGCCACGAGCGGCTCGCGCAGGCGGCGGTCCATCCCCCTCTGCACCTCGAGTCGCACCACCTCACCGAATCGGCGGCGGCGCAGCTCCTCCTCGACGGCCAGCATGAGGTCGTCGGCCTCGTCGGAGACGTCGTAATCCGTATCGCGGGTGACCCGGAAGAAGGAGTGGCCAAGCACCTCCATACCCGGGAATAGCGCCTCGAGGTTGCAGGCGATCAGATCCTCCAGCGCCACCAGCACGTGCTCGTCCTCCCCCATGCGCAGGAACCGGCCGAGGAGCTCCTTCGGCACCTTTACCCGTGCCAGGACCTGGGTGTCCTGATCCGGATCGCGAAGGATGACGCCCAGCGAGAGCGAGAGGTTCGAGATATACGGAAACGGCCTACCGAGGCCGATCACAAGCGGCGTGAGGGCGGGGAAGACCTGAGCGCGGAACAGGCGATTCAGCCTCTCGGTGTCCTCTGAGTCGGAGTCGGAGGGATCGACGAGACGAATGCCGTGCTCGGAGAGCGATGGCAGCAGCTCGCGGTTGAGGCAGCGCTCGACCCGGGCTCGCTGAGCAACCACCGCCTCGCGGATCTTCGCGAGCTGCTCGGAGGCGCTGAGCCCGTCGGGCCCGCGCGCCTGAACTCCGGCCTCCACCTGTTCCTGCAGCCCGGCGACGCGCACCATGTAGAACTCATCGAGGTTCGACTCCCAGATCGCGCAGAACTTGATGCGCTCGAGCAGAGGGGTCGCCGAATCCTCCGCGAGCTGGAGGACCCGGTCATTGAAGTCGAGCCATGAGAGCTCTCGATTGAAATAGAGGGAGGTGTCCCCCAGGTCCGCGGAGGCAGGCACGGATACCGCCTCGGCGGCGGGGGCGTCGACCTCGACGCGGCTCAGCATCGCCTCTGCTTCAGTCGGTTCCAATGCGTCCTGCTCCCTGGAGGATGCTAGCCCCCAGCCGAGGGTGTGGGTCAACGGTCTGTGAACTGAGCGCGAGCGTGCCTCAGCGCTCGACGATCAGGTCCCGGACCGCGAATGCGTCGGTGGCGGCGGCTTTCAGGCCAGCGCAACCCTCGGGCTTGCCCTCGTCGAAGACCCAATCCTCGAAGTGGGCGTCGATGGCAGCGTCCGAGATCGTCGTCTCCGCCTTCACCAGGCTGATGAAGTCGGCCGTCGTCACCGCCGAGTTGGGATCATGCCCGGACCACTCCAGCAAGATCGCGAAGAAGTCCGTGTCGCCGATCAGCTCGCGCAGCGACTGGAGAGCTGCTGCTCCGCGCGTGTAGACGCCGCTGTTGAACATCACCGCCGGGTTCGGAACGCTGCCGGGAGGCGGGTTCCAGACTCCGCTCGAGGCCGGGTTGGAGCAAGTCTCGATGAGCCGCTCTGCGACGGTGTCCCCGCCCTCGGACTCCGTCCACCACCAGTTCGCCCAGGTCGCGAACCCCTCGTTGAGCCAGATCTCCGACCAGTCCGCCGGCGAGGTGGAGTTGCCGAACCACTGGTGGGCCATCTCGTGCGCCACCAGTCCGGCCCCAGGAGCGCCCGGATAGATCGGACGTGTCTGAAGCTCAAGGGCGTAACCCAGACCCCCGCGATCGATAATGCCGCCGATCGCTGAATATGGATAGGGAGCCAGGATGTCGTCGAGCACGTCCACGGTATCCGCCGTGCGGTCAAGGTCCCCCTCCCCCGAGGCCTTCTTGTCGACCGCGTAGTACTCGAAGGGAGGCCCCTCCTCGCTTTCGGTGCGGAAGCGCCCGACGGTGGCGGTGGCCAGGTAGGTCGCCATCTCCTCCTCGGAGGACCAGTGGAAGGTGCTGCGCGCCGGGGACTCCGAGCGCGTGACGCTCTCGAGGATCCCGTTCGACACGGCCTTGTAGCCCCTCGGGACCCGTACCGAGATCTCGAAGTCAGCCTTGTCGGTTGGATGGTCGTTCGCCGGCATCCACGCCGGGGTCCCGCGTGGCTCGCCGACCACGGAGGCGCCGTCGTTGGTGCGGATCCAGCCCTCCGTGGAGCCGTCGGGATCGGTGACCTCGGGCGGCTCGCCCCGGTAGGAGACGTCGACCACGAACTCCTCGCCGAGCCCCAGCAGATCGTCCGGTTCGATGATCAGCTCCTGGCCCTTGCGCTCGAACTCGGCAGGGGCGTCGTTCACCTCGAGCTTGGTGATCCGTGGCCCCCGGTAGTCGAGATGGAAGCTGGAGAGGAAACCGGACGGCTGCGTCACCTCGGCGGTCACGCTCGTGCGCGTGCCCTTCTGGAAGGTGTTGTTCTGCGGGTTGTAGCGCAGCCGCACGTCGTAGAAGTTGACGTCGTAGCCGCCGTTTCCGGACTTGGGAAAGAACGAGTCGCCGACCCCACCGGCGCCCTCGGTATCGCCGAAGGACTGCGCCTGGGCGGGCAGTGCCAGCGCCAGCGCGACGACTCCTCCTGTCGCGATCCTCCTGGCTTTCCTCATCGTGCGATCACCCTCCCGGTGGCCACGGTAGCAGCGGCGCTTCGGGTGCGATCGCTCAGTCCGAGCCCTTCGTCGCCGCCAGCTCCTCGGCCGCCAACCGGGCCCGCTCGGCGGCGTCGCGCTCGGCTTCGCGAGCGCGAGCCAGCTGCTCCTCGGCCTCGCGCGCCCGCCGCTCAGCCTCCCGTCGCGCCTTGCCCTCCCGAAGCACCCGGTCGGCGACGCGATCGAGCGCGTCCCAGGTCCCCCGGCGCTCGGTCTCCGCCCAGAGCTCGGCGAAGCGGTCGAAGAGAAGCTTCCGGCGCGCCTGCAGGTAGACGGTCAGGACGTCCAAGCCGCGGTAGGAGGTGCGATGCGGTGCGCGAGCCGCGAGGACGGGGTCGAGGTCATTCGCCTCGGCCGCGCGGGCACGAACGGAATCGGAGTCGGCCGCGCGGAGGTCGCGCAGATGCCCCTCCACTCGCGGCAACATCACATCGCAGTCGTGGAGCTCACCGAGCACTCCCTGAAGGTCCTTGGCGCGCCGCCTGGCGTTGACGCCCGGGCGGCCGAAGCAAAATTCCGTGGCCTCGAGCACGTAACGCAGGCGCTTCGCGGCGATCCGCGCATCGTGCTGAGCCACCGCGGCCTCCGGCTCCAGCGCCTTCGTGGCAAGCGAGCGCAGCTCACCCTGCCGGACACGGATGATGCGCGCAGCGTTCTCGTTCAGCGGCAGGGCGGGATCCAGCTTCTTGACCCGTTTCGCCTTCATGGGATCGACCCCGCGCCGTTGCCCGTCGACTCCGCGGCCAGCGAGGAAGCCTCTGCCGGGCGCTCAGTGGTCGTAGCAGTGGGTGCGCCGGGATCGTCCTCCACGCCGCTTTCCTCCCGATGGTCCCTCTCGGCCTCGATCTCCGGCCCGGCTATCAGCGCCAGGAGGCGCTCTCGCAGGCCCGCGAGCCTCTCGGGCGCCACGTGGGGTCGCAGCTCCTCATTCGCCCGCTCCTGTTCCATTCGCATCGCGCCTATGAGGCTCGCAACCCCGCGACGATCCGGCGCAGGAATCTCCTCCAGAAAGGTCTTGAGCGAGGCGATCGCGACATCACGATCACGCCGCTCACCGAGGGCGTCCGCCAGCCCCTTGACATCTCCGAGCACGGCGGCATGCGCCTCGCCGGGAAAGCAGGGTTGGAAGACCTCGAGGGTGGCACGCAGGCGCCTCGTCGCGACGCGCATGGCGTGAACGCGCTCGATATCGGTCAGGTCGAGGACGCCCTCCGAGTGCTCGACCAGCTCCTCGGAGCGCACCCGAAGGATCCGTGCGGCGGCCTCGGCGTAGGGCTCTTGCGGTGAGAGATCGGGAATCGCGCGCGCCTTCGCCATACGAGCCCAGCCTAACGCGGCCGGGGTGGCGAGGGCTGGCCAGTTTGCTCAGGCCGCCAGCGCGCGCGGCTGGCCGTTCGAGGCGCCATTCAGCAAGGCGAGGATGACTCCCTCGCGGAGGCCGCCCTTGCCGATCTGAAGCGGCTGGCACAGAAGCTCCGAGAGCTTCTCGAGCAACAGCACCCCGGCGGGGAGCATCTGGACCCGACGAGGGTCGAGCTCAAACCGGCGGGCTATGTCAGCGATCGGATCGCCGGAGAGGACGCGAATGCCTCGCTCGAGCGTCTCGTACTCGAGTTGGGCTCCGACCAGCTTGCGGAGGGAGGTGGCGCTGCCGCCGACCGCGACCGCCTGCTCGGGCTCGTCGACCTTCACAGCCTCGAAGAAATCGGCGATCGCATCACGCAGGGAGCGGATCTCAGATGCCGACGGAGGGTCGTTGGTCAGGTGCTCTTCGGTGAGTGAGCCCGAGCCGATCTTGAAGGACTTCACCTCGCGCACCCCGCCAGGCACGCTCCCGAAAATGATCTCGGTGGAGCCGCCGCCCACGTCGACGACGGCGATCTCTCCCTCGACCGGGTGCCCGAGGGTCTTCGTCGCGCCGATGAACGCGAGCCGCCCCTCCTCCTCGTCCGTGAGCACATCGACCGTCACGCCGGCGATGCGACCGATCTCCGCCGCGACCTCCTTGGTGTTGGTCGCCTCGCGGATGGCTGCTGTGGCCACGGTGCGAATCGCCTCGGCGCCAAGCTCCTCGGCGAGGCGGACCTGGGTTGCCACGACTTCGGCGACCTCGGCAACCTTCTCGGCGGAGATCGCGCCCTTCCGCTTGGAGCCCCGCCCGATCCGGGTATAGGCGCGCTGCTCCATCACGGTGCGGAGCTGCCCGTCCTCGGGCTCGGCCACGAGCACGCGCGTGGTGTTGGAGCCGATGTCAATCGCGGCGCACAGCATCAACGCTCGATGTTGGCAGAAGGCGCGGATGCGCTAGACCGATCAGATGGACTGGGGTGCGAGCCCCTCGGAGGGGTGTGAAGCGTCCTCGAACTCCTGGAACAGCCCCGTCACCACGAAGGCCACTTGCTCGCCGACGTCGACGGCGTTATCGCCGATGCGCTCGATCGCGCGTGCGATCAGCAGCATGGTCATTGCCCACTCGCGCCGGTCGGCGGAGTCGCCGATCTCGATCGCGAGCCGGAAGCATTCGCGATTGAGATTGTCGACCACATCGTCTTGGCGCACCAAGTCCCTGGCGAGGTCCACGTCGCGATCGCCAAAGGCGCGCTTTGACTGGCGGACGAGCTCACGAACGGTCTTGCCCATAGTCAGAATGTCGCTCAGCATGCGCTCGTCGGCGGGGGGCTCGTGGCCGGCGATCGGGATCAGCTTGGCGATGTTCACGCACTGGTCACCCATGCGCTCCATGCACTTCATGACATGGAGGAGCGCGGAGATCAAGCGCAGGTCGGAGGCGACGGGCGCCTGCGTCGCGAGCAGGGTGAGGATCGATTGATGAACCTCCAGGTAGCGCCCGTCGAGGACATCGTCGCTCGCGATGATCAGCTCGGCGAGCTCGATGTCCTGATGCTGCACGGCCTCGTTCGTCCGCTCGACCTGCGAGACGACGAGGTCCAGGCCCTCGAGCGCGCGAGCCTCAAGCCGTTCCAGGTCCTCCTGGTAGTGAACCCGTGTGCCCTCCACCGACATCACCCAACCTTCCCGGAGACGTAGTCCTCGGTTCGCTTGTCGGACGGGTTCGTGAAGATCTTCTCCGTCTCGTCGTATTCGATGATCCGGCCCCAGCGGTTGTTCTCCGTCGCGTCGAGCTCAACGATGAGAAAGGCGGTTCGATCGGAGACCCGCGCTGCCTGCTGCATGTTGTGCGTGACGATCACGATCGAGTAGGTGTCCTTGAGCTCAATCATCAGGTCCTCGATCTTGCCCGTCGAGATCGGGTCGAGCGCCGAGCAGGGCTCGTCCATCAGGATCACGTCCGGGTTCACCGCCATGCAGCGGGCGATGCACAGGCGCTGCTGCTGTCCACCCGACATGCCGAAAGCGTTGTCGTCGAGGCGATCCTTGACCTCCTCCCACAGCGCCGCTCCCTCGAGGGCCCGCTCGACGATCTCGTCCATTTCCCCCTCCATCCCCAGGATGCGGGGCCCGAAGGCGACGTTGTCATAGATGGACTTCGGAAACGGATTCGGCTTTTGGAAGACCATGCCGATGCGCTTACGGACCTCCACGGGGTCAACGGTGTCCGCGTAAAGGTTCTGGCCGTGGTAGATGATCTCGCCGTCGACCGACGCGGTCGGGATCAGGTCGTTCATCCGGTTGAGGCAGCGGATCAGCGTGGACTTTCCGCAGCCCGACGGGCCGATCAGCGCGGTGATGTTGTTCCTGTAGAAGTCCGCGGTGACCTCGTCTACGGCGAGCTTGCCGTCGTAGCGAACGCTCACGTCCTTGAGCTCGAAGATCGACTCCCGCGTGGTCGGCCTCGTGCCCGCAATCCGGTGGGCCTCGGAGACCGTGTCGGTCAAGCTCACCCCCAACGGCTGGCGCTCGGACTCCGTCCGCTCAGGGTCGGTCATCGTGCGTTCCACATTACTCACCTACCAGTTCTGTTCGTAGCGATTTCGTAGCCAGATGGCGATCGCGTTCATGCTCAGCAGGATCACCATCAGGACGATGATCGCCGCGGCCGCAAGAGCCTTGAAATCCTCCTGGGGATCCGCCGTCCAGCCGAAGATCTGGATCGGTAGGGCCGAGAACTCCTGAAAGAGCCCCGTGCTCGCGCTGGTCGCGAACGCCGTGGCGCCGACGACGATCAGCGGCGCCGTTTCACCGATGGCGCGGGAGAGGGCGAGGATCGTCCCAGTCGCCATGCCGGGGATCGCGGCCGGCAGCACCTGCTTCCAGATCGTCTGCCACTGCGTGGCCCCCAGAGCCATCGAACCCTCGCGGATTGAGGGTGGGACCGCGCGGATGGCCTCACGACCGGCGACGATCACCACCGGGAGCACGAGCAGGCCGAGAGTGAGCCCGCCGGCCAAGACGACGTTTCCCAGCGAGAGCGGGCCCCTCACGAGGAAAGCCAGACCAAGGACTCCGTAGACGATCGAAGGGACCGCGGCAAGGTTCTGGATGTTGATCTCGACGAAGCGTGCGAAGCGGTTCTCCCTGTTCGCGTACTCCTCGAGGTAGATGGCGCTGGAGACGCCGACGGGAATGATGAAGGCCGCGCACACCAGCATCAGCCAGACCGTGCCCCAGATCGCGGGGGCGATCCCTGAGCTCGTGGGGTCGACGCGAGATGGGGTCTCGGTGAAGAACTCTGGCGTGAGGCTGCCGACACCCTCGACTGCCACATCGATCAGCAATACGACGAGCGTGAGGAGGGCGAAGCCGAGCGCCGCCAGCAGGAGCCCGGCGAAGCCCAGCTCCTTGAGTCGCGTGGACCCGTCGCGCACGAATTGCGTCCCGGGCATGCGGACCGCAGCTGCGTCCGCAGAGGGCGGCGGAGTCACTCGTATACCTCCCTGTACTTGCGAACGAACCGGATCGCGATCATGTTCATCACGAACGTCAGCACGAAGAGGACGAGCCCGCAGGCGAAGATCGACTCGTAGCCGATCGAACCCGCGGGGTTGTCACCATCGGCCGCCGAGCCCATGAATGTCGTGATGGTGGCGTGGCCCTCGAGAGGATTCAGGCTCATGGTGGGGGCGAGACCGGCGGCGAGCAGGACGATCATGGTCTCGCCCACACCGCGGGAGATTCCCAGGACGATCGCAGCAACGATGCCCGAGATTGCGGCCGGGAACACGACCTTCGTGGCCACCTGCCGCTTGGTCGCCCCCATTCCGTAGGCGCCCTCACGCAGACCCTGAGGGACCGCCCGCATCGCGTCCTCAGAGATGGAGGCGATGGTGGGGACGATCATGATTCCCATGACGATGCCGGCCGAGAGCGCGTTGTAGACGTCGACCTTGACCCCGAGCGCCTGAAGGATCTCCGGGGTTACGAAGGTCAGGGCGAAGTATCCAAACACCACCGTCGGCACGCCCACAAGGACCTCGAGGATGGGCTTTACGACCTTGCGCACCCGCGGCGAGGCGTACTCGCTCAGGTACACGGCCGAGCCGAGCCCCAGCGGCACAGCGACGAGGATCGCTATCCCGGTGATCAGAAAGGTGCCGCTCAGAAGCGGCCAGATCCCGAACTGGGGATCGGCGAAAAGCGGCGCCCATTCGTCCTCCGTGAAGAACCTGCTTCCAACCTCCTGAAAGAACGGGATCGACTCGCTGAGCAACGCGATCAGGATCCCGATCGTGGTCAGGACCGAGATCGCCGTCGCCAGGAAGAGGAGAGCCCGAATGACCTCCTCGCCCCAGCGACGGCGTTTGACGCCGAGCGGGCCAAGCCCCCCCGGCGGCGCGCCTCGCAGGTGAGTACCGGCTTCCACGCTTACTCGTCCACGCCCAAGGCCTCTAGGAGCCCAATGCCCCGTCGAGTGCTGACCTGGCCTCCTCGGCCTGGGTCTCATCCATCGGGACGATCAGCGCAGCCTCGGCAATCGTGTCGTAGCTATCCACGACGAACTCCATGAACGGAGCCACCGGCAGCGAGTCGTCCGTCAGCTTCGCGTTGTCGGGATACATGAATAGTGGCCGCGACAGCGGGGCGTAGTCGCCCGCCTGGATCGTCTCGGTGCTCGGCTCGACGCAGCCAGAGCCCTCGTCGACGGAGACGAGGTTGAGCTGCTCGGCGTTCTGCTCGTAGTAGGAGAACCCGAAGTAGCCGAGAGCCGCGTCGTCTCCGGCAACACCTTGGACGAGCTGGTTGTCGTCTTCGGACGGCTGGTATTCCTTGCGGCTGAGGCCCTCCTCTCCGTTGATCACGTCGGTGAAGTAGTCGAAGGTGCCGGAGTCGGTGCCCGGGCCATAGAGGCTCACGTCGACGTCGGGAAGCGGCTCGCCGGTGTCGGCGTCATCGCCCAGATCGGAATAGTTGGTGATGGTGTCGTCGGTCCAGAGCTCGGCGAGCTGATCGGTGGTCAGGCACGAGATCTCGACCGCGGGGTTCGTGACGATCGCGATCCCGTCGTTGGCCACCTGGATCTCGGTGTACTTGATGCCGTCCTTCTCACAGAGGGGCACCTCTTCCTTCGGGTCGATGGGTCGCGAGGCGTTCGAGATGTCCGTCTCGCCCGCGCAGAACTTCTCGAACCCGCCGCCCGTGCCCGCGGCGCCGACCGTGCCGTTGACCTCAGAGTTCTCCTCGGCGAACAGCTCGATCGCGGCCTCGGCGAACGGCTGCACCGTGCTGGAGCCATCCATCTTGATGTCGCCGGCCGGGGCGCCGCCTTCTGCGGAGCCACTGTCGCTGTCATCGTCTCCGCATGCGGCAAAGCCCAGTGCGAGCACCGCGGACGCGCTCAACGTGAACAAGGTCTTGTGAAGGGACAACTGGAGCTCCTTTTGCTTTCGAGGCGGACGGGGGGGCGCTTTGTCTGCGGACAGGCATGCAGCAGCCGGGCACCCGTTCCCCTGTGACGCGCTCAGGCTCGCAGCGGCGTTCGGTTGACTTGTTACGAGCCCGTGGCAGGCTTGTGAAAAGGATGTAAACCCGGCAACGAACCCACCCGAGTGGGTGTAAATCGGGTCGACCGGCTGGGGGGAGCCGGAGCTAGGAGAGTGCGCCCGAGCCGTGATCGGGCTGGATCGCCGCGCCGGCGAGCTCAGCTTCCCCGGCTTGCGAGTTGGGCCGGCGCTGGGAGCTCCTCGCCGCCGGCGACGGCTTCAGGCTCGAAGCGGTAGCCGACGCCGAAATGGGTGTGGATGTAGCCCCAGCCTGGCGAATCCTTTTGCAGCTTCGCCCGGAGCTTGCGCACGAACACGTCCACGGAGCGGTCGCCGTGGGCCATTGCATAGCCCCACACCCGTTGGTAGAGGTCCTCGCGCTCGATCACCTTCCCCTGGGCGTCCGCGAGCACCTGGAGGAGCTCGAACTCGCGGCGGGTGAGGCCCAGGCTGCGGCCGGACACGAACGCTTGGAACTGGTCCGCGCGGATCTCCATCTCGCCGGCGACGAGCGGGCCGGCGTCGGCCTTGGGCTGACTGCGCCTGCGCCGTCGGACCACGGCCTCGACTCGCGCGATGACCTCCTCCGGATGGGCGGGCTTTGCCACCCAGTCGTCGGCGCCGAGGCGGAGTCCGCGGACGCGCTGGGCGACCGTCGAGGATTGCGTGCACACCACGATGCCCAATCCGGGGAGGAGACCGGCGACGCGCTCCAGGAAGCTCCAGCCCTCAGGGCCGAGCACCGAGAGATCGACAACGAGGGCGTTCAGCTTCATCGCCACGAGCTCGTCCGCGGGAACGGCACCGGGGTGCACCCGGTACTCCCATCCGGCCGCGTCGAAGCGCCGCGTGAGCACGCGCAGAAAGCCGCTATCGGTATCGATCACGGCGAGGCGGACTGTTCCGGGCTGTGCATTCATGCCTGCCCCCAGGCGCCCGGGGACGAACTCAATGGTAGTCGGCGCGCAGGCAGCTCATGCGGTCGTTCACAGGAGTTTCACACGGTAATTCCCAAGATGTTCACGTCCGGCGCTGCCTTGCGCTGAAGACTCCCCGTCAACGAGATCCTCTCTCGTGCAGCGTGCGGTCTCACTCCCTGCCCCAGACCGCGCGCTCTCCTTAAACCGGCCGGCCCCCTGGAGGGGGTCGGCCGGGCTTCTCGGCGGACACCTGGCTTCGCCGGCGCTCGAAGCGACTAGCCTCACCGCGTCGTGAGCGTCATCGAGGCCATCGTCCTCGGCCTCGTCCAGGGGCTGACGGAGTTCCTGCCGATCTCCTCCAGCGGCCACCTCCGGATCGTGCCCGCCTTGTTGGGCTGGGAGGACCCGGGCGCGGCGTTCACCGCGGTGATCCAGCTTGGGACGATGGCCGCGGTGCTCGTCTATTTCCGGCGTGACCTGTGGCGCATCGCCATGGCGTGGGCCCACGAGTTCGGCCGGCCGCTACGTGAGCTGAGCCACGAGGCGAAGCTGGGTTGGTTCATTCTCCTCGGCACGATCCCGATCTCGATCTTCGGGGTGGTGTTCGCCGACGAGATCGAGTCCGGGGCGCGCGACCTCTACCTGATCGGCTCCGCGCTGATCCTGTTCTCGTTCGTGATGCTGGCGGCCGAGTGGGTGGGCTCGAAGCAACGGCAGCTCGACGAGATGAATCGACACGACGGGATCTTCATCGGCTTCGCCCAGGCGCTCGCCCTCATCCCGGGCGTCTCGCGGTCGGGAGCGACGATCTCGGCGGGGCTCCTGCGCGGCTTCGATCGAGCGGCCGCCGCCCGCTACTCGTTTCTCCTGTCGGTTCCTGCGGTGGTCCTCTCGGGGCTGTTCGAGCTGCGCGATATCGGCGGCCCCGAGGCCGCCTCGGTGGAAAGCACGGTGATCGCCACCATCGCCGCCTTCGTATCCGGGTACGCCGCGATCGCATGGCTCCTGCGCTATCTCACAAACCACACGCTCGGCATCTTCATCGCCTACCGGATCCCGCTCGGCATCGCGGTCATCGCCCTGGCGGCCACCGGTGCGATCAGCTGACGGCCGGAAAATGAGGGACCGTCCGCGCGTTGGGCGTCGATGGACGGGAGGTCCATTAGAGTTGTGTGGGTGACCGCCGCCCGCAGGATTCTGATCGTCCTCACGCTCGCGCTCGCCACGCTGCTCCTCGCCGCCCCCGGGGCCATGGCCGCGGACGGCGTCGGGCTCTGGGGCCGCACGGACGACAAGGTCGTCACGTTCTTCGCCTTCGGGGTGATGATCTTCTTCACCGTCCTCGTCATCGCCCTCTCGCTCGTCCAGGGGCGCCTGGAGACGCGCAAGGAGCGCATGCGCGAGGAGCTCGAGCGGTTGCGCCGGCCTTAGGGCGGGCGCGCAGCGCCACGAGGCGCGACAAACAACAACTGGCAACCCCTACGCCGCCAGCGCGCCGATCACCTCCTGCCACCAGGCGCGCTCGGCGTCGTCGTCACGAAGCGCGAGGCGGCGGCGGGCGTGGGCCTGTAGCTGTGCCGCGCTGCCCACGGCGAGCAGGGGGCCCGAGACCGCGTAGCGTCCATCCTCGAGCGCCACGAGCGCGCCCGGGACGTCGTGGCGGGAGCGAAGGTGCTCGGTGACCGCTACTCCAGCGACCTTGCGGGGGCGGGCCGGGTCGCCGTCGGCCTGCTCCCAGCGGCGCACGGTGTGGACGGGCATGCCGCCGCGGAGCTTCGGACGACGGCGCGGCGGGGGGCCGACCGGGCCCTCGTGCCAGCGCTCGAGCATCTCCTCGAGGTCGGCGGCAGCCTCCTGGCTCACGACGATGTGGAGCGAGTCACCCGCCTCGATGCGAGTCGACCCGCGCGGCGGCAGCGCCCGGTCCCCCCGTACCAGCACGTTCACGAGGGCATCGCGCGGGAGCCCGAGGTCGCGAACACGCGCGCCGACGGCGGCGTCGTCGGCGGCCACCGGGTATTCGACCACCTCGGCGCCCAGCGCCCGGATCGTGCCCGTCTCGGCGAGCGGCCTCGGCAGCGCAGGATGGCTGGAGGTAACCCCGAGCCTGCGGGCGAGCGGCTCGATCGTGAGACCCTGCACGAGCGTCGAGAGCAGGATCGCGAAGAACACGATGTTGAAGATGTCGGTGCCCTCGCCCACGCCCGCGATTACGGGAAAGGTGGCGAAGACGACCGGGATCGCTCCCCGCAGGCCAGCCCAGCCAAGCACCGTCCGCTCGCCCCACGAATAGCCCTGCCCCACCGTCACCAGGTAAGTCGCGAGCGGCCTCGCAACAACCGCGAGGACGACGGCCAGGACGATTCCCTCAATCGCCACATCACCGAGCTGCGAGGGAAACACGAGCAGGCCCAGCATCAGGAACATCGAGAGCTGGGCCACCCAGGCGAGCCCCTCGTGGAAGGTGACGATGGAGCGCTTGGCCGGGATCCGGGCCGAGCCGATCACGAGCCCGGCCAGGTAAACGGCGAGGAGCCCTGATCCGTGCAGCGCATCGGCCGCACCGTAGGCGAGCGCGGCCACGGTGATCGAGGCAACCGGATAGAGCCCCGGCGCGGCGAACCGCAGCCGCTTGAAGGCGATCAGCGAAACGCGTGCGATCAGCAGGCCCACTACGAGGCCGATTCCAAGCTCCGCCGCGAGCAAGCCCAGCATGTCGGCAGCGCCGTAGTCCGGCTTCTGGATCCAGTCGATGAACCCGATCACGAGCAGCGCGGCGACCGGATCGTTGAAGCCCGCCTCGCCCTCCAGCGTTCGAGCGAGTCGGCGGCGCAGAGTCGAGCCACGCAACACGGCGAATACGGCCGCGGCGTCGGTCGACGCCACGATCGAGCCCAGCAGCAGGCCCTCGAGGGTGGAGAGATCGAGGAGCCATGCAGCGACAAGTCCGGTAAGCACGGCAGTGGCGAACGTTCCTGCGAGCGCCAGCAGCACGGCGGGGCGCAGGACCGGCCGGATCTCGGCGAAACCCGCCGCGAGCCCACCTTCGAACAAGATCAGGGCAAGAGCGACGAGCCCGGCGTCTCGCGCGAGCTCGTAGTCGGCGAAATCGACCAGGCCCACGCCATCGGAGCCGACGATCATGCCCACTGCGAGGAAGAGGACGAGACCGGGTACGCGGATCCGGGCGGCTACGAAGGAGGCCAGCAGGGCGAACGCCAGCAGCGCGCCCGCGATCAGGACCTCGTGGCCTTCGCTCATCGGCCAACCATGTCAGGCGGCGCCGGTTCGGCGCGCGGTCATTCCCACGCTCGTCGGGGTCGGGCTGGTCGGGTGCTCGAACCTCGCGGTGCGGTCGTAGAGTCCGGTCATGGCGAACACGAGCTACGAGCGCTCCGGCGCGGCCGCGGTGCTCACGATCACCCGGCCGGAGCGTCGCAACGCGGTCGACGCCTCCACGGCAGCGGAGCTCCTGGAGAGTTACCGGCGGTTCGAGGCCGACGACGACGCACGCGTTCTCATCGTCACCGGCGAGGGACCCGAGGCCTTCTGTGCAGGGGCCGACCTGAAGGCGGTTGCCGAGCGGGGGGCTGCCTTCGAGGGAGAGGATCCGAGGGCGGAGGTCGACACGTGGCTGGACGAGCTGCCCCACGGCCCGATGGGCTTCACGCGCATCGACCGCCACGAAGCCGACGATCGCGGCGATCTCGGGCTGGTGTCTCGCCGGCGGCCTCGAGGTGGCGCTGTGGTGCGACCTGCGGATCGCGACGAGCACCGCGCGCCTCGGCTACCCCGAGCGCCGCTGGGGGGTCCCGCTGATCGACGGCGGCACGCAGCGGCTGCCGCTGGTGGTCGGGATGGGTCGCGCGCTCGAGTTGATCCTCACCGGGCGCATCGTCGAGGCCGACGAGGCGCTGGAGTGGGGACTCGTAAACGAGGTCGTCGGCGAGCGCGAGCACCTCACCAGGGCCCTCGCAGATCGCAGAGAAGCTGTCCCGCTATCCGCAGACGACGATGCTCTCCGATCGGCAGGCGGCCATCGAGGGGACCGGGCTGCCGCTGCGGGAGGGGATGGCACTCGAGGAGCGACTCGGCCGCGACTCCGTGATCACCGGCGTGCTTGGCGCTGCCCGCTTCGCGGAGGGCGAGGGACGCGGCGGCGCCGGCACGGGCGCGTAGCGATGAGTTTCGTGGGAGGCCGCGGTCTCCCCACTAGTCAAACGAGGCGCCCGCAGCGGCGCGGATAGGAGGTTCCATGGGCCAGCCAGTAGTTCACTTCGAGGTCATCGGGAAGGATGGGGACCGGCTCCAGCGCTACTACTCGGAGATGTTCGGGTGGGAGATCAACACCGACAACCCGGTCGGGTACGGGCTCGTCGACCGCGAGCAGAACCTCGGTGACGACGGCATCGGAATCGGCGGCGGGATCATGGGCGTCGCTGAGGTCGAGCCCTATTCGACGTTCTACGTCGCGGTGCCCGACGTCGAAGCGGCGCTGAAGAACGCCGAGGAGCTCGGTGGCTCTCGCAAGATGGGGCCCATGAAGCCCATGGAGGGCGTCGAGGTGGGGCTCTTCGAGGACCCGGAGGGCAACCTGGTCGGCGTGGTGAACGGGGACGGGTCGGCGAGCTAGGGCTCTTCCCCGCCGATACGAAACTCCGACAAGAGGCGCTTCTCGGTCTCGCCCTCAACAACGGCGAGGACCTCGACGTGCTCCTCGAGCGGGGTGCCGCGGAGCTTCGTCGCGAGGAGGTCGTCGACCTGGAAGATGCCCGCCGAGTTGTTCATCGTGATCTCGATGCGCACCGCCCGCTCCGTCCCGGCCGAGATCGTCACTTGATCGACCGCGGCGGCCGAGATCGAGTGGATCCCCATGCGCCCCGACTCGACGGGTAGCCGGGTACGGCCCTGCGCCATGTCGAGTGCGTCGGCCACGCGCACCACGCCCGCCTCGAGCGTGTAGGGCTCGCCCCGACGTCGGTGGCCCGTGATCGCATGCAGTGCCTCCGAGACGACAACGGTGCGATCGGGCTCCGAGTAGATGTCCGCCAGCAGGGCCCGCAGCTTCGGCTCGGCCAGGAAGAGGCTGAAGGACTCGTGGTCGGCACGGTGGATCGACATGCCGATGTCGTGAAGAAGCGCGCCGCACGCCACCACGACCTCGGCATCGCGCTCCCGCATCCCATGGTCGGAGACCATCGCGGGCTCGATCCCCGCCTTCGAGAGCAGACGGAAGAGGCGCAGGGCGATGTTGAGGACGATCTGGACGTGGACCCAGGAGTGGTCGGACATGCCGAGGCGCTCCGAGGTGACCTGCGCCATGTGCCACCAGGCGCGGATCTGCTCGTCCGAGTTGACCTGCGCCAGCAGCGCCTCGAGCTTGCGGTTTCCGCGGGTGGGCGCCTTGACGGCCGCGTTCGCGATCGCCTCCGAGGGCGAACGTCCCAGCTCGCCGGGACCCAGCGCCGGCTCGGAGTCGGCCGCCTCACGGGCCTCTTCGTCTTCCTCAGCCACGGGCCCAGTCTCCCATGTGCCTCCGCCGACCCGCGCCCCTGGAGCGGTTTTTCCGCCCCCGCCGTGGCTACTGTGAGCGGCGCTGCCCCGCATGACGACCAGGAGATGGGTCATGTCCCCTTGTCCTCACACCGGTATCGCGCGCCCTGAATGCAGTTGCTCCGAGTGTCTGAGTGAGCAGATCCGGCAGTTTCGGCCGGCGCTGTTGGAGGCCGACCCGCTGGGTGAGATCCGAGTGAGTCGGGCCTCGGACGCCGAGCCCCAGATACGCCGACGCCGACGCCCTTAACACGCGGCGGTCGCCTGTGGCGCGCCCTCCCGGCGCCGCGAATACGATGCGGCGGTGCCGGGAGCCCTCTCGATCGAGCGTCGTGACGAGGTCGCCCTCGTCACGCTCGAGCGGCCCGAGAAGCGAAATGCGCTCTCAACCGAGCTTCGGGTGGACCTCGCCGATGCCTTCGGGGCGCTCTCGGAGGACGACACGGTGGGCTGCGTGGTCCTCACGGGCGCGGGCAATGCCTTCTGCTCTGGAATGGATACGACCCAGTTCGGAGGAGACCACGCGAACAGGCGTCGCCTGGTCGAGACGAGCACGCTCGCGTTCAAGGCGGTGGGCGGCTGCCCGCTGCCGGTGGTGGCAGCGGTGAACGGCCCAGCCCTGGCGGGCGGCTTCGCGCTTGCGCTCCTCTGTGACCTGCGGGTGGCGGGCGCTGCGGCGACCTTCGGCTATCCGGAGCTGCCGCGCGGGATCCCGCCCTCCTACGCGGCCGCACGAGCGGTGCTGCCGGCGACGATCGCCCAGGAGTTGTGCCTTACGGGCCGTGTGGTCAGGGCTCAGGAGGCGCGGAGGCTGGGGATCGTCCGCGAGATCGCGCGCGGCAACGTGGTGGACCGCTCACTCGAGCTCGCCGCCAGGATCGCCGAGCTTCCGCGCGCGGCTGTCCTGGAGACGAAACGCCGCACGATGCTCGAACGCAAGCATCTATGGGGCTTTCTGTTCGAGGAGGAGACGCGGGTCTTCACGCGGGCGCTTTTGGGCTCGGAGGACGTCCGGGAGGCGTCCTGAGCGAGCCCGTCTAAGCCACCGGCGAGAGGGCCGATCGGCAGGCGACGGGGTGCGTTAGGCCCCGCAGAGGGGCCATGGGCTCGAGCCGGCCTGCGAGTAGAGCATCGCGGCTCGCATGTCCTGCTCGGCCTCAGGCGCGGCGGCCGGGTCTCCACTGCCTCCCATCGACGCCCAGGTGCCCGAGTCGAACTGGTACTTGCCTCGATACGTCCCGTCCGACGAGACCGCCGCGGGATCGCCGCCCGCTTCACAGCTTGCGATGGCGTCGAGGGTGGACTGGGAGACCCCGAAGCTCTCTGGCGCCGCGAAATCCGGACGCCGTGCCTCGCGCCGCTGCGCACGACGCTCTACGCGCTCTTGGTGGAGGTCGATCGAGCGCTCGAGTGGCTCCGTCGGGCGCTCGAGAAGTCCGAGCTGGGCGCTCCGGGCGCGGTCGTCCTCACCGTCGGGCGCGGCGAGCGCCGAGGACGTGCAGGCACCGGCCAGGATGGCGATCGCGACGGTCGTTGTCAGCTTGGTTCGGGTGAGCATGGCTGTGATCAACCTTCCGTTTGACGGCGGCCCAGCGCTGGGGCGCGAACCGAGAGCAGCGAAGGAGGGTGGCTGGATTGGAGCGTTTATGTGTGACAGCGGTCACACTCGCAACATTTCGCTCACACCCCAGGCGTCCCGCGCAACCCGTCGGCAATGATTGGCCCGTGACGAGATCCCGCGTCAACCTGCTTCGCGAGTCGTTTCCCGGCCGGCCGGCGTTCGGCACGGCCGTCTCCGATGCGATTCTGCAGCGCGTCGCCGCCGGCGAGCTCCCGCCGACCGCTCGCCTCCACCGCCCGGGCGCCGAGCTCGCGCTCTCAAAGCAGGACGCCGTCGCGCCCGGATTCGAGGCGGCGGTGGCGGCGGGTCACGCCGCCGGTTTTGCCCCGGTCCTGCGCCTGGCCGGCGGTCGAGCGGCCGCCTTTCACGAGGGCACGCTGGCGCTCTCGCATGCCAGCCCTGCGAAGACACCCGCCCGCACCACGCATGAGCGCTTCGAGCGAGCAGCAGCGCAGCTCACCTCCGCGCTGCGAGCCCTGGGCGTCGACGCCCGCGCCGGCGAAGTCCCCCGCGAGTATTGCCCCGGCGCCTGGAGCGTCAACGCCCGTGGGGTCACGAAGCTCGCCGGGATCGGGCAGCGCCTGATAGCCGGCGGAGCCCACGTCGGTGCCGTCATCGTCGTCTCAGACTCCGAGCGGCTGCGTGACCTGCTCGCGACCGTTTACGAGGCGCTTGAGCTCGACCTGGACCCCGACACCGTGGGCAGCGTCGAGGACGAGATCGGGTCGATCGCCCTCGAGGACGTGGAGGAAGCGATCCTCGGAGCCATGAGCGAGGAGTTCGACCTCATCCCCGCCGAGCTCGACGCGGACACGCTGAGCCGGGCGGCCGCTCTCGAGGACGCTCACCTGGCAGGATCCAGAGTGTCATCGTGAAGCTGCTCGCCTTCAGTGATCTCCACTGCGACGCCGAGGCCGCAAGGCGCCTAGTCGAGGCGAGCGCCGATGCCGATGCCGTGATCGCTGCGGGAGACTTCGCCTCGGTGCACTCGGGGCTGCGCGAGACCGTTTCGATTCTGCGTGCGATCGAGCGACCGACCCTCCTCGTGCCCGGCAACAACGAGACCGAGGACGCGCTGCGGTCGGCCTGCGAGGGCTGGTCCGCGGCAACCGTCTTGCACGGAGAGGGCACGCAGATCGACGGTGTCGAATTCTGGGGCCTCGGAGCCGGAGTCCCCATCACCCCGTGGGACTGGAGCTTCGATTTGGACGAGGAACAGGCGAACGGAATGCTCACCGGGGCGCCCGAAGGCTGCGTGCTCGTGGTCCATTCGCCGCCCCACGGCCACGTCGACAAGGACAGCTCGGGCCAGCACCTCGGCAGCGAGGCGATCCTGCGGGCGGTCGAGGCAAAGCGCCCTCGCCTCACGGTCTGCGGACACATCCACGACAGCTGGGGTCAGCGCTCGGAGATCGCCGGCTCTCCGGTCGCGAACCTCGGGCCCGAGGGCGCGACCTTCGACGTCTAGCGGGCCTGCAAGTCCGCCAGCGCCGCCTGGGCTTCGTCGAGATCAGAGTCGCTCGAGGCCTTCTCGCCCTCCGCCTCGCGCAGCTTCTCCTCGGCGTTGGCGAGGCTCTCCTGCGCCCGTTCGAGTCCCTTCTGCGCCTGCGTGAGGCGCTTTGCCGCCGCTTTCGCGGCTCGCTCAGCCCGGCGCCCGCGCGCCTCGGCATCGCGGACCTTCTTCGCGCTTGGCTTGCTCTTCGCCGCCCGCTTCGGCTTTGAGCGGGGCGCCACCGCCCCCTCCGCGCCCCCGAACCCCACAGGCTTTCGATCCGCGGTGACCCGGGCGTCCTCAAAGTCGGCTCGGAGCTCCTCATCGCCCGCGACGGCGCGCAGAGTGTCGCGCACCCGGTCGAGCATCGTCGAGTTCAGCGAAGGACCATCGCCGGTCGCCCCCACGACCGCCGCCAGCATCTCCTCGACGGCCTGTCCCTCGGCGCCCATAGCCTCCTTGAGCTGCTCACGGCCCCCTCCTCCCATGGCCTTCTCCTGTGCCCGAGCGAGGCCCTTCCCCGCTTTGACCAGGCGCTTCGCCGCCGCGGGATCCGAGCGCGCGGCCTGATTGATCGCCCACGCGGGGAGGCTCGGCTTGCGCAGGGCCTTTACCCGCTTGGCCTCCTCGGCCTCCCCGTCCGCTTTCAGGCGCTTCGCGAGCTCGTCACGCTCGCGGGTGAAGTCGCCAAGATCCGCCTCGTACAGAGCGTCGAGGTCGCTCGCCGACGCCCCCTTCCTCTTGCTCTTTGCAGCCACCGACCGAGAGGCTAGTTCGAACGCTTCGCGCGGTACTTGCGGGTCTTGGCCCTGTTCCCGCAGACCTCCATCGAGCACCAGTGGCGCGAGTGATTGCGCGAGCGGTCATAAAAGGCCCACAGGCACTCATCGGAGGTGCAGACCTTGAGCCGCTCCCACTCCCCGGTCTCCTGCGCTGAAGCGGCCGCGGTCAGGATCGCGGCGATCAGCGCGTTGACGCCGTCGCATGCGGGGGTGGTGGCGAAAACCCCGGCATCGTCGACCTGGATCTCGACCGGCGAGGCGGTGGCTGCCGTCCGCAGAGCCTCGAGGGCACCAGGCTCGAGCGGTGCTCCTGCGTTGGCGAGGAGCAGCGATCGCAGGCCCTCGCGGAAGCCGATCGCCCGCTCGAGCTCGCCGGGAGTCGGGTCTTGCGAGATCGGGATCTGCCGTGCCCGGATCCAGGCCCCGAGTGCGGCGGGATCGGTCAGCTCATCACGATCCGGGTCGAGCTCCCGCGTGTTCACGAAGCTCCGAACCAGCTCCAGATCGCCCGGCGCGGGCTCGCCCTCGGTGCTCGGGGGGTCGCGTCCCTCGAGCCTCGGGTCGATTTCGAATGTTTGTGTTTCAGACACCGCCAAATAGTGTATAGTGGTGTTGCAACACCGTCAAGTGGCATTAGCCAGTTACAACGAAGGAGGACGCAAATGCAGCTCCATCCCGCACTCATCAGCACGCTGATCTCAGAGCGCGAGCGCCAGCTCCTCGAGCGCGCTGAGCGCCGCAGGGCGATCAACCCTCGCGAGCGCACCGTCCGCAGCGCCCCGTGGCCTCCGTGAGCGAACTCAGCTCTCGAGGTCAGCCAGGACAGCGCGCGCCGCGCCCCGCCCATTGAGCGCGATCACCGATCCGCCCGGGTGGGTCGCGGCGCCGCACATGTAGAGCCCGTCCACGGGCGTGCGCCACTCCAGGCGGCGGTCCCACATCTGGTGGGGAAGCGCCTCGCCCTGGAAGATGTGTCCGCCTGAGAGGCCGATCCGCTCCTCGATGTCGGGCGGCCCCAGCACCTCGAGTCGCTCGATGCAATCCCTTAAGTCCGGCGCGTGGGCGGCGATGCCCGTCGAGCACCTTCCCAGCGATCTCATCACGGCGGCTGTCCCAGCTCCCCTCGGCGAGCTCATAGGGGGCGAACTGGGCGAACACGCTCATCACGTGTTTGCCCTCCGGCGCGACCGAAGGGTCGTACGCGGTCTGGAAGTACAGCTCGGCGAACCCGAAGGCGGGTTCGCCCCGCCGCGCGGCCTCTACGGCTTCCTGGGTGGCTTCCAGCCCTGGCGCGATCGCGACCATCGCCCGGTAGGGATCAAAGCCATCGGCCGCCGCCGTAAACGAGGGCGGGCGCGCGAGAGTGGCGTTCAGCTTGACGACGGGGGAACTCACGTCCCATGCCTCGAGGCGCTCGCGGAAGTCGGACGGGACGTTGCCGTTCAGCATCCCCAGAGTGCGCTTTGGGTCGGCGTTCGCGATCACGATCGGCGCGTGGATGGATTCCCCGTCGGCGGTTTGGACGCCCTCGCCCGGGATGATCTCGGCCACCGGCACCCCGGTGGCGAGTACCGCCCCCGCCTCGTGCGCCGCCTGCGCCAGCGCGTAGGAGATGCGGCCCATCCCGCCCTCGACGTAGCCCCAGACAGCGCCGAGGCCGCCCAGATCGCCCTGGGAGTGCATCAGGTGGATCGAGGCTGTGCCCGGATCGCGCGGGCCGGCGAAGGTGCCGATCAGGCCCTGGCCACAGAGCGCGTCCTTGAGGCGCTGGTCGTCGACGTAACGGTCGAGGACGTCGGCGATCGAGTCCTCGAACAGCATCCCGATCAGCTCGCGGTCCCCGCCGAGGATCCGCTCGAGCTCGGCGCGGTCGGGCGACTCGCGCTGCCAGGTATCGCCGGCGGGACCACGGCGAAGCGCCACACGGAGGCGGTCGAAGCGCGTCGTCGTACGCCTGGAACCCCTTGATGTCGCGCTCCGAGAAGCCCTGATCTCGCATTAGCTCGATGGTCCGCTCGTCATCCATGAACTCGGCGAACGAGCTGCCGTCCGGGAATGGCGCCCACGAATTCGGGTCGGCCGGGGTGACCTTGTAGCCGTGGCGCTCAAGCTCGAGTTCGCGGATCACGACCTCGTCGAGCAGGCCGACGACGTAGGCGCACGGGCTGATCACGTATTCCGGCGCGTCGGCGAACGGCCGCTCCAGCGTGCAGGCGCCGCCCAGGCGCTCGCGACGCTCCAAGACCAATACGGACCGCCCCGCCTTCGCCAGGTACGCCGCCGTGGTGAGCCCGTTATGGCCGCCACCCACGACGATCGCGTCCCAAGAGCGCCCGGCCAGCTCCGAGACGGGGGCGGGCAGCCCAACCTCGAGGCCCTCGACGCCGTCACGTCCATCCTCGCTCACGCTGAACTCGCTCCCCGAGACGACCTCATGGCCCTCACTCTGACACGACTCGGGCATTCGCTGCCGGGCGCCTCATCGTGACGGCCACCACCGTGAGCGCGAGGAGGCCCGCAACCACAACGAAGGGCACGTCGTCGGACGTCACGTCCGCAAGCCCGCCGGCGCCCGAACCGCCAACCACCTGGCCGCCCGCCCATGCCAGGTTCACGAGGGCGAATGCGAACCACTGCTCCACGCCGGCGCTCTCCACGCTCTCGGAGAGGAGCGCTGTCGCCGGCGCCCAGCAGAAGCCCAGCGTGAACTCCGCGGCGATCACGCCCGCCCCCGCCGCCAAAACGAGGTCCGGGACCGGCAGGAACAGCGCGGCGACCGTCGCGGCGACCAGGCCGATGCGGATCGGCCACATCCGCCCCCGTCGGTCCGAGAGCCGTCCGAACCACGGGCTCGCGGCCCCCTCCATGAACGCGGAGACGAGGAACACCGCCCCGATGGCGGCGGCGCTGGCCCCGAGCTCGGCGAGGCGCAGGGGCGCCAGGACCCAGATCACGCCGGAGAAGATCGCAGGGAGCATCACGAGCCAGAACGCGATCAGAACAGGGCCACTGGCTATGGCCTCGCGCAGGCGCTGAAAGCCCGGGAAGGATGTGGGCGCCGGTCCCGCCATGCGGAGCGTGGCCAGCGCCAGGGCGCCACCGAGGATCGCGGCCGACGAGAAGACCGCTTCAGGGCCGGCGACGCTTGCGATGGAACCCATCACCGGCCCTAGGAGGAGCCCGAATATGGCTGCGGCGAGCGCGGAGCCGATGAGCTCACCGCGGCGTTCGGGCGAGGAGGCCGAGACGAGCCAGGCGAGCCCCCCGATCCACGAGAACGCCCCACCCACGCCCTGCAGGAAGCGGGCGGCGTCCAGGACGACGATGCTCTCGGCGAAGGCGAAGACGAGCCCGGCAGCCGACATCAGGCCGAGGCCGGCGAGCACCGTCGGCCGTACCCCCGCGCGTGACGCGAACACGGCGCCGGGAAACGTGCCGAGGAGCGTGCCCGCCGCGTAGGCCGCGCTCAGGATCCCCGCCGCGGTCCGGGAGAGCCCGAGCTCGTCGGAGTAGTCGGGCAAAAGCGGCGTGATCGCCGCGAAGAACATGGTGTCGACGAGGACGACCGCGGCGACGAGGAGGAACAGCCGGCGCATCCGGCGAGAGTAGTCGGGCGTTCGGGGGCCTAGGTGGCTGCCGGGGCGTCGTCTCTGCGCGGACCGCGTTCGTCGCCCGGAGGATCCGCTCGGTCCTCACGGCTCACGATCAGCCAGTTCAGCGAGCCAAAGGGCGATGCCGATCGCCAGCAGGATGCCCACGCGCTCCCACACCTGGCTCTTGATCTGGGTGAGCAGCGCGATCGAGATGCCGATGCCGATGACCGGCACGATCAGGGGGACCTTGAAGTGATCGTGGTCGACGTCCTCCTTCTGCCGCAGCACCAGCACCGAGATGTGGACGATCATGAACACGAAGAGCAGGAGCGCCACGGTGGTCTCCGCGAGCGAGGCGAGGTTCGCCGTCAGGACCAGCGCGACGCAGACGGCGCTCGTGAAGAGGATGGCCACCCATGGCGTTTGGCGTCCGGGGTGGACGATGCCGAGGGGCCTGGGCATGACGTCGTCCTTTGCCATCCCATACATGAGCCGCGAGGCCATGATCATGTTGATCAGCGCCCCGTTCGAGAGGGCGAGGAGCCCGATCGCGGAGAACACCTTCTCGTTGATCCCGAGCGGCCCCTGGTTTACGACCTCGAGGAGCGGCCCATCCGAGCTCGCGAGATCGCCCGTCGGGACGACCATCGAGGCCCCGACGGTCACCAGGAAGTAGATGACGCCTGCGATCGCGATCCCGCCGAAGAGGACCTTCGGGTAGATGCGCACGGGATCCTTCGCCTCCTCGGCAACGTTCACCGAGTCCTCGAATCCAACGAGTGCATAGAAGGCGAGCGCGGTGCCGGCGAGCGTGGCGCCCAGGATCGTGCTGCCCTCCTTGAACTCGAACGCGCGGCCCGTGTCTGCGCTTCCTTCGCCGACCGCGACGATGGAGATGATGATGATCAGAATCAGCCCGCCGATCTCCACCAGCGTGAAGCCGACGTTCAGCTTGACCGACTCCGAGATGCCCACGAAGTTGACCGCCGCGATCAGGCCCAGCAGGATCACCGCTGCAACCTCGATCTTGATGTTGATGAAGACGTTCAGGTAGTCGGCGCCGAACGCCGAGGCGAGCGCTGCCGCCGAGGTGATCCCGGAGAGCACCACCGCCATCGCGACGATGAAGGCGATGAAGCGATTTCCGAAAGCGCGGTGGACGAACAGCCCGGCACCGCCCGCGCGCGGGTATTTCGTGACGAGCTCCGCGTAGGAACCGGCCGTGAACAGGGCGGCGACGAGCGCCACCATGAAGGCGGCCCAGATGGCGCCCCCCGTCTCTGCCCCGACGGTGCCGACGAGCGCATAGATGCCGCCACCCAGGATGTCACCGACGATGAAGAGGAGGAGGAGCTTCGGGCCGATCGCTCGCTTGAGCTCGCCACCGTTCTCATCCTCGCCAGCATGGGCGTACGCCGGATCGGCTGGGGCGGGGATCCCACCCTGACGCGAACTCACCATGGCGGGGCTATACCCGCCTGTGCTCTTTCACACCCAGATTTCAGCTCTCTTGGAGCTGGCAGCTCGCGGGGGCGTCACTGGGCCTGCGCATATTGTTGAGGAGGGGGAAGCGAGGAGGAATCGATGGCGACGGTCCGCGAGGCCGTGTTCGAGATGTTCAGGGAGCGAGGGATGACCACGGTGTTCGGAAACCCCGGGTCGACCGAGTTGCCGATGCTCGCTTCCTTCCCCCACGACTTTCGCTACGTGCTCGGCCTCCAGGAGTCCGTGGCGGTGGGCATGGCCGACGGGTTCGCCCTCGCCAGCGGAGACGCCAGCCACGTGAACCTGCACACGGCGCCTGGGGTTGGCAACGGCATGGGGGCCATCTTCAACGCCCAAGCCAACCACTCCCCCGTGCTCGTCACCGCAGGCCAGCAGAGTCGCTCGCTCATGACCCTGCAGGCAAATCTGACCAATCGCGACGCGGTGCGCATGCCACATCCGCTCGTCAAGTGGAGCTACGAGCCCCCGCGGGGGCAAGACGTTCCGCACGCGATCGCGCGCGCCCTCCACACGGCGTCAGCGGCCCCGAGGGGGCCGGTCTTCGTCTCGATCCCGATGGACGATTGGAACGCGGACGTCGATTCCGAGACCACGGCACACCAGGTTGGCCGGAGGGTGGGGGCGCGCGTCGGCGCCGACCCAGAGCTCATCCGGCAGCTGGCAGAGCGGCTCAGGAACGCCGAGCGCCCGGCCATGGTGGTCGGGCCGGACGTCGACGCCTCCGGAGCTTGGGATGCGGCGGTGGCCCTTGCCGAGGGCCAGCGGCTCGCCGTCTGGGCCACGCCCGCGCCTGGGGGCGGGCGGATCGGGTTCGCCGAGAGCCACCCTCTTTTTCAAGGAATCCTGCCGCCCGCGGTTGGCCCGGTCGGCCAGGAACTCGCCGCGTACGACTTCGTGCTCGTAGTCGGCTCCTCGGTGTTCCCGTACTACCCCAACATCCCTGGTCCCCCGCTCGCCGAAGGTACGTCCCTCGTCGCCGTCACGAGTGACCCCGATGAGGCTGCGCGGGCGCCGATGGGCGACGCGATCGTGGCTGATGTCGGCGTGGCGCTCGACGCGCTCCGCGATGCGCTCTCCGAGTCCAACCGCGAGCCCCCCGGGTCACGGCCGGAGCCCGAGGAGCCGGAGCGCACGGACCCGCCCAACCCGGGGTCGGTCTACTCGATCCTGGCCGACGTTTTCCCCGAGGGCGGCATCGTTGTGATGGAGTCACCGTCCTCGACCCTCGCGTTGCGCAACCAGATGCGCATTTCCGCCCCCGGCTCGTACTACTTCGGCCAGGGGGGCGGCTTGGGCTTCGGGCTCCCCGCTGCGATCGGCGTGCAGCTCGCGCAGCCCGACCGGCCGGTCGTATGCGTTCTCGGAGAGGGCTCGGCCCAATACGCGATCCAGGGCCTCTGGACGGCTTCCGTCTACGAGGTGCCCGTGACGTTTCTCGTGATCCGCAACAACGAGTACGCGATCCTCAAGTGGTTCGCGGGCGTCGAGTCGGTGGAGGGCGCCCCGGGCCTCGACCTCCCGGCGCTCGAGTGCTCCGAGGTGGCCGCCGCCTACGGCGTGAACGCGCGCCGCGTGCGCGGGCTCGACGAGTTGCGCGCGAGCCTCCCCGAAGCGATCGCGTCCGACGCCCCCGAGCTGCTCGAGATCACCGTCAGCCCGGGGATGGCTCTGGCCTGATGAGGATGCCGTTGCCCGAGGGGTCCGCGAGGCGCAGATCGCCGTTCCCGCCAGGCCCGACCGCGACGCCGGCGTCGCCCAGGCGCTCGCTCACCTCACTGATCCCCACGCCCGGCATCAGCACCTCGTAGTGATCGAGCCCGCGCGCCCCGTCAGGTGGCGGCGGTGCGCCCTCGCCCCTCCAGGTGTTCAGCCCCAGGTGGTGGTGGTAGCCGCCCGCTGAGACGAACAGTGCGCCGGGATAGCCGCGCACTGTCACCTCGAAGCCCAGGAGCTCCGCGTAGAAAACCTCCGATTCGGAGATGTCGGCCACGTTCAGGTGGACGTGGCCGATGGCGGTGCCGGGCGGCATGCCGTCGTCGTCGCCCGTGGCTGGTTCGGCGAGTAAGTCGTCCAGATCCAGCGGAAAGGTGCCCATCAGCAGCTCGCCCTGCGGGTCTCGGCGCCACTCCGACCTTGGCCGATCCCGGTAGATCTCGATTCCGTTGCCCTCCGGGTCGTTCAGGTAGAGCGCCTCGCTTACGAGGTGGTCGGACGCTCCCGTAAGGCGCCATCCAGCCTCCGCGACGCGCCGGAGGGCGCTGGCGAGCTGCGGGCGATCAGGGACGAGGATTGCGAGATGGAAAAGCCCGGTCGAATGGGCCGGCCGAGCAGGCGCATCCGGCGTTCCGCGGAGCTCCACGAGGCCTGTGCCGGCGACGCCCATGCCTGCGATGTCCTCCTCCGATGCCAGGGTCGCCAAGCCGACCACACGCTCGTAGAAGGCACGCGAGGCGTCCAGATCGGCCACGGTGAGCCGCACCTGGCCCATGTGCGTGCGTGGGTCCAACCGGGCGGATCGTGCCATCTGAATCAGCATAGGCACCCGGCTTTGACACGCAAGCCCGGGTTCTTAAACCCGATACCACTTGCGCCGATTCGCTCAAGAGGCGTAACCTTAGGCGTCATCACCGGTTGGAACCAGGCGTAACATTCTGCGACCCCACGGGTTTGAACTAACGAGATTAGGGATGCCGACAGCGACGACACCAACCCGACCCCGGGTTTCGCTCACGCCTTTGCCAAGTTTGGAAGACGCAGACTTGGTGCGGCGCGCGCGAGACGGCGATGACGATGCCTTCGAGGAGATCGTCCGTCGTTACCGCGCCCCCCTGATCCGCTACAGCACTCGGCACGTCGGCCGCGATCACGCCGAGGACATCACCCAGCACGCGCTCGCCAGCGCGGCGATGCACCTGCGCGACGATCCACGCCCGATCCACCTGCGGGCCTGGCTGTACCGCGTGGCCCACAACGCCGCCATCAACATGCGCCAGCGCAAGGACTGGGGGCACGAGCAGATCTCACCTGACATCGACGGTGTCCCGCAGCCTCCCGACGTCGCGGCGCAGCGCAGCGAGGTGCGCAAGGTGGTCTCGGACCTCGATCGCCTTCCCGAGCGCCAGCGGACCGCCCTGCTTCTGAGCGTCTTCGAGGGCCTGGGCTACGAGGAGATTGCCGCTCGTCTCGACACGACCCCGAACTCCGTGCGCGCGCTGCTCTCCCGAGCCCGCGTGCACCTGCGTCAGGCGGCGAGCGCCATCGCTCCGATCCCGTTGCTGCAGCTGATCGTCAAGAAGATCTCAGGCCTGGTGGGCGCCGCGAGCGGGTCCGGCGGCACCGTCGCAGCAGGCGGCACGGTGATTCAGGCCAACCTCGTCGCGGTGGCCGCCACAGCCGTGACCGCGGCTGGCGCCGCCACCGCGCAAAACGCCATCTCAAGCGACCGTGAGCGAGACGCGGACGCGACGACGACACTTGTAGAGCAGGCGCCCGTATCGACCGTGTCGGCGGTAACGGCAATCCTGATCGAGCCCGCCCTTCAGCTTTCGACGATCATCGAGCCGACGACTTCCAACGGCCCGGTGAGCCAGCCTCCTGCCGGCGGCAGCGGGTCCGTGTTCGAGCCGGTCGCGCCGGTCATTCCGATCGCGCCCCCGCCTGAGGCACCTATCGTCGAGCCCGCTCCGCCACCGCCGGTGGAGGAGGCACCGCCGGTCGGCGAGCAGCCGCCCGCCGAGCCGCCCGCCGAGCCGCCGGTCGACCCCGCGCCCGTGGGCGGAAATCCGGGCAAGGACGAGACGGACGGCGAGGATCCGGGGAATGAGACCCCGGTCGACGGCGACCCCGTCGACGGCGACCCGGTGGGCGACGGCGACCCGCCGCCCGATGAGGAGATCCCAGAGGATCCCGCGGAGCCGCCGATCGAGGAAGGCGAATCGGGTCCGCCCGAGGATCCCCCTGCCCCTGAGGACCCCCCTGTCTCCGAGGAGGGCGATTCGACGCCGGCCACGGAGGGCGACTCGACGCCGCCCGAGACGCCTGAGCCGTAGCCTCGCGCCCGCCCGCAAGCTTCTCGCGTGCGATTCGCCCGCTCGCCGGTTCTAGCGAGTGGGGGTTTGCCGACGTCAGTGAGGGACGGGCGGCGGCCGGGCCGGCTTAAGTGGAAGCGGCGCAGGGGACGCGCCCTAGCCGGCCCGGCCGCCGGTCCGACCCCACTGGCACCCGCTCCCGCACTCGCGTAGGATTCCGGCGCCGCCAGTCTCCGAGAGAGGTCGTCAAGCCGTGAACCTTCGTATTCCGCTCCCGCTTATCCTTGCCATCGCCGCCATGGCGCTCGCCGCCTGCGGAGACGATGACACCTCGTCAGACGAGTCGAGCTCCGGCGCCGTCTCGCTTGAGGATGACTGCACTCCCGACCAGCTCGAGACGGTCGCAGACGGCACGCTCACGGTCGCCACGGACAGCCCCGCCTTCCCCCCTTACTTCGAGGACGACGACCCCACCAACGGCAAGGGGTTCGAGAGCGCCGTCGCCTACGCGATCGCTGGCGAGCTGGGCTTCGAGGAGGCCGACATCAAGTGGGTCGTCGAGCCGTTCAACTCGTCTTATGCCCCGGGCCCGAAGGACTTCGACTTCGATGTGAATCAGATCTCGATCACCGACAAGCGCGCCGAGGCGGTTGACTTCTCGGCGCCCTACTACACAGCCAAGCAGGCCCTGGTGGCACTGAAGGACTCCGAGTTCGCCGATGCGAGCTCGCTCGATGACTTCGCCGACGCCCAGCTCGGCGTGCAGATCGGGACGACCAGCCTCGAGGCCGCGGAGGCGTCGATCGACTCTTCCTCCGAGCCGCAGGTGTTCGACACCTCCAACGACGTGGTCGCGGCCCTCAAGAACGAGCAGGTCGATGCGATCGTGGTCGACGTCCCCACCGCATTCTTCCTCACCGCGGTCCAGGTACCGGACGCGGCGACCGTTGGCCAGTTCGAGGCGCCGGGGGGCGATGAATGGGGAGCGCTACTCGAGAAGGACTCGCAGCTGACCGACTGCGTGTCGGCGGCAATCGAGTCTCTTCGAGACTCGGGCGAGCTCGCCGAGATCGAGCAGACCTGGATCGCCGACAAGACCGACGCCCCAGTACTCGAGTAGCCGCGGGCTGAGAGAACACGCGAGACTCCGGACTCGATGAGCGACCGTCGAGCCGAGCGGGAGGCTGCCCGCAGAAGTCGCGCGCGCCGCGGCCAGTCGATCGCTGCGATCTCCACCGTGGTGGTGCTCGGTGGGATGGCCGTGCTCATCCTCACGAGCCCCGGCTGGCCGGTTGTACGCGACTCTTTCTTCAATCCGGAGGTCTTCAGCGAGACCTTCCCGGAGATCGCGGAGGCGTTCTGGCTCGACGTCAGGGTTTTCATGGTCGTGGAGGTGGCCGTCCTCATCCTCGGGCTCGCCGTTGCGCTCGTGCGGACCGTCCGGGCGCCGGCGCTCTTCCCCTTGCGGCTGCTCGCGATCGTCTACGCCGATGTCTTCCGCGGCATCCCAACGATCCTGCTGGTCTACATGATCGGTTTCGGCGTTCCGGCCCTGGCGGTCGCGAGCGAGGACGGCTCGACCCCGCTCGGATGGCTGCCAACCGAGCCGGTTGTACTCGGCGGGATCGCCCTGACGCTCTCCTACGGCGCCTACGTCTCGGAGGTCTACCGGGCCGGGCTCAACTCGGTCCACCGCGGACAGCGCGATGCGGCGCTCGCCGTCGGCCTCACCGAGGCCCAGTCGCTCCGGCACGTAGTCGTCCCGCAGGCGGTCCGCAACGTCGGGCCGCCGCTCTTGAACGACTTCATCGCCCTGCAGAAGGACGTCGCACTCATCGCGATCATCGGCGTCGCAGGCGAGGCGTTTCGGGTCGCCCAGGTGGCGGTCTCGAGAGACTTCAACTACACCCCTCTGGTCGCGGCGGCGCTGCTCTACCTGTGCATCACGATCCCGATGGCGCGCCTGCTCGATCGCTGGGAGCGCGGGAGGGCCAGGGGATGAGCATCGGCGAGCCGGTTTTGGAGCTCCGCGGGGTCACGAAAGCCTTCGGCGAGCGCGAGGTCCTCCACGGCGTCAATCTGACCGTGCGCGAGCACGAAGCCGTAGCCCTTATCGGTGCCTCGGGCTCGGGCAAGTCGACGATCCTGCGCTGCATCGACCTGCTCGAGGAGATCGACGATGGCGACGTCTTCCTGGACGGTGAGGTGATCACCGATCCCTCGGTCGATGCGGTTTCCGCGCGCAGGCGCCTCAGCCTCGTCTTCCAGGCGTACAACCTCTTTCCGCACATGAGCGTGATCGACAACGTCCTGCTGGGGCTCGTGCAGGGCCACGACATGCAGCGCCCGGAGGCGCAGGCGGCTGCGCGCGAGCTGCTCACGCGATTTGGCATGGAGGGTCGCGAAGACGACATGCCCGACCGCCTCTCAGGCGGCCAGCAGCAGCGCGTGGCGATCGCCCGCGCCTTCGCCACGCGCCCGCGGGCGCTCCTGCTCGACGAGATCACGAGCGCCCTCGACCCGGAGCTGGTGGGCGAGGTCCTCGAGGCGGTCCGGGAGCTGAAGGCCGAGGGCGTGACGATGCTGCTCGCCACCCACGAGATGGGCTTCGCCAGCGAGGTGGCTGACACCGTGGGCTATCTGCACGAGGGACGCCTCCTCGAGCTGGGCCCGCCCGAACAGGTGCTCGAGGCTCCGCGCGAGCCCGAGACGAAGCGCTTCCTGCGCCGGCTGCTGGAGGCAGGGCGAGCGTAAGCGTCAGCCCTGACGCTTCGGTCCCGCGTGGCGGGACTCGTGCGCCATCAACGCTCGAGGACAAGGCCACGATCCGAACACCTGGCCGACCTGTGTCGCCTCAATGCCAGTTGTTGTTCATCCCTCAATCCTCGGCCGCCCAGCCAAAGCCGCGCACGCCCCCGTAGAAGGTGCGGGCCCAGGTTCCGCAACTCAGTCGATGCCACGGCAGCTCGCGCTCACAAAGAGCCCTCATGTCGGCGAGGAAGCGGTCGTCCACCGCCCTGCGGCGCCCCTTGAAGAGCCCGAGGTCGGAGTAGTTGCGGTAGCCGAAGTCGTGGCGGATGCAGGCGCTGGTGAAGTCGAAGGTACGGCCCTCGCTGCCCACGATCGGGGCCGAGCAGAGATCGGTCGAGTAGTCGAGGCGCGGGTCGCGCTCGGCCGACCCGCGGTAGGCGAGAAACTCCTGGAGGGGCGCGGAGGCCAGGCGGTCGACCAGCTCTTGCTCGGTGGGCGGCTCGGGCTCGCCGGCGCGCTCGCAGTCGGCGTCCAAAGCGGCGCAAAAGGCCTGGGCCAACGCGCTGGGGGCCCCGCCCACGGCGCCCGGCGCAACGGCAACGGCGGCGGAGAACACGAGCGCAAGCAGCAAGACCAGACCGACGTGCTCGACGCTCGCCTGACCCCGCTCCATGGTGCGTGGCGCTCCGCATCCCACGCATCTCGAAGACCACGACGGGTGGGTTCTCTCCCCTACAATTCAGAGCACATACGGGGGCGTTCCAGATTCGACGTGAAGCTGGATCGTCTCGGTGTTGCGAGTCGAGGATCCGGGTTGGCCTCGTTAAATACCCCCGGAAACCAATAAGTGCGAACTCTGATCATGAGTTCGCCCTCGCCGCTTAGGCGGTAGAGGGTAGTCGCGCCGGATGGCCCACGATCCGGGTCGCGGCTTCATTAAGTGGGCTCACCCCGAAGGTAGAACCCTCGACCCGAGGGGGACATCCATAGGAGGGTGTGGCGCCGGCAACGTATCCCGCGGACTGACCTAGCCGAACGCCGAGAGCAGACTCCACGGGAACGCTCGTAGTACACACCGAGGCAGGCTTCGCGGACGCCGGGGCAGTACCGGCCGCCTCCATCGCCACCACGCGGCGGTCGCTACGCGGCCGTCGCGAACCGCTTCTCGGCTCTGGCCCGGCGCTTCGCCGCCTCCACCTCGCGGTCCTTCGGCGGAGCGGCCGTCACGAGGGAGTCGAGGAGACGCCGCGTGACGTCGGCGACCTCGCCGACGGCCCGGTCGAACGCCTCGGCGTTGGCCTGCGACGGCTTGGTCGAGCCGCTGATCTTGCGTACGTACTGAAGCGCGGCGGCCTCGACCTCCTCATCGCTGGCCGGAGGGTCGAAGTTGTGAAGTGTCCTGATGTTTCTGCACATACACGTCAGGCTACGGCACCGCCCTTCAGGCCGAGATCGAGCTGAAGCTACCTTTAGCCAGGCGATGAAGAATGAGGGTGTGACCGATACGCGTGTAGCGCCGTGGCCGGCCGAGATCCCGCCAGAGCGGGACTACGAACCGATCCAGCCGGGCTCCGGCCGCGGCTCGGATTGGCGCGAGCGTGCTCGACGCCTGTTCGGGCCGATCGCGGCTGGAGCACTGCTCCTTGCGACGAAGGGGAAGGCGCTGCTGCTGCTCATCCCGAAGCTCAAGTTCCTGACCACGTCGCTCTCGATGCTCGTCTCGATCGGCGCCTACTCGCTGATTTGGGGGTGGCAGTTCGCGGTCGGATTCGTGCTGCTGTTGCTCGTGCACGAGATGGGCCATGTGATCCAGCTGCGCCGCGAGGGAATCGAGGCCTCGGCACCGATGTTCATCCCCTTCCTGGGCGCGGCGATCGCGGCCAAGTCGATGGGCGACGACGCGGCCGCCGAAGCTCGCGTGGGCCTCGCCGGGCCGATCCTCGGGACCATCGGCACGCTGGTGCCGCTGGGCATCTGGCTTGCGACCGGCGAGGAGTTCTGGCAGGCCCTCGCGTTCGTCGGGTTCTTCCTCAACCTGTTCAACCTCCTTCCCGTGCTCCCGCTCGACGGCGGCCGGGCGATGGCCGCCCTGAGCCCGTACGTCTGGATCGCGGGCTTCGCCGCCCTGATCGCCCTGACCTTCTTCTTCCCGAACCCGATCATGCTGCTCATCCTGCTCTTCGGCGGCATGGAGACCTACCGCCGGTTCAAGCAGCGAAACACGCCAGAGGGGCACGCTTACCACCGGGTTCCGGCACGAACGCGCGCGCTCGTTGCGATCGTCTACCTGGGGCTTGCCGCACTGCTCGCCGTCGGTATGACCGAGACCTTCCTGGAGCGCGACTTCTCCGACGTCTGAGCTTCGCGAGCGCACCTCTGAGAAGCTGCGGCCCATGAGTGAGCGCGAATTCGACGTCGTCGTGATCGGCGCGGGGTCGGCCGGGGAGGTCTGCGCGGGCCGGATCGCCGATGGTGGTCTCAGCGTCGCGATCGTCGAGGGTCACCTGGTCGGCGGCGAGTGCTCCTACTACGCATGCATGCCCTCCAAGGCACTCCTGCGCCCGGCCCAGGCCCTCGCGGAAGTGCGGAGGGTGCCAGGGGCCGCGGGTGCCGTGCGCGGCGGCGTCGACCCGGGGGCGACGTTCGCCCGCCGCGACGAGGTGATCAAGGATCGGGACGACTCCGGTCAGCTTCCCTGGCTCGAGAAGAAGGGGATCGAGCTCATCAGGGGCGAGGCCCGCCTGGAGGGAGAGCGGAGGGTGCTCGCGGGCAGCGAGACGCTCGTGGCGGGCAGGGCCGTGGTGATTGCAACCGGCACGGTGGCCGCCATACCACCCATCGAGGGGCTGGCGGCTTCGGAGCCATGGACGAACCGGGAGGCCACCACCGCAGAGGAAGCTCCTGGCCGACTGCTCGTGCTGGGCGGCGGCCCCGTCGGCGCGGAGCTCGCGCAGGCCTATGCCACGCTCGGATCGAGCGTCGTTCTGATCGAGTCCGAGGATCGGCTCATTCCCCGTATGGAGGAGTTCGCCTCGGCAGAGGTGGCCGCCGGGCTCATCGACACCGGAGTGGATGTGCGCACGGGGGTAAAGGCGGAGTCCGTGAGCGGCGAGAAGATTGCCCGCGTGGCCCTCTCCAATGGCAGCGCCGTCGAGGGCGACGTCGTCGTCGTCGCGATCGGCCGGCGACCGAGGACCACCGAGATCGGGCTCGAGAGCATCGGCCTCGAGGGCGGCGACTACCTTGAGGTCGACGAGAGGATGCGCGTCGAGGGCAGCGAATGGCTCTATGCCATTGGGGACGTCAACGGTCGGGCCCTGCTCACGCACATGGGCAAGTACCAGGCGCGGATCTGCGGGGACGCCATCCTCGGCAAGGACGTCGCCGCCACTCAGGACACCGCCGGCTCGCCCCAGGTGGTCTTCACGGAGCCGCAGGCGGCTGCGGTGGGCCACACGCTCGCGTCAGCGCGTGAGGCCGGCATCGACGCCCGAGCCGTTGACGTTGAGAGCTCGAAGACCGCCGGTGCGAGCTTTCATGGGCGCAACGCGCCCGGCACGACCAGGATCGTGGTGGACGAGGAGCGAGGCGTGGTCGTCGGCGCGACCTTCGTCGGCCCTGACGTCGCCGAGTGGCTGCACGCGGCCACCGTCGCGATCGTGGGCGAGGTGCCGCTGGAGCGCCTCTGGCACTCGGTGGCGGCCTACCCCACGCGCAGCGAGGTATGGCTCAAGCTCCTGGAGGAGTACGGGCTCTAGAGGGGGCGCGGCCGACGCTACGGTCGAACGCGACCCTTGAGCTGCTCGAGGAAGGTCCTCGGGAAGCCCGGGATCTGCTCGAGGTCGTCGACCGAGTGGAAGCGCTCCACCCGCTCACGGTAGGCGAGGATGCGGCCGGTCTGGGTGACCGAGAGGCCGAGCTCGCGAAGCTCCTCATAGCTGGCCTCGTTGAGGCTGATCGTCGCCTCGGAGCCCTCGGATGGCGGAGCGGCCTCTGGGGCCGCAGGCGGCTGCGGCTCAGAACGGTCAGACTCGGGGGCAGGCGGGGGCTCGGGGCCCGGCGGAGGCTCGGGAGACCCGGACGACAGGGATTCGGTTTCCTCAGCTGATGCACTGACCGAGGAGATGGCTCCGCGCGCGCGATCGTCGGCTTCGGAAGCTCGCCGCTGCGCCTGCTCGATACGGTCGTGGATCTCGCGCAGCTGCCTGCCCTGCTCGACCTCGCCCGCCTTGAGCGCAGCGAGCTCCTCCGCGCGAGCGGCACGAGCCTCGGCTTCGGCAGCCCGCGATTCGACCTCCTCGAGGCGCTCCGCCGCCGTCTCAATGGCGGCGGCGATCCGCTCCTGCCTCGCCGCCAGCTTGCGCTCGGCCTCCTGGAGCTGGCGAGCGACCTCGGGCTCGGGCTCTGGGGCGGGGGGCTCAGGCTCCGCCTCACCCACCTCCGCAGCCGGCTCTTCGGCCAGAGGCTCGTGCTCGTCCTCTGTGGGCGCCTCCGGCGACGGCTCGTCGGCGCCCTGGCGTTCCTCGGCTTCGCGGATCCGGCGATCGGCCTCGACGCGAATCCTCTCCTCCTCTGCCTCCAGGCGCTGCTCGTCTCGCTCACGCTCGGCGAGCTCAAGTCGAGCCAGCGCCTGCTCCTCGGCCGCCGCTCGGACCTGCCGCTCGGTATCCGGACCGGTGGGTGCTCAGGCACCTGCACAGGTGTGGGTTCGACGGAAGCCGACGGCTCGGCCTCAGGCCCCGTGGGGGCACCGGGGTCGGGCTGAGCCCGCTCGGCCGTGGCGGGCTCCGGCTCAGGAGGGGCGGACTCCTCAGGCTTGGTCTGAAACGCAGCAGCCGCACGGGGATCGGTATTGAGGGTCGTGCCTGCCGTGACAGCGGCAGCCGCGGCCTCGCCTGTCGGCGGCGCCTGGGGATCAGGCACCGGAGGCGTCTCCCCCGTCTCACCGCTGCGCTTCGTCTCGTTCTCGGCCTTCTTGTCGGCGCGCTTGGCCTCCTTCGCCATCCGCTTCTGCTCGCGCTGAGCCTCCTTCTCCATCCGCTCTTGCTCGCTCTTGCGCCGCTTCTCCTCCGCCTTCGCCTGCTTGCGCTCCGCCTTCTCACGACGCTTTTGGTCTCGCTTCGACTCGGGCTTCGCATCGGTCGTGGTCGCAGGGGTTTCCGTGGTGGTCCCCGGCGGCGCGGTGGGCGGCGCCATGGAGGTCGACGGTGATGCTGCGGGCTGCTCAGGGGTCGGCTGCGCCGTCTCGGGCGCGCTTGTCGGCTGCGCCGCCTCGGGCGCGCTGGGCGACGCGCCTTCAGCGGGCTGGGCGGAGGCCGGCGCAGGGGGGCTGCTCGCGCTCGGCGTTGCTTCCTCCGTCTCTTTCAGCCGGTCCTTCTTGCGCTCGAGTCTGAACGAGGGCATGCCCAAAATGGTCTCACGCCGAGCGCGCGAGCGCACTCAAGGGGCGCCTGCACGAGGCGGATCGTGCAGCTCCGAGCGACTAACGGCCACGCTGACGCGCGCTCAGCTCGCGCTCGATCTCGCGCTTTTGATCGCGATCGCGAAGCTCGCGGCGTCGGTCACGCTGCTCCTTCCCGCGGGCCAGGGCGAGCTCGAGCTTCGCGTGGGGGCCCTTGAAATAAATGCGGAGCGGGACCAGCGTGAGTCCCTTCTTCTGCGTCTGGCCCTGAAGGCGCTCTATCTCGCGCCTATGCAAGAGCAGCTTGCGCGGGCGCTCGGGCTCGTGGTTCTGCACGTTGGCGGGCTCGTAAGGCGGGATGTGGGCGCCCCGCAGCCACACCTCGCCGTCCTCGACCGCCGCGTAGGCCTCCGCGATCTGGGCCTTGCCGTTGCGTAGGGACTTGACCTCGCTCCCCACAAGCTCGATCCCCGCCTCAAGACGGTCCAGGATCTCGTAGCGGTGCCGGGCGCGGCGGTTCGACGCCACGTCACCGGGGTCCGTCTTGCGCTTGCCCTTCTTCGCCACCTGAGCTACCTCCGCCGGCCCTCGCGCCGGTGCTGGGCCTTGCGGCGCGTTTCGCGTGGGCGCTTCGTCTTCGGGCGCTTTCGCGGCCGGCGGTCCACCTCGCTCGGCTCGCCGGCGGGCTCGAGATCGGTCCGGCCCCGCGCAGTCTCGATCTTGCCGACGGTAACCGTGACCGGGTCGCCGAGGCGGATGACGTGGTTGTCACGGCGGCCGACCAGCGCGGTCTCGGTCTCGTTTAAGTCGTAGCGGTCGCGGCGCAAGAGGCGTGCCGGCAGGAACCCCTCGTAGACGTCGGCCAGGCGACCCTGGAAGCTGACGAAGGCGCCCCCTCCGACGAGGCCCGAGACCTCACCCTCGAACGACGTCGCCCATCCCGCCTCGAAGAGCTCGTGCTCGAGCAGGAACGCCGCGCAGGTGCGGTCGGCGCGCCGCTCGATCTTGGTGGCGGCGCGCTCCAGATCCGACGACTGCGGTCCCGCCTCGCTGACATGCGCACGGTCGGGCTCGGGCTCGCCCGCCCCGATCGCTGAGAGCAAGCCGCGGTGCGCGATCAGGTCCGGATAGCGGCGAATCGGCGAGGTGAAGTGCGCGTACGCGGAGCTGCCGAGACCGGCGTGCCCGATGTTGCGGTTGGTATAGAAGGCGGCCTTCAACGAGCGCAAGACAAGCGATGTATACGCCGCGCGTCCATGACCGCGCCGCTTCGCCTCTCGTGCGACGCTGCGCGAGACCTCCGCCACAAGCTCGCCGGCCTGGTGCGGCTGGATGCTTTTCGGAAGGGGCGGAGTGGGCACGTCGAGCGCTGTGAGCTGCTCGAAGAGGTAGGCGACGCGCTGCGGGATCCGGCTGCTCGTGCACCCGATAGAGCGTGGGGATGCGCCGCCGCTCCAGCAGCTCGGCCACCTGCTCGTTGGTGAGGATCATCAGGTGCTCGATCAGGCGGTGGGCCTCGGTCTGCTCGACCCCCTTGGCGCCCGTGACGTCGCCGGCGACGTCGAATTCGAACTCCGGCTCGAAGCTCTCGATCTCGAGCGATCCGATCCGGCGACGGTCGGCGAGCGCGGCCGCTGCGCGGCGTGCGTGTTCAAGCGGCTCTGCGGCGATCTCCGGCGGGCGGTCACGGTTCGCGAAGATGCGATCGAGCTGGTCGTAGTCGAGTCGCGCATCCGAGCGAATCCGGCTGCGGTAGAACTCCGCCCCACTCGGCTCCCCGTTCGCCGAGAGCCTCACCTCCATCGTTACGGCGAGCCGCTCCACCTCCGGCGCGAGCGAGCACGCTTCGGCGCTGAGCGCCGCCGGAAGCATGGGCTCGACGGAGCTCGGGACGTAGGTGCTGGTGCCGCGTTCGTAGGCCACCCGTTCGAGACCGCTGCCGGGCCGAACGTGGGCCGCGACGTCGGCTATGTGGATCCAGAGCCGCGTCCCGTCGCCGTCGGGTTGAGCCGAGACCGCGTCGTCGAAGTCGCGCGCGGTCGCCGGGTCGACGGTGAACGTGTCGAGCGCGGTGAGATCACGCCGCCCGCCGCCCGCTGCTCCGGCTCGAGCCGATTCCGCGGCCGATGCCGCCTCGGCCTCGAGCTGGTCGGAGAAGCCTCGCTCGAGCCCGCCCTCCCACAGGAGCGCCGCGACGACGTCGGCCGCCCGCTTTGGCGAGCCGAGATCACGAAGCGCTCGTGCGCCTCCCGGAGCGAACTCGGCAAGGACCATACGGCCGTCGGGCGCCTCGGCCGGGCCGCCCACCAGTGCGGCGCGCGGGCCTGGCTCGAACAGGGGTTCCACCGTGCGAAACCGCCCTCGCTTGGCGACGACGCCGACCCGCCGGTCGCCGTCGTCCGGCCTCGGTGCTCATCGCGCTCGCAGCAGGGACCGCAGCTCGGCCAGCCCAACGTCGAGGGCCTCGTCCGGGTCGCTCTCGGGATCGTCGCGCGCATCCACCTCGGGCTGCACTCCCTCCCCCGCGAGCGACTCGCCCTCGGAGGTGACGTACTCGCCGATCGTTAGGTCGAGAGCTCCTCCGCGCGCGAGCGGCAGCACCTCCTGGACGGTGTTCTTGCCGAAGGTCCTCGTTCCAACGAGCGTGGCGAGGCCATAGTCCTCGAGCGCCGCGGCGAGGATCTCCGCCGCTGAGGCGGTGTCCCGATTGATGAGAACGACCGTGGGACGTGCCTCAATCGCCTCGCCGACGGCCTCGTAGTCCTTGTCGCCAGAGGCCCTGCTCGAGGTTGAGACAACCACACCGTCCTCGACGAACAGCCCGGCTGAGAGGACCGCCTCGTCCAAGAGGCCGCCGCCGTTCCCCCGAAGGTCGAGCACCAATCCCTCGGCACCTTCGCGGTAGAGCCGCTCGATCGTTTCGCGAAGCTCGCCGTGGGCTCCCTCCGAGAACGTGAAGTATTGAACGTAGGCGACCTTGCGGCGATCGCCTGGAGGGCCAACCTTGCGGATTCTCCCCTCAACCGCCGGCAGCCGCACCTCGGCTCGGCGCAGCTCGATGTCCCGCTCGCCGCCGCCGGCGACCGGCCTGATGCTGATCTCGACCTCGGTCCCCGGCTTGCCCTTGATCCGGGCGGCCGAGATCTCTGCCGGCTGGCCCGCGATCGACCTGCCGTCGACCGCCAGGATCACATCGCCCTCTGAGATGTCGGCACGCTGGGCGGGCGAGTTCGGCAGCACGTCCGCGACGCGCAGCCCTTCCTTGACCTCGCTCACACTGAGTCCCACCCCCTTGAACCGTCCGGAGGTCGTCGCGTTCAGCGCCCGCAATGCCTTGGGGCCGAAGTAGTGAGAGAAACGATCGTCGTAGCGGCGGCGCAGCTCATCCACCATCCCGCGGACGGACGGACTCGTCGAGCACGCGCGGCTCCACGTCGCGGAAGTAGTTCGCCTCGATCAGCTCCCGTGCCTCGTCGGGCAGCGCCTCCTCGTCATCGAGCAGGGAGGTGGCCGCGGCGATGGCCAGCGCGACCAGGATCCCCAAGAGCAGGCCGAAGCCGAGGCCCCGCAGGAAGCCTCCGCCGGAGGCGCCGTCGTTGTCCGCGTTCATGGGTACAGGATGACGCTGCGGTTAAACGCGCAGGAAGCGCCGCAGGGTGATGCCGCTGCCCAGAGCGGAAACGACGATCGCGGATGCGATCAGCACGGCGACCAGCGGCAGGAAGCCGACGGTCGAGAAGTTGTCAACGAGAGCGAATGTGTCCGCGAGTGGGTCAACGATGGTCACCTTGCCGAGGAGAAGTATGCCGACCGCGATCACCGCACCGGCCATGCCCACGAGCACGCCCTCGATCATGAACGGCCAGCGGATGAACCAGTTGGTGGCGCCCACGAGCCTCATCACCTCGACTTCACGGCGGCGGGCGTAGATCGAGAGGCGGATCGTGTTGGCCACGAGCAGGAGCGAGGCCACCAGGAGCAGCACAGCGATCACGAGCAGGACGATCTTGACGGCGCTCGTGACCTCACGGATGTCGGTGGACTGCTCACGCTTGTCGTTGACCTCGTCGATGGCGGGATGGATCGGCTTGGGCTCGCCGTTAGCACCGACCGGCTGGAGGTCACGCGTGACCGATTCGAGGTTGTCCGGGTCGTCCAGCGTGATGTCGAAGGCAGGCGGCAGCGGGTTCGAGCGCAGTTCACCGAGGCTCTCCTTGAGTTCGCTGCCCTCGAGGCGGCCTTGCAACCGCTCGAGGCCTTCCTTCTTTGAGACGAACTCCACGCTCTCAACGTGCTCGACCTTGCTGATCTCCTTCTCGACCGCAGCCTTGTCGGCGTCGGTCGCGTCAGGGACGAGATAGACGTTCAGGCCGATCTGCTCTCGGACCTCGGCGGCCGTCCCCTCGCTGGCCCGCAGCACCGGGATGAGGACGCCCAACAGGAGCGTGGTGACGATGATCGTCACGACCGCGGCCATGCTCGGCGCGGCCTGGCGGCGCAGCGCGCGGAAGGCCTCGGATATGAAGAAGATCGGGCGGCCCATTGGCTAGGGCACCGTGTCGCCGTTGGTGTGGCCCTCGGGCCCGACGCCCATCTCGGCGCGGAGGCGAAGCTCGAACTCGGTGGTCGATTCCTCGTGGTATGTGGCGCCGGCCTGGTCGCGGACGAGACGTCCCTCGTCCAGGGCGATCACGCGGCGGCGCATCTTGTCGACCATGTCGCGGTCGTGGGTCACGACGAGCACGGTGGTGCCGGTGCGGTTGATCCGGTACAGCAGCTGCATGATCCCGATCGAGGTGACCGGGTCCAGGTTGCCGGTGGGCTCGTCGGCCAGGAGCAGCGGCGGGTGGTTCACGAACGCGCGGGCGATCGAAACGCGCTGCTGCTCACCGCCCGAGAGCTGGTCGGGGTAGTTGTGGATCTTGGCCTGCAGACCAACGAGGCGAAGGATCTCGGGCACCTTGCGGCGGATCTCCGCGCGCGGCGCGCCGATCACCTGGAGGGCATAGGCCACGTTGTCGTAGACCGTCCGGTTGGGCAGCAGCTTGAAGTCCTGAAAGACGGTGCCGATGCGACGGCGCAGAAGCGGAACCTTCTTGTCCGAGATCTTCTCGATGTCGCGCCCGGCGATCATGACCTGGCCGGACGCGGCGTCGACCTCCTTGATCAGCATCTTGATCAGGGTCGACTTACCGCACCCCGTGGGGCCGACGACGAATGCGAACTCTCCCCGCTGTACCTGCAGCGAGACGCGCTCGAGCCCGACGTGGCCGCCGGGGTAGACGACGGTCGCATCGCGCAGCTCGACGATCGGGGGGCGGAAGTTTCCGTCGGGACCGCTCTCAGGCCGCGCAGGGGCATGCTCTCCGCGCCGTCGCGGCTCCGATCCGGCGCGCTGGCGCCGCTTGCCTGTTCGCATCAGGGCCATCCGGGTCTGATCTTTCTTCGGCCCCGGCGCTAATCCTGCGCCTGGGTCCCTGGTCCCGAGCGCGAGCTACAACGAGGCCCGCCAAGGGTAGCGAAGCTCATGAGCAACCGCTAACAATCGGGGTCGCCCTGCAAGGCCCGTGGCCGCGCCGCGAGCGGGCTACCGCCGGCGAGGCTGTGTGCCCGGGCGGCTCGTGCCTAGGTCCACTCCGGGCCGAACAGCGGGGGCCGGGAGACGATCGGTTTGAGGACGAGTGCCTCGCGGACCCGGTCGGCGATGCCCCTCGGGGTGAGGCCGAAGTGCTCCATGCAGGCCTCACCGGTGCCGGAGACGCCGAATTCGTCGCCCATGCCGACGGCGAAGATCGGGACCGGGTGCTGCTCGGCGGCCACCTCGCGGATCGCGTCGGCGAGCCCGCCGGTGACGCGGTGCTCCTCTGCGGTGACCGCGACCCCGGTCTTGGAGAGCGACTCGAGCACCGTGCCGGAGTCGAGCGGCTTGATCCGGGCGACGTTCAGGACCTCGGCCTCGACCCCGTCCTCCTTCTGCAGCGACTCGGCCGCTTCGAGCGCCCGCCAGACCATGTGGCCCGTGCCGATGATCGAGATGTCCTTGCCCTCGCGCATCACGTCGACGCCCTCGCCGAGGGTCTCCGGGATGTCCTCGTAGACGACAGGAGTCGCCGGACGGCCGAACCGCATGTACATCGGCTCGTCGTGCTCGTATGACTCCATGGTCGCGCGATACGCCTGGTTGTAGTCGGCCGGAGCGAAAACCTGCATCCGCGGCATCGCCCGCATCAGGGCGATGTCCTCGATCATCTGGTGCGAGGCGCCGTCCTCGCCGAGGGAGACGCCGCCGTGCGAAGCACCGATCCGGACGGGCAGCTCGTTGTGCGCGATTCCCAGGCGCACCTGGTCATAGGCGCGACCCGAGGCGAAGATCGCAAAGGTGGAGGCGTACGGACGCTTGCCCGTGGCCGCGAGCCCGCATGCCATCGACATCATGTTCGCCTCGGCGGCCCCGCAGTTGAAGAAGCGCTCGGGGAAGCGCTGGCCGAACTTGATCGACTGGGTGGACACCGCGAGGTCGGCGTCCAGGGCGACGACATCCTCATGCGCCTCGCCAAGCTCAACCAGGGCATCGCCATAGGCGTGGCGGGTTGCGACCGGTTCGGTGGCGGCCTCCGCAGGCATCAGCCGTCGCCCTTCTCGCTCTGGAGCGCCTTCGTCTGCTCCTCGAGGCGCGCATCGAGCTCTTCAAGCGCTTCGGCGGCGAACTCCGCGCTCACCGCCGCCTTGCCGTGGAAGCCGAAGCGGCCCTCCATCGACGAGACACCGCGACCCTTGCGGGTCTGCGCGATGATCGCCGCCGGCCGGTCCAGAGTACGGCTGCGCTCGAGCGCCTCGACCACCTCGTCCATGTCGTGGCCATCGATCTCGACCGAGTCCCAGCCGAAGGCCTCGAACTTGGCGCGGACATCGCCCGTATCCATGACCTCCTCGGTCGTGCCATCGGTCTGCAGGTGGTTGTAGTCGACGATCGCGGTCAGGTTCCGCACGCCGAAGTGCGCGGCGGCGGTCGCTGCCTCCCACGTCTGGCCCTCTTGGATGTCGCCGTCGGAGAGGACGCCGAAGACGTGCGCCTCATCGTCGAGGCCGTCGAGTCGCAGCGCGAGGCAGATCCCTACGCACATCGAGAGCCCCTGGCCGAGCGAACCCGTGGAGACCTCCACCCCGGGCGTGCGGTTCATGTCCGGGTGGCCCTGGAGCTGCGCGCCGATCTGGCGCAGCCCCATCAGGTCCTCCAGCGGGAAATAGTCGTGATGAGCGAGCGCCGCGTACTGGATTGGGGCGGCGTGACCCTTGCACAGCACGAAGCGGTCGCGCTCGGGCCACTCCGGGTTCTCGGGGTCGTGGCGAAGGACGCGGTAGTAGAGCGCGGCGATGATGTCGGCTGCCGAGAGCGATGAGTCCAAATGACCCGACTTTGCGACCGCGAGCATCCGCACGCAGTCGATCCGAAGCAGCGTCGCCCACCGCTCGAGCTCCGCCGAGCTCGGCGCCTCCTCCCCCCGCTCGGCACCGCGCGGAGGGGGCTTTGGATCCGGCACCGGCCGCAGGTGCGTCACGTCCGCGAGGGTAGCGACGTCCCAGCCGGGGTTGCTCGCAGCTTTGGCCATTGCAACGACCCTACGAGTGGGCCGGGACGGAACTGCGGGCAGGGATCGCCGGAAAATGCGCCTTCAAGTGACTCTCCAGTCCTGACGGAGGAGGCCGAAGAGCGCAACGTCGACCTCCCTGCCGCGTTCGAGGTTTCGCGATCTCATCAATCCCTCGCGGACGAACCCCAGGGACTCAGCGAGGGCGATGACGCGCTCGCTCTCCGGAAGCGTGGTCAACTCCACACGACGCATTCTGAGCGATTGGAAAAGCCAATCGAGCGCGAGTCGCAGCGCCCGGCGCGCGATGCCACGATGCCGGGCCCCTTGCGCCAGCCAGAAGCCGACCTCGCAACGGCGATGGCGCCAGTCGAGGTCGAACATCACGATGACGCCCAGGAACTCGTCGCTCGCCACGTCAGCGATCGCGAGCTCGACGAAGCTCGTGTTTCCATCGCGATCGGTGACGTCGCGATGAACGCGGCGGCGCGCCTCGACCTCATCGGGATCCACCTCGGCGCCGATGTCCACGCCAAGCGTGGGATCGGTGGCGAAGGCGCGAGCGTAGGGGCCTGCGTCGGCCTCATCGAGGGCACGCAGCTTGATCAGCTCGTCGGCGAGCTCCGGGGTATCGATGTGCACGAGCGCATCTTGGCGAGGATCGAATTGACGCCGCCGCTTGCCACCATGGGGCGACATGCGCTTCGTCCTGACCACACTCGTCATCGCGCTGCTTCTGGCCGGCTGCGGCGAGAAGGAGGAGTCGACCGCTCCGCCCTCGAGCTCCGGCGCGAGCTCAGGGCCCCCACCTGCGGATCAAGGTGACGAAGCAGACGAACCCGGTGATGCGAACGGCGGTGGGCAGGGAGAGCCAACTCAAAGCCCCGAGGAGCTCGCACGGCAGCGTGAGCGCCAGGCCGAGCGCGTGGTCCGCTCCTACATGAACGCGCTTGACGCCCGCGACGGGGCCGCCGTGTGCCGGCTGCTGGCGCCGGGCGTAGAGGACGAGCTGAAGCTGCCGCGCGAGCGCTCGGACTGCGCGAGCTCGCTCGACGCCTCGATCGGCTACCGCGATCCCCGCGGATTGCCGCAGTTCGAGGGCGTCTCGATCGCCGGAATCGCCGGTGTCAAGGCAAGCGCCCGCGAGGCCCGCGTCACGGCGACGGTCGTCACCAGCTTCGGCGATCGAGCGGAGCCATCGATCGAGGACGACGTCATCTACCTGATCCGGCGCGGCGGCGAGTACGTCGTCGCCCAGCCGAGTGCAGCGCTTTACCGCGCGATCGGCGCAGAGCCACCCCTCCGCTCGATCGTTCCTCCGAGCTGAGCGCTGCCCAGCGGATCAGCGGCCGACGGAGATGATCCGATCGAATCCGCCGCGGATGACCGTCGCCCAGGCGCGCTTGGGGCCGAGCGCCGTCGACCACAGCGTGCCGCCCTTGCGCCCGCGAGCAAACAACGTGCGGCCGGCCCCTCCTCCTCCCAGGCGTTTCAGCATGAGCCTCTGGCGATCGCCGACTCGAACGTAGAGAAGATGATGCTCGGAGAGGCTGGCGGAATGGAGCCAGTCGAACTTCGACGAGACCACCCGGCCGCCATTTCCCTTCTTCAGAGCCTTCCGCACGATGGAGTTCCTGCCCTTCGAGGAGACCGAGTAGGCGATATGGCGCTCGGTGATGCTCGGCATCCCGAGCCGCTCCCCTCGCCCTGCACGCTTGACGCGCCTTTCGTTGTCCGGCGATTGCAGGTCGGCGATCTTGCGCGCCCTGATCTCGTCGCGGCCGCGCAGCTTGGCGCGCCAGGCAACCCACCGCCCGTTGATGGCGATGGCGTTGACGTGCGAAGCGGTCAGGTCGGCGAGCGGCTGGTAGGTGTCGGCGTCGAGGACGCGAATGCCGCCGCCGGCGCGCACCGCAACGTAAGGTCCACCGATTGCCGGGTCCTTGCCGGGCAGCACATGGCGATGCCCTGCCCGTCGCACGTAGCCGGTCCGGTCAGGATCCTGATAGGCGAGACCTTGGCCATAGCCGGGGTCGGCGCCGTGCCAGACCGCGACCCTCTCGGCGGCCGCGTTGCTGGAACCCACCAGTGCCGCGGCGGCGATTGCCAGAACCGCGGCATCGCCCAGCCGAAGGCCGCGGTAGATGCCAGGGCGATCCGCCATGAGCTGGGTGACGCGCGCGCCGGCATCGGATGCTGCCAGTGGCGCCAGGCAGACGATCGGCAGGGCGCGGCCAACTCCGAAGGCAGTACCGATCAGGGCGCCGGTCGCGGGCTCGCCCACGGCGAAGGACACCGCGGCGATCGCCCACACCCCGAAGGTGAGGACGAAGGTGGTGAAGCCCAGCCCGAGCAGGCCGCCGTAGAGCGCCGCGGCCACGGGCATCGGCATCACCCGCCGCCAGTGCTCGGGGAGCTGGCGACGTATCTGCGGCACGATCGGCGTGCCAGCCGCCTCGAGCCCGGCGGCGCCAACCGCAATCAGGGCCGCGGCGACGTACGCGACGCGCGCGTCGGCGCCCAGCAGGAGCGAGCCGAGGGCCGCGAGCCCGCCGAAGGTCACAAGTCCCCCGACGATGGCGCCAGGCAGGAACGTGGCGCACGCCCCAAGGGTTGTCCTTCGCCCGCCCGTATGGCCGGTCGGCCCGATCGTCTCCACCATCGAGAAGCCGCATGGCGACCAGGTGCCCGTGAAACCCACGAGCAGCGCTGCTGCGATCAGGATCAGCTCCAGGGGCCCGAGCTCCATCAGCACGGAACCTTCGTTTGGAAGTACATGACGCAGAAGACCTTGCGGCCGCTGTAGCAGTAGCCCGTGAGCGCGGCATCGCCGTTGATGCGACGATCGGACTGGGAGCAGCAGTCCACGAGCTTGCGCACGCGCCCCCCACAGCAGCGGTACCAGCCACCGTCGACCGTGGTGTTCAGGTTGAACTTCTCAGCCGTGAGGTGCTCACAGACCTTGGTACGCGGCGCCGGCGGCAGCGGATGGCCGTCGGGATCCTCCTTCGCCTTGCCGTTACTCGAGACCGGGACGCCGGAACCGTTGATGAGCCGGCCCAGATTGTCGACCGGCTTCCCGTCGGCGGCGCGGAGCGGGTAGCCCTTCGAGTCGATTCGTGGCGTTCCCACCGGGTGTGGGCAGGAGCCGGTGGTGAAGATGTGCCCGCAGAAATGGAAAGCATCGGCCTCGCCAGGCTTGACGGCCCGGGCGACGAGCCCGCCAGCCGTAAGCGCCGTAACGGCAGCTCCCACGCGGGCCAGGAATCCGCGGCGCGAGCTGTTCGCGACCAGCGACTCCACAACCTGCTCGACGCGAGCGGCTCCGCGGTCGGCGCCCTCTCCTGCTTCAGCGGACACCCGCCACCCCCGCGACCAAGCCCTCGGCTCGCCTGCGCTCGGCAGCGCCCAGCACGCTCTCGAGCTGGGCCAGGTTGTTGAAGGTCCCCTTGGCGAGCACCGTGCCGTTCAGATCGATCGCGAGCGCGTAAGGGCTGCCGGGGACCGCGAGCTCGTCCCACACCTCGGGCTCGGACTCCTCCTCGAACGTCCTGACGGCAACGATCGGGTCCCGCGCCAAGGACTCGACCGCGGGCTCGAGCCCGCGGCAGACATGGCAGCCTGCCGACGTGAACACCGCCAGGGCGAGCTCGGCCTGCGGACCGGGCTCGAAGGCGTTCACCAGGCCCGTGCGCGATCCGAGTGGCGGCCCCTCCTCCTCGATCTCCAGGGCCGAGCTCGGTCCCAGACGCAGGCGCAGCATGCCCACCTCGCGCGCGAGCGCCAGGGTGACTACGGTCAATGCGGCGACGGCGAGCAGGGCTGCCGCGAGGCCGAGACCGAGCCACTGGTCCGTCGAAAGCCGCTCGTCGGGAAGCAACGGTAGAGCCGCGAAGCCAACCGCGAGCAGGGCGTTGCGGGCGACCGCGGTCCAGCCCACGGTCGAGCGGGCGCCGAAGCACGCGCACGGAGCGCCCGCCCGGCCTCGGAGGATCGCGCTCACCATCGTCGTGGCGAAGAGGGCCATGAGCGCCGCCGCGAGCCAGGCGGCGGTGTCGGATCCCGCGGCGACCGCCACTCCGAGCCCAAGCTCGGTCGCCACCAAGAGGCTCCACACCAGCGCTTGCACGCGTTGCCCCGAGAACCCGAACGTGGCCAGCGCTGCGCGGCTGGTGGCCGGGCTCGCGAGCTTCGCCATCGCAGCCGCGATCAGCACCGCCCCCGCTCCGAGCCTTAGTCCCTCTGCCAGCAAAGCTGTCCGCAAGGTACCAGCGCGGCGGGCGCGGCACCGCCAGGGCCCTCGCAGCGGGCGAGAGGTGCGGCTCCACGCTATTGTTGACTCTTCGAGTCAAGAAGACGAAAGAGACCAGATGCCAACGATTGCGATCATCGGCGGGGGCACCGGAGGACACTTCCTAGCTGCCCGCCTGCTCGAGAAGGCCGGTGACGGCCAGCGTCTACACGTGACTCTTGTCGAGGGAAGCGGGCGGGCAGGCCAACACCTGCGCCGCATCGTGCGTGATGCCGAGCGCACCGCCCCCGGCGCCTTCCTGACCCGCATGCGCGGCGAGGCGATCAGCATCGCCGAGCTCTCCGACGGCGCGGGGGTCCGCGTCGGCCTGCGAACGGGTCGCGTGCTCGACGTCGATCGAGCCATCCTCATCACGGGCAGCGTTGCCGCAGATGGCTTCGACCCCGACGCACTCGCCGGGCTTCGTCTGGTCTACTCCCTGATCTCGGAGGCTCCCGCCGGCGAGTTGAGTGGAGCGGCGGCCGGGCTCGCCGCCGAGCTGCTGGACGGCCTTCGGACTACGCCGGTCGAGAACCGCGAATCGGTCGCCAGCTCCTCTGCCGACTAGCCGATCGCGACCATGCGCTCGATGGGCACTCGGGCGCGCTCGGCCAACTCGGGCGGCACCTTCACCTCGAACTTCATCTCGCGCAGCGAGTCGCGGAGCTTCGGCAGCGTGATCATCTTCATGTACTTGCAGAAGGCCATTCGATTGGCCTCGACCAGGTTGGCGTCGGGGGCTGCCTGCTGGAGCGGGTAGAGCATGCCTGTCTCGGTCGCGACGATGAACTCGCCGTCCGGATTGGCTTCGACATGGTTCAGCATGCCCGACGTAGAGAGCATGTGGACGCCCTCCGAAGCGATATCGCCGGACGCCACGTACTCGAGCGCTTGAGTCGAGCACCCGCACTCCGGATGGATCAGGAACTCGGCCTCCGGGTGCTCGGCGCGAACCTCGGTGATATCCGCCGGGCGGATGCCGGCGTGGACGTGGCACTCGCCGTCCCACACGTGGAAGCGCGCATAGCGCTCCGGGTCGTCCGGAAGGCCCAGCTCGCGCGCCACGAACGAGCCCAGCCACATGTCGGGGCCGAAGAGGATCTCAGTCTCGGGACCGTGATCGGACCAGATGTGCTCGACGACCTTGACCGCGTTCGAGGAGGTGCAGCAGTAGTCCGTCTCGGCCTTCACCTCGGCTGAGGTGTTGACGTACATCACGACTACGGCGCCCGGATGCCTGGCCTTCCACTCACGCAACTGCGGGGCCGTGATCGAATCCGAGAGCGAGCAGCCTGCGTCGAGGTCGGGAATCAGCACGGCCTTCCCCGGCGAGAGCACCGAGGCCGTCTCGGCCATGAAGTGCACCCCGCAGAATGCGATCACCGCGGCGTCGGTCCCCGCCGCCTCGCGCGAAAGCTGGAGGGAGTCGCCAGTGAGGTCCGCCACATCCTGGATCTCGGGCACCTGGTAGTTGTGGGCGAGGATGACCGCGTCGCGCTCGGCGGCGAGTGCGCGAACCTCGTCGGACATCCGGGCGATCTCCTCGAAGGAGAGGTCGGTATGGGTGTTCGGCTGAACTGTCGGGAGCTTGACGCTCATGACGCTCCTCACCAAATCCGCTTATGTTCGCCGGCCCGTGCCGGCCCCATGGCCGGTCTCAAACCGAGGCGAATGAACTGCCTACATTCTAAAGGACACGATGCCTGAGCTGCCGGAGGTTGAAATTGCCGTGCGCCGCCTCGGCTCCGCGCTCGAGGGCGCCGAGGTCGAGTCGGCGATGGCGCCCGGCATGGTGGCACTCAAGAGCATCGATCCGCCGCTGCGGGCGCTTACGGGCATGACCGTGGAGGGAACGCGCCGGGTGGGCAAGATGCCGGTGATTCGCTTCGCCGGAGGCGATGAGCCGTTGGAGCTCCTGGTGCACCTGATGTCCGCGGGCCGCCTGCAGGTCTTCGAGAAGAAGGCCTCGATGAAGGATCGCGCATCCCGGGTGCTGATCCGCCTCACTGACGGGCGCGAGCTGCGCCTGCGCGAGTTCGGGACCAAGCAACGAGCATGGGCCAAGCTCTTGCGCGACGGGGAGGTCGAGAGCGATGAGATGGTCGCAACCCTGGGGCCCGAGGCCTGGCCGTCGCCGCCCCTGCCCGAGCTCGCGGCAGCCGTGGATCAATCGCGAGGCCTTCACCCGCTCCTGCGCGACCAGCGCGCGATCGCCGGCATCGGCCGCAGCTGGGTCGACGAGATTCTGTGGGAGGCGCGGCTCGCACCGTTCAAGAAGGGCTCCGAGCTGAGCGATGAGGAGGTTGGATGGCTGTACGACGGGCTGGCTGTGCTCGGCGGCGCAATCGACCACTACGAGGAGGTTGTGGGCGATGAGGTCCCCAACAAGATGCCGATGCCGCTCAAGGTCCACAGGCGCGAGGGAGAGCCATGTCCGCGCTGCGGCACAACGATCGAAGCCGTCTTCTTCTCGGAGCACCAGATGAACTACTGCCCTACCGAGCAGACCGACGGCAAGATCTACAAGGACCGCCGCCTCTCGCGGCTGCTGAAGTAGCGCCAGGCCCGCTCAGGTCTCGCCGTCGAAGTAGTCGACGTTGCTCGAGCGGCGGACCATCACCTTCTCGTCCCTGCTGACCCAGAGGCCGACCTTGTCGCTGTCGGGATAGGTCGTCGCCGCCGGGTGGAGGACGGGTGACCACATGAGCACGCGCGCCGTTTCCTCGCCGTCGTTTTGAATTCGATGCGCCCCCTCGGGGCCGGTCGTGAAGAAGACAAGGTCCCACGGCTCGAGCTCGTGGGTCCCTTCGGGATCGCGCAAGGTCGGCCGGCCCTCGAGGACGAGGAGCCACTCCTCCTCCACGTGCTCGTAGTGGTAGGGGCATACCGCCTGACCCGGTGGTAGCTCGTAAACGCTGGTCCCCGTGACCTTTGCTCCGAGCGAGGGCCCGGGCCGCGCCATCCCTGCCCGGAAGCCCGCGGGGTCGTCGGAGTCGTACTCGAACGACGGGTTCGCGATGTTGATGCGCTTCATGGGCGACACTCTAAGCCGAGGGCCGTTCTAACCCCTGGACGACCGCCCCGGCTCCCGTAGGCTCGGACAAGGATGCGCCGCGACGACGTCCCAGCCGAAACCGCGCCTGAGCTTCAGGATCGGCTCGCCGCGCAGCGGGTCGGCGCCCCATTCATACTTCACCGGGACGGCACGGGCACCCAGGTCATCACGACGCTCGAGCCCGACCGCCCCCGTCTGGCAGTCGGCCGAGGCCAGGAGGCGGATGTCTGCCTTGACTTCGACGCCGAGGTCTCGGGACTCCACGCCGAGCTCGAGCGAAGCGGCGGAGAGTGGCTCGTCGTTGACGACGGGTTGTCCAGGAACGGAACGTTCGTCAACGGCGAGCGGGTGGTCGCCCGTAGGCGGCTTCGCGATGGCGACGCGCTTCGCTTCGGCTCGACGCTGGTGGTCTTCTGGGCATCGGGGGAGGAGACGGAGGAGACCGCAAGAGCGAGCGACCTGCCGCAAGCCAGCTCGGTCACAGATACGCAAAAGCGAGTCTTGATCGCCCTCTGCAAGCCGTTTCGCGAGGGCAGCGAGTTCGCCACCCCCGCAACCAATCGCGAGATCGCTGACGAGGTGTTCCTGAGTGTTGACGCTGTGAAAGCCCACCTGCGAGCCCTGTTCGAGCGCTTCGAAGTGGGCGAGCTGCCTCAGAACCAAAAGCGCATCCGCCTCGCTGAGATCGCGATGCGAAGCGGCGTGATCGCGCCTCGCGACCTCTCCTCCTAGCGACCGTACGGGCGCGGCGCCGCTCAGGTGTGGTGGATCTAGCCCTTAGGTGGCTGGACCAGCCGCTCCAACGGCGCGACGCTCCAGGCATGACTACGCAGCGAATCTCCATAGCGTTTCTGCCGATCACGCTCGCGCTGGCGGTGGGCCTGGCCACGTTGGCCTCCCCGGGTACGGCCTCGAGCGGACAGCGATGCTTCGGCAAAGCGGTGACCATCCGTGGATCGTCGGGCGGCGACCGCATCGACGCGACCAATGGCGACGACGTGATCTATGCCGGCAGGGGCGACGACGTGGTCCAGGGCCGCAAGGGAGCGGACCGCGTCTGCGGCGGGCCGGGCGACGACGAGCTTCATGGCGGCGAAGGCCGCAAGGACTGGATCACCGGCGAGGCCGGCCGAGACTTCCTCGACGGCCGGCGCGGGTTCGACCGCGACGAGATGCTCGGCGGCCCTGGCCGGGACCGGTTGCTCGGCGGCAACAACCTTCGGGGCGGCGCCGGCAATGACGACCTCGAGGTCATCTCTTACGCGGGTGATCTGCGCAGGGACACGCTCTCGGGGGGTTCCGGCGCCGACACCCTGGTCGCCGACAGCAGCGACGACCACGTCGACGGCGGCGCCGGCACGGACGCCTGCAGCGGCTCCGGGTCGCCCACGAACTGCGAGTGAGCTCTAGCGCGGTGTGATCCGGGTGACGGTCGCGCCGGAGATGTCCGAGGTCCAGACCGAGCCGGCCCCGAGCGCGAGGTCGGCCGGCTCAGCTCCGGTGGGGGTCGAATCACCGGCCAGTTCGCGGGTTTCGAGGTCGATGCGCACGACCTCATCCTCGCCGCCCAGGGCGACCCAAGCGTATCCGTAGCCAACCTTGATCCCGCGCGGCTTTGAGCCGACATCGATCGGATCGCCCGGCTTGAGCGTCGCCCCGTCGATCGGGATCACCTGTCCGCTGTAGTTGTCCATCGCCCAGACAACGCCCTCGCTCACCGCCAGGTCGCTTGGACGCTGGCCCGCCTCGATGGGCTGGCCGACGGTCTTGGCTTCGGCGGAATCGATCTTGGTCACGGTGCCGTCGTTGATGTTCGCGACCCAGACCACGTCCGCACCCGCCGCGATCGCGCGCGGCGCGTCGCCAACCGGCACGGTGCCGGTGACCTCGTTCGTCTGAGGATCGATGCGCGAGACGCGGTCGGCGCCCTCGTTCGCAACCCAGACAAACCTGTCGTTGAGCGCGACATCCGACGGTCTCTCCGCCACGGGAATCGAAACTACCTTGCCGTCGTCCGGATCGAGGCGAAGCACCTCTGAGGTGTCGCCTAGAGCGACCCAGACCGAGCCGAATCCCACCCTGACCGATCGAGGAGTGCCACCAAGGTTGACTGGAGCCTCTTCGGCATCGTCGGTCGCGGGGTCGATCCGATAGAGCGAATCGGTCGCCTGGCTTGCGACCCACACGTGGAGCTCGCCAACCGTCAGCGCCGCGGGTCTTCCCCCGACCGGGACCGTGGCCGCCACCTCGGGCTCGCCCGCCGGCGTGGACCCCCCGTCGCCATCATCCGGGCCGGTTGCCACGAGCAACGCCGCGATCACGGCGAGGCAAGCGGGGACGGCGACGAGGGCTCCCATCCGCAGCCGGCGACGAGCGACGGTTCGCGTCGCGGGCGTTTCGGCGTGCCCGTGTGGAGATGCCGGCGCGACGTACGCGTCGGTATGGGCGGGAGGAGACCCCGCGCCGGCGAGGGCTTCCGTGGCCGCCACCGCGAGATCGCTCGCGCTTCCGTAGCGGTCGCCTGGGTCGATGGCCATCGCGCGGGCGATCACCGCGTCGATCTCCGCGGGCAGCCACGGCGCAAGTGCACTCGGGCGTGGCCTGTGCGCCTTCGCGTGCGCATAGAGCTTGGCCATGGCGCTATCGCGCTTGAACGGGGGGGATCCCGTCAGCGCGAAGTACAAGACAGCGCCGAGCGAATAGATGTCGCTCCATGCGCCGACGGCCCCGCCCTCGACCTGCTCGGGAGCGACGTAGTCGGGACTGCCGAGGATCTCTCCCGTTTCCGTCACGGTCTCGCCGCCCTCGGCGAGGTGGCTGATGCCGAAGTCCGTGAGGAAGACGCGTTCCGACCCGCGCTCGAGCCCGAGCAGCACGTTCGCGGGCTTCACGTCGCGGTGGATGAGCCCTGCGGAATGTGCAGCATCCAGCGCGGCGGCCGCCTGGGCTGCCACACGCGCGGCCCGCCGCGGATCCAGCGGGCCGCCTGCCGCGACCTCACGCTGAAGGTCCTCGCCCTCGACCAAGCGCATCGCGATGTAGAGCTGCGCATCCTCCTCGCCGGCGCTGTGCACGGTGATCAGATTGGGGTGCTCGATCGAGGCGGCCAGCCGTGACTCGCGACGGAAGCGCTCGCGAAAACGAGGTTCGGACGAGAGCCGGGGGGCGATCACCTTGAGCGCCCGCTGCCGATCGAGCGCCAGGTGCCGGGCGCGGTAGACGACGCCCATCCCGCCGCGCCCGATCTCAGCCTCGATCCGATGTCCTGCGAACTCGGTTCCGGCGCTCATCCCGCCGCCGCCTGCGCTCGTGCCGGGAACCCGCGTGGGCTCGCCGCCCATCTATTCCGGCTCCATCAACACGCTGAGGTCGAGTGACGGCGCGGAGTGGGTGAGGGCGCCGACCGAGATGAAGTCGACTCCGGTGGCGGCGACAGCTCCCACGTTCTCCAGGGTGATCCCCCCCGATGCCTCGAGCTCCGCGTCCCCGCTCGCATCACGAGCAGCGACGGCGTCGCGGAGCTCCTGCTCGTCCATGTTGTCGAGCAGGAGCCGGTCGGCGCCGGCCCCGAGCGCGGCGGCCACGTCGGCGGCGTCGCGGCATTCCACCTCGATGATCAGCTCCGGCTGCGCCTCGCGGGCGCGGTCAACCGCCGCTGCCACCCCGCCCGCGAACGCAGCGTGGTTTTCCTTGATCAGGATCGCGTCGTGGAGGCCCATGCGGTGGTTGGTGCCCCCACCGGCGGCGACAGCCCCCTTTTCGAGTGAGCGCAGTCCGGGCGTCGTCTTGCGCGTATCGAGGATTCGGGCGCCGGTTCCCGCGACCCTGGCGACAAACTCGGCGGTCATGGTGGCGATGCCGGAGAGGTGACCGAGAAAGTTGAGCGCGGTGCGCTCGGCGGCGAGGAGCCCCCTCGCCGGTCCGACGACGAGCGCCACGTCGCTCGGGACCTCGTCGCGCCACTCGCCCTCGGCTGCCAGGCGGTCGAAACCCGCGGCACCCACTTGCCGGAACGCCTCCTCTGCTGCGTCGAAGCCGCAGAGGACGCCGGCCTGTTTTTGGATCAACCGAGCCCGTGCCGTGGCCGTCTCCCCGACGACTGCCACGGCCGTGACGTCGCCGGGCCCGATGTCCTCCGCGAGGGCCCGCCTGACCACGTCCCGCAGCGCTGGGTCCATCACTCCGCGAAGAGCGCCATCGTTGCGGTGAATCCGTGCAGGAAGTTGCGGCCCCCGACGGGGCCGATCTCCCCCGCGCAGAAGAATCCGCCGACCGGCGCGCCCAGCGCGTCCCCGATCGTGGTGGCATCGTGATCTGGGACGGAGAACATGTGCGCTCCGCGCCCGTTACAGGTGAAGAGCAGTGCCCCGGCCGCCTGCGACCGGCCAAGCGCTCCGGCGTGCACGCGCAAGGCCTCGCGCAGGTCCTCGTCGGCCGAGGCACCGTCGCGCACGTGCATGCGAACGGTCTGACCAACGCGAACCCGCTCGCCGATCGCGATCGCTCCGGCCTCGGGATCAGCTCCGATCACCGGGCGTACGAGGAAGTCGCCGCGTTCGTAGTCGGGCTGGTTCTCATCGATCACGATCCCGAGCATGAGGCCCCCGCCTGCGAGCTCCTGTTCACGTGGCGTCAGGGAGCCGATCGCCTCGCGCAGCCGCTCGATCGCGGGCGCTGAGGCAAGCTCGGAGATCACGTTGCCCTCCGCGGCCGTGATCGTCATCTCCGGGCCCACCGGCGTTGCCCCCTGCGATACGCACGGCAGCAACGAGGCCCCCGAGATCGAGCATGCGACCGCGCCCTCGCCCACCACCTCGCCGTCGCGAAAAAGCGCGGCGGATCCCGCCGCCGCGGCGCTCGCGAGTCCACCCAGGACCGGGACCCCGGGGCGGTCGGAGTTCATGCGAGAAAGCAAAAGCTCCGCGGCAAACGTGTGCGGATCGGCGAGCACGATCAGCGTCTCGCCACCCTCCTCATGCGCCTCGTGGTACCCGTGGAGGGCCGGTGACTCGCCCTCCCGGACCTCCACGCGGAAGGTGTGAGTGGCGATCCGAGCTTCGGGCAGGCTCGCCGCCCAGACGACAGCGCCGTGACCCTCCTCGAGCTCGCGGCCCGGGCCCACCACTCCACCCGCGCCGCAGCCGATCAGATTCGCTGGCTCAAGTGTGCCCTGCACCGCGTCGAGCAAGGGTGCCGCCTGCATCAGATGCGGGGCGGCCGCGAAGATGAGGCAGAGGTCGCACGGTGCGTCGAGGCCCCGCTTCGCCTCGGTCGCTGCCTCCGAGAACGCCGCCACCGCGTCGACGGAGTCCGAGACGCCCACGGCGATCCGCGTCATGGCGCCGCGCTCAGCAGGTACTCGCGGACGAAGCCGTCGAGGTCGCCGTCGAGCACGCGCTCGGCGTTGCCGGTCTCGTGCCCTGTGCGGTGATCCTTGACCCGCTGGGTGGGGTGCAGGGTGTAGGAGCGGATCTGAGAGCCCCACTCGGCGGCTTTCTGCTCACCCCGCTCGGCCGCCATCTGCTCGGCGAGCCTCCGCTCCTCCTCCTCGATCAGCTTCGCGCGCAGGAAGCGCATCGCTGTTGCCTTGTTCTGCGTCTGCGAGCGCTCGTTTTGACACTGGACCACGATTCCCGTGGGCACGTGGGTGATCCGCACCGCGGAGTCGGTCTTGTTCACATGCTGGCCCCCCGCGCCCGAGGCCCTATAGGTGTCGACGCGAAGGTCCTCCTCGTCGACCTCGACATCGACCTCCTCGTCCACGAGCGGCGCGACATCGACTTGGGCGAAGGCGGTGTGGCGCCGCTTTTGAGCATCGAACGGGGAGATCCGCACGAGGCGGTGGACCCCGCGCTCCGCGGCGAACAGTCCGTACGCGTTCTCGCCCTTCGCGATGAACGTGGCCGACTTGATTCCGGCCTCCTCCCCCGCAGAGGCCTCCTTCATCTCCACCGCGAAGCCGCGGCGCTCCGCCCACCGCAGGTACATCCGCAAGAGCATCTCGGCCCAGTCCTGGGAATCGGTGCCGCCGGCGCCGGATCGAACGGTCACGACCGCATCGCCGGAGTCGTAGGTTCCCGAGAAGAGCCGCGCCTCCTCGAGCGTCGCGAGCCGTGATTCGATTGATCCGAGCTGCGCCCCGAGCTCAGCGGCGATCTCAGCGTCCTCCGCCGCCATCTCGGCCAGCTCGTCCAGGTCGGCGACGTCGCTCTCGAGGCCCCGATAGGTCGCGAGCCGATCCTGTACCCGCTTGTGAGAAGTGGCCGTCTTCGAGGCAGATTCCTGGTCGTCCCAGAAGCCGGGCTGCTGCATCTCCGTCTCTAAGCGGGCTGCCTCGGACTCGAGCGCAGCCGGGTCAAAGGTAGTCCGCGAGCAGCTTGAAGCCGTCGCGGACCTGGGCGAGGCGCGCGGTGAGGTTGTCGGTTGCGGGGGCCTCGGCCATGGGCGCAAGGATACGAGGAGGCTCAGGCTCGCGCCGGGCGCACAGGTCCCGCCGGTCGAGACTCATCCGCCACGGCCCCGCACGCGTCACGACTACCCCTCCGGCTCGGGCTCCGCCGCGGCGGCGACGGCCTCCTCGAAGGTCTCGAAGCGCTGGCGCCAGCGGTAGATGAGACCGTCGCGGAACGTGAAGAGGATCCCGAACTCGGTCTCGTCGGCCAGCTCGTCTCCTTCGCGCCAGCGCCACTGCCGCCGGGCGGCCGCCGCCACCTCGATCGCGGTCAGCTCGACGACGCGGTCAAGCTCGACGCGCGAGCGCAGCTCGCCGCTCGGGACCACCGTTGCCCAGCGCAGCACGGCGTCGATGCCCCGGAAGTCGCCTTTGAGGCCCTCGACTTCGACCTCGGGGTGCAAGAGCGCGCTGAGGGTGGGCAGGTCCTGTTCGCGAAGCGACTCGAGAGCGGCGCGAACCGTCTCGCCGGGGCTCAGGCCCCGTGGCACTTCTTGTACTTCTTGCCCGAGCCGCACCAGCACGGATCGTTGCGGCCGATCTTGGCCTCCTCGTCGCGGACGACCGCGCCCGTCGTCGCGTCGCGATGGGTGCCCGCCGGCGTCCCTGCTCCGTTGCCCTCGGGAGGTGACTCAGCGGCGGACGCGGCGGCGTCCACCGCGGCTGCGCCGCCGGCGGCGGTGGCGGCGGCTCGCGCCTCGCCGATGGCAGAGGGCTGATTCTCGGCCGGACTTGAGTACTCCACGCCCGCCGGCCGCTCCTCGGGCTCGAACATCTCCTGCGCCTGCGCGGGCTCGACGTTCACCTCGACGTGGAAGATGACGCGGGCGAATTCCTCCCAGATCGCGTCCATCAACTCGCGGAACATCGCGAAGCCCTCGTTCTTGTAGGCGACGAGGGGATCGATCTGGGCGAAGCCCCGCAGGTGTATGCCCTCGCGCATGTAGTCCATCTCGTAGAGATGCTCGCGCCAGCGGTGGTCGATGATCTGAAGCAGGATCTGGCGCTCGAGGTAGCGCATGAGCTCGGGCCCGAACTCTTCCTCGCGCCGAGCGTAGGCGCGCTCGGCATCCTCGGCCACAAGCGTGCGGATGTCCTCGCGATCGGTGTTGGCGTCGAGCTCCGAGAGGTCGAGCTCGGTGGGCCAGAGGCCGCTCAGGCGAGTCTGGAGTCCCGCGATGTCCCACTCCTCGAAGACGTCGCCCGCGGTGTACTCATCGACCAGCCGGGAGGCGACATCGCCGAGCTCGTCGCCCATCACCTCTGACATGTCGCGGCCCTCGAGAATCTCGCGCCGGTACTTGTAGATCACGCGGCGCTGCTCGTTCATGACGTCGTCGTACTCGAGGACGCGCTTGCGGATCAGGAAGTTCTGCTGCTCGACCTTCTTCTGAGCGTTCTCGATCTGCTTTGAGAGCAGCTTCGCCTCAAGCGGATACTCCTCGCCCTCCTCGTCGACGGGCCCGAGGCGGTCGAGGATCTTGTAGATCCGCTCGCCCGCGAAGAGGCGAATCAGGTCATCCTCGGCGGAGAGGAAGAAGCGCGACTCGCCCGGATCGCCCTGACGGCCTGAACGGCCTCGAAGCTGGTTGTCGATCCGCCGCGACTCGTGTCGCTCGGTGCCGCAGATGAAGAGACCTCCGAACGCCTTTACCTTCTCGCCCTCCTCGGAGGTCTGCTCGTCGAGCGCCGGCAGCACGTCCGCAACTGCCTCTTCGAAGCCCTCCGCCCCGGGCTCGAGCCCGGTCTTTCGCACCGCGATCCGAGCCATCTGCTCGGGGTCGCCGCCGAGCTTGATGTCGACGCCGCGGCCCGCCATGTTGGTCGCGATCGTGACCGCGCCGATCCGGCCGGCCTGAGCGACCGTCTCGCCCTCGCGCTGGGCGTGTTCGGGCTTTGCGTTCAAGACGACGTGATCGATGCCGCGACGGGTGAACTCGCCGGAGAGCATCTCCGAGACCTCGACCGAGATCGTCCCGACGAGGACCGGCTGGCCCTTTTGGTTTCGCTCCTCGATCTCGTTTACGAGCGCCCTCCACTTGCCTCGTTTCGTCTTGTAGATGAGGTCGTTTTCGTCGAGGCGGACCATGTCCTTGTTGGTGGGGATGTCGATTACCGGCATCTCGTAGATCTTCATGAACTCCTGCGCCTCCGTGAGCGCCGTGCCCGTCATCCCCGAGAGCTTGTCGTAGAGCCGGAAGTAGTTCTGGAGGGTGATCGTTGCGAGCGTCTGGTTCTCCTCGCGGATCCGCACGCCCTCCTTCGCCTCGACGGCCTGGTGCAGCCCCTCCGACCAGCGCCGTCCCTCGAGGATCCGGCCCGTGAACTCGTCGATGATCTTCACCTCGCCATCGATCACCGCGTAGTCCTTGTCGCGCCTGTAGAGCGCCTCCGCCTTCAGCGATTGGATCAGGTGGTTGACGAGCGTCCCGTGCTCGGAGACGTACAGGTTCTCGACGCCCAAAAACTGCTCGGCCTTCGCCACGCCCGCCTCGGTCGGCGCGACCGTCTTGTGCTTCTCGTCGTACTCGTAGTCGTGGTCCGCCTCCGACGTATCGCGCGATTCCCCCAGGGACTTCAGCTTGGGCTTCGTCTCCTCGCCCACGAGCTGCTTGGCGAGGCGGGCGAACGTGTAGTAGGTGTCGGCAGCCTGCTCGGGCTGGCCAGAGATGATGAGGGGGGTGCGCGCCTCGTCGATGAGGATGTTGTCGACCTCATCCACGATCGCGAAGATGTGCCGGGGCTGCACGGTCGCCTCCAGCGAGGGGGCCATGTTGTCGCGAAGGTAGTCAAAGCCGAACTCGGAGTTGGTCCCGTAGGTCACACCGGCGCCGTAGGCCTGACGGCGAAGCTCGGGCGGCATCTGCGACTGGATGACCCCGACCGCGACGCCGAGCATGTTGTAGATCGGCGCCATCCACTCGGCGTCGCGCCTGGCGAGGTAGTCGTTGACCGTGACCAGGTGCACCGTGTCGCCGCCCAGAGTGTTCAGAAAGACGGCGAGGGTGGCGGTCAGCGTCTTGCCCTCACCGGTCTTCATCTCGGCGATCGCGCCGTCATGGAGGACCATTCCACCGATCAGCTGTACGTCGAAGTGGCGCTGGCCGAGAGTTCGCTTGCCGGCCTCGCGGACGAGCGCGAACGCCTCGGGGAGCACGTCGTCGAGCGTCTCGCCGCCCTCGCGGACGCGCTTTCGCAACTCGTCCGCGTGCTCTCGAAGCTCCGCCTCCTCGAGCAGCTCCATCTCCGGTTCGAAGCGATTGATGACGTCAACCCGCTTCTCGAAGTCCTTCAACTTGCGCCCCTCGCCGACGCGAAGGGCGCGGTCTATGAGGCCCCTAGCCACCCTTTGAGGGTAACGGGCGAGGCGGGGTTAGTCCGCGCCTGGCTCAGGCGTCCCGCTCGCGCAACTCGATGCGGCGAATCTTGCCCGTGAGCGTCTTCGGCAGCTCGTCGGTGAACTCGAGCTGACGTGGATATGCGTATGCGGAGAGGTTCTTGCGCACGAAGCCCTTGATCTCCGCCGCCAGCTCGTCTGAGGGCTCCGCGCCCTCCGCGAGCACGATGTAGGCCTTGACGACGCTCCCCCGGCGCTCGTCTGGCGCGGCCACGGCCGCGGCCTCACGGACAGCGGGATGCTCGATGCAGGCCGACTCGACCTCGAAGGGGCCGATGCGATACCCGGCCGAGATGATCACGTCGTCAGCCCGCCCGGCGTACCAGAAGTACCCGTCTGAGTCTCGCTCCGCCGCATCGCGCGTGTGGAACCACTCCCCGCCGAAGTCCTCCTCGCTCGCCTCCTCGTTCTTCCAGTAGGAGAGCGGATAGTGGGGGTTCGACCGGGCCCGCAGGCAGATCTCGCCGCGCTCGCCGACTTCCACCTCTTCGTCGTCTTCGTCGAGGATGTGTACGTCCCACCCGGGCATCGGCTTGCCCATGGAGCCCTCCCGGACGTCCATGAAGGGGAAGTTCGCGCAGAGCGGATAGGACTCAGAAAGCCCGTAGTAGTCGAGCACCGTCACCCCGTACTGATCCCGGAACCAGCGAATCGCCTCCGGGTTGAGCGGCTCGCCCGCGGAGCAGACGCGACGGAATTTCTGCGGATACCGCTCGGCGGCGTCGTCGATCGACATCATCGAGCGCATCGCGGTCGGCGTCGTGAAGACATTGGTAACGCCGTGGCGCGAGAGCACCTCGAGCTGCTCATGGGGGTCGAATCCTCCCTCGCGCGCGTAGACCATCTGCGTGGCGCCAAGGCGCCACGGGCCGAGCAGGGGCGCGATCCCCGCCGCCCAAGCCCATTCGCCCATGCCGTGAAAAAGCTCGCCGTCCTCGACCTGATGGCAGTAGAGGAACTCCTCGTGGGCGAGGATGTAGCGGTGGGCATGGAGGATCCCCTTCGCGAGGCCCGTCGTTCCGGACGTGTAGTAGATCTGGGCCGGGTCGTCGGCCGACGTCTCGAGCGTCTCGAAGTCGTCGCTCGCGCCGGCGAGCAGGTCTTGGTCGAGGATCAGGACCTCCTCGACGAGCTCGCGTGGCATCCGTTCGGCGTTGTCGGCATCCGTGACCAGCACCCGTGGTCGCGAATCCTTGATCCGATGGCGGATGCCGTCGTCGCCGTAGAGCACCGAGAGCGACAGAAGGACACCGCCCGCCTTCCACGTGCCGAGAAACATCGCGGCCGTCTCAGGCGAGGCCGGCGCGCAGACGGCCACCCGCTCGCCGGGCTCAACGCCGTGTGCGCTCAGCACGTTGGCGGCGCGGTTGGCTAGCGCCCGCTGCTCGCCCCAGCTGACGTCACGGCGGTTGCCGCGGAAGTCCTCGAAGACCATCGCGGGCTTTGAGTCCGGATGCTTGTCGCAGACGTCAGCGGCGATGTTGTAGGTGGTGGGGACGTCCCACTCGTGCTGCTCGCAGGCCTCCTCGTAGGTGGCGGGGTCGATCCCGGTCGCGGTCGCCATCTCTCCTCCTTCGGGCGTCTTTGCCGTTCGTACCCGCCCGCTGGCGCGGCTATGCCGCGGCCGGGGTCACGCTTCGGTGCCGCGCAGCCGCGCCTTGGCGCGCCGCGAACGCCAGCGCTTGCGCCGCTTCTCGCGATGGCGCTTGACCTGGCGCCGGATGTCCTCTGCCGCCTCATGGATGGAATGCAGCATCTCGGGCGACGCCTCCCGGGCACGCAGGGTCTTCCCCTTGACGTGGAGCGTCGCCTCGACGATCTGGCTGTCGCGGATCGACGGGTTGCGCTCCTCGCTCAACTCCACGTCGAGCGTGGCGAACTCGGACACCTGGCGCCCGGTGCGGGCGAACCGCTTCGCAACCGCCTCGCGCACGTCGTCGGTGACCTCGAAGTTCCGTCCCCTTACCTCGATCCGCACGGCTCCGCTCCTCTCGGTGGTCGCTACGTGCCAATGCTACGCGTGCGCGAATGCGAGGGCAAGCACGGTTTCGGATCCGGCTTGGCGGAGGGCATTCGCGCAAGCGGCGAGGGTGGTGCCGGTCGTGACCACGTCGTCTACGAGGACGGCCGCGAGGGGGCCGTGCGCCGTCGCTTGGACGCTGGGCCCTCCTTCCAGCCGCTCGCTCCGCGACCGGCCGACCTGCCGCCGGCCGTGGTGGCGGGCCAGGCAGCGCGAGACTGGATTTCCGGTCCGCCTCGCCAGCTCGGTTGCGATCAGCTCGGCGGGGTCGAAGCCGCGCATGCGCCCCCGAAGCGGATCCGCGGGGACCGGGACCACGGCGGCGTCGGGTGGAGCGACGGGCGCCGCGGCGTCGATCGCCTCCGCGGCGACCCCCGCCAGCCGCAGCCGGCGGCCGAACTTGAGCTGGACGACGAGGCGCCGTGCTGCGCCCTCGTAGGCCGCGGCAGCCCAGGCCGCGTCGACGCCGGGGACCAGGAGCGGGCCGCCCGGAGCGTTGCGGATGGCCCTCATGCAACGCGAGCAGGCGTCCTCCGCGGGGTCGCAGGGATCGGCGCAAATGGCGCACAGGGGCGGGACCAGCACTGAGAGGAGCGAGCGCAGGTGGTGAAGCGTGGCGGGGTCGGTCTGCCAGGTTGCGCGCGGCTAGTGCCAAAGGTGCGCCGGAACCATTACCCGAAGACGACCTTCTCGACGGCTGCGAGGTCCGCCTCGCAGCCGGTCACGGCCGGTGCCTTGCCCAGGGCCGTGTCGGGGTCCTTGAGACCGTGACCAGTGAGCACGCAAACCACCGTCTCCGGCGCATCGCCCCCCTCGAGCGTGGGCAGGCCGTGCCTGAGCAGACCCGCGACCGAGGCCGCCGACGCCGGCTCGCAGAACACGCCCTCGGCGGAGGCGAGCAAGCGGTAGGCGTCGAGGATCTCCTCGTCGGAAACCGCCGCGATTCGCCCGCGCGAAGCCGTGACAGCGGCCATCGCCTCCTCCCAGCGCGCCGGGTTGCCGATCCGGATCGCCGAGGCGACGGTCTCAGGGGCATCGATCACGTGACCCTCGACCAACGGCGCCGCGCCCTCGGCCTGGAAGCCGTAGAGGACCGGGGCCGTCTCGTACTCGCCGAAGCCGCGCCACCAGGCCGTGATGTTGCCGGCGTTTCCGACCGGGATCGCCACAGCGCCCGGTCCTTCGCCGAGCTCGTCGCAGACCTCGAACGCGGCGGTCTTCTGACCCTCGATGCGGTGCGGGTTGACGGAGTTCACGAGCTCCACCGGATGCTTCTGCGCGATCTCGCGGACGAGCTCGAGCGCTCTGTCGAAGTTCCCCCGGATCGCGACGACCTGGGCGCCGTGCATGAGCGCCTGGGCGAGCTTGCCGGCCGCGATCTGGCCCTCGGGGACGATGACCGCGCCGCGCATGCCGGCGCGCGCCGCGTAGGCGGCGGCGCTGGCGGCAGTGTTTCCGGTCGAGGCGCAGATCACGGCCTCTGCCCCGGCGCCCTTCGCACGCGATACGGCGAGCGTCATCCCGCGGTCCTTGAACGAGCCCGTGGGGTTCGCCCCCTCGAGCTTGAGCAAGACGCGAGCCCCGACGCGTTCCGAGATCGCCGGTGCCTCGACCAGCGGCGTCGAGCCCTCGTTGAGACTCACAACCGGATCGTCCGGCTCGAGGCTGCCGAGCCGGTCGCGGTATCGCTCGATCAGTGGCGCCGGCACGAGCCCATTACGCCGCGTAGTCCTCGCTGCCCATGAAATGGAGAGACACGTAAGGCTCATCTCCCACCACCCAGCTGTCGTGCCCCGGTGGGACATAGAAGAAGTCGCCGGGCTCCATGACCCGTTCGGTGCCGTCATCCATCGCCGCCATCGCCCGGCCGCTCACGACGAGGCCGACGTGCTCGACCCGGCATGACGTCTCGCCGGTCGCCGCCCCCACGTGCGTCGACCACTTCCAGCCGGGCTCGTACGTTGCTCGGCCGAGTGTCATCGGGCCCACGACATAAGTCTCGAACCTTCCCTTCTCGAACTCTCGGACCTCGGACGGGTCGTCGAGGTTGACGAGCGTCAAGTCCATGCTCAGACGAACTCCTCTTCGATCACGCGGATCGCCCTCGGCGGGGCCCGCAGAAAGTCGAGCGTCCCGATCTCGTCCACCGCCGCCCGGAAGTTCGCCTCGGGACCCTCGTGCATGACCATCACGAGGCGGGCGTCGTCGCCGTGACCGCGCTGAACCACGCTCCGCACCGAGACCTCCATCCGGCCCAGGACCTCGGTGATCCGCGCGAGGACTCCCGGGCGGTCGGCCACCTCGAGGTGCAGGTAGAAGGAGGAGGAGATGTCGCGGACGATCTCGAGCTCTTGGCGAGTCTCGTGAACGGGGGCGTGACCGGAGATGATCGAGACGAGATCCCCGAGCACGGCCGTGGCTGTCTCGGTGCCGCCCGCGCCGGGGCCAGACATCGTGATCTCGGTGATCGTCGGGGCCTCGACCATGACTGCGTTGAACGGGCCCTCGACCGGCGCCAGCGGATGGCCCCCGTAAAGGAAGCACGGGAAGACCCGCACCGAGATCCCGCCCCCAACGCGCTCGGCGACCCCCAGGAGCTTCAGCGATAGTCCGAGCTCCCTCGCGTACGCGATGTCCTCCGGCTGGATCTCCTCGATCCCCTCGAAGTCAACGTCGCCGAGGCCGACCGGAGAGTGAAACGCGAGCCGCGCGAGGATCGCCATCTTGGCCGCGGCGTCGGCACCGTTTACGTCCTCGGTTGGGTCGGCTTCTGCGTACCCGAGCTCCTGAGCCCGCCGCAGGATTTCCTCATATGAAGCTCCGGTCGAGGCCATCTCAGAGAGGATGAAGTTGGTCGTCCCGTTGACGATCCCGAAGACCTTCGTGATCTCGGTCGCGGCCAAGCTCTCCTGAATCACGCGGATCACAGGCACCACGCCGGCGACCGCGGCCTCGAACCGCAGCTGTACTCCCGCGGCGCGGGCGGCCTCGAAGAGCTCGTCCCCGTGCTGGGCGACGAGCTGCTTGTTCGCCGAGATCACGTGCTTGCCCGCCTCGAGCGCTCGCCGAACGTAGTCGCGCGCCGGATCGGTGCCACCGATCAACTCGACGACGATGTCCGAGCCGGCGAGGATCTCGTCGAAGTCACCCTCTGAGCGGCGCAGCACCCCTGCGATCTCAGGCCGGTGTGACGTAATCGCGGCGATCTCGTCCGCTCGCTCGTCGATCAACCCGTGGAGCGCGCCGCCGACGGTCCCCCGTCCCAAGAGCCCGATGCGCACAGCGTCAGCCAATGTCCCGCCTCATGAGGTCCGCGTAGGTCTCGCGCCGAACCACGAGCTGCGCGTCGCCGTCACGGCACATGATCACCGGCGGGCGGGTCATGCCGTTGTAGTTGTTCGCCATCGCGTGGCCGTAGGCCCCGGTGGCCGGCGTGATCAGGACGTCACCTGGCGCCGGCGCGGGCAGCTCCGCATCGCGGACCAGGATGTCCCCGGACTCGCAGTGCATTCCGGCGATGGTGACCAACGTGTCGGGACGCGCCTCGGCGCGGTCAGCGATGAGCGCCTCGTAGCGAGCGCCGTAGAGCATCGGCCGCAGGTTGTCGGACATGCCGCCGTCGACCGCGATGTAGGTGCGGACGCCGGGGATGTCCTTGACCGTGCCGATCTCATACGCGGTGATGCCCGCGTTCCCCACCAAGGAGCGCCCTGGCTCGACGAGCAGCCGGGGCATCGCCGCGAAGGCACGGCGCACGCCATTCACCTTGGCCTCGGCGTACTCGTCGATCGCGGGAACACGGCTCCCCGACTCGTAGGCGATGCCGAGGCCCCCGCCGACGTTGACGATCCGACACCAGGAGGGGTCCGCCAGCTCGCCGAGCGCCTCGATCGTGGCGACGTATGGCTCGAGGTCGACGATCTGCGAGCCGATGTGCGCGTGCAGTCCCACCAGCCGCAGGTTGCCGGTCGCCTGCACGCGCCGCACCGCCTCGGCCGCGAGGCCGTCGGCCAGGCCGAATCCGAACTTCGAGTCGACGCCGCCGGTCTGAACCGAGGAATGGGTCGATGGTGAGACGCCGGGGGTGATCCGGAGCAGGACGTCCTGGCCCCCGCCTGCGAGCGCTTCCAAGCGCTCGATCTCGTCCAGCGAGTCGCAGATCACGTGGCCGACGCGCGCCTCGAGCGCCTCGTGCAACTCGCGATCGGTCTTGTTGTTGCCGTGCATGTAGACGCGCTCTGGGGGAAATCCCGCCGCAAGCGCCATCGCCAGCTCGCCGCCCGAGGCGACGTCCACCGAGAGGCCCTCCTCGCGGAGGATCCGATAGGCGGCGGTGAGCGGGGCCGCCTTGCTGGCGTAGAGCACCTCCGAATCTGCGTGGCGGGAGCGGAAGGCGTCCAGATACGCGCGCGCCCGTGACCGGATGTCGTCCTCCGCATAGATGTACGCCGGGGTACCGAACTCACGGGCAACGTCCACCACATCGCAACCGCCCACCTCGAGGTGGCCGCGCTGGTTGGTCGCGGTGCCCAAGGGCAACACGATTGAGTCTGCGGTTCGGCTGGTCGTCATCTCGGTGCTCACGAGCGCCGATTATCCCGGCCGGGAAGCCGAACGCGACATGCCAGGTAGCTTCCGCAACGTCTTGAGCAGGCAGAACCTCCCTGCGCCTTCCCCGCCGACCGAGACCGGTCGCCATGGGGACCGGCCCTACTGGCTCTGGCTTCCAGCCGTAAAAGCGCCGTGGCCGGCCATGCTGATCGTGCACGGTGCGGGCTCACGCAAGGAGAACCACGGCGACTTCGGGCGCGCGTGCGCCGCGGCCGGCTGGGCGGCGCTCGCCTTCGACCAGCGCGGGACACGGCGAATCCACCGACGAGATGGGGCCACGGGCACTGAGCGATGTGGGAAGGCATGGCGCTCTTCCTTGCCAACCGCGACGGCGTCGATGGTGGGCGGTTGTGCGTCCGCGGCTCGAGCATGGGGGGATACATGGCGATCCACGCCGCCGCGACCAGCGATGCCATCGCCGGCGCCATCGCGATCTGTCCCGCCGCATCCGAGCAGCTTCGAAGGGGGCTGCGCGGCGGGGAGCTGCGCTTTCACACCGGAGCCGATGGACGCAATGCCCTCGACGCCTGGCTGGCCGAGCACGACATCTTCGAGGCGATCGAGCTCATGGGCCGAAAGCCGAAGCTGCTGCTTCACGCCGAGGGCGACGAGCAGATCCCGCACGAGCAGTCCCGAGCACTCTACGAGCGAGCGGCGGAGCCGCGCAAGCTGATCGTGCTCGCGGGGGGTCATCACCGCTCTGCCCAGCACGACGCCGAGCTTCACGGCGTGGCCTTGCGCTGGATGGAACGGGCGTTGCGCTAGGTGAACGGGTTAGGGGAGGGCGCCGCCGACGCCACCTACGGCGCCACCAACGCTGTCGCCGACGCCACTTACGGCACCGCCCACGGCGCCACCGGCACCACCTATAGCGCCACCAACGCTGTCGCCGACGCCACCTACGGCACCACCTACAGCGCCACCGGCACCACCCACAGCGCCGCCTACGGCACCACCGGCGCCACCTACGGCACCACCCACAGCGCCACCGGCACCACCGACGGCGCCACCTACGGCACCACCGACGCCACCTACGGCACCACCTACAGCGCCACCGGCACCACCGACGGCGCCGCCTACGGCACCACCGGCGCCACCTACGGCACCACCCACGCTGTCGCCGACGCCACCTACGGCGCCGCCCAGCGTGTCGCCGACTCCGCCGACCGCTCCGCCGACGCCGCCGCCACCATCGACACCGGGCAGCGGCAGGCCACCTGCGCTCCCAGCGCCACCGCCCGCGCCGCCGGCACCTGGGCCGCCGGCACTGGCACCGCCGCCGGCACCGCCGGCACCGCTCGAAGGACGCACGGCTGCGAGCACGGAGCCTCCCGCGGGCCGTTCGGCGACGGCGTCTGCACCGGCCGCGAGTGCAGCAGCGGCCGATTCGGGAGCGAGCCCGCCAGGCTGGTCAGCGAGCGAAACGCTGCCGTCGGCATCGTCGCCACCGAGTGGGAAACCGTTGAAGGCCACCAGGGCACCGACCGAGAGGAAGACGATTACGGCACCGGTGATCAGGGCACCGGTCACGCCGGTGCCTGCGAGGTACGCGCGGAGATTGCTGATCGGTGACTTCATCGTCTAGACATCTATGAGGTTCCCAAAAGAACGAAAAGCAATCATCGCACGCCCGGGCCGACTGAAGCGCCGGTTCCCCCGCATGTTGAGCCGCGGTCGCGGGGCTAGAGGTAGCCGAGCGGATCGACGGCCGCGCCGTTGATCCGCACCTCGAAGTGAAGGTGGTCGCCGAAGCAGCTTCCCGTGCAGCCCACATATCCGATCACGTCACCCTGCGAGACCCCACCCGAGGTGATCGCGTAGGAGGACTGGTGGGCGTAGCAGCTCGCCAGCCCGCCCCCGTGGTCGATGCAGGTGTAGTTCCCGTAGCCGGAGGTGGGTGCGGCCAGGACGACGTTGCCGTTGGCGACCGCACGGATCGGCGTGCCGGCGGGCGCCGAGATGTCAATCCCCTCGTGCATCCGACCCCAGCGCCAGCCGAAGGGGGAGCTCACGGTCCCGTTTACCGGCCAGATGAAGCCCGCCGACGACTCGCCCTGAATCGGCCCTGCGGGAAGCGTCGGAGCCTCGGCGGCGGCAGCTTCCTGCGCAGCCTGAAGCTGGGCCTGGATCTGGCCTTGGATATCGCCGATGTCCCCCTCGAGGCGCTCCGCGGTCTCGTGCGTGGCACTCAGGGCGCTCTGCTTGTCGGAGCGAACCGCCGCCAGCTCCGCCTCGCGGGCCTCGAGCTGCTCGCGCGTTCGCTCGAGCTCCTCCTTGCGCGCTTCGATCTCGTCGCGCGCGTTGCGAACGCTCTCCACGATCTGCCGCGTCTCGTCGCGCAGGTCATGCACCCGGTCCACGATTGAGGCGTCCTGCTCCTGGATCGCGTCCAGGTACTCGTAGCGGTCGAGCACGTCGTCGAAGCCGTCCGCCTGAAGCACAACGTCGATCGCATTGGGCTCGCCCGACTTGTAGATGTCCACGAGCCGTTGCTTCAGGATCCGCATCGTGTGAACGAGGCGGTCGCGGAGCACATTCAGGTACTTGCGCTCGCGATCAAGTCGTGCCTCCGTTCGGTCGAGCCGGTCCTGCACCACGGCCTCACGAGTTCGCAGGACGGCCACCTCGCCAGCGAGTTGGTCGATGTCCTCGGTGTAGCCCTGGATCTCCGAGGAGAGAACGCCCTCGCGCTCCTTGGCCGCGTCCAGCTCGGCCTCCTTCTCATCGAGCTGTGACTGAAGATCCTGTGCCGGGGCGGCGGCCACCACGTAAAGCGCGGCGAGCAGGCAGGCCAGCGCCGCCGCGGCGAGCATGCCGCGGCGAGGATGGGTCGGGCCTTGATTCCGGTTGGTGCTCATATGCGGTTCGCCTACGGGGTTAGCTGACGGGCTCGCGCTGCTCGCGCTAGGCCCGGCGAATCACTTCGTGACCCGGGCCATTCGCCCCACCGGCCCTGGACGGCCGGTTATTGGGTCCCCCGTTTCACCCATCGTGCGGGTGAACTCGGCGAGATGCTCGGCCGAGCGTACCAACGGCAACCGTTATTGCAAGCATTCCTTAACAGTGGTTATGGCCGCTGCAACTTCACTTGCAGGAGCGCGTCCTCGTCGCCGGTCTCCTCCATCTGCAGGGTCGTGTGCTCGATGCCGTAGCGCTCGCGCAGCAGGAACTCAAGCTCGCGACGAGCGCGATCCCGATCCACGCCCGCCACCGTCACGATGTGCGCTGCCAGGGCGTCGAATCCCGACGTAACCGTCCAGACGTGCAGCTCGTGCACGCTCGCGACGCCTTCCACGCCGCACAACGCGGAGGCAAGCTCGTCGACGTCAACTCCCGCCGGCGCCGACTCCATCAGCACGTCCAAGGGCTCACGCACCAGATGCACCGAGGAGGCCAGGATCAATGCCGCGATCAGGAGGCTCGCCACCGGATCGGCCTCCTGCCAGCCAAACGCGAGAATTCCGACGGCCGAAGCCACCACGGCGATCGACCCCAGCGCGTCCGCCGCCGAGTGGCGAAGCACGGCCTCGAGGTTGATGTCGGACCGCTCACCGCGCGCGAGGACCCAAGTGGCCCAGGCGTTGCCCGCTAAACCGAAGAGCCCAACCGCGAGGACCCCGGCTCCTTCGATCTCGGGCGGATCGGAAAGGCGATTGATCGCCGCCACGATGATGAGCACGGCGATCACGACCAGGGCGATCCCGTTCACGAGCGCGGCGAGCACCTCGCCGCGATGGAACCCGAAGGTCCGCTTGGCCCCGCCGCTGCGCATGGCGAGGCCCGCGGCCGCCAGGCCCAGCCCGATCGCGCCAACGTCCGAGAGGACGTGGCCGGCATCCGCCAGCAGTGCCAGGGAGTCGAAGACGAGACCCCCGACCGCGGCGAGCCCCAGCATGCCGATGTTGATGGCCAAAGCCACGCGCATCCGTCGCCGGTTGGCCTCGCGGCGAGCGGCGATCCCAGCCGTGGCGGAGTGGCTGTGAAGGTGCGAGTGAGCGGCGGCGTGCCCCGGCGGCATCCCCGCCGAGGCTACATCGTGATTCGCGAGACCCTGGATCTCCGCCGTGCCCTCGAAGAGCTCGTACGCCGGTGACGTAGGTTCCCTCGCGCATGTGGTTCACCGACTTCCTCTCCGGCCTCCGTGGGCGGACCGCGCTGCTCTTGCTCGCAACGATCGCCGCGCTCGGCGCTGGGGGCTACTTCCTCTACACGGAGCTTCGTGACGACGAGGAGCCGGCCTCGGCCCCCGCGCCGCCTGCCGTGATCCGCGAGCAGGGGCCTTCGCCCGGGGAAGCGGAGACGAGGGACCTCGGCTTCCCCGCCTTCGCCACGCGCAACACGACGCGCGTGGCCGGCGCGGATCCCATCGCCGACGCCGCCGCCGTCGCCCTCGCCGCTTTCCCGTCGACGGGGGGTCTCGAAGGGCCCGCTGCGGTGAGCCTCGTCGACGTCGGGGACTGGCCGGGGGGCATTGCCGCCGCGTCGCTGTCGGCAGCGCCGGTCGATGCGCCGATCCTGCTCACGGAATCGGGTGAGCTCCCGGACCTGACCGAAAGCGCGCTCGGGGCGTTGGCGCCTCAGGGTGGGGACGCCACCGGCGGCAGCCGCGTGTTCCTGATCGGCGAAGCGGCCGACCCGGGCGGTGACCGGGTGCAGAGGATCAGCGCCGGTGAGCCCGCGGTGCTGGCCGCCGAGATCGAGCGGCTGCGCGCCAAGCTCACCGAGGCGGCACCCGATCACCTCCTCGTGGTGAGCGCCGATGACCCGGAGTTCGCGATGCCAGCCGCTGCGTGGGCGGCTCGCAGCGGCGACCCGGTGCTCTTCGCCGGCGTCCGATCCGCTCCGAAGCCCACGCTCGAGGCGCTCGCGCGAAACAAGGAGGTGCCCGTTTACGTCCTCGGCCCCGAGTCGGCCATCGGCAAGAAGGCCTTCGATCAGATCGAGCGAGCCGCTCCGGGCGCGGAGCGCATCGCAGCGTCAGAGCCAGTGGCCAACGCGATCGCATTCGCCCGCTTCGAGGCGGGCGGCTTCGGCTGGAACATCAACGATCCCGGGCACGGGTTCGTCATCGCCAGCACAACGAGATCCGCCGACGCGGGGGCGGCGGCGATGCTCTCCGCGGGCGGTACCTGGGGGCCACTGCTCCTGACCGACGACGCCGAGCGGCTACCCAACGCGCTGCGCGAGTACATGCTCGATGTGAAGCCGGGGTACGTGGAGGACCCCACCAGGGCCCTCTACAACCACATCTGGGTCATCGGCGACGACGAGGCGATCTCCGTGGGTCAGCAGGCGCAGCTCGACTTGCTGGCCGAGGTCGTGCAGGTAAGGTCGGGATCGGGCGACGACGTACTCGGCCCGGTGCCCGGGACGCCCGAGAAGGAGGGACCAGGATGAGCGAGCGCGAGCGAGAGGACCGGCTCACCGGCCGTGAGATCACGGTCGAGGATGTGCGTGCCCTCGCCGGTCCGGCAACGCCCCACTTCGCGCTTCAGATTCGCAATCGAATCGCGCGCCTGATCGAGGCTCTACCGCCGGGCCATCCGGCACGCGTCGAAGGGGAACGCCAGGTCGGTCGTCTCACAGAGCTCGCCCAGCACTCGGGCGAGCCGCGGGGCGCGGTTTGACGGTCACCGAGGGCGCCGCCCTCGAGCGCACCGCCGCGCTCTTGGTGCCGGAGGCTGCAGCCCGCGCGGGCGAGCCGGAGGCAACGGCCGAGGGCTATCTCGACCTGATGGGCTCCGGGGTGGAGTCGACGGGGATCACGCAGGATCTGATGACGAGCGCGTTCGTCCCGCGCATCTACGAGCGCTACTGGCGACCGGCGCTGGCGCGGGCTGTGAAGGGCATCACCGGTCCGGGGATGGACGAGGAGGTGCGCATCGCCCGGCTCCTGATGGGGCTCGGCGAGGGCGACGTGGCGCTTGACGTCGCGTGTGGGCCAGGGAACTTCACGCGGCGGTTCGGAGACATCGTGGGGCCACAGGGTTTGGTCGTCGGCATCGACGCGTCGGAGACGATGCTGCGACGCGGCGCCGAAGAGCTGCACGACGGGACGATTGACAACGTCGCGCTCGTGCGAGGCGATGCGCTCCGCCTTCCCTTCGCCGACGCCAGCTTCGACGCGGTCTGCTGCTTCGCGGCGCTGCATCTCTTCTCTGAGCCGCTGGCGGCCCTCGAAGAGATGCGCCGGGTCCTGAGGCAGGGTGGCCGGATCGCGCTCATGACCTCGGTGCGGCGGCGGCTGACCCCCTCGTTGGTGCGGCCGCTGGTCGAGCGCGCCAGCGGCATCCTGCTGTTCGAGTCCGATCAGATCGTGCAGGCCCTCACGGACAGCGGCTTTACGGATGTTCACCAGCGGCTGGCCGGGATGGTTCAGTTCCTTGGCGCAAGAGCGCCAGGGCAGTGATCGGAAAGAGCAGGACTGAGAGCAGGCCGGCGCCGATGAAGGCCGCCGCCGTTGCCGCGTCGATCAGCCCGAGGTCCTGGCCGATCTGGGTGGCGGCCACTATGAATGGCAGGGAAGTGGCCTGAAGCAATGCCGCGGCCAGCGCTCGGCGATCGCCGAAGTCGCCGCGGTAGAGGAGTGCGGGGACTCCGCGGGCAAGCCACAGGGCCAGCAGGAACGCGGGGATCGAGAGGATCGTCGCCGCGTCGGCGAACAGGGCATCGAGGTCGAACCGGATCCCGCTGGCGACGAAGAACACAGGAATGAAGACGCCGAAGCCGACTGCTGCCAGCTTCGTCCGGAGCTCTGGATGGGTCATCGCGTTGTCCATGTCGAGGTGATTGAGGATCGCCCCGGCGGCGAAGGCTCCAAGGATCAGCTCCAGGCCCAGCTGCTCGGCGAGCGCGACCATCCCCACGAGGAGCAGGAACGCCCCCCGGACGCGTATCTGCGCGCTCGTGTCCTGGAGCCTGCGCAGCGCGGCCGAGATTCGAGGCAACCGCTCCGCCCGCGCCACGGTGACCCCGACCACCACGATCACGAGGATGAAAATGCCGATCAAAAGCAGCTTCGCTCCGGTGCCCGTCGCCTCGCCCGAGAAGAGCAGGGTTAGCAGCAACACCGCGGCGAAGTCCGCGATGGATGCGGCCGCGATCACGAGCTGACCGAAGCGGGTGGTCGACTCGCCCGCGTCCTGGAGAACCGGAACGACGACGCCCAGGGAGGTGGAAGTGAGGATCACCGCGATCAGGATCGGAGAATCGGCGATGCCCGAGGCGGCGAGCGCGAATGCTCCCACGAGCGAGAGCACGATGGAGACGGCGAACCCTTCCGACGCCCGGCGCAGCAGCGTGCCCTTGAGCGCGTGGAAGTCGATCTCGAGGCCTGCGAGGAACAGCAGAAACGCGAGCCCGAGGAGCGAGAGCACCTCGACCGGCTCATCGACCTCGACCCAGCCAAGGACGGCGGGGCCCAGGATGATGCCCAGCAGGATCTCCAGTACAACCGACGGGAGCCGCAGCTTCGGCACCAGCCCCAGGGCGAACGGGGCCGCGAAGCCAGCGACGACGACGATCAGGAGGTTCTCGAAGGCGATCTCGGGCACGAGGACAACCCTAAGTCGCGGTTGCCCCTCGTGTCATTACCGCCGCGTCACGGCTTCATGGCATCCAGCGCCGCGTCAAGCATCGCTTGCTCGTCCGCGTAGGCCGGATCGATACTCACGTCGGTGAGCTCGTAAGGGTCGCTTTCGAGGTCGAACATCTCGACCTGGCCGTTGTTGTACCTGATGTATTTGAACCGATCCGTGCGAAGGCCCCAGCCAGTCGGCGGCTCATTACCCGACTCCCTGCGACTGCGCAACAGCACCGGGCGACCAAGGGTGCTGGCGCTGTCACTCATGAGCGGCACGAGGCTCTCGCCGTCGGTCGGCCCGAACGGGATACCGGCGAGCTGGGAGATCGTGCCGGCCAGATCCACGTTGCTGATAAGTCCCTGCTCGGCCTGCCCGGTGTATCCGGGCGCCCGCACCATCACCGGGACGTGCCCGCACTCGTTGTAGAGGCAACGTTTCTCCGCCCATCGATGCGAGCCGCTCGAGTAACCGTTGTCGGCCAAGAAAACGATGATCGTGTTGTTCAGCTCTCCCTGCTGCTGGAGCTTCGAGTAAAAGCCGGCCAACGCGTCGTCGACGCTCAAGAGCGTTTCGTATTGCCCGCGCGTGTTCTCGTTGATCGCCTCGACGTCGACTCGCGGTCGCGTGTCGAAGAACCGATGCTGGTCGCTCGCTGTGCGATTGAAGTTGGGCGGCTTCGGAATCGCCGCCCCGTCGTACGCATGAGCATGGCGACTGGCGGGCGTGAAGGGCGAGTGAGAGCCGTACGGGGCGTAGTAGGCGAAGAAGGGCTGGTCGGCCTTCCCGATGAACCGGCTCACGTGGTCGGCGGTAACGTCGGTCGAGTAGTCGGCCCTCCTGCTGTCGTGAGCCTCGGTTCGCCCGTTGACCGAGAGCTCGTACTCGTAGTACTCGGGCCGGCCGTCAAACGCCACCCATCGATCCCAGCCGGGCGGGATGAAGCCCGCGCCATGTCCCCACGGCCAGCGGTTCAGGTACTTGCCGAACAGGCCCGTCTTGTAGCCCGCGTCATCGAAGGCCGTCGCCAGCGTGTTCGTCGGGTCGAAGTTCGGCGCATCCCTGTTCTGGTCGACGCCGGTGTTGTGTGAGTAGAGCCCGGTGAGAAACGTGGTCCGCGCGGGACAACAGAGCGCCACGTTCGTGTAGGCGTTTCGAAAGTCGACGAACTCCCCGCTGTGGGCGGCGAGAAACGGCATCTTCGATTGCGAGCCGTAGGGCTGGTCGTCGGTCATGACGACGAGCACGTTGGGCGGCGTGGCGCGAGCGTCCGCCGCTGCGGGCGCAGCCGCCAGGACCAGCATCACCAGGGGCGCGATCCAGATGCGTCGAGCACCGCGAACGGCATTCATCAAGCAGCCGGGTCGATTCATCTGCCGATGCCGGCGACCGAGACCCTTTCGAGTGCGCTCAGTCGGCGCACTCCTGGAGCCCGAGCTCATCGGCCTGCTTGTTCACGTCCTCGAAGGGGTTGCCCTGCGGGCTGCCCTCGAACAGCAGGCTTGGGTCGTCTTCGATCTCATCGACCACCGCGTCGGCGTCGTCGAGGAAGGTGGTCAGCTCCTCGGCGCCCTCCGAAGGCGCGTCGAGCTGGCGGATGGCCTCGATCTGGCTACGGATCTCCGGCACTACCCGATCCGTGATCACGCTCTCGATCTCGGCCTCGCTCGCCTCGCTCGGGTTGCCAAGGCTTCGAAACGCCTTCTCGATGGCGGGGTCGCCCGCCTTACAGATGGCGTCGGCCTGCTCGATGAACTCCGCCGGCAGCAGTCCGGAACCGCTGCCGCTGGTTGCGCCCGAGGCCCCGCTCGCCTCGGTGGTGGTCGTCGTCGTGCTCGTGGATTCTTCGTCGTCACCGCAGCCGGCAACGAGCAGTCCCACGGCCGTCGCGACCACCGCCATCGAAATCCGTACGCGCATTCTTAACCCCCTTCAAGAGTGATTGGTCCGCCTGGCAATCCCCTGTCCACGTGCACGATAGAGGCACCACTCACCTGATGCCGCACTCTTTGGATCCGTAGGCTTCGGCCAGCCTTTCCGCCTCCTGGAGGGCCCGCGGCGGCGCGTCGACGAAGGCGGTGGGGTCCGCCTGGATCTCCTGGGCGCCGCGCCCGGTCGCTTCCAGGATGCGTTCGATCTCGTCGGAGTCTCCCACCGGGGCGCCCAGAAGCCGGATCGTGTCCACCTGTGCGCGCAGCCGCGGGACGACGAACTCGCGCGAGACCCGGCGTACCTCGCGAGGCGAGGGCTCCTCGTCGCCCGTGAGCACATCGTCGGCGGCCGCTTCGATCTGCGACTCGGTTGCGAAGCAGATCCGATCCGCCTCGTGGATGAACTCGGCCTTCGTCAGTGGCTTGGGCTCATCGCTTCCGACCGCCGTGGTGCGGTCGTCACCGCCGCAGCCCGAGAGCAAAACGGCTGAGGCGAGCCCGGCGAGGGTGCGCTTGATCGCCCTCAGACGCGCTGAATCATGGTGCCTGTGCCGAGGCCCCCGCCGCAGCACATCGTCACGAGCCCCGTCTCCTTGTCGGAGCGCTCGAGCTCGTGCAGCAGCGTCGTCATCAGGCGGGCTCCGGTCGATCCGAGGGGGTGTCCCAGGGCGATGGCGCCGCCGTTTACGTTGACGCGATCCATATCGGGGTCGAGCTCGCGGCGCCACGCGGCGACGACGGATGCGAACGCCTCATTCACCTCGAAGAGGTCGATGTCACCGACCGTCATCCCGTTGCGCTCGAGCAGCTTCTGAGTCGCCGGAATCGGACCGGTCAGCATCATCACGGGATCAACGCCCACGGTGGTCTGGTCGACGATCCGCGCCCGGGGGCTAAGCCCCAGCGCGTCGGCCTTCTCACGCGTCATCACCAGCACCGCGGCGGCGCCGTCGGAGACCTGCGATGAATTGCCGGCGGTGATCTTCCCGTTCTCCTTGAAGGCCGGCTTGAGCTCGGCAAGCTTCTCGATGCTCGTCTCAGGCCGGATCCCCTGATCGACGGAATACGTGTCGCCGTTTACCTGGAACGGGATGATCTCCCGTTCGAACCGACCTTCCTCGGTGGCCCGGTGGGCGAGCTGGTGGGACCGCAGGCCGATCTCGTCGAGCTCGGAGCGCGGGATCTCCCACTTGTCGGCGATCAGCTCAGCCGAGATCCCCTGAGGGACCAGGTTGTAGCGCTCCATCAGCTCCGGCGTGAAGGCCATGCCGTGCTCCTGCTGGACGGCCAGCCCATCCGCGAAGGAGATATGACCCATGTGCTCAACCCCGCCGCCGATTGCCGCGTCGTGGACGCCCGACGCAACGAGCGCGGCGGCGAAGTTGATCGCCTGCTGGGCGGACCCGCACTGGCGATCGACGGTTGTGGCCGGGGTCTCCACCGGGAAGCCGGCCTGAAGCCAGGCGTTGCGCCCGATGTTGAAGGCCTGCTCGCCGAACTGCTGCACGCAGCCGGCCACCACGTCCTCGACCTCGGCTGGATCGATGCCGGCCCTGTCGACGAGCTCGGAGTACGTCTTCGCGAGCAGCGTGGACGGATGCGTGTCCTTGTAGTACCCCTTCTCTGGATGGCCCCGGCCGACAGGAGTCCGGACCGCTTCGACGATCACTACCTCGCGGCCCTGGAAGTTGCCGTTGCTCGCCATGGAAGCCTCCTGAAAGAGAGTTGGGCGGATCGCGCGCGGCTCGCACGATCGCCTTGTCCGAGCAACGATACCCCACCCGACTGACCAGTCAGTCAACCGCCGCGACGCGCTTGGCGCGAAACTCTCGCCATGCGAGAAGAAAGCGCCACCCCGATCGTTTCGTACCGCCGGGCCGGCGGCATGGCGGGCCTCGACCAGCGCCTCTCAGTTTATGAGGACGGCCGAGTCGTGCTCAATGACCGCAAATCCAGATCCCGCAGCGAGGTCCAGGCAACGGCCACGGAGCTCACCAGCCTCCACGCCCTCATTGCTTCAGTCCCAGCGAATCTCTGGCACGGCCCACTCAAGACCATCGGCCAGGCCTTCCTCCCCCGCCCGCACGAGTCGATGCGCTTCGAGCTGCACTCCGCACACGGCCGCATCACCGGCAACGCGGGCACGCACGACGCTGAGCTTGGTCCGCTGCTCGCGGAGCTGGACGGGCTGCTCGGTCGCGCCGTGCGGGAGCGCCGCGGCTTTGCCTAGCTGGCGCCGGCGGGGGGCGATGGGGTTATCGGCGAGGGAGGCGGCGTCTCGTCGTGGCGCACGCGCGACGGCCACCAATTGCGCTCACCGAGCTTGAACGCGATCGCCGGCACGAGGATCGTCCGCACCAGGAACGTGTCGACGAGGAGCCCGAAGGCGACGACGAAGCCGATCTGGAAGAGGCTCGTGAGCGGCAGGGTCATCAGCGCGCCGAACGTGCCTGCGAGGATGAGGCCGGCGGATGTGATGACGCCGCCGGTGCGCTCGAGCCCGGTGATCACCGCCTCCTTCGTCTCCTGACGCGCAGCCTCCTCGCGGATGCGGCTCATCAGGAAGATGTTGTAGTCCACCCCGAGCGCCACCAGGAAGATGAAGGCGAAGGTCGGCAGGCCAGGGTCACCGTCAGGCTGATTGAAGACGTGGGTGAAGATGAGGTTCGAGGCGCCGAGCGCGAAACCGTAAGAGAGGACGACGGTCGCCACGAGGTAGAGGGGGGCGACGACGGCGCGAAGCAAGGCGCAGAGGATCAGGAAGATCAGGAGCAGGATCAGCGGCACGATCAGCCGCGCGTCGGATTGCAGGGTCTCGGTGGTGTCGAAGTTCTCGGCGGTGAGCCCGCCCACCAGGACCTCATCGCCGCCGGCTGCTTTCACGTCCGAGCGCAGGACGGGAATCAGGTCGTTCGCCTCGTCCGAGAAGGGATCGAAGGCGAGCGTGACGTCGACCCGAGCCAGCTCACCGTCCTCGGAGATGCCCGATGGGACGGCGGCGTCAACGCCCTCGATCTCCTGGGCCGCTGCGGCCACCGGCTCCGCGGCGTCGGCGGGGGCGAGGATCGTCGTCACCGCCGCCTGTCCCGCTGAGAGCTCTTCCTCGATCAGGAGCTGGCCTTCGACGGCCTCCGGCTCCTCCTGGAAGCCCTCGCCGAAATCGATCACGCCTCGATCCTGCAAGAGGCCGAGACAGCCCGCGCCGAGCACCGCAACGCAGGCAGCGATCGCGAGCCCAGGACGGTCGTGCACGAAGTGGCCGATGCGACTCCAGATATCCAGGGGGCGGCGTTGTTCGGAGCCATACTCCGGGCGGGCGGGCCAGAAGGCCGTGCGACCGAGCATCGCAAGCGTGGCAGGCAGCAGGGTCAGGCCTGCCAGCAGCATGATCGCGACCCCGAGGGCCAGGACTGGCCCCATCGTCTGGGTCGCCTTGAAGTCCGCGAGGGTCAGGACCAGCATCGAGGCCACGACCGTCGCCCCCGCAGAGAGGATCGCTGGACCGGTTCGCTCGGTCGCGTGGGCCATCGCCGCGTGCTTGTCCTCGGTCCGGCGCAGCTCCTCGCGATAGCGGGCGACGATCAAGAGGCAGTAGTCGGTGCCCGCCCCGAACATGAGCACGATGAGCAACGAGGTGGACTGCCCGTTGACCTCAAATGCCCCCGCCTGAACGAGGCCGTAAACGGCGGCGGCGGCGATCATGTAGGCCAGCGCAACGACCACCAGCGGCACGAACGCCACGATCGGCGAGCGATAGATCAAGAGGAGCAGGACCAGGACTAGGCCAACCGTGACGAGCAGCAGCGTCGTGTCGATGGACTCGAAGACCTCGATCGAGTCCGCGATGATCCCGGTGATCCCGGTGACGTAGGCGCGCAGCTCGCCGTCGCCGGCATCAGGGTCGGGCACGACCTCCCGCATCACCTCGACGTTGTCGAGGATGTTGTCGGAGTCCTCCGTGTTGGCTCGCACGAGCATCAGAGCGGTCGAGCCGTCTTCCGAGACGACCGGAGGCGCGCCCTCGGGCAAGGGCGCGGCTTCCGAGCTCGCTGGGGCCGACGGCGGCGCAGCGTTTCCCGCTGGCACCGGCGTCGGCTCGCCGCCGCCGAGCTTCGCCGCCCCGCACACCGGGCCAGCGAACGGGTCGACGATCGCCAGGACCCCGATCAGGTCAGGATTTGAACACTCGGCGGCGGGGTCGGGAGCCTCCAGCCCCGAGAGCTCGAGCGCGTCCGCCGAGATCCGCTCGCGATCCGCCGGTGTGAGCCCCTCCGCGCGGTCATAGGCGATGAGAGCGTCGACTTCGCGCCCCTCCGCGAATCGCTCCCCGATCAGGTCGTTGACGTCGGTCGACTCCGCCGACTCCGGCAGGAAGGCTTCGTTCTCGTTTGTGGTCGCCTCTTGGAGCTTCGGCTGGAAGCTCGAGAGCGCGACACCGACGATCACCCAGAGCGCGATGATCCCCCACTTGGCTCGGCGCCCAGCGGAGAAGGTGGAGATGGCCCTCAGCATTGAACCTGCGGATATAGCAGGCCGAGCCCCCGGCCGATTTCGCGTTCGTGCGGCGGGCTGGGGCTCCTCGGCTGCTACAACGGCAGCCCTTGACCGTCCCGTCCGGATACGAGCGCCCGGCCGTTTCGGGTAGCGGCCTGATCGCCTGCGGGGTCGCCGCCTGCGCGACCGCGGTTGGCGACGTGCGTCTCCTTGCCCGCAGCGACGCATCCGCGTGGAGGGCCGAGGAGCGAGCGCAGCAAGCCGCGTCGAAGCTCGACGACGGCGATCCGAGCCGGGTCAAGGTCACCACGGACCCTGCGGATCTCGCGGAGTGCGACTTGGTCGTCGAGGCCGTCACCGAGGAGCTCGCCGTCAAGGTGGAGCAGCTCCAGCTCCTCGGCGAGATCTGCGCGGATGCCGACCTGGCGACATCCACCTCGGCGCTATCGATCTCGGCGCTCGGCGCCACCGCCGGCTGCGCGGATCGGCTCCTCGCTCTTCACTTCTTCAACCCGCCTCACCGCATGGAGCTGGTCGAGGTGTGCCTCCCCGACGCCCTGCGTGACGGCGCCGCCGACCGCGCGCACGCGTGGCTCGATGCCCTCGGGAAGACGGCCGTGGTCGTCCCCGACATTCGCGGCTTCGTTGTCAACCGTCTCGTCTTCCCGTACCTCTTCGACGCCGTGCGGCTGCTGGAGGAGACCGAGATGGAACCCTCCGACGTAGATGACTGCATGCGCCTGGGCGCGGGGCATCCGATGGGGCCGCTGGCGCTGCTCGACTTCGTCGGCCTCGACGTCGCCGTCGCGATCGGCGAGAGCCTTCACGCCGAGTCCGGCAATCCCAGCCACGAGCCCCCATCGACGGTGCGCGAGCTGGTGGCCTCCGACCGGCTTGGCCGCAAGAGCGGCAGCGGATTCTTCGACTACTAGGGCGGTGTGCCCAGCCGGCCGCCGGTCGAAAGCCACGAACCGACCAGGATCAACGCCAGGCCTGCGATGGGCACCGCGCCGAGCACCTCGTCGAGTAAGAGGACGCCCAGCAGGACCGCCACGACCGGGTTCACGTACGTGATCACGCTCGCCCGCGATGGGCCCGCCTGCGCGATGAGCTGGAAGAAGAGCAGCAGACCCAGCGCCGTGCAGACAACGCCCAGTACCCCGATCGACCACAGGGCGTCGCCCGACGGCACCTCGGTTGGCGGGGCCGCGATCGCGAGCGGGAGCAGGGCGACTGTGGCGATCGCGAGGCCTGCCGCGATCGGGCCGAGGGGATCAAGCTCGGCGAGCCCGCGCTTGATGATGAACGTGGCAGCCGCATAGCTGAGCGCTGCGATGAGAATGAGCGAGGCGCCGAGAAGCTCGTCGGACTCGCCGGCGATGTCGATGCCGAGCAACGCCACGACGCCGCCGAGGCCAATGAACAGCCCAAGGAGCCGCGGGCCCGTCGGCCGATCCTCGGGCAGGAAGCGAACCGAAAGCAGCCCGACCATGAGCGGCATGGAGGCCACGAGAATCGCGGCGAGCGACGAGTCGACGTACTCCTCGCCGACCGCGATCAGCGTGAACGGCACGGCGATCTCGCAGGCCGCATAGGCGGCGATCGCCAACCGGTGCTCACCCAGCCCGCGCAGGGCGCCCCGCTTGAGCGCAATGGGAATGAGGACGACGGCGCCGAGGGCAACCCGCGACCAGGCGACGAACGCCGGCGGCACATCGGCATCGACCGCGACCTTGATGAAGAGATAGGGAATCCCCCAGATGACCGAGACGGCCGCGAAGAGCAGCCAGGTGCGAGCGCTCACCCGCGCGTATCGCGATCGCAGCGGGCGGGTGTTGCCTTGCCTAGGCGGCCTGCTTGCGCTGCTTGCCGGAGAGGTCCCAGATCACGTCCGCCTCGGAGATCCCCTGCCGGCGCGCTGCCTCGATCACGTCGTCCCACGGAAGCTGAGCGTCGGGGAGGTCGTCCCAGCGCGCGAGCTCCAGCGACTCGAGCGCGCCCCGCAATGCCGGACCGAGATGATCCTCGGAGCGCAGGACCGCCCTTAGTACCTCGAGCTGCTTGTCGCTGAGCCGCACGACCCACATGGCTGCCCTTCCTGAGCGTTGGAGACCGTGCGGGCAAAGTAGATCGAGGTGCGGACGGAAGCCGGGACCTGAAGCGTCGCAAGTTGCGCCTACGCGGGAGGCTCGCCGCCCTCCCCAGCCGGGGCGGCGGGCACGGCCCGCATCTCCCCCGTGACCGTGCGGATGCGGACCGCGACGATGCGGTTCTCGCGCACGGATTCGACGCGGATCTCGTAGCCGTTGGCGGCGATGGTGTCTCCCCGCTTGGGCAGGCGCCCGAGCTCGGAGAAGACGTAGCCACCGATCGAATTGAACGCGTCGGAGGAAACGGGCAGCTCGATGCCGGCGTCCTCGAGATCGCCGATCGGCACGTGCCCGCGGACGTACCAGTCGCCATCTGTGAGCCGGCGTAACTCGGTGGCTCGCGGATCCGTCTCGTCCTCGATCTCCCCCACGACCTCCTCCAGGATGTCCTCCACGGTCACGATGCCCACGGTGCGCCCGTATTCGTCGGAGACCACGCCCAGCGAGCTGCGCTGACGCTGGAGCTCCGCGAGGAGGTCGTCAAGGGGTTTGGTCTCGGGAAAGATCGGGACGTCCCGGATGGCGGGCTCGATCGAGGCGTCGGGGCCGGCGTTCATGTAGAGGCGAGCGACCGAGTTGTTGTGGACGACGCCGCGAACTCGGTCGGGGTTGTCGTCCTCGATCACGATCAGGCGAGTGTGACCCGAGGAAACGCAGCTTCGCAACGCCACCTCAACCGTTTGGTCGGCGTTCACCGTGACCACCGCGGGAACCGGCGTCATCACCTCGCGTGCCTCCTGCTCATGCAGGTGAAAGACGCCGCCGAGCATGCCGGCCTCGCCCAGGTCCAGGGTTCCGCCCCGCGCCGAGATTCTGATGATCCCCTTCAGGTCCTCGGAGGTGTGCTTCTCCTCGAGGCTCCCGGGATCCACCCCGAACAGCCGCACGATCGCATTGGAGGTCTTGTTCAAGAGCAGCGTAAACGGAGCGCTGGCCACCCGGAATAAGTTGACGGGGCGAACGAGCGCGCGAGCCGCAGGCTCCGGGCGAGAGATCGCGAGCATCTTCGGGACCTGCTCGCCGATCGTGATGTGAAGAGAGGTCGCGATCGCGAACGCGATCGCGACCGAGATCCCGGTGGTGACACCCTCTGAGAGGCCCCCGAAGAGCGGCTCGATCAACGCCGCGATCGCGGGCTCTCCGAGGAAGCCGATCCCGATCGAGGCCATCGTGATCCCGAGCTGGCACGCGGAGAGGACCTCGTCGATCTTCTCGAGCTGTTCGAGCACCTCGTCCACCCCGGCCTCGCCCTCCTTCGCGAGGGTCTCGAGGCGCCCACGGCGGCTGCGGACCAACGCGAACTCGGCTGCAACGAATAGGCCGTTTATGGCCACCAGCACGAACAGAGCAGCGAGCGCGAGCGCCGTCATCGGGCCGAGGGGGACCCGGCGGCGTCCGCAAGCGAGGCGAGGGACGTCGTCGGGGCGCTTCTACTTCGAGGGAGGTCGTCGTCCACGGGGACGAGCAGACGGTAGCAGGGGTACGGACGCCGGAAGTGCCCTGCCGGTCGGTCCCGGCCCACTGTCAAACGCGCTCCAAGCGCCGCAAACGCCGTGCTAGCGTCGGCCGGTGCCCCCTGACCTGAAACAATCTCAGGCCCCCTACCTCGAGGCCCTGATTGCGCACGCCAAACGTAATCCGGGCCGTTTTCATGTCCCGGGCCACAAGGGCGGAAGCGGCGCCGACCCCGGACTGCGGGAGGCGATCGGCGAGACGGCGATCGAGTTCGACCTCCCCACGGCGATCCCGGGGATCGATGTCGGCATGGAGCTCGAGGCCAACCTCTTCCAGCAGGCGCAGGACCTCGCAGCCGAGGCGTGGGGCGCCAAGCGCAGCTGGTTTCTTGTGAATGGTGGATCGGGCGGCAATCACTCGCTTTGCCTCGTGCTCTCTCACATCGGCAAGCGGGTCGTCGTTCAGCGGAACGCTCATTCCTCGATCATCGACGGGTTGATCCTGGCCGGGCTGAGCCCGCGCTTCGTCTCACCTGAGGTCGATGAGGAGCTGGGCATCGCGCACTGCCTCTCTCCGGAGACGCTGGCAGCGACGCTCGTCGAGGAGCCCGAGGCCGTCGCGGCGATGGTCACGTCCCCCACCTACTTCGGGGCGGTGGCTGACGTCGAAGCCCTCGCTGAAGTCGCCCACGCCGCCGGCGTGCCGCTCATCGTCGACGAGGCCTGGGGCGCACACATGCAGTTCTCCTCGAGGCTGCCGGCCCCTGCGTTGGCCTGCGGGGCCGACGCCGTCCTCTCCTCGGTTCACAAGATCGTCGGCAGCCTCACGCAGTCGGCGATCCTGCATCTCGGCCACACCGACCGGATCGACGAGCACATCGTCGACCGGGCCGTCACCTTGATCGAGTCGACCAGCCCCAACAGCCTGCTCACGGCCTCGCTGGACGCCGCGCGGCGGCAGGCCGCCACCTGCGGCGAGGAGCTGCTCGCCGAAACCGTGCAATCGCTGGTTGGAATCCGTGAACAGATCCGCGAGATCCCGGGGCTCGACGTCCTCGACGAGCGCATCGCCGGCCGGCCGGGCGTGTTCGCCTACGACCCCATGCGGGTGGTCGTCGACGTCCGCGGAACGTCCACCACGGGCCACCGGATCGCCGAGCTCATGCTCGACACCGACGATGTCTTCCTCGAGCTGTTCTCCGAGAACGTTGTCGTGGCGGTGTTCGGGATGGGGGAGCACGCGGGCGAGACCGGGCAGCGGCTGGTCGGTGCGCTCCGTCATGCGGTCGAGCGGATCGGTGACGAGGAGGAGCCGGAGGGCCGCTTCGCCGATCCGCCGCCATGGGGCCCGACGCAGATGACGCCGCGCGAGGCCTTTCTCGGGCCCCAGGAGGTCGTGCCGTTCGCCCACGCCGAGGGGCGGATCGCCGCCGAGTCGCTCGCCGCCTACCCTCCGGGCGTGCCCAACGTGCTCCCGGGCGAACTGCTGACCGGACCGACCCTCGGCTACATCGCCGATTCCATCGCCCACGGCGGCTGGGTCAGGGGCGCAAGCGACCGCAGCCTCGCGACGATCAGAGTCGTCAAGGAATAAATGCCCGCTACCTCCACCGCTGCCGCTCCGAACATCTGGCCCGCGGCTACGCCGCGTGCATTTGATTCTGCTCCCGCGTCCGGGGGAGGCGGGATGCCCGCATGACCGACGCGGGCGGTGCCCCCTGGGGCGTTGATTCGGAGTACGGCGTCCTTCGGGACGTGCTGCTCTGCCCGCCGGAGAACTTCTCGTGGCGGCCGACGAGCGCGATCTCGAAGAGCACTCTCGACTCCGGCCGCGTCTTCGACCGCGAGCGCGCGCTCGCCCAGCACGCCGAGCTCGTCTCCGCCTATGAGGCTGCCGGGGTGCGCTGCCACTTCCTCGAGCCGGTGGAGGGTCAGCACTATCAGGTGTTCGCGCGCGACTCCAGCGTCGGCACGCCGTGGGGCGCGTTCGTGACGGCGCCGATGCAGCAGTGGCGACGGGGTGAGTACGCCTCGGTGATCCGCTTCTACCAGGGAGCGGGGATTCCGATCTGGCAACTCGCCAGCAGCGGCGCCATCGAGGGCGGCGACGTGATGATCGTCGAGCCCGGATGCGTCGTCATCGGCACCGGCGAGTCGCGTACCGAACTCCCAGCCGCACGCCAGCTCGCGGGCTTCTTCGAGGCGGACGGGCTGGGAGGCCCGGGTCGAGCCGATCCCCGGGCACTTCCTCCACATCGACGTTCTCCTCGCGGTCCTGGCGCCCAAGCTGGCGGCGGTCTGCACCGAGTACGCCTCGGGCGGCCTCGTCCGCTGGCTCCAGGGCAAGGGGTTCGAGCTCCTCGACGTTCCGGGCGAGGACGCCTGGAAGCTTGGCGTGAACGCGATGTCGCTTGGCGACGACCGGGTCCTGACCGGCGCCGCGGCGACGTCGCTGAACGAGCAGATGAGCGCCCACGGGCTCGAGCTTGTCGCCCCTGAGCTCGACATGTTCACGCTGGGTGGGGGCGGCGCGCATTGCCTCTCGCAGGCGCTGCGCCGTGACCGGGTCGGATGAACGACCCCGCGGGCCCGCGGATCGACGCCGCGAGGGTGATCGCTGACCTGCGGGAGCTCGATCGCCGGACCGGCGGTCCCGACGGCGCCCGGCGCGTCTGCTGGACGCAGACCTGGCGAGAGGCACGGGCGTTCGTGGAGGAGCTCCTCGGCGAGATCGGGATCGAGCCGGAGGTGGACGCCGCGGGGAATATGTGGGCGACCCTCGAGGGGGACGCATCCCCGGCGCTCGCAGTCGGATCCCACCTGGATTCCGTGCCCGAGGGAGGGTGGCTCGACGGCGCCCTGGGCGTAATGGCCGGCCTGGGGGTTCTGCGGGCGTGGGCGGAATCGGGCGAACGGCCGCCCAGCGCGATCACACTCGTCGACTGGGCCGACGAGGAGGGGGCCCGGTTCGGGCGCAGTCTCTTCGGCAGCTCCGCCTTCGCGGGCACGCTCGATGCGGCCGCCGTGCGCGATCTGCGAGATGCCGATGGCACCGCTCTGCCGGCCGCGCTTGACGCCAACGGAGTGAACCTCGATCGGGCGGCCGAGGCCGGTGAGCGGCGCGAATCGCTGCGCGCCTACCTCGAGCTCCACATCGAGCAGGGGCCGGTGCTCGAAAGCGAGGGTCTCTCTGCAGCGGCCGTAGAAGGGTGCGCGGGGGTCGAGCGGTACCGCTTCTCCTTTTCCGGCCAGGCTTCGCACGCCGGCACCACGCCGATGGAGCTCCGTCGCGACGCCGGCCTCGCGGCGGCCGACGCGATGCTGCGGATCGAGGCGATCGCACGTGAGCGCGGCGGCGTTGCCACCACCGGCGTCCTTCACCTGGAACCCGGCATCCCGACCGCGGTCCCGGGCGGGGCGGAACTGGTGGCAGACCTTCGCCATCCGGACGCTGCGATTCTCGCGACGATGCTCTCCCAAGCGCGCGAGATCGCCGCCGACGCCGCGGAGGCGCGCGGCTGCGAGCTCGCCGAGGATGTGATCTGGAGAATCGAGCCTGTCGCCTTCGACGGCTCTCTTGTGGCTGCTGCCCGCGAAGCCTGTCGCGAGACGAGTGGCTCGGACCGGGTCCTCACAAGCGGCGCTTTGCACGACGCAGCCGAGGTGGCACGCGTGTTGCCGGCGGCGATGGTCTTCGTCCCCTCGATCGGAGGCCTCTCGCACACCGCGAAGGAGGACACCGACGAGGCCGACCTGGCTGTCGGCATCGAGGCCTTCGGCCGGCTCGCGAGCCGCATCTTGGCCGCGGAGCTCTAGTTCAGCGCGGGGCCCACCGCCTGAGGCGGGGAATCCAGCGGGGGACATGGCGCCTGTACTCGCGGTATGCCTCCCCGAACCGACGCTCCAGCCCGGGTTCCTCAACCGCGAGAAAGTAGAGGTGGTTGATGACGACGAAAGCCGCGCCCCAGGCGACGATGCCGGGAGAGCCAAGGGCGAGGGCCTCGCCCATGAGCACCGCGAGCACGCCGCTGATCATCGGGTTGCGCACATGCCCGTAAGGGCCGGCTACGACAAGCTCGCGGGTCGGGTCCCATGGCGCCAGCGTGCCGCGCCCCAGCCGGGCGAAGAGCGTGACCGTCCAAATCCAGATCGCGAGGCCCGCGGCGACCAGCCCGGCTCCTGCCCCGATCAACACTACGGCCGCCGCGTCGTCCAACCCCCAGCCGACGTCGGGGCCTTCGCCGGCCCACAGGATCAAGCCCGGCACGAGGACGGTGACCGTGCCCGGAAGCAGGACGATCGCGCGGACGTGCCGCCACCGAGCGGGGCGCTCGGCCTCGACGGAGCTCCGCTGCCGCATCGCCTGAAAAGCTAGTGCGTGTAACGCCGGTACGGCCGGGACGACTCCCCGGAAGATCCCGATCCGGCTGGACGAGAGGAACGACGTGGGCGAGCAAGACATCCTGAGCGAGAAGCAGGCGCGCCTGTGCGAGCAGTCGGAGACCGACTACTCGGACCTCAAGGCCTTCTTCATCAACTGCACCCTGAAGCGCAGTCCAGAGCGCTCGCACACGCAGGGGCTGATGGACATCTCGATGGAGATGATGCGCCGCGTCGGCGCGCAGGTGGACGGCATCCGCGCGATCGACCACGACATCGCCACCGGCGTCTGGCCCGACATGACCGAGTACGGCTGGGAGCGCGACGAGTGGCCGCAAATCCACGAGCGGGTGATGGACGCGGACATCCTGGTGCTCGGGATGGCGATCTGGCTCGGGGAGAAGACATCTGTCGCGACGCAGGTGATCGAGCGCCTCTACGGGAACTCGCATCTGCTGAACGACGCCGGCCAGTACGCGTACTACGGCCGGGTCGGCGGCTGTCTTGTGACGGGCAACGAGGACGGGGTCAAGCACTGCGCGATGAACACGCTGTACTCCCTCCAGCACCTCGGCTACACGATCCCTCCGCAGGCCGATGCGGGCTGGATCGGCGAGGCCGGGCCCGGTCCCTCCTATCTCGACGAGGGCTCAGGCGGCCCCGAGAACGACTTCACGAACCGCAACACGGCCTTCATGACCTGGAATCTGCTGCACCTCGCCCGGATCCTGAAGGACGCAGGCGGGATCCCCGCTCACGGCAACCAGCGGTCCGAGTGGGACGCGGGCTGCCGCCCGCAGTGGCCCAATCCAGAGCACCGCTGAGGATTCTCCTAACCGAACGGTCCAAGTGGCAGCGGCGTGATTCGACTTTCTCGTTACGCGGACTCGATTACAGTCCCGCGAACCGCAGGTACCTCGGGAGAGTGAGTTGATGGAGAGCGCGACCGCAACCGGCTCGGAGCCGGCAGCAGTAGAGACCGGCGAAAAGGGCCTCAAGAAGGACGCGATCGGATTTGTCGACGGGCTGTCGATCGGCCTCGCGTCGACGGCTCCGGCCTATTCGCTGGCGGCCGTGATCGGCTCGATCGTGGTGGCGGCGGGGCTGTTCGCCCCCGGCGTGCTGCTCGTGTCCTTCATCCCGATGTTCTTCATCGCGGCGGCGTTCTTCTACATGAACCGCGTCGACACCGATTGCGGTACGACCTTCTCGTGGGTCACGCGGGCAATGGGCCCCTACGCGGGCTGGATCGGCGGCTTCGCGATCTGCACGACAGGAATCCTGGTGATCGGGTCGCTCGCCGACGTCTCCGCCTACTACTTCTACGACCTGCTCGGCCTCGAGGCCGGCGGCAAGCCGCTCTACCGCAGTGAGCAGGCGGTCGCTGCGCTCGCGGTCGTGATCATCGCCGTCATGACCGCCATCTGCGTGATCGGCACCGAGATCTCGGCGCACCTGCAGCGCTTCATGACCCTTGGCCAGGTCGCCGCCCTGTTGCTGTTCGCGATCGTGGCCTTCATCAAGATCGCGGCCGGCGACGCGCCCGCCGGCTCGACCGATCCGTCGCTGTCGTGGCTAAACCCGTTTGACATCGAGTACTCCGGCCTGCTGGCCGGGGTCCTGCTGGCCGTCTTCATCTACTGGGGCTGGGAGAGCGCCGTCAACCTCTCCGAGGAGAGCGAGGACTCCGACACAGCCCCCGGTCTCGCCGGCATCGCCAGCACGGTGATCCTCCTGATCACCTACATCGCCGTCGCCTACGCGCTCGTTGCCTACGCCGGGGAGAAGGCGCTCGAGGGGTTCGACGACGACGCCGGGGTCCTGGGCGCCGTCGGCGCCGAGGTCCTGGGCGAGGGCTTGGGAAAGATCCTGGTGATCGCCGTGATCATTTCCGGGATCTCCTCGGCGCAGACGACGATCCTGCCGGGCTCGCGCACATCGCTCTCGATGGCAGCGGCGGGTGCCCTGCCGAAGCCGTGGGCGAAGATCCATCCGCGGTTCCTGACGCCTGCGTTCGGCACGATCTTCATCGGGGTCCTCGCGACGCTCTGGTACGTGCCCGGCAAGCTCATCTCCGAGAACTTCCTGTTCGACTCGCTCTCGGCGCTGTCGCTGATGATCGCCTTCTACTACGGGCTCACCGGCTTCGCCTGCGCGATCTACTGGCGCCATGAGCTCTTACGCTCGGTGAAGAACTTCATCTTCATCGGCTTGGCCCCTGTCATCGGCGCGGTCATGCTCTTCTACCTTCTCTACGAGTCGGTCGGAGAGCTTGCCGATCCGAAGGCGTCCTACTCGGGCAGTGAGGCGTTCGGGCTGGGCATCCCCCTCGTGATCGCGCTCGTCTTCACGCTCGCAGGGCTCGTGATCATGGTGCTCTGGCGGCTCTTCGGCGGCGAGGCGGCGAGGGAGTTCTTCACCCGCAAGCCGTTCGAGGCGGTCCCACACGACATCGCGATCGGCGAGGGCAAGGTCGAGGCGATCGGGGTCTCTGAGGAGGCGGCCGATGCCGGTGCCCCGGCGACCGCAGAGAAGCCCGGCGGGGAGGCCTGAGCGTGGCGACGCTGGTGGTTGGATACGACGGCTCCGAGTGCGCCCACAACGCCCTCGATCACGCGATCGCCCTGGCCAAGGGTCTGGGTGACGACATCGTCGTCGCCTACGGGTACGACCCGGGTGGCCCCGGAGAGGAATACCGGGCCGCCCGCGACGCGGTGAAGCAGCTCGGCGAGCGCGCAACCGACGAGGCCGTGAAGCGGGCCCACGACGCCGGGGTCGAGGTGGAGGTCGAGCTGCGAGAGGAGCGGCCCGTCGAAGCGTTGATGACGCTGGCTTCCGAGCGCGACACGCGGGCGATCGTCGTCGGCACCTACGGGGAGCGCCCCCTGAAGGGTGCGATCCTGGGTTCCACGCCCCACAAGCTCATCCACCTCTCCGAGCATCCCGTGCTCGTCGTTCCTTCGGACTGAGACTGGATCCCGGGGAGCGCCCCACGCTCGGTCGTGGCTAGGCTGAGGCCATGAGCCTCTACGCCAAGCTCGCTGCCCTCCCGATCGTCGTCTCCTCCTACGAGCTCGAAGAGCGCGACCGCCAGTACGGCGACTTCACCCGCCCCTCAACGATCATCCACCTCCGCGGCTCCGGCGAGGAGGGGCTCGGGGAGGACGTCGTCTACACGGTGCTCGACCACATGGCGCACCGCGACGCGGGCCCGATCCATGACTTCTCGGGCGCGACGACGCTGGGAGAGTTCTGCGATCAGGCCGGCGAGCTCGACCTGTTCGAGGGCGCACCGCCGGAATACGAGGCGTCGCGCCACTACCGCCGCTGGGCTTACGAATCAGCGGCGCTCGACCTGGCACTGCGTCAGACCAACCTCTCGCTCCACGAGGCCGTTGGTCGTGATCCGAAGCCACTCAGTTTCGTCTGCTCGACCCGCCTGGGGAGCTTCGGCGAGGACGCTGCGGCTTCGAGCACGAAGCCGATCCGCGACCGCCTGGCCAGGTACCCGACGCTCGAGTTCAAGCTCGACCCCGAGAACGACTGGAGCGCGGAGCTGATCGCCGAGATCAGCGGCATCGCCCCGGTGCGGGTGCTCGACCTGAAGGGCCTCTATCGCGGCACGCCGGTTGACGTGGCGACAGATCCCGAGCTCTACCGCTCCGTCGCCGAGGCGTTCCCCGAGGCCTACCTCGAGGACCCGGACATGAACGACGAGACCCGCCCGGTCCTCGAGCCGCACGACGAGCGCATCACCTGGGACGCCAACCTCCACTCGTTGGCCGATGTGAAGGAGAACGCGCGCAAGGCGATCAACTCCAAGCCCTCGCGTTTCGGGTCCCTGCGCGAGCTGCTCTCCATCTACGAGTACTGCGAGCAGGAGGAGATCGCGATCTATGGAGGCGGCCAGGGCGAGGTCTCGATCGGCCGCGGGCAGATCCAGTATCTGGCTTCGCTCTTTCACCCGGATACGCCGAACGACACGGCTCCGTCGGGCTTCAACGACCCTGCCGTCCCCGAGGGAATGCCCTCGAGCCCGATGGACCCGGTTCCATCGGCAACGGGGTTTCGCTGGGCCGAGTAGCGTCGCCGGGCCGCCGGCGTGCTTCGGTATCCCTAAGCCCCGCTTCGGCTGGCCGAACTCCGAGATTTCGCTAGCGTCGCCACGAATCGACCGAGGAGACCAGATGCCCGAGCGTTCCTTTCCAGAGGCCCTCAACGCCCAGATCGCAAACGAGTTCGGCGCGGCGATGCAGTACATCGGCGCCGCTGTGTACTACGACGTCGAGACGCTCCCGCGCCTCGCGGCGTTCTTCTACCGCCAGGCCCTCGAGGAGCGCGAGCACGCGATGATGATGGTCCAGTACCTGATCGACGTCTCGGAGCCGGTCGAGATTCCCGACATCAAGGGCCAGCAGAGCAGCTTCAGCGACGGAGTCGCGCCGGTGAAGATGGCGCTCGAGCAGGAGCAGCGCGTGGGTGAGGAGATCTACTCGCTGTTCGAGCTCGCGCGCGAGACGAAGGACTACCGGGCCGAGCAGTTCATGCAGTGGTTCGTGAAAGAACAGGTCGAGGAGGTCGCCCTGATGCAGGACCTCCTGAGCGTGGTCGAGCGCTCAGCCGACAACCTGTTGCTGGCGGAGGAGTTCGTCGCCCGCGAAGGCCTCGGCGAGGAGGAGGACGACCCAACGGCGCCCCCGCCCGCCGGCGGCGGCTAGACCCGCTCGGCGCGGTACTGCTCGAGGCCGTGTGCGGCCTCCGAGCGGACCTTGTTCCGGACGATTGGCGACCAGCCGAGCACCGCCCCGACGGGCCCGAGGGCCATCCGGGTCCACTTCCAGAGGTCGAAGCGATCGTGATGCTCGATGATGAGGCCGGCGTCATCGAAGGTGAAGCTGGCGTCGATCTCGTTTACGACCTTGCGCCCGGTCCGAAAGGTGTAACGCGCGGTCCAGTGCGCGCCGCCGGTTGAGTTGTCGGCGTGCGGCCCCGAGAGCTCCACGCTCAGGTCCTCCGCGCGAGCCGTGAGCATGCGCCACATGTCGCCGACGCTCCTCGCCCTCGAGGTCGGGGAAGACCGGGTCTTCGAACCGGGCGCCCGGCGCGTAGCAGGCGGCCATGGTCTCCGCGTCGCCCGCATCGAACGCTGAGTAGAGGCGGCGGATGGTCTCGAGGTTCGCGTCGCGGCTCATGGGTTGCAGCTTCTCAGGTTCACCTCGTGAGCAATTGCGGACGCCTTCGGCGTCCTTACACGCCGCTTTCGGAGACTAACGCTCCTCATCTGAATACATTTGCGCGCCAATGAACAGCCGCCTCGTCGCCCTCATCGTGTCCGCAGCCATGCTCGCCACCATCGTGGTGGTAGTCCTCGTCGCCGGTGGCGGCGAGGACTCAGACGCCCCCGAGGAGCTCACCAAGCCCGAGGTCGAGGTGCCCGAGGGCCCGCCGCCGGAGGAGCTCGTGGTCGAGGACCTCGAGGAGGGCGACGGGACCGCCGCCGCGCCCGGTGACCAGATCACGGTCCAGTACGTCGGCGTCGACTACGAGACGGGCGAGGAGTTCGATTCCTCCTACGGCAACCCCGAGCCCTTCAGCTTCGCGCTGGGCACCGGCGCCGTCATCCCCGGCTGGGACGAGGGCCTCCAGGGCATGAAGGAGGGCGGTCAACGCCAGCTCGTGATCCCGCCCGACCTCGCCTACGGGGAGCAGGGCCAGCCACCGGCGATCGGCCCGGGCGCCACCCTGGTGTTCGTGGTCGACCTCGTGTCGGTCGAGTAGACGGGATCGCTCAGGCTGGCGATGGAGGCTCGGCGCCCGACTCGTCGGCCGGCACCGTCACGACTGACCCGAGCAGCAGGCTGTTTGGAACATGCACGATGCCGCCTTCGGTGTCGATCACCGTGATCGCATTCGAGACCTCGCTGACCTCGCCGTTCACGCCCTCGAAGCTGACCCGCTGGCCCCGCTCGTAGATCGCCCGTAGGGTGCGCCCCGCGCTCAGCTCCCGGGCGACGTCCCTGCCGCCCAGGCCGAACGCGAGCGCAATCATCCCAACAGCCCCCGCGAGCAGGATCCCGATCAGCACCAGCAACAGGGCCGTCGAGACAGCGATCTGAGCGGCGGCCGTGATCGCGAAGACGGCGATCACGATCGCCTGCGCGAGCGGGCCGAGCGGTCCTGGCAGTCCCATCTGGAACGTGAGCCGGTCGACGCGCTCGCGGACAAAGCCGCCGATGACAACACCCGCGAGGAGTAGCGCGGCGGCGACCAGCAGCTTCGGGAGAAGCAGCACGGCCGCGTTCAGGGACTCGCTTAGGAACTGCAGGCCGAGCAACGAGAGCGCAGCGAAGATCGCGACCAACGTGAGCGCGATTCGAAGCGCCCGGCCCAAGACCTCGGCCAGTGACCTGCCAAGGCCGGCACGGGAGAGGACCGGCGTCACTCCCCACCGCTCTGCGAGGCGGTCTAGTCCCGCCGCGCTCAGCGCCTTCGTCAGGAGCCTGCCGAGGAGCCAGGCAACGAGGATGCCCAAAACGAGCAGCAGCAGGGCACCCACGATCCGCGGCAGGAAACCGCCGAGTGACTCGCTCGCCTGATCCAGGATCGTCGCCAGGGCGATCATTTTCGCTGCTCCGGCTCGCGTTTGCGCTGACCGGCGAAGATCATGAGCGCATCCGCAACGGCCGCGATCAGATTGCCCAGCGCGTCAAGCGGCGCACGCACAAGCCGCTGCCATCCGGCACGACGGACGATCCCGGCGGCGAGCCCGCTCTCTGCCGGGAGCGGACTGGTCCTGACCAGTTCGAGATGCTCGGAGAGGCGCCGCTCGGCAGGGCCCTGCAAGTCGTCTGGAGGCGGCCCTTCAGGCACGCGGGAGTTCCCAGTCGTAGGTGTTGCTGCGCAGAATCTCGATCAGCTCGTTGCGGGCGCGGTGGATGCGACCCTTGACGCTGCCGAGCGGCGTGGCCGTGATCTCTGCGATCTCGTCATAGCTGAGTCCCTCGAGATCTCGAAGCACCAGCACCGTTCGGTGTTCCATTCGCAGCTCGCCGAGCTTGGACTCAAGGCGCTCGCTTCGCTCCCGCTCCTCAAGCACTTGGGCCGGCGTTTTCCGCGGGTCCCCGGGCTCGGGCGTCTCAAGCTCCTCAGGGCTCCCGACCGGGTCCGGACGTCGCCGCACCGCTTCGTTCAGGGCTGCGTTCCGTGTGATTTGGAGAATCCAGGAACGGAAGGCTCCGCGTCCCTCGAACTCCGCGAGGTGGTTGTAGGCACGCAGAAACGCATCCTGGCTGAGATCGCCTGCGGCCTCGCGCCCAGCGATCCGAGCCGCGACACGAAAGACCACGTCGCGGTGGCGCTCGACCAGCTCCTCGAAGGCGGAGAGGTCGCCCTCGCGCGTTCTCTCAACGAGCTCGGCATCGGTCGTCTCGGCGGAAGCTGGCGGTATCGGGAGGCGCACGCTACACATGGGCGACAGGGACAGGACCGCTCGGGTTACACCCTGCCGGGCTCAGCTTCCCGCGGGGCGCTTCTCGTAACCAAAGCGTGCGGTGCTCTGTCTCCCTTCATGACCGGGGGCTGTCCCACTCACAAGGAGCTATCCGCCATGTCTCTCGCACCCGCCGTCAGCATCGGCGACAGCCTGCAGCAGGGCTTCGACGCATTCTTTGCGTTCTTGCCGAACCTGCTGGCCTTCCTGGTCATCCTCGTTATCGGTTACTTCGTGGCCAAGGTCCTCAAGTCGATCGTCACCAAGGCGCTCGAGAAGCTCGGCATGGATCGAGCCCTGCACGATTCCGATGCAGGGAAGTACGTCGAACGCGTGACACCTGGCGCGAGCCCCTCCCTGGGCGTCGGACGGGTCGTCTTCTGGCTCGTGCTGGCCTTCTTCGTCTTCACGGCTGTGGGCGCACTCAAGATCCCCGCCTTGACGACGTTCATGAACGATGTCTTGGCCTATCTGCCAAACGTGATCGCCGCGATCGCGATCTTCGTGATCGCGGCCGCCGTCGCAGGCCTGATCGCGGCTGGAGTCGCGAAGCTGATGGGCGACACACCCACGGGCAAGGTGGTCGCCGCCGTCGTTCCTTCGCTGATCCTCGTGATCGCGGCATTCATGATCCTCGAACAGCTCCAGATCGCGCCCGAGATCGTCCGCATCGCGTTCGCCGCAACGATTGGCGCACTGGCGCTGGGCCTCGCACTGGCCTTCGGGCTCGGCGGGCGCGACGTGGCGGCACGAATGCTCGAGGACGCCTACCAGAAAGGTCGGGAGGAAAAGGACCAGGTCAAGCGAGACGTTCAGGCCGGGAAGGAGCGCGGCAAGGAGCGTGCGGAAGAGGCACAGGACCGCGTGGAGTCGAGTGGCCGCCAGCCCGTGAGCCGTGCACCGGAAACCACAAGGCCTGACCCCGCCTACCGCGAGCCAGGCACGGCGACGCCTTAGCCGCCTTTTGTTTCTCAGCACGGGCGACGGGCAGCCGGTGTGAACCCAAGTATTGAAAGGACGGGCAATGGAATCGAGCAGTAGAGCTGTGCAGACGCCGCCGGACGGAAGTCGTGACGGAGACGAGCAGTCGATCGCTGACCTCGTCAAGCAGCTCACCGAGCAAACGCAGAATTTGGCCCGCAAGGAGGTCGAACTTGCGAAGGCGGAGGTTGCCACCAAGGGAAAGCAACTCGGGATCGGCGCCGGAGCGTTCGGCGGCGCGGGGGTCATCGGCTTCTACGCGTTCGGGGCGCTGACCGCAGCGGCGATCCTCGCACTGGCCACTGGGATGGCCGGCTGGCTGGCGGCGCTGATCGTCGCGGCCGTCTATGGCGCGATCGCCGGAATCCTCGCACTCATGGGCAAGAAGAAGGTCGAACGGGGAGCGCCCCCCACGCCCGATGCGGCGATCGACAGCACCAAACGTGACATCGAGGCCGCGAAGCGCGGCGTTAAGGAGGGTCGTTCGTGAGCAGCAGCAAGACCAGCTCGAAGGAGAAGCCACCGGCCACGGACGGGGAGACCCGGGAGCCGCAGGAGATCAAGGCGGACATCGAAGCGACCCGCGAGGACCTCGGTGACACGGTCGAAGCGCTGGCCGAGAAGACCGACGTCAAAGCGCAGGCGAAGAAGAAGGCCACCGAGACGAAGGAGCAGGCTCAGGCCAAGGTCGACCAGGCGACCTCCTCTGCGAAGTCAACCGCGTCCGAGCTGCCCGACAGGATCAAGAGCAATCCTGTCCCGTTCGCCGCGGCAGCGGTCGGGGTGCTCGCCGCGGTGTGGGTGCTGAGGCGCAGGGGGTAAGCGATGGGCTCCCTCGCATTTCGACCGGTCAGCATCCTCGGAGGCCTCCTCGGTGGGTTGATCGCATCGAAGATCTTCGAGTTCATCTGGGGCAAGTTCGCGGACGAGGAGGCTCCCGAGCCCGGTCACAAGGAGGTCTTCTGGCCGACGCTGATCGTGGCGATGACGGTGGAGGGGGCGATCTTCCGAGCCACCCGCGGATTGATCGACCGTGGCACCCGGGTTGCCTTTGAGCGGACCACGGGCTCCTGGCCCGGTGAGGAGAAGCCCGACAAGAAGTAGGGCTTCGGGAGGAGTGCGGTAGGCGTGACAGAGACGACTCACCGGGAGACCGACACCAGCCCGGAGGAAGAAGAGCGCGACCGGGAGGTCAGAGAGGACGTTGATCCCCCGCGCGCGGACTACGCGCCGGAGGGCACGGATGCCCGCAGAGGGCTGTGGCCGACGCTGAAGCGGACCGCCACCGAGTTCAGCGAGGACAACATGATGGACTGGGCGGCGGCCCTGACGTATTACGGCCTCCTGTCGCTCTTTCCAGCCCTGATCGCGCTGGTCTCGATCGTCGGGCTCTTCGGCGATCCGGAGGCCACCACGCAGCAGGTCACCGACATCGTGACCGACATCGGACCCAGCTCGGCGGCCGACACATTCGCGGGGCCGATCGAGTCGATCACCTCGAATCGCAGCGCGGCGGGGGTCCTGTTCATCGTCGGTCTCGCCGTGGCGCTTTGGTCGGCCTCCGGGTATGTCGGCGCCTTCATGCGCGCGTCGAACATCGCCTGGGAGACCCCGGAGGGTCGGTCTTTCTTCAAGCTGCGCCCGTTGCAGATGCTGGTCACGCTCGTCATGGTGATCATGCTTGCGGTGGTGGCGCTCGCTCTGGTCCTCACCGGGCCGATCGTGGACGCGGTGGGCAACTCGATCGGGATCAGCGACACCGTGACGACGGCCTGGGACATCGCCAAGTGGCCGGTCCTCCTAGGGGTGGTGATCTTGATGTTCTCGGTCCTCTACTACGCCGCGCCGAACGTGAAGCTCCCGGGTTTCAAGTGGATTACCCCGGGCAGCGCCTTCGCGGTCATCGTCTGGCTGCTCGCGTCGGCCGCGTTCGCCTTCTACGTCGCAAACTTCGGGTCGTACGACGAGACCTACGGCACCCTGGGGGGCTTCGTCACGATGCTGGTTTGGATGTGGATCACGAACCTGGCGCTGCTCTTCGGGGTGGAGCTGAACGCAGAGCGGGAGCGCAGCCGCGAGCTCGGGGCGGACGTCACGCGCGCCGATCGCGAGATTCAGCTGGAACCGCGAGCCGAACCGAAAGACCAACGCAGCACGTGAGCCAGGTGCCGACCGATGTCTGACGACGGCAGCCCCCAAGCGGGAATCCTGGGGTTGCCGCTGGCGATGCTGGGCGCCGTGCGTGCGGCCACCGATCTGCTCGGGCGGGCGAACGAAATCGAGCGGTCGCTCGCCCGTGGCGGAGCCCATGTCCAGCAAGTGCTCGACGACGTGCTCGAACGACTGAAGCCACTCGAGGATGAGATCGATGATCTGCGCGAGAGCGCGAAGGCCCTGACCGCCGAACTGGAGGAGACGCGTGCGATCGTGAGCCCGCTTTCCCGGCAGGTCGCTGAGCTGCACGCGACAATCGCCCGCCTGGAAGGCTCGCTCGAGCATGTCATCGACCGCGTTCCCGGGCTGTCGGCCGACGAGGCCGCGGAGCGCGGCGAGGAGATCGCCGAAGCGCGCTGACCCGGCTGCCCGCGCAGCGTCTCTCAGCGCCCAAGCCCCGAATTGGATCATCGGTCGCCGGGTAACCGGGCCACGATGGCCGAGAAGCCGACGTTGTACGTCTGTCACGGCGACGACGGGGGACCGCGGGTGCATCCGTGCCGCCGGGTCCAGGAGGCCCTGCGCGCCAAGGGGACCGAGTACGAGAAGGTGATCGCGGCTCACGGCCACCCCATCCCATTCCTGCGCAAGGGCTCACGCGAGGAGCTGCGCGCGGCGACCGGGGACACGAAGCTTCCGGCGCTGAAGCTCGCTGACGGGACGGTGCTCGCCCACTCGAAGGCGATCCTGTCCTGGGTCGCCGATCAGCCCTGAGCGCGCCGCTTTTCCGGTCACGCGGTCCGGCGATCTACCTCCTCTACCCGGAGCGACACCCGCGACCACTCGAGCGATGTCATCGAGCGCGTCCCCGGGCCCGTGCTCAGTGATGGTCGCCGAAGGGCGGCCTTCCTGCATTGTCGATCCTGATCACTTTGCCCGTGAGCGTGACGACGAACGCGGTCTTGCCGATGAACTCGAGCGACGTCGGCCGGTCCAAACCGTCCACGACGGAGGCAAAACTGCCGTCCTTCGTGACCCGCAGCAGCCGCCCCGTGTCAGGGGAAGCCGGGGCCCCTTCGTTCTCAGGAATTTGCGGCAGGTCCCAGATCCCTTGTGACACGGCATACAGCTGGCGGCAGAGCCCGAACTCCACGTCGACGATCAGAGGCGCTCCAGAGGCGATCTCGGTCGCTGTCGACCCCCACGGCGTGAATGTCACGACCTTGCCGTCCTGCGGAAGATGCGGGATGGGGCCGGCCTGCCCCATATAGATCCTCCTGCCACGGACCTCGAGGCCCGTGGGGACGATGTTGGGGAAGGCAATAATCTGGCGGATGTAACCGCCTCGCGTGACGCGCAGCACGCGGTTGTGGTGGCCGTCCGTGACCAGGAATCCGCGACGAAATCGCTCCAGCGCGTACTGGACCCCGCTGGCGACGAAAAAGTCGGTCTCGGGAGGATGCTCCATCGACCACACGCCGATGTCGGCGATGGCGGTCGCACTGCCGTCCTCCTTGACCCGGTAGATGCCGGCGACCACGTCGTCCTGGCCGAACTCGGGGCCGACAAGCGTGACCAGCACGTAAGCGGTGTGACCCACGAAGGCCACATCGATGGCTCCACCGATGCCCACTTCGGGGATCGCCGGAGGCAAGCCGCTTGCAAAGGTCGTGACCGCGCCCGTCTCAGGATCCACCCTCAGAACGCGGCCTCCGGGGCCGTCCGTCACGTACAGCGCCTTGTCCGGGCCGACTGTGCTTCCCGAGCCACACCCGCTGGCGCATCCCGGCGCGGCGAAGGTAGCCAGCTCGTGCGCCACGGGGTTCGGAGGCACTGTGGGGTTCGCTGTCGCTGTGGAGGGTATGGCGGCCACCACTGCGGCAACTGCCACTAGCACCAACGATCGTCCAACATCCATGGTGGCCCTCCCGTCGTTGCCGACGGCGCGGCGCTCGCGCCGCCTCCGAGGAGCTCGCTTGGGGGTTAACAGCAAGAAGCTCCGATCTCAAATCTACCACCCCGGCGCGCATCAAGTCGAGAAACCGGGGGGGCAAATCGCGGTCGCGATGATGCCCACAGACAGGGGCGGAAAAGTGAGACTGATCGGAAAAGTGAGACTGATCGAAGTGGTTCTTGGCGGCCAGGCCGCTACGAGCCCGGGCAGGGGGTTCACCGCCGCCGCCCCCCGACGAACAGGGAACGGGAGCGACGGGACTCGAACCCGCGGCCTCCGGCGTGACAGGCCGGCGCTCTAACCAACTGAGCTACGCCCCCTGGACCGCGCCTCAGTCTACGGCGCTTCTTCTGAAGGCTGTTGACAGCCTTGGGAGAATTCCTCGGTGATGGCACGGGTGGGTGCAAAGGGGCGAGTCGCGAGTGCGGCGGTCGTGCTGACGGCGCTGTGCGCCGCCGCGGGCTCTCCGGCGAGCGCCGCCGGCCCGAACGAGAAGCGCGTCGTCGGGGGCGTCGAAGCGGATCCGGCCGATTGGCCGTTCGCCGCGGCATTGGTGACGCAAGGCAACCAGTTCTGCGGAGGGTCGGTGATCGCGCGTAAGGCCGTGCTCACGGCGGCCCACTGCGTGTGCCGGTCGGACGACAAGGCCCGCCGTGGCACCTCGCGCTGCGCGCTCGTTGGCACGAACTACCGGGTAGTCACGGAGCGCCCCGACCTCACCGATCAGACCTCCGGCCAGGCGCTGCGGGTGAAGCGGCACATGGTCCATCCCGACTACCCCCGCACGTTTCGTCATGACTTCGCCGTCGTGCGCCTGCGCGAAGCCACGGACGCTCCGCCGGTCGAGCTCGCCTCACGATCCGAGGACGATGCGGAGACCGGCGTTGGCGCCCCGCTGACGGTCGCCGGCTGGGGATCGACGACCCCGCAGCCACCCGGCACCCCGTCGACGCTGCTGCGGGAGACCCGGCAGAACGTGATCGCGAAACGTCCCTGCAAGAAGGCCTACAGGTTCTTCCCCGCGAGCGAGCTGATCTGCACGCGTGGTGAGCCCATCTCCGGTGGTGGCCGCACGAGCGCCTGCTTCGGCGACAGCGGGGGGCCGCTGGTGGCGGACCTGACCACGGACCCGGTGCTGGTGGGTGTCGCCGCCTTTGGCGGCAGGCGCTGCGGCGTCAAAAAGCCGACCGTCTATACCCGCGTTGCCGACGGTCTGCGCTTCATCCGCGCGGCCGCCGGCCTCTAGCCCGAACGTGCGCCTGGTCACCTACCGCGCGGGTCGCGGTGAGCGCGCCGGAATCCTTGCGGACGGCCAGATCGCCGACGCGTGGGACGCGTTGGGCGGGGGCGGTGAGAGCGTGCGAGACCTGCTCGCAGCCGGTCATCTCTCGGAGCTCAACGCGGTCGAGCCGGGCGCCGGGCTCGCGCTTTCGGAGGTCGAGTTGCTGCCGCCCGTGCCCGACCCCGAAAAGATCGTCTGCCTCGGCCTCAACTATCGCGAGCATGCCGCAGAGGCGGGCGTCGAGCCACCGAAGAGCGCGGCGATCTTCGGGAAGTACCGAAATGCGCTCGCGGCGCCCGGGGCGATGGTGCCGCTGCCCGGGGCATCTCGCAAGGTCGACTTCGAGGCGGAGGTGGCGTTCGTGCTGGGTCGCCGCGCGAGCGGTGTGGACGAGGCCGACGCCCTCGACCACGTCGCCGGGTACACACTGCTCAACGACCTCTCCGCGCGCGATCTCCAGTTCGCGACGCCGCAGTGGATGGCGGGCAAGGTTTTCGACGGATCAGCGCCCTGCGGTCCCACCCTGGTGACGAAGGACGAGGCCGGAGCGCACGACGCGATCGAGTTCGCCCTCGATCTGAACGGGGAGCGAATGCAGCACTCGACGACCGCGGATCTGATCTTCTCCATCCCGGCGCTCGTCTCGCAACTCTCGCGCCTTATGACCTTGGAGCCCGGCGATATCGTCGCCACGGGAACCCCGTCGGGGGTGGGCTCGACGAGAGATCCGCGGGTCTGGCTCGCCGCAGGCGACGAGCTCGAGATCAGCTCGCCGCAGCTCGGGACTCTTCGGACCCGGATCGGCTGAACGCCGGGCTCACCTCCATGAAGGCCGCCACCAGGTAGAGCGGCAGGAACCAGACCACGTAGAAGTAGAACCAGTGTGTGGCGCCGAGCTGCACGGCCACGATTACCGCGGCCGCCAGTGCCGCCACCTGTACCGCGGACTTCTCGCGCGGGAGGAAGGCGACTCCCACTGCCAGTGCCACCGCGCCGAGGCGCGCCAACGTCTGCAGGAAATCGAGCGCCGGCGCCAGCCCCCAAAGGCTGAACGGTGAGCCTCGGTCCGCCTGGTAGCCGATGGTGCGGTCGTAGATCTCCCCGAGGCCGCCGTCCGGCAGAAATGGCGCGAACGAGACCAGGCAGGTGAGGCCGAAAGCAAGCGAGAAGATCGCGATCCCGCGGCGCTCTCGCCAGGACTCGCCCGCAGTCGCAAACAGCGGAGCGAGCGCGGCCGTCCCAAACTTGGCTGCAGCGCCCAAGCCGAGCAGCACCCCACGCCCTGCTGGTGAGGCGAGCGCCACCAGAGCCCACACCACCGACGCTGCTACGAAGGCATCGTTCGCGTTGGCGTTCATGGCGTAGAGGGTCCAGGGGCAGGCGATCCAGGCGAAGGCGAGGGCTCCGCCCAGCCACCGCCCGGTGGCCCCCGCACGCAGTCGTAGGCCCAGGACGACGAGCCCGATCACGACCGCCAGGTCAAAGGCGATCGCGGCGGCGTGCGCTGCCGGGACGCCATCCCAATCGCCCTCCCACGGCCAGGCGAGCTCGAACGGCACGTAGGCGGCGTAGTTGGCGGGCCCGTATACGTCGCCGCGGAGGTCGAGCCCCGGCGAGAACTCGCCGTCGTACAGCTCGGCCCCGTCGGTGATGCGATCCGCCCCGACGACGCCGGCGACGCCCACGTCGATCACCTGCGAGTCGGCGAGGTTGAGCGCGATGCGGCCTGCCCCAAGGACGACCGCCGCCACGACCAGCCATCGAAGGGCGACGAACGGAACCAGCGGGCCGCGACGCTCGGCCCGCCGGAACCCGGTCCAGATCATTCGCAACAGGACGTAGCCCAGGATCGGATACGTGAGACCAACCGAAGCGGTGATCTCGCCGCGGTTGAAGAAGTAGAGCGAGGCACTCAGCCCCACGATCACGAGCAGATCGAGGTGGACGATCCGAAGGGGCCGTCGAGGATCAAAGAAAGGCGCGACGAACAGCAGGCAGAGCGGAATCCATACGTAGGGCGCGTTCACGAGCTGAGCGACGGCGCCCTCGTAACCGCGCGCCAGCTCCGAGCCGACCTGCTGGTCGCGCCAGGCCTCCAGGACCTGCCCCGAGCGGTCGTCGATCGCCACTCGCGCGACCTCTTCGCCGTCCGCGAGCAGGCTCACCTGCCAGCGGCACGGCCCCTGGGTGAAGATCGCCGTCTCGGCCTCGGGGTGCTCGGCGCGCTCGGCCTTGGCGACCTCGTTCGCGACCGCGATCGCCGCGACGTCCGCCGGCTCCAGCTCGTATCCCGCGGGCGCCGGGCCGATAACGCGCTCGAGCGGGGGTGAGGGCTCACCCCCGAAAGGAGGCTGCTCTGCAGGCGCATACGAGCCGGCAGCGCAGTCGGAGACCTTGGCCGAGGCCTGCGGTGAGCAGAGGACGGCGCTCGCGAGCGCGCAGATCGCGAGCGCCGGCACGAGGCGGGCGCGCTTCATGGGCGCGGCGACTCTACGCGGGTGGCTCGACGCGCGACTCGGTCTCGGGCGTTTGGAGGTCGAGTGGGCCGCCCAAAAGGCCGGCGTTGAGCAACAGCGCATCGGCCTCGGAGGCGCCAAGCGGCGGCGAGAGCGCGTTGCCCTGGCCGAGCTCGCAGCCGAGCTCAACCAGCCGGCGGCGCTGCTCAGGCCGCTCGATGCCCTCGGCGATCGCCGTCAGGTCGAACGCCTCGGTCAGATCGATGATCGCGCGGAGCAGCGCGGGTTCCATCCCGGAGGCGGTGATCTCGTGCACGAAGCTGCGATCGATCTTCAGGTGATCCAGCGGGAAACGACGCAGGTACGTGAGCGAGGAGTAGCCGGTACCGAAGTCATCGATCGCGATCTCAACGCCCAGCTGCTTCAGGTCGCTGAGCCGGCGTGCGCAGGCTTCCGTGTCCTCCATCAGGGACGACTCGGTGATCTCGAGGATGAGCCCATCGGCGTCGAGCTGGGCCGACGCAAGGGCGTCCTCCACCTCCCCCACCAAGACCGCCTCGCGTAGCTGCGCAGCCGAGAGGTTGACTCCAACGCGCAGGCCCTCGACGGCCGGATACCGCGCCCGCCAGAGCGCCGCCTGCTGAGCGGCAGCGTGCAAGACCCATCGGCCCAGTGCCTGGATATGGCCGCTCTCCTCGGCCAGGGGCACGAAGCGATTCGGCAACAGCAGGCCGCGAGTGGGGTGGCGCCAGCGCAACAGCGCCTCGAACCCTCGAAGGACGCCGGTGCGCAGCTCGAAGATCGGCTGGTAGACAAGCACGAGCTCGCCCCGTTCGATCGCGCGGTTCAGGTCGACCTCGAGCTCGAGGCGTTCGATCACAGCGGTGTGCATCTGCGGCTCGAACGACGCGTAACGGCCCTTCCCGAGCGATTTAGCGCGATACATGGCGAGATCCGCGTCCCGAAGCAGTGTGTCGGGATCGCTCGTCGCCGCTGCGATTCCGATCGAGGCGGAGACGAAGATCTCGCGGCCGGCCAGCTTGAACGGAGCCTGGAGCGCGTCGAGCATTCGCTGCGCCGCTCGCGTGGCCTCGCCGGGATCGCTGGTCTCCTCCATCAAGACGGCGAACTCGTCGCCCCCCAGCCGGGCCATCGTGTCGGTCGGACGGAGGCATCCGCGCAGGCGTTCGGCCACCGCGATTAAGAGACGGTCGCCGGCCTGCAGCCCGAGTGAGTCGTTCACCGTCTTGAACCCGTCGAGGTCGCAGAGGAGCACGCTCACTGGCTCGGAGGTGCGCTCGGCGCGGGCCAGCGCGACCTCCAGGCGATCCAGGAAGAGCGCCCGGTTCGGAAGCCCCGTCAGGAGATCGCGAAACGCCTCCCGCAGAGAATCGGCCACCGAGCGCTCGTGCCCCAGCGCCAGGCTCGCGTGCTCGGCGAAGGCAAGCAGGACCTGTTGTTCGCGCGCGTCGAACTCGGCGTCGGAGCGGGAGCCGATCGCAAGACTGCCCGCGATCTCCCCTCGCTCCCAAATCGGTGCGGCGATCGCGGAGACGACGTCGTTCGCGGCGAAGTCAACGGCCAGCTCGGCGGGCTCGAGGCCGCTGACTGCGTCGGCCACCACGAGCCCGCGCTCGCGCATGGCCTTGCCGCCCAGGCCCTCACTCGCCCCGGAGCGGTGGAGCTTGGCCAAGAGCCCCTCATCCGAGCCGATCGAGGCGACCAGAATGGTGTGAGCATGGTCGTCGTGGTCGCGCAAGCGCAGCCCGACGAGATCGCGGTCGAGGATCTCGTGCAGGCCCTCGGCGACAGAGCCCAGAATCTCGCTCGGTGGCTGGCGATCGACGATGGCCCGCTGAAGCCGCGCCAGGCGCTCGAGCAGCGACTGACGCTGACGAAGCGCTGCCAGAAGCCGCTCGTTCTCCCCGGCCTGGTCGGGCCGAGCCGATGCATCAGAGCGTTCGCCCAAGACGCGCAGCGTTCGCAAGCCGAGCCACAGCACGCCCGCCATGGCCTTCAGGAGCTGCCTGTCTTTGGCGTCGAACTCGGCTTCGGCCCGGGCGACGACCAGATGCAGCCAGTCGCCCTGGATCGACACCGCGGTGGCATGGCAGATACCCACCCCACGGACGTCGAGCTTGATGCTGCCCTCCAGCGCGGCTTTGAGCTGGTCCGCCTCGCTCAGGTTGCCCAGGTCGAAGCCGGCGTCGGCCACGGCGCGGCCATCGCGAAGCACCGCGGCTCCATCCGCATCGAAGTCCTCGGTGACGCGTTCAGCAGCGCGCCGAACGGCGGCCCATTCGTCCTCGAGCGAGGAGATCAGGACGACGAACTCCGCAAGCTTGCGGGTCGAATCCCTGTCCTCTGCGGCGTCAGCCTGCCCGGCCAAGCCGTCTTTCTCCTGCGATCCGCTCATTGCTCCCCCACATCAGGTGATGCTGAGCATCTGGGACGGTCCCGGCGGGGATTCTAAGCCTGTGACGGGCGGGGTGTGGCGGTTGGCACCGGCTTGCGACCTGGAGTTCATCCACTGCCTGCCGGCAGGCGTAACACGAACATGGTTCGCTTCGGGGCGGTGGGACTCCATTTCGAGCGTGGGGGCAACGGAGCGCCGCTGCTCTTGGTTCATGGACTGGGCGGCTCGATCGCGATCTGGCGACCCGTGCGAGAGCGCCTTGAGGCCGAGCGAGAGGTCCTCGTCGTGGACATGCCGGGCTTCGGGGGCTCCGACCCCCTGCCAGCCGATAGGCCCGCGACGCCCGCCGCCATCGCCCACGCCCTGGCGGCGCTGTGCAAAGCCCAGGGGATGGCGAGACCGCACGTGGTCGGCAACTCCCTCGGGGCGTGGGTCGCCCTTGAGATGGCGAAGGCCGGGCAGGCGCGGTCGGTGTGCTGCCTCTCACCGGCCGGGTTGTGGCGCAACCCCTTGGGGCCCCGTCCAGTCGAGGCGCAGCGCGTGGCGCGACGGCTGAGGCCGTTGTTACTCGCAACCCTCTCGACGGCCCGCGGGCGCCGCGCGCTCCTTGGCAACTTCGTCGCCCATCCGAACCGCGTTTCGGCCGCGGACGCCCGGGCGCTCGCGCGCGGCTATGCGGACTCGACCGGCTATGCCGCCTCCAACGAGGCGATGCGCGCCGGCGCGTTCGAGCACGACGGAGAGCTGAACGTCCCCGTGACCATCGTCTGGGGCGCGGCCGACCGGATCGTCGCGCGCCCGAGCCCCTCACGGATTCCCACTGGTAGCCGATACATGGAGATGCCCGGCTGGGGACACACACCCACCTGGGATGACCCCGAGGGCGTCGCAAGGATCATCTTGGAATCGTCGTCCGGATAGGGTCGGACCACTAAACGGAGAGCCGGGGGTACCGGCCAGAAGGAGATTCGAAATGGGCCTCATGGACCGGATGAAGGACGCCGCGAACCAGGCGACGGACGCCGCCAAGGCGGGCGGGCAGGCAATGAAGGACGGCATGTCCCCCGACACGGCGGCGACGGCGGCGAAGATGCAGAAGCTCTCCCAGAGCGGCGTCGAGCAGAAGGCGATCCTGCAGTCGATGACCCCCACTGGGGCGACGTCCGTTGGCGGTGGCATCGAGCACCAACTCACAGTCGAGGTCCAGCCGGTCGGCGGAGCGCCCTACGTCTGCACCTTCAACCAGGACCTGATCCAGCAGTCGGTGGACGGCTTTCAGCAGAAGGTCGGCGAGGAGATCACCGTGAAGGTGGATCCCGACGACCCGCAGTCGATGGTCGCCTGGGGGTAGCTCCCGCTCCACATCCGATCACCCGGAGCCGCCCTCTACCGCGGTGATCGTCCCATCCTGGGCGAGCTCGGCGTTGTAGTCGCCCAACGCCTGGCTTTGGAGCTCGGCGAGACGACTTCGATCGGCGCTGGCACTGAGCGGCACCCAGCTGCCGCCGATGTTGATCTCGGCGGCAGCGATGGGCTCCGGGTCCAGTTGCGAGCCGGCGAAGATCACCACGCAGCGCCCGCGCTCCAGCGGCTGCGGGCTGATGGTGCTGGCGCCCTCGCTCGCGTAGGCCACCTGTACGCGGAAGTAGTCGTGGCCGGCCGAGGAGTTGTGTATGCCCGTGCCGAGGGCGTCCTCGCTGCTGTTCCAGCGGGTGAGGCACTCGTTCGGAGCGGATGCGAACTCGCGCTCCTCACCGCCGCTTCCGAGCAGCACGACGACGATGAGGATCACGAGGGCGACCAGCGCCCCGGCCGCGACTAGCAGGCGGGCACGAACGTGGTCGCTCTCGGCGCGCGGCTCCGGCATGGAGGCTGGCATTCTCGCGCGAGTCGGGCTGGGAGAATGTCGAGTGGGCGGTTAGCTCAGTTGGTAGAGCGCTCGCTTTACACGCGAGAGGTTCGCCGGTTCGAGCCCGGCACCGCCCACTGGACGTGGCGCGCCGCCCTCCCATTTAGTCCTTGGCCACGCCGAGGCGCAACGCGAGCGGCCTCGCCGTGAGTCCGTAGATGACCACGGTCGTCGCGATCACTAGGAATGTGGTGGGCACGAGTAGCTCGGCGTCGGGGATCCCGGCTGCCTTCAGGTCCGCCTCGAACGCGGACACGGTCGCCGCTGCCACGATTCCTCGGGGCATCATCCACGCGATCAGCGCTCGCTCGGCGCGGGTCGTTTTTGTGCGGACGGTGCAAAGCGCGACGCTCAGCGGACGCACCACCAAAATCAGGAGCGCTACGAAGGCGAGGCCCCCCACGCCAAGGTCGAGCACGTGTTGAGGGTCGACCCTCGCCGAGAGGACCACGAAGAGGACTCCAAGGAGTAGGCCCACGAGGATCTCGCTGAAGGCCGGCGCTCGGTCGAGTACATCGCGCTGGCGATGGGCCAGGACTACTCCCATGACGATGGCGGTCACCAGCCCGGCGTCCTCTCGAAGCTCACTGGCGACGGCAACGGAGAAGAGGACAATCCCGAGAGTGGCGGTCGCCTCCAGCGCGGCCTCGAAGCGACGCTGGCGCAGGACGAGCGTCAGCAGCAAGGCGCCCACGATGCCCGTCGCGGCTCCCACCCCGATCGTGCCGGCGAACGCCACAAGATCGAAGGTGCCATCGCCGCTAACCACCGCGTGGAAAGCGAGCACGGCGAGGATCGCGCCGATGGGGTCGATCAGGATCCCCTCCCAGCGCAACACGGCATCGGGCTTGCCCGTAGGCCGCACGAAGTCGAGCAGAGGGATGACGACGGTGGGGCCCGACAGAGTGAGCACTGCGCCGAGCACGATGGCGATGCGGTGATCCAATCCGAGCAGCAGCGCCGCCCCAGCCCCGGCCAGCCCCCAGGTGATGGCGACTCCCAGCGTGGTCAGACGGAAGACGACCTGCCCGACGCCGGCCTCGAGCTGGCGGCGGTGCAACGAGATCGCGCCGTCGAAGAGGATTGCCCCGACCGCCAGGGCCACGATCGGGTCGAGCAGGTCGCCGAGGAGCTCGTCGGGGTCGATGGCGTCGGTGACGTAGGGGCCGAGAATGACGCCGACGATCAGCAGCGGGACGATCGCGGGGATACCCATTCGGACAGCCAGCAGCTGCGCGCCGACGGCGGCGGCGAGGATGATCGCGAGCTCGAGGGTGGGGTCGGTCACCTGGCACTCGGGGAGCGGTCCCAGCGGGCGTATGCGGACACCGAGTAGGCCTTCGGCCTGGCCATGAGGATGGGGTCGTCGGAGGGGCGGATGCCGTCGGGGAGGCGGGTGGGATCGAAGACCTCGATGTGGCCGTTGCGCTCGGGGTCGTCGACCATGCCGGTGATCTCGAGGCGCCCGGCCGGGACCGTTTCACGGTCCTCGGGCCAGAGCTCGGTGGGATCGGTGAGCGAGTCGTTCTCGCCATGGAGCTGGAGGAGGAGCTCCATCGCCGCCGGGCCAGAGGCGAGGCGCTGCTCGAGCTCGAAGCGGAGGTAGTGGCGACCGTGGGTCCTTGCCTCCTCGTCGGGAATGCGCTCCTCCCCGGCGACGGGGCGCCAGCGCCAGCGAACCCACGTCTGGGTTCCGTCGGCGGCGCTGAGCTCGAAGGCGTGGGGGCTGTGGTAGGGGACCGTCACGTAGCTGGCGGGCGGCTCGGCGCCCAGCGTTGCCTGGATCGAGGCGGCAGCCTCCGGATGGCGGCCGAGGTACTCGCCCAGTGCCGCCATGTCGGGCTGGCCGGTCTCGGGGTCGGGCTTTCGCAGTCGCAGCAACTCGAGAAAGTCCTCGACCGTGCGGGCGACGAAGGTTGGTGAGCCCACGGCGATCATGTCCCACTCCTGTCCCCCGCCGGGTGGACGCAGCTTCACCGCCATGCCACCGCCGTTGCGCTCGCCGTCGTGTGCGTCGGGCTTGCCGCTGGCGTGCGAGAAGCGCACGAGGGCGGGGACGGGCTCCCCCGCCAGGTGCGGGACGCCGCAGAGCGCGGCGGCCTCGGGGGTGCCGATGAACGCGCCCTCTGCCCAGACTCCCTTGGCGTGGATGGCGCGAGCTCCCGGGTGACGACCGTAGATCTCGGCCGCGGCTGCGATCAGCTCCTCGTGGATGGTCTCGCCGCGGGGAACTCCCTCTCCAGCCTCGACCATGCGGGCAACCTATAGCTTGCGGTCGTGGATCTGAGGATCTCAGGACGGGTGGCGCTCGTCATGGCCGCGAGCAAGGGCATCGGCCGCGGGATCGCCGGAGCGCTGGCGGCGCGAGGGGGTGCGTGTCGCGATGGTGAGTCGTTCCGCCGAGCGCATCGAGGCGGCCGCCGCGGAGATCGAGGGCGAGACCGTGGCGCTCGTGGCCGACTCGGTGGATCTGGAGCGGATGGCTTCCTTGCCCGCGGAGGTCGAGGAGCTGCTTGGTCCCGTCGACATCCTGGTCGCGAACACGGGCGGGCCTCCTCCCGGTGGAGCGCTCGATAACCCTCAGGAGGAATGGGAGCAGGCTTACCGCGAGCTCGTGCTCTCGCCCCGCGCCCTCGCGGATGCAGTGGTGCCGGGAATGCGCGAGCGGGAGTGGGGCCGGATCGTGAACGTGGCGTCGAGCTCGGTGCGCGAGCCCATTGCTCATCTCACCCTGTCCAACGCCCACCGGATGGCGACGGTGGGGTTTCTGAAGACGCTGGCGAGCGAGATCGCGGGCGATGGCATCACCGTCAACACCGTCGCGACGGGCCGGTTCGCCACCGACCGCCTGGCGTCGAACTGGGGGTCGTGGGAGGAGATGGAGCGAAGCGCCGCGGAGGGCGTGCCCGCGGGGAGGCTGGGTCAGCCGGAGGAGTACGGCGACCTGGTGGCGTTCCTGTGCTCCGAGCGGGCATCCTTTCTGACGGGCGCGGTGATCCCGCTCGACGGCGGGATGCTGCGATCGATCTGACGCGGGCCGGAGAGCCCTCGCCTTGACAGCTTCTGTCTAATCCTCGGCATGGAGTGGATCGCCATACCACTGGGGGCCGTGGTGATGGCCGGCACGTTCGCGGGGGGATGGGTCGGTCTGCGCTTCGCGGACGCGCTGCCGACGGTGCTCGCGCTGAGCGGGGGGATCGTCGTCGCGGTCGCGATCATCGATGTCTTGCCCGAGTCGATCGAGCTGATGGGCGATCCCGACGAGGCGGCGCTTCTGATCGCGGCGGGTTTCGTTGGGTTCTTCCTGCTGGAGCGGGTCCTCGTGCTGCATCACCGCGACGACCCCGAGCAGGCGCGCTCGCATCACCAGGTGGGGGTGGCGGGCGCCCTTGGGCTCTCGGTGCACTCGTTCATCGACGGCCTGGGAATCGGGCTCGCCTTCGGCGTGAACACGGAGACGGGTCTACTCGTCTTCCTGGCGGTGGTGGCACACGACTTCGCGGACGGGCTCAACACGGTGAGCTTCGTCTTGAGTCAGTCAGGGGATCGCAAGCAGGCGGTGCGGTGGCTGCGGATCGATGCGGTGGCCCCGGTGCTGGGGGCGGTGGTCGGCAGCGCGGTCTCGATCTCCGACATGGCGCTCGGCCAAATCCTGGCGCTCTACACGGGGTTCTTCCTCTACCTCGGGGGGACCGACCTGCTGCCCGAGGCACACCACCATCACGGTTCCTGGGCGCGGGTGGGGCTGACGGTGCTGGGGTTCTTGTTCGTGTTTGCGATCTCGCGGATCGCTCACGTGTGAGCGGGCGTTCCCGCCTCCGCGGGGGCATCGGCGTAGAGCTTGCCGTTGGCTCGGGCCCGCGCTATCCAGATGCCGCCGGCGAGCATCATGGCAACGCTCAGGACCTGGGCCTGGGTAAGGCCGAGCAGGACGTCGTCGTTGCGGCGGATGAACTCGACGAGAAAGCGCTCGATTCCGGCGCCAAGGAGGTAGAGGGCGAAGAGGATGCCTGGTTGGTAGCGGTCGCGCAGCCGCCAGAGGGCGTAGGCGAGCAGGCTCATCGCCGTGGCCTCGTAGATCGGGGTCGGGTGTACCGGGACGTCGGTGGGAACTGCTCCGTCGGGGTAAGCCATCGCCCATGGGCCGTCCCACGGCTGGCCGTAGTCGCCGTCGCCCGAGAGCTGGCAGCCGATGCGCCCGACCGCGTAGCCGAGAGCGAGGGGAACGGCGGCGAGGTCGAGGAGGCGAAGGTTGAGCATGCCGCGGTAGCGCGCCCACAGCAACACGCCGATGGCGCCTCCGATCAGCCCGCCGTACCAGACGAGGCCGGCACCTGAGAAGAAGTTCCCCAGCAGGTCGTCCTTGACGTCGGAGTAGTTCTCGACGATGAAGTAGATGCGCGAGCCGAGGATCCCGCCGAAGGCCGCCGCGAACGCCATCTCGTAAGCCCAGTCGCCTGGCTTTCCCCACTCCTCAAGGCGCTTCCAGACCATGACGCCGGCGAAGACGAAGCCGGCCGCCAAGCACAGGCCGAAGGTCTGCAGGGTGAGGGGGCCGATGTCGATCTCGGGTTGCATGGAGAGCAGCCCCGGGGGGAGTCGAACCCCACGCTTCCAGGTTGAAAACCTGGCGTGCTAACCGTTACACCACGGGGCCGGGGGCGCAGAGTCTAGGCACCGTTGCGTGCCGCTCCCCTGGCCGAAAACCACGGCCAATGGCGGTTTCTGGACGCCATGCGTCCGGAAGTCGCCAGGCCGGGCAATTTGCCGGCTACGTGGCGGCCCCGACGAGCAGCTCGAGCAGCGCCTTCTGTGTGTGCAGGCGGTCCTCTGCCTGCTCCCACACGACTGACCGATCCCCGTAGAGCACCTGCGGCGTGATCTCCTCGCCGGGGTGGGCCGGCAGGCAGTGCATGACGATCGCCTGGTCCGAGGCCGCTGCCACGAGGTCTGCGTCCACGCGGAACGGCTCGAGGTCGGCGCGCCGACGCTGCGCTGCGGCCTCGCTGCCCATCGAAACCCACACGTCGGTGTAGATCGCGTCGGCGCCATCCACCGCCTCGCGGGGATCATGGGTATCGAGCGCCGCCAGGCCCGGCTCGAGCTCGTATGCCTCCGGGGTGGCCACACGTACCTCCACCCCGGCCGTCCGACCCAGCAGCGCCAGCGAGCGCGCGACGTTGTTGCCGTCGCCCACGTACGCGACCCTCACGCCCTCGAGGCCGCCGAAGTGGCGGTGCAGCGTGAGCAGGTCCGCGAGCGACTGGCATGGATGGTGCGCCTCCGTGAGCGCGTTTACGACCGGAACGCTCGCGCCGGCGGCCAGCTCTTCGAGAATGCCATGCGAGCTCGTCCGCACGACGACCGCGTGCAGGAAGAGGGAGAGGGACCGCGCCGTGTCGGTGACCGACTCCCCGCGCGTCAGCTGCAGCTCGTCGCCGCGCAGTACCACCGGCGTAGCACCGAGCTCCGCCACCGCGACCTCGAAGGACACCCGCGTGCGCGTCGAGGGACGCTCGAATAGAAGGCCGATTGAGCGCCGCGAGAGCGAATCCGAACCCTCGCCTGCGTCGCGACGCTCTCGCAGAGCCTCGGCGCGGGCAAGCAACGCCTCAAGCTCGGAGGCGGAGAGCTCCTCTCCGGTCAGAAAATCGCGCACCACACCAAGCGCGGCACTCTACGCGCCGGGGTGAGATAGTGAGAGCACCAGCAGGCACCTAGCGAAGGAGAGCTCAATGGCGCAGGCGAAGAGCGGATCGAAGGCCAGCAAGTCGACGCCGAGAGGCGGCGGCGCCAAGACCGCGTCCAAGCCCGGCGGTTCGAGGGGCACGGCGAAGAAGGCGACCGCCTCATCCAGCTCCGGCAGCAGTGCCGCGTCCGAGCGCACCGACAAGAGCGTGCAGGCCTATCGCGACGCGCTGGAACGCAGCCTCACCCTCTCCCGCGAGCGCGTGCAAGAGGTCTTCGACGATGCCGTTCGGCGGGGGCGGATGACCCGCGACGACGCCAACGAGATCGTCTCGAGCCTGGTGACCCGCGGTCGCAAAGCGAGTGACGACCTGAGCCGCGACCTCGAGAAGCTGCTCGACCAGGCACGCAAGGAGGTGACGACGCGCGGGGAGGAAGCTCGAAAGCGCGCCACCTCTGCCGCCGGACGCGTGAGCCGGACCGCCCGGGACACCGCCGAAGGGCCGCTCGCCCAAGTCGACCGCCTCGCACGGCGCGCCGGCGTGCCCACGCCGGGCGGCCCGATCTCCGGCTACGACCAGCTCACAGCAGTCCAGGTCAAATCGCGGCTCGGCGATCTCTCGAAGGCCGACCTGCGCAAGGTCCGCACCCAAGAGCGGCGCGGCAAGGCCCGCAAGAGCATCCTCGACGACATCGAAAAGCGCCTGGCATAGGCCCGCATCTGACGCCCTCGGAATTCAGCTGGCGCGCCACCAAGGACGGCCGCGTTCGGATTGCCCGGGAAGGCCGCGTGGTCACGACCCTTGCCGGCGCGCGTGCGTCGAAGTTCCTGAGCCGGGTCGAGGTGGCCGACAACCCAGGCGCCCAGGACCTGATGGCCCGGGCCACAGGCAACTACAAGCGCGGGAACGAGCGCCGCTAGCCGCTGAGCTCCTCGGCCAGTGCGCCGAAGTCAAGGCTCTCGCCGAGCTCCGCCTGGAGCAGCTCGTGGGCATCGAGGCTCTGGCCGTTCGCCCACAGCCCCAGGAGCCACTCTCCCGCCTCCCCCGACTTAAACCATCGCTCGCCGAAGCGCTCCCGCAGCGCCCGCCGCCAGTGCGTCTCGAGTGCCCACGCCCGCAGATAGCACGCCACATAGAAGCCCTCGTCGACGTCGGAGACCCACGTGACACGCGGCCACGGGATCCTTGTCGCGTCGCCCAGCAGCTCCGCGTAGCGCCCCGGCATCGCGGAGAGCTCCGCAGCGTCCGCGTGCAGCTCGAGCTCGTAGGAGAGCTTCGCCGCGTGGCGGCGCACCAGCATGAGCCGCGACGCGCGCGCGTGATCCACAGCGCCAGCCGCTTCTGGGGCCGCCACGCCGAGGCGATCGGCGAGCCATGTCGGGTCCTCGGTCAGATGCTCGAGCAGGAATGCAAATGACTCCGTGACCGAGTTGTCGCCGAGGTGGCGGAACTCGAACGGGAGGCTGGCACGCGTGTTGCCGTAGTGCTCGGTGTGCCCGGCCTCGTGAAAGAGCGCCGCGAAGTCGTCGCGACCTCCGACCGGCGCGATTACGAGATACACCTCGTCGGGAACGCGGACTGGCGAGCAGAACGCCCGCGGCGACTTCGTTGGGCGCGGCTCGGTGTCGAGGTGAACGTTGTCCTGAGCCGAAAGCTCCACGCCGAGCCCCTCCAGCGTCGCCCCGAGCGACGGCACCAACTCGGCTGCCGGAAAGTGCTCATCAAGCTCCGGCGCGCGGTAGAACCGGGGCACGTCCGAACGACGGAGCTCGCCGAGCCGTGGCAGGCCAGCCGCCTCGAGACGCGGGTCGACCACGCCGGCGTAATCGTCCTCGGTCGCCTCCAAGAAAGCGGCTGTCTGCGCGGCCAACCCCGCGAGGTCGAGGCCGCGCACGTCGCCGTACGCATCGGCGTAGCCCTTCCACCCGAGCTCACGGCACAGCTCGTGCGAGCGCTCAAGCGCTGAGACGAAGAGCGGGTTGAGCGCCTCTGCGAGGACAGCGTCGCGGGCAGCCTCCAGCTCGGCTCGCCGCCCGGCGTCCTCAGCGTTCGCCTGTTCGAGCTGCACCCGGCGATAGCCGACCGGGCCGGACTCGGTCTCGACCTCAAGCGAGGCCTCGAGTCTCGCGGCCTCCTCAGCCTCGACGCGGGTCGCCTGCCCGAGGCAACCGTCGAGAGCGAAGGCGAGGAGGTAGCGCAAGCGCCTCGCCTGCCCGCTGCCCGCTGGCGCGGCGCCGAACGCATCGCGGATCTCGCTCACCACGTGCGCCTCGAACAGATCCCCGTGCCGCTCGTAGATCGGCTCGATCTCGAGCTCCTCCTTATGGCCCGCGAGGTGCAGGTAGTACTCGCGATCGATCGCGCCGATGAAGGCCTCGGCGTCGGCTCGGTAGGCATCGAGGTCAAGCGGCATCGCGATCGTCAATCTATTGGGCATGAGCACCTCGGCCCAAACGGCGCCCGCCCAGGATGTCCCGCGATCTCAACGGCCCGCGCGCGGCGCCGAGCTCGACCTCGAGATCGACTCGCTCGCCCACGGAGGTCGCGGCGTCGCCCGCACGAATGGCTACGTCGTCTTCGTCGCGGGCGCGCTTCCGGGCGACCGTGTGCGCGCTCGAATCGGCAAGTCCAAGCGCAGTCATGCGGAGGCAACGGCGGTCGAGATCCTGCGCCCCGCACCCGACCGGATCGCGGACACCTGCCTGCACGGCGGGGCGCCGTGCCCCGGAGCCGCCTGGCAGGGCCTCCCGTACGAGCGGCAAGCTGCGGAGAAGCAGTCCCAGGTCGACGACGCCCTGCGCAGGATCGGAAAGCTCGATGGCTTCGCGCTCGAGCCCATCGAAGCCGCAGACGAGATGTGGCGGTACCGCAACAAGCTCGAGTACAGCTTCGGAACGGCCGCGGGTGCGCTCGTCCTCGGCTTCCACCCCCGCGGGAGCTGGCACGAGGTGGTCGACGTCCAGGACTGCCACCTCGCTTCGTCGAGGTCCAACTCGGCGCGCAATGCTGTTCGGGACTGGGCTCGATCTCATGGGCTCACCGCGTGGGACCCGCGGGAGCGCACCGGCACCCTGCGGAACCTCGTCGTCCGGGATTCCGCCAGGACGAACCAGGTGCAGACGCGTCTCGTCACCTCGCCTGCCGACTTTCCGCGGCCACCGGTCGATCTCCACACGGTCGTCGAGGGACCGGGCTCCGGCACCGACGGGCCGACGGGCGTCCTGGGCGAGGAGCATCTCGAGGAGGAGCTCCGGGGACTGCGTTTCCGGGTCGCGCACACCGCGTTCCTCCAGACCAACACTCGGATGGCCGAGCGCCTTTACGGCGTCGCCATCGACTATGCCCGTCTTGGCGGGACCGAGCGGGTCTACGACCTCTTCTGTGGGATCGGCACCATCGCGCTGGCGCTGGCGCCGCACGCCGGCGAGGTCTGGGGCCTCGAGTCGGTGCCCGAGGCCGTCGCCGACGCGGAGCACAACGCCCGCGCCAACGACATCTCGAACGCCCGATTCGTGGCTGCCGAGGCCCGCCTGGGCATCCGCCCGTTGCTTGAACGGGCGGGGCGCCCCGACGTCGTCGTCGTCGATCCGCCACGAGCTGGCCTCTCCAAGAAGGTCGTGCGCAGGCTGATCGAATGCCAGGCACGACGCATCGTCTACGTCTCCTGCAACCCGACCACGCTCGCTCCCAACGCCGCTCAGCTCACAGAAGCCGGCTACGAGCTGAAGCGCGTACGACCGGTCGACATGTTCCCCCAGACGCCGCATGTCGAGTGCGTCGCGCTGCTCGAGCGCGGATAGGCTGCGCGGCGTGTCGCGAGGATTCGGAGTGGCGGCCGGGCTCGAGCCGGATGTGGCCGGAGCGCTCGCCGCTCGCTGCGCCGAGTTGGGTTATGGCTCGATGTGGTCAAACGACCATCCCGGAGCACTCGGCCTCGAGACACTCACGGTCTTCGCCGAGGCGGCGCCCGAGCTCGACCTGGGTGTGGCCGTGATGGCCCTCGACCGCCACGAACCGGGCGACATGGCAGGGCACATCGAGCGACTGGGCCTTGATCGCGAGCGGCTTTGGCTCGGGATCGGATCGGGTTTCTCGAAGCGACCCCTCACCGCGATCCGGGAAGCGGAGCCCGGCCTGCGAGAAGCGCTGCCGGGCGTGCGCCTCGTGCTGGCGGCGATGGGACCACGGATGTGCGCATTCGCGGGTGCCCGGTTCGATGGGGTCTTCTTCAACTGGATGACCCCTGAGTTCGCGGCGGGGGCGCGCCGTCACGTCGAGGCGGGGGCGCGCGATGCGGGTCGCAACCCGCCCCCGGTGATGGGATACGTGCGCACCGCCGTTGGACCCGACGCCAAGGAGCGACTTGCCAAGGAGGAGGCCTTTTACCGTGACCTCCACGACGGCTACCGCAACCACTTCGACCGCCTTGGTGAGCCCGAGGGGACGGTGGGCGTCGCGGTGGCCGACGGCGCCGAGGCGCAGGAGAAGCTCGCGAGCTATGAGGCCCTGGACCTCACGGTCGTCCGCGGCCTCGCCTCTGCGAACGCCGAGGCGATGGGCGCGGTCGCACAGGCGGCGGCGCCGGGCGACCGCGGTTAGCTAGTACGGGGGAAGGTCGCTGTACCAATCGCCCAGCACCCGGAAGGACGACCAGAACTCGCGCTTTGAGTCCTCGGAGTCGAGCGACTCGTCGATGTCCGGGACGAGCAACGCTTCCACGGTGGGCGTCAGCTCCTGCACCTCGCCGTAGCGCTCGTCGAGCACCTGGGCGAGCGGAAGCTCCAATTCGTTCAGCGAGCGCAGCGCCGCCTCTCCCATCAGGACGATCATCCGCGGCTGCACGATCGCGATCTCCTCCACCACCCGGTCGACGCACTCGGCGCCGGCGAGCGAGGGATCCGATACCGGGCACTTGACGCAGAGCGTGCCGTAGATGGCGAGGGGATCGATCCCAAGGCGCTTGAAGCTCTTCATCAGCGCATTCCCCGCCCGGCCGTAGAAGGCCACACCCTCCTCGATCTCCGCGGCGGTCGGCGCGAACTTCAAGAGCATGATGTCGGCCTGGGGGTGGCCTGAGCCGAGCACGGGCATCAGGTTCCCCCGCGGGCAGTGTGAGCATTCCTGAAGGCGCTGGGTCAGGGAGTTGAGCTCCCGGATGGCGCGCTCCAGGTATTTCTCCTGGATCTCGTCGTCTGTCGTCGGCATGGCGTCCCCGGAAGTTCCCGTGGCCGCTCCCTGTTTTGACGAGCGACGGCGCGCTCCTTCCGGCCGCCCTGCCTGCATCACGGCTTGCCCAGGCTCTCGCCCCCGCGTCCGCCGGACGTTTGCAGCCACTTGAGCGCCTGGACGTAGATCAGGTTCTTGTGCTTGCGCACGATGTCGGCGCCTCGCATCGCCTCGAGGAATTCCCTCGGCCCATCGAAATCGTGCACCCGAATCATCACGCTGCCCAAGCCCTGAGCGACGTGACTGTCCGATCCCGCCCCCGGAACGATCCGGTACTTGGCGGCGAAGCGCACGGCCTCCTCGTTGAAGGCGGTGAGCGTGACACGCGGATTGAAGACCTCGAGGATGTCGATCTCCTCGACCATGTCCAGCAGGTGCTCGTAGTCGGGTACCGAGTGCAGGCGGTCGAACGGATGGGGCACGTAGACGAGGCCGTTCTGGCGGCGGATCTCCGCGATCGTTTCCGCCATCGTCATCCCGCGCTCGATCTTCTCCTCCAAGAAGAGCCCAATCACCTCGCCCTGCTCGGCGGTCTTCACCTCCTCCGCGACGATGACCTTGATTCCGCCTATCTCCGCGGCCATCTCGCGCGCCTCGAGCGCACCGGAGATCTCGTTGTGGTCCGTGATCGCGATCGCCCCGAGACCCGCCTCCTTGGCGGAGAGCAGCAGCGTCTCGACCGGCGTTGCGCAGTCGGGCGAGTGGTCCGTGTGCATGTGCAGGTCGACGTGAATCGGACGCCGCCGCGATATGCGGCGCCGCAGCGCGGCGTTGCCGTTGGAGTCGTGCCGGCGCGCCGCCAGCCTGCGGTAGGTGTCCTCGAGCTGATCGGCGACGGCGCCCCAGTCGCGAACGGAGACGGGGGCCGCTGCCGCCAGTCGCTCACGCAAACCTGCATCGGCGATCAGCCGCTCGAGCTGGCCCGCGAGCGTGAGCACGTCGCCCGCCTGAAAGAGAAGCCCGCGTTCGCCGCCGCCGGTGAGCTCCTCGTAGATCGCTATGTCCGAGGCGACCGGGACCGCGCCCGCCGCAAGCGCCGCTCGGATGAGCCATGGAGCGGCGCCGGGCCCGCCGGAGGTCGCGCAGACCACATCAGCGCCGGCCATGAGCGCCTCGGCGGAGGTCGTTCCCGGCAGGACGGCATGGACGCGCTCTCGCAGCGCCTTGGCGATGCGCAGCTCGCCCCGATCGGGGAGCAGGACGGCCGCCTCCCACTCCGCGTCCGGATCGAGCCGGCGAAGCGCCCGCAGGAAGGTCCGCAGCCCGCCCCGTTCCTCTGCCGCGCAGTACGCGATGCGAACGCCGTTCTGGGCCCGTGGGCCTTCACCCGGCCAGAAGGCCTCGGTTGCGGGCTCTGTGCCGGGCTCGACGAGCTCGTAGCCGCCGGGGAAGAATCGCTCCATCAGCGCGCCGGTGGTCGTGCTGGTGACGCTGCGCGCGTCCAGGCGGCCGAAGAAGATCTCGACCAGGGGGCGCGCCACCTGGGTTGAGAGGATGCGCTCGCTGGGCTCGTGGAACGTCCCCACGTTGAGCGAGTGAGAGGCGCGCAGCGCCGTGGACGCGGCGCATGGCGCGAACGGATCGTGAACGTGCAGGATGTCGAGCTCGATGGCCTCAAGCAACGATTCGACGTTGCGGTTGATGTCGACCGGTACGGGCGCGGGACGAGGGCCAGGCCCCCGAGGCAACGGGATCCCGGACCCGATGGCGAGAACGGGCGGCCCGCCATTGCCGGCCCGCAGACCCTCCCAGTTGCCATCGAAGGCCGCACCAGGGTTGTCTCTGAGCTCTCGGATCAGCCGGCGCGACTGGCGCACGGCGGTGCGCGACTCGGAAGGGGCGGCAACGAACACCCGGTGGCCACGCTCCGCGAGCTCCGCCGCGACGTGGCCGGCGAACGCGTTGACCTCGTTGCGAGCCTCCCAGGGATGCGGCGAGACGTGCGCGATCGAGAGCGGCTCGCCAGGGGTCACGTGGGTCAGGATAGGGCCGCGGCCAGGCCGCGAGGGCTCCGCGCGGTGGCGGAGCTCGGGCCGGGCTTAGGCGTCCGCCTCGATTCGCTCCTTGGCCCTCTCAGCGGCCTCGGGGGTGCGTGCGTGGCTCGCGATGAACTCCTCCGTCAGCACCCTCGCCTCATCATCGGGACGCTGGGTATGCGGCGACTTCATCAGGTACGAGGAGGCGCCGTCAAGCTGGCCGGCGACGCCATCGTTCAGGGCCAGCTTCAAGATCCGCACCGCGTCGATCACGATGCCCGCCGAGTTGGGTGAGTCCCATACCTCGAGCTTCAGCTCGACGTTCAGCGGCACGTCGCCAAACGAACGGCCCTCGAGACGGATGTGCGCCCACTTGCGGTCGGTAAGCCACGGGACGTAGTCCGACGGGCCGACATGGACCTGGTCGTCGGGCAGCTCATGGCCCATGATCGAGGTCACGGCGTTGGTCTTTGACTCCTTCTTGGAGTCGAGCCGCTCGCGCTCGAGCATGTTGTAGAAGTCCATGTTGCCGCCGACGTTCAGCTGCGAGGTGCGCTCCATGCGCACACCGCGGTCGTGGAAGAGGCGGGCGAGCTGGCGGTGCACGATGGTGGCGCCGACCTGCGACTTGATGTCGTCGCCGATGATGGGCAGGCCCGCCTCGGTGAACCGCTCGTCCCAGTAGTCCTCGCGAGCGATGAACACGGGCAGGCAGTTGACGAACCCGACACCCGCGTTGAGCGCCTGCTCGACGTACCACTTGACCGCCTGCTCGGAGCCAACGGGGAGATAGCAGACCAACACGTCGGCCTTCGTCTCCTTGAGGATGCCGACGATGTCGGCGGTGGGGCCGGGAGCCTTGGTGATCTTCTCCTTCAGGTACTTGCCGAGCCCGTCATGCGTCATGCCGCGCTGCACCTCGATGCCGAGGTGTGGGACGTCCGCGAACTTGATCGTGTCGTTCTGCCCGGACCAAATCGCCTCAGAGAGGTCCTTCCCGACTTTCTCGGAGTCGATGTCGAAGGCCGCGACGAACTCCACGTCGGAGACGTGGTAGCCGCCAAGGTCGACGTGCATCAGGCCGGGAACGTCCTCGGCGGGATCGGCGTCGCGGTAGTAGTGGACGCCCTGGACGAAGCTGTTGGCGCAATTTCCGACGCCGACGATGGCAACTCGGACCTTGCCGTCGTCGGTGCGGTGGCCGTTTGCGCTGGCCCCGTTTGTGGTCATGCGAGCGAAGTCCTCCTGGCGGCGGGGGTGGAGAGGGTAACTATGCGCAATCCGCGCAGTGGTTACACCGGCTGGGGCTCAGACGGTAGCGGGCGGCGACGGCTCTGACTCGAGCGCCTTGAGCGCGCCTCTCACATGCAGGACTCGCTGGCCGACCGTGAACGCGGTGAGCGCCGCCAGCGCGTAAACCGATGGCTCGAGCAGGTCGACGCCCTCGATGAGCTCGTTGGCGGCGAAGACCAGGCCGATCGAGAGGATCACGACCCGCACCGGCCGCGTTGCGATGCCGACCTTGCACTCGACCCCAAGCGCCTCCGCCCGTGCGCGGGTGTAGGAGACCATCAGCGAGCCCAAAACCGTTGCGACGCATGCCGCCGCTGCCAGCGAATCACCGGCCTCGGCGAACTGGTACGCCACCGCGGTGAGCACGATGCCCTCCTCGATGCGGTCGAGGGTCGAATCCAGAAAGGCTCCGAAGAGCGTCCCCTTGCCCGACATGCGGGAGTAGCGGCCGTCGAGCGTGTCCATGATCGACCCGACGATGAAGGCGACCCCTGCCCAGAAGAAGTGGCCCTCCCACACGAGCACCGCCGCGGCGAGGTTCAGCACGAGGCCCGTCATCGAGATCGCGTTCGGCGTCAGCCGCGACTCGATCAGCCGGTTGCGCGCGTAGACCCTGAGCTCCTGCCCGGAGCGCGCGCGTGGTGGAGGGGTGCGCTCCATGGGCGGCAAGCTAGATGAACTCGCAGACCGAGTCGACCACGGTCGGCTCGTCGATCCATGGCCAGTGGCCGTGGACGAAGACAACCGGCGCTCCCTCCCCGCCGGTACGGCGAACGAAGACGCGAACCCCGTCGACCAGGAGATTCTCGGTCTTCACAGCTTCGGGTGGGCAAGCACGCGGCGAGCATATCCTCCGCCCATGCGAGCCCCCGAGTCTGGCGATGGCGCGATCCTCTGCCTGGGAGAGGCCATCGTCGACCTCCTCTGCGAGGAGGTGGTGGCCGACCCGGCGCAGGCAGCGCGCTTTAGGCCGCACTTCGGAGGAGCCCTCGCGAACGTCGCCGTGGCGATCGCGCGGGCAGGCGCGGACGTAGCCCTCCTCGGGGGCGTTGGCGATGACGAATGGGGCTCCTGGCTGCGGGCGCGCCTGGACGCGGAGGGGGTCGGCCTCCGCTGGTTCTCGCAGGTCGAGGAGCTGCGGACGCCGATCGCGTTCGTGACCTTCGACGCCACCAGGGAAGCTCGCTTTCGGGTCTACGGCAACGGCATCGACGCGGGCATGCACGTGGCGGGCGAGCGGATCGACGAGGCGCTCGAGCATTCGGGCGCGCTCGTCTTCGGCTCGAACACGCTCGTCGGAGCCCCGGAACGCGAGCTCACCCTGCGCGCTCGGGACCGCGCGCTCGAGCGCGGGCTGCCGGTCCTCTTCGATCCCAACATCCGGCCCAACCGCTGGACGCAGATGGAGCAGGCACACAAGCGGAGCCGCGACGCCTGCCGGGGAGCGTTCATGGTCCGCGCCAACCTCGACGAGGCGCGACACATCGCTCAGCTCGATCCGCAGGCCGAAGCGTTCGAGGCGGCCGAGTCGCTGTGTGAGTTGGGAGCCCGCGTGGCCGTTGTGACGATGGGCGACCAGGGCGCGGTCGCCCGGGGTGAGGCCGAAGCGGAGGCGGTTGCGCCCGAGGTCGACGTGGTCGCCCCGCTTGGGGCCGGTGATGCCTTCTTTGGAACGCTCACGGCAGAGGTCGCGTTGGCGGGGTGGGCGCCGAGTGCCGTGGGCAGTTCGCTCGAGGCGGCATGTGCGGCCGGCGCGCGGGCCTGCATGAGCTGGGGAGCGCTGGGCGCGTGAGCGGCGCGACGTGGAAGCGGCCCCGGCGCGCTCGCGTCCGCGCCATCCGCGACCGCCTGCGCGAGATCTACGGGCGCCCCGTGAACCAGCCGCACGGTCACCCAATCGCCGAGCTGGTGCGAACCGTGCTCTCGCAGAACACCAGCGACGGCAACCGCGACCGCGCCTACGGTCGCATGCGCGAGCGCTACCCGACGTGGGAGGAGGTCCGTGACGCTCCCGTGGAGGAGTTGATCGAAGCGCTCCGCCCAGGAGGCCTCGCCAACACGAAGGCGCCCAGGATCCAGGAGATCCTGCGCCTGCTCGGCGACCATCCCGATCTCGACTGGCTCGCCGGCGCCCCGCGCGACGAGGCGCTCGCCTACCTCACCGACCTGCCCGGCGTGGGTCGCAAGACGGCCGCCTGCGTGTTGATCTTCAGCTTCGACCGGCCCGAGATCCCGGTCGACACCCACGTCTACCGGGTCGGCACGCGACTGGGCCTCTTTCGAGAGGGCGCCTCTTTTGAAGAGGCCCACGACGAGATCGGCCGGATGGTCGATCCGGAGGATGCGTACGAGTTCCACATCAACCTGATCAGGCACGGGCGGGCGATCTGCCGCCCTCGCCCGCGCTGCTCCGATTGCGCGCTACTGCGCATGTGCCCCTACGGGCGGAAGCTGCGGGCGTCCGCGCCGGCAGGTGGCACTCAGTAGTTTTCCGCACCAGCCCTGCGGGGTCTCCGCGATGAAACCGGGGAGGCCCGCGCACAGAATGGGGGTGTCGACTGTTACAGGGAGCAGTACGCCATCCATCCGACCCTCCGAAAGGAAACTCTTGAGTCAACGTAAGCATTCCCGCCCGCGCGTCGCCATCGCTCTCGGCGTCGCGGCCGGGCTCGCAGCATTCGCCCTTCCCTCCGCCGCCCAGGCGGCCCCGGCCGAGGGCAAGGTCAAGGTCATGAGCCGCAACCTCTACCTCGGGGCCGATCTCACTCCGGCATTGGCGGCCACGACGCCGATCGAGCTCGCGATTGCGACGCAGGGGATCTGGAACGACGTTCAGACGACCGACTTCCCGAACCGCGCGAAGCTGCTCGCGAAGGAGATCAACGACGCGAGGCCAGATCTCGTCGGCCTCCAGGAGGTCGCGCTCTGGCGCGCGGACCGGACCCGCTCCCGGCCCGGACGGGCCGCCGACGCCCGCCGATGAGGTCGAGTACGACTTCCTCGCGCTGTTGATGAAGGAGCTGAACAAGGGCAAGGGCACCGACTACGAGGTCGTCCGCCAGCAGAAGGAGGCCGACATCGAGGCTCCCGCTCTCCGGCGGGAATCCGCTCGACGGACGGCTCACGATGCGCGACGTCGTCCTCAAGCGCACCGGCAAGAAGGCCGACGTCAAGACCAAGTTCGACTTCAGCCAGCGCTTCGACAGGGAGCGCAGCCTGCAGATCGAGAACATCGGCGGCACACCGCTCGACATCACCGTCTGGCGCGGGTTCATCGCCGTCGACGCCAAGGTGCGGGGAACGAAGTTCCGCTTCGTCAACACGCACCTCGAGGCGTTCGACAACGACGCCAAGCTGGCTCAGGCCGAGCAGCTGGTCGCCGGAATCACCGAGGTCGGTCTCGGCGAGGCGGACGAGATCGGGCCGGCAAACCCGGGCGGCACGTCATTCCCGGTGGTCCTGGTGGGCGACCTCAACTCCGACGACGAGATCGTCGAGACGCTGGGGGACACGCCGGGGCACGTTGCCGACGAGCTCCCATACGCGGAGATCGTCAGCAAGGGGCTCGAGGAGCGCAGCTACGACGGCCTCAACACCGACGGCGTCGACGAGCAGTACTCGTGCTGTTTTGGCGACGAGCTGATCAGCGAGGACCCGGCGACGGCGCTCGACGACATCGACCACACCGTCGACCACATCATGGTCTCGGACGACGATCCGGGCGAGGGCGTCGACCCGAACTCGAACGACGTCACCCTCGTGAACTCGTTCGCGACCGGGGACGATCCCGACGAGTACGAGCGCTTCGGCCTCTGGGCGTCGGATCACCTGGGCGTCTTCTCGACGCTGCAGTTCCCGACCCCGTAGGGACGAGCGAGGCTCAGCGAGGCTCCCTCCGCGACACGGACGTCGCGGAGGGCGCTTCTCGTTGCGCCCGTGGCGTTCGTTGCGGCGATCGAGCGTCGCCGCGCATTAGTATCGGAGCCGCCTGACCGGTGGCCGCCCGCCGTGCGGGACTGAGACGAGAGCAATGAGCAACCGCCCCTTCCTCATCTTTGGAGCCTTCGTCGCCCTCGTCGGGGTGATGGCATACCTCGCGTTCGCAAAGGAGGGCTCGGAGCAGGCAACGGCCGTGCCGGTCTCCGCGGAGGACGAGGCGGCCCAGGAGATCTTCGCCGACAAGTGCGGCGCCTGCCACACGCTCGCCGCAGGGGGCACCGATGGTGTCGTGGGGCCCAATCTGGACGAGATCCTCGCCGTCCAGCCCCCGGCCGAGGGACTATCCCCTGAGGAGGTGCTCGAGGCGAACACCGGCTCGTTTGAATCCTCGTACTCCCGGGTGTTGAACGCGGTCACTTGCGGGCTGGAAGGCCGTATGCCCGCCGGGATCCTTCAGGGATCAACCGCCCAGGAGGTCTCTGGATTCGTCGCTGCCTACGCCGGCCAGCTCGCGGAGGATCAAGGGCCGCTGCTGCCCGCCGACGAGCGCGAGCTGGCTCCGGCCGGCGAGTGCGCCGCCAGCACCGAAGCGGGCACCGGCTCCGCCAACTAGCGATCATATATCTGCTACGCTCTCACTCAGATTTCTTTCCTGAATGAGAATTAGGGTGACGCCGTCCGAAGGAGCGTCACCTGCTGAGAAGAGGAGCTTCATAGTGGCTAAGACAATCGGTATAGACCTGGGGACCACCAACTCCTGCGTCGCTGTCATGGAAGGCGGCGAGCCCACCGTGCTCGAGAACGCGGAGGGCGGTCGCACGACCCCATCCGTGGTTGCCTTCACCGATTCGGGCGAGCGCCTGGTCGGAACGGCTGCCAAGCGTCAGGCGGTGATGAACCCCGAGAACACGATCTTCTCCATCAAGCGCTTCATGGGCCGCAAGGAGGCCGAGGTAAAGGAGGAGGAGACGATCGTCCCCTACGCCGTCGAGCCAGGGCCGAACGGCGACGTGCGGGTCGACGTTCGCGACAAGCAGTATTCGCCCCCGGAGATCTCGGCGATGATCCTGCAGAAGCTGAAGGCGGACGCCGAGGCGAAGCTGGGCGACACCGTCGACTCGGCGGTGATCACGGTCCCCGCATACTTCAACGACGACCAGCGCCAGGCCACCAAGGACGCCGGCAAGATCGCCGGCCTCGAGGTCAAGCGCATCATCAACGAGCCGACCGCGGCAGCGCTCGCGTATGGGCTCGACAAGGAGGAGTCCGACCAGACGATCCTCGTCTTTGACCTGGGCGGCGGCACGTTCGACGTGTCCGTGCTCGAGATCGGCGACGGGGTCTTCGAGGTCAAGTCGACCTCGGGCGACAACCATCTGGGCGGCGACAACTGGGACAAGGCAATCGTCGAGTGGCTCGTGGCCGAGTTCAAGCGCGACCAGGGCGTCGACGTCTCCAACGACAAGCGCTCCCTGCAGCGCCTCTATGAGCAGGCCGAGAAGGCCAAGATCGAGCTCTCCGCCACTCAGGAGACGCAGATCAGCGTTCCCTTCCTGACCGCGATCGACAACGAGCCGAAGCACCTCGACGTGAAGCTCACCCGCGCCAAGCTGGGCGAGCTCACCTCCGATCTGCTGGAGCGCGTCGTCGCGCCCGTCAAGCGGGCGCTGGCCGACGCCGGCTCCGACATCGACCATGTCGTCCTCGTCGGCGGCATGACCCGCATGCCCGCGGTCCAGGAGAAGGTCAAGGAGCTGGTCGGCAAGGACCCGCATCAGGGCGTCAACCCCGATGAGGTCGTCGCCGTCGGCGCCGCGATCCAGGCGGGCGTGCTCGCGGGGGACGTCAAGGACGTGCTGCTTTTGGACGTCACCCCGCTCACCCTCGGCATCGAGACCAAGGGCGGCGTCATGACGAAGCTGATCGAGCGCAACACGACGATCCCGTCGAAGAAGTCCGAGGTCTTCTCGACCGCCGACGACAACCAGCCGTCGGTCGAGATCCACGTGCTGCAGGGCGAGCGAGAGATGGCGTCAGGGAACAAGTCGCTGGGCAAGTTCCAGCTCACCGGCATCCCCCCGGCGCCGCGCGGCCTGCCGCAGATCGAGGTCACCTTCGACATCGATGCGAACGGCATTCTCAGTGTCTCCGCGAAGGACCTGGGCACCGGCAAGGAGCAGACGATCGAGATCAAGGGCGGCTCCGGGCTCGACGAGTCCGAGGTCGAGCAGATGATCAAGGACGCCGAGTCGCACGCCGACGAGGACCGCAAGCAGCGCGACCTCGCCGAGGCGCGCAACGTCGGCGAGCACTCCGCCTACCAGGCTGAGAAGCAGCTCGAGGAGATGGGTGATTCGGTCGACACCGCGTCGAAGACCGAGATCCAGGGCGCGATCGCCGATCTGCGCAGCGTGCTCGAGTCGAGCGACGCAGATGAGATCAAGGCGAAGACCGACGCGCTGCAGGCGGCCTTCCACAAGGTCTCCGAGCAGATCTACCAGGCGGCCGCAGCCGAGCAGGCGGCCTCCGGCGACGGGGCGTCGGCCAACGGCGCCGGCGACGACGAGGAGGAGGTCGTCGACGCCGAGGTGGTCGACGAAGAGCGCTCGTGAGCGCCGCCGATCCGACCAGGAAGCCGGCCACCGCGCCGGCTTCGCAGGACGCCCGCGCTCCGGCGGGCGTCCCTGATGGCGCTGAGGAGGAGACCGCTACCGACGTCGCCGCAACCGAGGAGGCGGCGGACGAGGTTTCCGCAGATCTCGACGGATTGCTGGCGGACACCAAGCGCGAGCGCGACGAGTACCTCGAGCTCGCGCAGCGGGCCCGAGCCGACTTCGAGAACTACCGCAAGCGCGCGGCCCGCGAGGCGACCGAGGCGGAGCGCCGCGGCCGGATCGCGGTCGCTCGGGAGCTCGTCCCGGCACTCGACAACCTGGAGCGCGCGGTCGCCTCGGCCCGCTCCGCGCCGGACGCGCTGGCCGAGGGCATCGAGCTTGTCCTCCGCGAGCTTCGCGGGGGCCTGGAGCGATCCGGCGTCGAGGCGTACGACCCCGCGGGTGAGAGCTTCGACCCGGCCTGGCATGAGGCCGTGGCAACGCGTCCAAGCGAAGGCGCCGAGCCGGGAACCGTGGTGGAGACGCTCGACAAGGGCTACCGGCTCGACGGGCAGGTGCTGCGGGCGGCGAAGGTCATCGTCGGGGAGTGATCTGAGATGGCCCGTGACCCCTACGAGGTTCTCGGCGTCGGCAAGAAGGCCTCAGCCGAGGAGATCAAGAAGGCCTACCGGAAGCTCGCGCGCGACTACCACCCCGACCGCAACCCGGACGATGCGGGGGCGGAGGAGCGCTTTAAGGAGGTCCAGTCGGCCTACGACACCCTCTCCGACCCGGAAAAGCGCAAGCAGTACGACGCGGGTGGCATGTTCTCCAACCTCGGTGGCCGGGGCGGGGGGGCCGGTGGCGGCTTCACCTCCGATCTCGGCGACATCTTCTCGACGATCTTCAGCCGCGGGGGTGGAGGCGCAGGCGGCGCGCAGGCGATCCGCGGCCGCGACCTCGAGACGGAGGTACGGCTCAGCTTCGACCAGGCGATGGAGGGATCGGAGATCTCCGTCACCGTGCCAAAGCAATCCGTCTGCACGACCTGTGGCGGCAGCGGCGCCAAGCCCGGGACCGCCCCCATCACCTGCCCGCGTTGCGGCGGGCGCGGCATCGACTCGGAGAGCCAGGGCTTCTTCTCCATCAGTCAACCGTGCCCACAGTGCGGCGGGCACGGGGAGATCATCGAGTCACCGTGCGAGACCTGTGCCGGCACGGGGCGGACGCTGCAGCGCAAGCGCTATCGCGTGAACGTCCCCGCCGGGGTCCGCGACGGCAGCCGGATCCGGGTTGCCGGCAAGGGCGAGGACGGGCCGCTCGGCGGGCCGCCGGGCGACCTTTACGTGATCACGCGTGTCGACGCGTCTCCCGTCTTTTACCAGCGCGACGACGGCAACCTCGAAGTCGCTGTGCCCATCACCTTCGCCGAGGCGAGCCAGGGAGCCCCGGTGGAGGTGCCGACGCTGAACGGCTCCAAGCGGATCCGAGTCCCGGCCGGAACGCAGCACGGGACGGTCCAGCGGCTCCGTGGCGAAGGCCCCCCGAAGCCGGGCGGCCGCGGCCGTGGTGACATCCACTACCGGCTCGAGATCGAGGTCCCAAGCGACCTCAACGCTGAACAGCAGCGCGCCCTCGAGGGCTTCGCCCAGACGATGAACGAGCACGACCCGCGCGCGCGCCTGTTGCGCGATGCATCCGCCCGAGCCGCGAAGGTAGGGACTGACTCATGAGCGGGAAGCCGAAGGGCAGTGGAGCGCAGCCACCCCGGCGCGTGCGGCGCACCCGCACGACGACTGCGACCTTCGATGCCGACCGCGGGGTCTTCATGATCTCGGTCGCAGCCGAGCTTGCGGAAATGCATCCCCAGACGCTGCGGATGTACGAGGCGCGTGGGCTGATCACGCCAAAGCGCTCGCCGAAGAACACCCGTCTCTACTCCCAGGAGGATGTCGATCGGCTGCGCCGGATTCAGCAGATGACCGCGGACGAGGGACTCAACCTCGCCGGGGTCGAGACGGTGCTGGAGCTCGAGGCGCAGCTGGAGCGCACCCGCCGCGAGTTGCGCAAGATGCGCAATCGCGCGGCCGAGCTCGAGCAGGAGATGCTGGATGAAGTGGACAGGGTGCGGCGTTCGATGCGCGCCGAGATCGTGCCCTACGGGGCCTACGAGGACGAGCGCATCACAATCCCAGTCGAGCGGGGACAGCGAACCGCCCCTCGCGGGAAGTCTGCGAAGGACTGAAAAGCCGCTCGGCAATGCCGCGGACGGTGGCGATGCCATAGTCCATGGAGGGGGCGCCATCGGTCAGGACGGCGAGGGAGACCGCCGCATTCTCGCGGTCCAGGCGGGCGATCTGGTGGACCAGTTGACCGCGCTCGGTCGTACGCCAGCCACCCTTGAACCGCTGCCGCCAGCCGTCGCCCGCGACCGCCGCGGGGATGCCCCAGCGCTGTTCGATCACGACGCGTTCGAGGACGTCGGAGGCAAATGGCTCGTGGGCGCCGACCAGGAGGTGGTCGAGGCGCGCCATGAGCCGGGCCATGTCAGCGGCGGTGAGTTGCGCGTTGGCCCAATAGCCGGAGACGGTGAAGTGCTCGAGGCCCGCCCGGCGGGCGACATCGAAGAGCCCCCGATCGCCGACGCGGGCGTAGATGGTGTCCGCCGCATCGTTGTCGCTGTAGGTGATCATCCGCTCGAGCAGTGAGCGGGTGGTGGGATCGAGTGGCAGGCCCTCGGCGTCCAGGCGATCGACCTCCGCGATCAGCAGCATCGCCTTGACCACGCTCGCCGAGACGAACTGCCGATCGCCAGCCAAGGCGTGCTCGGTTCCCCGCGAATCGACGACGGCGAACGACACAAGGCCCTCCCGCGAGCGGGCGAAGGCCCGGGCCTCCGCGACCTGATGTGGTGCCGGGATCGCCGGCGGGGCGTAGATCCGAGGAGCGCTCGCCAGGAGCAGGGACGGCGACGTGGCGGTCGAACGTGATGCCTTGGCCGCTCCGCCGAAGTTGATCCGAGGCTCCTCGGCTCCCAGCAGCGCCGAGACGGCGAGGATCGCCAGGGTCGCGACGCTCCCCACCGCGAACGCCACCGCGAGCGTCCTGATCCGGGTCCGGCGCCGGGTTTCGCGCTGCTCCTGGCGACGCGCGGCCGAGCGTTCGGCCCCTGCCGTCCACGTCTCAACGAGCGCCGCGAGCTCGGCCTGCACCTCGGCCTCATCGAGCTGGACGCGGTTCGGCTGATCGGGCGCCGTGGCGCTCCCGGATCGCTCCCCCCGCGACCGCTCCCTCTCCATGAGGAGCAGCACGCTATCTCGCCGGGGCTCATACGTGTCTTCAGGTCGTGAATACTGGCTTCGTGACGTCGGCCGAGGGTGCAGACGAGCCCGGTCAGCGCGAGCGCCTGCTCGCTTTGGCTCTGGCCGCCGGCCGTCTCGCGATCGGCGCCGGCATCTGGCTCGCTCCGGGACCGGCGTTCAAAGCCCTGGGGCTCGACTCACCCTCGACCGCGCAGGCGCTCGCCATCGCCCGCATCGCCGGGACTCGCGACCTCGTCTTGGGGGCATGGCAGGCGAGCTCGCTCGGGGACCGAAGACGCCTGGCGGCGGCGACAACCGCTGTCGCTGTGTGTGATGCCGGCGATGCTCTCGCGTTTGCGCTGCTGCTCGGCGCGGGAGAGAGGCGGGCGGGTCTGCGCGGGCTGGCGGGCGCTATGCCTGCGACTCTCGCGGGGGCGGTGGTCGTGCGGGCATTGCGGCGGGACGCCCCCGAAGCGGGGTCGCCGGACGGATAACGCTTTGTTTCGTGCCTGAGAACCGGTGTAAATCTAAGTTGTATTGACTTAGATTTGCTGTAGAATTCAGGCAAGCATGCAGGCAGATAGATTCACGATCAAATCGCAGGAGGCCGTCGCTGAGGCGCAGCGGCTGGCGGTGGCGAACCGCAACCCCGAGGTGGCCCCCGCGCATCTGCTGCTCGCCTTGCTCGAGCAAGAGAACGGGTTCGCCCCTGCGGCTCTGCGCAAGCTCTCCGCCGACGTGGGCTCGATCGCGGAGCGGGCCCGCGGCACCGTGGCCGAGCTGCCGACGTCCACGGGCGAGGATGCCGAGGCGCGGCCCTCCCAGGCCTTCCTCAAGGTCCTGCAGCGCGCCGAGAAGGAGATGTCCGCACGTGGCGACTCGTTCATCTCGGTCGGGCATCTGCTCCTCGCGCTCGCCGAGAAGTCGACCTCGACCTCCAGCCTGCTGCCCGATCGCGATCTGCTCGCGACGGCGGTAGCCGAGACCCAGGGCCCCGGCAAAGTCGACTCGCCGAACGCCGAGGAGATGGCCGAGGCGCTCGAGCGCTACGGCCGCGATCTCACGGCCGACGCCCGCGCCGGCAAGCTCGACCCGGTGATCGGACGCGACGAGGAGATTCGGCGGGTGATCCAGGTCCTCTCCCGGCGCACGAAGAACAACCCGGTCCTGATCGGCGACCCGGGCGTCGGCAAGACCGCGATCGTCGAGGGCCTCGCCCAGCGCATCACCGACGGCGACGTGCCCGAGTCACTGCGCGACCGGCGCGTGATCGCTCTCGACATCGGCGCCCTCTTGGCCGGCTCCAAGTACCGCGGCGAGTTCGAGGAGCGCCTCAAGGCGGTCCTCGGCGAGGTCCAAGCCGCCGAAGGGCAGATCGTTCTCTTCCTCGACGAGCTCCACACGATCGTCGGCGCGGGCGCGGCGGAGGGCGCCGTCGACGCCGCCAACCTGCTGAAGCCGATGCTCGCCCGAGGCGAGCTGCGCGCGGTCGGCGCCACCACGCTCGACGAGTACCGCAAGCACATCGAGAAGGACGCCGCGCTCGAGCGCCGCTTCCAGCCTGTGCTCGTCGGCGAGCCGGACATCAACGACACGATCGCGATCCTGCGCGGCCTCAAGGAGCGCTACGAGGTCCACCACGGCGTCCGCATCTCAGACCCGGCCATCGTCGCCGCGGCGACTCTCTCCGAGCGCTACATCGCGGATCGCTTCCTTCCCGACAAGGCCATCGACTTGATCGACGAGGCGGCCTCGCGGCTCAAGATGGAGATCGAGTCCTCCCCCGTCGAGATCGACGAGGTGGACCGTCGCATCCAGCAACTCGAGATCGAGAAGCAGGCGCTCTCGAAGGAGAAGGACAAGGCCTCGAAGGCCCGCCGGGAGGCGATCGAGTCGGAGCTCGCGGAGCTCAACGAGAGCTCGGCTGAGATGAGGGCACGCTGGCACGCGGAGAAGGATGCGATCGAGGCGATCAAGGGCGCCAAGGCCCAGCTCGAGGAAGCCGGCCGCGAGGCCGAGCGCGCCGAGCGCGATCAGAACCTCGAGCGGGCGGCCGAGCTTCGCTACGGCGAGATCCCGGAGCTCGAGAAGACGCTTTCCGCGCAGGAGGAGCGCCTGCGCTCGCTCCACGCGGAGGGCGGCTCGATGCTCACCGAGGAGGTGACCGAGGAGGACGTGGCCCAGGTCGTCGCCCGCTGGACCGGCATCCCCGTCTCGCGCCTCATGGAGGGCGAGGTCGAGAAGCTGATCCATATGGAGGAGCGCCTGCACGAGCGGGTCGTCGGCCAGGACGAGGCGGTCGAGGCCGTCTCGAACGCGCTGCGGCGCTCACGCGCCGGCCTCGCCGACCCCCACCGCCCGATCGGATCGTTCCTGTTCTTGGGACCGACCGGCGTGGGCAAGACCGAACTCGCGCGCGCGCTGGCCGAGTTCATGTTCGACTCCGAGCAGGCGATGGTCCGCGTCGACATGTCCGAGTACATGGAGAAGCATTCCGTCGCGCGCCTGATCGGGGCCCCGCCCGGTTACGTCGGCTACGAGGAGGGGGGTCAGCTCACCGAGGCCGTTCGCCGCCGTCCCTACGCGGTGCTGCTCCTCGACGAGATCGAGAAGGCACATCCCGACGTCTTCAACGTGCTGCTCCAACTCATGGACGACGGGCGCCTCACCGACGGCAAGGGCCGCAACGTCGACTTCACGCACACCATCCTGATCATGACCTCGAACGTCGGCAGCGATCGCATCGCCGCCGAGGCCGTCGACGAGCGCATGCGCGAGCGCGTGGAGGAGGTGCTCCAGCAGACGTTCAAGCCCGAGTTCCTGAACCGCATCGACGACACGGTGATCTTCCACCGCCTCTCGCGCGAGGACATCTCACGGATCGTCGACCTGCAGGTGTCGCTCCTGGCGCGGCGCGTCGAGGAGAAGGGCATCACCATCGAGCTCTCAGACGACGCCCGAACGCTGCTCGGCAACCTGGGCTACGACCCCACCTACGGTGCCCGCCCCCTGAAGCGGGTGATCCAGCGGCAGCTGATCGACAGGCTCGCCCTGAAGCTCTTGGAGGGCGAGTTCTCCGAGGGCGACGTCGTCCAGGTCGACGCCTCGGGCGGCGAGCTCACCTTCGAGCGCACGTCTCCTCAGTCGAGGCAGATGGCGTAAGTCGTGAGCTTCTGGTTCTCAGCCGAGTCGTTGAAGCCCGAGGCCCTCCACCCATCGTCCGGCGTGGTGTTGGGGTCGTTGTCGTCGTAGGGGAACGTCCCGCCGAGGCTCACCTCTGCCCCGGGCCCGGAGACCTTCGCGCCGCCGCCGGAGACGTGTGTGCCGGACGGGCATCCGGCCACGGCCGCCTCGTCCTCGCCCGGCTGAAAGCTCTTTTTCTCGGTCTTGTACGAGGCGTTCCCGTTTCCGCAGACGGCCCGTATGTGCATCACCCCGGCCCCGCCCTGCGTGTCGTAGAGCTTGATCGCCCAGCCGTCCTCGGGTTTCGAGTTCGCGTCGCCCTTGTCGATCGGGTAGGACTGCGTGAGGTAGCTGCCCGTGGTGGCGATGAACCCGCCACCCCCGAACACCGTGCCGCCGCCACAGCCCTGCTCGGCCAAGCGCACGCTGCTGGCCGAGTTCGCGACCTCGCCGCCCAGGTAGTCGGGCTGCGGCTCGCTCTTGCAGATCGCGAAGGTCTCGAGCGTGCCGGCAACGGCGCTGCGGCCTGAGGCACGCCACCCGTCCTCGGGTTCATCGTCTGCGTCGGTCCAGTCGTAGGGCCACGTGCTGGCGACCGCTTCCTCGGGGTCGGGCCCGACCAGGTGCACGCCGCCGCCGACGATGTGCCGGTCGTCGGGCCCGCAGCCGGCGATGGACGATGCATACCCGTCATTCATCAGGTCGAACGGCTCCCCGTCCGAGCTGTAGCGAAGGACCGAGGTGCCGAGATTCTGATCCCCCGTGTCGGGATCGGGCTCTTCGCCGCCGAGCGCGGGGCTCGCAGCCAGCACCGCCAACACAATCCCCGCCGAGAGCGTCGCGGCAAGCGCCGAGATCCGTCCCCTGCTCATCGCCCAGAACTCTACGTCCCGCAGGGGCGGAGCGCAATACCCTCTGGCGCCGCATGAAGATCGGGATCTGTGCCTACTGGTTCAACCGCGGGCAGGGCGTCGTTGCGCGTCAGATACGCACGGCGCTGGACGCGCTCGGCCACGACACGTTCGTGCTTGCGCGTCCCACGCGCGCCTCGAACATCCGCGCGGCCTTCGTCGACCGCACCGACGTCTGGGATCAGCCCGGGGTGACAGAAGCCTCGGCCTACGACATCCCCACCGCCGATTACCTGAACTGGGCTGCCGAGACCGGGATCGAGATCGCCTTCTTCGACCAGAACTACGGCTTCGAAGGGATCTCAGAGCTGCGGCGCTCGGGCGTCAAGACCGTGGGCCGCTTCGTCTGGGAGCAGTTCTCGGACTCGGACGTCGAGCCGGCGAACGAGGCCCTGGACGTCATCTACTCGCTCACGCGCTGCGAGGTCGACCGCTACGCGAGCATGGGCATCGAAAGTCCCTACGTGCAGTGGGGGGTGCATCCAGACCTGCTTGCCTATGCGCCCGAAAAGCATTCCGATGACGAGGCGGTCGAGTACTTCTATCCCGCCGGATTCCTCTCCAAGCGCAAGCCCCTGCGACCGATCCTGAAAGCGTTCGACGGGGTCTCCGACCCGAATCTGCGCCTCACCGTGAAGGCCCAGGTCGAGCGCCAAGCCGACCGCCTCGAGCGGGCGGCGAGGGAGGACCCGCGGATCACCGTGATCCTGGAGGACCTGCCCACCGACGAGCACCTGCGTCTCTTCGCCTCCGCTGACGTCTGTCTCTCCCCGAGCCGCTGGGAGGGCCTCGGCCTTCACCTCTACGAGGCAAGCGCGTTCGGGATGCCCGTGATCACGAACGACAATCCGCCGATGAACGAGATCGTCCGGGACGAGGTGAACGGCCTCCTCGTGAAGAGCCGTCGAAAGGGAGAGGCGAAGTCCGGGATCCCGTCGTACGACCCGAACGTGCGCGACCTGCGCAAGGCGATCAAGCGACTCGCCGACCCCGCGCTGCGGGAGCAGCTGCGCAGGGGTGCGCTGGCCGAGCGAGAGCGCCTCGACTGGCGCCACACCGTCGCGGGATACGCCCGGCTGATCGACCTCGTCTCGTGAGCCCGATGCCTCGCGTCGCGCTGGCCGTCTTCGCTGCCGCCGCCATGACCTGCGGTGCCTGCGGCGGGGACGAAAACGGATCGCCGCCCGAGATCCAACCCGATGGACCGGGCGACCCCTCCGCGCCCAACTTCGTCGTGGTCCAGACCGACGATCAGTCCGTCTCGACCTTTACTCGCCGCGTGATGCCGCGGACCTTCCGCCTCTTGGTCGACCGCGGCACCCGCTTTCGCAACTCGTTCGCCTCGCCTCCGCGCTGCTGTCCGAGCCGCGCGGGCCTGCTCACGGGTCAGTACCCGCACAACCACGGGATTCTTTGGAACAACCCCGATGGGCTCACCCAGCCACAGTCGACCTTGCCCGGCTGGCTGCGCGAGCAGGGGTATGAGACCGCGTTGGTCGGCAAGTTCCTGAACGGCTACGTGAGCGAGGAGAACGCGGAGCCGGCCCCCGGCTTCTCCCACTGGTTCGCCCTCTCTGCCGAGGGCGAACCCTCCTACACCGACCCCGAGGTGAGCGATGGCGAGGAGCTGCGCACGTTCCAGGACACCTATCTGACCTCGCTGCTCAACCGGCGTGCCGTGAGCTTCGTCCGCGAGGCGGGCAAGGGACCGTTCTTTCTCTGGCAGGCGCACTACGCCCCGCACGCGAGGTCGCCCGAGAGCGGACCGTGCGAGGGCTTCGCGCCCGAGCCCCTGCCGCGCGACTACCTCCCCTTCGCGGACGACCAGGCGCCTCAGGGTCCGGCCTACAACGAGAGGGACGTGTCCGACAAGCCGCGGATCGTCCGCGAACTCCCCCGCATGGATGCGCGCAGCCGCGAGCAGGCGGCACGCAACTTCCGCTGCTCGGAGGCCGCGCTGCGCGAGGTCGACCGCGGCGTTGCTCAGCTCGTCAGGGAGCTCCGGGTTTCCGGCGAGCTCCGGGACACGGTCTTCGTGTTCACCTCCGACAACGGCATGCTCTTCGGAGAGCACCGCTTCCCGCACGGCAAGGTGGAGCCCTACGAGGAGTCGATCGCGGTCCCGCTGGTGATCCGGGCCGAGCCCGAGCTGCTGGGTGGCGACCCGCCCCGAAACGTCGACGAGGTAGTGGCGAACATCGATCTCGCACCCACCTTCGCCGGCATCGCCGACGTCGACACTTGCGTCGACGACGAGTGCCGAGAGGTGGACGGGCGCTCGCTGGCGGCCCTCCTGCGCGGCCACGGCGTGGGGTTCCCGGCCGACCGCGCGATCCTGATGGAGCTGGAGCCGCCGGGCGAGTGCGGCTACCAGGCCCTGCGAGCCCCAGAGGTCCTATACGTGGAGCGCCGGGACGACCGCGGCTCGGGCTGCGAGCCTTGGGAGCGCGAGCTCTACGACCTCGAAACCGATCCCTTCCAGCTCTCAAGCCAGGCCCGCTCCGAGCCCCAGCGAGTGGCGAAGCTGGGGGTCCGCCTGGCCGGCCTCGCGCAGTGCGCAGGGCCAAGCTGCGAGTAACGGCCCGGAGCTCAGCCGCAGTAGGAGACGCCCGCGGGCGGTCGCGGGTCGCGACCCCTGATCCCCTCGCAATCATGCATGCGCGCGACACGCTCGGCCAGCCTTTCCGCGAGCTCCTCCGAGCGAGGATCGCCACCACCCGGGGGCAACAGGTTGCGCAGCTGGAACGGGTCGCGGCGCAGGTCGTAGAGCTCGCGATCCTGGACGCTCACGCATTCCCCGGTCTCGAGGCTCTGCGCACTTTCGTGCTCGAGGTAGAAGAGACCCTCGACCCGCATCCCGCGGTAGCGGCAGGGGCCAACGAACCTCGTCGGATCGGCGTTCTCGTCGATCTCGACGAGCAGCGCCCGGCGCCGGTCAAGGGGCTCTTTCCCTCTAAGCGCGGGAACGAGGGAGATGCCGTCCATTACGCGGCAGTCGCCGCCGGCCGTACATGGCTCCGCCCCCGCAAGGTCGAGCAGGGTCGGGGCGATGTCGATGTTCGCGGCGGGTCCTCGCAGCGTCGCCGGCGCGCTCGAGCCCAGGAGCCCGGAGGGGACGCGCATCGCGATCGGCACTCGCTGGGTCTCCTCGAAAGCCACGTGCTTGCTGTCGCCGAAACGATGTTGACCACGCAGGAGCCCGTTGTCGGACATGTAGACGACCACCGTCTCATCCAGTTCACCGGCATCTCGCAGCGCCTCGAAGATCTCGCCGATCCCGCGGTCGACCCCACGCATCGCCGCCAAGGTGCAGCGGTAGTCGCTCTCCAGCGACGCGAGCCTCGAGCCCGCCACGGCCGGCTGTCGTAGGAACGCGGGCAGATCCGAGACGTCGGCCTCGTTGAACGAGGGGGTTCGTGGGACCCGCGCTCGCGCGAAGAGATCGGCATCCCGGGGGTCGGGCAGCGCGGCGTTGTCGCAGCGACGGTCGCCGGAGGGATCCGCGTGGGGGGCGTAGTAGTCGGCCTGAAGGAAGAGGGGGCGCTCGTCCTCCTCCGCTTCGGCGATCATGCGGCGCGCCTGGCGGGTGATCACGCGGCTCAGGTAGTCGGCTGGCTCGGTTCCGTGTTCCTGAAGGCCGCCGTCTTCGAGGTGGACCTCGTAGTCGAAGTACGAGGCCCCGATCACGGTCGCCCACTCCTCCCACCCCGGCGCTGGGGGCACGTCAGGAAGATCCTTCTCGTAGTTGTTCAGGTACTTCCCCACGTGGGCGGTCCGGTAGCCGGCATCGCGCAGCCACACCGGCAGCGTGCTCTCGGGGTTCTCCAGCAGCCGGTAGCGGTTGGCGAGCACGCCGTTGTTGTGGCCGTACTGACCGGTCAGGAGGCTCGCCCGGGAGGGGCAGCAGAGCGGCGTGGTCACGGTGAAGTCCTCCGGCACGGTGCCTCCATCGACGAGCAGCCGCATCGTCTCCGGCATCGCCTTGCGGTTGAACGAGTCGAGCGCCTGATCGTCGCTCGTGATCAGCACGATGTTCGGGCCATCGGAAGGAGCTGGAGGCTCGTCCCCGCCACAGGCGCCGACGGTGACGGCGAGGGCGATCGCGCTCGCCGCGAGGAACGGGTGGCCGGCCACGCATACATCCTGCCCGTTCACGGTTTAGCGTGCACGCACACGAGGGGACTGAGAAGCACGGGATGCGACCGACGTGAAGGAGTGGCGATGCCGACCTACGTAATGCTCACAAGACTCACCTCCGACGGGGTGAAGACCCTTAAGGACAACCCCAGCCGGGTGCATGAGGTCAACAAGGAGGTCGAGCAGCTCGGGGTGAAGGTCCTCTCCCAGTGGGCGACCCTCGGCGAGTACGACTTCATCACCGTGGTCGAGGCTCCGGACGAGTCGACGATGGCAAAGCTCTCGATCGAGATGGGCTCTCGGGGCACCGTCATGAACGAGACGCTGACCGCGATCGACGCGGAGGAGTTCACGAAGTCCCTCTAGGTCCGGGCCGAGGCGGCGCAGGCCTCCCCCATGCGAGTCCTCGTCGTAGGAGGCGGCGGGCGCGAGCACGCGATCGTGCGGGCGCTCGGGCGCTGCGGCACCGTCTCGGAGATCCTCGCCGCCCCCGGCAACGCCGGCATCGCCGCCGACGCCCGCTGCGTTCCGGTCGCCGCGGGGGACACAAACGGGCTGGTCGATGCCGCCGTGGCGGAGGGCATCGAACTGGTGGTCGTCGGCCCCGAGGTTCCCCTGGTCGCGGGATTGGTGGACGCGCTCGAGGCGGCAGGCGTCCCTGCCTTCGGCCCCAGCGCCGCGGCGGCCCGGCTCGAGGGCTCGAAGGTGCATGCCAAGGAGGTGATGCGGGAGGCGGGAGTGCCGACCGCTTCGCACCTGGTGCTGCGTGATCGCTCAGAGGCACTCGAGCACCTGGCCCGCGCCTCGTACCCCGCGGTGCTCAAGGCCGACGGGCTCGCCGCCGGAAAGGGGGTGATCATCGCCCCAGACGAGCGCTCCGCGCGTGATGCCGTCGAACTCTTCTTCGTGGAGGAGCGCTTCGGCCACACGGCGGTTGTGCTCGAGGACTTCCTGGACGGAGAGGAGCTATCCCTGCTGGCGCTCTGCGACGGCGAGAACGTCCTTCCGCTCGCGCCGGCCCAGGACTACAAGCGCATCGGCGATGGCGATGAGGGGCCCAACACGGGCGGAATGGGCTCCTACTCCCCCGTGCCTGGCTTCGACTCCGACCGGGTCGAGGAGCTCGCCGACTCCGTTCATCGCCCGGTCGTGGATCTGCTGCGCCGCCGCGGGACTCCCTTCCACGGCGTCCTCTACGCAGGGCTCATGATGGGCTCAAGCGGCACAAAGGTCCTCGAGTTCAACTGCCGCTTCGGGGATCCCGAGACGCAGGCGGTGCTGCCGCGCCTTCGCTCCGACCTCTCCGACCTCTGCCTCGCTTCGCGCGAGCCGGGCGGGTTGGAGGGTGTTCGCGCCGACTTCGACGACAGCTGGGCCGTGACGGTGGTTCTCGCCTCCGCCGGTTATCCCGAGAGCTCATCGAAGGGCGACGTCATCAGAGGCCTCGACCAAGCGGCCGAGGTCGCGGGCGTTGAGGTGAGCCACGCGGGCACGGCCGTCCGCGATGGTGAGGTCGTCACGGCCGGAGGTCGCGTCCTCAATGTGACGGCCCTCGGACGCGACGCCCGCGCAGCACGCGAGCTGGCGTACGAGGCCGCAGCGCAGATCAGCTTCGAGGGCATGCAGATGCGGACCGACATCGCCGCCAGGGCGGTCGGCGACCCTGACCGCCCCGCGGCCGGTGCATGAGGGAGAATCGCGCGATGGAAGTCAGCGGACCAAGGGAGCCTGGGACCGAGACGGTCCCGGCTGAGACCCCACAGGACATCGATCCGGCGGCCGAGGTCGAGGCAGCCTTCGAGGAGATCGAGGTGGATGCCCCACTCGTCGGGATCATCATGGGGTCCAAGAACGACAAGCCCAAGATGCAGCCGGCCGGGCATGCCCTGCAGGAGGCCGGCATCGCCTATGAGGTTCGCGTGATGAGCGCCCACCGCGATCCTGAGATGGTCCGCGAGTACTGCCACAACGCGCGGATGCGGGGGCTGAGGGTGATCATCGCCGGGGCGGGGATGTCGGCAGCGCTGCCCGGGGTCGCCGCCGCCCACACGGATCTCCCGGTGATCGGCGTGCCGATCCTCGGCAAGGCGCTGGGCGGGCTCGATGCCCTGCTCTCTGCCGTGCAGATGCCGCCGGGCATCCCCGTCGCATGCGTCGCCATCGATGGCGCCAAGAACGCGGGCGTCCTCGCCACGCGGATCATCAACTCCTAGATCATCGTTTCAGTGATCTCGCGCTACACACGTCCGCAGATAGGCGGCGTCTGGTCCGACGAGCACCGGATGGAGGGTTGGCTCGAAGTCGAGTTGGCCGCCACCGATGCCTGGGCGGCGGAGGGCGTCATACCGGCGGAAGCGGCCGCGAGCTGTCGCGATCTCGCGTGGGTCGACGCCGACGCGGTGAAGGAGCGCGAGCGAACGACCGGCCACGACGTCGCCGCATTCGTCGATGTGGTGGCGGCCTCGGTGGGCGAGGCGGGCCGGTGGATCCACTACGGACTCACCTCCTCCGACGTGCTCGATACGGCGCTTGGCCTGCAGCTGCGCGCTGCGGGGGAGATCGTCGTCGCGGGCGCCCGAGAGTTTCGCGATGCGCTGATCGACAGGGCCGTGGAGCATCTCGACACGCTCTGCGTCGGGCGCACCCACGGGGTCCACGCGGAGCCCACCACCTTCGGCCTGCGACTCGCCGGGTTCGCGATGGAGGCGCACCGCAACCTGAAGCGACTCGAGGATGCCTTCGAGCAGGCCGCGGTGGGCAAGCTCTCCGGGGCGGTGGGCACCTATGCATCGGTCCCCCCTTCGGTGGAGCGGCGGGTGATGGAGACACTGCGACTGCGTGCGGAGGACGTCTCGACGCAGATCGTGCCGCGAGACCGGCACGCCGTGGTGCTCGCGCGAATCGCCATCGCAGGGGGCGGGCTCGAGCGCTTCGCCACCGAGGTTCGCAACCTTCAGCGCACCGAGGTGCGCGAGGCAGAAGAGCCGTTCGCGGCCGGGCAGAAGGGATCCTCCGCCATGCCCCACAAGCGAAACCCGATCCTGTGCGAGCGCATCACGGGCCTTGCCCGCGTCCTGCGTGGGTACTCACAGGTGGGCATGGAGAACATCGCGCTGTGGCACGAGCGCGACATCTCGCACTCGGGCGCCGAGCGCGTGGTGCTGCCCGATGCGACGATCGGGCTCGACTACATGCAACACCTCGGCGCCCGCGTCGCCCGTGAGATGACCGTGCATCCCGAGCGCATGCGCCAGAACCTGGAGCTGACCTACGGCGCGCTGTTCTCCCAGCGCGTGCTCACGGCTCTCGTCGAGGGGGGCATGCCCCGCGAGGACGCCTACCGCCTCGTGCAGGAGTCGGCGCAACGCGCCTGGGACACCGAGACCCCGTTCAAGGAGCTGATCGCCGAGCGGGCCCCTGATCTGGACGTCGACGAGGTCTTCTCATACGACGCCTACCTCACGCACGTGCCCGAGGTGATGGAGCGGCTCGAGGCGCTCCGGTAGTGGGCCGCCGCTGGGATATCGACGAGCGCGGCCGCGGCGTGGGCGATGCCGCGGCGCTCGTTCCCGGCGCATCGGAGCTGCTTGCAGCGTTGGAGCATCCCGATTGGGTGGCCGAGGACCCGGAGGCGCACCTGCTGCCCCACCTGCGTCGCTGGTGCGAGCGCGAGCAGGCTCGGCTCGAGCTCGTCTCGGCCCGGGTCCGTGACGACGCGACGTTCGTGGTCGAGCTGCGCTGGCTCGGCGACGAGGGCGATACACGCGGGGCACGAGAGGCGGTCTTCGCTCTCATCGGCTCGGTCGCCGAGAGCGCCACCTACGTGCGTCAGCGCCGGCGCGACGGCGCCGGAGACGTTGACGAGCCAAGCACGGCCGAGCCTCTGGTGTTCGAGACCGCCACGGGCATGCTCCGGGGCGACACGACTTTCGCCGAGCACGGTCACACGCTCGAGCTGATCGTCGGCGGCGTCTTCAGCTGAGCAAGCTCAAAGGCGCCGCGACAGCACCGCCTCCGTGCCGCGGGCCGGTGCCAGCGTCACGTTGCGGCGGACCATCCGCTCGCGCCCGGGGCGCGCCGGCCACAGCTCGGCTCGCGCCAGAATCGTCCGCAGCGCGACCTTCATCTCGAACTTCGCGAAAGCGGCGCCGAGGCAGCGCCGGGTTCCGCCGCCGAAGGGGATCCACGAGTACGTCTCGGGCGAGTCGTCGATGAAGCGCTCTGGCTGAAAGCTGCGCGCCCGCGGGTAGAGGTCCTCGCGCATGTGCGTGAGGTAGATGGCCGCCATGACCACGGCCCCGGCCGGTAGATCGTGGCCGCCCAGCGACGCCGGCGCCCGTAGCTGCCGGCCGGTGAACGGAACCACCGGCCGCAGCCGCAGAGTCTCGTCGATCACGGCGTCGAGGTATGCGTCATCGCCGCCCGCCAGCTCGAGGCGCAGGCGCTCCAGCGCATCGGGCCTCCCGAAGAGGAGGTCGAACGCCCACGCCAGCGAGGTCGCGGTGGTCTCGTGTCCCGCGACCAGCAGGGTCATGAGCTGGTCGCGGATGTCCGTATCGCCCATCCGAGTGCCGTCGTCGAACTCGGCCGTCAGCAGCATCGAGAGGATGTCCTCGCGTTCGGTGAGGTCGGTATCGCCGCGGCGATCGGCGATCTCCGCGAGCAGGAGCTCATCGGCCCGTTCGATCCGCGCTGCTGCGCGGCGCCACGGCGGCAGCCGCCGGGTGAAGCTCGAGACCATGCCCACGGCTTGCGGCGATTGCGTGGTCGCCAGGATGTCGACGAGATTGCGAGCGAGCTCGTCGCGTCGCCCTGCGTCCTCAACGCCGAAGACGGCACGCAGGATCACGTCCAGCGTGATCGCCTGCATGCTCGGGTGAAGCGCGAATGGCTCATCGACCGGCCAGCGCTCGATCTCGCGCTCGGTCGCCTCAGCGATCACCGACTCGTAGGCGCGCATGCGGTCGCCGTGGAAGGGCGGCAGCATCAGCTTGCGCCTGCGCATGTGGGGCCCACCCTCGGCCAGCAGCACTGACTGGGGACCCAGAAGCGGCCGCAGGACGATGTTGCGCCCCGGCGCGATCGTGTTGACGCGGTCCGCAGCGAAGAGCTGCTTCAGCGACGGCGGATCGGAGATGAAGACCAGGTCACCCGGCCCGTAGATGCGCAGCGTAAAGGTGTCTCCGTAGACCTCGGCGCAACGCTCGAACATCGCGACCGGATCGCGGATGAAGGCCACCGTCTGGAGGAGCCGAGGCTTGCCCGGACCGAGCGGCAACGAGTACGTCGATGGGCGTGCGAGGGCGGGCTGTTCGGTCGTAGTGGGCTCGGAGACCGTCGTCGTCTTCATCACCGGGTGCGGGCGAAGCGCTCCAGCGCGTGGAGCAGCTCCTCGACCTTCGCGTCTGCCTCGGGGCCCCCGCGCTCGAGCGCGGCGCGGACGCAGTGGTCGGTGTGGTCCGAAAGGACCTGAAGGCCGACGCCATCGAGGGCCTTCGTAACCGCCGCGAGCTGCGTGAGCACGTCGACGCAGTAAGCCTCCTCATCGACCATGCGCGAGATCCCCCGTACCTGGCCTTCGATGCGGGCGAGACGCCGCAGGAGCGCCTCACGGTCGTCGATGTAGCCGACGGGTTCGGCCTGGACCTTCATGAGTGGCCACTTTAGCGCAGGCCGCATATACCGGGGAGGGGTATTTAGCCGGCGGCTGGAGGCGGCCCTGCCATCATCGAGCGCCGCATGAGGCTTCCCTTTCGCCGATCGGACCCGGAGCCGCCCCCCGCACCGTTCGTCGTGGGCGTCGGGCGCTCGGGGACAACGCTCCTGCGGCTGATGCTCGATGCCCATCCGGATCTCGCGATGCCCCCCGAGACCGGCTTCATCCCTGGCCTGATCAAGGCCGCGCGGGCCGACGACGCGACTCCGGAGGACCTGGTCGCCGCGATCACCTCCCACCGCAAGTGGGGCGACTTTCCGATGGGCGAAGAGGAGCTGCTCGAGCGTTTCCGCGCGCTCGAGCCCGTGAAGGCCCGGGGCGCGGTCCGTGCCTTCTATGACCTCTATGCCGCCGAGCAGGGCAAGCCCCGGTGGGGAGACAAGACACCCGGTTACACGATGTACATGCGCCGGATCTCGCGCGTCCTTCCCGAGGCCCACTTCATCCATGTGATCCGCGACGGGCGGGCCGTGGGCCTCTCCCGGATGCGGACACTGTCGCTCAAGCCCGTAGACGCGGCCACGGTCGCGAAGCGATGGCGCAAGAAGGTCGAGAAGGCCCGGTCGGTCGGCGCCACGCTCGACGGCTATCTCGAGATCCGCTACGAGGCTCTGGTGAGAGATCCGGAGCCCACCCTCCGCGAGGTTTGCGAGTTCATCGAGCTGCCATGGGACCCGGCCCTCCTCGACTACCACGAGCGCTCGGAGGAACGCCTCGGCGAGCTTGATCGCGACATCCCGGCATGGGGCCGAAAGCCCCCGCGTTCGGCGGAGAGCCGGATGGCCCTGCACCAGCAGACCACGAAGCCGCCCGATCCCTCGCGAATCGATCGCTGGCGGAGCGAGCTGGAGCCGGCTGAGATTGAAGCCTTCGAGGCAGAGGCAGGGCCGCTCCTTCGAACTCTCGGCTACGAGCTGACCGGCTCCGCGAAGGCTTCGTGACGGAATCCACTCCAACTGTCCTCGTGGTGGGGCTGCAGAAGTCCGGCACCAGCCTGCTCCTGCGCCTGCTCTCGGACACGAGGTCCTTTCGAAACCCGGTCCGATTCGAGGGCAAGGAGCTCTGGGGAGACGATCCACCCTTCGCACCGAAGGCCTTTCCCGCGGGGACCTTCTATCAACGCGACGGCGGCGGGCGCGGACACGAGCTCGGGGCCGCCGAGGCAACGGATGACGTCACCGCACATCTGCGCGGCACCCTTGACGAAGCGGCCCGCCCCGGCAAGGCGCTCGTCCTCAAGAACCCGTACAACACGGTCCGGGTCCCCTGGCTCCGCGCTGCCCTGCCCGAGGCGTTCATCGTCGCAGTCGTCCGCCGTCCACTCCCAAACGTCTTCTCGCTGATGAAGAAGCACGTGGAGAACCCGCACACGCGCCGCGGCCCGCAGGAGGGCTGGTGGGGTGTAAAGCCGGCAGGCTGGCGGGAGCTGCGAAGCGACGACAGGGTCCTCCAGACCGCCCGCCAGTGGGAGCGGGTCAACGCGAAGCTGTGGTCCGATCTCGCCCAGATCGACCTCGTCGTTCCCTACCACGAGCTGACCAGGGATCCCGCGAGCTTCGTGGGGCGCATCGGAGAGATGGCGCTGGGTGAACGGCCGCAGGGCAAGAGCATTCCTGTCCTCGAGGCACTGGACGACGAATACGAGAGCGGCGGCCCACTCGAGTCCGCCAACCGCGTGTACGGCCGCACCGGGTCGCTCGATCTCGGGGGAGCTGAGCGCGACGAGGCGTGGCTCGAGCCGTTCAGCGCAGGGGAGCGAAGCCGGGTGCTCGATGTCTGCGGTCCGCTCGCCGGGGAGATGGGGCTCGGCTAAGCCGGATTTCGCGCCCGCTCGAGCGCGGCCAGATGGTCCTCGAAGCCGACGCGCCACGCGAGGCGCATGAGCACGCGCTCGTCGTGGGCCTTTCCCCCTCCCGCACCGATCCGATCCCAGATCTCCCGCATGCGCGCTGGCTCGAATGCGGTCTCCCAGGTCGCCTCGTCGGCGAGCATGGCCTCGAGCTCGGCGACGGGGCCCTCGCGGTCCCACAGGCGCGAGCGGTTGATCTCACCACCCGTCTCGCTCTCGAAGATCTCGACCCCGCTCCACTCCGGGACGAGGCGCTCCACGACCATTGGATGCAGGCGTCCCGCGAGCCGCTCGGCGGGTTCGAGGTCAAAACAGGCGCGAACGAATCCCGGCGTCGCGCAGGCCGAAGCGCGGTCGTTTCGCGCCCCCAAGCCGGAGCGATAAGCCAACCGCTGATCGAGGTAATAGAAGTCGAGCAGGCTGGCGCCCTCAAGGCCACGCGAGCGGCCCTCCTCCAGCGCCTTTCGGGCTTCCTCCCGGAACGCGGCAAAGCCTCCCTCGGTCGCCGCATCGCGCTTCCGGCGGGCCACCTTCTCGAGCTTCGCCACGAGCCCTTCGAGGTCCTTGCGCTGGGCGCGGCGCAGCTTCTTCGGGCCCCCGTAATAGAAGCCGTGGCCCAGCTCGCCGCCATGCCCCGAGATGATCGGCGGCAGAAAGCCGGCCTCGGGCAGCTCGAGGGGACCGCGGATCAGCGAGTGCGGGTTCAGCATCCCGTCGTGGACGAGGTGATAGGCGCCGACCCTCTCGCGCAGGCCATCCTCCTCGCTCGGGCTCTCGGCGACGCGGACGACGTGCTCCAGGCCAGCCGGCCCGCGCGCGAGCAGGCGACGAGCTACCTCCACCTCGCCGGGATCGAGATCGACGGTCTGGAAGGTGCCCTTGATCCCGGCCGCGACCGCCCCGGCAGCCGAGACCCGCGAGTCGCGTCCGCCTGAGAGGTCGATCGCGAGCGAGCCTGACCACATCTCATCCAGCTCCGCCGCGAGGCTCCGCGCCTGCTCCGCCGCGACGTCAGCCGAGCGCTCACGATCCGCGTCACGCGGCGCGACCAGCTCGAGCGCGGCGGACGAGCGGGCGGGCGTGACCCAAGCTCCGCCGCGCTCGGCCTCGATCGTGATCACGGAGGCCGCCGGCACCTTTCGCGCGCCCCGCAGCGCGGTTTCCTCGCCGAGGAACCACCCCGTTGCGGCGAGCACGGACCAGGCACGCTCGTCGACCTCGGGTCGCGTGCCCGCGAAGATCGGCAGGGCGCCAAGGCGGTTCGACCAAACGCGCATCCCCCCCGACGCGAGCTCGTAAAGCCGCGCGGCGCCCACGAAGTCGCAGGCGATCGTCATCGCCTCGGTCGCCTCGTCGCGCAGGCCAACGAGAAACGGCGGATTGAGCTCGGCGAGGAGATCGGGGTCTGCCCGGAGGCGGCGCGCCAGCCCGAGCGGCGCGTCCGGGGAGAAGCTCGTTCCCAAGACCCTCCCCCACCCCGTGGGAGCGCTCGTGTACGCAGTGGCGATCCCCTCGGCGCTGGCGAAAAGCGGCCAGCGCAGCCGCTCATCCTCGCGCGTCCAGAGCACCAACCCGGTGCGCCGGCCGGTGCTGGCTTGCCGCCGAAGCGGCTCGGCGTAAAGCGCGCCGTAGTGGGCGCCGACGCGGTCGAGCGCCCGCTCCGTGGCCTCGACCGGCCTCGGGTCGTCGTAGGCCCACGCAAGCCAGGTGTGCTCGATGTAGTTGGGGACTCGCGCGAGGTCGACCGCGGCCATCACGCCTGCGTCCGCGAGCGCCGAAGGCGGCGCTGCTGCACCCGCCTGAACGAATCCTCCTGGAGGGGCTCCAGCGGCAGGCGCTCGTCGAGCCAGACATAGCGCTCGGCCCCGCGATCAAGGGGCGGCTCGAGCTCGCTCAAGAACCCCGCCACGTGCGCCCATCTGTGCAGGTGCGCGTGGACGAGCTCGCCGAGCTCGAGCCGCGCCGCCTGAGGCGACAGGCGGGCCCGCTGCGGCAGCGGGTAGTTGTAGGGATCGGGCAGCTCCCAGACCTGCTCGTGGCGATCAGCCAGCGCCGTCGCCAAGCTCATCTGATCCATGAGCTCCGGTTTCGGGTGGACGCAGCCGGCTGCTACGAGAGCTTCGAGGGCCGAGCGCCACGCGCCGAAGACGCCGGCCGAGCGTCGCGCGGCCACCAGGCCCGCGTTCCAGTACGCGCGCACCCTGACACGGTCCACCGCCGTCGTCACGAAGGGCTCCGAGCGAACGCCGGCCGTCTGGTACATCCGCCGCCACCACTCCTCGGCCTCGTCCCCGGCGCCCGCTGAGGCCGCCCTGGCCACGCCGACCGGCTTGGCGGCAGCCTGCCACTCACCGCGCGCGAGCTCTGCCGGCTCGCCCAAGAAAACGCAGTCGCTGTCGGTGAACACGAGGATCTCCTCGCTGAGCTCGCGCTCGGCCCAGGCGGCCGCGTAGACCTTGTTCCAGGTGGGATGGGCGGCATGCTCGGCATTCAGCGGTTCAGCCACGACGCTGGCGCCCAGGTCGCTGAGCGCCCGGACCGTGGCGTCGTCGGGTCCCTGCCCGCGCCGCGGCGCGAACGCGAAGACGGGCGAGGCGGCCAGCGCTCCACCGTAGCGGCGCAGGGACTCGACGCACAGAATCGACTGCGACTCGAGTGGCCCGCGCTCCACGCACATCAGAAAGGCGATCGACATGGAGGCGCCGAGCATAGTCCCGCCCTCGAGCTTCAATAGAGTCGGCATCGTGACTGAGGCCCTCTCAGATCTGCATCTGCACTCCTCCGGGAAGGTCCGCGAGATGTACGAGCTCGAGGACGACCTGGTGATGGTCGCCTCGGACCGGATCTCGGCCTACGACGTGGTCCTGCCGACGCCGATCCCCGACAAGGGCAAGGTGCTGACGCAGATGTCCGTCTTCTGGTTCGAAACGACGCAGGACATCGTCCCCAACCACTACGTCTCCGAGGACGTACCACCCGAGGCGGCAGGGCGCGGGCTGCGTGTAAGAAAGCTTGAGATGTACCCCGTGGAGTGCGTCGTCCGCGGTTACATCACGGGATCCGGCTGGCGCGAGTATCGCCAGTCGGGTTCGGTTTGCGGGATCGAGCTGCCTGAAGGGCTCAAGGAATCGCAGAAGCTGCCTGAGCCGATCTTCACGCCCGCCACCAAGGCCGAGATCGGCGATCACGACGAGAACGTTTCGTTCGAGCGGGCGGCCGAGATCGTGGGCGACAGCGACCTCATGGAGGAGCTGCGCCGGGTCTCAATCGAGCTATACCGCCATGCCGCGGATCACGCGGCCGAGCGCGGGATCATCATCGCCGACACCAAGTTCGAGCTCGGCTCGAGCCCGGGGGCCGAGATCGTCCTCGGCGACGAGGTCCTGACCCCCGACTCCTCGCGCTTTTGGCCGGCAGACGACTACGAGCCCGGCCGCGGCCAGGATTCCTTCGACAAGCAATACGTGCGGGACTGGCTCGACGAGTCAGGCTGGGATCACACCCCGCCAGGCCCCGATCTCCCCGACGACGTCGTCCAGAGGACGCGCGCCAAGTACGTAGAGGCCTACGAGCGCATCACGGGTCGCGAGCTGACCTAGGCGCCACCGGGCGTCCGCAAGAGGTCGCCTAGCCCTCACTCCCCGTTGCGTCCCTGGTCGAGGAGCCAACCGGCTTTGACTCTGGGGATCCGCGCTGTCGCAGGTAGATCGTGATTACCGCGAAGGAACCGACGGCGAGGAACTCCGACTGCCAGTTCTGGAAGGTCGCCTCCCAGAAGTTCGCCGTGCCGATGTAGCCCAGCCACGAGACCGTGCTCACGCCGTGGGCGGTCTGTTCCGCGTTGTACTCGCTCCAGCCGGTGACCGACTGAGCGAACCAAGCGACGAGGAAAATCGTGCCCATCACGATGATCAGCGAGTTGGAGTAAAGGCTCGTGCGCCAGTCGCCCCAGCGTGCCCAGCGTGGCGAATCCTCGGTTGCGTGCTCGCTCACCTTCTGCTCACGGTCCGACTCCGTTCCCGCCTTGTCGAGCTCCTTCGACTCGGGCGATCCCCGCTGCAGCAGCCAGACCGTCGCGACGGCGAAGAGCGCGAACTGGAGGTACTCGGACTGCCAGTTCTCCGTCACTGCCTGCGCGAAGTGCGACGAGGCGAGATAGCGCCAGAACCCGATCTGCGCTTCACCGTGATCGCGCTGCTCCTCGTTGAACAGGTCCTGGCCGGCGATCGCCTGGCCGGCGAGCGCGGCAATGAAGATCACGAGAAAGAACAGCGAGAGCGAGTTCTCCGCAATGAACTTCGCGAGCCGCGCCCGGCCCGTCGATCGCTTCGAGGCCATCAGTGGTGCGTGAGGCCGATGACTATGAAGTAGGCAAGCCCGCCGCAGACGATCGCCGACCAGACGCAGAGCATCAGGCGCATGGGTTCTGGGTTCGCTTCACCGCGTGCGGGTCCTGCACCGACGCCTAAGCTGGCCGCGTGAACCTCTTCATCCAGGGCATGCGGCGGTCGGGGACGACGATCCTCTACGACGCCCTGCTCGAGGATCGGGAACTGCGCTGCTTCTACGAGCCGTTGCGCGAGCAGAAGGTCTCCGTGGGCGGCGGCAGCGGGGCTCGCGAGGAGGACTCGTTCGGTGAGACTGGCGCCCTGCGCGAGCGGTTTCGCCGCGAGCGCTACCCCCAGCTCGAGATCGACGAGTTCAACTGGGGCGGCCCGCGCAAGCCGCCGCTCGAGGTCGACCCGGGGCTGCCCGAGCACGCGGCGGAGTGGCTCGCGTACCTACTCTCGCTCGCCCCCCGGGTGGCGATCAAGGAGACGCGCCTTTACTCCAAGGTGCCGGAGCTGGCGCGGCTCGATCCCGGCGCGGCGCTCGTGCACGTCGTGCGCGACCCTCGTGCGGTAGCGGCGTCGATCGTGCTCGGCCGGGGGCGCCGACACGAGGAGATGCTCTCGAACCCCGACCTGTTCTTCGACGACCGCTCCGATCGCAAGCTGTGGTCCTCGCGGGCGATATCGCGGCGCCTGATCCGCAAGGGGCTGGCGGAGGGAGCCAGCCGCAAGGCCCTGCGCGACCCCTCCAACGTCCTTCGAGTCCTGCTGGTCTGGAAGCTCACGTTCGAGCGCACCTGGCGGACGGGGCGGGAGCTCTTCGGCAGCCGCTACCTGCTCGTTCGCAATGAGGATCTCCGCGGTGATCCCGCCGGCGCGCTTGCCTCGATCTACGGGCTGCTCGGGCGCGAGGTCCCCGACGACGTCGGGGCGTGGGCAAAAGCCAACGTGCGCGCCCCTGAGCCCATCTACGCGAGCGAGGACCCGCGGTGGGCACGGGAGCTGGAGCACGCCGGCATCAGCGCCGGCGTCCTGGCCGACGCCGGTTATTCCGCGACCCTCGCCAGTAGATTGGAAGCGTGAAGGCCAGGGTCCTCATCCGCCCGAAGGAGGGCATTCTCGACCCACAGGGCAAGGCGGTCGAGCGGGCGTTACCGGCCCTCGGCTTCTCCGGTATTTCGGGGGTCCGGGTCGGTCGCATGGTGGAGCTCGAGGTTGACGATCCGGCCGAGCTTCCCTCGCTCTGCGAGAGGCTCCTTGCCAATCCGCTGATCGAGGACTACGAGATCGTCGAGGACGGGAGCTAAAAACCGATGGTTTTCGGCGTCCTGCAATTCCCGGGCTCGTGCGACGAGCGCGACGCCCTCGGCGCCTGTGAGCGGGCTGGCGAGGCACGAATGCTGTGGCATGAGGACACGGACCTCTCCGGCATCGATGCGGTCGTGGTCCCGGGGGGGTTCTCCTACGGTGACTATCTGCGCGCGGGGGCCATCGCCCGCTTCTCGCCGATGATGGCGGCCGTCGCCAGGTTCGCGGCAGGCGGTGGCCACGTCCTTGGCATTTGCAACGGCTTCCAGGTGCTCTGCGAGGCAGGGCTTCTGCCCGGGGCGCTGCTGCCGAACGAAGGGCTGCGCTTCATCTGCACGCAGGTGGATCTTGTCGTCGAGAACGCGGATACCCCATTCACCCGTGAGTGCTCGGTTGGAGAGCGTCTCTCGGTCCCGGTAAAGCACATGACCGGCCGCTATTTCGCCCCTCCCGAGCTGCTCGACGAGCTCGAGTCCAGCGGGCAGGTCGTACTGCGCTACGCGCCCGGCCAGAACCCCAACGGCTCCGAGCGCGAGATCGCCGGGGTGATCAACGAGGCGGGCAACGTACTCGGCCTGATGCCGCATCCCGAGCACGCCGTCGATCCACTGACAGGGTCGGCCGACGGCTTGCGCCTCTTCACCTCGCTGGCAAAACAGCCTGCGACGGCCTAACGACAGGCTCATGGCCCGGATTCGCCCCGGCACCCACGCGCCCGAGTATCCGGAGGTCCCGGACGGACAGCGGACGGGCCCGCCCGACCTGGTTGGTGTGGGCGCGCAGCGAGCCGGCACCACGTGGTGGTGGCGCGGCGCGATCCGCTCGCATCCCGGCTTCGTGCGCGAGGTCAAGCCGGGCAAGGAGCTTCACTTCTTCGATCGCTTCTGGGACGGGCGCGAGATCCCAGGTGACCTCGCGGATGAGTACGCCCGGCACTTCCCGCGGCCCGATGGCGCCATCACGGGGGAGTGGACGCCCCGCTACATGCACGACTTCTGGACGCTGCCATTGCTTCACCGCTGTGCGCCGGAGGCGAAGCTCCTGGTGATGCTCCGGGATCCTCTCGATCGATTCCGCTCGGGCATGAGCCGTGAGCGGAAAGCGGCCGAGCGCCATGACGAGCCGGTGGACATCAGCGTCGTGGGCGACGGCGTCTACCGGAGCCTGTACGCCAAGCAGCTCGAGCGGTTGTTCGAGCTCTTCGGCCGCGAGCGCGTGCTCGTGCTTCAGTACGAGCGGTGCACAGCGGATCCGGTCGCAGAGATGCAGCGCACGCACCGTTTCCTCGAGCTCGATCCGCTCACGGAGATGCCTGCAGACCTGGACCGACAGGTCGGGGAGGCCCGGGAGAAGCTCGCGCTCGAGCCTGACGTGGTAGGGGAATTGCGAAGCCGCGTGGCGGAGGACGCCCGGCGCACCGCCGAGCTGTGCCCGGATGTCGATCTCTCGCTCTGGCCGAGCGTCGCCGGTTGAGCGCCTAGCCCTACCTACACTTGGCCGCTAGATGAAGCTGGTCATGGCCATGAAGGTCCGTGACGAAGTGGACGTCATCGACCTCAACCTGCGCTACCACGCCGGGCAGGGGATCGACGAGTTCATCGTCACTGACAACGGCTCCACGGACGGCACGCTCGAGGTTCTCGAGCGCTGGCGCGACGACGGTCGCCTACGCCTGATCTCCGAGCCCGCGGCCGAGGATTTCAAGGAGAAGGGACACTGGTGGGTGACCCGAATGGGCCGGATGGGTGCCGACCTCGGCGCCGACTGGGTTCTGCACGCCGACGCCGACGAGTTCTGGTGGCCCGCCGGTGAGGATCTGAAGGCGGCCTTCGCGCGGGTACCTGGCGAGTACGGCGTCGTCGTTGCGCCGCGGACCGAGTTCGTCGCCCGCCCCGACGGCGCCGGCCCGTTCTGGGAGCGGCTCACCGTTCGCGAGGCGCGCTCGAGTCTGCGCCCGAAGCTCGCGCATCGCCCCGAGCCGGACCTGATGCTGCGCCGGGGCGCGCACGACATCGATGTCGAGGATGGCGAGATCGCGCGCGCCGGGAGGCCGGTCCTGCGAGGCATTCGCGAGCGCGAGACCGTCGACGACGGACGTCTCGTCTTCGCCCCCGTCTTTCCGGAAATCCCTATAAAATGAACATGCCGGAGAAGCGGCTGCCATTTACCCTCGGTCCCGGCGCCACCCTCCAACTGCTACAGTAGCTGCTACAGTTCAAACGGCGTATTGGGGGCTCTTGGTGGCGGTTCGTGTCGCCGGGCTGTCGTGACGGCCACGAACGGCAAGCCGCATGGAAACTGGCAAACGTTGCAAAGGAATGGCGGGGACGACGGGGCTCGAACCCGCGACCTCCGACGTGACAGGCCGGCGTTCTAACCAACTGAACTACGTCCCCGCGATGTCACGCAGACGATTTGATCGTAGCACGGTGAAACGCTGGCGATCCGCAAAATCGCGTGTGCGCTTTGCTAACGTGGAAGAATGAAAGATCGCGCCGTCGCGCTGTTGCGCTTTCGCTTCGCCGCTCTCTCGCCTGCGGGCCGAAACGGCCCACGGCACTCCGGAACAGGCCAAGGCCTTCACCGACGAGGCCGAGCAGAAACTGCTGGCCCTCGGCATCGAGGCCGGCCGCGCCGACTGGATCAAGTCCACTTACATCATCGACGACAGCGAAATCATCGCCGCCAAGCTGAATGAGCGCGCCATCGCAGGCCACGGTCGATTACGCGAAACAGTCCACCAAGCTTCGACGGCCTGTCGACTCGACCCCGACACTGCGCGCAAGCTCAAGCTGCTCAAGCTCTCGCTGACCCTCGCTACGCCGGCCGATCCCAAGGAAGCCGAGGAGCTCACCCGCCTGGTCGCCGGCATGGAGGGAACGTACGGAAAGGGCAAGTATTGTCCCGGTGGTCCGGAAACGTGCAAGGACATCGTCGAGCTCTCCAAGATTCCTCGGCGAGAACCGCGACCCCAAGAAGCTGCAAGAGGCACTGGACCGGCTGGCACGCCATCTCGAAACCGATGCGCAAGGACTTCGTGCGCTACGTCGAGCTGGCCAACAAAGGGGCCGCGCGAACTCGGCTTCAAGGACAACGGCGCGATGTGGCGCTCGAAGTACGACATGGAGCCCGACGCCTTCGCCAAGGAGCTCGACCGGCTGTGGGAGCAGGTGCGGCCGCTCTACGTCTCGCTGCACGCGTACGTGCGATCGAAGCTGCGCGCGAAGTACGGCGACGTCGTTGCCCGCCAACGGCCCGATCCCCGCCTACCTGCTGGGCAACATGTGGGCGCAGGACTGGGACAACATTTATCCGCTGATGCAGCCCGCCAATGCCGATCCCGGCTACGACCTGACCGCAGCTTCTGAAGAAGAAGAACACCGATTGGAAGCAGATGGTGAAGTACGGCGAGAGCTTCTTCACTTCGCTCGGATTCAGCCCGCTGCCGCAGACTTTCTGGGAGCGATCGCTGTTTCACCAAGCCGCGCGACCGCGAGGTGGTTTGCCATGCCAGCGCATGGGACGTCGACTACGGTCGAAGACCTGCGGCTCAAGATGTGCATCGAGATCACGGACGAGGATTTCATGACGATTCATCACGAGCTCGGCCACAACTTCTACCAGCGCGCCTACAACAAGCAGCCGCCTCTTTTCCGCGACAGCGCCAATGACGGTTTCCACGAAGCGGTGGGCGATACGATCGCGCTCTCGATCACGCCCGAGTACCTGGTGAAGCTCGGGCTGCTCGACAAGGCGCCGGATACTTCGAAGGACATCGGCCTGCTGCTGCATCGGCGCTCTGGAGAAGGTCGCGTTTCTGCCGTTCGGGCTGGTGATCGATCAGTGGCGCTGGAAGGTCTTCTCGGGCGAGATCCCGCCGGAGAAGTACAACGAGACGTGGTGGGAGCTTCGGCTGAAGTATCAGGGCGTGGCGCCGCCGAACGGGCCGCACCGAGGAGGATTTCGATCCCGGCGCGAAGTATCACGTCGCGGCCAATGTTCCCTATATGCGCTACTTCCTCGCGCATATTCTGCAGTTCCAGTTCCACCGCGCGCTGTCGCAGGCGGCGGGCTGCACGGAGCCGCTCAACCGCTGCTCGGTTTTCGACAGCAAGGCCGCCGGGCGCAAGCTGAACGGCATGCTCGAGATGGGCGCGAGCCGCCCGTGGCAGGAGGCGCTCGAAAAGATCGCGGGCACGCGAGATGGACGCTACGGCGATTCGCGACTATTTCGCGCCGCTTCAGAAATGGCTGGATGAGCAGAACAACGGCAAGCCGGTAGGCTGGTGAAGGCAGCGGCCGGCTAACGGTACAAATCGTCCGCGCGCATCCCCGGGCAGTCCTCGGCCGCCTGCGTCTGCATCCTGTGACGCAGACTTGCCGATGGCGTCCGCGGCTATCGTAAACGCGTAGCTGACATGATTTTCGAGCGCCGTAGACATCGGCCACCAGATTGCCGAAGTTCCACCATGCGCCGCTGCGGTTTTGATGAGTTCCCGGCTCAACTGTTTGTGTTCTTCAAATGTTAAGCGAATGGTCGAACTGGCGATGCCATGTATCGCCCGCAAGTCTAGCATATCGGAGTGTTGCTACAATCGCAGTGATGCCCAACGAGACTTACGCCTTATTCGATACCAGCGAGGGGAAGTTCAAGGTCCGGCTATTCGCAGCGGAAGCGCCGAAGACCGTGGAGAACTTCGTCACGCTGGCGGACGGGACCAAGACCGGCAAGCCTTTTTACGACGGCACCATCTTTCATCGCGTGATACCGGATTTCATGATTCAGGGCGGCGATCCCGAAGGCACGGGGCGCGGAGGGCCGGGCTACAAGTTCGCCGATGAGTTCCATCCGTCCCTGAAGCACACCAAGCCGGGCATTCTCTCCATGGCAAATGCCGGCCCGAATACCAATGGCAGCCAGTTCTTCGTCACCGTGGCGGCCACGCCATGGCTCGATAACAAGCACACGCGTGTTCGGCGAAGTTACGGAAGGCTACGACGTGGTGAAGAAAATCTCGGAAGTGCCGCGCGGTCCGCAGGACCGCCCGGTAAAGGAAGTCCGCATCAACTCCGTGACTATCGAGAAGGCCTGAGCGGCCTCCCGCCCGGATCATGAGACTCGCGATCTTCGGCGGAACCTTCGACCCTATTCACGACGCCCACCTGGAAATCGCCGCGCACGGCCGCGGACGAATTACGGTTGGATCGTGTGCTGCTCGTGCCCGCGGCCCATCCGCCGCACAAAGCAGGCGTCACGTATGCGCCATATGAACACCGCGTGCGCATGGCGGAGCTTGCCTGCGCGGCGGATGAGCGGATCTCGGTTTCGCGAATCGAGGAAGGCGCGGGGCGCAGTTACTCGATCGATACGATCGAGAAGATTCGCGCGCAGATGGACCCCGGCGATGAGCTTTTCTTCATCATCGGCGCCGATGCATTCGCGGAAATCCGGACGTGGCGCCGCTGGACCGACGTCGCACGCGCCGTGCGATTCATTGTCGTGAACCGGCCGGGCTCGAGTTACGAGGCTCCGCCAGGCGTGCAGTTCACGCCATTAACGAACCTGAACCTGCCGATTTCCTCCTCGCAGATCCGCGGCGAATTGGCTGCCGGCCGTCATCCTGTGGGCGTGCCCGATAGCGTCATGCGATACATTCTCGAGCACGGCCTATACGCAGCCTGACACTTAATCCATCTGTAGTGGTCCGCAAAGCCACAGCGATGTGTCAACGCGCACCGCGGACTTAGCCCGATGTTACTGCAAATAGCTGCAAGGAAATAGAGCGCGAATGGCACGCCGCTTGCTTTGAGGAACGCTCAGGCTTTCCTTCCCGTCCGGTTTGCCCCAAATCTGGAGGTCTCTTCTTGAACAAGTGTTTCCGTTCTTACTACGACGTTGATTCTTGCCGCTGCCGGTCTGGCCCACGCGCAGAGTCTTTCGGTCGACAAATCAACCTTGAGCTTTTCCGCGCAAAGTAATGGCGCGGCTGTTTCGCAGACATTGAATATCACCGGAACAGCCCCTGCCTTCGTCGCTGATAGTAAGTCCGCCTAACTCCTGGTTAAAGGTGAACCCAGTCGGTCCGGCGCCGACGCCCTCCGCCGTCACTGTTACCGCGGACCCGGCGGGATTGAATCCGGCAAACTATACCGGCACGATCACCGTGTCTGGCGGCACGGGAACAGCTCCCGTGGTGCAGGTAACCTTTTCGGTCGGCAGTATTGGCGTTACGCCGCAGTCGCTGGCGTTTGCGTATACGCTGGGCGGCGCCGTTCCGGGCGCCCAGTCGCTCACGCTGACGGGAACTCCGACGAGCTTCAACGCGGTGGCGGCCACGACTTCGGGCGGGGCATGGCTGCAGGTATCGCCGCCCACCGGGATTTCACCCGGCACGATACAGGTCTCGCTGAATGGCGCAATCGTGCAGGCACTGGCGGCCGGGACTTACAACGGCACGGTCACCCTTACACCGGCCAGCGGTTCGGTTCTTACCGGTGGTGGTTGCTGTCACTCTGACAGTGACGCCGGCGCCGCCGGTGACGGTGAGTCCGTCGGCCGTGAATATCAATTTCCAGACTGGCGGAGCCAACAACACGCCGCAGCAGACAATGACGCTCTCCACCACCGGTACGCAGGCGGTCAATTTCTTCCTCACGTCTTCGGTGGACAATAATCCTTCGGGCGCCAACTGGATTCTGGTCAATCCACCGACCGGCGACGATCCCGGCCAATGGCAGCAAGCCGGTGACAGTCAGCTACGACACCACCCGGAACCTTCCGCAAGGCTTATATACACGGCAAAGTTACCGTGAATGCTACGGGCGGCTCGCCGGCGCAACAGGACGTGGCCGTCAGGCTGCTGGTGTCCAATTCGCCGCTGCTCAATGTGCCCGGCGCCACGCTCGCATTCAATTATCAATTGGGCGCCGCCATACCGGCGCCGCAAGACAGTGACGCCCACGTCTACAGCAGTTCCACCCAGCTCGACCACGGGTCAGATGGCGCTCAGCATTTCGGCTAGCACCAATAATACAGGGAGCTGGCTGACTGTATCCGCTACGGCGTATCACCGGCACGCCCATTTCGATTTCGGTGAACCCCGCGGGACTCATGCCAGGCAATTACTCCGGGACGCATCACGATTACCGGAACAGGGGCAGGCAACCCGGCACAAACCATTCCGGTGACGCTACTAGTCAGCCAACGATCCGCAGATCGTGATGACAGTAAACGGATGCTCGATTCCGGCCCAATCCTGCCCGATTGTCTTCCCGGTTCAGACCGGCCAGCTTCCGCCCGCGATTCAAACCATGCCGTACCCAGCACCGGCGCGGCCATCTCTTACACCACCACCGTCACGACGGGCAACTGCCCCGCGTGGATGGTTCACTCTCGCAGGCGCGACTACGGGCTCCACGCCAGGATCCTTCACAGTCACTCCGAACGCCACGGTTGTTCCTGCCGGCGACGAACTTGTGTAACGGCACGATTGTAGTCACTGGGGTGAATGCCGCAGCGGCGCGAGCACGCCGAACAGTCCCGTTACCATCCCGGTTACGATGCACATCAGCAGCTCGCCGCTCCTCTCCGTGAGCCCGGCCGCGCTCAACTTCACGGCCCAGGAAAATGGCGCGGCGCCCGCGTCACAGCAGATCACGGTGAACGGTACCAGCGCGACCGAACAACTGAACTATACCGTCACTACGAGCACGGCAAGCGGCGGCAGCAGTTGGCTGATTGCGGGAGCCCAACGGCTCTACAGCCAGCGGTTCCAACGTGATTACGGTGTTTGTGCAGCCAGGGCTTCTGTCCGCCGGAACCTATGCCGGAAGCGTAACCATTACGGCAACCAATCCCAGCGGCGCGCCGGTCGCCAACAGCCCGATCACGATTCCGGTTACGTTCACGGTGACTGCGGGTGTGTTGTCGGTGGCACCCGCGACGCTCTCGTTCGCGCAGACCGCGGGCGGCGCTGCGCCGGCCGCGCAAACCATCACGGTATCGAGCAGCGGGCAAGCACTCAACTGGACGGCAGCCGTCGTGACCAGTGGAACCGGCAATTGGCTCACGATTACTCCGGCCAGCGGATCGACCTCCGGCACGATTACGGTCACGGCCAATGGATCTACTCTTCACCGGGAACCTACAACGGCACGGTGACGGTCACTCGCGTCACGGGCGGAAGTCCGGCCACGGTCAACGTGCAATTGGTCGTCACCGCGGGCACGATCACGGCCACTCCCACGTCGCTGAATTTCACGCAGGCCCAAAACGGACCGGCTCCCGCGACACGAACAGTGGCGATTTCCGGCTCTCCGGGCGCGATCGCCTACAACGTCACCACAGATTTCACCGTGAGTGGCTGGCTTTCGGCCACACCGGCCAGCGGAACTGCTCCGGGGACCGTAACTGTGGCGGCTAACGGCGCCGGACTCGCGCCAGGAACCTATACGGGCTCGGTGATTGTGACGCCCACTGGCGGCGCCGCGGTGAATATCCCGGTCACACTGACGATGTTGGCGCCGCAGACGTTTACCGTCACGCCGTCGACATTGACGTTCAGCCACACGCTCGGCACGTCAGCGCCGGCGCCGCAAACGGTGCAGCTTTCCTCGTCGGCGAGCGGGGCGCAATTCACCGCATCCGCCACTGTCTCGGGCGGCGGTTCGTGGCTCGTGGTGACGCCGTCCAGCGGAACCACGCCGGCGACGCTCTCGATTT
>CAWAKK010000002.1:0-186944 GCA_963782605.1 uncultured Solirubrobacterales bacterium
GGTGGCCCACTCGCGCGGCTGGCTCGATTACGATGAGCGGGTGTGCACATTGGCCGGAGTTCGCCCAGGAGGGCAAGGACAAGGTGACGGTGAGGCAACTGCTGTCTCATCAGGCCGGCCTGTTCGCGTTTCGGCGAGCGCGTCGACAGGAGCGTCGTCGCGGACCTGGACCGGCTGGCGATCGTGCTCGCTCGACAGAAACCCGGCCTGGGAGCCGGGCGGCCGCCAGGCCTACCACGCCGTCGCCCTTGGATTCTTCGAAGGCGAGCTGCTGCGCCGTGTCGATCCACGGCACCGCAGCCTTGGGCAGTTCTTCCAGGACGAGATCGCGTCACCGCTCGACCTGGATTTCTACATTCGGCTGCCGATCGATCCCGGACTTCCAGGCTGGCGGTGCTCGAGAAGAGGAATCCAGTCAAGACGCTGGTGACCTGCCGTTCCGGCTGATGCTGGCGTCGATGAATCCACGTTCCGCCATCTTCAGGGCGCTCATGGTCAACCCAGGAACGTGGCTACCGCTCGACGAGGAGCGCGTCTATGCGCGCAACCTGACGTCCCGTCCGGCGGTGGCGTCGGCACAGCTCGGCGCCATGGCGCGGGCGTACAGCGCGTTCGCGACCGGAGGCCGGGAGCTCGGTCTGCGCGAGGAGACCGTACAAGCGCTCATCGCGCCGGCGATTCCATCGGGCGCACGGCTTCTACGACGAAGGCCTCAAGGGCGAGATCCAGTTTTCACTGGGCTTCATGAAGACGTGCCCGAGCTGGCCTTTCGGCACGCCGGCGCGTTTCGGCGCGCCCGGCGCGGGTGGCTCCCCTCGGCTTCGCCGACCCGCGGACCGGCATGCATACGCCTATGTCACCAATCGCATGCGGAGGTGTGACAGTGATCCCACGGGATCTGGCCCTGCGAAACGCCGTTCCCCGCGTCCGCCGGGATCGCGATCGTGGCGAGTCCGACGCCGCACCGCGGACCTCGACCACGATCACGGACACGGCGCGAGGTCGGCGATTCTCTCCGCGCGGCTGCCCACCAGCACGTCGATCAGGCTGTCGTCGCGGTGGGTCGACATCACGATCAGGTCGCGGCCTTCCTCTACGGCGATGGACGGGATGTCTCCCAGCCCGGACCGAGCTCGACGCGGGCGGTGACGGAGAGGCCGAGGAACTGCGGCTGGAGGAAGCGCACCACGTCCCGCCTTCTCCGGGAACGCGCCGTCTCGAGCGCCTGTGGCGCCCCGCTCAGCGAAGCCCGCGCGAAGGGTATCAATGCACCGCCACCACCTGGGCGGCGGAGGCGCGCGCCACCACGGCGCGGCGATAGCGACGCCCCGCGCGACCGCAGGTCCGGTCGGGACGAGCAGCCTACGGTACGGGCGGGCGGCCCGTGGCTCCGGCCGCGACGCCAGAGGATCGCGCGACCGCCCTCTCTCGAGTGGCGATCTCGGCCACGCTGCCCTTGACGAGGTAGCGAATCCCCGCGGCCGTGGCTCGACATACCGTGAGATCGGGCCGGTCCGTCGGCGATGGCCTCCGCGACGGCCCCGATGCGGCGACAGTTCGTCGTCCACCGCGACGCGGGTGCGGCGGAGGTCCGGGCGGCGCAGGCCTCGAGGTGTCGCGTCGCCTCGCGCCCCGCCCCGCGCAGCGCCTCCACGAGGGGCGCGCCCGTCCGGCGGCCTGCGCCACCCTGCGCACGTCGATCGAGTGGTAAAGCGCTCAGCTCGGCGTCGAAACGCTCCGCGATCAGGCAGACATGGGCCATGGCGGTGTCCGACTCCTCGCTGAGGTCGTTCGGGCACAGGATGCGACGGATGGATGGAGTGAATGCGAGCGGCGGCCTGGGTTTCCACCGCGGGGCCCCCTCGAACGGGCTCCCGGCGATCATCGGCGGCCTCCCTGCGGGCGTCCGCTGGGCGGCGCCGCTGAGTACGCCGCCCAGGCGGCGGATGCCCTCGTCGGATCGCTTCGGGCGTGCAGTAGGAGAAGTTCAGCCGGAAGGTCGTCGCGCCGCCGCCTGCGGGCGAGAACGGCGGGCCCGGCGACGAAAGCCACCTTTTCGCGCCAGGGCGTCGGCTAGCAGGGCCGGCGGAGTCGAGCGCCCTCGGGCAGGGTCACCCACAGGAAGAGCCCGCCCTCGGGCCGCGTCCAACGTACGCCCGGCGGGAAGTGGCGCTCGAGCGCGTCGAGCATGGCGTCGCGGCGCTCGCCGTAGACCGCGCCGGATGCGACGGACGTGGCGGTCGAGGAAGCCGCCGCGCGCGGTCTCGTGGGCCACCATCTGCGCGAAGGTGCTGGTGTGGAGGTCGGCGCCCTGCTTCAGCTGGACCAGCTTCGCGATGACCTCCTCCGGAGCGCCACGATCCAGCCGACGCGCAGCCCGGGGCGCAAGCATCTTGGAGAGCGTGCCGAGGTAGAGCACGCCGCCGCGGAAGGAGCTGCTCGCCGTGGGCGCAGCCGTGGAGCTCGGCGTCGAGTCTTGACGAGCGGCGGGCAGGTGCTTGCCCTCGTAGCGGAGCTGGCCGTAGGGGTCGTCCTCGACGATCGGGGTCCGTAGTGGCTGGCGAGCTCGACCAGGCGGCGCCGCCGGGCCAGGGACAGGGTCGTACCCCGCAGGGTTCTGGAAGTTCGGCAGCACGTAGAGGAACTTCGGTCGCGCGCGGAGCGCGTCCTCCGAGGCGGTCGACCCGCAGGCCCTCGTCGTCCACCGGCACCGTGAGGAAGCGCGGCCTGGTAGCGCGTGAAGGCCTGGAGCGCGCCGAGGTAGGTGGGCTCCTCGGTCAGCCACGTGGTCGCCGGGGTTCATGAGCAGCTTGCCGACGAGGTCGAGGGCCTGCTGCGACGCCGGTGGTGACGAGCACGTTCTCCGGCGCCGACGTCGATCCCGTAGCGCACCATGTGGCGGACCAGCATCTCGCGCAGGGGCAGGTAGCCTTCGGTGGCGCCGTACTGGAGCGCGGTCGCGCCGTGCTCCCCGAGGACGCGGCGCGCCGCCGCTCGATCTCGGGCGCGGGGAAAGACCTCGGGGGCGGGCAGGCCGCCGGCGAACGAGATGATCTCGGGGTCCTCAGTCAGCTTCAGCAGCTCGCGGATGGCCGAGCTCGTCATGCCGCTGCGTGCGCTGGGCGAAGCGGTCCGCCCACGGGCGTCTCGCGGCGACCGGGGCAGCCGTCAGTACGTCGGACACGGCCATGGCGCTGCCCTCCTTATGTCAGGTGGCGGCGCCGGGCCGCCGCCTCGAGCTCGGGGCGGAAGTCGGGATCGGCGACGGCGATCAGCGCGCGGGCCCGCTCGCGCAGCGACTTGCCGAAGGCTGCGCGATGCCGTGCTCGGTGACCACGTAGTGCACGTCGCGCGCGCGTGGTCACGACCCCCGAGCCCTCGGCCGAGCAGCGTCCACGATGCGCGACACGCGCCCGCCCTTCGCCGTGGAGGGCAGGGCGATGATCGGGCTTGCCGCCCTGGACCGGCGCGGCGCCGCGGATGAAGTCGAGCTGGCCGCCGAAGCCGGAGTAGATCGCGCGGCCGATGGAGTCCGCGCACACCTGGCCCGTGAGGTCCACGGCAAGGGCGGAGTTGATGGCCACCATCTTGTCGTTCTGGGCGATCACGAAGGGGTCGTTCACGTAGTCGGTGGGGTGGAACTCCACGAAGGGGTTGTTGTCGAGGAAGTCGAAGCCTCCGCGTGCCGAGGACGAACGAGGCGACGATCTTCCCGCGGTGGACGCGTCTTGGCCTCGTTGGTGATCACGCCCTTCTCGAAGAGGTCCACGACCCCGTCCGAGAACATCTCGGTGTGGATGCCGAGGTCCGCTTGTTCTCGCAGGAACAGCGAGCACGGCGTCCGGGATCTCGCCGATGCCCATCTGCAGGGTCGCCCCGTCCTCGATGAGCTCGGCCACGTGGGCGCCGATGGCGCGCGCGGCCTCCCCGCCCCGGCCCGGCCGGCAGCTCCACCACCGGCCGGTCCACCTCGACCACGTGGGTGAGGCGGCGAGGCGTGGATGAAGGAGTCGCCCAGGGAGCGCGGGCATCCGGCGGTTCACGAGCGCGATCGACCGTGCGCGCCCGCTCCGCCGCGGCCTTCGTGCACTCCACGCCACGCCGAACGAGCAGAAGCCGTGCTCGTCGGGCGGGGAGACGTGGACGAGGGCCACGTCCACGGGCAGGGCTCCGGTCCGGATGAGGCGCGGGATCTCGGAGAGGATGGACGGGGACGAAGTCGGCGCGGCCGTCGTCGACCGCCTGCCGGACGTTGGCGCCGGTGAACAGCGAGCGGTGCCGGAAGGCCGCGCGTACCGCGGGTCGGACGTAGTCGGCGCAGCCGAAGGTGAGGAGGTGCGAGACCTCGACGTCCCTCCAGCTCGTCCGCGCGGGCCACCATGCGCCCGCACCAGCTCCTCCGGGTTGTTGCAGCCGGCGTGGACCCAGACGTGGTCGCCGGAGCGGATCGCCTTCGACGCGCCTCCGCGGCGGTGGTCACGCGGCTGCGGTAGCTCTCGGCCCAGTGTCATGGGGCTCGCCGGCCGCCACGGCAGCGGGGCCAGGGGCAGGTCGAATGCGCGCGCCAGCGACTCGCCGCGCGCAGCGCCCGCGCGTGAAGGTAGACGTCCCGCGGCGCAGCTCGCGGATGGCGGCGAGCGCGTGGTCGAGCCCCGAGTCCGGCCACCTCGAGGAGATACGGCAGCACGGCGTTGGTGAGGGCGAGCGTGGCCGGAGCGGGCGGCCGCCGCGGGCAGGTTCGGCACGCAGAAGTGCCGGATCCCGTCCACCTCGTAGGTGGGGTCGGGAAAGGCGGTCGGCCGCGAGGTCTCGAAGCAGCCCCCCATGTCGATGGACAGGTCCACCACCACGCTGCGCGGCCGCATCAGGCGCGAGCATGTCGCCGGCGTCACCAGCACCGGGCGCGCGCTCGCCGTGGACGCGCCACCGCGCCCAGCACGAGGTCGGCGAAGGAGAGGGCCTTCTCCACGTTGGCGGGGGTGGACAACATGGTGGCCAGGTGCGGCCGGAGGCCGCGTGGCCTCGCGCAGCGCCGCCGGCCGCGTGTCGAGCAGCATCACCTGCGCCCCAGGCCCAGCGCCGCCCGGGCCGCGCGCCGGCCAGCGCGCCCGCGCCCAGGATCGCCACGTGCGCGGGCGGCACCCCCGGCGCCCCGCCGATCAGGACCCCCTTGCCCCCGAAAGCGCTCAGCAGGAGGCAGGCGCCGACGGTGATGGCGAGGCTGCCCGCGATCTCGGACATGCTCTCGAGCACGGGGGCGCGGCCGTAGGCGTCGGCGATGGCCTCCAGCGCGATGGCGGTGATCCCGCGCTCCTGGAGGGCGAGGACGTCCTCGCGGCGGCCGGCGGGCAGCATCCAGAACGCGACCACGATCTGGCCCGGCGCGGCAGCAAAGCATCGTATTCGGCGGGCTCGGGGAGGGAACACGGCCGCCACCAGGTCCGACCTCGCGAACAGCTCTTCGCGCGTGTAGGCGATGGTGGCGCCCGCCGCCTGGTAGTCCGGGGATCGCCGGCGCGGGCCCCCGCGCCCGTCTCGACCCAGACACGGTGCCCCTGATGGACGAGGGCCGTGGTTCCGGCGGGAGTCAAGGCGACGCGCTGCTCGCCCGTGCGCATCTCGCGCGGGATGCCGATGTCCACGTCAATGCACCGGCGCCAGCGGCGGCAGCGCCGCCTCCTGCGCCCGGGCGCATTCCGCGCACGCGCCCTGCGCGGTCGGGCAGGGCGCGCCGTCCGCCTGCGACTCGGCGCAGCACGCGCGGCCGTCCGCGGCCACCGCGCGCGCGCCCCAGGCGAACGCCTCCTCGTTCACGGGGATGAGCGCGCCCTTGGCGCGGAGGGCGTGGCGGACCGCGGCCAGGATCGCCTCTGCGGGCAGGAGGCCGGTGGCCCAGCATCGCGCCAAGCATCACGATGTTCGTCACCTTCGGCGCGCCGAGCCGGCTCGGCGATCTCGCTCGCGGGCACGCCGGGACGCGGTCACGCCGGACCGCGAGGTCGGGCGGCCGGAGTCACCGAGCGAGTCGTAGATCACGGTCCCACCCGCCGCGACGGCGGGGCCGAAGCGTTCGCCAGGCTCGGGCCGTTGATCGCGACGAGGACTGCGGGACGATCGACGAGCGGGGGCCGATCACCTCGTCCTCGGCGATGCGTCACGTCCCGCGTTCGCGGTGCCGCCTCGCATCTCGGGCCGTAGCTCGGGATGTGGGCGACGTAGACACGCTGGTCGATCGCAGCCGGCCCGCGCCAGGAGCGTGCCGAGCAGGTCTGCACGCCGTGCCCGCCGAATCCGGCGACCTTCACGCCGAGTCTCGGCCAGGGGCCGGCCGCCCTCGGGAATGCGCCGACACTGCGTGCTCCCCGCGATCCGGAGCAGCGCCCGCATCCCACGAGCGTCGGGTTCGAGGACCGCGGCGCCGCCCATGCCGGCCGACGGCTCCGGCGCGTGCCCGTCTCGGAAGACCCCGAGCGGGAAGGTCGGGACCTATCTCCTTCACCGTCCACTACGCCGCATCGACCGGCGAGAGCTTCCAGGTGGGGGGGCAAGGCGACAGCATCTCGACGAGCGAGAAGCCGCGGCCGTCCAGCTGCAGCTTCGACCGCGCTTGCGGATCGCGCGGCTCCGCCTTCGCGCGTTGCTTGGCGGGGATCGCAGACGGCCACCCGCTCGACGTAGACCGGCCCGTCGAGCTGGGCGATCAGCTCGCAAACGCGAAGCGGCGACCTCGGTGGGCGCGCCACGACCCTCGGGCGTCGTCGACGTCTTCATCCCCATGACGGACGTCGGCGCCATCTGGCCGCCGGTCATGCCGTAGATCGCGTTGTTCACGAAGACGACCGTGATCGGGCTCGCCGCGGCTGCGCGGCATGGATGATCTGGTCCGGCCGATCGCCGCGAGGTCGCCGTCGCCCTGGTAGGCCGACGACGACGCTGTCGGGGATTGGCGGCTTCAGGCCGGGGCGACCGCGGGCGGGCGCGGCCGTGGGCGGCCTGCGACGTTCCCGACGTCGAAGTAGTAGTAGGCGAAGACCGCGCAGCCGACGGAGCGACGATCGCGATCGTGCGGTCCTGGACCCCAGGTCGTCGATGCTTCGGCGAGGTACTTGTGGACGAGGCCGTGGCCGCAGCCCGGGCAGTAGTGGGTGCTCACGCCCTTCACGCCCTGCCGTGGGCGTGGCGCTCGAAGCGCTCGTAGATCGACGCGCGTGCCGGCTATGCACCACGGCGGTCGGCATCGGCGCCCCCGCGCGTGTGCACGCTACGTCGGCGATCTCCTCGGGCGAGGGCACCACCCGCCCATTGGCGGCCGTGTCGATAGCCGAGGGTGCACGATACCGCTGGCTAGGGCCGAGCCGGAGCTCGTCCTCGATCTGCCCGGGTCCGACAGCTCGACCACGACGATCCGCCGCAGGCCGCTCGGCCTCGGCGCCAGCCGGCGGATGGGAACGGCCAGAGCGTGACCGGCCGGAACAGGCCGACCTTCATCCCGCGTCTCGCGGACCCGACCGCACCGCGCTCTACGCCATGCACCCGGCGATGATGGCGAGCGACGAGCGCCACCTCGGCATCGACCAGCGGTAGAGGTCGCACTCGGGCAGCTCGCCCGCGGCCTGCGGGCGTACTTGGCGTTCAGGTGCGGTTGAAGGCGCTCGAGGTCGCCTCGGGGCAGCAGGTCGGATCGACGCGATCAGGTTGGATCGGTCCCGGCGTCGCCGCATACCGCCCACTCGGGTCGCCCCCCTCGAACGGCTCGCCCGCGGCAGCTCGACCGTCCCCATCATCTGGCCGAGGTAGCCATCGGCAGCACGACGACCGGGTTGCGGTAGACGGACCGCGTCGAAGGCAGCAAGGTGAGGTCGACATCTCCTGGGCGGTGCGGGCGCGTAGCACGATGGCGTGGGTGTTCCCGTGGCCACCGCCCTTGACCACTCGAGCTTGACGTCGGTCTGCTCGGGCCGAGGTTACCGAGCCCGGGGCCGCCCGCGTCACGTTCACGATGACGCACGGCAGCTCGGCGCCGACCATGTACGAGATGCCCTCGTGCATCAGCTGAAGCCGGGCGCGGAGGAAGCGGTCATCGTCCGGAGGCCGCCCGCCGCGGCGCCGTACACCATGTTGACGGTGGCGACCTCGCTCGGGGCCTGCAGGAACGACCCCGCCCAGGCCCGGCGGAGCAGCTTCGGCCAGCAGCTCCGCGCCCTCGGTGGACGGCGTGATCGGGTAGCCGAAGACGTGGCGGCAGCCGGCGAGTATCGCGCCGATGGCCGCGGCGTGGTTGCCCTTGACGACGAGGGGCGCCGACGCGGGCAACGGCAGCCACTCATCGGGGATGGGCACGGGAATGGGGCCACGGGCCGGCATTGGCTCGGGAGGGAGGACCTCGCCCTCCGCGTCCGGGCGCAAGCCGTACGGCTCCGGGCAGGCAGCGAAGCACAGCCCGCAAGCGGTGCAGTCCTCGAGGTGCAGGCGCACGGGGACGAGGCCGGTCGCGGGATGGATCGCCGCCCCCTCCTCGATGCAGTGACGCGCGCAGGCCTCGATGCAGCGCCCGCAGCCCTTGCAGCAGTCGGGGACCAGGACGGGCCGGGGCCCGCGCGGCTTGGCGGCGACCGATGCGCTCATGCGACACTCTCCCCGGCCTGCCGCGCCACGAAGGCCTCGAGGACCCGCGCGCGCTGGGCGGCATCGACGCGACCGGCGTCCTGCCGCTCGCGGACCAGCGACTCGTACGTCGGCGGCGGCTCCGGGTCGCGGTAGAAGACGCCGGTCACCAGCTCGCTCCCATACCCCTGGGCCAGGTCCATGGCCCGGATGCGGTCGGACGGATCGTGGCCCCGGTCGGCGGCCTTCTCCATCTCCGCCTTGTGGGCCTTCAACTGCCAGTCATGGTCGCCGAAGGTCACGCAGGGCGACTGCACGTTCACGAACGCGAAGCCGGGGTAGCGGATCGCCTCCTCGATCATGGAGGAGAGGCCGGCCATGTCGGCCGGGGTTCCCTGCGCGACGAAGGGCGCGCCATACGCGAGCACGGCGAGCAGCGGGTTGAACGGCTGCTCGATGCTGCCCGTCACCGAAGTGACCGTGCGCAGCCCCTTGCGGGACGTCGGCGAGAGCTGGCCCTTGGTGAGACCGTAGATCTGGTTGTCCATCACGATGTACGTGAGGTCCACGTTGCGCCGCACCGCGTGCGGGACATGGCCGCCGCCGATGGAGAAGCCGTCGCCGTCGCCGCCCGCCACCAGCACCAGCAGCTCCGGGTTGGCGATCTTGATGCCCTGGGCGATGGGCAGCGCACGCCCGTGGATGCTGTTGAAGCCATACGCGGTGGTGTAGCCGGGAATGCGGCTCGAGCATCCGATGCCGGACACGAACGCGACCTCGTGCGGCGGGCGGCCGACCGCGGTCAGGGCGCGGTACAGCGCCTGCAGCACTCCGAAGTCGCCGCAGCCGGGGCACCAGATGGGCTTGAGCGCGCTCTTGAAGTTCATGATCTCCCCTACTCGACGGGTTGCATCTCCGCGGCGTGGCTGCGCTGGAGAGCGAGCGCGGCGGCGCGCAGGCGGTCGACGATGTCGGTGACGGCGATGGGGCTCGCCCCCGGAAGCGCGAGCGACTGCACGCCCGCGGGCACGTCCACGAACATGCGAAGGATCCGGTAGAGCTGCCCCTGGAACGACTGCTCGACCACCAGCCCCGCGCGCACGCGGGCGAAGAACTCCCGGTAGACGTCCTCCAGCACCGGGTAGACGAGCCGCGGCACGAGGAGCTGGACGTCCAGGCCCTCCCCTTCCGCGTGCTCGAACGCCTCGTGGGCCAGGCCGGCGACGCTGCCCCAGGCGATGAGGCCGATGGAGGCATCGCGGCGCCCGCGGCGCTCGAACAGGTCGTGCCGCGCGTGCAGCGCCCGCAGCTTGCGGAAGCGCTTCCCGGTCATCTGCGCGTGCACGGCGCCGCTCGCGGTGGGAGCGCCGGACGCCGTGTGCTCGATACCGGACGCCAGGTACTGCCCGCCGGCCATTCCAGGCTGGCTGATCGGGCTCACGCCGGACTCGGTCGCCCGGAAGCGCTCGTAACCTTCGAGCTCTCCCGGCGCCGGGCGGCGGCGGTCGACGATCTGGACGCCCGACGTCTCGATGGGGTCGAAGATCTCCTTGCGCTGCGCCAGCTCCTGGTCGGAGAGGACGATCACCGGCGTCTGCAGCGCCTCCGCGATGTTGAAGGCGGCGACGGTGACGTTGAACATGTCCGCCACGCTCGTGGGCGCCAGCACCGGGCGCGCGGCGTCGCCGTGGGCGGAGAACACGGCCTGGAAGAGATCGGACTGCTCGCTCTTGGTCGGCATCCCGGTGGCAGGTCCACCGCGCTGCACGTTCACGCAGACCAGCGGCAGCTCGGCGATGGTGGCGAGGCCCAGCATCTCGGTCATGAGCGACATGCCGGGGCCGGAGGTCGCGGTCATCGCCTTGCGGCCCGCGAACGACGCCCCGATTGCGGCGCCGACCCCCGCGATCTCGTCCTCGGCCTGCAGGACGGCGCCCCCGAACTTCCAGAGGTCGCGGCCGAGCGACTGCATGATCTCGGTGGAGGGCGTGATGGGATACCCGCCGAAGAACTCGCAGCCGGCAAAGACGGCCGCCGCCGCGCACATCTCGTTGCCGTCGGCCAGCCACTTCCGTCCGGCGACGATTGGCGGCGCGAGGGGCTTGGGGGCGCCCAGCGGGTGCTCGCCCGCAAAGGCGAGCCCGGCCGCGAACGCGCGCTCGTTGGCGGCCACCACCTCCGCGCCCTTGCGCGCGAACTTCAAGCGGATGCCGGTCAGCAGCGCCTGCGGGGCGACGCCGAACCAGCCGGCGAGGAGCCCGAGCACCACCGTCGCCTTGGCCTTGTCGGAGCCGGAAGAGGCGCGCGCGATTTCGTCGATGGGGACGGCCAGGGATTCGATCGGGCGGACGCCCTCCAGGGGCAGCCGGTCGGGAGCGACGCCGCTCGCGGAGTCGTACAGCACGGTGGTGTGCCCGTCCACGGGCAGCTCGGCCCCGAACTTCGGGAAGTCGTCCCAGTCGAGGGCCACCGCGACGTCGAGCGTGCCGCCGGCGCTGCGGACCGGCGTGGTCGCGATGCGGATGCGGCACGAAGCCTCGCCCCCGCGGATCTGCGAGCCGAAGCTCTTGGTCATCAGGCCGTAATAGCCGGAGGCGGCGAGGGCGCCCATGAGCGATTCGCCCGCGGATACGACCCCGTCGCCGCCGGTGCCCGCGATCCCGATCAGAAGTTCATCCACGCCACTCTGGAGAGCAACGTGGGTGCCACGGCACACGGGAAGGAAATGCCGCGGCGCCCGCGGTTTGGAAGCATCGGCGGCGCATGCATCGTCGCCGCAGGCGCGAAGATCGCGCCTCGCGCGACACTCAGCGCAGGAAATGCGCGGCTACTGACGCTGGAGAGCCCTCAAGTGCTCGACCAGGGCATCGATGCGCGCCTTCACCGCCTTCTCGCTCGGACCCCTCGGTGGAGCGCTTGAAGGCGTCGCCCCAGATGGGCATGTCGGGACCGCCATGTCCCTTGATGGGATCGCGGCCGTCGATCATGCGATGCACCCGGTCGGCGTCGAACTTCCCGCCGCTGCGCTTGGCGAGCACGGTGAGGTCGGGCGGCGCGTGGCGCAGGTTCCCTGCCAGCGGCCCGTCGCCCTTCGCGTCCACGCCGTGACAGACGGCGCAGTAGGTCTTGTATATGGCCGCTCCGTCGTGCCGGCGGACGAACGGACTCCGCGGTCTGCTGGGCCGTCGCCGCCGTGGCGGCGAAGACCGACGCCGCGCTCGCCGCCCCGATGAACCATCTCATTCGCGTCATCTCATCCTCCTTCGTCCGAAGGCGGCGTTCAGGACCCCACGGCGGTGCGCGCGGCGTGGACGATCACGCGGCGCCCGATGCTGCGCTCGACCGCGAAACGCGCGGCCCCGACCTGGAGGACGAGCTCGGGCCGGCGCTGGTCGACGCGCACCTCGGCGCCCGCGCCGAGGCCCAGGTGCGCGAGCCTCACCTGCAGGGCGGCATCGCCTTCGACCTGCGCCACCACGCACGTCGTCCCGGTGGCGACATCGTCCAGGGTGGCCGGGCCGGGTGTGGTCACGGGACGCCGGTGCAGCCGGCGCTTCACCCAGGCCAGCAGCCGCGACTCCCGCGGGAACTGATAGCCGCAGCGCCAGCAGCTCATGAGGTCGCAGCTCCAGGCCAGCGGGCAGCTCGCGCAACCGCTGCCGCCGCCCGCGACACCAGCCCCGCACAGCGGGCACCGGCAGCTCATGCCATGGCCTCCACCGCCGCGCGCAGCAGCGCGCCGGTGCCGAGGGCGAAACATACCACGAAGGCCATCACCGCCAGCGCCGTCGTCCATCCCCGCTCGCGGGCGATCATCAGGAAGCTCGCGAAGCACGGGATGAACAGGGTCACCGTCACCGTGGCCACCAGCGCCTGCACGGGATCGAGCTGGCCCTGCTCGGCGAGGCGGAAGAGCCCCGCGGCGCCGAAGTCGCGCCGCAGGAATCCGGCCACGAACGCGGTGGCCGCCGAAGGCGGCAGCCCGAGCAGGCCCGTGACGACGGGCTCGCCGAATCGCGCCACGGCTCCGAGCGCGCCCACGCGATCGGCCACGAAGAGGATGACGGTCCCGGCCACGAACAGCGGCACCGCCTCCTTCAGGTACCACTCCACGCGGCCGAGGGTCTTGTTGAGGACGTTGCCCAGCGTCGGCAGGCGCAGCGGCGGCAGGTCGATGACCAGCTCGCTCGACTCCCCGGGCAGCGCGCGCGCGGCCAGCCAGCCCACGATCAGGATGGACATCGCCATCACCGCCAACCACAGAACGGTGGCGGCAAGCGGGAGCGGCGCCAGCAGGATCATCACCACCGCGAGCTGCGCGGAGCACGGGACGCCGAGGGCGAGGAGGAGGATCGCGATCATCCGCTCCTTCCGCGTCTCCAGCACGCGCGTGGTCAGGGTGGCCATGGTTCCGCAGCCGAGGCCCAGCACCATGGGCAGCACGGCCTTGCCGTTGAGTCCGATGCTGCGCAGCACGCGGTTGGACAGCACGGCCAGGCGCGGCAGGTACCCGGAGTCCTCGAGGACCGCAAAGGCCACGAAGAAGGTGCTGACGATGGGCAGGATCAGGGCCAGGGCATAGGCGAAGGCCATGGTGACGATCCCGTAGGGGCCGACGAGCAGGTCACGCGCCCAGGCCCACGGCACCACCGCGTCGGCCAGGCGGATGGCCAGGGGCGAGATGACCCCGGCGAACAGCCCGTCCTCCAGCAGGTCCACGAGCACGCCCGCGCCGAGCTTGGCGACGAACGCGTAGACCAGCACGAGCACCGCGGCCAGGATGGGATAGCCCCATGTCGGATGGACGGTCAGCGCTTCGAGGCGTTCGGCCAGGCGCAGGCGCCGCCGTGCGGCCGGACGCGGAGCGGACTCCCGGGCGAGGCGGTCCGCTTCGGCAAGACGGACCCTGGCGATCGCGCACGCCGCGGGCTCCACCATCGCCCCCGCCAGATCGGCGCGCGCGGACTCGACGTGGGCGCGGCCGTGCGACGTCAGTCGCGGCCACAGCCAATCCAGGTCGGTGCCGGCCAGGGCCAGCAGAGCCAGGCCGCGGGGGGCCACGCGCCTTTTCGGCATGTACGGAAGGAGCGACGCGAGCGCCTGCTCCACCTCGGGGGGATAGGCCACGCACGCGGTGGAAGGACGGGCGCGGGACAGCGCCTCGCGGACGCCGCCCAGGCCGACGCCGCGCGTGGCCACCGTCGGCACCACGTCCACCCCCAGGCGGAACGCCAGCAGCTCGAGGTCCGGCTCGAGGCCGTCCGCCTCCGCCTCGTCCATCATGTTCGCGCACACCGCGAAAGGCACGCCCATCTCCGCGAGCTGCAGGGCGAGGGCGATCCCCCGGCGCAGGTCCTTGGCGTCGGCCACCACCGCCGCCGCGCGGACGTTCCGGTCGAGCAACACGTCGCGGGTGACCCGCTCCTCCTCCGAGAGCGGGATGAGCGACGACGTGCCCGGGGTGTCGAGCACGAGCACGCGGGCGCCGTCCACCATCGCGTGCGCGGAGCTCACGTCCACGGTCGTGCCGGGGTAGTTGGACACCGTCGCGTAGCGCCCGGTGAGGGCGCCGAACAGCGCGCTCTTGCCCACGTTTGCCGTCCCTACCAGGACGACGATCGCGTCGCTCGCGCCCGCAAAGGCCGGCCGCGGCAGGACGAGAACGCTCATTCGAAGTGAGCGGGCACCGCGCACGCGGCGGCGGGCGCGGACGCACGCTCGGGGGCGAGCACCAGCTCCGGATAGACCGGCTCCCACATGGCACGGGCCACGGCGCCGGGGATCGCGCTGTTCTCGTATGGCAGGCCGACACAGGCCTGGCGCGCCTCGCGCACCACGGCTTCCGCCACGCTCGCGGTGACCGCGCGGAGGTCGCGGATGCGGGGGTACAGGCTCCCCGCGTCGAGGTCGCCGGCGGTTACGCATCGCGCCAGCGCTTCCGCGGCGGCGAGGAACATCTCGTCGGTCACCATGTACGCGCGGCTCACCAGCGCGCCCAGGCCCACGCCGGGGAACACGAAGGCGTTGTTGGCCTGGCCGATGCGCGTCGGCCGCTCGCCGCGCGCGACGGGCTCGAACGGGCTGCCCGTCGCCACCAGGGCCCGCCCTCCGGTCCAGCTCGAGGACGTCCGCCGGCACGGCCTCGCTCTTCGAAGTGGGATTCGACAGGGGCAGGATCACCGGACGCTCGACGTGGGCCGCCACGGCGCGGATCACCGCCTCGTCGAACACGCCCGGCTGCCCCGACGCGCCGATCAACACCGTGGGCTCGAAGGCATTGATCACGTCGAGCAGTGCCCGGCGTCCGCCCGCGAGGCCGCGGCGGGCCGCCAGCTCCGCCGGCCAGGCAAACGGGCGCTTGTGCGCGTCGGCGATGGGCGTGTCGTCGACCAGCAGGCCCTGGCTGTCGATGACGGCGATGGATTCGCAAGGTGTCCGCGACGCTCCGTTCCTGTCTCATGAGCGCGATGCGCAGGAGCTGCGCGATACCGACCCCGGCGGCGCCGCCGCCGAGGATGACGATGCGCTCGCCGGCCAGCCGCCGCCCGGTGACGCGCTCGGAGGTGAGGACCCCGGCCAGCACCACGGCCGCCGTGCCCTGGATGTCGTCGTTGAAGCTGGGCAGGTCCGCCGGTGGCGCTCGAGGAGGTGGAACGCGTTCGCCTTCTTGAAGTCCTCCCACTGCAGGACGACGTCGGGGAAGGTGGACTTCACCGCGGCCACGAACTCGTCGACCAGCGACGTCGTACTCGGCTCCGCGCAGCCGCGGCGCGCGCCACCCGAGGTACAGCTGGTCGGCCAGCAGCTCCTCGTTGTCGGTGCCGACGTCGAGGCTCACCGGGAGCGTGCGTCGCGGGATGGACGCCCGCCGCCGCCACGTAGATCGCGAGCTTTCCGACCGGGATCCCCATCCCCCCGCTCCCAGATCCCCCAGGCCGAGGATCCTCTCGTTGTCGGTGACCACGACGAGGCGCACGCTGCGTGGGGCATGGCGGAGCACGCTCGCGATCCGGCCGCGGTGCCCGGGCGTGATCCACACTCCGCGTCCCCGGCGGAAGATGTGGCTGAACTCCGCGCACGCCTCGCCGACGGTGGGCGTGTAGACGATCGGCAGCAGCTCCTCGAGGTGGTCGGCGAGCACGCGGTAGAAGAGCGTGCTCGTTGCGGTCCTGCAGCGCGGCCATGCCGATGTAGCGCTCGAGGGCCGTGGGCTTGCGCGCGACGTTCCGGTAGGCCCGCTCGGCCTGCTCGGCGAGGGTCGAGACCGCGTGCGGGAGCAGGCCGGTCAGGCCGAACTGCTCGCGCTCCTCGGGGGTGAACGCGGTGCCCTTGTTGAGCATGGGGTGCCGGAGGAGGTCGGCGCCCCGGCTGCGCACCTCCGCCATGATCAAGGACGGCCCCCGATTGGACGTTTTCTCCATGACACCCTCCTCATTCCGGGAAGCGTTGCAGGGCGAGGATCGCGGTCGCCCGCTCGTAGGTCGCGGCGTCGGGGCAGGCCTGGAGGTCCATGGTCCCGCGCAGGCTCCCGATCGACTCGTAGCCGTGGCGGCTCATCCACTCCGCCATGGCCGTGCGCACGTCGCGCAGGTGGCCCGGGCCGCGGGCGAGGATCGCGGACACCATCTGCACGACCCGCGCCCCCGCCATCAGCGCCTTGACGGCCGCCATTTCGTCGTGAACCCCTCCCGTGGCCGCGAGGGGGATGCGCAGGCGGCACGAGAGAATGGCCAGCCAGCGCAAGCGCAGGGGGAGCTCGGTCGTGCGCGAGAGCGCGAGCGGAGGCACCGAGGCCATCGTCCAGGGGTCGAGGTCGGGCGCCGGGGCGCGATTGAACAGGACGAGGGCGCCGGCTCCTGCATCCTGTATCGCCTCCGCGAGGAGGGCGAGCCCGCTGAAGAAAGGGGGCAGCTTGACCGCCAACGGGAGGCTCACCGCGGCGCGCGTGGCGCGAACCGTCTCGACCAGCGCGGCCTCGATGTCCGCCGACGACCGCGACACTTCGGCCCCCCCTGGCTGCAGGTTCAGCTCGATGGCGTCGGCGCCGATGGATTCGAGCAGCGGCGCGTACTCCAGCCAGCGCCCGGGCCCGCAGCCATTGAGGGACGCGATGACCGGGATGCCGAGCGCGGCCTTCAGCGCGGCGAGATGCTCGAGGTACGCGTCCGGGGTCATCACGTAGGACCGCGAGGGCAGGGCGAACGCGGCGTTCCACGAAACCGAGCGGCCCTCCTCGGAGGGACGGTACGCGCCGACGTTCTCGTGGACGATCTGCTCGGCGAAGAGCGAGCGCATCACCAGGGCCGCCGCGCCCGCGTCCTCGAGGCGCCGGGCCATGTCGAGGTCGTCGGTGAGCGGGGACGCGCCGACCACGAGCGGGTGTGGCAGCGGCAGGCCGAGATATTCCGTTTTCAGGTCCACGCGAACCTCCACAATGCCGTTCGTACACACAACCCGCGTGCCATGTCGGGAAGGCCCTCGGCGGCGGGTTTCCGGCCGCACGCGGGGGCGAGCGCCGCAAGTCTTGCGTGGCCGGGGCTCGCTGCGCGCACATCAGGCGTCCCGCCGGGCGCCCCGGCCGCCATTCCCGCGCCTCGCTCATGGCACGCGGGTTGCCCTTCTTCCTCCCGGCGAGTCAGCGAGGAGGACCGATGCCCAGGACGATGCCGTCCGCCACCGTCGTCGATGTCGTGACCGCCGCCGCCGCGAGCTCCGACGTCCTCGCTGCGTTCGATGCGCTTTCCCCCGGGGAGGCGCTCCTGCTGCGGACGGTCGCCCGCCCCGAGGCGCACCTGCGCACGCTGCGGGAAATGCGCGCGGGCGCCTACGAGTGGACGCCGCTGCTCGAGGGTCCCGGCCACTGGGAAGTGGAGGTCCACAAGCGGAACGTGCCCCCCGGCACGCGACGCGGCGTGACGGAGGCCCTCGCCTGGGACCACGACCGCCTGGATGCCATCGAGCAGGCGGCGACCGGGGCCTGGGTCGAGGGAGAAACGCGCGCCGCGGCACGGCTGCACCTCCAGTTCGTCTCGGGCCTGCACCGCCACATCCGGTTCGAGGAGAGCGTGCTGTTCCCGGAGTTCGAGCGCGTTTCCGGGACGGCCCCGGACCGCGGCCCCACGGCGGCGATGCGGGTCGAGCACGCCGAGATCCAGGCGCTGCTCGAGGAGGTGGGCCTGGCGGCGGCCAGCGGCGTACGCCCCGCGGAGATGACCCGCGCTGACCTGAAGGCGCTGCTCCACCAGCACGACCTCAAGGAGGAAAACGTCCTCTACCCGATGCTCGACCGTGCGCTGAACGCGCAGGACACCGACGCGCTGGTGTTCCGTTTCCAGGCCATGGACCCTCCGCAATGACCGCGCCTCCGGCCGCCGTCGGCAACCCGGCCCTGCTGAAGCTCGACCTGTACTGCCAGGGCATGCGGCTCGACGAGTCCTGCTTCATCGAGAAGGATGGCGGGCGCGGAAGATCCTGCGCACCCGCGCCGGCCTGGGCAGCGGGCTCGAGCTCATCCTCCCCGGGGGCTGTGGACCAACGTCCCGGTCACGGAGGCGCTTCGCGCACGCGGTCCCCGTACACGCTGCACAGCGACGGACGGGCGCTACCGGCTGCGACACGGGGCCGACGGTGGCGCCGGTCGACACTCTCGCCGCGGCCGGCGTGGTACGACGGACGAAGACCAGCACGCGGCAAGCCCATGACGCCGCATCGGCACGCTGCAGGGCACGTATCTCGGCATCTATCCGGCGAAGGTCTGCGACTACTGGACCGAGAAGCCCCGGAGGTCCAACTGCAAGTTCTGCTCGGTGGGGCTCAACCTCGGCGTCGACGACGCCGACGAGAAGTCGGTGGACGAGGTGCTGGAGGTCGTCCACGCCGCGCGCCGCGAGTCCGGCATCACGTACGTCGACTTCAACACCGGCCACTACGAGGGCGACACCTATCTCGACATCCTCGAGCCCTACATCAGGCGCATCAAGGCGCGAGACGGGCCTGCTGGTCGGCGTGCAGACGCCGCCGCATCGCGACCTGACGCGCTACGACGCGCTGCGCGCGATGGGCGTCAATCGCGTCTCGTTCTGCTTCGAGATCTTCGACCGGAAGATCTTCGCGAGATCTGCCCCGGCAAGCACCGCGAGTACGGCCTCGACGCGCTACCTGGAGGCGGTCGCGCTACTGCGCGCGGCTGGCGCGCAGGGCCCGCGCACGAGCCCTGGGTCACGAACGGCGAGATCATCGCCGGCCTCGAGCCGCCGGAGTCGTCGATCGCGCGCCATCGACTGGATCGTCGTCGGTGGGCGCGATCCCGACGGTCTGCGTCTTCCGGCCGCTGATCGGGACCGACATGCAGGACGTGCCGCCGCCGCGCACGGAGGACCTGGTGCCGGTCTTCCGCGCGGCTCTACGAGGCGTGCATGGAGAACGGGCTGCCGATCGGCTGCGCGCCCGACATCAACGTGAGCCTCGTGCTGCTGCCCGAGGAGTGCCGCTCCCTGAGCCCGCGCCGCTTCCCGATGCAGACGCTGAAGCTGAAGCGATCGGCGCCGCGGTGCGCCGGATGATGACGCGCGCGGCTGGCCGCGGCGGACGCCTGAAGGAGGACGCCATGCTGAACATGGGCGAGATCACGGGACTTGCAGCGGCCGGCGCGCTCGTCGCGCTCGGGTTCCGGCGGTGAGAACGCGGTCGCCCGTCGGGCATCGGCCCTCGAGCAGCTCTGGGAGGCGGTCTCTGCGGCGAAGACCGAAGTCGAGGTGGGCTTCTGCTTCGACACCTGCCATGCCCACGCCGCCGGTGAGGACCTTGCGGACGTCGTCGAGCGCATGCGGGCGATCACCGGGCGCCTCGACCTCTGCCATGCAAACGATTCCCGCGACCCACCGGGAACGGGGGCGGACCGCCACACCAACTTCGGCGAGGGCCAGATCGACCCCGACGCGCTGCGTCACATGATCCGAGCCTGCGAGGCGCCCGTGATCGTGGAAACGCCGGCCGCGGGCCACCCCGCGGACCTTGAGTTCGTGCGCGAGGCGCTGGCCGCGCCTCAGTAGACGAACGCGATCGAGAGGTAGTAGCCCGCCACCACGGTGAAGAGGACGGCGTCCAGGCGGTCGAGCAGGCCGCCGTGAGGGCCGAAGACGTTGCCGGAGTCCTTGACCCCGAGGTCGCGCTTTACGAGTGACTCGAAGAGGTCGCCGATCGGCGCCAGGATGGCGATGACCATCCCCATGAGGAGCGCGTCGAGGCCGGGGAGCCAGTCCTGGTAGAGGCCGGCGAACCAGAAGCCCATCGTGCCGCCGATGAAGCCGCCGACCATGCCCTCGAGCGTCTTGTTGGGCGAGAGGCCGGGCGCCAGGCGGTGGCGGCCGACCATGCGACCGACCGCGTACGCGGCGGTATCGGCCACGAAGGTCGCGACCAGCACATCGACAAGGAGGCCGGCACCGTGGTCGGGCAGCTCGCGCAGCAGCACGGCGTGTGCGAATGGCAGCCCGATCCAGAGGATTCCGAAGGCGCTCATCGCCATCGCTCGGGTCGCGCCCTCCATGGGGCCACGCGTCGCGGCCACCCCGAACATCAGCGGGAAGGCGGCGGCCGCGGCGAGCACCATCTGGTACTGGGAGCCGAAGTACGCCGCGAGGATCATCCCGGCCGAGGCCGCGAACGCGACGAACTGAAGCGGTTGCTGCGATGCGGTCATCCGAAAGAGCTCGGCGAGTCCGATCCACGAGAAGACGACCATCGCCGCGGTGAAGGTGAGGCCACCGACGACGACGATCGCGATCGCTACTGCGATCCACGGGATCGCCCAGAGGATGCGCATCATCGTCTCGGCTTGGGGAGCTCCGACGCCGCGCCTCCGCGGGGAGCGGCTCCTCGCGACGTGGCCGGCGCCGTCTCGAGGCAGGACGGTCGGGCTTCGGCTTGCGGCCCGTCAGGCCGCGGAAGCGCGGGCGCCGCTCACGCCGCCGGGGCCTGGGCACGGGCGGCCGCCCCTCGGGCGGCGTCGGGCTCACAAACGGCGGTGGTTCGAGGTCTCGGGGCGCACGGCCGTCGTCGTCACCGATGGAGTCGAAGTCGAGGTCGACGTCGAGGTCATCCGCAAACGCGCGCGAGCGATCACCGCCCTTCCGGCCTCCCGAGGACTCCATGAGCCGAATCTAGCGGGCGCCGAATCGCCGCCGGCGAGCCTCGAACTCGCGCAGCGCTTCCTGCAGGTGCTCGAGCTTGAAGTCCGGCCACAGCACGTCCGCGAATACCAGCTCCGAGTACGCGGTCTGCCACAGCAGGTAGTTCGAGAGGCGGCGCTCGCCGCTGGTGCGGATCACCAGGTCGGGGTCGGCCATCTCAGGTGCATAGAGACAGGCGCGGAACGCCTCCTCGCCGCCGCCCTCGAAGCGCGTCGCCGCATCGAGGATCTCCGCCCGGCCGCCGTAGTTGAAGGCGACGTAGAGCCGCAGGCGCTCGTTCGCCTCGGTCACGCCCTCGGCCCACGCCATGCGCTCTCGAAGCTCCTCGGAGACGGCGTGACGGCGGCCGATGAACCGCATGGACACCCCCTCTGAGTCCAGCTCGGGCGTCTCGGAGGTGATCAGCTCGGCGAACATCGCCATGAGCCCATCGACCTCGTCGGTCGGGCGCGACCAGTTTTCCGTCGAGAAGGCGTACACGCAGAGCTCGGAGAGCCCAACGCGAACCGCGTCCTTCACCGTGCGCTTCAGCGTCTGCGCGCCCTCCCGGTGGCCCTCCAGCACCGGCACCCCGCGCTCCTTTGCCCAGCGTGCGTTGCCGTCCATGATGATCGCGACAGCGCGCGCCGCCGGGCGATCGACGCTCAAACTTCGAGGATCTCCTCTTCCTTTGCCTTGAGGGCCACGTCGATCTCGTCCGTGGAGCCGTCGGTCAACTTCTGCAGCTCGGTCTCCGCGCGCCGCTCATCGTCCTCGCCTACCTCCCCCTCCTTCTTCAGCTCACGGAGATCGTGCATGACGTCGCGCCGGATGTTGCGAACGGCCACCTTGCCCTCCTCGGCCACGCCGTGGACCACCTTTACCATCTCCCGGCGGCGCTCCTCGTTCAGCTCCGGGATCTGGAGGCGAATCACGTTGCCGTCATTTGACGGTGTGAGGCCGAGATCGGACTCCATGATCGCCTTCTCGATCAGGCCAATGGAGTTCTTGTCGTACGGCGTCAGAGTCAGCAGGCGGGCGTCCGGGGCGTTGACGTTCGCCAATTGCTTGAGTGGCGTCTCAGCCCCGTAGTAGTCGATCATGAGCCGATCAAGCAGGTGCGGGGACGCACGACCGGTGCGGACCGTCGCCAGTTCGTGCCTGCAGTTCTCGACCGACTTGCGCATGCGCTCGCCGGCGTCGCTCAGAAACTCGTCGGTGAGCTCAGACACCGGTGTCCTCCGCGGGAATGTCCTTCACCAGGACGCCGTTTGTCGAGACGATCGTTCCCACCCGCTCTCCGCGCACGATCCTATCCACGTTGGCGCCGTCGGCCATGTTGAACACGTAGATGGGAAGCGCGTTATCCATGCACAGCGAGAGGGCGGTGGAGTCCATCACGCGGAGGCCACGCTCGATCGCCTCGAGGTGGGTGATCTCGGGTAGGAACTTGGCCTCGGCGACGTGCGTTGGATCGGCGTCGTAGACGCCCTCGACCCCGTTTTTGGCCATCAGGATCGCCTCGGCGTGGATCTCGAGGGCGCGCAGGGCCGCTGCCGTGTCGGTGGTGAAGAACGGGTTACCCGTGCCGGCTGCGAAGATGATCACTCTGCCCTTCTCGAGGTGGCGGATGGCCCGGCGGCGGATGTATGGCTCCGCGACCTCGGTGACCTCGATCGCCGAGAGAACTCTCGTGTGCGAGCCGCGCTTTTCGAGCGCGTCCTGGAGCGTCAGCGCGTTCAGCAGGGTCGCCAGCATCCCCATGTAGTCGGCCGTCGCCCGATCCATGCCCTGGGCGGCGGCATCGAGGCCGCGGTAGATGTTCCCCGCGCCCACGACGAGGGCCACCTCCACCCCGCGCTCTGAGATCTCGTTGATCTGGCGGCTGATGCGCTCGATCTCCGCCGGATCGGTGCCGTAGTCGAGCGAACCCATGAGCGCCTCCCCCGAGAGCTTGAGAAGGATTCGCTTAAAGGCCGGCGCCGACATTCCGCCGAACCCTAGCGGCGCCCCGCCATGCCCGGACGCGGGAGCAGATCAAGAAGCCCACGGCGTAGCCGCGGGCAATTGATTCGGGGCGGGAGCGGAGGACATGGCGGAGTTATTCCTCCCCCACCCGGAAGTGCGCGAAGCGGGCGATGCGAACGTTCTCGCCCGTTCGCGAAGCGATCTCGGCCCGCAGCTCCTCGATCGTCTTGCCCTCGTAGCGGTCGGACCGGATGTGCTCCTGGTTCAGCAGAGCCACCTCGGTGGCCCACTTCTCGAGCTGGCCGTCGACGATCTTGGCGACGATGTCATCCGGCTTGCCCTCCTCTCGCGCCTTCGCCTCGAAGACCGCTCGCTCGGCTTCGCGCTCCGCGTTCGACACCTCGCTGGCGTCGACGTACATGGGCGCGGCCGGCGAGCCCGCGATGTGGATCGCGACCTCGTCCGCGAACTCGCGGAACTCATCGGAACGTGCGACGAAGTCCGTCTCGCACTGGACCTCGACGAGCACCCCGACCTTGCCGTTCGCGTGAATGTAGGAAGCGACAACGCCCTCGCCCGTCGAGCGGCCGCTGCGCTTGGCGGCCGATGCCTGACCGCGGACGCGCAGGATCTCGATCGCCTTGTCGAGGTCGCCCTCGGCCTCAGCGAGCGCGCCCTTGCAGTCCATGATCGCCGCCCCGGTGCGATCGCGAAGCTCCTTCACGTCCTTGGCCGCGATCTCCGCCATCAGGGCTTCTGTCCCTGCGCACCCGCGGGTGCAGCCGGTGCGGCTTCGGCACCGCCCTCGGGCGCGCGGCGGCGGCCGCGGCGGCGGCCTTCTCGGCCTCTTCCCGAGCCTTGCGCTCTTCCTCGGCCTTGCGCTTGGCCTCCTCCTCCTGGCGACGGCGCTCCTCCTCCTCGGCCCGGCGCTTGGCCTCCACCTCGCGATAGGTGGTTGCGGCGCGTTCGATCGCCTGGCCGAGGGTGCCGATCACAAGGTCGCAGGAGCGGATCGCGTCGTCGTTGCCCGGAATCGGATGCGAGACGGGGCTCGGGTCCACGTTCGAGTCGACCAGGGCGATGATCGGGATGCGCAGGATCTCGGCCTCGCGCAGAGCGATCGCCTCGGTCTTGACATCGATGATCACGATTGCCTCTGGCAGGCGTTTTAGGTCACGAACCCCACCGAGGTTGTAGGTGAGCTTGTCGAGCTCGGCCTCCATCGACATCCGCTCCTTCGTTGGGAGCAGCTCGAGCTGGCCCTCGTTCTTTAAGCCGTCGAGTTCGTGGAGGCGGTCGATCCGCTTCGAGATCGTGTGGAAGTTCGTGAGCAGGCCGCCCAGCCAGCGCTGGTTTACGTAGGGCATGCCGGAGCGCGTCGCCCAGTCCCTGACGCCATCGCTCGCCTGCTTCTTCGTGCCGACGAACAGCACCGTGCCGCCCTGTGACGCCACCTCGGCGGAGAAATCCCGCGCCTCGTCGAGGAGCGCTTGCGTCTGCATCAGGTCGATGATGTGGATGCCATCGCGCTCGCCCCAGATGTAGCGCCCCATGCGGGGGTTCCAGCGGCGGGTCTGGTGGCCGAAGTGGAGCCCTGCCTGAAGCAGGTCCCGTACGTCCGTCTCGGGCACTTTGTGAGTTCTCCCTTGTCTTGGCTTGGTCCCGCCGCAGGCCTTCCGAGAACCCGGCCTGCGGGCGTTCGCGCCGCTTGGCCGGGCAGGGCCCCGGTGCTTCTCCGACGGGGTCGGTTACCGGTCGAGGCCGATTCTAGAAGGTCGTTGGGGGAAGCTCTATGCCCTCGCTTGCTCGAGCGCTGCCGAGAGGTCCTCGGGGAGCGACGACTGGAACTCGAGCTCCTCACCGCTCGAGGGATGGCTGAAACCGAGCCGGCTCGAGTGCAAGAACTGACGGCAGAGGCCGTGGCGGCCTGGGTGCCCGTAGCGAGGGTCACCGCAAACCGGATGGCCGATCGCTGCGAAATGGGCTCTGATCTGGTGCGTGCGACCGGTCTCGAGCCGTGCCTCGACGAGACTGTCGGGCCCCACCGAGTCGATCACCTCGAAGTGCGTTCGCGCGTCGCGTGCGCCTCTCCCGCCGACGGCTCGTCGCTCGGGAGCGCGGTGGTCGCGGCCGAGCGGGGCGTCGATCGTGCCCGAGCGCGACCGCGGGCGACCCTCGATCAGCGCCAGGTACGTACGAGAAACCTGGCGACGCCGGATCGCGCCGGAAAGCCGGCGGTGAGCATCCGAACTGCGGGCGACGATCATGAGCCCCGAGGTGTCCTTGTCGAGGCGATGGACGATCCCTGGACGAACGGGGTCGTCGCCGCCACCGAGCAGCTCGCCGAGCTGATCGACGAGGGTGGGACCGCGATGCCCGGGAGCGGCGTGGACGACCAGGCCGGCCGGCTTCTCGATCACGGCGAGCCAGTCGTCGAGATAGACGAGCTCGAGCGTGGACGTCATGCCGGGCCTGGTTTGGAGGTGCCCTGCCCGCGTATCACCGAGAGGACGAGGGCGAAGGCTCCGAGCGTGATCGCGATGTCGGCGACGTTGAAGGCCGGCCACAGCGGCGGGTCGATGAAATCGGTGACCGCATCGAGACGCAGCCGGTCGATCAGGTTTCCGATCGCGCCTCCGGCGAGCAGGCCCACCGCGAGCCACAGGCCCGCTCGTGAGGGCTGGACGATGAACCACACGAGCATGGCGCCGAGCGCGAGCGCGGTGACGACCAGGACGGGCGCCCCGCCGTCGCCGAGAAAGCCGAACGCGATGCCCCGGTTTGAGACCTCGACGAGATCGACGCCGAGGATGATCTCGTGGCGCTCGCCGGGCTCGAGCGCCGAGCGAACGACGGCCTTCGAGGCCTGATCGGCGATTACGACCAGCGCGGCGGTGACGATCGCCGCTCCCCAGCCGTGCCGGCGATGCTCGTGGTTCACGCGCGGATCGCGCCGACGACCAGGCCCTGAACGATGAAGAGCACGATGATCGCCAGGATCGGGCTCAGATCGAGCCGCCCGCCGATCGGCGGGATGACTCGGCGAAAGATGTTCAGGTATGGGTTCGTCGTCTCCTCCACGAACCCCACGGCTGCCCGGAGATAGAGGTTGTAGGGCATCCGGGGCACCCATGAGAGCAGCACACGGATGAAGATCAGGATCAAGAAGACGGTGAACAGGGCAGAGACGTAATCGGCGATCTCATCCCGGCCGATGGCTGCCACGAGGAGGCTCAACGAAAGCGCTCCAAGGAGGCCGCCACCGCCGCTGCGATCGCGTCGTCGAATGAATGCGCGGAGAGCGCGTCGAGCCCGGCCTCCGTTGTGCCCCCAGGCGGCGCCACCGCGCGCTGGATCGCCTCGGGATCGTGCTCGGCGAGCAACTCGGCGGTCCCGATAACGGTCTCCGCGACGAGCTCGAGCGCGAGCTCGCCATCGAGCCCCTCCCGCTCGCCTTCGCCCGCCAGAGCGTCCGCAAAGCGGGCGACGTACGCCGGCGCGCACGACATCACGGCCATTGCAGCCTCCATGCGGTCCTCCGGGACCTCGAACACCCTCCCGAGCTCCCCGAGCAGGCCCAGCAGGCCGGACTCGAGCTCCGGGCTCATGTCGACCGCGGGCGGGTGGCAAATGACTCCGCGGCGCACCTCGACGGGCTGGTTGGGGATCACCCGCAGGATGGGCGTGGCGGGAAAGGCCCGGGCCAGGCGCTCGGTCGGGGTGACCGCAAGCACGGAGAGGAGGGCGGGCGCTCGTCGCTCCATCTGCTCGGCGACCTCGTCCAGGGCGGCGGGCTTCACCGCCAGCAGGACGACGTCGCTCTCAGCCGCGAGTTCGGTGAGCGAGTCGCGGGTCTCGCCACCCGCCTCCTCGGCGAGCGCCGAGGCACGATCCCGGTCGAGATCGCAAAACAGCATCCGCTCGGGCCCGCCATCGGCGGCGGCCCAGCCGCGGGCCATCGCACCCGCCATGCTTCCCGCCCCTGCGAACCCGAGCTTCATGGGCGGAAGGGTATGGGAGCCGCTTCGAGGCAGACTACGACTGGTTGAAGAAGCCCTTCTCGACGAGGCGGGCCTGCTCCTCGGCGGAGACCTCGACGTTTCGGGGGGTGAGCAGGAAGGTCTTCTCGGCGACCTTCTGCATCCCGCCGTCGAGGGCGTAGGTGAGGCCCGAGGCGAAGTCGATCAGGCGTTTGGCAAGCTCGCCTTCGGTGGTCTGGAGGTTCAGGATGACGGGGACGCCCTGCTTGAAGCGGTCGGCGACCTCCTGTGCCTGGTTGAAGGACAGCGGGGTGACGAGGTGGACGCGCACGTCTCCCCCGTTGCCGACAGAGCGCAGCGGACGCGTGCGGCCCCCCGGCTCGTCGTCGGCGAAGATGTCGTCGATCTCGTCGCGCGTGCGGCGGCGCTCGCCGATGCGGCTGACCGAGGCCTGGCGAGGCGGAGGCGAGTCGTAGAGCTCGGGATGGGAGCCGGTTTCGGGCTCGTACGGATCGCGATCAACGTAGTCGGGATCCTCGGCGAGGCCGAAGTAGACGAGGGCGCGGTGCCAGGTGTCGCGGATAGCCATATGTGGAGCGGTGTTTCGCTTCCCGAGCCGCTTTTCCTCCGCACAGTATGCCTGGTTGCAACCGCTGTGAACGCAGCTTCCCAGCTCAGCGGTAGAGCGTCGTCCCGAGGCGCAGGATCGTCGCGCCCTCGTCGACCGCCACGGTCCAGTCCTGGCTCGTTCCCATCGAGAGCCGCTTCAAGCCGTGCTCGCCAGCGAGCTCGCCGAGGCGGGCGAAGTAGGGACGGGATTCCTCGGGGTCCTCGGTAAAAGGCGGCATGGTCATGAGGCCCGAGACGCGAACGGGGCAGCGTTCGATGAACTCGCCCAGCACCCCAGGCGTAACTCCGGCCTTGCTGTCCTCGCCGGCGAGGTTCACCTCCACGAGGACCTCCGCATCGGGGTCTGCGTGGCGCTCCAGCTGCGCCAGGGCGGACTCGCTCGCGATCGAGTGGATCAGCCGCACCGCGGGGAGGATTCGCTTCACCTTGCGGCTCTGGACGTTGCCGATGAAGTCCCAGTCGAACTCCTCCACCCAGCGCGCTTGTTTTTGCTCGAGGTCCTGCAACCTGTTCTCCCCGACCAGGGAGATGCCCGCCTCCGCCAGAGTGCCCATCTCGTCGAGCGGCACGTACTTGGTGGCCGTCAGGATCTCAACTCCCTCTCCCGCCCGCTCTCGCACGCGCTCGAGGTTCTCGCGCACGCGGCTCGGGTCGATGTTCTCGATCAGCTCAGGCATCGCCACACCAATCCTGCCTGGCGACCCGTCCGCCCGTCGTCGCGGCGATGCGAGAAAAAGAGCTCGGCCTCGCAGCGTGTGCAGAGGCCTGACGCTTCGACCTCCTCAACCCCGCATCCCCCGAGCAGGCGGCGCGCAACCTCGGTGAGGTCAAGCATATGCCCGTCAGCGACCCCGGCTCCCAGGTCCTCGAACTCGGCCAGGACCTCCTCGCCGACCTCGTAGCAGCAACGCCCGATGCCGGGCCCGATCGCGGCCGCGGTGGCGCTCACCGCCGTCGCCCCCTTCGCCAGGATCCCACCGGCGAGGCCGCGCCAGCCGCAGTGAACCATCGCCACGCCCTCCGGTCCCGAGAGCGCGACAGGAAGGCAGTCGGCGACGAAGACGAGCGGCACCAGCCCCGGGCGATCGGTGACGTGACCATCGACGTCGCCGACACGCGGGCCGGGCTCGGCGAACGCGTTCTCGGCCATCGGGCCATCGTGCGTAGCGATCTCGGTGGCATGGACCTGCCGACCGATCAGAACGTTGCTGGGGTCAAGCTCGAGCGCGCCCATGAGCCGATGGCGATTCTCGCGCACGAGCGCAGCGTCATCGCCCGTCAGCAAACCGAGGTTGAGGCTCTCGAACGGCCGGGCGCTTACGCCACCGACGCGCGTCGTGAATGCCGCGTGAGCGCCGGGGAGCTCCGCCTCGAGCCATCTCACGTTCCCTTGAGCCCTCCAGTTCACGAGCGTCCTTCGCCCGCTGCCTCCAGCGCGACCTCGAGCTCGTCCTCTCGACCTCGAGTCTCGCCGTCCAGCTTCGCGCGCAGCGCGGCCCCCAGGCCGCGCCCCACCGCGGGGCCCTCGGGCACTCCCGCACGAAGCAGATCGGTTCCCGAGATCTCGAGGCGCACCGCCCGCCATTCCGAGACGTAGCGATCGAGCCAGGCGGCTCCGAGGCCGCGTGCAAGCGCCAGCTCCACGCCCGTATGGCCCCGAGCTGCCGCTACCGCCTGTGCGGCGCCCTCCGGACGCTGCGAAGCGAGCGCACGTGCCCGCTCCACCCTGCCCCGCATGACCGCTATCAGCGCGTCACCGAGCGTCGTGATCTGACGCCACGGCGAGACGCGCAGCAGCTCGCTCACGGCGCCGACCAGCTCGAGCGCGCCGGCACCGATCGCCAGCAGCCCCCAGGCGTCCGCGAGCTCGAGGCCTCCAAGCGGGTCGTCCTCGCTCGCGATCCTGCGCAGCTCAGCCTCGACGCGCTCGGACGAAACCGTCTCGAGGTCCGCCTCCGAGAGCAGGGTCGCTGTCGCGGGGTCGAGCGACAGCTCTAGCCGCGCCGCGTAGCGAGCGGCCCGCAGCGCGCGAGTGGGGTCGTCCTCGAAGGAGGCCGGGTGCAGCACGCGGATGATTCCTCCAGCCAGGTCGCGAACGCCATCGTGAGGGTCGATCAACCTCGCCTCCCCGGCCAGCGGCATCGCCATCGCATTGATCGTGAAGTCCCGTCGCGCGAGATCCTCGGCCAGGGTGCCCGGCCGGACGTCAGGCAGGGCGCCCGGACGGGGGTAACTCTCGGCGCGAGCGCTCGCGAGGTCCACTGCGCTCCCGTCCACGCGCACGGTTGCGGTCCCAAAGCGCTCGTGCACGGTCACGCTTTCGGCCATCCGCCGAGCCAGCGCCACCGCGTCCCCCTCGACGACGAGGTCCACGTCGGCTCGCTCGTGCCCGAGGAGCAGATCGCGCACGACGCCGCCGACGAGGTACACACGCTCCTCGCGAGCGGCGTCGCGCACGCGAGCCACGCCGTGCAAGTCGCCGAGCCGCGCGTGGAGCGCGTCGATGTCGCTGTCGGTCGGGGGAAGGCTCAAACCGGATCTCCTGCGGGGCTGCCCCTACCATGACGGGCTTCGCGGATGGGCCGAGTCCTCAACATCTGGCGGGGTTGGAGCACCAAGCAGCGCATCGCGCTCGTGGGCGGCGTGGTTGCGGTGCTCGCGGGCGGAGCCGTGGCCGCGTACGTGATTCTCAAACGTGACTCCGATGTCGCCTGTCCTCCTCCGTGCGAGCTCGAGGCCGAGCCGAAGGAGGAGCTCAAGCCCAAGAAGACGCTCCAGCCCGTCGATTGGCCGGTCTACGGATACACCGACCAGCGCACACGCTACTTCCCGACAGACCGCGTGAACCCGCCGTATCGATCCTCGGTGTGGAGCACACAGCTGGGCAAGCTCCTCGAGTTCTCACCGGTGATCGCGAAGGGGAATCTCTTCCTGACCGACAAATCCGCCTTGGTCTACTCGATGGACGCGTCGACCGGCAAGATGAACTGGAAGCGAAAGGTCGGCTCGTTGAGTGCCGCCTCGCCGGCGTTCGAGGACGGCCGCCTGTTCGTCGTCACGCTCGCGCCCGGCGACGTCCAGGCGCTCGACCCCAAGACGGGCAAGGTCCTCTGGGAGCGCGACCTGGGCGCGCGCAGCGAAACCTCTCCCCTCGTGTACGGCGACAAGGTGATCGTGGGCAACGAGTCCGGAACCGTGTTTGGACTGAACGTCAGGAACGGTGAGATCGAATGGACCGTGGACAGCGCTGGTGAGGTGAAGGGGGGCGTCGCCCTGGAGGGGGGGAACGCCTATTTCGGCAACTACGCCGGCGAGGTCTTCTCGGTGAAGGCCGACGATGGTGACGTCCGCTGGCAGACCGGGACGCAAGGCTCGAGCTTCGGTCGGGCCGGCCGCATCTACTCCACGCCCGCGGTGGGCTACGGCCGCGTTTACGTCGGCAGCATCGACGGACGGGTCTATTCCTTCGACCAAGACGACGGCTCGCTGGCATGGAGCCAATCCACGGGGGCCGAGGTCTATCCGGGGCCGGCCCTGGCCGAGGCGCCCGGAGCGCCGCCAACCGTTTACGTCGGCTCGGCCGATAAGTACTTCTACGCTCTCGATGCCGAGACCGGCTCCATTCGCTGGAAGCAGTTCACCGGTGGGATCATCCTCGGCGCCGCCAGCGTCATCGGTGACGTCGCGTACGTGGGCGTGATCGGGCCCCAGAACGGCACGATCGGTTACGACGCCGACAACGGCGAGCGGGTCTATGAGAACGAGCTCGGGGAATACAACCCGGCCGTGACCGACGGCAAACGGCTCTACATCACGGGCTACTCGGGCATCCGAGCTTTCCTGCCTGACTTCCGAGGCAAGAAGAAGGGCAAGCAGGGCAACGACAAGCCGAAGCCGTCGAAGGAAGCTGGGAGGCGGGGCGAGAAGCCCCCCGGGGGGTCCGGGCAGGACGGGTCAGGCCGGCGCGGCTAGAGCCGGACGGGAACCCCGGCATCGCGGAGGTGTTCCTTCGCCTCCCTGACCGTGTGCTGGCCGTAGTGGAAGATCGAGGCACACAGGACGGCATCGGCGCGGCCGTCGATCACGCCCTCCGAGAGGTGGCGCAGCTCGCCCGCCCCTCCTGAGGCGATGACGGGGATGCCGACCGCGTCGGCGACGGCCCGTGTCAGCTCGAGGTCATAGCCGTCCGTCGTCCCGTCTCGATCCATGCTCGTCAACAGGATCTCCCCCGCTCCGCGCTCGGCGGCCTCGCGTGCCCAGGCGACGGCCTCGCGGCCCTCGACCGGGGTCCGACCTCCGTTTACGTAGACGCCGTAGCGCCCGGAGCCCAGCTGTTTCGCGTCGATCGCGACGACGACGCATTGCGCACCGAAGACCTCTGCCAGCTCCCCGATCAGCTCGGGCCGTGCCAGCGCTGCGGAGTTCACCGAGATCTTGTCTGCGCCGGCATCTAGGACCGCCTGTGCGTCGGCCACCGAACGGATGCCGCCGCCGATCACGAACGGGATAAAGACCTGATCGGCGGCGTGCCGGGCGAGCTCCACGATTGTCTCGCGCTGATCATGCGAGGCGGTGATGTCTAAAAAGACGATCTCGTCCGCGCCCTCCGCGTCGTAGCGGGCAGCCAGCTCAACGGGGTCGCCCGCGTCGCGCAGATCGACGAACCTCGTTCCCTTGACGACCCTCCCGGCCTCGACGTCCAGGCAGGGAATGACGCGCTTGAGCGCCACGGTCGCTACTTCTTGCGGCCGAAGCCGCCGCGCATGTGGCCGAACGCGGTTCGGCCGAAGGCTCCGGGCTCGAGCTTTCGTACCAAGCGCAGCATCTCCTCGCGCTCGTTCGCGGAGAGGTTCGTGCGAGGCCGTCCCTTCGACTTGGCGACGATCTTGCCGAGGCGGCGCCGCTCGTCGGGCTGGAGCAGCTGCATGTGCCGCCGGGCCAGGATGGCGATCTGGGCCGCCGCGAGGACTCGAAGCCAGAACATCGTTCGAGGCTAGCGCAGCGCGGTGTGGGCCTCAGGCGCGGAGCGCCGCCTCTCCCTCGGCAACGGTAAAGCGGCCCTCATAGAGGGCCCTGCCGACGATGACACCCTCCACCGCCGGGAGTGAAAGCGCCGCAAGCGCTGTGAGGTGCTCAAGCGCGCCGATGCCGCCCGAGTAAAGGAGCGTCGCACCGCAGGCGCCCGCGGCAGCGCTCGCCCGCTGGAGAGCGTCGAGCCCGGCACCGCCCAGCATGCCATCGACCTCGACCGGCGTGAAGACGAAGCGCTGCGCTCCGCGGCGCGCGAGCTCTGAGATCAATCGCTCGACGGCCATCGTCGAACCACGCTCCCAGCCCTCCACGGCGACCTTGCCCGCCCGGGCATCGGCCCCCACGACGATGCGCTCGCCGTGCTCGTCGATCAATGCCTCGACCAGGGCCGGGTCCTCGAGCGCCGCGGTGCCGAGCACCGCGCGGTCGGCGCCGGCGTCGAGCGCCGCTGCGACGCTGTCCGCGCTCCGCAGTCCGCCTCCCACCTGGACGGGAACGCCGGTCGCGGCGGTGATGCGCTCGATGTGCTTGAGGTTGGCGGGCCGTCCTGAGCGCGCGCCGTCGAGGTCGACGACGTGCAGACGCCTCGCACCCTGCTCCACCCAGCGAATGGCGGCGGCGAGCGGATCCGCGTCGAAGGTGGTCTCGCGCGCGAAGTCCCCCTGCTCGAGACGCACGGCGTGTCCGTCGCGGATGTCGATTGCCGGGAGCAGGTACAAGAGCTACTTGACTGCGGTGAGGTGAGCGCAGGATTCCACGAAGCTCCGCAGGATCTCAAGGCCGGCGCGCCCCGACTTCTCGGGATGGAACTGTGCACCCATGACGCGATCTCGCTCGACCACGGCGGCGAATCGCTCGCCCCACTCCGCCGTCCCGGTGATCACCCCACCTACCGCCGGGCGGGCCGCAAACGAGTGCACGAAATAGAACGGGGTCGCACTCCCCTCCCCAGGCTCGCCAGCCAGCACCGAGGGGCGCTCCCACCGCACCGGCTCCCAGCCCATGTGCGGGATCTTCAAACCCGGAGCATCGAGCTCTGTCACCGGGCCCTCCAGCAGGCCGAGTCCCTCGGCATCCTCGTTCTCGGTCGAGGACTCGAACAGGAGCTGCATCCCGAGGCAGATGCCGAGGAGCGGTCGCCCGTCGGCGGCCCAGTCGTGCGCGAGGGCGTCGAACCCGCGGGCGCGAACTCGCCTCATCGCCTCGGGAAAGGCGCCGACGCCGGGCAGAATGATGCCGTCGGCGCCTGCGACCGCGTCGGGGTCCGTAACGCGGTCGACCTGTGCGCCCACCCGCTCGAGCGCCTTCTCCGCGGAGCGAAGGTTGCCCATCCCGTAGTCGAGAAGCGCGATCCGGGTCACTCGGTGAGAGTCCCCTTGGTGGAGGGCACTCCCTCTGAGCTCGCGTCGATCGAGACCGCCTCGCGCAGGGCGCCGGCGAAGGCCTTGAAGGTGGCCTCGATCAGGTGGTGCGTGTTGGATCCGCACCGGGTGCCCAGATGCAAGGTCAGCTTCGCGTTCGAGGCGACGGCTCGGAAGAACTCCTCCGTGAGCTCGGTCTCGAATCCCGCGATCGTGACCTTCGGGATCGCCGCGCTCCACACGAGCAGCGGCCTGCCCGAGACATCGATCGCACATTCGCCGAGCGCCTCGTCCATCGGCACCGCCGCGTACGCCCATCGGCGGATGCGGGCGCGATCGGCCAGCGCGGAATCGAGCGCCTGGCCAAACGCGATGCCAACGTCCTCGACCGTATGGTGGGCTCCAGTCTCGAGGTCGCCATCCGCGGCCACCCGCAGTCCCAGCCGGCCGTGGCGGCCGAGCAGCTCGAGCATGTGGTCGAAGAAGCCCACGCCAGTGTGCACGTCGACCTCCCCCCCATCCAGGTCGAGGGCAAGCTTGATCTGTGTTTCGCCAGTGCTTCGGCTGATCTCTGCTGGTCGGGTCATGGCCGTGGGAATCGCTGCAAATCGGCAGTTTCGCCGATCATCGCTCGGTCCGCGCCTCCGCTGACTCCGCGTGCACGTCGAATCCCTCAGCACGAGCCATGGCGGCCACGCGCGGCGCGAGGCCCGCGGCGGCGGCCGGGGGGATCTCGATCACGGCCGTGCGGCTCTGAAACGTCCGCACGCCGAGAGGGCTCGAGAAGCGCGCCGCGCCGCCGGTGGGCAAGACATGGTTCGAGCCGGCGGCGTAGTCGCCGAACGCCACGGCTCCGAGCGGACCGAAAAAGACGCTGCCGGCGATGCGATCGCGGGCGAGCTGTTGGTCGGCGACCTCGAGCGCCAGCTCCAAGTGCTCGGGGGCAAGGCCATCCGCGAGCTCGATCGCCGCGCCGAGGTCTGGGGTCTCCACCAGCGCGACCTCGCTTGCCGCGACCGTGGGGCGCTCTGCCCGAAGCGCTGTGAGCTCCGCTTCGACCCGATCCAAGACCTCGCGGTCACCCGCGATCGCCACGAGCAGGCCATCTGGGCCATGCTCGCCCTGAGCCAGCAGGTCCAGCGCGAGGCAGCGGGGGTCGGCGTCGTCGTCCGCAACCACGACCAGCTCGCTCGGCCCCGCGATGCCATCGACGCCCACCTCGCCGAAGACGAGTCGCTTCGCCGCGTTTACGTAGCTGTTGCCCGGGCCGGCGATCACGTCGACCCGCTTGATCGTCTCCGTGCCGTACGCCAGCGCCGCGATCGCTTGGGCCCCGCCGAGCGCATACAGCTCCTCGACACCCGCGATGGCACACGCCGCGAGAATCGCCGGGTGGACTCGACCATTGGCTGACGGCGGTGACGCGACCGCCACCCTGCCCACCCCCGCCACCCGCGCCGGAACACAGCCCATGAGCACCGAAGACGGGTACGCGGCTCGGCCGCCGGGCACGTAGATACCGGCGCTACGCACAGCTCGCGCGCCCAGCGACACGGTCTGTCCCTGCGGGAGCTCCGCCGCCACGTCCCCCGTCGCCGCGAGCTCGGCGCGCGCGACCTTCTGGATGTTCCGCGCAGCGACCTCGAGCGCCCCGACGAGCTCCGCGCTGACCTCGTCGCGAGCCGCCGCGATCGCGGCTGGGTCCACGCGCAGCTCAATCGCGTCGGGATCGAGCTCGGTGGCGTCGAGGCGGGCGCAGAGCTGGCGCAGGGCCGCGTCGCCGCCGTCGCGCACTTGAGCGACGATCGCCGCGGTCTGCGCGCTGCACTCGTCGTCGCCCACGGCCGGGCGGTGGCGCAATCGAGCCACCTCGCCGGCGAGATTCGTCCCATCCCATCCGGAACGGACGATCTTCATCGTCCGCTCGCCTCCCGCAGGCGCTCGGCCAAGGCGTCGATCTCAGCCGCGCGGAGCTTGTGCGAGACCCGGTTCGCGACGAGGCGCGCCGTGCATTCCGCGATCTCCTCACGGACCTCGAGGCCGTTTTCGGCCAGCGTCCGGCCGGTGTCCACAAGGTCAACGATGCCGTCCGCCAGTCCGACCAAGGGCGCGAGCTCGACCGAGCCCTTCACCTCGATCACCTCGACCTGACGCCCCGTCTCCTCGAAATGGCGCTCGGCGATGCGCGGATACTTGGTCGCGATCCGCACCGTGCCGAGCCGCCGCTGGGCCTCCGCGAGCCGCTGGCCGCCAGCCGGCCCGGCGAGGACCATGCGGCACGTGCCGAATCGCAGGTCCAGGAGCTCGTAGACCACGCGGTCGCTCTGCTCGAGCAACACGTCCTTGCCGGTGACGCCCAGGTCGGCGGCACCTGCCTCGACATACGTGGGAACGTCGGAGGGCCGCATGGTGATCAGCACCAGATCCCCGGTCATGAAGGTCATGGAACGCGTGTCGCCGCGGGCCTCGGAAGTATCGGTGCCGAGCCGGTCGAGGAGGTCCAGCGTGCCCTCGTACAGTGCTCCGCGCGGCACGGCGAGCTTGACCCTCCCGGCGGCGCTCGCGTCGAGGGCCGAGTCTGCGCCTGCCCGCATCATTCTCGCGCCCCTTCGGCAGCGGCGATGCGTTCCTCCTCCGCCTGGGCGATGTGCAGTCGCTCCACGTGGAGCGCGAAGCCGGCGGCCGGGAGTGGGCGGCCGAATTGGCCCATGAGCTCGTCGTAGCGGCCACCGCCGCCCAGCACGTGCCCCACCGCCGGGTCGTAGACGTCCACGATCGCGCCCGTGTAGTAGCCGAGATCTCGAAGCAGCCCAAGATCGAGCGAGACGCGATCGGCCACTCCTCGCCCCTGCAGTGCCTCCAGCGTCGACGCGAGCCGGGCGCTCGCCCGCTCGACGGCGTCACCACCGAGCTCGTGGGCGGCCGCAAGCACCTCGGGGCCCCCGCGCAGGTTCGGCAGCCGCAAGAGCGTCTCGCGCTCGCGGGAGCCGAGCTTGAGCTGGTCGACGAGAGCCTCGAGCCCCACCAGGTCATGCGCGGCAAGCCGACCGGTGATCCGCTCACGCACCTCACCCGCCACGCCGAGCTCGTCGAGCAGCTGCCGGTAGAGCTCGGCGTCGCCGAGCCCGATCACGGCCCGGGTGAGCCCGGCGGCGTCAAGCGCCTCGCTCAAGATCTCGATCACCTCGGCGGTGCCCTCGCGGGTATCCCCGCCGATCAACTCCAAGCCGGCCTGCATGAACTCCCGCATCTGCCCGCGCTGGGGCCGGACCGCGCGGTAGGCGTTCCCGACGTAGAAGAGCCGGAACGGAGGGTCGCTCGCAGCAAAGCGGTTGGCCACCAGGCGGGCGATCGGGATCGTCATGTCGGTGCGCATCGCGAGGAGCTCGCCGCGCTCATCGAAGAACCGGTAGGCCGCAGGAGCTCCGCGCTCGTCGCCGTGAGCGAGGACATCCGCGTATTCGAGCGTCGGGGTGGACACCTCCCCGTATCCGTAGCGCTGGAAGACCTCGCACAGAGCCGCCACCAGCGCTCGCAGCTCGCTCATCTCGTCGGGCAGAATGTCCCTGGTTCCAGGGGGAATCGGGTGCGTCATGGCCTCACGGCCTTTTGCGGCCGGATGCGGAGGGTAGGGATCGCCGAGAGCTCGCTACGCAGGGACGCGCTCAGTCGAAACGCGCTCGATCTGGGCCCCGAGATCGCGCAGGCGGAGGTCGATCCGCTCGTACCCGCGGTCGATCTGCGCGATGTTCCCGATCTCCGACGTCCCCTCGGCGCACAGGGCCGCGATGAGCATGGCCATTCCCGCCCGGATGTCCGGGCTCTCGAGGCGCTCACCGTGAAGCCGGCTCGGACCGCTCACGATCGCCCGGTGGGGATCGCAGAGCGTGATCCGAGCGCCCATCGCGACGAGCTTGTCGACGAAGAACAAGCGGTTCTCGAACATCTTCTCGAAGATGAGGATGGTGCCCCGCGCCTGCGTGGCCACGGCCAGGGCGATCGAAGTCAGATCCGCCGGAAACGCGGGCCAGGGACCATCGTCGATCTTCGGGATCGCGTCGCCGACATCGTCTTGGATCCGCAGCTCCTGCCCCGGGGCCACCAGTAGGTCCGCACCCTCGATCACCGTCTCGAGGCCAAGTCGGCGGAAGTGGCGGCGGACGCCGAGGAGGTCGTCGGGCTCGATCTCGCGGATGCGCAGATCCCCGCCGGTGACGGCTGCGAGCGCCATGAACGACGCCGCCTCGATGTGGTCTGGACAAACTCGGTGCGTCGCCCCACCGAGCGTCTCGCGGCCGTGCACCGTCATCACGTTGGAGCCGATGCCGTCGATGCTCGCGCCCATCTTCACCAAGAGCCGCGCCAGGTCCTGAACGTGCGGCTCGCAGGCCGCGTTGCCGATCGTCGTCGGCCCCGGGGTGAGCGCCGCCGCGAGCAGCGCGTTCTCAGTCGCCATCACCGACGGCTCGTCCATGAAGATGCGGCAGGGGCGCAGGCCGGCGCCGGAATTGATCTCGATCCAGCGGTCGCCGGATACCTCGGCGCCCATGTCGATGAAGGCGTCGAGATGCGGATCGAGGCGGCGACGTCCGATCGTGTCGCCACCCGGCGGCGGCATGCGCGCCTCCCCAAAGCGCGCCAGCAGTGGCCCCGCCAGCAGGAAGGAGGCACGGATGCGAGCCGCCAGGGACTCGTCGAGGGCGGATTCCCCCACCTGATCCGCCTGCAGCGTCAGGTTGTGCCCGCTCCCCCACTCCGCCCGCACGCCCAGCCTTTCCAGCAGGGCTATCTGTGTCTCGACGTCGCGAATCCGCGGCACGTTCGAGAGCTGGATCTCCTCGGAGGTGAGTAGGCAGGCAGCGAGGATCGGAAGCGCGGCGTTCTTGTTGCCGGCCACGGTGATCTCGCCCTGCAGTGGGGCTCTGCCCTGGATGATGAACTTCTCCATAAATACCTTTGCGGGCGGCTTCGCCGCCCTCACATGCTGCATTCGGGTCGAAGGCCCCTCACCAAATCAGTGGTTAGGGTAGTTGAGGATCTATGCCTGAGCCGACGCGCGAAGACGCCTGGGAGCTGGTCTGCGAGTGGGTGCAGTCAGAGTCGCTGCGCAAGCACCTGCTCGGGGTCGAGGCGGGCATGGTTGCCTACGCGGGCAAGCTCGGCGGCGAGGAGGAGCGGTGGGCGATCACGGCCTTGGTCCACGACCTCGACTACGAGCGTTACCCGGACCTCGAGACCGGCCACCCTCGTTACGCGCTCAAGGAGCTCGCAGAGCAGGGGTATCCGCAGGACGTGATCGATGCCGTTGCCGGGCACGCCGAGTTCATGGGCGTCCCACGCGAGACGGACATGGCGAAGGCGCTCTACGCGGTCGACGAGCTCTCCGGATTCATCGCCGCGTGCGCGCTCGTCCGACCCACCGGGATTGAGGGCATGAAGCCGAAGTCGGTCAAAAAGAAGCTGAAGCAGCCGTCGTTCGCGGCAGGTGTAAACCGCGAGGAGGTCGCGCGCGGGGCGAAGGAGCTCGGGGTTGGGTTCGACGAACACGTCGCCTTCTTGATCGACGCCATGGCGCAGCGCGCGCCGGAGCTCGGCCTCGAGCCACGCGAAGCGGCATGAAGGCCCGTTGGAAGGTGCTGCTCGGCCTTCTGGTCGTGCTCGCGGCGCTGCTCGCGCTGAACACGATGGTGCTGAACCAGCAGACAAAGGATGCCGAGGTAACCGTCGACGGCGCGGAGATCCTGAGCCTCCCGGGAGGCGAGGTCCAGGTGCTGGAGGAGCCCGCTCGGACCGACGAGCCAGGCGCCCCGATCGTGCTGATCCACTGCTACCTGTGCTCGATGCGGTGGTGGGACGAGCTCACCCCGCTGCTGGCCCGCGAGCATCGCGTCATCCGCATCGACCTGCTGGGCCACGGGGGCTCCGAGAAGCCATCCAGCGGATATGAGATCGAAGACCAGGCGCAACTGGTCGCGGGCGCCCTCTCGGAGCTGGACGTTCAGGGAGCGGTCGTCGCGGGGCAGTCCATGGGCGCATCGGTCGCGGTCGCCCTGGCCGAGCAGTCGAGCCAGCTGGTCGACCGCGTGGTCGACATGTCGCTCGCGCCGGACAACGACTCGAGCGAGCTACCGTTCCTCGCGCGCCTCGGGTACGTGCCGGTGCTCGGGCAGGCGATGTACCGCCTCACCCCCGACTTCGCGATCCGGGACGGGTTCGATGATGCGTTCGCGCCCGGGTTCGAGGTGCCCGCCCGCTTCGAGGACGTGATCGTCTCCGACTTCCGGGCGATGACGTACACCGCCTTCAATGAGTATCCGGAGGCGCTCGAGGACTACCGCGACCGCGCGCCGCTCGATGCGCGCATGCGCCAGGCGGCAGTGCCGCTCATGGTGATCCTCGGCGACGAGGACCAGGTGCTCGACCCGGAGGAGGCCGCCGCGGGCTTCGAGGACGTGCCCGGCGTGCGCATCAGCACCCTGAAGGGAGTGGGCCACACACCGCAGATCGAGGCACCGGAGGAAACGGCGGCGCTGATCGAGGAGTTCGCGGGGGATGCGGGGGACGAGTTCGCGGGGCGCCAAGGACGGCAGGGGCGAAAGACAGGCAATGAAGGCGACGACAGGAAGGGTGAGGGTTCGGGCTAGCCCCTACCGCCAGCGGCCGCCCGCCTGCGCCCACTCGCGCAGGTGCGCCACCGAGCAGAAGCCGTCGGGGATGCGGTGCTCGCCGCGGTGGCGGAAGAGCAGGACGCGGACGTCGGTCAGCGCCATGCCGCAGTGCGCGCACTCGGTGAGCTCATCGTCGAGCGCAGCGGGCTCGTCGTAAGCACCCGCGCCCCAGTGGGGGCCTTGAATCGCCCAGGGAACCACGTGCTCGAGACGACAGAAGACAGCGCGGCGCTCGCCGGCGGGCTCGAACGCGCGAAAGCCGTCGTCGGCCTCCACAGGCGTACCGCACCAATCGCAAGAGTCGCTCATGCCTGTCTGGGGTAGCTACGGCCCATGGCGCAGGTGAGAATAGTCGCGCTTGACGGTGATCAGACCGGTCAGGAGCTGCTCGAGCAGTCGCTGCGTGTGCTCGACCCGGACGTGCTTGGCCTCGACCTCGAGGTGGAACGGTTCGATCTTTCGCTCGAAGGCCGCCGGGAAACCAAGAACGAGGTGGTCGAGAAGGCGGCTGCCGCCATGCGCGAAAGCGGCCTGGGGATCAAGGCCGCAACGATCACGCCCGAGGGCGCCGATGACGTAGGCAGCCCCAACCGGATCCTGCGCGAGGAGATCGACGGCAAGGTCATCGTTCGCACCGGTCGGCGGATCCCCGGCGTAACGCCCGTCGCGGGGGTGCACAACCCGATCGCGGTCTGCCGTATGGCAGTTGGCGATGCCTACGGCGCCGAGCAGTGGCGTGAGGACGTCGATGGCGACGAGCTCGCCCATCGAACCGAGACGATTCGCCGCTCGGACTGCCAGGCGGTGTCCGAGTTCGCCTTCCGGGAGGCGGAGCGCATCGGCGCGCGCGTCTACGGCGGGCCGAAGTGGACCGTATCCCCGATCTACGAGGGGATGCTGAAGGAGGAGATGGATGCCGCGGCCGAGCGCCATCCGGACGTCACGTATGAGCCTGTGCTGATCGACGCCACCCTGGCCGGCCTCGTGACCGGCGCCGCCAGCGAGTCGCTCGCGATCCCGTGCCTGAATCGCGACGGTGACCTGCTCTCTGACCTCGTCCTGCCCCTCTTCGGCTCGATCGCCGGCGCCGAGTCGGTCCTGCTGGGGCTGGATTCCGATCTCCGCACCACCGTCGCCATGGCCGAGGCGCCACATGGAACGGCACCGGCGCTCGAGGGCAAGGACTTAGCGAACCCGATGGCGATGATCCTCGCAACGGGGGCGCTCCTGCATTACGCCGGCGACGCGCTCGCGAACGCCGACGAGGTGGATTCCGAGACGGACAAGCAAGCCGAGCTGGCCTCCCGTGCCATCTACGAGTCCGTGCTCGAGACGACCGCGGCGGGCACGCGGACCCCTGATCTCGGCGGCCATGCCTCCACCACGGAGTTCACGGACGCCGTGATCGAGTTGATCAGGCGCAAGCTCGAGGTCTGGTCCTCGATGTAGCCACAGGCCCCCTGGCGGCTTGGGGGACCCGAAAAGGATAGGTTTGCGGCGGGTATGGAGGCCGGACAGCTGACGGGCCCCGTTGCGGGCCGGACCACGAGCCTGCGGGCGTTCGCCCGCGAGCGCCCGGCTTGGGTCGCGGTCGGCGTGATGGTCGTGATCGCGATCGCCCTGATCGCGGCCGACGGCCTTCAGATCTTCGCCCAGCGCACCCTGAACGGGCTCGTCTCGGGCGCGTACTTCGCGCTCGGGGCGATCGGGCTCACGCTCATCTACGGAATCCTCAAGCTCGTCAACTTCGCTCAGGGCGACTTCCTCACCTTCGGCGCCTACATCGCGTTCGCGTTCAACGTCTCGATCGGGATGCCGCTCTTCCTCGCGCTTCTGATCGCGGTGGTAGCGACGGCAGCGCTCGGGGTGGTGCTCGAGCTGATCCTGTTCAAGCCGCTGCGAAAGCGCAAGGCGGGTGTGCTTCAGCTCGTCTTGGTCACGATCGGCCTCGCGTTCGTGCTCCGCAACGTGATCCAGCTCTTCGCCGGCACCCAGCCGCGCGCGCTCGACGTGAACGTAACCGACTCGATCTCCTTCCTGGGGCTCACGATTGGGCGCACCGAGCTGATCGTGATCGTGGTCGGCGTCACCGTCGTGGTCGCTGTCGCGGTGATGCTGCGGGCAACCTCGCTCGGGCGTCAGATGCGGGCTCTGGCGGACAACTTCGATCTTGCCGAGACGACCGGGATCGACACGAACAGGGTCGTGATCCTGACCTGGGTCCTGGCGGCCGGCCTTGCGGGCCTCGCCGGCGTCCTCTACGTGGCGGCGGTGGGGCGGCTCTCCCCCAATACCGGGTTCTTCCTGTTGCTGCCGCTGTTCGCAGCGGTTGTGCTCGGCGGGATCGGCAACGCCTACGGTGCCCTCGCCGGCGGCCTCACGATCGGGCTCGCGCAGGAGTGGTCGACGATCCCGCTCCAGGATGACCAGTGGAAGGTCGCGGTCAGCTTCCTCGTTTTGATCACCGTCCTGATCGTGCGGCCCGAGGGGATCTTCGGGAAGGAGCGGACGCTGTGATGGACCTGCCCGTTGCCGCCTCGCTCGACTTTTTGACCGCGACGAGCTTCTGGGTCAGCGTGCTCACGATCGCCGGCATCTACGGCATCTTCACGCTCGGCCTACAGCTCAACGTGGGCTACACGGGCGTGCTCAACTTCGGCCAGGCGGGATTCATGGCGCTCGGCGCCTACTCCTCGGTGATCCTCGTCGTGGATCTCGACGTCCCGTTCCTGCTCGCGTTGCCGCTGGCGATCGTCTTCACGATGTTCGTCTCGCTTCTGATCGGCCTCTCCTCGCTGCGACTGCGTAGCGACTACTTCGCGATCGCGACGATCGCCTTCTCCGAGGTGATCCGCTACGTCGCGCAGAACGCGCGCGGGCTCACCGGCGGCAACCAGGGGACGATCTCGCTCGAGCTCGACAACGACAAGTTCTTCGTCGACCCCTTCTACCTCGAGGCGGACCCCTGGGTCACCGACAACCTCCTCTCCCCGCTCGGGCTCGACGGCCCCGACTGGCAGGGGCTGCCGCTGTTCTTGATCGTCTGGATCACCCTGCTCGTGCTCACCTTCGGGTTGCGCAGCCTGATCCGCACTCCCTGGGGCCGGGTCCTGCGCGCGGTCCGCGAGGACGAGGACGCGGCCCGCGCGCTCGGCAAGAACGCGTTCTCCTACAAGCTGCAGTCACTGGCGATCGCCGCCGGCCTGGGGGCGCTCTCCGGGTGGTTCATCACCTTGCAGCTCGAGTCGGTCAGCCAGGAGACCTTCCAGCCGCTCTTCACCTTCATCGGATACGCGATCCTCGTGCTCGGTGGGCTTGCGAGCTTCCCCGGGGTGATCGCGGGCTCGATCATCATGTGGACCCTCTTGGAGGGGATGCGGTTCGCCGAGCTGCCGCTGAGCGATGACAAGATCGCTGCGCTTCGCTTCATCTTCGTCGGCCTGGTGCTGATCCTGCTGGTGGTGTTCAGGCCACAGGGAGTGTTCGGAAAGCGGGAGGAGATGGTGCTCGGTGAATGAGACCGCCACGGCCCCCGAGGCCGCAGCCCCGGACGCCAGCGGCGCCGCCGTCCTTTCGATCGAGGGCCTGCACAAGGACTTCGGCGGGATCAGGGCCGTAGACGGCGCCAGCTTCGACGTCCGCGACGGCTCGATCACCGCTTTGATCGGGCCCAACGGCGCCGGTAAGACCACCCTCTTCAACCTGGTCACCGGCTTCTATCGCCCGGACTCGGGCGCGGTGACCTATCAGGGCGACTCGATCTTCGGCCGCTCTCCGAACTCGATCGCGAGGCGCGGGATGGTGCGGACCTTCCAGATCACGAAGGCGCTGGCGGCGATGCCGGTGATCGACAACATGCTGCTCGCGGCGCCCCATCAGCCGGGCGAGACCCTTCCCGGCCTCATCAACGTGGTTGGGACGCGGCGCCGTGAGAGAGAGGTCGAGGAGAACGCCCGGGCGCTGCTCGAGACCTTCTCGCTCGACGCGAAGGCCGACGACTACGCGGGCACGCTCTCGGGCGGACAGCGAAAGCTGCTCGAGCTCGCGCGGGCGCTGATGACCGAGCCGCGGATGGTCCTCCTCGACGAGCCGATGGCCGGCATCAACCCCACCCTCGGCAGGCGCCTGCTCGAGCACATGGAGCGCCTGCGCACGGAGCAGGGGGTGACCTTCCTCTTCGTGGAGCACGACATGGAGGTGGTGATGAACCACTCCGACCAGGTCGTGGTCATGGCCCTGGGGCAGGTCATCGCCCAGGGACCGCCGCACGAGGTGCGCGAGGACAAGAAGGTGATCGATGCCTATCTGGGCGGCGGTGGCGACGAGCCGCCCCAGGAGCCCTCCGCTCCAGGCAGCGACGAGCCGCGTCCCGAAGAGGAGCCTCGCCATGGCTGAGTCCACCACGGTGGTGCTTCAGGTCAGCGATCTCGTCGCCGGGTACACACCCGAGGTCGACATCCTGAACGGGGTCGACATCAAGGTCGGCGAGGGCGAGATCGTGACGATCGTGGGGCCGAACGGAGCCGGCAAGTCGACCCTGATGAAGTCGGTCTTCGGCCTCGTGTCCCCACGTGAGGGCAACGTAGAGCTTCGGGGCGAGGACATCACCGGGATCGCGCCGCACTCGGTCACCCGCAAGGGAGTCGCCTACGTGCCCCAGCTCGACAACGTCTTCCCGAGCCTCACGGTGGAGGAGAACCTCGAGCTCGGAGCCCTTGCCGGAGCGGACGACGCCGGCGAGCGCAAGGACCGGATCTACGAGCTGTTCCCGCGCTGCCACGAGCGTCGGCGCCAGGCGGCCGGCACGATGTCGGGCGGCGAGCGTCAGATGGTGGCGATGGGAAGGGCGCTCATGCCGGATCCGGAGATCCTGCTGCTCGACGAGCCCTCGGCCGGGCTCGCGCCCGCCTTCGTCGACGCGATCTTCGAGAAGGTCCTTGACGTGAACAAGGCGGGCGTCACGATCCTGATGGTCGAGCAGAACGCGCGGCGGGCGCTCGAGCTCTCCGACCGCGGCTACGTGCTCGACCTCGGTCAGAACCGCTTCCAGGGGCCGGGGCCCGAGCTGATTCGCGATCCCAAGGTCGCCGACCTCTACCTGGGCGGCGGCACCGGCCGGGTCGACGCCGCGACCACCTGAGCCCCCGCGCGTCTTCGATCCACCCGCCGCGGGGCAGCGAAACGGCCGCCCGAGAAGAAGGCCCCCCGGCCGGCGTACCGACCGAGGGGCCTTGAATCCCTTCTTGCCGTCCAGGCGCTACTCGGCCTCTTGCTCCACCGAGTCCTCGACGGTGAAGGCGCCCTTGTCGTCATACGAGTAGAGCTCGTAGAACCCAATGGTGGGATCGCCGTTCTCGTCGAGATCGGTCGGCCCCGAGACGCCCTCGTAGTCGATGTCGTCGCCTGCCTGCAGCGCCTCGATCGCATCGGCGAGCTGGGTGTAGTCGTACTGGTCACCCGGCGGCCCTGAGACCTCGGCCACCTGCTCGGCGATGTCCGGACCCTCGCTCGAGCCCGCAGCCACCGCCGCGAGGACGCAAAGCATCGCCGCGTCGAAGGTCTGCGCGTCGAACGAGTTGCGCTTCTTCTCGCCACTAGAGCTGGTGAACAGCTTGTCGAACTGCCTGCGCGGCATCACTGTCGGAAGCCGTCGCAGGGCGCGTGCCCTGCGCGCTGTAGAGCGAGTCGGGCGGGATCGAAGACGGGATCCCGTCCTCGAACGCGAGACCATCGGCCGTGAACATCGTCGTGGGGTCGAAGTCACCCGTCCGGGCGAGCGCGGCACCCATCGCGTTGTACGGCTCCTCGAAATCGATGATCACGATACCCGTCGGGGTTGTCGGCCACGATCTGCTGGGCCTCGGAGTTGTACGAGGACAGCTCCAGGTCGTAGAGGACCGGGGACGAATCGGTCACCGTTCCGCCCCGCTCCTCCCAGGCGGCGGTGAACGAGTCGGCGATGCCCTCGCCGTACGGGTCGTTCCGCGCTGCGACGGAGATGACGGCGTCGGTGCCGAGCGCTTCCTCTACCACGTCGGCGATCACGATGCCCTGCAGCGCGTCCGATGGAGCGGTGCGGAACACGTAGCCATCATCGGGCAACTCGGTGATCTCGGGGCTCGTCGCCGAGGGCGAGATCAGCGGAACCTGCTGGCGTGCCGCCACCGAGCGGCCGACCGGGACCGTCGACGAGGAGTCCCAGGGGCCGACCATGCAGGTCGCGCCATCGGAGATCATCTTCTCAGCGGCCTGCTGGGCCGGCTGGGGAAGGGTCTGGCTGTCCTCTGTCGCCATATCTTCAAGGGTGATGTCGGTGCCCTCGAGCGCCTTCTGGGCCTCCTGGATGGCGAGGTCGCCGGCCTTCTCGCCGGCCGGGCCGAATGCCGCCAGGCCGCCCGTCTGGGGCGCATTGTGCCCGACGGTCAAGTCGAAGCTGGCATCGCCGCCCCCACCACTATCTTCCTCGTCATCTCCGCACGCAGCGACCCCGAGTGGTAGCGCTAGCAGTGCCGAGACGAGCAGGGCTGGATACAGCCTCCGCATACAAACTCCTCTCTCGATTACAGGCCCTCTGTGGCCTTTCATACCCGCATATCTATCAAGGTCACGGCCAATGGCGCATGGTGACGAGCCCGCTCCGCACAAATTGAGGCTCTTCGCGGGAGCTCAGACCGCATCGCCCTCGGGCGGCTCGGCGGTCCCAATCCCGACCCGGCGCCACTCGGTGATCTTGCCGTCCTCGATCACGAACGCGGTCTGTGCCCTTGCTCCGGTTCCCTCCCCGCAGGTGCCGGGGCCCGGTCGCTCGGTCAGCTCGAAGGTCGCGGTGGTGAAGTCGCCCGCCCCCTCGGCGCGCACCAGCTTGGCGCCGCAGGGCAGGGACTCGTTGAAGAGCCGGGCATCCTCGCGGTTGGAGATGCGAAGCAGCACGCCGTTCTCGGTCACGCTCGGAATCGCGAAGTAGCCTGCGGCCCCGTCGATGTCGCCCTCACGCAGGGCGTCCGACCACGCCTCGATCACCTCCACGTCCGCGCCGGGAGCGTCGCCCTCGACGGTGGCTTCGTTTTCGCTGCTGCCCTGGGTGGAGCCGTCACCGTCGTCGCCACCGCAGGCTGAAAAACAGGCAATGAAGGCGGCCAGGAGCGTGGCGGTGGCCGCGTGGCGAAATCTCACCTCTTCAGTATCGCGATCCACTTTCGTCGGCAGGCGATGGCGCCTTCTTCGCGCGGATATGCGAGAAGAAAGCGCGACGGGCATCAAGCGCCTTGACGCATATGCGAACATGTGTTCGCTTTGGTTATAGGCTGCATCCTCATTCCTCGATTCGCGCTCGTGGCGGCGCTTCGGGAGCGCGCCGAGATGCTGGGCCGGCCGGTGGCGCTGGCGCCGGAGCCGGGTGGACCGCAGGTCGTGGGGGCGGTCTCCGGCGCGGCCGAGGCCTTTGGCGTTCACGAGGGCATGCGGCTTGGCGAGGCGCTCGCTCGCTGTCCGGGGCTGGGCCTCGTGCCACCGGACTCAGAGCGGACGGCGACCGCGTGGGAGCAGGCGCTTGCGCGCCTGGAGGCGATGGGCGCCGGGGTCGAACCGGGCCGCGATGGTGAGGCCTTCTTCGAGGTGGAGGGACTGCGGCCCCTGTGGGGGAGCGTCGAGCAGGTGCTCGCGCGAGCAAGGCGAGCGCTCGGTCGCGGGCGCGAACGGGGGCCCCAGGCCTCGGCGCGGCTGGGCGCGGGGAATACTCGCCTCGTCGCCCATGCGGCGGCGCTGCGGTCACGGCCTAGGCGCGGGCCGGTGATCGTCCCCGCCGGCGCCGCGAGGGCGTTTCTCGCGGCGCAGCCGGTGGGACTGCTTCGCGACCGGCTGACGGGGGAATGGGAGCGCGCGAGCGTGCCCGACACACTCGAGCGGCTCGGGGTGCGAACGCTGGGCGAGCTTGCCTCGCTGCCGGACGCGGCCGTCGTCGACCGCTTCGGCACGCCTGGGCTGCGAGCGCTGCGGATGGCGCGCGGCGAGGAGGAGCCGCTTCGCCCACGAGCCCGCCGCGAGCTCCTGGTGGAGCGGCTCGACCTTCCCGAGGGCTGCTCGGGTGGTCAGCTCGAACGAGCTCTAGCCCTGCTCATCGACCGTCTGCTGGCCAACCAACGGACGAGCGGGACGCATGCTGCGGCGCCTGCGCCTCGGGGCAAGGTTGACCGGTGGCGGAGGGTGGAGCGCGGAGGTCGCTCTGCGAGAGGCGAGTGCCGATCGCGACCGCCTGCGCCTTGCGCTCGAGCCGAAGCTCGGTGAGCTTCCCGGCCCCGCCGCCTCCCTTTCGTTGCGGGCGCTCGAGCTGGGAGCGCCGGCGCAGGATCAGCCGGCATTGGCCCGCTCGCCGGCCGAGCGCCGCCGGGAACGGATCTCCGAGGCCGTGCGCCAGGCGCGCGCCGCTGCCGGGCGCGACGCCGTGATGCGCGTCCTCGAGGTCGAGCCCGATTCCCGCGTACCGGAGCGGCGCGCGATCTTCACGCCTTTCCCCGAATGACTGAGCAAAAACCGCCGACATCCTTTGCTCCCGCCTATGGATAAGCGAGTCGTCTACTGGCCGACCCCGATCGAGGTGAGGCTAGATCGTGATGGGGTGCCCGTCCTGGTCGGTGGGGTAGCGGTTGAGACGGTGCGCGAGGACTGGCTCGTCGAGGATCGCTGGTGGGGGCCAAAGCCGCTGTGCCGCCGCTATTACGAGCTTGCCTTGAACGACGGGCGCTGCGTTGTCGTCTTCCGCGAGCCGGCCGAGGACGGAAGGTGGTTCGAGCAAAGAGCATGAAGCCCGCCTACGTCGAGCTCCATGCTCACTCGGCCTTCTCCTTCGGCGACGGCGCTTCCCTGCCCGACGAGCTGGCGCGCGCCGCCTCCGAGCAGGGACACGAAGCGCTGGCCCTGACCGATCACGATGGGGTCTGGGGCTCGATGGAGTTCGCCCAGGCGGCCGTGACGATGGGGGTCCGGCCGATCACCGGTGCCGAACTAACGGTAAGGGCGGCGGCCTCCTCCGCTGGGTCCTTCCATCTCACTTTGCTCGTCGAATCGGCCACCGGCTGGCGCAACCTCTGCCGCCTGCTCACTGCGGCGCATGCCGGCACGAGGGATCGACCCGATCGCGACCCCCTCCCCCCCGCCGTCTCGCTTGCCGAGCTCGAGCGTCATTGCGAGGGACTCGTCTGCCTCTCGGGCTGCGCCCGTTCAGGGGCGCTCGCGCAGGGGTTCGCGCGAGTGGCACGGACCGGAGGCGCTGCAGCAACGCGCGAGGCGGAGGCACTCGGCCGGCGTCTGCTCTCCGCCTTCGGGCCCGAGCGCTTCCGGGTGGAGCTCCAGCGGCCGCTGTGGCGCCACGATCGCGCCCGCAATCGCTGGCTCGCGGGGCTCGCCGAGCGGCTGAGCGTGCCGACGGTGGCGACGGGGAACGTCCACATGCACGACCGCTCGCGGGCGGCGCTCCAGGATGCGCTGGTGGCGGTGGGGCTCTGCGGCTCGCTGGAGGAGACCGAGCCCCGGCGCCGCGGCAACGGTTCCTCCTATCTCGCGCCCGCCGCTGAGATGGCGGCTCGCTTTCGTGACCATCCGGAGGCGGTTGCCGAGAGCGTCCGCATCGCCGAGCGCCTGAGCTTCGACCTCACCCGCGACCTTGGTTACGGCTATCCGGGCTCCGAGGATCCGGGGGCTGACCATGCGCTGGCGGAGTTGTGCCGGGCGCGACTCTCACACCGCTACGGCGGCACTGCCAACCACCGCGAGGCGGCTTGCCGCCTGGAGGAGGAGCTGGCACTGATTCGCCGCCTGGAGCTCTCCGGCTTCTTCCTCCTTCACTACGACATCCTCGAGCTGGCGCGCGAGGTGGCCGTCGATGTGCGCGGTCTCAGCTCGGCCCGGATGCAGCTGCCCCCAGGCCGGGGCCGTGGTTCCAGCGTGAGCTCAATCGTTTGCTACCTGACGGGCCTCTCGCACATCGACCCCGTCCGCAACGGGCTCTTCCTCGGGCGGTTCTTAAACGAGGAGATCACGGCAGCTCCTGACATCGACCTCGACTTTCCGCGGGACATTCGGGAGAAGCTCATCCCCCGCATCCACGAGCGCTACGGACCGGAGCGCTCCGCGCTCGTGGCGGCTTTCGCCTGCTATCGCTCGCGGGCGGCGGTGCGCGACTTCGGCAAGGTGCTCGGACTCCCTCCTGGCGAGATCGAACGGGTCGCACGCACCGTCGACATGCACGACAGGCCGGAATCGGTTGCGCAGGACATGGAGCTGGCGATCGGCTCGGCGCGGGCTCAGTCGGGGCGCTGGCGGGCGCTCGCAAAGCTCGCCGGTCAGGTCTGGGGCCTGCCCCGGCACGCTTCGCAGCATCCGGGTGGGATGGTGCTGTCGACCCAGCCGCTCGTGGACATCTGCCCAGTGGTCCCTGCGGCGATGGAGGGGCGGCAGATAGCGCAATGGGACAAGGATTCCTGCGCCGACGCCGGCTTTCTCAAGATCGACCTGCTGGGGCTGGGAATGCTCTCGGCGGTGGAGCGGTGCGTGGATGAGATCGCCCGTGTAAGGGGCGAGCGGATTGACCTCTCGCGGATCCCGATGGACGACGCCGCCACCTTCCAGGCCATCCAGATGGCTGAGACAACCGGGGTCTTTCAGATCGAGAGCCGGGCGCAGATGCAGATGCTGCCTCGAACTCTGCCGCGGAACCTCGACGACCTCACGGTGCAAGTGGCGCTGGTGCGGCCCGGGCCGATTCAGGGTGGCGCAGTTCATCCCTATCTGGAGCGGAAGGGGCGGCTGCGGGAGGACCCTGGCTATGAGATCCCCTATGAGCATCCATCGCTTGAGCCGATTCTCGCCGACACGCTCGGGACTATCGTCTTTCAGGAGCAGGTGATCCAGGTGGCGATGGCCCTTGCCGGCTTCAGCGCCGGTGACGCGGAAGGGCTTCGGCGAGCGATGAGCCGCAAACGCTCCGAGGAGGCGCTTATGGCATATCGCGAGCGCTTCGTGGAAGGGGCGATCGGGCGTGGAGCCTCCCGCGAGGTGGGTGAGCGGGTCTTCGATCAGGTGCGGGGGTTCTCGGGATTTGGCTTTCCCAAGGCGCATGCAGCCGCGTTCGGCCTCCTCGCCTACCAGTCGACATGGCTGCGCGTCCACTACGGGCCTGAGCTTCTGTGCGCTCTTTTGAACGAGCAGCCGATGGGCTTCTACCCCCCTGATCCCCTCGTCCACGAGGCGCAACGACGGGGGTTCGAGGTGCGTCCTCCGGATGTGAACCGAAGCGGGGTCGAGTGCTCTGTCGAGGATGACCTGGGGGTGCGGGTGGGGCTTGGGTATGTGAACGGTGTCCACAAGGAGGAGATGGAGGCGCTTGTGGACGAGCGTGAGAGTGGTGGCGTCTACGAGCGCTTGGGGGATGTCGCCTCACGCTCCGGGGTTGGCCGTGAGGGGTTGGAGAAGCTCGCCTGGGCGGGAGCGCTCGAGGGGTTCGGAGTGCGCGGGCGGCGCGCGGACCTGTGGAGAGTGGGAGTGGCGAAGACGGGCAGACGCGGTGGGAACCAGCTCTCGCTCCCGCTGCCCGTGCCCGCCTCTCCCGCGCTGCCGGAGCTCAGCGAGTGGGAGCGCATGGTGGCCGACTATGCGTCCACGGGGATGACGCTGGGAACGCATCCGATGGAGCTCATGCGGCCGGAGCTCGGCGAGGGCTTGGTTCGCAGCTCCGATCTCGAGCTGACAGCCGACAGCTCGGCTGTGGAGCTGGCTGGGATGGTGGTTGCCCGCCAGCGGCCGGCGACGGCGAAAGGTGTTGTCTTCATGCTGCTGGAGGACGAGAACGGTGTTGTGAACCTGGTCGTGTTGCCTCCCGCCTACGAGCGTCACCGGCTTGCGGTGAGGACGGCTTCATTCGTGCGGGTCGAGGGAAAGTTGGAGCGCCGCGAGGGCGTGATCAACGTGGTCGTGAACCGCTTGGAGACCCTTGCCACCCCGGACATGCCCCCTGCAGAGGTCAAGCACATCGAGCCTCCAACCGAGCGGGAGACTGGCAGGAGCGGGCGCGACGTCGGCCGAGTGGTCGAGCTCGAGGCCGTGGCGCCGCGTGCTCACAGCTTTGGGCGGCGGGGTTGACTTGGGCCGAAACTGCCCGCTCCTGAGCATGAAATGCAAGTCCTGTTGCAATCGCCGGCTTCCGTCCGAATGCGTTCTTAGCCTGCCGCTTCCAATGTTCCACCGGCGCAACAGAGGCATCGGCCAAGAGCTCCTCGGTGGGGTCGATCTCGCGATCGATCTCGCCACTCTCGGGGAGTACGGGCTGGAGCCGCTACCCGCAGGCGGGCCATGTCGCGAGCAAACCGGGTGCCGGCTGACCCACCGGCTCTCGGGCTGGGAGGCGCTCCCGACGGCCCGCCGCGGCGCCTGTGGGGCCTTGGTGTCCGCCCCGGCGGACTTTCGCGGCGCGCTCGCACGCTACGCCGCCTAGGCGACCTCGACCGCCTGGCGCCGTGAGCCCGATTGCTCCGGGCTCGGCGATACTCTCGTGATGCCCCCGCAGACGGCGACCGGCACCACCATCGAGCTTCCCGGCTCCCCGACGAGCCCGCTCGGACGCATTTACCAGCGGCTGATGCTGGCCTTGGGGCTGATCGTGTTTGTCGCCCTGATCACCTACATCGGCCGAGACGGCTACTACGACCCCGAGGAGGACGGGATCAGCCTCCTCGACGCCTTCTACTACTCAACGGTCACCGTCACCACGACCGGATACGGCGACGTCCGGCCGGTCAGCGACGAGGCTCGGCTCGTGACCACCCTGCTGGTCACCCCGGCGCGAGTGCTCTTCCTGATCCTGCTCGTCGGGACCACGTTGGAGATACTTGCGGAACGGACTCGTTTCGCCTACCGCCTCGCGCGCTGGAGGAAGAACTTGAAGGACCACACGATCGTCTGCGGCTACGGGACCAAGGGTCGAAGCGCCGTCCGCACCCTGCTCGCACAGGGCACCGACCCGAAGCGGATCGTCGTCATCGAAGGCGACGCCGACTCTCGCGCGGAGGCGACTGCTGCGGGCGTCGCGGCCGTCGGCGGCGACGCCTCCGAGCAGCACGTGCTGATGCAGGCGGATGTGAGCGAGGCGGAGAAGGTGATTGTCGCGGTCAATCGTGACGACGCCGCCGTGCTCGTGACGCTGACCGCGAGGGAACTTGCGCCGGAGGCGAAGATCGTCTCCGCCGTGCGCGAGGAAGAGAACCTGCACCTGCTCTACCAGAGCGGCGCCGACTCGGTTATCACCTCCTCGGACGCCGCCGGACGCCTGCTCGCGATTGCAACGGAGACGCCGGAGATCGTGACCGTGCTCGAGGACCTGTTCTCGCTCGGCGCCGGACTGGATCTCGTCCAGCGAGAGATCCGTGCCGACGAAGCGGGACCGCTCGACGCGATCGACGAGCACGGCCCCGTCTTGGCTGTGGTCCGCGAGGGGAAGGTGATCCGCTTCGACGACGAGCGCGCGGCCAGGGTAGCGGCCGGCGATCGCATCGTCTGCGTTCACAGCCACCCGCGGGCGGAGGCATAGCGTCTTCCCCCGTCGGGTCCGCCCCAGAGCCGGGAGAGTTCGACACACGGGCCCGGAACGACCAAGAGCCGCCAATGGCGGCTCTTGGTGGAAAGAACTGGCGGCGACCTACTCTCCCAGGAGGTTTCCCCCCAAGTACCATCGGCGCTGAAAGGCTTAACGGCTCTGTTCGGAATGGGAAGAGGTGTTTCCCTCTCGCTATCGCCACCAAACTGATGGAGACCAAGCCTCGGCGGGCTTGAAAACTGCACGCAGGCCAATTAGAAAGATATCCGTCAAGACCTCGACCCATTAGTACCGGTCTGCTACGCGCGTTACCGCGCTTCTACAGCCGGCCTATCAACCTGGTGGTCTACCAGGGGTCTTACTCCCTCAAGGGGATGGGAGAGCTCATCTCGAGGTCGGCTTCCCGCTTAGATGCCTTCAGCGGTTATCCGATCCGCGCGTAGCTAACCAGCCGTGCCCTTGGCAGGACAACTGATACACCAGAGGCGCGTTCATCCCGGTCCTCTCGTACTAAGGATGACTCCTCTCAACTCTCCAACGCCTACGGAAGATAGGGACCGAACTGTCTCACGACGTTCTGAACCCAGCTCGCGTGCCGCTTTAATGGGCGAACAGCCCAACCCTTGGGACCTACTCCAGCCCCAGGATGCGACGAGCCGACATCGAGGTGCCAAACCGCTTCGTCGATGTGGACTCTTGGAAGCGATAAGCCTGTTATCCCCGGAGTACCTTTTATCCGTTGAGCGACGGCCCTTCCACTTGGAACCGCCGGATCACTAAGCCCAACTTTCGTTCCTGCTCGACCCGTCGGTCTCGCAGTCAAGCTCCCTTTCTGCCTTTACACTCTGCGCACGATTTCCAGCCGTGCTGAGGGAACCTTTGGGCGCCTCCGTTACATTTTAGGAGGCGACCGCCCCAGTCAAACTGCCCACCTGACACTGTTCGCGCCCCGGATCACGGTAACGCGTTAGAAGCCCAGAACACCAAGGGTGGTATCTCAAGGGTGGCTCCCCGACAGCCAAAGCCGCCGGTTCATAGCCTCCCACCTATCCTGAGCGAGATATCCCGAACTCCAATATCAAGTTGCAGTAAAGGTTCACGGGGTCTTTCCGTCTTTCCGCAGGTAGTCGGTATCTTCACCGACACTCTAATTTCACCGAGCCCTTCGTTGAGACAGCGTCCAACTCGTTGCGCCATTCGTGCAGGTCGGAACTTACCCGACAAGGAATTTCGCTACCTTAGGACCGTTATAGTTACGGCCGCCGTTTACCGGGGCTTAGCTTCAGTGCTTTGCGGCCGAAGCCGCTAACACCTCCGCGTAACCTTCCGGCACCGGGCAGGCGTCAGCCCCTATACATCGTCTTTCGACTTAGCAGAGGCCTGTGTTTTTGGTAAACAGTCGGTTGGACCTAGTCACTGCGGCCCCCTCGAGCTCCCTCCAGTACGGAGTTCACCCTAGCGGGGCGTCCCTTCTCCCGAAGTTACGGGACGATTTTGCCGAGTTCCTTAACGAAGGTTAGCTCGCTCACCTCGGTATTCTCTACCTGTCCACCTGTGTTGGTTCTCGGTACGGGCACGAGCGTCCTGCCTAGGGGGTTTTCTTGGAGGCATAGGTACACGGACTCGCCGGCGGTCAAGCCAGCTGGCATCGCACCTCGCGTGAACGCCGTGACGGATTTGCCTATCACGACTGGCTACGTGCTTGCCCCAGGACGACCATCGCCTGGGTTCCGTTCCCCTTCCTCGTCACCCCATCGGTCATAGCGGACGCGACGTGGTACGGGAATATCAACCCGTTGGCCATCGGCTACGCCTTTCGGCCTCGCCTTAGGTCCCGACTAACCCTGAGCAGACGAACTTTACTCAGGAAACCTTGGACAATCGGTGGAGGGGATTCTCACCCCTCTTGCGTTACTCATGCCGGCATTCTCGCTTCCTGCTGCTCCACGACGGCTTACGCCATCGCTTCAAGCCACAGGAACGCTCTCCTACCGCTCACGCGATCCGCAGATCACGCAAGCCCGCAGCTTCGGAGACGAGCTTAAGCCCCGTTGAATTGTCCGCGCCCGAACACTTGACCAGTGAGCTGTTACGCACTCTTTCAAGGGTGGCTGCTTCTAAGCCAACCTCTTGGTTGTCTCGGCATTCGGACATCGTTTCCCACTTAGCTCGTACTTAGGGTCCTTAGCTGGCGGTCTGGGTTGTTCCCCTCTCGCGTACGAAGTTTATCCCCCGCACACTGACTCCCGAGATGAACGTAATGGTCTTCGGAGTTTGCCTGAAGTCGGTAACCTGGTAGGGCCCCTAGTCCAAGCAGTGCTCTACGGCCATTACGTACTAGCTCGAGGCTATACCTAAATATATTTCGGAGAGAACCAGATATCTCTGGGCTTGATTAGCCTTTCACTCCTATCCACAGGTCATCCGCCCACTTTTCAACGTAGGTCGGTTCGGTCCTCCACGAGGTCTTACCCCCGCTTCAACCTGCCCATGGATAGCTCGCCCAGTTTCGGGTCTACCGCCGGTGACTGAATCGCCCTATTCGGACTCGCTTTCGCTACGGCTCCGCTCATCGCTTAACCTCGCCACCGACGAGTAACTCGCCGGCCCGTTATGCAAAAAGTACGCCGTCACGCCCAAGGGCGCTCCGACCACTTGTAGGCACGTGGTTTCAGGTACTATTTCACTCCCCGTCTGGGGTGCTTTTCACCTTTCCCTCACGGTACTAGTTCACTATCGGTCACCAGGGAGTACTTAGCCTTGGAGGGTGGTCCCCCCGGGTTCAGACCGCGTTTCACGGCAGCGGTCCTACTCAGGATCTTCTTTCGACAGATCAGTGCTCTTTCGCCTACGGGACGATTGCCCTCTGTGGTGCGAAGTTCCATTCGACTTCGGCTAAAGCCTGACTTTGTAACTGTCGCCGGATCGGACACGATCCGGGCAAGAAGCCCTACAACCCCCGGCAGGCAACGCGTGTCCGCTTTCACCTGCTGGGTTTAGGCTGTTCCCCTTTCGCTCGCCACTACTCAGGGAGTCTCGGTTGATTTCCTTTCCTCGGGTTACTGAGATGTTTCAGTTCTCCCGCTTGTCTTCCAGCGGCTATGTATTTACCGCTGGACGACGCCGCATTACCGGCGCCGGGTTTCCCCATTCGGAGATCCGCGGGTCAAAGGCTGTTCAGCGCCTCACCGCGGCTTATCGCAGCCGTCCACGTCCTTCTTCGACTCCTGGTGCCAAGGCATCCACCATGTGCCCTTACTCTCTTGACGGTGAGCTCCACGCACGTCCGCAGACGTGAGTGGGGCGATACCTTTCATATTGGCCTTTGTGCAGTTTTCAAGCTCCGCCGAGGCGAACCAACGGGGGTTTCCCGCCGGCGGTCTCTCAAAACTGAGCAGCGTGCGAAGCAGCATCACGAGCGCGGAATGCGCTCGAGAGCAGCTTCGATCAGGCCCGGTCGACGTTAGGGAAAATCTCCCTAGAAAGGAGGTGATCCAGCCGCAGCTTCCGCTACGGCTACCTTGTTACGACTTCACCCCAATCACGGGCCCCACCTTCGACGGCTGCCTCCCAGAGGGTTAGCTCACCGGCTTCGGGTGTTGCTCGCTTTCGTGGTGTGACGGGCGGTGTGTACAAGGCCCGGGAACGGTATTCACCGCGACGTTGCTGATTCGCGATTACTAGCAACTCCAACTTCATGGAGGCGAGTTTCAGCCTCCAATCCGAACCGAGACGCGCTTTCTGGGATTTGCTCCACCTCACGGTATTGCGTCCCTCTGTACGCGCCAATGTAGCACGTGTGTAGCCCTGGACATAAGGGGCATGAGGACTTGACGTCATCCCCACCTTCCTCCGGTTTGTCACCGGCAGTCTCCCATGAGTCCCCAACTGAATGCTGGCAACATAGGACAGGGGTTGCGCTCGTTGCGGGACTTAACCCAACATCTCACGACACGAGCTGACGACAGCCATGCACCACCTGTGAAGGTGTCCCGAAGGAAAGGTGTGTTTCCACACCGGTCACCCACATGTCAAGCCCAGGTAAGGTTCTTCGCGTTGCGTCGAATTAAACCACATGCTCCGCTGCTTGTGCGGGCCCCCGTCAATTCCTTTGAGTTTTAGCCTTGCGGCCGTACTCCCCAGGCGGGGCATTTAATGCGTTAGCGTCGGCACGGGAGGAGTCGACACCTCCCACACCTAATGCCCATCGTTTACGGCGTGGACTACCAGGGTATCTAATCCTGTTCGCTCCCCACGCTTTCGCGCCTTAGCGTCAGTACCGTCCCAGCGAGCTGCCTTCGCTATTGGTGTTCCTCCTGATATCTGCGCATTCCACCGCTACACCAGGAATTCCACTCGCCTCTTCCGGACTCTAGCCCGGCAGTATCCACCCGCATTCCAGGGTTGAGCCCTGGACTTTCAGAGCGGACTTACCGGGCCGCCTACGCGCGCTTTACGCCCAATGATTCCGGACAACGCTTGCTCCCTACGTATTACCGCGGCTGCTGGCACGTAGTTAGCCGGAGCTTCTTCTGGAGGTACCGTCAGTGCGAGCGGCTGTTCACCGTCGCACCTTCGTCCCTCCTGAAAGGGGTTTACAACCCGAAGGCCTTCTTCCCCCACGCGGCGTTGCTGCGTCACGCTTTCGCGCATTGCGCAAGATTCCCCACTGCTGCCTCCCGTAGGAGTCTGGGCCGTGTCTCAGTCCCAGTGTGGCTGATCGTCCTCTCAGACCAGCTACCCATCGTTGCCTTGGTGAGCCGTTACCTCACCAACTAGCTAATGGGCCGCGGGCCCCTCCCAATGCGGAGGCCGAAGCTTCCTTTTCTCTCTGGGCTTGCGCTCAGAGAAAACATCCGGTATTAGCCCGAGTTTCCTCGGGTTGTCCCGGTCATCGGGGCAGGTTACCCACGTGTTACTCACCCGTTCGCTGCTTTGCCCCAGGGCAAGCCCTGGTTCGTCGCTCAACTTGCATGTGTTAGGCACGCCGCCAGCGTTCGTCCTGAGCCAGGATCAAACTCTCCGTAAAAAGTGACAAGAAGTCACAACGTGGCCCTGGCTTGGGCCACGAGAGAGTTGTCATGCCTGACATGCCCGCCGAAGTACACAAGATGGCGGGCGACATGACGAGGTTGTTAGCCCGTCGCCCGCGCGCTGGCGCGCCGGCAACGGGTCGGACCTGTCGTAAGGCCACGGCGCTTGACTGCCATGACCTACGCGCTGCTCAGTTTTCAAAGACCGCACCGGACGTGACAGGGGGACTCCCATGCACGCACGATCCGCCTCGGAGGCGGCCAGCCAGTATAGCGCGCGCCCAAAGCTGGCTCAAGCGCTCGATCCGCGGCCGAGCAGGCGCACAAACCGCCGCTTGCCCACCTGAAGGACTCTGCCCTCAAGCGCTTCCGCGGAGATGTCCAGCCGGTCACCGTCCAAGGGCTCGCCATCCAGGCGCACCCCGCCCTGCTGCATGAGCCGCCGCGCCTCGCCCCGCGAAATGCCGAACTGCTGAGCGATCAGCGCCGGCAGGTGCACCTCACCGTGATTGCCCGGCAACTTGGCCTCCGGGATGTCCTCGGGGATCTCGTGGCGCCTGTGAACGCCATCGAACCGCTCCTCCGCAGCCGCACCCGCGCCCTCGCCCCAGAAGCGATCCACCAGCTGCCGCGCGAGCGTCCGCTTCGCATCGCCGGGATGGACCGCCGGGTCGCGCTCGGAGCCCAGGAGCAGCAGGTAGTACTGGCCCATGACGTCATCCGGGACGCTCATCAGCTTGCCGAACATCTCCTCGGGAGGATCGGTGACGCCGATGTAGTTGCCCAGCGACTTCGACATGCGGCGAACGCCGTCGGTGCCCGGCAGAATCGGCATCGTCACCACGGACTGTGGAGGCATCCCGTACGACTCCTGCACGTCACGCGCGAAGAGCAGGTTGAACGTCTGATCGGTCCCCCCCAGCTCAACATCCGCCTCGATCGCCACAGAGTCGTACCCCTGGAGTACCGGATAGAGGAGCTCGAGCACCGAGATCGGCTCGGCGCTCTCCATGCGCCTCGCAAAGTCGTCCCGCTCGAGCAGGCGTGCCACGGTGAAGCGCCTGACCAAGCCAAACAGCTCCTCGCTCCCGAGCTCCAGCCACTCGCTGTTGCGCCGCACCTCCGTGCGCTCGCGATCGAGCACCTTGAAGGCCTGCTCCTGAAAAGTCTCGGCGTTGGCATCGATCTGATCTGGGCTCAGCACCGGCCGCTCGGCGGAGCGGCCGCTCGGATCGCCGACGCGCGCCGTGCCGTCGCCGATGATCAGCACCACGGTATGCCCCGCGTCCTGGAAAGCCCGGAGCTTCTGGAGGACCACGCAGTGTCCGAAGTGGATGTCGGGCGCCGTGGGGTCGATCCCGAGCTTCACTCGCAGGGGCCTTCCGGCCGCGAGCTGCTCCGCGAGTCGGCCGGAAGGAAGCGCCTCAACCGACCCGGCGAGCAGCCGCTCGAGGTCGTTCGCAGAGGCTGGAGCGGCCATGGGCCAATGCTAGACTGGCGCCGCGGTTCGGCGGGGGGCCGCTTGCCTCGTCCGAGGCCGTGCGACGATCTGCACAGACCCCTGCTGCGCCTCAGGATCGGCGCTCAACGTCACTCCCGCCCACGGACCGCGTACGGTGGTCCTGACACCCCTTGACACATGGCTCGACGGCGTAACTTCATTCCGCGAAAGCGAGGCAGCGATGCGGGTGAGCCCCGCTGGCAGCGTCGCGCGCGTACCCGCGAGGCGCGCATCGCCGTGGCCGACCGCCCCGATGAAGTGGCGCCGGCCGCCCCTGGGTCGACCAACGGCTCCGGGAACGGCGGCCCGCCTCTCCCAGGGCCGGGATACCCCGGTGGGCCCGGAGGCCCGGCGCGAAAGCCGCGGCTCAAGAAGCTGCGGATGGCGGTCGTACTGCTCGGCCTGCTGCTTCTCGCTGTTGTTGCGTGGGTCTTCGGGATCATGACCGCGGTGGCCGGGGACCTCCCCAAGCTCGAGAGCCGCGCCCAGTACGAGGAGGCCGAGAACTCGGTCGTGTATGACGCCTACGACCAGGAGATCGCGACCCTGACCAACAACGAGGGCCGCATCATCGTCGACTCGGCCGAGATCGCATCGACGATGAAGGAGGCCGTGGTCGCGATCGAGGATCGGCGCTTCTACGAGCACCGCGGCGTCGACGTCCTGGGCATCGCGCGGGCGCTCAAGGAGGACATCCTCTCCGGCTCGGCGTCGCAGGGCGCATCGACGATCACGCAGCAGTTCGTGAAGAACGCACTCGAGGCTCAAGAGAGCCGAACGATCCTCCAGAAGCTGCGCGAGGCGGCGCTCGCCTACCAGCTCGAGCGCAACTGGAACAAGGACAAGATCATGACCGAGTACCTGAACTCGATCTACTTCGGCGAGGGCGCGTACGGGATCGAGGCCGCTGCGAAGACCTACTTCGGAAACGAGCCCGAGCATCGGGGTTGCGGCGAGGAGGGTGGGACCACCTGCGCCTCCGAGCTGTTTCCGTGGGAGGCCGCGCTTTTGGCCGGCATCATCTCCTCGCCTTCGGCCTATTCGCCACGCACGAACCCGGAGGCAGCGCTCGAACGCCGCAACCTGGTCCTCTCCAACATGGCCGACCAGGGCTTCCTCACCGAGGAGGAGTACACCGAGTACACGTCCGGGTCCCCCGAGTACGACCTACCCCTGCCCGAGCAGATCGCGCCGCCGGCCGAGGAGTCGAGGGCCCCCTACTTCACGTCCTGGATGCGCCAGCAACTCGTCGACCTCTACGGGGCCGGCGAAGCGTTCGCGGGCGGGCTCCAGGTGAAGACGACGCTTGACCTCGAGTTCCAGGCGCGGGTCGAGGAGATCGCCTCCTCCACCCTGGCGGGAATCGGGCCGACGGCCTCGATCGTGGTGCTGAACAGCGAGGACGCCACCGTCCGCGCCATGGTGGGAGGAAACGACTTCGAGCGCGAGCCCTTCAACCTCGCCACGAACGGCCACCGTCAGCCGGGCTCGGCATTCAAGCCGTTCACCTTGGTGACGGCGCTCGAGCAGGGGCGCTCGCCCGAGGAGGTCTTTGCCTCAGCCCCCCAGAGAATTCCCTTCCAGGTCCGCGAGCGACGGAAGAACGGGTCGTTCACGGAGCCTCTCCCCGACCTCTTCGAGCCGACCAACTACGACGACAGCTACCTCGGCTCCGCCTCCCTCGCGACCGGCACCACCTACTCGGACAACTCCGTCTACGCGCAGATCGGCACCCAGGTCGGCCCCGCCAACGTAGCCGAGACCGCGGAGAAGATGGGCATCCAGACCGATCTCTCCACCGTATCCGAGTACGCGATCGACGGCGGCGAGTTCGCGCCGTACAACCCGGCGCTGATCCTCGGCGGGCTCGAGGTCGGTGTCACGCCGCTCGAGATGGCCCACGCGTTCACCACGCTCGCCAACGGGGGCCAGAGGACCTCGGGGACCTTGGCCACCTCGGCCGGCGGCCCGGTCGCGATCCAGCGCGTCGAGGACGACGGCGACACGACCTTCGGGGACAGCCCCCCGGTCGAGACCGCGGAGGGCGTCTACGGCGAAAACAAGATCGAGGCTGAGGAGGTGATCTCCCCCGCCACGGCCGAGACGGCCACGTCGATCCTTGAGACCGTCGTCACCTCGGGCACGGGCGAGAACGCCGCCACGGGCGAGCCCACCTGGGGCAAGACCGGGACCACCGACGACAACGGCGACGCCTGGTTCGTCGGCGCCACCGACGAGATCACCGTGGCGGTCTGGGTCGGCCACCCGGACAGCGTCACCCCCATGGAGACCGAGTTCGCGGGCCAGCCAGTCGATGGCGGCACGTACCCGGCCCTCATCTTCGCGGACGTCGTGAACGCGTGGGAGGAAGTCCAGGCCTCTCGTGACGAGGACCAGGACGAGGAGGAAGACGAGGTCACAGAAGAGGGCATCGTTCCACCGGCACCCGTGGAACCGGTCGCCCCCGTCGAGGAGGAACCGGTCGCCCCCGTCGAGGAGGAACCGGTCGCCCCCGTCGAGGAGGAACCGGTCCCCGAGGACGAGGGCGCCGCGCCGGCGCCCGGAACCGAGGGCGGCGTCGAGGGTAAGCGGCGGGGACGCCGCCGTCCTCAGCCCAACGGTCGCGAGAGGTAGCGACTCCCCGCCGCGCAGAAGCGCCATGGGCGCTCCGTCGCAACGTTGATCCCGATCCGGGGGCCCGTGACGACCTCGACCCCCTTCCATTTACCCGAACGGGTCCGCAGCTCGAACGGTGGCCGGGTCACCGGGGTGCGGTTGGAATCAAGCCCGATGCCGAGGGCCTCGGTGAGCTTGCCCGGGCCGCTACAGAGCGCCCGAACGCCCGAGACGCCGCGACGCCCGCGCATGGCCTCGATCTCCCACACGGGCTCGAGCGCGCGAATCAAAACGGCCGCGGCCGACCCCTTGGGCTCGGCGACGAAATTGAGCAGGCTGTGGATCCCGTACGAGAGATAGACGTATGCGTACGCGGGCGGCCCGAACAACACCTCCGTGCGCGGGGTGAGTCCGACGTGGGCGTGACACGCGGGGTCGTCGCGCTCGTAGCTCTCCGTCTCGACGATGACCCCGCCGACCCCGCCGAAGCGCAAAGAGCAGCCGATCAGGTCACTCGCAACCGCGTGCACCGACCGCTCGAAGAACGCGGCCTCGAGCAGACCCCCGGCCGGGGCCGCGGTGACGACCTCGCTCATCCCCCCTCGCGCAGCGGGCGCAGGACCTCGCGGGCGGACTCGAGCTGCTCGGCCACACGCGACGAAGCGGTGCCCCCCATGGCCTGCTTGGCCTCGAGCGCCGCACCGGCGCGAAGCGCCTCGTAGTACGAGTCGCCCAGCAGCTCGGAATGTCTCGCGAGGTCCTCCCGGCTCAGCTCGGAGAGGGGGATGCCACGTTCGAGCGCATCGCGCACGAGCCCCCCGACCACCCCGTGAGCCTCGCGGAAGGGCATCCCCGCTCGCACCAGCAGGTCGGCGACATCGGTCGCGGCGAGCAGCTCGTCGCTGGCGGCCGCGGCGAGCCGCTCACGGTCGAAGCGCAGCCCGGCGAGCATCGCGTTGGCCGCCCACAGGGCGAGCTCGAGGTTGTCCACAGAGTCGAAGAGCGCCTCCTTGTCCTCCTGGAGGTCCTTGGAGTAGGCGAGCGGCAGCCCGTGCAGGACCCCCGCCAACGTGGTGAATCCCGCGAGGATCCGCGGCGCCTTTGCCCGCAGTAGCTCGGCTGCGTCGGGATTCTTCTTCTGCGGCATCAGGCTCGAGCCGGAGGAGAACTCATCCGCCGGCTCACAGAAGCCGAACTCCTCGCTCGACCAGATGACGATCTCGGAGCCAAGGCGGGAAAGGTGCGTCGCGCAGATCGAGGCGGCGGCGAGGTATTCGAGCACGAAGTCGCGGCTCGCGACGGCGTCGATCGAGTTGGGCGCCGGCGCGTCGAACCCCAGGCGCTCGGCCATCGCAGCACGATCGACGTCCCAGCCCGACCCAGCCAGCGCCCCAGCGCCCAGCGGCATCGAGCCGGCCCCGGCCCTGGCGGCGGCGAAGCGCCCGGTGTCGCGGCGGAGCATCCAGAAGTAGGCGAGCAAGTGATGTGCCAGGTACACGGGCTGTGCGCGCTGAAGGTGGGTGTAGCCGGGCATCGGCCAGTCGGCGTGGCGTTCGGCCAGCTCGAGGAGGGAGCTCATGAGGGCGGCGATGAGTCGCGCCGCCTCGCCCGAGCGCTCGCGGACGTACATGGCCATGTCGGTGGCGACCTGATCGTTGCGCGAACGACCGGTGTGAAGTTTGCCCCCGACCGCACCAATGAGCTCGGTCACCCGGCGCTCGACCGCCATGTGGATGTCCTCGTCGTCCGCGTGGAAGTCAAACTCACCACGCTCGAGCTCGCCCGCAACGGCGACCAAGCCCTTGTCGATGGCCATCGCCTCGTCCTCGTTGAGGACGCCCGCCTCATAGAGCTCCTCGACGTGAGCGCGAGAGCCCTCGACATCCTGCGGCCACAGCCGCCGGTCGAACTCGATGGATGAGTTCAGCCTCCGGAAGAGCTCGTCCTGGGCGCCGCGCAGACGCGTCATCAGGTCCAGTCTCCCTGGAGCGCCTCGTCGAGCGCCTCGCACGCGAGCTCCACCTCTCCTTCGCGCATGCCTGGATGAAACGGCAACGCCAAGAGGCGTTCCGAGGCGTCCTCGGCCACGGGCAGCTCGCCTGGCCGGTGGTCGAAGCGCTCGCGATAGGGCTCGAGCAGGTGAATGCAGGGCATGTAGGCCTTCGCCTCCACGCCACGCTGGGCGAGGTCCGCGACGACGGCGTCGCGCTCGGTTCCCGAGGGCAGCCGGACGGTGTAGATGAACCAGCTTCGGCGCTCTTGATCGCGGTCGGGGCACGGCAGCAATAGCCCCTCGGTGTCCCCCTCCCCGGCAGGCGCTCCCCCCGACTGCTCGAGGCGCTCGGTGTACAGGGCCGCAACGCGCGCGCGCTCGGCGAGCAGCGCGTCGGCGCGCTCGAGTTGGGCGACCCCGATCGCCGCCTGGAGGTCGGTGAGCCTGTAGTTGAAGCCAATCCGCTCGTGCGAGACCCAGCTCATGTCCCGGGCGCGACCCTGGTTGCGCTCGCTGCGCATGATCGCCGCCGCCTGCTCGTCGGCCGGGATGACCATCCCACCCTCGCCGGTGGTCAACTGCTTGTTCGCGTAGAAGGCGAAGACCGCGGTGGCGCCGGTGGTACCGACCCGCGCGCCATCCGAGTCGACGGCGCCTAGCGCCTCGCAAGCATCGTCGAGCACGCCGAGCCCCTTCTCGGTGGCGAGCTCGCGAAAGCGCGGCATCGCGGCCGGGTAGCCAAGGATGTCGATCGGCAGCAGGCCGGCAGTTGCCTCGCCCACCGCGGCCGACGCCGCATCGGGATCGAGGTTGAGCGTGACCGGGTCAACATCGCAGAAGACGGGCTTCGCGCCCTCGTAGAGGAGGCAGTTGGCCGAGGCCACGAACGAGAACGGGGAGGTGACCACCTCGTCGCCGGAGCCCCAGCCCAGTGCGCGCACGGCAAGGTGTAAGCCGGCGGTCCCGGACGAGACGGCAACGGCATCCGACACGCCCAGCCACTCGGCGAAGTCGCGCTCGAAGCGCTCGGCGAAGGGGCCGAGCGAGAGCCGCCCGGAGCGCAGGACCTCGAGGACGAGCTCCTCCTCCCGATCCCCCAGGGAGGGCCGCGCGAGCGGGATCCGTTCAGTCACCCGACCGGGACCCTGCCGGCGGGAATTGTTCTTGGCTGGAAGGCATACTCGAGCGACTCAACCAGCGCCTCCCAGGAGGCCTCGATGATGTTCTCCGAGACCCCGATCGTGCCCCAGTCCGAGTGGCCATCCGAGGAGTCGAGCAGGACCCGCGTGACGGCTCCCGTGCCCTGATGCTCGTCGAGGATGCGAACCTTGTAGTTGACGAGCTCGATGTCGGCAAGATGCGGATGGAGCTCGGTGATCGCCGAGCGGAGCGCCTTGTCGAGCGCGTTCACCGGGCCGTTTCCCTCGGCCGTGCGCACGTGGCGCTGGCCCTCGACCCAGACCTTGATCGTCGCCTCGGTCTCCACATGCCCATCCGCTCGCTTCTCGGTGATCACCCGGAAGCTCTCGAGGCGGAACAGCGGCAGGTAGTCACCCGCCTCCCGCCGCAGCATCAGCTCAAAGGAGGCGTCAGCCGCCTCGTAGTGGTAGCCGCGATGCTCCCGCTCCTTGACCCGCTCGACCGCGCGTTTCGCCGCGTCGGCGTCGAGCGCGATGCCGGCGCGCTCGGCCCGGGAGAGCACAGAGCCCCTGCCCGAAAGCTCGGAGATCAGGATGTCGCGGCTGTTGCCGACGAGCTCTGGACCCAAGTGCTCGAACGTCCGCGCGTCGGCCTGAATTCCGGCCACGTGCATGCCGCCCTTGTGCGCGAACGCGTTCCGCCCCACGTACGGCTGATCGGGATCCGGCGCGAGGTTGCAGATCTCGTCGACGAAGTGCGCGGTCTCGGTCAGCAGGCGCATGCGCCCCGCTGGCACGCACTCGAAGCCGAGCTTGAGCTGCAACGCGGGGAGGATCGAGACAAGGTTTGCGTTGCCGCAGCGCTCACCCACCCCGTTGATCGTGCCCTGGACCATCCTGGCTCCAGCCTCGACCGCGGCGAGCGAGTTCGCGACGCCCACCTCGGCGTCGTTATGGGCGTGGATCCCGACCTCCGCGCGCTCGCCAAGCTCGGCCAGAACCGACGCGGTCGCTGCCGCGATGGTGCCTGGCAGCGAGGCGCCGTTCGTATCGCAGAGCGTCACGTTCTCGGCCCCGCCCGCGGTCGCCGCGCGCAGGCACTCGAGCGCGTACCCCGAGTCCTCTTGCCACGCGTCGAAGAAGTGCTCGGCGTCGTAGACGACGCGCTTCCCGTGCGCGCAGCAGTAGCCGACGGAGTCGATGATCATGGCCAGGTTCTCCTCGCGGGAGACCTTCGTCACCTTCTCGAGATGTAGCCCCCAGGTTTTACCGACAAGGGTGCACACCGGCGCGAAGCTCGCGACGAGGGTCATGAGCGAGGCGTCCTCCTCGGCTGCGACCCCGCGACGTCTCGTCATGCCGAACGCGCACACCGCCGCGTGCTCGAGCTCCACGGTCTCGAGCAGCCGAAAGAGCTCCTCCTCCTTGGGGTTCGAGGACGGGAAACCGGCCTCGACGTAGTGGACTCCGAGGCGGTCGAGGGCGCGCACAACACGCACTTTCTCCGCCGCGGACAGCGACATGCCCTGCCCCTGCATCCCGTCGCGGAGGGTGGTGTCGTAAAGATGGACCGAGGTCACTAATGATGCCTTTCAGTTCGAGTGCTGGAGCGAGGTGTGCGCGCGATGGGTCCGCGCAGCCACGGGGCGGTCAGGCCGCCGTGGCGGAACTAATTCGCTCGACTTCGAACGGGTTCTGCGACATCAAGACGTGACTTTACTCGGAACCTCGACGATGTCCAGCCACTCGAGGTACTCCTGCGCGCGGCCGTGCAGGGCATCCTCGAACTTGGACTGGATCACAGTGGTGAGCTCGCCGGCGGGGCCGATCTCGTGGTCGTCGACCTCGCGGATGGGCACGAGCTCGGCGGCGGTGCCCACGACGAACGCCTCGTCGGCCGTGTAGAGCTCCGAGCGCGCGATATCTCGCTCCGAGATCGTGTAGCCGAGGTCGCGAGCGATCTGGATCACCGATTTGCGCGAGATCCCATCGAGGATCGAGGCGGCTTGAGGCGGTGTTGCGATCTCCCCGTCGGCAACGATGAAGATGTTCTCGCCCGACCCCTCGCAGACGAATCCGCGCTCGTCCAGCAGGATCGCCTCCTCGTAGCCGGCCTTCGCCGACTCGGTCTTGGCGAGGATCGAGTTCAGGTATTGACCCGAGGCCTTGGCGTGCGGGATCAAGCCGGCGGGGGAGATCCGCCGCCACGAGGAGACCTTCGCCCTGACGCCGTTGCGCTTGGCCTCCTCACCGAGATAGGCGCCCCACGGCCAGACGGCCACCATCACGTCCACCGGGGCGTCCGGCGCATAGAGGCCCATCTCGCCGTAGCCACGGAATGCCAAGGGGCGGACGTAGCACGAGCGCAGCTCGCTGCGGCGAATCAACTCGTGGGTGGCCTCACGAATCTCAGCGGTCGAGTGCGGCAGCGGCAGATAGAAGAGCTCCGCGGACTGGGCCAGGCGGTCGAGGTGATCACGGTGGCGAAAGATCCCCGGGCCGCGATCGGTCTCATAGCAACGGATGCCCTCGAAGACCCCGGTCCCGTAATGCAGGCCATGACTGAGCACGTGGACGGTGGCGTCGTCCCACGCGACGAACTCGCCATTCATCCAGATCCACTCAGACTTCTCCACGGCTTCCTCTCATCTCGCCCGCGACGTCAACCGGAGTATGCCCTAGCGATCAAGCTCCGCGAGCACGGCGGCGGTCATCTCCTCCGTGCCGACCTCGATCTGCTCGGGGACCTCTGGGAGGACCGACTCGTGGCCCTCGTCCCATGCAAGGTCGGGGGTGCGCAGGCCGCGGGCGAGTGCTGCTTCGACGGCTACTTCGACGGCTTCCGCCTCATCAGCAAGGCCGAGCCCGTCCCGAAGCATCATCGCCGCCGAGAGGAACGCGGCGAGCGGGTTCGCGATGCCCTTGCCGGCGATGTCGGGTGCTGTTCCGTGCACGGGCTCAAACACGCCCGGACCGTCGTCTCCGAGGCTCGCCGACGGGAGCATCCCCAGCGAGCCGGTGAGCATCGCGCTCTCGTCGCTCAGGATGTCCCCGAACATGTTCTCGGTCAGGATCACGTCGAAGGAGGCCGGGTTGGCCACGAGCTGCATGGCGGCGTTGTCGACGAGGAGGTGGTCGAGCTCGATGTCGGTGCGTTGCGCGGCCAGCCGGGTCACGGTCTCCCGCCAAAGGCGCGAGGTCTCGAGCACGTTCGCCTTGTCGACGGAGGTCACCCGCCCCCGGCGGCGGGCGGCGGCTTCGAAGCCGACCTCCGCGATCCGCTCGATCTCGGCGACCTCGTAGACACAGGTGTCGTACGCGCGGTTGCCATCCCGCCCGCTGTCGCCGAAGTAGATGCCCCCCGTGAGCTCGCGAACGACCAGCAGGTCGGTGCCGACGATGCGATCGGAGCGCAACGGGCTCGCGTCCAAAAGGGCGTTCATGGGCTTTATGGGCCGCAGGTTGGCGAAGAGGCCGAGGCCCTTTCGCAGGCCGAGCAAGCCCTGCTCCGGTCGAGGCGCGTCCGGATCAGTGGTGTCCCATTTGGGGCCCCCGACCGCTCCCAAAAGGACGGCGTCGGCGGCCCGGCACGCCTCCAGGACCTCGTCGCTGAGAGCTGTCCCGTACTCGTCGATCGAAATGCCCCCGATCGGATGCGAGACGAACTCGAACTCGCCGAGGACCTCCAGCAGTCGCTGCGTGGCTCCGATGATCTCGGGACCGATCCCGTCGCCCGGGAGCAGGACGATCCGCGGCGTCTCGCTCACCCGGGGGGTCTCTTCGCCGAGATGTTGAGGCGAACGTAGGCGAAGCGGATCGGACGGAGCATCGAGCCGAGCACGCTGTCTATGAATTCGTTCTGGAGCCCCTCCGGGAGCTGGGCCAGATGCGCGCTGAGGCCCACTGACCGCGCGTACTCGCGCGGCTCGGGAGGCTCGTAGGACCGGTTCTCCAGCCACACGGCCCCGATGTCGAACCCGGCACGCCCAAGATGGGTCTGCGTGTCCCCAACCGACGCGAAGTTGTAGACCGGCGCCATGCCGCGGAAGTACGGCGCGAAGCGCTCGTCGCCAATCGCCGACTCGATCGCTCGCTTCCACTCGGCGACGTTTCCCTCTCCCCCGCACTGAGCCTCGAGCTGTCCGCCGGGCCGAAGCACCGCGTGCAGGCGGCGGAAGAGCAGCGCGTGGTCGTCGATCCAGTGGAAGGTGGCATTCGAGAAGATCGCGTCGACCGGCTGGGCCAGCTCGAGCTTGGTGAGGTCTGCCACGCGCAGGTCCACCTGGTCGGGGAACTCGTCGAGATTGGCCCTTGCCTCGTCGATCATCGAGGGCGAGCCGTCCACGCCGATGACGTGCCCCTCGGGCAGGCGCTCCAGGAGCAGGCGGGTCACGCGTCCGGAGCCACACCCGGCGTCGAGCACCGTCTCGTTTCCGCTGAGCTCAAGGCGGGAAAGGACCTCCCGACCCCATTCCTCCTGGTTTGCGGCGACGCGGTGGTAGGTCTGGGCGTCCCAGTCGACCGGCTCGCTCACTGCCCTCCCCCCTTCAAGGCCGTGGTGACGGGCGCGTGGTCGGCGCGCCCGGAGCGCTCGTAGGCGTCGATCGCGGGCACGTCCGCCAGCGTCACGGCGATGTCGTCGAGTCCCCCGAGGACACGGCGCTTTATCTCCTCGTCGATGTCGAAGCGGAAGACCCCATCGGCGAATGTCACGGTCTGATCGTCGACGTCGATTCTCGCCTCCCCCGCCGCGGCCAGGGCTTTGCACTCATCCGCGGAGAGGATCACCGGCAGCAGCCCGTTCTTGGTGCAGTTGCCGTAGAAGATGTCCGAGAACGACGGCGCGATCACGGCCTCGAAGCCGAACTGAAGCAGCGCCCAGACCGCGTGCTCGCGCGATGACCCCGAGCCGAAGTTCGGCCCGGCGACCAGGATCGGGTTGGGCTCGAGCGTGATCTCGCCATCGCGCAGCCAGTCGTAGAAAAGGAACTCTCCGAACCCGGTGCGCTCGATCCGCTTCAGGAACTGCTTCGGGATGATCTGGTCGGTGTCGACGTCGGCACGGTCGAGCACCGAGACCTTGCCCTCGATCAGGTCTACGGCCTCCATAGGCATCTATGCCCACTCTCGGATGTCGACGAAGCGCCCTTCGATCGCTGCGGCTGCGGCCATGCGTGGCGAGACGAGATGAGTGCGACCGCCCTTGCCCTGCCTGCCCTCGAAGTTACGGTTGGACGTGGACGCGCAGCGCTCGCCTTCAGCGAGCGTGTCGGGATTCATGCCCAGGCACATCGAGCACCCCGCCGAGCGCCAATCGAACCCCGCGGCTCGAAAGACCTCGTCGAGCCCCTCGTCCTCGGCCTGCGCCTTTACCTGGGCCGAGCCGGGAACGACCATGGCATCGACGCTCGTGGCGACCTTGCGACCCCTGACGACCGCAGCGGCCTCCCGCAGATCGGCAACGCGGGCATTGGTGCACGAGCCGATGAAGACGCGCTCGAGAGGGATCTCGCGCATCGGCGTGCCTGGACGCAGATCCATGTAGCCGAGCGCCCGCTCCTCGGAGTCGTTGCTCGGCTCCGGGACCGAGTCAGTCACCTGCACAACCTGAGCGGGGTTGGTGCCCCAGGTCACCATCGGCGAGACCTCGCTCGCGTCGACCTCGACCTCGGCGTCGAAGGTGGCGTCCGTCTCGCTGGGCAGCTCACGCCAGCGTGCGACCGCCGCCGCGAAATCCGGAGGTGCCGCGAGACGGCCCTCCAGCCACTCGAAGGTGGTTTCGTCGGGCGCGATCATTCCCGCTCGCCCGCCACCTTCGATCGTCATGTTGCAGATCGTCATCCGGTTCTCCATCGAGAGCGCCTCGATCGTCTTCCCCGCGTACTCGACGGCGTGGCCGACCATACCGCCGGTCCCAAGCTTGCCGATCGTGGCCAGGATGAGGTCCTTTGCAGTGACCCCGACCCCGAGCCCGCCCGAGTAGGAGATGCGCATCGACCTCGGCCTGCGCTGGACGAGCGTCTGGGTCGCGAGGACGTGCTCCACCTCCGAGGTGCCGATGCCGAACGCGAGGGCGCCGAGGGCTCCGTGGGTGGACGTATGGCTGTCGCCGCAGACGATCGTCATCCCCGGCTGGGTCACGCCGAGCTCGGGCCCAATCACGTGGACGATGCCCTGATGGTCGGAGCCGAGCGAGTAGAGCGGGATCCCGAACTCGCCGCAGTTCGTCTCGAGCGTCTCGACCTGCTTGCGCGAGAGCTCGTCGGCGATCATCCGAGCCACTGGGGTCCCGTCTGTCGGCACGTTGTGGTCGGCCGTGGCGAGCGTCCTGTCCGGCCGGCGTACGGTGCGCCCGGCCAGCCGGAGTCCCTCGAACGCCTGTGGGGAGGTGACCTCGTGCACCAGATGGAGGTCCACGTAGACCAGGCCCTTGCCCACCTCGTGGGCCTCCCAGATCTTGTCGAACAGCGTGCGCGCCACGAGCTCAGCTCCGCCGCAGCCCTGCGGCGACCACGGCCACGAACTCCGCCTCCCGCAAGCCCCGGTTCTCGAAATGATGAGGGAGGTCCGCGTCGAAGGTGACGGCGTCGCCGGGCTCCAGGGAGCGCTCTGCGCCGTCGATCACGAGCGTGAGCTCACCCTCGAGAGCCATCGCGGTCTCGCGGGAGCCGGGCTCATGAAGCGGTGGGTCGGACGCCCCGCCTGTGGCCGCCCCCGGATTGAGGCGATGGCGTGAGACGTCAGCGCGCTGACCCGGCAAGGGTGGAGTCAGCTCCTCGACCCGATGGCCGCCGCGGGCACGAGCGCGACCCTCACCACTGCGAACGATCACGACGTGAGGGACTTCGTCGAGGCGCAGGAGCTGGGAGAGGCTGAGGTCGAGACCCGAGGCGATCTTTCCGGCGATCACGAGCGTCGGGCTGGTCTCGCCGCGCTCCACCTGTGAGAGCATCGGCGCCGAAACGCCTGTGCGCTCCGCGAGGTCTCGCAGCGACAGGCCCATCGAATCGCGCAAGGCTCGGACCCTGGCGCCCAGCGCTCCGTTTGCCGTCGCCAGCGTGCTCACCGCCTTGTACGTTATCACGTACATCAGTACAGCACCATGCACAGCTATGTTGGCGCCATGGAGCAGGTCGTTCAGGTCGTCGGCGCGATCCTCGTCCTCGTCGCTTTCGCGGCCCTGCAGCTGGGCCGCATGCGCGCCGACTCGCGGCTCTACGTGTGGCTCAACCTCGTCGGCTCAGCGGTGCTGGCAGCGCTCGCCGTCTATGAGGAACAGTGGGGCTTCCTGCTGTTGGAGACGGTCTGGGCCGCGGTCTCGGTATGGAGCTTGTGGCGGCTGGCGCGCGGCCTTCCCATTGCGGGCGCTCACTAGCGGCGTTCTTCGCCTGTCGTCGCCGCGAGACCGAACAAAAACGGGAACTCAGCCCTCGCCCGTGGGCCGAACCAGGATCTCGTTGATCGAGACGTGTCTTGGCTGTGCGCAGGCGTAGACGATCGCGTTCGCGATGTCCTCCGCCCGCAGGACCTGGCCGATCTCCTCACGCGCCTGCTCGAAGCGCTCCAGGACCGTGGGATCCTCGTTTTGCTCCTGGAGCTCGGTCTCCACGAACCCCGGCTCGACGCAGGTGACGCGCACGCCGATTTGCGTGCCCTCCTGCCGAAGCGCTTCGGAGAAGCCCGTCACCCCCCACTTCGTGAAGTTGTAGACCGCCGACCCCATCGACGCCCTGCGGCCCGCGACCGAGGAAACGTTCACCACGTCTCCCCCGCCGCCGTCGCGCATGATCGGGAGCGCCGCGTGGGTGCAGTACAGGAGCCCAAGGACGTTGACGTCGACCATCCTGCGCCACTCATTGGTGTCGGCCCCCTGCAGGAGGCCGAGGAGCATCACACCGGCGTTGTTCACCAGGGCATCGAGGCCATCGAGCTCCTCGCGAGCCCCCTCGACCAGCTTCCTCGCCTGTGTCTCGTCGCCGATGTCGGCCTCGATCGCGACGGCCTTGCCGCCATCGCTTTCGATGCGCTCGACGATCTCCTCCAGGCGCTCCTTTCGCCGCGCGCCGAGTGCGACAGCCGCCCCCTCGGCCGCCATCGCAGCAGCAGTCGCCTCCCCGATCCCGGAGGAGGCACCCGTGATCAGGGCCTTACGGCCTTCCAGGGAGCCAGCCATTGGCGGAGCTTAGGGGCCGGGCGTGATCGGCTGCTTGGCAGCGTCGGCCGCGACCTCCTCCGCCTCGCGAACGGCCGCGCCCTCGAGCGCGTTGGCGAGCGCACGGACGTAGGCTCGCGCCGAGGCCTCGAGGATGTCCGTCGCCACACCCTGCCCGCTCGCGAGCCGGTCGTGGGCGCGCAGCATCACGGTCACCTCGCCCAGGGCGTCCTCGCCCTCGGTGACGGCGGAAACGGTGTACTGGCGCAGGTCGGCCTCGACGCCGGCGGCTGTCCGGATCGCGCCGAAGATGGCGTCCACGGGTCCATCGCCGCCCGATTCTCCGACCGACTCCTCACCCGTGGGCATGCGGATCGCCACCTTTGCTTGTGGGTCACGCCGTGACGATGCCTCGACGTCGAACCACGAGAGCTCGTAACTGCGCGCGGTCTCGCGAACCTGGTCGGAGACGATCGCCTCGAGGTCGAGCGCGGTTACCTGCTTCTTCTTGTCGGCGAGCTCCTTGAATTGCCCGAAGGCGCGGTTGAGCGCGTTGCCCTCGACCTTGAAGCCAAGCTGCTCCAGCGCATCGCGGAGCGCGTGACGCCCGGAGTGCTTGCCCAGGACGATCGAGTTCGACTCCAGGCCAACGTCACGAGCGTCCATGATCTCGTAGGTCGAGCGCTCCTTCAGGACTCCGTCCTGATGGATGCCGGCCTCATGCGCAAAGGCGTTGCGCCCCACGATTGCCTTGTTCGGCTGTACGGGGTAACCCGTGAAGCGTGTGACCATCCGGCTCGTCCGCGCCAGCTCGCGCGTGTCGAGCGAGGTGTCCAGCCCGTGCTCGTCGCGCCGGGTGCGCAGGAGCATCACGATCTCCTCCAGGGAGCAGTTGCCGGCCCGCTCGCCGATGCCGTTGATCGCGCACTCAACCTGCCTCGCGCCGGCCCTGAGACCCGCGTAGGAGTTGGCGACGGCCATCCCGAGGTCATCGTGGCAGTGGACGGAGGTGACGACGCCTCGCAACCCCGGCACGAGCTCGTACAGCCGATCGAAATACCGGCCGTACTCCTCGGGGGTCGTATACCCGACGGTGTCCGGGATGTTGACGACCGTGGCGCCCTCGGAGACCGCGAGCGCACAGACCTCGGCGGTGAACTCCAGGTCGGCTCGGGTGGCGTCCATCGGCGAGAACTCAACGTCATCGCAGAGTGACCTGGCGAGAGCGACGGCCGCCCTCGCCTGGCCCTTTACATCGTCGCGGGTCGTCTGCAGCTGATGCGTGATGTGAATGTCGGAGGTCGAGATGAAGGTGTGGATCCGGGGTCGTGCAGCGTCCTTGATCGCGGCCCAGGCGGCATCGATGTCGGCCTTATGCGTGCGAGCCAGCCCGCAGATCACCGGCCCCTGGACATCGCGCGAGATGGCCTCGACCGCCTCGAAGTCGCCCGGTGAGGTGATCGGAAACCCGGCCTCGATGACGTCGACGCCAAGGCGCGCGAGCTGGTGTGCGATCTCGACCTTCTCCGCGACGTTCAGCGAGATCCCCGGGGATTGCTCGCCGTCGCGCAGCGTCGTATCGAAGACGTGGACGCGATTTGCGTCGTCTGCTTGCTGGGTGTGTGCTTCGGAGTCGCTCATCCGGGACTCCCTCCTAACTTCTCCTGAGAAACCGATTGACCCTTGATCTCGCGGCTACGCGCCGCCCAGCGTTACTCCCCCCAGCGGGGGAGGAGAAGCAGCAGCGAAAGGCTTTGGAGCCGGGGCGTCATTCGGTTCGGGCAGCCTAGCGCACGGGAAGCGAGGCCTAGGAGCTCTTGACCTCGGCTGGCTTACGCTCCGGCTCGGGCGCGGATGATCGGCCCGGATCGGCGGCTCCGAACCGCTTCGCGGCTTTGGCCTTCTTCGCGTCGTTTCGGTAGAAGGCCCGCGCCCAGATCGAGCCGGGTTTGCCGAGGCGCAGCGCCCCGACAACTCCAACCGGGGTGAAGAAGAGCCCGGCGACCGCCATCCCGAATTTCTCCTTGGCGAGGTTCACGATCGTCACCGCGATCGCGATCAGGCCGAACGCGCCCGCCGCCGCGAAGACCTCCCTCTCGACGTCGTCGGCGACATCGATCCAGGCACCGAACCCCAGCACCATGATCCCCGAGACGCAAGCCGCAACGATCACCGCGTCGATCGAGCGGCGGCCCTTCTCCGACCAGTACACGTCCTTCAGGTTCAGCCAGAGCGCGAACTCATCGAGCGTGAGCCCCGCACCGATCCCGAAGATGACGGAGATGATCTCGTGCCATGGTGAGTCCGGCTGGAGCGTCACCCCCACGTAGCCGAAGATGAGCAGGATGAGGATCCCCCAAACCATGTGATGGATGTGCGTGCCGCCGACCGAGACGTTGCCGGGCCACCACTTGACCTGGGCGCGGATCATGTGGGTGCTCGTGCGGATGAACCCGAACGAGGCGAGGAACGCCACGAAGAACAGGAACTCCGGCTGGCGATCCGTTTCAACGATCGTCCGCTCGTAGAGGCTGCCGACGCTTGCGAGGGTCAGGACTTCCACCGGGCGCAGACGCTACCCACTGGAGGGGACGCCGGTGACGGCTACCGCCGCAGGCTGACGGCGCGGCCCTCGAAGAAGCCGCCGAGCTCGAGGATGCTCGCAACGGTCTCCGGCCGCACCGGGGCGTCGCTCGTCAGCACCATCACGGCTGTTTCGTCTCCCGTCTCGGCTCCGACGGCTGCCGAGACGATGTTGACCCCCTGCTCGCCGAATGCCGTCCCCACGCGGCCGATCATCCCCGGCTGATCGGTGTAGCGGAAGACGGCGAGGTCGCCCTCGAACGGGAGGTAGAAGCGCGCGCCCCAGACCGAGGTGAGGTAGGGGTCGTTGCGGGCGCCGATGCCGGTGCCCTGGACCTCGACATCTCCGATCCGGACCGTGACGAGCTCGGTGAAGTCCGCCGAGATGGAGTCCTTCGTCTCGATCAGCTCGATCCCCCGTTCCTCCGCCATAGCCGGTGCGTTCACGAGGTTCACGGCCTCCTCCGTGTGGCCGGTGAGGACGCCGACCAGCACCGAGATCCCAAGCAGGCGAGTGTCGTGCTCGGCGATGCGGCCACGGAACTCGGCGGAGACGCTGCCGACCGGCGCGTTGCGCAAGCCCTGCGCGAGGCGTCCCAAACGCTCGCACAGGGGCACGAACGGGACCAGTTGCTCCGGCAGCGGGGCATGGATGTTGACGGCGTTTGTGACGACGCCACCTTCGAGCGCCGCGCGGACCTGCTGGGCGGTGTCGGTTCCTGCGCGATCCTGCGCCTCGCTGGTCGAGGCACCGAGGTGCGGCGTGACGACGACGTCATCGCGAGCGAAGAGGGAGTGTTCGGTGAACGGCTCCGACGGAAAGACGTCGAGTGCGGCGCCGGCGACCTTGCCGGAGTCGAGCCCGGCCTCGAGCGCGTCGAGATCGACCAGCTCGCCGCGGGCGCAGTTGACGATCCTGACCCCGTCCTTCATGGCGGCGATGGCGTCGGCGTCGATCCAGTTGACGGTCTTCGGGGTCTTCGGCAGGTGGATCGTGATGAGGTCGGCGCGCCCGTACAGCTCGTCTGTGCTGTCGACGCCCTCCACCCCCAGGTCACGGAAACGCTCGGGGGAGACGAACTTGTCGAAGCTGACCACCTCCATCTCGAAGGCGAGCGCGCGGCGCGCAACGAGCTGGCCGATACGGCCGAACCCGATCACGCCCAGCGTCTTCCCGTAGAGCTCGTTGCCGCCGAAGCGCGAGCGCTCCCAGCTCCCGGCCACAAGCGAGCCGTGTGCCTGCGGCACGTTTCGGCAGAGGGCGAGCGCCATGGCGAGCGTGTGCTCGGCCGCCGCCACCGAGTTCGATTCGGGTGCGTTGGCGACGATGATGCCGCGCTTGGTCGCCGCCGCGACGTCGACGTTGTCGACACCCGTGCCGGCCCTTCCGATGACGCGAAGGCGCTCGGCGCGATCGATCAGCTCGGCGGTGAGTTGCGTGCCCGAGCGGATCAGGATCGCGTCGAACTCGCCGATGCGTGCCGCAAGCTCTGCGTCGTCCCAGTCGAGCCCGAGCTCGACCTCGAATTCCTGCGCCAGGAGCGCCACGCCGGCGTCGGCGATCTTCTCCTTGACGAGCACCCGGGGCACCGGGTCAGTGAGCCTCCGCTCAGCCACCGTGCTCCTACCCGACCGGCACGGGTACGCCGCCAGACTCGGCGAAGACGCGCTGGACCGCGGAGGCACCCGCGCCCGGCTCGGCCTCGAAGCCGAGGTCGCGCAGCGCCATCTCGAGCGCGGTGAGCGCGACGACGATGTCGAAGCCCCCGAAGTAGCCGACGTGGGCGATTCGGGCGATCTGACCCTTGAGCTGACCCTGGCCGCCCGCGATGGTGACGCCGTAGCGGTCGCGCATGAGCTTTGGAACGGCGGCGCCATCGATCTCAGGGGGCATCCGCAGCGCCGTGAGGACGTTGGCGTCGGGATCGTCTGGGCCGAACCGCCTTAACCCGAGCGCTTCGCCGCCGGCGCGCGCGGCTTGCGCCAGGGTGGCGTGGCGCGCGAGGACGTCGTCGAGCCCCTCGTCGACGAGGATCATCTCCAGGGCGACATCCAAAGCCACGAACAGCGTGACCGCGGGTGTGAACGCCGAGTTGGCGGGGTTGGCGGTCTGTCCCTTGGCGGTGCGCTCCCAATCGTGGTAGTAGCGGCGTCCCGGGCGCTCGGCGGCCCGGGCGAGGGCACGCTCCGAGACCGAGGCGAAGGACACTCCGGGGGGACACATGAGGGCCTTCTGCGAGGCGGCGACCACCACGTCTATGCCCCACTCGTCCTGAAGCACCTCCAGAGCGCCCAGAGCCGAGATCGCATCGACGCACAGCACTGCCCCGTGGCTCGTGGCCACTTCGTTCAGCGCCTGCAGGTCGTTGACGACGCCCGTCGAGGACTCGGAGTGAGTCACGTATACCGCCCGCGGCTTGCGGTCGAGCGCGCCGATTGCGTCGTCGAGGCGGCCGGGATCCACCTTCTCTCCCCAATCGGAGCTCACATGGGTCACCTCGGCGCCGAAGGCCCCACAGAGATCGGCCCAGCGCTCGCCGAACTTCCCGCAGGACGCTACGACGGCGGGGTCGCCGGGGGCGAGCAGATTGGAGACTGCGGACTCCATCGCCCCCGTCCCCGATGAGGCAAAGCAGAGAACCTGGTTCTCGGTGCCGAAGACGCGCGGAAGGCGCTCCAGCACCCGCTCGTAGATTTCGATGAAGGCCGGCGAGCGGTGATAGAGGATCGGCTCGGCCATCACCTGCGCGACGCGTGGGGGCAGCGGCGTGGGCCCCGCCGTCATCAGGTACTGCTTGCCGAAGATGCTCGGCTTCTCGCTCATCGAGCGGTCAAGGGTATTAGGGTCCGGCCACGTGACCGACGATGTGAGAGAGCCCGTGACGGGCGACGGATACGCGGTCGGGAGCCTCGCGGGAATGGGCGAGGGGCCGGGGTTCCGAAAGATCCGCCGTGAGCTCGGAGTTGGTGCCTTCGGCGTGAACGCGATCGTGCTGCCCGCCGGGATCGAGACCGGTCGCCACTACCACGAGCGTCAGGAGGAGCTCTATTTCGTGCACTCCGGCAGGATCGAGATCGAGTTCGGGGACGGCGTCAAGCATTCCCTCGGGCCAGGTGGCATGGCCTGGGCAGCACCGGAGGCAGTACGGGAGGTTCGCAATCACGGGCCGGACGACGCCGTCTACCTGGTCGTCGGCGCGGCGGGTGGCTACGTGGGCCGCGACGGCAAGCTCCCCGAGGGGGAGGACTCCGCCAGGGCCCGGCCGATCGGCGGCGGCGCGGAGGCTTGAAGGCCCATACCTCCTACTTGACCTTCGAGACCGCCGAGCGCCGGGAGTTCGTGCGGATCACGGGCGACGTGCAGAATGCCGTCGATGAGTCCGGGATCGCCGAGGGGATGGCGCTCGTCTCGGCGATGCATATCACCGCGGGCGTCTGGATCAACGACGATGAGCCCGGGATCCAGAGCGACGCACTGGAGTGGCTCGACAAGCTGGCGCCGCCGAGCTGGAAGGAGCCGGCGAACGACGTCGCCTCGGAGCTTTCGCCGGACCCCGGCGACTACAGGCATCACGCGGGCGGCGAGGACAACGGCGACGCCCATCTGAAGAACCTGCTCGTGCACCACCAGGTGATCGTGCCCGTGACCGACGGCCGGCTCGACCTCGGTCCCTGGCAGGCGATCTTCTACGTCGAGTTCGACGGGCGGCGCGCGAAGCGGCTGGTGATCAAGCTTCTCGGCGAGTAGCGCCTACGCCGCTGCGGGGGCCGGCGGTGGCGTCACGTCCGTGCCCGCCGCGGGCTGATTCTCCCAGACCTGGTTCAGGCCCGACTGGACGTACGAGGGGTAGATGAAGCCGAGCAGCAGGTAGAGGACCAGCGCGATCCAGCCGTTCAGCGGCTCCAGGCCGCTCAGCCGCATTGCCGCCTGCACACGGTGGAAGCCGCGGTAGAGGGAGATGAGGGCGGGCACGATCACGAGAGCACCCAGGGTGACCGCCAGAAGCGATGTGCCGGGGCTGTCACCGAGCTCGTCGGTGTCGTGTGCGCGGCCGAGGTCGGCCATCTCGCGGTTGATCTTGTACCACCAGACGAAGTAGTAGATCCCCAGAGTGACCAGGATCAGGAACGGGAGCGCGATGATGTTTCGCACCTTTGCGGTCGATCCCGTGTCGGCGATTGTGACCTCTTCGGCCATGGTTCCTCCTAGTCGCGGTCGATCCACGCCATCATGCCGCGCAGGTCGCCCCCGACCTGCTCGATCTGATGACCGGCGCCCTCTTCGCGCAACCGGTCGAAGTTCTCGCCGCCGGCGCGATTCTCGGCGATCCACTCCTTTGCGAACTCTCCTGACTGGATGTCGGCCAGGATCTGACGCATTGCCTCGCGCGTCGGCTCTCCGATCACCTTCGGCCCCCTGGTCATGTCGCCGTACTCGGCGGTGTTCGAGATCGAGTCGCGCATTCCCTGGACGCCCTTCTCGTACATGAGGTCGACGATGAGCTTCAGCTCGTGCAGGCACTCGAAGTAGGCGAGGCGTGGGTCATAGCCCGCCTCGACCAGCGTCTCGAAGCCGGCACGAACCAGCTCGGTGGCGCCGCCGCAGAGCACGGACTGCTCGCCGAAGAGGTCGGTCTCGCATTCATCCTTGAACGAGGTCTCGATCACCCCGGCTCGGCCACCCCCGATGCCGCTCGCGTAGGCGAGCACTAGCTCGTGCGCGTTCCCGCTCTCGTCGTGGTGCACAGCCATCAGGCAGGGGACGCCGCGCCCTTCCTCGTACTGGCGGCGGACGAGGTGCCCAGGGCCCTTCGGCGCCACCATGCCGACGTCGACCTCGGCGGGCGGCTCGACCTGCCCGAAGTGGACGGAGAAGCCGTGGGCGAACATGAGGAGGTTGCCCGGAGCGATCCCGTCGCGGATCTCGGACTCCCAGACCTCGGCCTGGCGCTCGTCCGGCACGAGCACCATGACCACGTCGCCGCGGCTCGCGGCGTCGGCAACGTCGAGGACCTCGAGGCCCTCCGCTTCCGCCTCCTTGCGGCTCGAGGAGTCGGGGCGCAGGCCGACGACCACATCGATTCCGCAGTCGCGCAGGTTGAGAGCGTGCGCGTGCCCCTGCGAGCCGTAGCCGAGGATCGCGACCGTCTTGCCGCGGAGGGCATCGAGGTTCGCGTCGGCGTCGTAGAAGATCCCGTCGTCAGGCATGGCGCGGCAGGTTAGCCACCCGCCTCAGCCGGGGCGTTTCATGAACCATTCCGTGAACGCGGAACAGCGACCCTCCGCGTCGAAGCGCATCAGGTAGCAATTGTCGTAGACGTCCTTGACCGGGCCCTCTGGCTCCTCGAAGTAGGTGCTGCTCCCGGTCGCCACTGCGATGTTCCCGTCGACGGCCACGGCCTCGTAGGCAGCGTCGTAGGTGCCGGGCTCGTCGGGCTCAGACGCCATCGGGTGATCCCCCTCGCCGACCCACGCGTCCACCACCGCATCGCGGCCGCGGACCGGCTCGTCGTAAGGGTGAAAGCGGTACTCGACGTCCTCGCTGAAGAGGGCGGCGATCGCGTCCCGGTCGTAGGAGCGCCAGGCCTCGACGTAGCGATCGAGCCACTCCTTCACCTGCGCGCGGTCCAAACCACCTGGGCGTGACATGGATCACATCCTCCCAGACCACGGAGAGTAGGCTCGGCCGGTGCCGCTGGTCGATCTCAGCGCCCCGATCCACTCCGGCCCCCCGGAGGTGCCGGACCCGTTGCGCGTCGATATCGACTACGCGGACCACCGGGCGGGAGCCGAGCAGATCGAGCAGCTCTTCGGGGTCCCTCGAGCCCTGCTGCGCGACGGCGAGGGATGGGCGAACGAGACGATTACCCGCCTCGGCACCCATAGCACCACCCACGTGGATGCTCCATGGCACTACAACTCGACGATCCGCGGCGAGCCGGCCAAGCCGATCTCAGAGCTCCCGCTCGACTGGTTTCTCTCGGACGGCGTCGTCTTGGACATGACCGGGAAGGCCGATGGCGATGCCGTGGACGTCGCGGACGTGGAGATCGAGCTCGAGCGCGTCGGGCACGAGCTGCGGCCCCTGGACATCGTCTTGGTTCACACGGGCCGGGACCGCTTCTACGAGCAGCTCGACTACATCGCGCTCGGACCCGGGGTAACGGCGGCCGCCACCGCCTGGCTGCACGAGCGCGGCGTCCGGGTAATGGGCATCGACGCGTGGGGCTGGGACCGGCCGCTTCACCTCCAGGCCGCCGAGGCCGTGGAGCGAGACGAGCCCGGAGTCTTCTGGGAGGCCCACCAGGCCGACCTCGAGTACTCACAGATCGAGCGGCTCGTCAACCTCAGCGCCCTGCCATCGACGGGCTTCCGCGTCGCCTGCTTTCCGCTGCGGATCGAGGGCGCCTCGGGAGCGCCGTCCAGAGTGGTCGGGATCGTCCCCGACTGACCAGCGCGTCGCTCAGCGCAACGCGCGCCTCAGGAGCTTGCCCGATCCCGTCCGCGGAAGCTCGGCGGCGAACTCGAAGCGTTTTGGCACCTTGAACGGGGCGAGGGCGTTCGCGCAGTGCCGGCGGAGCTCGTCGGCACCAACGACGGCCCCGTCACGCAGGACGACGATGGCGGACACCGCCTCCTGCCACTCCGGGTCGGGACGTCCAACGGCGGCTGCGTCGAGGACGTCGGGATGGCGCATGAGGACCGTTTCGATCTCGGCCGGAATGACGTTCTCACCCCCGGTCACGATCACATCGCCGAGGCGGCCTGTCACGTACAGGAAGCCCTCCTCGTCGATGCGCCCCAGGTCTCCCGTATGCAGCCAGCCGTCCTCGTCGGCGGTGCCCGGCGCCACGGTTGGCCCCTGAACGAGGATCTCCTCGTCCTGGATTCGCAGGTGCGTGGTGAGTAGCGGGCGCCCCGCGGACCCGAGCTTGCGGCGGGCATCCAGCGGCGAGAGGGTCGTGACCTGCGAGGCGGTCTCCGTGAGGCCGTATGTCTGCACGACCGTTGCACCGCGGCCGATCGCCTCCTCGAGCACCTCCTCGGGCACCGGTCCACCGCCCACGAGCACCGCGCGCAACGGCAGAAGATCCACCTCGGCTTCGAGCAGCCGCCGCAGCTGCGTCGCCACGACCGAGAGGAGCGTGATGCCTTCTCCCTCCAAAGACGCTGCCACCTTTTCGACGTCGAACCCGTCGTGGACTACCGCTGCGGTTCCATAGATCACCGAGCGCATCACGATCGAGAGGCCCGAGACGTGATAGAGCGGCAGTGTGCACAGCCACCGATCCGTCGGCTCCATGCCGAGGTTGAAGGCGGATCCGACGGCGCTCCACAGGTGATTCCCATAGGTGAGGCCAATCGGCCGGGCCTGCCCCTGGCTGCCGCTCGTCAGGATCCGGCAGTGCACGGCGTCGAGATCGTGCTCACCGAGCAGGGGCAGGTCTGCCTCCGCTCCGCCGGCGTCGGCCGGCTGAGAGATTACGAGCGTGGGCGCCGCGCCTTCGAACTCCACCTCGCGCTCGGACGATCCGAGTCGCGTGTTCAGGGGATAGACGACGGCTCCCAGCTTCATCAGAGCGTGGATCAGGACGACGTAGTCGAGGCCCGCGGGGAGCTCGACCGCAACCGTGGCATCACGCCTTACGCCTCGTCCGGCCAAGCGGCGGGCGGCGCGGGTGGCCTCGGCCTCCAGCTCGTCGTAGCGCATCTCCTGCCCCCCGGCGATGAGCGCCGGACGGTCTGGGCACGTGGCCGCGCGCTGGGCCAGCCAGTTGTCGAGATGCATCCCAGGGAATAATCCCGTAGATGCCCGATCCGCACAAAGACGCCCCGGACGCCGCTGAGCTCTACGCGCCGGTGACGTGGGAATCCGCGCACGCATACGAGGACCTGCTCTACGAGCGGGCGGAGGGGATCGCCAAGATCACGATCAACCGCCCGGAGGTCCGCAACGCCTTTCGGCCGCAGACCCTGGCCGAGCTGCGCGATGCCTTCGGGCGGGCCCGCGACGATCTGGAGGTCGGGGCGATCATCTTCACCGGTGCCGGCGATGAAGCGTTCTGCTCCGGGGGCGATCAGCGCATCCGCGGTGACGACGGCTACATCGGCGCCGACGAGGTCGCGTCGGCGGGGGTCGGGCGGCTGGACGTAGGCGATCTGCACGTGCAGATCCGGCGCCTGCCGAAGCCGGTCGTCGCGATGGTGGCCGGCTATGCCGTGGGCGGTGGGCACATCCTGCACCTGGTCTGTGATCTCACCGTGGCGGCGCAGAACGCACGCTTCGGGCAGACGGGACCCCGCGTGGGCAGCTTCGACGGAGGCTTCGGAGCGGGACTGCTCGCCAACGCCGTGGGCATCAAGAAGGCGAAGGAAATCTGGTTTCTATGTCGGCTCTACGACGCCGAGGAGGCCCGCGAGATGGGGCTCATAAACGCGGTGGTGCCGCTCTCCGACCTCGAGCGCGAGACGGTGGCGTGGTGCCGGGAGATGCTCACGCTCTCCCCGCTCTCGCTGCGCCTGCTCAAGTCCAGCTTCAACGCCGCCGAGGACGGGCTCGCGGGCATCCAGCAGCTCTCCCACGACGCGACCCTCCTCTTCTACATGTCCGAGGAAGGCCAGGAGGGCCGCAACGCTTGGCAGCAGGGCCGGCGTCCCGACTTCTCCAAGTACCCGAAGCGACCCTGACGGGCCTGTGAGCGCCGCGCGCATCTGGCTCATGGCCGCGCGGCCACGGACGCTGCCCGCCGCTATCGGCCCGGTCCTCGTTGGCACGGCCGCGGCTGTCGCGGCCTCGCAGGAGCTGCGAGTCGGCCCGTTCGGGGCGGCCCTCGCAGGGAGCGTGCTCTTGCAGGTCGGGACCAATCTCGCCAACGACTATTCGGACGCGAGACGCGGGGCCGATACCAGCGAGCGACTCGGTCCGGTCCGGGTGACCTCGGCGGGGCTCGTGACCCCCCGGCGGGTTCTGGTTGCCACCTTCCTCGCGTTCGGCCTGGCGGTCGCCTTCGGGATCTACCTCGCTCTCGTCGCCGGACCCATACTGCTCGTGGTGGGCGCCTCGTCGATCTTGGCCGGCGTTCTCTATACGGGCGGCCCGCGGCCGTACGGGTACGCCGGCCTTGGCGAGCCGTTCGTCTTCGTCTTCTTTGGTCTCGTCGCCGTGAACGGCTCCTACTACGTCCAGCTCGAGGATCTCGCCTGGCTTCCCGTGCCGCTGTCGGTCGCGGTCGGCTGCCTGGCGACCGCGATCCTCGTCGTCAACAATCTGCGCGACATCGACACGGACCGCAGGGCGTCCAAGAACACGCTCGCCGTCCGCTTCGGACGCGCCGCCACCCGCAGGCTGTACGTGTGGCTGATCGTGGTCGCCTTCGCCAGCGTCCCCTTCGCCGTGCTGGTGACCGACGCTTCCGGCTGGAGCCTGCTCGCGCTGCTCTCGGCACCGTTCGTGGACCCGCCCCTGCGAGCGGTGATGACCCGAAGCGACGGTCCATCGCTAAACGGTGCGCTCGGGGCCACCGGCACCCTGCTGGCCGCCTTCAGCCTCCTGCTGTCGGCGGGCCTCCTGCTCGAGCTCTTGTGAGGCGCGCGTGAAGATCACCGCGGTCGAGACCGTCCCCTACGCCCTTCCATTTCGTTCGGACTACGTCACGTCGCGGGGCGCGCTTCAGCGACGCGAGATCGTGCTGGTGCGACTACGCACCGACGAGGGGGTCGAAGGCCTCGGTGAGGCGGTGCCGATGACGCTGCGTGGCGGCGAGAACCTGGCCCGGGTCGAGCGGGCGCTGCGACGCAGCACACGCAGGCTCGGACGGCTTGACCCGAGCGAGATGGCCGGCGACGAGCCGCTCGAGGCCGCGATCGACGCATTCATCCACGTGGCCGCCGGCCGTCGCCTGGCGGGCCCTGCGGCGGCCGCCCTCGAGATGGCGATCTTCGACCTGGCTGGCAAGCTCTCGGGTCAGCCGGTTTGGAGGCTCCTCCGCGGGGAGCGGTCGACACCTGTCCTCTGCAATGCCACGCTCGCGGCGGGACCGCCCGCGCTGGTGGCCGAGCGCGCCGAGCGCTGGGCGGCCGACGGCTTTCGGACCTTCAAACTGAAACTCGGCATCGGAGAGGATCTCGAACAGGTTCGCGCGGTCCGCGATGCGGTGGGCCCCGGCGCTCGCATTCGGGTCGATGCCAACGGGGCGTTCTCCGCCGAGGAGGCGATCAGGCTGCTCGCGACGCTTGAGACGCTCGGAATCGAGCTCGCCGAGCAGCCATGCGCATCGCTGCGAGACCTGGCCGCTGTCTCGGCCGCCGCATCCATCCCCGTGGCTGCCGATGAGAGCGTTGCCAGCCCCAAGGACGCCGAACGCGCCGTCGAGGCGAACGCCTGTGAGCTCGCCACCGCAAAGCTCTCGAAAGTCGGGGGCATCGGCGCCTCGGGGGCGATCGCCGGCAAGCTGCCGACCTACCTCTCATCCGCGCTTGACGGCCCGGTGGGCATCGCGGCAGCTGCCCATGCCGCGCAGGCCATCTACCGCACCGCGGAGGACCCGCGGCTGGCCCACGGGCTCGCAACCCAGGCGCTCTTCGAATCGACCGTGGCCGCGCGAGAGTGCACCTTGGACGATGGATTCCTGCAGCTTCCAGAGGGCGACGGATTGGGCGTCGAGCTCGACGAGGACGCGCTCGCGCGGTACAGACTGAACTAGCGTCTGCCCGATGGATCCAACCAACCGCAACACAGCGCTTGCCTCGGCTCTGGTGGAGGAGCTCGCCCGCAGCGGAGTGCGAACCGCCGTGGTCTCGCCGGGGTCGCGCTCCACGCCGCCCGCCCTTGCACTCCGGCGTCAGGATGAGATCCTGGCCGAGACCGTCATCGACGAGCGCTCGGCTGGCTTCTTCGCCCTCGGCGCAGCGCAGGCCACCGGGGTGCCGGCCATCGTCCTCTGCACGTCCGGAACTGCCGCCGCCAATCTTCACCCCGCCGTCTGCGAGGCCGACGAGGCCGCGGTGCCGCTCGTCGTGCTCACGGCCGACCGTCCTCCCGAGCTCCGCGACGTCGGCGCCGGGCAGACGATCGATCAGCTGAAGCTCTACGGCTCCGCCGTCCGCTGGTTCTGCGAGGTGGGAACGCAGGACGCCGACGACTCAGGCCTTCTGCATGTGCGCTCTGTCGCCTGCCGCGCAGTCGCCGCCGCCTCCGGCGACCCGAGGCCCGGCCCTGTGCATCTCAACCTCTCCTGGCGCGAGCCGTTGGGCGTCGAGCCGGCGGAAGGGGAGGTAACGGCAACTTCGGAGCTTGCGCTCCGAGGACGGGGCGAGCGCCCGCTCACCGCCGTGACGCCCGCATCGGGCCTTCCCGCGCCCGAGCTGCTTGACGCCCTTCGCCACCGGCTCGACGCCGCCGAACGGCCCCTCCTGGTCGTCGGCCGGCACCGGGACCCGACGCTGGCCGAGCCACTCGTCGGACTGGCGGCCGCGGCTGGCGCGCCCCTCATGGCGGAGCCCACTTCGCAGCTGCGGTTCGGGCCCCACAGCCGCGATGCCGTCATCTCTACCTACGACGCCATCGCGCGAGCCGCGCCTTCGGAGCTCGAGCCCGATCTGGTCTTGCGGTTCGGGGACATGCCGACATCGAAGGCGCTGCGCCTGTGGCTCAGCGCGCTCGAGGACGCGCCGCAGCTGGTCGTCGATCCGACGGGGGGCTGGAACGAGCCCACCCGTCGGGCGGGCGCCGTCTTGAGGGCAGATCCTGTCGCGCTCGCGACGGCGTTGGCCCAGGGACTCGAGCGGTCAAAAGCCGGCTGGCAGCAGCTCTGGAGCGACGCGGATCGCCTGGCGGCGGCTGCGATCGACACGACGCTCGCAGAGACCCAAGAGCTGAACGAGCCCGCCGTACACCGGTGGCTGGGGGCCGCATACCGTGACCGCGACCTCGTCTATACGGCGTCGTCGATGCCGATCCGCGACCAGGAGGCATTCGCGGCGGGCACCGCGGCCGAGGTGCTCTTCCTCGCGAACCGCGGCGCGAACGGCATCGACGGCCTCGTTTCCTCGGGTATCGGAGCCGGCGTGGCCAGCGGCAGCCCTTCCTGGATCCTCACTGGTGACCTCGGCCTCTTTCACGACTTGAACTCGCTCTCGCTGCTCCGCCACGGCGAAGCGCCGCAGCGGGTGGTCGTCTTCAACAACCGCGGCGGCGGCATCTTCGAGTTCCTCCCGCAAGCGGGTCAGATCAACCGCACCGAGTTCGAGGCCATCTTCGGCACGCCCTCCGGCCTCGAGCCCGAGCGTGCCGCCGAGCTCTGGGGCGTCAAGTATCGCCGGCTGGAGACGCTCGGCGATCTAGGCTCACGCGAGCTGGATGAGACCGAGCTGATCGAGGTTCCGGTCGACCGGCGCGCGAGCGTGGCGCTGCACCGCCGCCTGAACGAAGCGGCTGCCACGGCTCTTACCGCGCTCGCCTAGCCCTTAGCCCTCGTCGCAGTTCTCCGCGATGAACGCGTCGATGTTCTGACCGGCTTCCTCGAGCTCCGCCATATCGGCCTGGAGGTCCTCGAGGAGGGGTGCCACGTCCTCCGGTGAGTCAGCGTCGCTGATCTGCTCCGTGAGGTCGTTGAAGACTTGAGAGATGGACTCCACGTCTCCCTGGATCTCCTCGGGGGCGTTGTCCGCCAGGTCCTGGATCTGCTCGCCGGCGTCCTCGAGCGCCTCCTTCGCCGCCTGCGGATCGCCCTGCAGGCTTGTCGACAGAGATGCGCTCGCCTCCTGGAGTTCGGCCTGCCCGTCGCAGAAGGCGGTCACATCGTCTTCGTCGTCGCCCCCACAGCCTGCCAGCGCGAGGGCACCGGCCGTCGCCAGCGAGGCGCCGGCGATCTGAAGTCTTAAGTTCATCGGTGTCTCCTCATTGATCGATCGCGGTCGTCGCTCGAAGCGATGTCAGGCGAATGGCCTTCATACGTCTTGGAACACGAAAGGCGCCATCGGGTGTCATGGGGAATCGGTCCGCCACGCCCGCCCCGCCGGCGGCTGGGCTACCTTTGGCCCTGCATGGAAGCGTCGGCGCGACCCTCGTCGGGGAAGCTCCTCGGCCCCGCCCTGATCGGCGCTGCGGTGGCCGTCGCGCTGGGCGTCTACGGCCGCGAGCACGATCCGACGGGCGAGTCCATCCTCAGCGACGGGCTCTTCTTCAGCGCGACCCTGAACATGAAGGCCTGGCTGGCGACCGCAGTGCTGGCGCTCGCGATGCTTCAGGTGCTCACCGCCCTGCGGATCTTCGGCAAGATCGGATCCGGGACGCCGCCCGCATGGGTCGTGCGTACCCACCGGGTGAGTGGCGTGCTCGCGTTCGGGATCTCGCTGCCAGTCGTCTACCACTGCCTCTGGGCACTTGGATTCCAGGACACCGATAGCCGCGTTCTGGTCCATTCCCTCGCCGGGTGCTTCTTCTACGGAGCGTTCACCACGAAGATGCTCGCGCTGCGCACGAGCCGGCTCCCGGGTTGGGCGATTCCAGTGCTCGGCGGGGCGGTCTTCGCGGCGGTGGTCGCGATCTGGCTCACGAGCTCCCTCTGGTTCTTCGACACCTTCGGCTTCCCGCAGTTCTGAGCCACCCGCGCGGAGCTCCTCGGAGATCAGCGACATCGAGATTCACTTCGACCGCTAGGACGCCGAACTTGAATCAGGCCGCCAGCAGCGGCAGCAGCGCGTCGAGCTTGAGCTCGGTCTCGGCCAGCTCAGACGCCGGATCCGAGTCGGCCACGATCCCTGCCCCCGCGTAGAGATGAGCCGTGCGGTCGCGGAGCAAGGCGGAGCGGAGCCCGACGCAGAACTCCCCGTCCTCTGTCGAGTCCATCCAGCCAATCGGGCCCGCGTACCAGCCCCGGTCGAGGTGTTCGAGGGCTGCGACCGCCTCGATCGCGCCCTCGCGGGGTTCCCCTCCCACCGCTGGGGTCGGGTGCAGGATCCCGGCGAGCTCGATGGCCGAGAGCGACTCGGCAAGTTGCGCGCGGATGGGGGTGGCGAGGTGTTGGATGTTGGCGACCTTCACGACCACGGGGTCCTCCTCGGTCTCAACCCAAACCGAGTGTGACCGGAGCAGGCGCTCGATTCGCCGAGCCACGATCTCGTGCTCGGAGCGATCCTTCGCAGAGCGCAACAGCTGCTCGCCAAGGTGATCGTCGACCGCCGGATCTGCACTTCGCCGTGTCGATCCTGCGAGGGCGACCGTCGTGGCACCGGCTCCGGAGCGGCGTACCAGGAGCTCGGGGCTGGCGCCAAGGAAGGCGCCCTGTGGCGATCCGCAGCAGAAGCAAAAACACGACGGAAAGGCGCTGCGCAAGGCGCCGAACACGGCGGCGATGTCGTGCGCGGCAGGCCTCGTGACCCTGACCTCGCGCGCGAGCACGACCTTCTCGCGTGCGCCCGCGCGGATCTCCTCGACCGCGTGGGCGACGGCGTGCTCGTAGGCCTCGGGCGGCGCGGCGCTGCGGATCTCGGAGAGCTCGCTCGGGTGCGGATCGGTGAGCGGTAGGGAGCGCGAGACGAGCGCGGCGATGCGGGAGCGCATCCGATCGAGGGCGTGGGTGGCCGTCTCGTCACGTTGCGCGATGACGCTGAGCGTGAGGAGCGTTCGCCTGCCCTGGCGATGAAGCGCAAGCTCCGGCAGGACCATGAGCGCCGGCGGAAACCCAGACCAATGTGGCTCGCGGCCGCCTTCTGGAGCGAAGGCAAAGCCGCCGACCCAGACCGGCCCCGCTCCGGGGGGGAGCGCTTCGGGCTCCTCGGAAGAACGGTCGCGGACGAGTTCGGCGCAAACTGCCGTCACATCGGCGAAGCGGCGTGAGCCCCGGGAGACAGCCTCATGCGCCGAGCCAAGGCCCGCGAGCGCGAAGCCCTCGACATCCGGTTCCTCCCAGCAGAACCAGCGGTCGTCGGCCATGCGAGCGCCGAACACCGCGGCGGCCGGGTCCGCGATGTCGACCGGGACGGTGACGCTCACCAGGCGGCGGTCGCCTTCTTGCTGATCGAGCAGCTGCTCGAGCGAGCTCAGGGCCTGGGTGGCGGCGATCATCGCCGGATACGGCGCCTACTGGTCCGGCTTGGCCTTCGTGATCGCGACCTCGCCGGTGCGGGCCATCTCGATCAGGCCGTGGGGACGGACCATTCGCTCGAAGGAGTCGATCTGCTCCTGGGAGCCGGTCACCTCGATCGTGAGCGTGCGCCGCGAGACGTCGACGATGGTGCCGCCGAAGATCTCTGCGAACTGCATGATCTCGGCGCGGCTCTCGACCGCTGCGGTCACCCGGAACAGGGCCATCTCACGCGCGATCGTGCCCTCGGGCTCCATGTCTCGGATCTTGATCACGTTGACCAGCTTGTGAAGCTGCTTCGTGACCTGATCGATCGGGTGTACAGCCCCGTCGAGGGTGAGGGTGATGCGTGAGACGTCGGGATCCTCGGTGGGGCCCACCGCCAACGTGTCGATGTTGAAGCCGCGGCGGCTGAAGAGACCGGCGATGCGTGCGAGCACGCCAGGCCGGTTCTCGACGGTCAGCGAGAGGATGTGCTTGCGGCCCGTGAGCGCACGGGATGCCTCGAGATCCTCGAGCTTGATCAGGTCGGGGGTGCCGGCCTCCATGTGACTCCCTACCCCACCATGTCGCGGGCGGCCGCGCCCGCCGGGATCATCGGGTAGCAGTTCTCGTCGGCGGTGACGCGGACGTCCAAAAGCGCGGGACCGTCGGTCTCGAGGGCCGCCCTCATCGCGTCGCGGACCTCCGACTTGTCAGAGACCGACATCCCGGTCCACCCGAACGCCTCCGCCAGCTTCGGCCAGTCGGGGCTGGGGCCCATCTCAACCGACGAATAACGACCATCCCAGAAGAGCTCCTGCCACTGGCGGACCATGCCGAAGTGGCCGTTGTTCATGAGGAAGACCTTGACCGGGATGTCATGACGCGCGGCGGTGGCCATCTCCTGGCAGCACATGATCAGGCTGCCGTCGCCGGAGAGGCAGACAACGGTGTCGTCGGGACAGCCAGCCTTGGCTCCGATCGCCGCAGGGAGACCGAACCCCATCGTCCCCAGCCCGCCGGAGTTGATCCACTGACGGGGGCGGTTGAAGTGGTAGTACTGCGCCGCCCACATCTGGTGTTGGCCGACATCGGAAGTGATGATCGCGTCGCCCTCGGTGGCCTCGTACATGGCCTCGACCATGAACTGCGGCTTGATCTCGGAGTCGCGGGTGTCGTCGTAGCGCAGCGGATAGCGGTTTCGCCATTCGCGAATCTGCTTCCACCAGTCGTCGAGCCGCGAGGAGTCGGCCGTGAGCGCGTTGTACTCGCGCGTGAGCTTCGGCAGCACGTCCTTCGCATCGCCGACGATCGGAATGTGCGCCGGGACGTTCTTGGAGATCTCCGCGGGGTCGATGTCCACGTGGACGAACTTGGCGCGTGGCGCAAACTCGGAGAGCTTGCCGGTGATCCGATCGTCGAAGCGGGCGCCGATGCACACGATCAAGTCGGCCGTATCCATCGCGTAGTTGGCCGCGCGGGTGCCGTGCATCCCCAGCATCCCAAGCCACTGCTCGTCGGGAGCCGGGAAGGCCCCGAGGCCCATCACGGTGAGCGTGACGGGGAAGTTGTCGGATTTGCAGAAGGCGCGCAACTCGTCGGAGGCGTTCGCGTTGATGACTCCGCCTCCCGCGTAGATCACGGGGCGCTCGGCGTTGGCGAGAGCCTTGGCGGCGATCCGGATCTGCTTGATATTGCCCTCGGTGGTGGGGCTGTAGCCCGGTAGGTCCGGCGCGCCCGCCGCCGGCGAGTAGTCGATATCGGCTCGCGAGAGGTCCTGCGGCACGTCGACCAGCACTGGTCCGGGACGCCCGGTGGACGCGATGTGGAAGGCCGCGTGTATGTACTCGGGGATGTGGCGGGGGTCCTGGACCAGGAGCGAGTGCTTTACGACCGGCATGGTGATGCCCGTGACGTCGGCCTCCTGGAAGCCGTCGGTGCCGATCAGATCCGTTCGCACCTGGCCGGTGATGAAGACGGTGGGAACCGAGTCCATCATCGCGTCCGCAATGGGCGTCACCAGGTTCGTGGCGCCAGGGCCTGACGTTGCGAACGCCACCCCGACTCGCCCCGATGCCTTCGCGTAGCCCTCGGCGGCGTGTCCGGCTCCCTGCTCGTGGCGGGCCTGGATGTGCTCGAACTTCGCGTCGTAGATCGCGTCGTATGTGGGCAGGTTCGCGCCCCCGGGAATCCCGAAGACGTGCTCGACCCCCTCGGCCTCGAGTGCCTGGCAAAGTGCGTCAGCCGCGCGCATGGGCACGTGATTGTAGGGCCGACCCGGACCGCCGGGCAGCCTTCGTGCCTGCGCGGGCGCTGGCCTCAGCCGTCGCTTGGTGCGGCGGCCTCGGAGGTCAGCTCGCCCTCGAGCTCGCCGGCCTTCCAGGTGGTGTGCGGGAGGATCGCGCTCTCGATCACGCGGTCGCGATATCGCTCGATGGTGCCCAGCATCGAGCGGACGAGCTCCTCGCCCAGGTGGTTGGGCTCGAGGCCAAGGTCGTGGAGCTTGGTGTTGGTGGCGTTGTAGTAGTGCCGCTCCGCCTCGACGCGGGGGTTCGGGAAGCGCTTGACCTGGACGTCGATCCCGAGCTCGGCGGCGCTTCTACGGACGAGCTCGGCGAGCTCGCCGACGGAGAACTGCTCGGTGAACTGGTTGAAGACGCGGTACTCGCCCAGCTTCGCCGGGTTCGTGACCGCGAGCTCCACGCACTGCAGCGTGTCGCGGATGTTGAGGAAGCCCCGGGTCTGGCCGCCCTCGCCGTACACGGTGAGTGGATGACCGATCACGGCCTGCACGCAGAACCGGTTGAGCACGGTGCCGAAGTACTCGTCGTAGTCGAAGCGGGTGGTGAGGCGCTCGTCGCGGGCGGTTTCGTCGGTCTCGATGCCGTAGACGACCCCCTGGTTGAGGTCGGTCGCCCGCAGGCCCCAGATCCGGCACGCGAAGTGGATGTTGTGGGAGTCGTGGACCTTGGAGAGGTGGTAGAGCGACCCCGGCATCTTCGGGAACGGGAGCGTGTCGCTGCGCCCCTTGTGCTCGATCTCGATGAACCCCTCCTCGATGTCGATGTTGGGGGTTCCGTACTCGCCCATCGTGCCCAGCTTCACGAGGTGGCAGTCCGGCACCCGGTCGCGCATCGCGAAGAGGAGGTTGAGGGTGCCGATCACGTTCGTGTACTGGGTCTCGACGGCCGCCTCTCGCGACTTCATCGAATACGGCGCTGACGGCTGCTCGCCGTAGTGGACGACCGCCTCCGGCAGGATCTCGTCGATCACGCCCTCCAGGAAGACGGCGTCCTCAATCGAACCCTCGAAGGCCCCGATCCGCTCGCCTGAGATCTCACGCCATGCGGAAACGCGCTCGTCAAGCGAGCGGATCGGGGTCAGCGAGTCGGCGTCGTTTTCTTGGAGCCAGCGGCGACGGGAGAAGTTGTCGACGACCGAGACCTCGTGGCCGCGAGCCGAGAAGCGCATCGCGGTCGGCCATCCCAGATACCCGTCGCCACCCAGGATCAGGATTCGCATAGGGGTCGCGGCAGGGTAGCGAAGGCTCAGGCGTCGACTGCAACCTCGGGCGTCAAGCGGCGGAGCTCACGCGTCTATCCTGCCTGCCCCCTTGGGCCTGCCCGCCGCCGACATCTTTCCCCTGAGCTCACCGCGCTGCGCGCTTCAGGCCTGGTGTTGGCTATCGGCGTGGCCGCCTTCGCGATCTGGCGCCGGCGAACGCTAAGAAACGCCGACGTCCTGATCCTGCTCACGGTGGCGGCCGCGCTCGCGATCGTCGCGGGCACTGAGCTGCTCGACGCGATTCTCTCGGCCTTCTCGTTCGAGCGCGAGAACGGGACCCGGATCGTCGGGGTCGCCGTGTTCGCGATTCTGGTCCTCTTCCTGCTGACCCTGCGCGCGCTCTCGCAGGGCTCGCGAATCACGCGGGAGCTCTCCGCGGTTCTGGAGGGCCTCGCCTGGGAGCAGTTCAAGGCGGCCGGATACCCCGATCGCTTCCGTGGCAGGGTCGGCGTGCTCGTCCCCGCCTACAACGAGGCGGACAACATCGGCCACGTCCTCCCCCGCATTCCCGCTGAGGTTTGTGGTCTTGAGACCGCGGTACTGGTCGTGGACGACGGCTCACGCGACGGCACCGATGAGATCGCGGAGGCGGGCGGCGCCGTTGTCGCGAGGCACGTGATCAACCGCGGTGGTGGGGCGGCGCTTCGAACGGGCTATCGGCTCTTGGCCGACTCGGGAGCGCAGATCGTGGTCACGCTCGACGCCGACGGGCAGCACCTTCCGGCGGAGATGGAGCGCCTGGTGTCGCCGATCCTGGCCGGCGAGGTGGCCATGACTCATGGGTCGCGGGTGCTGGGCGAGGCCGAGAAGGGCCACCCCGCACGCGAGGCCGGCATCGTCTTTTTCAACCGGCTGGTCTCGTTCATCACCCGCACCAAGGTGACCGACTGCTCCAACGGTTACCGCGCCGTCCGCGCGGACGTCCTTCCCACTCTGGTCCTCCGTCAGGAGCAGTTCCACACGTCCGAGCTCATGATCGAGGCGATCAAGCGAGGGATACCGGCGAAGGAGGTGCCGGTGACGGTGGTCGCCCGGCTCCACGGGCACTCCAAGAAGCCCGCGGTGGTGCGCTACGGGATGGGCTTCACGAACGCGATCGTGCGCACCTGGCTGCGCTAGCTCTCCTCGCCGGCCTGCGCGCGCCGGTGGGCGCGGATCGCCGCGGGCTTTCTCACCTCTTCGACGTCGGGGAGGAAGAGGTCCTCACCGCAGGTGGGACAGACCTGGACGTAGAGCTTCACCACGGTCCCGCAGCGCGGACAGCGGCGCTCGGGCTCGTCGCGCTCCGAGCGGGACGCAAAGGCGGCGATCAGGCCGAAGAGCGGCAGGACGAAGCCGATCAGAAACCAGATGAAGAAAGAGCTGCCCTTGTACTTGGCCACCGCGCCCGTCGCGATCCCGAAGGCGGTGAGGACGATCAGTGCCTGCATGCGCTCCTGCCCGGCTAGCCGAGCGGCCGGTGGGTTCCGCCGCGTTCGTAGACCTCGTCGGCCAGTGGGTGCGGATGCCCGATCGACCCCACCTCGGCCACGTCCCGGCTGAAGGGGAGCCCGATCGTCCAATCCGCGACGGCCCTGATCTTGCGAGCGATCCCGGGCACCTGGCTCATGTGGTAGGTCCGGGCCATCCACCAGGCCGGGAAGCCGTGAAATCGGCGCTGTCCCAGTTGGCCGACCGCCTTGTAGCGGCCGAGGTTGACGAAGGCCGCCTTGGCCTTGTAGCGAAACGGCTTCGGCGAGACTGCCACCCCGAGCTCGGCGGCGATGTTGTGAGCCGCCACGGGGCCTTGGCGCACAGCGTGCTGGGCGGTTGGCGGGCATGCGCCCTTCCCGTCCTTGTTGGGATCGGGCACCGCCGCGCAATCGCCGGCCGCCCAGACGCCCTTCATCCCGCTCACGCGCAGGAACTCGTCCACGACGACCTTGCCGCTCTCCGCCAGGGGCAGCGAGAGTGCCTTCAGGCTCGGGTGCGGCGCGACCCCGGCGGTCCAGACGATCGTCTGCGTCGGGATTCGCTCGCCGGTGGAGAGCTTGGCGAAGTCCGCACCGGCCTCCTCGAGCATGGTGCCGAGACGGATGTCGATCCCCCGGCCCCGCAGCTCGCGCAGCGCGTAGTCGGCGAGGCCCCTGTCGACCTCGGGAAGGACGCGGTCTGTCGCCTCGACCAAGATCCAGCGCATCCCGTGAAGGCGGGCCCGGGGGTAGCGGTCGATCGCCTCGGCGGCGAGGTCCTGGAGCTCGGCGAGCGCCTCGAGGCCCGAGTACCCCCCGCCCACGAACACGTAGGTGAGGAGCTCCTCACGGCGGGCGGGGTCCTCGGATGCATTTGCGCGTTCGAGCGACTCGATCACGTGGTTTCGCAGCCAGATCGCATCGGCCAGGCTCTTGAAGCCGATCGCATGCTCGTCCAGGCCCGGAACGGGCAGCGAGCGTGAGACGGAGCCGACCGCGACGAGGAGCTGGTCGTAGCGCAGGGTCTCGTCATCTCCTTCATGGGTCCGCAGGTCGACCGTCCGCGTCTCCGGGTCATGCCCGGAGATGGCGCCGAGGCGCAGGTAGGTCCGGTGGAGAAGGTCGCGGAGCGGGGTGACCACGTGTCGCGGCTCGAGCGTTCCAGCGGCCGCCTCGGGCAGAAACGGCGTATAGAGCAGGAAGTTGACGTCGTTGACCAGGATCAGCCTCGCGGACTGCGCAGGCAGCAGCCGCTCGAGCTCGCGGGCCGCGCTCATCCCGGCGAATCCGCCTCCGATGACTACGACGTTCCAGGCCACGCGTTCAGTATGGCGGAATCGCAAGCCTTGTAACAGAGTGTTACTAAGTCAGCTTCTCGCGCAGGAGGCGGGTCACCTCGCCGCCGTCCGCGCGGCCGTTCGTCTCGCGCATCACGAACCCCACCAGCGGCCCGATCGCCTTCATGTTCCCCGAGCGAACGTTCTCTGCGTCCTGTGGCTGGGCCGAGATCGCGCGCTCCACTATCGCCTCCAGCTCACCTGAGTCCTCCATCTGGCCCAGTCCTTCCCGCTCGACGATCGCTGCCTGGTTCGCCCCCCTCGGCGATCAGCGCAGCGAGCACCTGTCGCGCTGCTGTCGAGGAGACCTCCTTGCCCGCGGCCAGATCGGCGAGCTCGGCGAGCGCCTGCGGGGAGACCCTCGAGCTCGCAGGGTCGGCGCCGTCGGCGCCCGCCTCACGCAGCCCTCGAACCAGGTCGACCGTGGTCCAGTTGGCGACGGTTTGCGCATCCGCCCGCGCCGCGGCCTCGAGCGTGCTTTCGAAGTACGGGGCGAGCTCGGCCGAGAACGCGAGCTGAGTCGCCTGCACCTCGGGCAGACCCAAGTCCGAGATGTACCGCTGCCGCCTCGCAGCGGGGAGCTCGGGCAGAGCATCGCGGGCGCTCGCGAGCATCTCCTCCGTCGGCGCCAGAGGCACGAGGTCCGGCTCGGGGAAGTAGCGGTAGTCGTGCGCGTATTCCTTCGAGCGAAGGGAGGTGAGCGCGCCCGTCGCCGGGTCGAAATGAAGCGTCTCCTGCGAGACGGGCTGGCCCGACTCGAGCAGCGCTCGCTGGCGCTCGAGCTCGGCGGCGATCCCCCGCTCGATGAAGCGGAACGAGTTCATGTTCTTGAGCTCGGTCTTCGTGCCGAGCTCGCTCGTTCCCGCGGGACGCAGCGAGATGTTGGCATCGCAGCGGAGGCTCCCCTCCTCCATGTTCACGTCGGAGGCCCCGATCGCCTTGATCGTGCTGCGCAGGAGCTGTAGCCACTCACGGGCTCGCGCGCCGTCGCGAAGATCGGGCTCGGTAACGATCTCGACGAGGGGTGTGCCGTTTCGGTTGAAGTCCACGAGCGAGGCCCCGGACCCGTGGATGCGGCCGGAATCGCCGACGTGGATCAGCTTTGCAGCGTCCTCCTCGAGGTGGACGCGATGGATGCGCACGTCGCCCAGCCGCCCGCCGGTCGCAAGCGGGATGTCGTACTGGCTGATCTGGTAGGCCTTCGGGCTGTCGGGATAGAAGTAGTTCTTGCGGTGGAAGATCGACCAGGGGGCGATCTCGCAATCCAGCGCGAGGGCGATCTCCAGCCCGTAGAGGACCGCCTGGGCGTTCGTGCTGGGTAGGACGCCCGGATGCGCGAGGCAAACCGGGCACGTGTGGACGTTGGGCTCATCGCCGAAGGAGAGCGCGCAGCCGCAGAACATCTTCGTCCGCGTGCTGAGCTGCACATGGATCTCGAGGCCGATCACCGGCTCCCACTCAGCCATAGCCCAGTCCCTCGATCCGCCCCTCATCCATCCCGAAGAAGTGCCCGACCTCGTGCAGGACCGTGCGCCTTACCTCCTCGGCATCGGGGTTGGCGTCGCGGAAGACAACGATCCGCTGCATGCCTCCCTCGGGGTCGTAGATGCCCATCAGCCCGTCGGGGTGGGAATCCTCCACGATCACCGCTACGTCGCCGAGCCGCTCTCGTGCCCAAGCCGGCAGCTCGTCGAGCGCCGCCATGGCGGCCTCGCGGACCTCGGTGTCGCTCATCACGTGGGCCTCGCATCGAACCCGATCGCGAGCTCCAGCGCATGCGCCGCGTCCAGCAGCCGTGTCTCCGTGAACGCCGGGCTCGTGAGCTGCAGGCCGACCGGTAGCGCCCCTCCACCGCCAGCGGGCTCGGCGAGGCCCATCGGGATCGAGACCGCCGGGATGCCTGCAAGCGACATGGGCACGGTGAAGTAATCCGAGAGGTACATCGCAAGGGGATCCTTGGTGCGAGCGCCGAGCTGGAACGCCGTCGTCGGCGAGGTCGGTGTGGCGATCAGGTCAAACGACTCAAAGGCCGTGTGGAAGTCCTCGGCGATCTTCGTCCGCACTCGCTGCGCGCGCCCGTAGTAGGCGTCGTAGTAGCCGGATGAGAGAGAGTAGGTGCCGAGCATGATCCGGCGCTTCACCTCTGCGCCGAAGCCCTCCGAGCGCGTGCGCTCGTACATGGCGGTGAGGTCTTTCGTCCCGTTCGCCCGCATGCCGTAGCGGACCCCGTCGTAGCGAGCGAGGTTCGCCGACGCCTCCGCCGGTGCCAGCACGTAGTAGGCCGAGATCCCATGCTCGGCGTGGGGCAGCTCGCACTCCCCCACCTCCGCCCCGAGCTCCCGCATGGTTTCGAGGCAGTCGGAGAACGCCTTGGCGACCCCCGGCTCAACGCCCTCGGCCTCGTGGGAGAAGTCGCGGGCGATGCCCACGCGGATGCCCTCCAGATCGCGCCGGGAGGGAAGCTCGATCCCCTCGTCAATGCCGACGCAGGTTGAGTCGCAGGGGTCCGGCCCCTCCAGGACGCGAAGGAGGATCGCTGCGTCGGTGACGTCGCGAGTCAGCGGCCCGCACTGGTCGAGCGAGGAGGCGAAGGCGATCATGCCGTAGCGGGAGATGGCGCCGTAGGTCGGCTTCAAGCCCACGATTCCGCACAGCGAGGCCGGCTGGCGAATCGACCCGCCCGTATCGGTCCCGATCGCCCATGGCGCCAGACGACCCGCCACGGCTGCGGCCGAGCCACCCGATGAGCCCCCGGGGACGCGCCCGTGATCCCAGGGGTTGCGGACTGGCCCGTACGCGGAGTTCTCGTTCGAGGAGCCCATCGCGAACTCGTCCATGTTTGTCTTGCCCAGAAGCCGGGCGCCCGCATCCTCGAGGCGCCTGACGGCGGTGGCCGTGTACGGGGGGCGGTAGCCCTCGAGGATGCGCGAGCCGGCGGTGGTCTGGATTCCCTCGGTGCAGAAGATGTCCTTGACCGCGATCGGCATTCCATGGAGCTCGTCAGATCCATCCCGCCGGCCGCCCCCAGCGAGCCGCGGGCGAGCGGTGCTCCGAGCCTGCTCGGATTCGTCGGCCGCCGGCGGGGTCGAGGTGGCTCCGGCGTCAGCGGTCCAGAGGTACGCGCCCAGCTCGTCGTCACGGGCGGCCCGCGCGTAGGCGTCGAAGTACTCGCCGGGGTCGAGCTCGCCCGCCTCGATTCGCCCCAGGGCGCTCGCCCCGGTCAGCTCGCGAACGTCGTCGCTCACGCCTGCGGGGACGGGACCCGGAAGGCGCCGTCGTCGGGGTCCGGAGCGGCCTCAAGCGCCCGCTCGCGAGGCAGGCTCGGCCGGGGGACGTCCTCACGCAGGACGTTCTCCAGCGCGACCACATGCGTCGTGGGCGGAACCCCGTCGAGGTCAAGCGCCGAAATGCGCTCAACGTGCTCGAGGATGGCCGAGAGCTCCCCGGCCATGCGCTCGACGTCCTCGTCGCTCAGTTCGAGCCGCGCCAGCCGCGCGACGTGGAGCACCTGCTCGCGTTCGATCACGGGCTGATTCTAGGAAGCGCTCGAGGTTCCGCAGGCGCCGGGGGCCCTGTGACGCGCGGGTCTCGCTCGACGGGACCCGCGCGCCACGTGGCTTCTCAGTCGGAGGCGAGACTCCTCAGCAGCTCGTCCAGCCGCTCGTGCGACTCGTTCATGCCGCCCTCCATGCCCGAGTCGAGCATCCCGTCACGCTCCTCGGTGGTGTGGAACAGGTCCGTGATGACGATCTTCGTCTGGTCGCCGAGGTCCTCGAAGGTGATCGTCTCGACCAGGACGTGACCGGGCATCCCTTCCCACTCGAACGTGTAGACGATCCGCTCCGGCGGCGTGATCTCCCGGTAGGCGCCGCGGAAGGCGGTCTCACTGCCGTCCTCGTTGCGGATCACGAAGCGCCAGAGCCCCCCGGGCTGGACGTCCATGACGTCGACCGTCGTGTTCGTGCCGCGCGGGCCCCACCACTCGGCGATCAGCTCGGGGTTGGTAGTCGCCTTGAAGACGAGGTCTCGCGGCGCGTCGAAGATGCGCTCGCTCACGATCTCCCGGTCGCTCGGTGTTGAGACAGTGGTTTTGCGGTGGGTGTGGGCGTCTTGGGCGTTCATGTCGAGGTTCCTTTCTGTCGTTCGATCACCTCGCCTAGACGATCCAGGCGAGCCTCCATCATCTGCCGGTAAGCGTCGATCCACTCGGTCGCGTCGTCGAGTCGCCTCGATCCGAGCCGGCAGCGCCGGGCTCGTCCGACCTTCTCGGTCGCGACCAGCTGCGCCCGCTCGAGGACGCGCACGTGCTTTCGCATGCCCGTCAGCGAGATGCCATGTGGGTCCGCGAGTTCCGAGATGGTCGCGGGGCCACGGCCGAGGCGCTCGAGGACGCTGCGGCGCGTCGGGTCGGCGAGCGCCGCGAAGGTGTGATCGAGCTTGGGTTGATACTGAACCATTCGGTTCACTATAGCAAAGCACTAGGATCGCGCGCCGTGAGGGGGGCCGCCGCCGAGCGCTTCGTGGTCTTGAACCTGCGCTTGCTGGCAGGGGTCTTCGCGCTGGTCGGGGTGCTCTTCATCGTCGCCCCCGACGGCGTCCTCGGGACGCTTGACGACCTCGGCGAGGGACTACCCCTCGGCGCCTTCAGCCCCTCACCCGAGACCCTGCAGCAGCTCTGGCTCGCGCTGGGGTTCTCCTACATGGTGGTGATCACGGGCATCTGCCTGGTGGTTCAGGCCGACGTGGTGCGCTACCGCCCGCTCCTGCTCGTGCTCGCCGTGGGCAAGACAGCGTCATCGCTGGTGGCCCTCGGCGCGTACCTCTTCGACGACGACGTCTTCCCGTACCTCCTCAATTTCCTGGTCGACGGATTCCTCGTCATCGCCTCGCTCGTGCTCTGGGCCCTCGCGGGACGCGTCGGCTCGCCCGCCGCGCCCGGCTGAAGGCGCCCGCCGGGGCTCCGCGCCACCGAGCTCCGCATCCTTCGCGCCTTCGCCGAGGCGCAGGCGCCCGGCATCGGGGCGCTTCCCCCCGCCGCCGGCAACTCCGGCGCGGGCGAGCTGTCCGTGGACGTCGCGGGCCCGCTCAACCGATACCTCGCCACGCTGCCGGCGCGACGCATCCTGCTGGTGAGGATCGGGCTCCGCGTCTTCGACCGGCTGCCGTTCCCATGGAGGTTCAGCCGGGCCAGCCTCGCGGCCCGGCAAAACTTCCTCGCGCGGCTGGAGTCGTCTGATCGTCACCTGCTCGGTGAGCTTCTGCTCTTTCTCAAGGTCCTGACCGGGCTGGGGTATGGGAGCGACGCGGGCGTTCGCGCCGCAATCGGCTACCGGATGACCTGCGAGGTCGCGGCGAGCGATCCACTTCCGGAAACCGATCCGGCGTCGCTCGGGCAGCTCGAGCCGGAGACGGCGGAGGAGGAGTGCGACGTTGCGATCGTGGGCTCGGGCGCGGGCGGCGCCATCGCAGCAACGATCCTCGCCGAGGCCGGGCTTGGACGTGATAGTTCTCGAGGCGGGCCCGTACATGGACCGCAACTCGTACCCGGACGAGCCGCTCGCGGCGCTCGCGGCTCTCTATCGCGACGGGGGCCTAACGATCGCCGAGGGCCGGCCCGCCATCCCAACCCCGGTCGGGCGGGCCGTGGGAGGGACGACGGTGATCAACTCGGGCACCTGCTTCCGGGCCCCGGAGGAGGTCCTCGACGGATGGCGGGCCGAGCATGGGATCGAATGGGCGGGCGAACTGGCGGCCGACTACGCCGAGGCCGAGGAGATGCTGCACGTGCGGACCGTCGACCCCGAGCGAATGGGGCGCAACGGCCAGCTGCTGAGGGAAGGCGCCGATGCCCTTGGGGTGAGCCACCACCCTCTGGCACGGAACGCAGGCGGCTGCACCACATGCAGCTCATGTCCCAGCGGTTGTCGCCTCGACGCCAAGCGCGCCGTCCACGTCTCCTATCTGCCACGCGCGGTCGCCGCCGGAGCCCTGGTCCGTGCCGGCGTCGAGGCCCAGCGGATCGTCTTCGACGGCGGGCGAGCGGTGGCCGTCGAGGGCCGCTCTGGGGTCGCCTGGCATCAGAACGGCGCGCCCACCATCGCCTCGCGCGCCAAGGGCGATGGCGCCGGGAGCCCATATCTCCTGCGGGCGCGGCGCGCGGTCCTGCTGGCCGGAGGGGCGTTTGGGACGCCGGAGCTCTTGCTGCGCTCGGGGTTTCGCTCACCCAGCGGCATGCTGGGCCGCAACCTGCGAATCCACCCAGCGTGTTGGGTGGGCGCCCGATTCGACGAGGAGGTCCGCGGGTGGGACGGGGTGATGCAGAGCTATGCGGTCGATGAGTGGCAGCACGAGGGGATTCTGCTCGAGGCGACTTTCACCCCGCTCGCATTCGGCGCCCAGTGGTTGCCCGGCACGGGCCGGGCTCACCAGGAGCGGATTCTGGCTTACGGGAACATCGCCTCCACCGGCGTTCACCTGTCGGATCGCTCCACGGGCCGCGTGTCGCTCGCCTCCGATGGATCCCTGCGGGTGACGTACAAGCTCATCGACGCCGACGCCCGCAAGCTGACCTTCGGCATCGCCCGGGCGGTGGAGCTCTTCCACGCGGCTGGCGCCCGCGAGATCTATCCGCAGATCGCGGGCATCCCGACGATCACGAACGAACGGGTGGCCGAGCTCGAGGCGCGAGTGCCCGCGGCCAAGCGCTTGCGCCTGGAGGCGTTTCATCCGATGGGTACGGCCGGGATGGACGCAGCGCCTGAGCGCGGCGTGACTGACCCCGCCGGTGCGGTCCACGGCGCCGAGGCGCTCTACGTGGCCGACGGCTCCCTGTTGCCCACCTCGATTGGTGTCAACCCGATGATGACCATCATGGCGACGGCATCACGGGTGGCGCGCCAGATGGCGGAGCGGCTGCCCTGATGCGGCGGCGGCCGCCAAGAGGCGGCCGCCGCACAGGTTCCCATCTGGGCCGTTGCGGGGGCCTAGGCGCCCGGACCGCGGGTCGTGTCGCTCGGCGGTGGCGGGGGCGGTGGCGCGCTTCCACCTGTGTCCGTCGGCCCGCCGCCGGCGGTGCCGCGGTTCTGCAGCCGGTCGGCCTCTCCTCCGAACGTGGTGCCCTCGGCTTGCATCGACATCCAGCCGCCGGCGGTGACCAGTGCCACGGCAATCAGGCCGATGAAAAGGCCGTACTCGCGATCGAGGCTAAACGGCGGATCGATGACCCTGTACAGCACGAACAGCGTCGAGAGCGCCGCGATGCCCGTGGTGATCGCGCTCAGCGCCACAGGCATGTTCGGCGTGCTCGCCACAGCGGCGATCACCGCGAGGGCGATGCCGGAAATCACGGTCAGCAGCAGCAGCAGGTCGATGAAGTCGAACGCCTGCCAGGCGCTGATCGATACGTCGACGCCAGTGACACCCTCGAAATCGACACCCGCAAAATCAGGGGCGCCGAACCAGCTCAAGAACATGGTGATGAACAGGACGAGCGCGGCTGCGCCCGCGAGCTTCTCGCCTGTGTTGAGTCTGTTTACGTCCATTCACTCTCCCCCAGAAATCGGGAATTTGGACAAGGTGCGGTCGCACCGTATACGGGGGGTTGGTCGGACAAACAAGGCTTGGGCGCTAGCCCTGGGCGGGAACTTGCGCCGCCCGCGCCTTTGCGGCCTCGAGCGTATTGGCGAGCAGCATGGCGATCGTCATCGGCCCCACCCCGCCCGGCACAGGCGTGATCGAGCCGGCAACCTGGCTCACCGCGTCGAAATCCACGTCGCCCACCAGGCCGTCGTCGGTGCGATTCGTGCCGACGTCGATCACGGTCGCTCCGGGCATCACCATGTCCGCGGTGACGAGCCGCGGCGAGCCCACCGCCGCGATCAGGATGTCCGCGCGCCGCGTGACGCTCGCGAGCTCACGAGTGCGCGAGTGGCAGACCGTGACCGTGGCGTTGGCGTTCGTGAGCAGCGCCGCCAGTGGGCGTCCCACCAGGATCGAACGGCCGACGATGACAACGTTCGCGCCCTCGATCGGGGCGTCGGCGACCCGCAGGAGCTCGATCACGCCCTTCGGCGTGCAGGGCACGAGCCGTGGCCGGCCCTGAGCCAGGAGGCCGGCGCTCGTGGCTGTCAGCCCGTCGACGTCCTTGGCGGCCGGGATGCGGGAGATCACGGCGTCCTGGTCGTGTTCCTCCGGGAGCGGAAGCTGAACGAGGATCCCGTCCACGGCATCGTCCCCGGCGAGCGTCTCGACCAAGTCGAGCAGCTCTCCGGGCGAGACCGCGGCGTCAAGCCCATTGTGGATCGACCGCATCCCGGCCTCCTCCGAGAGCTTCCGCTTCGAGCCCACATAGACGTGTGATGCGGGGTCGTCGCCCACGAGCACCGTGGCCAGGCCCGGGCGGCGGCCGTGCTGAGTGGCGAAGGCCGCAACGCCGCGGGCGACCTCGGCTCGCGCCTCCGTCGCGACGGCCTGGCCGTCGATGACGCCGTCGATGACCGCAGGCGGCATCGCTCACCCCGCCTTGCGCAGAGGCGCGTAGTCGGCCATCAGCTTGCGCTCGGTGCCGTCGGCGGCAAAGCGGACGACCACCACGGCTCCGGGTTCGACCGCTGTGATAACCCCCTCACCGAAAGAGGCGTGTACGACATCGTCTCCGGTGCGGAACTGCGCCAGCGGCGGGGCGGGCTGCTTTCGCATCTCCTCCTGCGTCGGAAGGCCGACGCCCCCCGTTCCAAAGGAGCCCGCGAGAACCGCATCCCGCGCCCCGGACGCCCAGCCTGTGCGGGGTGTGGAGACGTGGCGGTCCACAAGCTCCTCGGGAAGCTCCGCGAGAAACCGAGAGGGGAGGTTGTGCCCGCGGCCTCCGAAGAGATTGCGCCGGCGCGCGCAGGTGAGGTAGAGGCGCTGGCGAGCACGGGTCAGGCCCACGTACAAAAGGCGGCGCTCCTCCTCCAGGTTCCCTTCTTCGATCGAGCGGGAGTGGGGGAAGACCCCCTCCTCCATCCCGATCAGGAACACCGCCTCGTACTCAAGCCCCTTGGCGTTATGGAGGGTCATGAGCGTGATCAGGCTCTCGCCGTCTCGCATGGAGTCCTGGTCGGAGAGGAGGGAGATCTGCGCCAGGAATTCCTCCAGCGGGGAAAGCTCGCTCTCGCCCTCGACGGCGCGGTTTGCGTCGAACTCCCCTGCAACCCCCACCAATTCCTGCAGGTTCTCAACCCGGCCCTCCGCCTCGATCGTTCGCTCGGCCTCAAGCGCCTCGAGGTACCCGGACTCGCGCAGGGTCGCCTCGAGCAGCTCGGCCACGCTCGGCTCGGCGGCGCGCTGTCGCAGTGCCACCATCGTGTCGGCGAAGCGCCGCACCGAGCGCTTCGCTGCAGCACCAAGACCCGGAACGCGATCAACCTCGCGCACCACATCCCAGATGTCGGTCCCAGTCGTGTTCGCGTGTGAGAGAAGGCGCGCCTGCGTCTGGTCGCCGATGCCACGGCGCGGGGAGTTCACGATCCTGGAGAAGGAAACCGCGTCCGCCGGGTTCGCGATCAGCTGCAGGTAGGCCACCGCGTCCTTGATCTCGGCACGGTCGTAGAACTTGGTGCCGCCGATCACCTGGTAAGGCAACTCGAAGCGCACCAACGTGTCCTCGAGCACCCGGCTTTGCGCGTTCACCCGGTAAAAGACGGCGATCTCGTCGCGAGCGATGCCCTCGTCGGTGCATAGGCGCTCGACCTCGGCGGCCACGTATCGCGCCTCCGCGTGCTCGTCGTCGAGCTCGGCCATCGTGACCGGCTCCCCGCGGCCGGCATCCGTCCACAGGCGCTTCGGCTTCTGTTCGCGATTGTTCGCGATCACTGCGTTGGCGGCGTCGAGAATGGTCCCGGTCGAGCGATAGTTCTGCTCGAGCTTGATCACGGTCGCATCGGGATAGTCGCTCTCGAAGTCGAGGATGTTGCGGATGTCGGCCGAGCGGAACGAGTAGATGGACTGAGAATCGTCGCCGACCACAGTCAGGTTTCGGTGCTCGCCCGCGATCAGCTGGAGCAGGCGGTACTGGGCGCGGTTCGTGTCCTGGTACTCGTCGACGAGGACCCATCGAAAGGCGCGCTGGTAGCGGCCGCGAACATCCTCGAACAGCTCCAGGAGGTCAACCGTGCGCACGAGGAGGTCGTCGAAATCCATGGCGTTGGCCTCGTGCATCCGCTTCTCATAGAGGCCGAAGACATCTCCGACCGTCTCCTCGAAGAAGGAGCTCATCGACTCCCGGTAGGCCTCCGCGTCGAGGAGCCGGTTCTTGGCGCTCGAGATCTGGGCCTGGACGGCGCGCGGCGGAAACCGCTTGGGGTCGACGTCGAACTCCTGCATGCAGCGCTTCACCATTCGCAGCGAGTCCGCCTGGTCGTAGATGGTGAACGCGCGCTTGTAGCCGAGCCGATCGGCATCCGAGCGCAGGATCCGCACGCAGGCGGAATGAAAGGTCATGAGCCACATGAGGCGCGAGACACCACCGACCAGCTGCTCGACCCGCTCGCGCATCTCCTCCGCCGCCTTGTTCGTGAACGTGATCGCGAGGATCTCCGAGGGTCGTGCCTGACCGGTCGCGACCAGGTAGGCGATCCGGTGCGTGAGCGCCCGCGTCTTCCCCGAGCCGGCGCCGGCGAGCATCAACAGGGGGCCCTCGCCGTGCTCGACCGCTTGGCGTTGAGGGGGATTTAAGTCGGCGAGCAGGCGCTCGATCTGGCTCGCGCCAGGCGTAAGCGGTGCTCCGAGGGCGGTCTCCGACTCCACGGTCCGAGAATAGCCCCGCCCGCGGCCGCCGCCGAGGCGGGACGCCTAGCCGCCTGCGGAGCTTGGGCCCTGCTTGCGGCGAAGCTCGCGGACCTCGCCCGCCGCAGGCTCACCATCGAGCTCCGAGAGCCGGCGCTCCAGCTTCGCCAGGCGCTCGGAGAGCCCCTTGATCGCGTCCGCCACCGGATCGGGCAGATGAATCCAATCGGTGTCGGGGCCCTCCACCTTGCGGCCCTCGACCCGCACGGGGTGGCCGGGGTTGCCGACCACGGTGGAACGCGGCGGCACGTCCTCGATCACCACAGTGTTCGCGCCCACCTTGGCGCCATGCCCCACGGTAATCGGGCCGAGCAGCTTCGCCCCGGAGCCGATCGTGACGTCGTCCTGCACGGTGGGGTGGCGCTTTCCGCGCGCGAACCCGGTGCCGCCGAGCGTGACGCCCTGATAGAGGGTGACCCGGTCGCCGATCTCGGCGGTCTCGCCGATCACCACCCCGGAGCCGTGGTCGATGAAGAACTCGTCTCCGATCCGAGCGGCAGGGTGAATCTCGATACCGGTGACCGCCCTGCTGCCGAACGCAATCGTCCGAGGCGCCAGCGGCACCCCCGAGTCGTACAGCGCGTGGGCGACCCGGTGGGCCAGGATGGCCTGCACGCCCGCCCAGCTCGTGAGGATCTCCCCCGTCCCGACCGCCCACGCGGCTGGATCCCGATCACGGGCGGCCGCGACATCGCAACCGATCTCGCGAACGACTTGCCGAAGCGTCCCCAGTCCCAACATGCCTCGAAGCGTAGGTGACCCGCCCATCCCCGGACGCGGAAGCAGATCAAGTTGTCAGCGGCGTCGCCGCTGACAAGGGATTTTCGGCGGGAGCAGAGGAGATGGGCGGAGGTGTTCAGGGTGTGAAGAAGGGGAGCGAGACGTACCGCTCCCCCCCGTCGCACGCGATTGTGACGATCCGCTTGCCATTCATCTCGGGGCGGGCCGCGACCGCGAGCGAGGCATGGAAGGCGGCTCCGGCCGAGATGCCCACGAACAGGCCCTCGCGCCTGGCGGCTTGGCGAGCCATCTCGAGTGCATCCTCGTCGTCGACGGTGACGATCTCGTCGATCACCGACCGGTCGAGCACGTCGGGCACGAAGCCCGCGCCGATCCCCTGGATCTTGTGCGGTCCCGCCGCGCCGCCGGAGAGAACCGCTGACGTGGTTGGCTCGACGGCGATCACCTGCGTCTCGGGTCGGCGTTCTTTTAGGACCTGGCCCACGCCCGTGATCGTCCCGCCGGTACCGACGCCGCAGACGAGGGCATCGACCTCGCCGTCGAGGTCCCGCCAGATCTCCTCCGCAGTGGTTCGCCGGTGGACCTCGGGGTTGGCCGGGTTTGAGAACTGCTGCGGGATGAACCCCTTGCGCTGGCGGCAGATCTCACGCGCCATCTCAATCGACTCGTTCATGCCACCCATGGACGGGGTCTCGTGCACCTGAGCGCCGTAGGCACGCAGAAGCTTGGTGCGCTCGCGGCTCATCCCCTCCGGCAGGGTCAGCACCAGCTCATAGCCACGTGCCGCGCAGACCATCGCAAGAGCGATTCCGGTATTGCCGGATGTCGGCTCGACGATCACGCTGCGACCGGGCTCGATCTTGCCGTCGCGCTCGGCGGCGTCGATCATCGCCACCCCGATCCGGTCCTTGACCGACCCGCCAGGATTCAGGTACTCGAGCTTGGCGACCACCTCCCCAGGGAGCGCCTCCCCCAGCCTCCGAAGGGCCACGAGCGGTGTTTCGCCCACGGTCTCGGAGGGCTCGGGAGCGACGCGCAGAGAGGTGTCGACTGCGGAATCGGCGCTCACTCCCGCAACCTAGCGCGGTTCCAACGCCGGGCATCGTGCGCGCGTCGCCACTCGCCCTCTGGTTCATGAATTCCTGCTCACACGGCGATTGGCGGGAGGAGACTCATTTGTGCCTTCGAACTCCCCTCAGCCGGGGAATATCGGCCCGCATGACGCCGGATCGATTGTTAAGGTTCCTTGCTGATCGTTAGCGAGCCTTAAGCGTTGCGTGTGTGGAGACTCGTAACGCCGCCCCTAAGCCCGCCCACAACCCAGAGGACTGCATGATGGATTCCGCCCGTCCTGACCGCCCAAAGAGCCTCATCGGAGGTTCTCGACGTCCGCGCAATGACGTTCGAGCGAGACCCTCAGCCACCGCCGGACTCGCGCTCGCGCTCATCGGCGCCGTCGCCACCACGCTCTTGATCATCCCCTCCGGGGCAAGCGCAGCCGACCGAAACGCCTGCACGCGGTACGGCGATGTCGGCGCCGCCAAGCTCACGCGCAAGCACGCGCGCCGAGCGACCACGTGCTTCATCAATCGTGAGCGCCGTAGCCACGGGCGCAAGGGCCTCAACAAGAACTGGCGCCTGATCCAGGCCGCGCGCCGCCATTCGAACAACATGGCCCGAACCGGTTGCTTCTCGCACCAGTGTCCCGGCGAGGCCGGCCCGCAGAGGCGACTGCAGCGGTCTGGGTACTTCCGCGGCGCGCACCGGTGGGCGTACGGCGAGAACATCGCCTGGGGCAAGCGCCATCATGCAACGCCCCGCAAGATCGTCCAGCGCTGGATGCACAGCCCGGGCCACCGCGCGATCATGCTGAGTCCGAACTACCGCGAGGTCGGAGTCGGATTCGCGAAGACCAACGGAGGTCGCGGCTACTACACGGCCGACTTCGGCATGGCGGTCGGCTGAGCGAGTCGGGCTCGGCCAGCCGTTGAGGTACACAGAGGGCCGCGCTAGCCCGGCTCGTCTCGCCGCTCGATCTCGAGCCACTCTGCCGGGAGGAGCGGTCTTGGGGCTCGGGCTGTTCGCATGTAGAAGCAATGTCCGCAGGCACGGCAACGCCGGACCCGGTGGCCCCGAAACTGGCCTCGTACCTCCCAATGCTGTTCATCGGGATCGCGTCTTGGCCCGTTGAATTGGCAGTGCGGACACTGCATACTCGCCTCCCCCCGCATGCGGTTCCCCTGTCGCCCATAGCGTAGATCGGCAGCCACCAAACCGCGCCGGTTGCAGGAGGAACGCGGGATGGCCGCTGCAGGGCTGTCGGAGTAGCCCGCAGGGCGTCCAGCGCCCCTTTGTACCCGCTGCGGCGCGAGCGGAAAGGAGCGACTGGGCGAGCCGGGCTCCGAAGACCGCCGCGCCCTACTCCCCCATCCCGGCGGCTGCGAGGGCCTCGTCCCATTCGGCGAAGTACTCCATCCGCACGATCCTTCCGTCGCGGAAGGTCGCGACCTGGTGGTAGAGCTCCTGGTCGATCTCCGCCCCGCTTCCCCTGCCGCGCCCGTGGTGGCGAAGCCGGGTCGCCACACGGTCGCCGGCGTCGACGAACTCCTGCGGCTCCAGGCTCAGCTCCTCCATCGTCTCGTCGATCTCCTCCCAGAAGCGTATGGCCGCGCCCGGGCCCCGGCCGGAGTCCGACCGCTGGCGCGCGGGCATCACCCATTCGATCTCGGGATCGAAGTCCTCGACGGCGGTGTCGAAGTCACGCCGGTTGTATGCGGCGATGAACTCCCTGGCCTTGTCGACGTTCTCCTGCGACATCGCCCGCGCAGTATCGCGCTCCCGCGCCCTGGGGGGCAACCCCCGTCGCGGGAATCCAAGCGGACCGTCGTGGTGGCTCACGGCGCGGGCAAGAGCTCGGTTCAGGGGCAGGTTGGGGGCGCGAGGAGCCCGGCGCTGTGTTGTGAGCTTCCTACTCCCGCAGCCCGGCGGCTTCGAGGGCGCCGTCCTTGCTCGCAAAGGGCTCGACCCTCACGATCTTTCCGCCGCGCAGCGTGAGCAGCGACGACCGCGCCTCGTCGACCTCGAGCTCATTCGTGCGTCCGCTCAGGCGCATCACCGCGACGACCTGATCACCCGCGTCGATCAGCTCGTTGACCTGGACGCCGTACTCGTCCCAGGCCGAGAGGAACTGGGTCCAGAAGCGGCGGACGCCGTCGTACCCGCGGTACTCCTCGCTCGCCAGGAGCGAGTGCGGAGCCGCGACCCACACGACCTCGGGATCGAAGAACTCTCGCACCTCGTCGAGGCGGCGCTCGAAGTTGCCGACGTCGACGTCCTGGAAGGCGGCGAACAGCCTGCGCACGACCTCCACATTCTCCTGCGACATCGCCCCGCAGTATCCCGCGCCGCCCTTCTATTCCGCCAGCGCGCTCATATATCGCGCGCGGCCTTGGCGCGGGCGAAAAGCTTTTCGGCAAGCTCGGCATCGCGCGCGAGCTCCCGAAGCCGACCGAGGCTCGTGGCGTGGGGTCGGCCGTGCGTCCTCGCTCGATAAAGCCGATAGCGGTCGCTCGCATGCCGCGCCTTGACCTCGAGTTCGACAAGGTGATGATCGTCGTTCATGAGGGGCCGGTGTCGCGCGACGGGTTTCGCCGCGCCCGAGCCGCCGCGACACGCGAGCGCGTGCGCGAGGCCCGGCTCACGAGGTCGATTCGACGCCGCCTCTCGGCTGTCCCGGGATGAGCGGAGGCCGAGCGATCGTGGGCGGTGAGCTGACGACGAGTGTGCCGTGCCGCCGCGGTCAGAATCCGGAGGTGACTGTCAGGCATACGTGCCCCTATCTCGATCCCCTCGGGGAATCTCCTGTCGGTGGAGGGAGGGGAGCGGAAAAGCACCCAAAGACAGTCGCACGTAAAGGGTAGCCCACTCAAATTGCGCCTCCGCCGGGACGGGAAGCGGCTCCCGGGTTGCCCCCGGTCGCCGTGGGCGGATACTGCCGGGGCGATGTCGCAGGAAACGTCGAGCTCGTGCGCAGGCGTGTACCGAGGAGGGGATGCGAGCCCGGTTCTTCGATCTGCTGGACGAGGAAGTCGAGGTTGATACCTCGCGGGTAGGGCTGCTCCCGACCATCCCGGATTGTTGCGCGGCAAGGATGCCGTCGTGGACTACGACGTAATCGGCCCGAGGGCGGCCGAGCGGAGCGAGGCTTCAGCACGGTGCTCCGCGCCGGCACGCGCGGATTTGCGCTCGTCGTAGCGGGTAAGCGGCCCCTGGACACCGGACGGATAGGCCTATCGCGTTCGATGTTGCCGGAGCGGGCCGCCTTCAAGGCGGCCCGCTTCCCAGCTCTAGGGCGAGTCGAGCTGGCGCCCGAGGATCACGAGCTCGACCGCGTAGTCGGGATTGGGGCTGTGGTCGCTCAGCATGCAAACCGCCTCACGGTTGAGCGTCCCTTCGACCAACGCCTTTATGTCGCTGCGCATCGCATCCTGATACGCACGACGTATTTGCCGGACCATCGTCTCCCTGTTGGACTCTTGAAGCTTCCGCTCTGCCTTTGTGAGGCTGTCTTCAAGCACTGTGATCACCACGTCGTCGGTGATCGTGGTCCGTGCCTTCGTTGGGCCACGCCCGAGATGGTCCTTGTAGATGGCGACGACGCCCCGGGAGATTTCGCGCTGAGGCGACGTCGCCTCATCGCCGGCTCCCCGCTCGCCCCCGCCCGCTTCGACTTCCATATCCACCCTCCTGGTCTCATCTTGCTCGCGCGGTTACTCGATGGATCGAAGAAAGGCGCGAGCGAAACTACTGCCCGCAGAGTGACAGGTTGATACTGGGAGTTGAGGCTCCCCGGTTGTTCACGAATCTGCTCGAGACAGACCAGGAGGCGGGCGGTCCCCACCGCACGGAACTGGCGCGCAGAATGGTGCGCACAAGGGCATTTCGGGGCGCTCAACGCTTACCTAGGCGCCGTTCGCGCGCTTCAGGTCAGATGTAGTACATCCCCGAGCCGGCGCTCTCGGCCTCGCGGCGGGCGATCTCGGCGATGGTCGTCGAGCGGAAGACGTCGCGCAGGGACTCGACGCCCTCCGCCCAGATGCCCCCGGCCTCAGCGGCCTCGTCGCCGAGCTTGCCGTCCAGCGATTGGACGACCTCGAGGACGGTGATCTCGTCGGCCGAGCGGGCCAGCGTGTAGCCGCCCTTGACCCCGCGCTGGCTCTGGAGGAGGCCGTCGCGCCGGAGGGTCGAGAAGAGCTGTTCCAGGAACTGGACGGGCATGTCGCGGCGCTCGGCAACCTGAGCGATCGGGACGGGCCGGTCCCCGGAGCGCGCGAGCTCGGCCATGGCCACGACGGCGTAGCGGGACTTCGACGTCACTGAAATCACGACCTCTTTCTACCGCAGGGGGCCGACCGACAAAAAAAAGAACGCACCTAGCGGCGGGGTGGGGCCGCGCGTGGGCGGGTGGGGCTAGGATGGTCGCGTCGGCCGGGAGGGACCGGTCGGCGCTTTCCGGGGCCCTTCGTTTTCCCGGGTCTGGGGCAGATGAGATGAGCGATTCGCGACGCTGCTTGGTTGTCGACGGCCACCCGCTGGTTCGGCTCGGCGTGCGTCGATTGCTCGACGATCGCTTCGAGGTTGAGGAGGCGGCGAGCGGGGACGACGCGCTCGAGATGCTGACCGACCTGGGGGAGTTCGACGTCGCGATAGTGGACCTGGGACGTGGTGCACATGACGGGGCCGAGAAGTCTGGAACCGCAGTCGTCCGCGCGCTGCGCCAGGCGAGCCCCGGCATCGGCATCGTCGCTCACGGCTCACGGGCCGAGCGTCACTCTGCCAATGAAGCGCTCAAGGCCGGCGCCTCGGCCTACGTGGCGAAGAGCTCACCCGCCGAGGCGCTCAATCGTGCGGTCGACGCGGCGGCGGACGCCGAGACGTACGTCGATCCTGCCGCAGACGGCCGCCGGGGCACCCGGCCTGCGGTCACCCGCCGCCAGCGCCAGATCCTGCAGCTGATCGCCGACGGGCACTCGACATCCACCGCCGCCGAGCGACTCGGGCTGAGCGCGGAGACCATCCGGACGCACACCAAGGCCGCCCTGGCCCGTCTCGAGGCCCGCGACCGCGCCCACGCCGTCGCGATCAGCCTTCGCTCGTCCCTGATCGACTGAGCAGGCCTAGAGCCAGCCGCGGTCGCGTGCGATCAGTACCGCCTGGGCGCGGTCGACCGCGCCGATCTTGCGGTAGACGTTGTGCAGGTGCGTGCGGATCGTGCTGACCGAGAGCCCCAGCTCCTGGGCGATCTGCTTGTAGACCTTGCCCTCCGCAAGGCCGCGGAGGGACTCGAGCTCGCGCAGCGTGAGCGGACACGGCTCGGATGAGCGAGGACGCGATGTTCCGGCATGGGGGAACTCGTAGAGAAGGGAGCGCAGCTCGTCGGGGCCCAGGTCCAGGAGCTGGGCGCCCTCCAGCAGGACCGGCACTGGAACCGGATCGCCCTCGGCGTGGTGGACGATCGCGTCGGCCAGCCCAATCACGGCGGCGTGACCATCCGCGTCGGAAGAATGATGTCGCTCGATCGCCGCGGCGATGCCGGGCCGCAGGCCCCAGCGGCGAACGAGGACGGCGCCGACGAGCGCGTGGTCGATTCCAAGCTCACGCCTCTCCATGCGCAACCGTTCCTCCGGCTGCTCGGACCGGAGCGCACGCCCATAGTCCTCGCCGTGCAGATGTGCCAGCACCAACTTGCCGATGTCATGCAACAGCGCCGCGACCGCGAGCTCGTCGCGTTGTCCGATCCCCGCTGCTCCGGCGACCCGATCGGAGGCGTGGCGAACCGCGAGCGCGTGCCGGCGAAAGCGCTCGTAGGAGACGGGCGACGCCCCCGACTCGAGGGCATCGTACGTATCGAGCGTGCCCGCCAGCACCCGAAGCCCCGCTGGGCTGATCGTGTCGACCGCTTCCTGGATCCCCCCGATGCGGGCGGATGGCCCGTCGCCGTTGTTCGCCTCGCGCATGACGGCGATCGCAACCGCGGCGTCGGACTCAACCGTCTCAGCGAGCTCGGCCGCCGACGTCGTGTCGCTTTCGGTCAGCCGCAGCAGACGCCGGCGCGACTCGGCGAGCGCCGGAAGACGCGTGACGGCCTCGAAGGCTTCGGCAAGGCGAGCGCCCCCCGCCCCCTGCGCCGAGGGGCCCCGCTGGGGCGCGGTTTTATCGGTGTTGGCCACGGGTTTGGTCATCGTCGCTGGGGCTCGGGAATCCGGAGGCGCCCGCGCAGAAGTGTTCGCGTGGTACCTCCAGGCACTACATCGGCATGTGGACGCCGTCCATTTAGCGTGGGGTCGGAGGCTCCGCCCTCGACTTGGGCTACGCCAGCCGGCTTAGCGCGAGGTCGATCCGCCGCAACGCCGCGTCACGACCAAGCGCAGCCACGGTCTCGAAGATCCCGGGGGAAACGGTCGACCCGGTCAGCGCGACGCGGATCGGCTGGTATAGCGCCTTTGGCTTGACGCCGGCGTCCTCGGTTATCGCGGTGAGGGCGGGCTCCATCGCCTCCACATCAAACGGCTCGAGGTCGGCCAGCGCGGTCCGCGCAGCCGCGAGGAGCGGAACGGCGTCGGCGGTCATCACTCTCGCCCACGCCTGCTGGTCGACGGCGGGCTCGCTGAAGAGAAAGCCGATCAGGCTCCACACCTCCGCGAGCGTCTGGGCTTTGTCCCGCACGATCTCGCAGGCCATCTGGCGGCGATCAGCGGAGGCGGTGGCGAAGGCGTGGGCCGCAGGTGGATCAAACCGCTCGAGATGGGCGGCGACGCGCCCCACGTAGTCACGCACCGGCAGCTCGCGCATGAAGCGGCCGTTCATCCAGCGCAGCTTGCGCTCGTCGAAGATCGCCGAGGCCTTCCCCACGCGCTCGATCTCGAAGCGCTCGACGAGCTCCCCCGTCGACATGAGCGTCGTGTCATCGACGGTACCCCAGCCCAGGAGCGCGAGGTAGTTGCGGACCGCCGGCGGTAGGTATCCGCCGGCGCGGAGCTCCTCCACCGAGGCCGCACCGTGGCGCTTTGAGAGCTTCTTGCCGTCAGGGCCGTGGAGCAACGGCAGGTGGGCGTACCGAGGCGGCGCGATGCCCATTGCGCCCAGAACCAGGAGCTGCTTGGGGGTGTTCGAGAGGTGATCGTCGCCTCGGATGACATCCGTGATCCCCATGTCGGCGTCGTCGACCGCGACCGCGAAGTTGTAGAGCGGGGTGCCATCGCCGCGGGCGATCACCAGGTCGTCCTGCAGGCGGTTCTCGAATCGCACCTCCCCGCGGATCAGGTCATGCACGACGGTGTCCCCCGTGTCGGGTACCCGGAGACGGATCGCGGCCCCCGGCTCGTCGCGCTCGGAGCCCCGGTAGCCGGCGGTGGGCCGCTGGGCCTTGATGGCCCGGACCTCCTCGGGGCTTGACGGATCGGGATAAGCGTGGCCCGCCTCGACCAACTCCGCGATCACGCTCGCGTGGCGCTCGCGGCGATCGAACTGGCTGAGCGGTCCCTCATCCCAACCCAGCTCCAGCCACTCCAGCGCATCCAGGATCTGCTCCACGTTCTCCGGCGTGGAGCGCTCGCGGTCGGTGTCCTCGATTCGAAGCACAAGCGTTCCTGCCTGGCCGCGAGCCACGAGCCAGTTGTAGAGTGCGGTCCTGGCGCCGCCGATATGGAGGGCGCCGGTCGGCGAGGGGGCGAAACGGACTCGGAGGGGCTCAGAGGTCATGCTGATCGGCGGCCATGTTTCCACAGCGGGGGGATTGCCCAACGCCGTCCGGCGAGGGGTCGAGACCGGTTCTCGCGCAATTCAGGTCTTTCACCAGAGCCCGCGGGCCTGGCGGCCCACCGCCTACACGGATGAGGACTTCGCGGCGTTTCGGGAAACGATGGACGCATCGCCGCTCAAGGCGGTTGTGGTGCACGCGATCTACCTGATCAACTGCGCCTCGAAGGAGCGAGAGGTTCGCTCGAAGTCCTTGACGTCTTTGCGCCACGCGCTGCGCGTGGGCGACGGGATCGGCGCGGCAGGCGTTGTGCTCCACGCCGGAGCACGGAAGGGCGAGCCGCACGGACCATCCGTGAAGCGTGCCGGCAAGGCGATCGCCGCAGCACTCTCAGACACCGAGGATGTGCCGCTGCTCTTGGAGAACACCGCAGGAACTCAGGGGCCACTCGGTCGCGACATGGACGAGCTGGCGGAGCTGATCGAGGCCTCCGGCGGGGGTGAGCGTCTGGGTGCCTGCCTCGACTGTTGTCACCTGCTGGCCGCGGGCTTCGAGATCCGCTCCCCAGAAGCCCTGGGCGCTGTGGTCGACGAGTTCGACGCGAAGGTCGGGCTTAAGCGACTGCGCTGCGTGCACGTCAACGACTCAAGGGTTCCTCTGGCCGCCAACCTGGACCGTCACGCGAATCTGGGCGACGGCGAGCTCGGGGAGCGAGGCATCAGCGTGTTTCTCTCCGAGCCACGCTTCGAGAGCCTGCCGGCGTTACTCGAGGTGCCGGGCCCCGACGGGCACGGACCGGATCGCGCCGAGATCGACCTCGCCAAGCGCTTGAGGAGGCGTGGACTCGCCGCCCGAAGGCGGCGATCCAAACCCCCCAAGCGTTAGCTCTTGGCTAAACGCTGCGTTCAGCTGTATGGCTAAACGCTGTCGGTCTACTCGCGGGCGACGGCTCGCTGGAGCGCCAGTCCGACGCCGGTCACGGCGAGGGCAACTGCCGCCATCGCGATCACGTCGAAGCCGGTAAACGGCAGCGGTCCAACATTGCCGCCAAGGCCAGCGCTGTCCGCAGACGGACCCGCTGGATCCCCGGGGTCGCTCGAGCCTCCGCCCGAGTTGACCTGCGATCCGAGATTCTGATCGGTGCCGGCGTACTGATCGTCGGCCGGGTTCCCCGCCATAGCGAGGGCCGGGAACGCCAGCATGACCACCAGCATCGAGGCCACAATCCGGAGACGCATCCCGCGGTGCCTTGAATCGGTTAGTTGATGTGTGTGCTTATTCATTACGGAGGAGTGTTCACCCCGCCGGTGAGAGGAATGTGAGGGGACGATGAGAACTGCTCTCATGCAAACGCCCCTCTCACCCGGCTCTCATCGAACTCTCATCGTCTTGCGCGATGCTAGGGGCCCCGATGGCGATGCAATCTGACTGGGGTCCCCAGCAGTGATCCCCCGCGCCACGCTAATTATCGCGGCTCAGACCGCGGCCGTAGCCGTGCTCGTGGTGGTCGTCTACCTGACCCTGCTGGCCCCCGACGGTGAAGGCCCGCTGTCCGGCGTCAATGCGCCCGGCGCCGTCGATTCGCCCGGCGCCGTCGATTCGCCCGGCGGCGCCGATGCGCCTGGCGGCGAGGACAGCTCTCGGATCCAGGCGTCGGACAGCCAGAACGGGCGGGCCGACGGCCGGTCCAACCAAAGCGGTGATGACGGTCGCCGTGACGACGGTCGCGGTCGTTCGGCAGACGACCGCCAGGGCTCGGGCAGGGAGGCAACGACCGTGCCGGCCGGCACCAGCGTCACCGGGAATTCGCCCTCGCTGGACAAGGATGGGTTCGGGAGCCCCAGCGACGACCAGTACGAAGACTCGGTGACGGGACTGCTGGAGAAGGTAGGCAGCGGCCCCTCGGCCGAGGGCTGACCCCTTTTCCGGCGCACCTTTCGGGAATAACCTCCCCCGGCGCGCGCCCACGGCGATAGATTTCCTTGCGTGGCCGCTCTGCTCGGCGATGGATCCGCGGATGTGGAGCGAAACGCGCCCGCCTCCGGCGAGGAGATTGAGATTCCTCGCCAGCGCTGGTTCGCCGGCATGCGCACCCGCGTGCTGGTCTCGTTTCTGGTGCTGCTCGCGCTCTCCACCGCCGCTTCGCTGGTGGTCCTGCGCGAGGTCTTGATCTCTCGCATCGATGATGAGGCCGGGGAGTCGCTGGCGGCCGAGATCGCTGAGCTGCAGGCGCTCTCGGAGAGCGGCGTCGACCCGGCGACGAATCGGCCCTTCAACGGCCAGCTCTCACGTCTCTTCGACGCCTACCTGCGCGGCCGCGCCGTTGACAACGACTCCGCCATCGTGGCCTTCATCGGTGATGCCCCATACGCGGAGGTCGCCGCCGACGAGGATCTTCAGCCACTGATCAGTGCTCTCGTCGAGGAAGGCGACGTCACGAAACCCACCAGCGGCAACCTCGACACGTCGCTGGGACACGCGAGATCCGTGGCCGTGCCCGTCATGGCCGGGGCGGAGCAAGGCTCACTGGCGATCGGGCAACTGCTCGTTGAGCGACGCGAGCAAGTCACCAGCGCCGTACGCCTCGCGGCTGGCGTGTCGATCGTGGTGATGTTGTTGGCATCGCTTTTCATCTGGCTCGCCGCCGGTCGTGCGATGGCGCCTCTGCAGGCGCTGGCGCGCACGGCAAGGCAGATCTCCGAGACCGATCTCTCCCAGCGCATTCCGGTCAGAGGCGGCGACGAGATCGCGCAGCTGGGACGCACCTTGAACGCGATGCTGGACAGGCTCGAGACCGCATTCGCCGACCAGCGCGAGTTCCTGGCCGACGTGAGCCATGAGCTGCGCACGCCCATCACCGTGATCCGAGGGCACATCGAGACCCTCGGCGACGACCCGCGGGAGCGCCGCGAGGCGGTCGTGGTGATTCAGGACGAGCTGGACCGGATGAACCGGTTCGTGGATGACCTGCTTCTGCTCGTGCGCGCCTCGCGACCGGACTTCCTGCGCCCGGAGCCGCTCGACCTCGATCTGCTGACCCATGAGGTCTTCGCGAAGTCCAGGTTGCTCGGCGACCGGTCGTGGGTGCTCGAGGGCACGGGAATCGGGCTCGTCGGCGCCGACGCCCAACGGCTCACGCAGGGCATCATGAACCTCGCCTCGAATGCCGTGAACCACACCGGCCCGGGCGAGCCAATCTGGATCGGCAGCTCGCTGGTGGGCGGGGAAGCACGCCTTTGGGTGCGCGACGAGGGGCCGGGCATCCCCTCCGAGGAGCAACGGCTGATCTTCGAGCGGTTCGCGCGCTCGCAGAGCGTCCGGGGCGGCGGCGGCGCGGGGCTTGGCCTCGCGATCGTGAAGGCGATCGCGGACGCGCACGGTGGCCGCGTGGAGCTGGATTCCACCCTCGGCAGCGGCGCGAAGTTCACGATCGTCATCCCGGCGCTGGAGCGATAGGCATGAGCCGCATCCTGATCGCCGAGGACGAGACCCGGCTGGCCTCCTTCCTGGAGAAGGGGTTGCGCTCGAGCGGCTATACGACGACCGTAGCCCCCGACGGCCCACAGGCGGCGCTGATGGCCCGCGACGATCATTTCGACCTCCTCATCCTCGACCTGGGGCTCCCCGGCAAGGACGGGATGGACGTGCTTCGTGAGCTGCGCGGCGAGGGCCAGCGGCTGCCGGTGATCATCCTGACCGCACGGGGAGACCCCTCCGACAAGGTCGAGGGCCTCGAGGCGGGGGCCGACGACTATCTGGCCAAGCCGTTCCACTTCGAGGAGCTGCTCGCGCGCGTGCGGGTCCGGCTGCGGGGGGACGCACCGGAGGAGGAGCGCCAGCTTCGCGTCGGCGGCGTCTCGCTCGACCTGCGAACGCGCTGGGCCAGCGCGGACGAAGAGACCATCGAGCTGAGCGCCAGGGAGTTCGAGCTCCTGAGAACGTTCCTCCAGCACCCGGACCAGGTCCTCACTCGCGAGCAGCTGCTCTCACACGTCTGGGGCTACGACTACGACCCCGGATCCAACGTGGTCGATGTCTACGTGGGGTACCTGCGCCGGAAGCTCGGGGCACGACGCTTCGAGACGGTGAGGGGTGTGGGCTACCGCTTCCGGACGTAGCGGGCTGCGCCCAACGCTAGGTCAGAGCATTGCGGAGGTCGAAGGCCCGGATTCCCTCGTCGCCTGAGTCGGTGCAGTCGAAGAAGCGAGGGTTCACGCACGTGTAGGCGGGGCCCTCACCCTCGTAGGAGGGTTCGACGCTGAACTGGCAGTGAGGCAGCGGGTTACCGGTCATCTTGATGCCGCCGAAGCCGCCGTGGAGCTCGGCCGCCTCGAACATGTCGAGGTCGATCTCGGCGCCGAAGACCTTCCTCAGACAGCCCATGTAGCGGTTGCCGCTCACGGGATCGCCGTAGCTGTAGAGGTAGCGACAGCGCATCTCGAGGCATCCACGCGGCTCGACGAGCTTGTCGCAGAAGGTGCGGCACCGCCGGCACTCGCCCTCGCGAGTTCCCTCCTCTCCACGCTGCTTCAGCGCCATGTCCGAAGAATACGCCCGGAAACTAGGCGGCGAGCGATCGAGGGCCGAGGACTTCCGCGAGCTGTGCGCGCAGCGGCGGCGAGGGGCTGATCCTGTACTCGTCGCCGAAGCGCAGGCGCCTTGGCCCTTCGCGTGTCCGCATCACGAGCAGCACCTCGGACTGGCCAGGAAACCCCTCGAAGAGCGCCTTCAGCTCGTCGATCAGCCCGGGCCCGAACTCGGCCGCGTCGATCTCGAGCTTGAACTCCTTGGGATCCCGCTTGGCCGCCGCCCGCGCTTCCGCCGCGGCCAGCTCGGCGGCGTCGGGCTCGAACCGCTCAGCCTCGGCAACGACGAGGCTCGTCTGACCACGCCCCTTGTGGTCGACGCGCCCACGCACGACGATCACGCGATCGGTTTCGATCGCCTCCGATGCCTCGCCTGCGGCGTCCCGAACGAACAGCTCGACCTGGGCCTCGAGGTCGTCGAGCGTCGCGAACATGACGTAGCCACCGTTGCGGGTGCGCACCTTCTTCGCCTCTCCGACGATGCCCCCGACCCTGACCCAGGCGCCGTCGGGCTTGGCCGCGACCTCGGTCAGCGGGCAGTCGATGCGCGCGCGCAGAGCGTCTCGCACCTCGGCGAGTGGATGCGCGGACAGGAATGTCCCCAGCGTTTCCTTCTCGAGCCGCAGGAGCTCGCGCTGGTCGAATTCGCCGGCCGGTACCGGGAGCCGAGAGCTCGCCAGTCCAGCGTCCGCGGCGCCATCCCCCTCGGCGGAGGCGCCGAGGTCGAAGATCGAGCCCTGCCCCCGGCGCGAGTCCTCCTGAGCCTTCTGGCCCGAAGCCTGCGCCTGGGCAAGGACCTCCAGCATTCCCCGGCGGGTTGCGCCGGTGGAGTCGAGGGCCCCGCACTTGATCAGGCACTCGATGGCGCGCTTTTGCACGGCGCGAGCATCGACGCGCTCGCAGAAGTCCCAGAGCGACTCAAACGGACCGGCCGCCTCCCTCGAGCCGATGATCGCCTGCACCGCCTGGTGCCCAACGTTCTTGACCGCATCAAGGCCGAACCGAATCGATTTCCCCGAGACGACAAAGCCGTGGTCTGAGGAGTTCACGTCCGGGGGCATCACCTCGATTCCCATCGACTCGCAACGGTTGACGAAGAAGGGGACCTTGTCCTTCGTCGACATCACGGACGAGATCAGGGCTGCCATGTACTCGGCCGGGTAGTTCGCACGCAGGTACGCGGTGCGATAGGCGATCAGCGCGTAGCACGCGGCGTGGCTCTTGTTGAAGGAGTAGTCCGCTGCGGCCGTCATCAGCGACCACAGGTCCCTCGCAACGCGTCCCTCGGTACCGGAGCCCTCCGCCCCGCTCAGGAACTTGTCCTCCATCGTCGCCATCAGGTCGCGCTTCTTCTTGCCGATGGCCTTGCGCAGGTCGTCGGCCTCAGCGCCACTGAAGCCGGCGATCTGCTTCGCGATCTCCATCAGCTGCTCCTGGTAGATGCAGCAGCCGTAGGTCGACTGCGTGATCGGGCGCAGCCGCTCGTCGGCGTACCCGACCGACGACGGCTCGCGCTTGCCGTTCGCGTAGTCGTCGATGTAACGCATGGCGCCGGGGCGGTAGAGGGAGACCAGGGCGACGATGTCGTCGAACTCGGTCGGGCGAACCTTCCGCAGCGCGTCTCGCATGCCGTCGGACTCGAGCTGAAAGACGCCAACCGAGTCGCCGCGCGCCAGCATCTCGAAGGTGGCGCCGTCGTCGAGCGGTATCCGCTGCATGTCGAGCTCGAGGCCGCGGGAGCGGCGGATGATGTCCACCGCGTCCTCGATCACGTCGAGGTTGCGGAGGCCCAGAAAGTCCATCTTGAGCAGGCCGATCTCCTCGATCGGCCCCATCGAATACTGGGTGACCACCTTGTACTGGCGCTCCGGACGCCCATTCCCGTTTCCGTTGCCGTTCGTGCCTCGATCCTCCGCGAGCTGGAGGGGCACGATCTCGTCCAAGGGGCGGTCAGCGATCACGACCGCTGCCGCGTGGATCGAGTTGTTCCGAACGATGCCCTCGAGCCCGCGGGCCACATCGAGGATCCTGCGGGCTTCAGGATCCGAGTCGTACGTCCGGCGCAGCTCCTGCCCCTCGGAGAGGCACTCATCGAAGGAGGGGCTGCGGCCCATGATCGGTTCGGGGATCTGCTTGGCGATGCGGTCCCCCGTCGCGTAGTCGAAGCCGAGCACGCGTGCTGCGTCGCGGGTGGCGGCGCGCGGCGCCATCTTGCCGAAGGTGATGATCTGCGCCACCGACTCGCGCCCGTACTTCTCCTGGACGTATCGGATCACGCGTTCGCGACCACGTACGGAGAAGTCGATGTCGATGTCGGGCATGGACTGCCGGGCCGGATTCAGGAAGCGCTCGAACAGCAGCTCGTTGGCGAGGGGGTCGAGGTCCGTGATGTCGAGCGCGTAGGCGACGATCGAACCCGCCGCGGAGCCACGGCCAGGGCCAACCGCGATGCCGTTTTCCTTCGCGAAGCGAACGAAGTCCCAGACGATCAGGAAATACGACTCGAATCCCATCTCGCGAATCACGCCGAGCTCGAAGGAGAGCCGCTCGCGCGCCTCTGCGGGAACCGGGTCGCCGTAGCGCCTGCGCAGCCCCTCCCCCGCGAGTCGCTGCAGGAGCTCGCCGGGCTCCTCCCCCTCGGGCGCCGGAAACCGCGGGAGCATGAGCTTGCCGAGCTCGATCTCCACGTTGCAGCGCTCGGAGACCTCCAGCGTCGTCGGAACCGACTCTGGCCACGGGCTGAAGGCCTCCTCCATCTCGGAAGCACTCTTCAAGAAGAACTCGTTCGTGTCGAAGGAGAGCTTGGGCGCTTCCAGCGTGGACTTGGTTTGGACGCACAGGAGGGCGGCGTGGTTGTCGTAGTCGGACCGCCGCAGGTAGTGAACGTCGCCGGTGGCGACGAGCGGCCGGCCCAGCTCCCGAGCCACCCGGACGATGCCATCGTTAGCGACCTCCTGCTCGGGGATGCCGTTGACCTGGATCTCGAAATAGACGTTGTCGGCCCCGAAGACGGCGAGCAGCTCGTCGGCATGCGCGCGAGCATCCGCGGGGCGCTGCTCGACGAGGCGGCGGCAGAACCGCGACTGGAGGCATCCCGTGAGCGCGATCACGCCCTCGGAGTGACGGTCGAGCAGCTCCATGTCCACGTTGGCTTTCCCTCGGGCGAATCCCTCCAGGTAACCGGCTGAGGTCAGCTTCACCAGGTTGCGGAAGCCCGTGTTCGTCGCTGCGAGCAGGGTCAGGTGATTGCGCTCCACCCGCTGGCCCGGCGCCTGTGCTGCGCGACGGTCGGAGACGAGGTATGCCTCGAGGCCGAGAATCGGCTTGATCCCAGCCGCGCGGCACGCCTTGTAGTGCTCGACGGCGCCGTTCATGACGCCGTGATCAGTGAGCCCGAGCGCCGGCATCTCGAGCTCCGCGGCCCGCGCCGCCATCGCCGAGATCTTGTTGGCTCCGTCCAGCAGCGAGTACTCGCTGTGGACATGGAGGTGGACCGCGGTGCTCACCGGCTCATCTTCGCAATCGGGGCAGATGCCACCGGTCGCTCCGAGGTGCTCTTCGCCCAATCTGCGGGCACGCCCGCACCCGCTCCGGCGCTAGGCTGCGGCGCGTGATCTGGCTGCTGCGCCACGGCGATGCCGAGGACCAGTCGGCGGACGATGCGAGTCGCGCGCTGACGAGCAAGGGAGAACGTCAGGCGCGGGCCGCCGGACGCGCTCTGGCAGTGCTCGACCCGGAGCTCGAGGTCTGCCTCACGAGCCCGAAGATCCGCGCCCGTGATACGGCTCGGATCGCGTGCGAGGAGCTCGGATTGGACGTGCGCGAGAGCGAGGAGCTCCGCGGCGGCGACTTCGACCCCGTCGAGATCGCCGAGGGCGCCGATCTGCTGCTCGTGGGCCACGAGCCCGACTTCTCGCGTGCGATTCAGGCGGTGACGGGTGCGAGGGTGGAGCTCAAGAAGGGCGGCCTGGCGGCCATCGAAGGTGGAGCCCTGCTGACGCTGCTGCGCCCCGCCCAGCTGCGGGCAATCGGCAGCGGGCGGCGCTGAGGGTCATTCCTCCATGGCCTCGTAGGCCTCGATCGTCCGCCGCTCCGCGTCGTCGATTCTGGTGAGCGCCGCCTCAACCCGGTCGATCCCGAGATGAAGGCGGCCGAGCGCCGCCTCGATCCGGACGTCGCTCGCACCGACGAGATCGCCGCTGGGGGGCCGCTCGCCGCCACCGCGGCTCTCCTTCGCAAGCCGGTCGAGCTCGCTTCGCAGTCGCCGCTCGGCCGCATCCACGTGCTCCCGCAGGTCGCGTGAGAGCGCCTCCAACTGTTCCGCCTCGAGCGTGCGCAAGGCCCCATCCCGGTCATCCAGCCGCTCGGCGACCAAGGCGTCCACCCTCGCCTCCGTCCGCTTTTCCAGCTCGCGATCCTCCCGCTCAAGCGCCGCCGCCACCACGCGCAGGCCCTCCGAGATCGCCGAGCGCGTCTCGCCGGGAGCGTCGTAAGAACGCCCACCCGGGCCTCCGCGGCCACCCTCGGCCACGCCAGCCTTGACACCTCCAGTGCCCACTGACCCCATGGTCCTACATCGCTCGGTCGGTCCGGCGGCTGCCTCAGGACTCGGGCTCGATCAGCCCGTGGCGCAGCGCCAGGGCCACTGCCTGGGCGCGGGTGCGCGCGCCGAGCTTGGCCTTCGCGTTGCGAACATGAGTCTGAACGGTCGCCGGCGAGAGCCCAAGCTGCGCGGCCACCTGGGCGTCAGTGTCACCTCCCGCGAGCATGGCGAGGATCTGGCGCTCCCGGGAGGTCGGCGTTCGCGCACCCGACCGGGGCACAGTGACGGCCGACGCGGTCGCCCTTGACTCCGCCGCGCCGCTGGCGGAGAGGAGTACGAGATGCCGCCCCGGGAGGACCGCGGCGGTGACGTTGATGTCGATCGAGTCACTCCCATTCGGCGCCGAGAGGGCGAACGGACCTGCGTGGCCCCCGGTCTCGCTGAAGGCGTCCCACACCCGAACGAAGCGATCGGCTGCAGCGGGTGTCAGCGTATCCGCAAGGGGCCGGTCGATCAGCTCACTGCGTCGCGCGCCCAGCAACCGACACCCGGCCACGCTCGCCTCGGCGACTCGGCAATCGTCGTCGACCACGACCAGCGCGACCGAGGCTCCGGCGGCGGTGGCGCCGAGTACCGCGGGCTTCAGCGTGAGCACCGCCGAGTCAGCCACGCGCCTGCTCCTCGTACATGAAGCGCTCGCCCGGGGCACGCAGCTCGCGATGCGGCTCGAGGAAGGTCACGAAGGCGGTCTCGAAGGTGATCAGCAGGTCGATCAGGATGGAGCGGTACTTGATGTAGTAGAGGTCATGGCAGAGCTTCCAGGCGGCTCCGGCCTCCGAGCCCGCGTAGCCGCAGCGGACCTGGGCCCAGCCTGCGATACCCGGCTTGAGCAGATGGCGACGCGTGTAGTGCGAGTAGCGACCCTCGAGCTCGGCGACCATCTCCGGCCGCTCGGGACGGGGGCCAACCAGGGTCATGTCTCCGCGCAACACGTTCCAGAGCTGCGGCAGCTCGTCGATGTGCGAGCGTCGCAAGAACCGGCCGATCGGCGTGACACGGACGTCGTCGACATCCGCCCAGCGGGCCTTGCCATCGGCTTCGGCGTCGACGCGCATGGTGCGAAGCTTCAGCATCTCGAAGGCCTCGCCGTGCTCGCCGAGCCGGCGCTGCCGATAGATCACCGGCCCGCGATCTCCGAGCTTCACGGCGATCGCGCCGATCACGATCAGGGGCAGGAGGAGGACGCCCATGACGCTGACGAGCACCAGGTCGAGCACGCGCTTCGAGAATGGCTCGGCCGACTGAAACCGCGGGTGGAGGATGTAGCGGTACCAGGCCTGGTCGATGGTGCCCATGGGCACGTGCCCGAGCAGATCCTCGTAGAACTGGTTCGCGCCCATCATCCGCACGGGCAGGTCGAGGCATGCCGCCGCGACACGTTCCCAGGGGCCGCCACCCGGCGCCGCTCCGGGCGCCGCTTCGCGATCCGGGGCGACCACGAGGAGCTCGATCTGGTTGACGAGCACGGCACCCCGTAGTTGCTCCAGGGGGCCGAGCCACTCCGGGGCCTGCCCACTCCTTGTAAGCGGCCCCTCCGGACCAAGCCAGCCGATCACCTCGTACGCACGGATCCCCGCCGCGCGCACCTCGTCGCGGAGGTCTGCGGCGAAGCCCGGCGAGCCGATCACGGCGACCCGTGCACGGGCCGACTCCTCCACTTTGAGCTTGAGCCAAGCGCCGAGCGCGAGCACCAGCCATGCGGACACGACCGCCGTCAGCAACGTACCAATCGATTCCGCCCTTCCGGCGAGCGCGGTGGCGCCGAGCGCGGCCGCGGCGCCAAAGACGGGCGCCATCAGGCCGATCAGGACCCTCGAGGCGGGCATGAGCTGAAGTGGGAACCGCGACCGCTCGATCAGCTGAAGCGCCACGAACATGCCCCCGAAGACAAGGACTGCGTCTCCCAGCCCGTCACGGGTCAGTACGATCAGGCCCCCGGTCAGCGCCGGCGCAAGCCGCAGCCCAACCAGATCCATGAGCTTCTGAGCGCGGAGGGCGCCCAGCGGACGAGAGCGCGCCTCCGCGCCCACCCGGTCCCGCCCTGTGATCGCGCCCCACAGGCTCATCTCAGCACTCTCTTCCGCCGATCACGACGGGCGGCATAATGAATACATAGTTCGGGCTGAAACAGTCCAGATCAAGCATTGCACGGAGAATTACCCACAAAGTAGGTAATCAATACTTCAAATCGGTTAGGTGCTAGCGTCGCTTGAGGTGGCTTCCCTCTCCAAGCGCGAGCGCGAGGTCTTCGAGCTCCTCGCAGATGGGCTGAGCGGCGCCGAGATCGCAGAGGCTCTGGTCCTCTCACCGGAGACGGTCCGAACGCACATCCGCAACGCGATGGGAAAGCTCGGAGCCTCGACGCGCTCGCAGGCCGTCGTAATCGCCTTGCGCCGCCGCGAGATCGCACCCCGCAGCGAGGCTGGAGGGCCGCCGGATCGACGACTGCCCCCGGAGGGCGCGCCGCCGGAGACCGAGGATCTCACCGAGCCACTCGAAGCTGTCCTCGACGCCCTGCACTCGCTTTGGGACGTCGATGCCGGCTGGATCTACCTGACCGACGCCGATGGTCTCCGGCTTCGCCGCGTCGCCGCGCGCGGCGGTGTCCAGGCCGACGTACCGGACACCGTCGCCCTCGGCGAGGGTCCTCTGGGACGGGTCGCGCTGGATCGGCGGCCGCAGATCGCGGTGGCGCCGGCTGACCAGACCGGAGCCATGATCATCGCGCCGATGCTCGATGGCTATCGCCTCGTCGGGGTCCTGGCGCTGGCCGCAAGGCCAAGTCGCGCCATCGACCGAGCAGAACTCCTGCTTCTCCAGGCCCTCGCGGCCCGTCTCGGCGAGCTCGTGCAAGCGGGGGGCGCGCAGATGAAGCCTGGCGTGGAGCGAGCCCTGGCGGGGTTTCGCAACTCCTGGACCGCGACGAGCCGGACGCCCTAGGCCGGTTGGCTCAGCTCCTCGGCCGCTTCGTCGGCTGAGAGATCCATGGGTGCCACGCTCGAGATGTCGCAGATCTCCAGGACACGACGCACAGGCGAGCGCTCCGGAACTCCGAGCCGCAGCCGCTGGCGTCTGTCGCCGAGTCGGCGGGCGAGCCCGAAGAGCAGTTCGATGCCGGCGCTGTCGAGGTACGCCACCGCGCTCAGGTCCAGCACCAGCCCGTAGGCGGAGCTGGGCAGCCGCTCCCCGAGCGCCCGTCCGAGCTCCACGGCATTGGAGCCGTCGACCTCACCGGTTATCCGGGCCACCAGCACGCCCCCGCGCTCGTCGAAATCGATCTCGCTTAGCCGGTCTCTCACTGCGCTCCGTTCTGACTGATGGATCTCCTCAGGACAACCGTAGTGCCGGTCTCAGCCTTGTCGATGGCTACCTCCTGCATGAGCTGCTCCATCAGGGTCAGCCCGCGGCGCCGCTCCTCACCCCGTGCCGGTCGCCAGGTCCCGAAGTCGCGCACCGTGATCTCCACCGTTGTCCCATCTCGGCGAGCCTCGACCTCAAACGAAGCATCGCCGGCCGGATACGCGTGCGCGATCGCGTTCGCGCTCGCCTCACCGACTGCGACCAAGGTCTCATAGATCTCGGTCTCCCCCGCGCCGGCCGACTTGAGCCAGCGGCCCAGCACCCGCCGCAGCGTCGCGAGCGAGCGTGACTCCGCGGGCAGGCTGAGCTCGACGCGATCGGCCGAGATGGGCTCGAGGCGCATCGCGAGCAGCGCGATGTCGTCAGCCGAGCGACCCTCGATCACACGGCCCGGGAGATACTGGCAGAGCTCCTCCGGGTTGCGAAGACCCGCAGTCGCCTTGCTGAGGGCGGCCATGCCTTCGGCGAGGGGAACGGTCGGGCGCTCGACCAGCCCGTCCGTGTACAGCAGCACGATGGAGCCGGGCTCGAGAGCGACCACGCTCTCCTCGTAGGACGGGAAGGTGACTGTGCCCAACGGGCTTCCGGAGCGCCCCTCCGCGAACAGCGCGTCACCGTTCGGGCTGAGGACCAAAGGTGGCGGATGGCCGGCGCTCGCGAACCTGAGGGTCCCTCCCTCCGGGTCAAGCACCGCGTAGAGCATGGTTGCCATCCCGCGTCGCTCCAGCTCCTGCGCGAAGGCGTCCGTGCGCTCGAGAACCACGGAGGGCCGCAGTCCCTCGAGAGCGTAAGCGCGGACAGCGCTCTGCAGGTGCGCCATGCGTGCGGCCGCAGCGACACCCCGGCCGACGACGTCCCCGATCGTCAGCCCGGCCTTGCCGTCGCGCAGCGGGATCACGTCGTACCAGTCGCCACCGATCTCGGCCTCGGCGCTGCCCGGCAGATAGCGTGCGGCGAAACTCATGCCCGGGATCTCCGGGAGTCGCTCGCGCAGAAGGCTGTGCTGGAGCGTGGCCGTCACCGAGCGCTCGACCTCAACCTCTTGAGCAGCGCGGCGAAGGCCCTCGAGCGCCGCCCCGATGATCGCGTCGCCGCCCTCCACGGGAGGCTCTCCCGGTGGCGGGCCTTCGCTTGGGGTTTCAAGTCCCCCACCTGCGTGCTGTTCTTCAGAAGCCAAGCTCAAGCGTTCGTCATGTCCACCCGCTGCGAGTCTAGGCCCTCCAGGCCATTACCTACGCAGGGGTCATCGCGCGCAAGCTCGCTGGCGGCTCGATCGCATCGTTGGGACTGAGAGTTCCCGCGTTACTTTCCGTCGACCTCGCGGTTTCAACCTTGAGAAAACCCACCCAGAGCGCACCAAAGCCCGACCGGACCTGGTCGAGCGCTCCCACTTCCAACCTGCTGCCCCAAGCCCCGTCGCACGCCGCATGTCCGAACACCCGACGAGATCGCGAAGACCCTAGGCGGCCATGGCGCCCGGGGGGGTTGAAGCCAAGAAAGCGTCCGAGGGGGACCTTCGTTTTCTGCACGGCTTCGCGCGCGGGCTCCCGGCCGCGGCGCCGGGAACCTACGCAAAGCTTGACGGGACCCGCCAACCTCTTAGGCGGAGCCGTCCAACAGCCGAAAGATGTGTTAGTCCGTATCAAGTTTTCGCGAATTTTCGCGAGGGCGACTAAAGGAAGCGAGATCATGCAACAGGAAGCCAGACTCCTAAATGTTGGCCGTGCAGCCACCTACATCGGTGTCAGCGCAGCCTCCTTGAGGAAGTGGTCGAACGACGGCCTAGTGCCCGTCTACCGGACTCCGGGTGGACAGCGCCGGTACTCCGTAGAGGACCTCGACGAGTTCATGCAATCGATGCGCGAGCCCGGACGGTACGCGGTTCCCCGCCTCGGGCGGGGCGCGGGCGCCCTCGGCGGCTGAGCGAGAGCGACGGGCGCATGTCCCGCGAATCAAGGGAGCACCGCTGACCGGACGACCCACCCGCAGGTTCCTGGTGATGGAGCTGTTCGCGCTCGCCGTAGCGGCGGGCATCGCGGTTCTGCGCGCGGACCAGGCCAACTGGGACCCCGTCCTCTTCGGCGCGCTTCTGACGCTGTCGCTGGCCAGCGATTTGAGCGCCGTGCAAAGCGCTGCCAGCCGCGTGAAGGTGGCCGGCAGCTTCCTCGCGATCGTGGTGGCCGCCGTCTTCCTCGGGCCAACCCCGGCGGTCGTCATCGGGGTCCTCACGATCTTGGTCGGGTGGGCCGGCCTGCGCTACTCGCGCGAGGACCTGCTCATCAACCTGGTCACGTACGCCTGGTTCCCCCTGGCCGCCGGAATCGCCTTCCACGACATCAGCGAGCTTGTGGGAATGGCCATGGGGAGCGCCGACTTCTACCTCCTCGTCCTGGCGACCTTCATGCTCGCGCTGGTAATCGACACGGCCCTGATCGCCGGCTACTCCGCCTATGTCGAGAGCGGCTCGACCTGGACGAAGCTCGCTCGGATGCTCGGGCCCGTGCTCCCCTCAGAGCTGGCCTCGGCGGCGCTCTGCGTGGGCATCGCGTGGGCCTACGTGGAGCTCGGGCTCGCGACGATGATTCTGTTCGCCGCCGTCCTGCTCATCTTCCAGTATCTGATGGGCGCGCTGCTGCTCTCCCAGCAGCGTGCCGACGAGCTCGAGCTGCGAGCGAAGCAGCTGGCCGGGTTCCAGGTGGCCCTCCTCAGCGCCCTGCTGCGGACCCTGGACCTCCGCGACCGCATGACCGCTCGCCACAGCGCGGCCGTCGCCCGGTACTCACGCGAGGTCGCCGCGGCCGCCGGGCTGTCTGAGGAAGATCAGGATCTGGTCCACACGGCGGCGCTGCTCCACGACATCGGCAAGTTCGTGCTTCCGGACCGCATTCTCAAGGGTCGCGAGGACCTGACCGAAGCCGACTGGGTCCAGATCAAGAAACATCCCGAAGAGGGCGCGCGAATCGTGTCCCAGATCGACGGCTACCGACCGGTCGGCGAGATCATCCTCGCCCACCACGAGCGCCTGGACGGGCTCGGCTACCCGCGTGGCCTCGAGGGCGCGGACATCCCGATCCTGGCGCGCATCATCGCAGTGGCCGACGTCTACGACGTGATGACGGCTCGCGACTCCTATCGCGATCCCGTCTCCTCCTACGATGCGATCTCGGAGCTGCGACGCATCACAGGCACCCAGCTCGATCCGAAGTACGTGGAGATCTTCATCGCGGTGCTCGCCGACAAGGACGTCGCGTACCGCCATGGCGAGGACGCCGACTTCGAGCGAGAGCTCGCGCTCGACCGCCGGATCCACGATTACGTGGACCCCGGCGAGGCCATCGGCCTCCTGCCGCACACGCGGTCGTAAGGGCCCGGGCGGCGCTGGGCGCCGACGCCCGGCTCCGAGCAGCACGGAATGCGAGTGCCGCTCAGCGGCCCCGCCACTAAATGCCGTGCTTAGGTTGGCTGCTTAGCCGCGGCGAAAGCCCATGAGATCCATCTCCTCTCGGGGGTCGGGTCCCCGTGTCAAAAAGCTGTATGAACTACGACGATTTAAGCAAAACCTGTAACAACTTGCATGGAGGGTCAGGGGCTGCACGCAGGCGCTTAGCGCGGCGCATACATTCCCCGAGCGTGTCCACCGCTCTTGAGCCCCTCCGGATTCAGTCGTTTCCACGGCTCGCGGTCGCCAACCTCGTAAACGAGCTCGGAAACTGGCTCGGCGAGATCGCGCTCGCGATCCTCGTCTTCGATCAGACCGGGAGCCCGATCGCCACCGCCGCCCTCTTCGTCGGGATCCACTTCGTGCCGGCAATCGCTGGGCCTCCGCTTGTCGCACGGGTCGAGCACCTCCCGGCCAGGTGGAGCCTGGCGGGTCTTTACGCCACCGAGGCCGCTGTGTTCGCTGCGCTGGCGCTCCTGGCGACCGAGTTCCTGCTGGAGGCCGTCCTGCTCTTCGCCGCGCTGGACGGTGTCCTCGCCTCTGCTGCCCGTGCGGTCACGCGGGCGGCCGCGGCGGGCGCACTCAAGCCCGCGGGCCTCCTGCGCGAGGGCAACGCGATCCTGAACATCGGGTTTACGGCGGGCGCCGCGGCGGGCCCAGCGATCGCCGGGCTCGTGGTTGCAGGCGCCGGCGCGCAGGCCGCGCTGTTGGCTGACGCCGCTTCGTTCCTTGCGGTGGCAGCGCTCCTCGCGACTGCGAGGGGCCTGCCGCGGACGGAACCGGAGACAGACGGCGTGCTCGAGCGGCTGCGTAACGGGTTCCGCTACGTGCGTGAGAGCGTGCTCTTGAAGCGACTGCTGGGCGCCCAGGCCCTCGCCTTCATCTTCTTCGCCGTGGTGATCCCGATCGAGGTCGTCTTCGTCAAGGAAACCCTCGGAGCCGGCGACTCCGGCTACGGGGCTCTGCTCGCGAGCTGGGGGGCGGGCATGGTGGTCGGGAGCCTTGCCTTCGCGGTGCTCGGCCGGGCGACTCTGCCCGGGCTCCTGTTCTTCTCGACCTTGGCGATCGGCGGGGCCTACCTGGGGATCTCGGCGGCGCCGGGCCTCGCCCTCGCATGCGCGGCCTCGGCCGTGGGCGGGATCGGCAACGGCGTGCAGTGGGTGGCACTCATCACTGCAGTCCAGGCGGCGACGACCGCGCTCTACCAGGCCCGCGTAGTGGCGATGCTCGAGGCGATCGCCTCAGCGATGCCAGGGATCGGCTTCGTCATCGGCGGCGTCGTCGCCGCGATCTTGGACCCACGCGCGGCCTACGCGGTGGCCGGGGCGGGCGTGATCTTGGTCCTGGCGTTCGCGGCGTACGCGATGCGCAACACCGACTGGGGCGCTGTGGCGCGGGAGGAGGCGGATCACGGCCCGGAGTCGTCGGAGGCATACCCGCCGCCCGCGCATTCGGGCGGGGTGGTTACGCGGTAGGCAGCTCAGCCTGCGCAGACCCAGGCGGAGCCGCCGGAGTCGGCCCAGATCATCGCCGCGATGCGGTCCTGCTCGGTGGCGGAGGCCTGGTGCGGTAGGCCTGACCCGCCGTAGAGCCTCCAGGTGGAGGGCAGGATCTGATAGGCGCCGCCGGCTCCCGAGCTCGGATTCAGCGCGCCGTAGTTGCCGCCGGACTCGCACATGACGATGGCCGACGGGATCGTGTAGTCGCCGACCCAGCTGGACACGGTCTCCTGTGCCTCGGCCGCCGAGGCCGCCTCGGCCTCCTGAACCTGCGCGGTCCAGTCGTCGACCTGCGAGCGGAGATCTGTGAGTGCCGCGGCCTGTTCGGCGCGGGCCTGGTCGAGCGTCGCTGCCTGGGCCTCGGCGCGCGCGCGCACAGCGGCGATCTGGTCGCGGGCGGTTGCGACCTCGGCGTTGTGGGCTGCCTGGGCGTCGCGTGCCTCGGCGACGGCAGCCAGGCGCTTGCGCACCGCTGCACGGAGCTCGCGCACGCGCGCCGCCAGCTCGCGGTCGGCATCCTGGATGCGGTTCAGGAAGTCGGCCCGGGTGGTGAGGTCGTCGAAGCCGTCGGAGTCGAGCAGGAGCGCCGTCTCGTCGATGGTCTGTCCCTGGTAGATGGCGATCAGGCGGTTGGAGAGTGCAGCCAGGGCGCGATGTAGGCGGTCGCGGGCCTGGACGAGGTCTGCTCGGGCCTCGTCGACCTCGCCTTGCAGTTGAGCCTCCCGTTCCTCGCCGGCTGCGAGGATCGACGAGAGCTCCGCCTCTCGGGCTGCGGCCGCAGACGCCTGGGAGCGGACGATGGCAAGTTGCTCGCCGCCGGCTTCGATCTCGGCCGCCAGCGCCTCGGCGTCGCTCTCTGCGGACGAGATCTTCGACTCGAGCTCGCCGACGTCCTGGGCGTCCGCCGAGGTCACGGAGAGCCCGACGATCGCGGCGAGGGCGACGGCTCCTGCTCCTGCGGACAGGCGAAGGCTGCGCTTGACGCGCAGGCTGCCTCTGCTCGAGCGGCGCTCGCTGACGGGCGGGGTGTCAGATTTGGATTCCATGCGTGGACGCCTACGGGGTTAGCTGACGGGCTCGGGCCCAAATCGCTGGCCCTACGCGCCAGTCGGCGCGATTCGCCCCACGGGACCTGGCCGCGGAGCCTGATCCCATTGGTTCCCCCGCTTCCCCGGCCATCCCGGGGAACTCGGCGGTATGCGGGCGGGAATGCTAGCGAATGCTCATGACACGCTTGTCTTCGGCTCAGGGAGTTTCCATAACCCGGTCCCTGCAAGGACCCATGCACGGGTTCCCCGGCGCCCGCCCTGCGACAAGTTCGGCGGTCGCTCAGCCCTCGGGAGGCTCGCGTGTGGCGGCGAAGTAGCCGGCAACCGCGACGACCAGCAAGCCGGCGATCCCGGCGATCTTGATCTCACGAGAGAAGCGCCACCAAGCGAGGCGAACGACGGCGCGACCGATCAGCTCATACAGCGGACCCACGCCCTCCCCCTACCCATCCTGGCCGCGATGACGCACGCGATGCGCCAAGCGGCTCTGCAGGCTGAACAGCTCGATGAAGCCCGGGCTCGCAGCCTGGGAGAACTCTCCCCCGCTCTCGCCGAAGCCCGCTAGGGATCTGTCGTAGAGGGCGTAGGGCGAGGAGCGGGAGACGACCCTGGCGGAGCCCTTCAGCAACTTCACGGTCACCTCTCCAGTCACGAACTCGTTGGCGGCATCCATGTAGGCATCCAGGTCCGATCGCAACGGCTCGAGCCACAGCCCCGCGTATGCGAGGTACGCCCACTTGCGGTCGAGCCCGTGCTTGAACTCGTTCTGATGGATCGTCGAGACGAGCTTTTCGAGATCGGCATGCGCGGTCATCAGGATCGCCGCTGCCGGGACCTCGTAGAGGTCGCGGACCTTCAGGCCGATGATGCGGTCCTCGAGATGATCGACGATGCCGACGCCGTGTCGGCGCCCCATCTCCGCAGCCCGATCGATCAACTCAACGAGCTCAAGCCGCTCGCCATCGAGCGAGACCGGCACGCCGCGGTCAAACCCGACGGCGACGAGCTCCGCCTCGTCCGGAGCCTCCTCCGGACGCACGACGAGCTGAAAGACGTCCTCGTCGGGCTGCGCTGCCAGATCCTCGATCTCGCGGCCCTCCGAGGAGCGCCCCCATAGGTTGTCGTCGATCGAGTAGGGACTTACCTCCGTGCCGCCCTTGAGCGGAATCCCGTGCTCGCGGGCGTAGGCCAGCTCCTCGTCACGGCCCATGCTCCAGTCGCGGACGGGAGCGATGAGCCGCAGCTCGGGATCGAGCGTCGCCACCGTCGCCTCGATTCGCACTTGGTCGTTGCCCTTGCCGGTGCAACCGTGGGCGATCGTGTCGCACTTGTTCGCACGCGCATGCTCAACCGCCAGCTTCGCGATCAGGGGGCGCGCGAGGGCGGTGAAGAGCGGATAGCCCCCGCCATACAGGGCGTTCGCCTTGATCGCCGGTAGGACGTAGTCGTGTGCGAACTCCGCGCGCGCGTCGGCGACGATCGTCTCCGCGGCGCCGAGGCCATGCGCCTTCGCGACCACCCCATCGAAGTCCTCGCCGGGCTGGCCCAGGTGAACGGTGAGGGTCACCACCTCCGCCCCATAGTTCCGCTGGATCCAATGGAGCATCACGGAGGTATCGAGGCCGCCCGAGTAGAGGAGCAGGACGCGGCCGACCCGGGCGGGGTCTGCCTGGTAGCTGGCGATGCGGGAGGATGAGCTCTCCACGGGCCGGGCAGTCTGGCACGGTGGCTGCGCCAGCGGATGACGCGGTCCGCGATCATGTCCGCACATGCATCGCCTCGGTCGCATTCTCTCCATCGCGCTGATCACCGCCGGCCTTGTGATCGCCATCGACGTGGGGCTGACGCTGGCGTGGAAGGAACCCCTGTCCACGCTCTACGGCTCGCTCCAGCAGCGCCAGGCGGAGGAGCAGCTCTCTGAGCTCTTGGATCGCTTCCCGCCGGAGGAGCTCGTGCGCGATGCCGAGGCGGAGCGAGACCCCACCGCTCGTGCGCGCGTGCTCGCCGACGCCTTCGCCGAAGAGGTGCAGCAGGGAGAGGCGCTCGGTCGAATCGTGATCCCGCGGATCGACCTCGACGACGTGTTCGTCCAGGGAACGGACACGTCGAGCCTGCGCAAGGGCCCCGGGCACTACACGATCACGGAGGGGGCCGCGGCGGCGAAGGACGGGTACGGCTCGGCGTTCCCAGGACAGGGCGGGACGGTGGGCATCGCCGGTCACCGGACCACCTACCTGGCGCCGTTCCGTCACATCGATGAGATCCAACCGGGCGACGAGGTCACGCTCGAGATGCCCTATGGCAGATTCACCTACGAGGTGCAGAGGCACGAGATCGTCGATCCCGGAGCCAACGAGATCGTCAAGAACGTGGGGTACGAGCGGCTGGTCCTCACCGCCTGCCATCCGCTCTACAGCGCGGCACAGCGTTACGCGCAGTTCGCGAAGCTCACGGACGTAAGGCTCACGGCACCAGGCACTGGCACCTCCAGCGGTCGCTGACTGCGGCTGGCGCCAGCGCCGGTTCGCTAGCGTGCGCGCGATGCGGGACCCGGAGCCGGCGCACGACGAGCCTACGGCGGAGTCCTCGGAGCCCGCGCACTCCGAGCCCATCGCTGAGCACCCCAGGGCGCCGGACGACGAGCCCACGGCCGAGGATGCCTCGCAGCCAAAGGAGGCTCCCCGCCGCCGGAGGATCGCACCCGCAGCGGTAGTCACGCTGGTGCTTCTCGCCGGCCTCTGGGCTGTCTGGGCGTGGCAGTACGGCGGCTGGTTCGGTACGGCCCTTTACCCAGGGACCGTGGTGCTCGCGATCGGGGTGGTGCTCCTGGCCCTGTTTGCTCCGCGTCGCCCTCGGCTCCGAGGCTGGCCCACGGTGGCGCTCGGTGGCCTGATCGGACTGGGTTTCTGGGCGGCGCTCTCTGCGCTCTGGAGCCCCTCTCCGGACGTCGCGATCGAGGACGGCCAGCGCCTCCTCACGTACGCCATGGCGTTCCTGCTCGGGGCCTGGCTCTGCACGCTCTTGGACACCCGCTCACACCTGGCGATGGCGCCGTTTGCGTTCGCGGGGCTCTTCGTCGGGGTGCTGACCGTGGCGAAGATGCTTGGAGCCGACGAGCTACGTGAGCTCTTGGAGCACGGGACGCTCCAGTATCCGATCGGCTACCGAAACGCCAACGCCGCACTGTTCCTGACGGCGATGTGGCCGGCGGTCGGGCTCGCCGCGACTCCGACCGCGGCCTGGTGGCTGCGAGGAATCTCTCTTGGGACCGCAACCCTGTGCCTGGAACTCGGCATGCTGAGCCAGAGTCGTGGGTCCTTGATCGGCGGCGGGGTGGCGCTGGTCGTCTGGCTCCTTGCGAGCAAGGACCGGGCGCGCGCCGTCCTGTGGCTGGTGCTCGCTGCGGCCCCCGCGCTGATCGTGGTACCGGCGCTCACCGATCTCTACAGCGCCGCCGAGTCGCTCGGCCGACAGCAGACGCTCGAGGATCTGCACGCCGCAGGGCGGGCGGCAGCGCTCGGGGCCGGTGTCGCAGCTTTCCTTGGCGTGATTGCCGCGCTGCTGAGCCGGCGTTTCCCGGCCTCGGAGAGTACCGCTCGCCGGGCCAACCGCGCGGTTGCCGTCGGTGCGGTCGCAGCGGCCATCGCCGCCGCGGGGGCGTTCGTGATCGTCACAGGGAATCCGGTGGAGTGGCTCGGCGACCGGGCCGAGGAGTTTCGCAGCTCCGGGACCCCCAGCGAGGCGGGGGCATCGAGCAGGTTCGCGTTCAACGCCGGTACCGAGCGCGACGACCTGTGGCGGGTGGCGATCGAGGACGCTCGCGAGGATCCGCTCCTCGGGGTTGGAGCCGGCGGCTTTTATTACAGCTACCTGCGGGGACGAGGCGAGGACGGGGTCGAAAGCGCCCGCGACGCGCACAGCTTCGAGCTCGAGACGCTGGGCGAGCTCGGCGTTCCAGGCATGCTTCTGTTGGGCCTGGGCCTGATCGGCGGGGTCGGCGGTGCGGTGCGGGCCAGAGGTCTGGGGCGGCCCGAAGCCGCTCTCTCTGCGTGCGCGCTGACCGCCGCCGCGTACCTCCTCGCCCACTCGTCGCTCGACTGGTTCTGGCCGTTCCCGGGACTGACCGCGCCCATGCTCGCCCTCTTGGGCTCAGCTTGCGCACCGGCGCTCGCCGGCGAGCGTGAGCGGGCCCGGGGCCGGGCTCGATGGCTGGTCGCCGCGCCGGCAGTGCTGCTGGCGCTCAGCGTCGTGCCGCCGTATCTCAGCGAGCGCTACACGGACAAGGCCTTCGAAGGGTGGCCCGACGATCGCTCTTTGGCCTACGAGGACCTTGACCGAGCCGCAGCGCTCAACCCGCTCTCGGAGGAGCCGCTCCTCGCGGAGGGTGGGATCGCCCGGGCCGCCGGGGACGAGCAGCGGTCCATCGATGCGTTCGAGCGCGCCGCGGAGAAGCGACCAGAGGAATGGGCGGTTCACTACTTCCTCGCCGACCTCTACCGGGAGCGAGACCCGGCGCGGGCGCGACGTGAGCTTGAGCTCGCGATCGACCGGAATCCGCTGAGCCCTCGCATCATCGAAACCCGCCGACAGTTGAGGCGGCCGCGCTCGCCCGCAGGCGGCTGAGCTACCCCACCGGACGTGTCGCTCGCAACGGATCAGGCAGCCGCACTCCCCGGTCACGCTGGCTGAGCGTGTTTGGAACAATCGGTGCCCCGTCGCATTTCACGCAAGTCCGAAACACGCGCCCAGCCCGAGTGGCTGCAACCTCCTCATGCCCAAGTGGGCCTCGGCTTCTACGTCGAGGTCCTGCGCGAGCGAATCCGGCTCGTGGCAGCGATTGTCGTCGTCGCCTTGCTCGCGGCTGTCGTATATCTGCTGACGGCGCCCAAGGTCTACGAGGCCAGCGCTGATCTCCTCGTCAACCCGCTCCAGGGTGATAACCCGATCGCGCCCGTGCTGGGACTGCCTGTCCAGTCGCCGGATCCCACCCGTGACGTCGAGACCGTGGCAGCGCTCGCTGCCAGCGTCGATGTCGCCGAGGAGGCGGCGCGCGAGCTCGACACCGATGCGAACCGCGCGGTCCTTGCTCTCCGATGTCACGGTCGAGCCGGTCGCGTCGAGCAACCTGGTGACGATTATCGCGAGCGCCGCCTCGCCCGAGGAGGCCGCCGATCTGGCGAACGCGTTCGCGGACGGGATGGTCAAGGATCGGACCGACACGCTGCACACAAGGATCGAGGACATTCTGCCCCCCCTTGAGAGCCGGCTGGAGGCCCAGACCGACGGGTTCGTGAGCTCGGGGGCGCCCTGAGAGGCCAGATCGCACAGCTCGAGATCCTTCGCGCAGGGCGAGGACCCGACCGTGCGAGTCGAGACGCGCAGCCGTGGAACCGGTCGGCCCCGCCTCTCCGCGCCCGCCACTGACGCTTGCCGGTGCGCTGCTGGCAGGCCTTGTGGTCGGCGTCGGCGCGGCGTTCGTCGCTCAGACCCTGGATCCGAGGCTACGTCGCGAGGGGCAGCTGACGCAGCCGGTACGGGATTCCTATCCTGGCGCGAGTGCCGCGCGAGAACGCGGCCAGGGACCGTCCGCTCGGACCCACGGCGATCTCTCCACCAACCAGGGAGGCGTACCGAACCCTGCGAGCGAACCTGATCGCGGCCCGCCGCAATCCGACCTCGCCCTCAATCCGTGCTGGTCACGGGATCCGCGCCATCGGAGGGGAAGACGTCGACCGCCCTCAACCTCGCCGCGTCGCTGGCGCTCGCCGGAAACCACGTGATCTTGATCGAGGCCGACCTGCGGCGACCGGCCATCGGCAAGGCCCTGGGTATCGACGGTCGATGGCGGCGTGGTCGGAAACGTGCTCGAGAACCTCTCCCTCGACGACGCACTGGTCACGGCTGCCCCGTTCGGGCCAATCTTGGAGCTGCTGCTCGCCGAGTACGCGGGCGGATGGATGAGCGAGGTGTTTTCACAGGGGAGCGCGGAGCGACTGCTGAAGGAGGCCAAGGCCCGAGCCAACTACGTGATCGTCGACTCACCTCCACTGACCGCGGTAGTCGACACCATCCCCTTGGCTCGGCGCGTGGACGACGTGCTGATTGTGAGCCGCATCGGCGTCACAAGGCTGGACAACCTGCGGAAGCTGGCCGAATTCTTGGCCAGCAACGGGATCACTCCTGTCGGATTCGCGTTGGTGGGCACCGGGCGCCCGGACGCGGGCTACTACTACCACGAGGAGGAGGAGAAGTCGTTCGGTGAGGTTCGCCTTGGTACGGCCACCGAGCGAGTTCTGGCACCGGTCCGCCGACGGCGCCGCTCGACCGAGCGCACGGGCTGAGGCACGGCTCAGGCGGAGCGCGCGGACGCAAAGCGCGCCAGAAACCGGCCAGCCTGCATCGTTTCGGCCTCGATCGTTCGCCCGGTCACGTAGCTGTGTCCGGCCTCAACCAGGTCCGCGCGCAGGAGCGAGTCTGCGGCAAGCCTGCGCAGGGCCTCGGCGGCGGCGGCTGGATCACGGGGCGGCACCATGAGCGTCGCAGCGCCAACGGCTTCGCGGATCCCCCCCACATCGGAAGCGACCACCGGCAGGGCAGCCGCCATCGCCTCGAGGAGTACCTGTGGGAGGCCCTCGGTGGAGGAGTTGTGCAGAAGCATGTGGCTCTCGCGGTAGGCCGCGGTCAGCTCTTCGCCGAAGGAAACATAGCCACGCAGCTCGGCCCGGTCCGCCAAGTCGAGCTCGGCCAGCCGCGAGGCCAGCGCTTCCATCATCGCTCCCTCACCACAGACGACGAGGCGCCAGCGAGGCCTGTCGGCGTTGAGCAGCGCCAGCAGGTCGGCGAGCAGGAGCGGATTCTTCTCCGCCTCCACCCGTCCGACGGCGAGGATCTGCAGCTCCCCGTCGTAGAAGCGAGCCTCGGCGGCGCTCGGCGCAAGTACGTCCGCCTCGCTTACCAGGGAAACGTTGATCTCGAGCACGTCACGGGAGCGACCGTAGCTGCGAGCGAGTTCGGGACCGACTGCGACCACCGGCAAGCATCTTCCGAGCAAGCGGAAAGTCCGCTCCAGAGCCGATGCCGCCAAGTGCAGGCGTCGCCGGTCCGGATGCCTGCTGCGCACGTAAAGCGGCAGGTCCTGGCGCACTCCGAGCACGACCGGCTTGCCGCGCAGGCGGGCGAGTAGGGCGAAGGCAATTGCGAGCGGATGCGGGCCGAGCACCCAGACGAGATCGAGTGAGGGCACTGTGCGCCAGAACGTCCTCAGCGAGCGCAGCAGCGCGGGGAGCGCCTCGAGTGGCCTCGAAAGCTCCGGATATGACGGGAGTGCGATTAACTCGACGCCCTCCCCGATCGGGTAGCGGGCCGGCCCCCCGGCATGACTGAGACGACCGTAGAGGACAACTCGCTCGCAATGGGCCCGCAGCGCCCCCAGGAACAGCGCGAACGCACGCTCGGCGTAGATGGCGCCGCCGGCGCGATGATGCACATACGTGGTGAAGACGCCGAGACGTATTTTCCTGCGCACCTCGTGTGAACGCTGGGGCCGCGCTTCGCCGGCGAACCGCTCGACACCGGTTACTGGTATGGGGCTCACGATTCCTAGCCTATGCTTCGGCGCAATGCCACCGGCCGCGAGCACTGGCATGAAGGCGGAACTGATCAGGGAACCGGAGGAGCTCGCCGGGTTCGAGGAGGACTGGCGCGCCATGGCGGTGGTCAGGGACAACGCCCACTCACGCGGACCGGCGGCTGGACGAAGGAATGCGAGAATGTCCGCGTGACCGCCGCACTCGGGTTTCGCGGTGGGGGCTTGCCCCTGGCCTTCGGGCTCCTGGCCTGCGTAGTGGGGATCCTCGCCGGCATCAACCCGCCCCTGGCGATCGGAATGGCGCTGGCCGTCGCGTTCGCACTGATGGTGTTCGCGGACCTCTACGTGGGCGTTGCGCTGTTCACGCTCCTCACCTTCGTCGCTCAGGTGCCGGGGCTGGGCCAGTCCTCGGTCACGTTCTCGAAGTTCGCCGGGCTGTTGCTGGCCGTCTCATGGTTGGCGGTGATCACGACTCGCCGGCAAGCACGGGCGGACCTGCTCACCGCCTATCCCGCGGTCGGCTTCGCGCTGATTGCATTCGTGGCGTGGATGGCGCTGAGTGAGCTCTGGGCCGAGTCATCCTCGGAATCTCTCGATGCCGCCTTCCGAATCGCGCTCAACGCGACTCTGGTGCTCATCATCTTCACGGCGGTTCGCGAGCCGAAGCACGTCATCGGCGTCGTGGCCGCCTTTGTGGCGGGCGCCACCCTTGATGCGGTCTACGGCCTGCTGTTCGTCGCACCCGAGGGCACGGAGGCGGCGGGACGACTCGCTGGAGGGCTGGACAACCCCAACGAGCTGGCGACGGTCCTGGTCGCCGCCCTGGCACTCAGCCTGGGGCTGGCGAGCGCCCTGCGAGGTTCACCCGTGCTGCGCATTGCGGTCGTGGCCGCGGGGGTCGTCTGCATGACCGGCGTTTTCCTGACCGGCTCTCGCGGGGGCCTGGTGGCGCTCGCGGTCGCGCTCATCGCTTTCTTGCTGACCGGATCTCGCTTCCGCGGTCGCCTCCTTTTGGTCGCCGTGGCGGTCGCTGCCGCCGCCATCGGCTACTACGGCTATGTCGCCTCGCCTGAGGCCCGCCAGCGCCTCTTCGAGGACGACTCGGGCAGTGGCCGAACGGACCTGTGGGAGATCGGCTGGCGAATGGTCGAGAGCGAGCCCGTAACCGGCATTGGCGCCGGCAACTTTGCGTCTGCTTCCCCTCGGTTCCTCCTCCTCGAGCCCGGTGCGATCGAGCGCAGCGAATTCTTCATCGGGGATGCGCCAAAGGTCACCCACAACACCTATCTCGAGATCTGGGCGGAGCTCGGTCTCGTAGGCCTGCTTCTGTTCCTCTTCATCGTGGGATTCGGGCTCTATGCCGGGGCCCAGGCAACGCGCCAATTCGCGATTCGCGGCGACCCAAGGATGGAAGCGCTGGCCCGCTCCATCTTCTGTGCGTTCGCCGCCGTGCTCGCCGCTGACTTCTTTGGGTCGCGGCAGTACAACAAGGAGCTCTGGCTCCTCCTCGGCCTCGCGGCGGCGGTTCTGGCGATCTCGCAAACCCGTGATAGGGAATCGGCTTGAGCGACCTCCTTCTCCTCTGCTACCACGCGGTTAGCGAAAGCTGGCCCGCGGCACTGGCCGTCAGGCCCGATCGCTTCGAGGAGCACGTGTTTTCTCTCGCTCACCGCTCGTACGTGGGCATCACGCTGACGGAGGCGCTCGCCGGGGCAAGCGCGCCGGCCGGGAGGGCCGTAGTGATCACGTTTGATGACGCCTATCGATCGGTGATCGAAAGGGCGCTTCCGATCCTCTCGGATGCTGGGTTCCCGGCGACCGTGTTCGCTCCCACCTCGTTCATCTCAACCGAGAAACCGATGTCCTGGACCGGAATGGATCACTGGCTCGAGACGGACCACCGTGACGAGCTGGTCCCAATGTCCTGGCCGGAGCTGCAAGAGCTGTCCGATGCCGGCTGGGAGGTGGGCTCGCATTGCCGCACACACCCGAGGCTCACCGAATTGGAGGATCCCGCGCTCCATGCTGAGCTGGTGGAGTCGCGGACGGAGCTGGAGCAGCGCCTCTCCAAACCATGCCTATCCCTCGCTTACCCCTATGGCGCGCATGATGCACGCGTCATGAGCGCTGCGAAGCTTGCCGGCTACTCGGCGGCGGTTGCGACCCTGCCTGGACGGCTCCGTCCACCGACAGGGCCCTACGACTGGCCGCGAATCGTGGTCAACCGAGTGGACTCGCTCCCGCGGTTTCGAGCGAAGACCTCACGACCCATGCGCCTGGCCAAGTCGAGCATCGCCTGGGACGCCGTCGCGGCGACGCGACGGGCGATCAGGCGAATGCGGCACAGGTGACCGCCGGGGCCGACACGCAAGCTTCCGGCGGGCAGCGCCCGCTGATCGTGGTCGGGACCGGTCGGTGCGGATCGACGCTCTTACACCGCGTGCTCGCCCACCACGAGGGGCTGGGCTGGCTTTCCACAATCAACGAGGTGCTTCCTGCGCAGCCATGGCTCTCGGCTCTCTCCGGCCTATACAGGGTTCCGCTGCCAGCCCGGATCAAGGAGCTTTCCGCCTTCCCGAAGCCCTACGAGGCCTATCGCTTCTGGGAGCACTACCTCCCGGGCTTCTCACGTCGGGACCGCCCGCAGACCGCCGACGACGTGGCGGCGGCCGGGATCCGCCCGGTCCGTCGCGCAACAGCGGAGGTGCTGCGATTTCAGCGGCGGCGGCGGCTGCTCGTCAAGGTGACGGGTTGGTCGCGCATTGCATATTTCGACCGCGTGTTTCCGGATGCCCGATTCGTGTCGCTGCGGCGGGACCCCCGGTCGGTCGTCAGCTCTTGGATCAAGGCGGGCTGGCTCGACGTCACGAGCCCACCAGACAGCGACGCGTGGCAGTGGGGTGAGGTGCGCGCCGACTACATCGAACTGTGGCATGAGCTCGGAGGCGGGCCGCTCCTCTCGGTGGCGCTCAAGATCAGACTCGACCTCGACGACATCGCGGCCAACATGGCGCTCCTTCCCGAGCGCTGTACGGAGCTTTGGTACGAGGAGCTGATCACGCGGCCCGAGACGACGCTGCGAAGTGTGTGCGAGTTCGCAGACCTCGAGTGGACTCCACGTTTTGCTGACAGCGTCCGCGCCATGGAGTTCTACGACTCGACCGAAAAGTGGCGTGAGCACCTAAGCGCGCAGGAGGGTGACCTGATCCTTGAGTTCCTCCGGCGAACGGATGAGGTTGCGGCGCGGCCCGTGGGCGTCGTCCCGGAAGGGCGTTAGCGCCACTGAGCTAGGCGCTCAAGGCGGGCGACTCACCCGGCTCGCTCACACCCGGCCCTCCGCGAGCACCTCTCGAAGCAACACGCTCCACCGCTTGCCGACGGCGTCGAGCGAATGGTCGGAGCGCCTGAGCGCCCGGATGCGCTCGCGCAGGGGCGGCGTCGCGGTGCCTGCCTGCGCCTCCATGTGCGAATCGAAGCTAGTGCAGGCACGGCTGGACCGCGCCCGCAGGGATGCGGTCCGCCCTCTGGAATACGCTCCGTCGCGATGGTCAGTGGTGTCCGCCGGGCGGGGGTGACCGCCGCCGTTCTCTTGTGCGCCTTCCCGGCGAGCCCCGCCCTTGCCCAGCAGGGCGAGCCGTTCTCGGAGCCGCCGCTGAGTGGCGAGTTCCCTGACGGCTCGGGCTCGCAGGCGACGCCGACGCCGTCCCCGACCGCCACGCGCACGGCCACGCCCACCGCCACGGCCACCCGGACACCGCAGCCGACGGCCACACCGACACCGACGGCGACGGCGAAGCCCGGGCGCGGCAACAAGGACCTGCCCAACACGGGGTCGGACCCGCTGCGCGTCGGCCTGATGGGCCTGACGCTGCTCGGCTTCGGCGTCTCCCTGCGCCTCGGCATCACCGATGCCCGGCGTCGCGACTGAGACGTCCCGAGGCGACCGAAGCCGCCGGCGCGGCGCTCGCAGCCGAGCTGGGCCCCGGCGACGTCGTGCTCGTGGAGGGGACCTCGGCGCCGGCAAGACGACCTTCGTGCGCGGCGCCCTGCGCGCGCTCGGCGTCACCGAGCGGGTGACCAGCCCGACGTTCGTGGTCGGCCACCTGTACGAGACCGGACTCGGCGCGCGTCGCCCACCTCGACCTCTACCGGCTCGGCGGTCTCGAGGGCGAGGACCCCGGCCTGCTGGACCCGTTCTTCGGGCCCGACACGATCACGTTCGTCGAGTGGCCCGGCGCGAGCTCGTCCGACCCGGCGACCGCCGGGTGACGCTCGACGCACGCCGGCGGCGACCGCCGGGACGATGACGGTCCTAGGCATCGACACCGCCACGCCGTCGACGGTCGTCGGGCTGCTCGCCGCCGACGGGACGCTCGCCGAGCGCCGCGACGACCCGCCCACCGGCACGCGCCCCGCCCACGCCAGCCGCGTGCTCGAGCTCGTCGCGGAGGTGGTCGAGGACTGGGGCGCGGTCGAGCGGATCGCCGTCGGCGTCGGGCCGGGCGGCTTCACGGGCCTGCGCATCGGGATCGCGACCGCCCGCGCGCTCGCCCAGGCACGCGGCCTCGAGCTCGTGCCGGTCTCCTCGCTGCACGCGCTGGCGGCCGGCGCGCGAGGCCGAGGGCCCGGTGGCGGCGGTCATCGACGCCAGGCGCGGCGAGGCGTTCCTGGGCGTCTACGCCGGCGACTGAGGTCGTGCGCGAGCCGGCGGCGGTCGAGCCCCGAGGCGCTGGCGCGGGCGGCCGCCGGACTGCTCGCGGTGGGCGACGGGGCCCTACGCTTCAGAGCACAGCTGGAGCGGTCAGGAGCGACCGTTCCCGCGGACGCGGAGGCGGTCCACCGCATCGGCGCCGGACCCCTCTGCCGCCTCGGTGCGGCGGGCCGTCCGGCGGAGCGGGACGGGCTCCTCCCCGACTACCGGCGCGAGCCCGACGCACGCCCGCAGTGATCTCGATCCGCCGCCTCACCTACGCCGACCTCCCGGCCGTCGTCGCCATCGAGCGGCGGACGTTCCCCGCGCCCTGGTCGCTGGCGATGTTCGTGCTGGAGCTGTCCAAGCCCGCCGGCGTGTGCCTGGTCGCCACCGAGGACGACCAGCTCGTGGGCTACGTGATCTGCTCGCGCCACGACACGGTCTGGCACCTGATGGACATCGCGGTCGCGCCCGAGCGCCGCCGTCGAGGGCATCGGCCGGACGCTCGTGCAGGCGCTGCTCGAGCGCCTGCCGGGCCCCGACGAGCCGCTGACGCTCGAGGTCCGGCCCACCAACGAGCCGGCCATCCGCCTCTACGAGACCTTCGGCTTCAAGACGGCCGGCGTCCGCCGCCGCTACTACCAGGACAACGGCGAGGACGCGCTGATCATGTGGCGCACCCCGGGCACGCGGCGCGGGACGCTCGACGACGTCCCCGCTGCCGACCCGCGCGCTGCCATCCGATGATCCTCGCCCTGGAGACCTCCTGCGACGACACGTGCGCGGCGGTGCTCGACGCCGACGGCACGCTGCGCGCCAACGTCATCTCGAGCCAGGGCGTGCACGACCGCTACGGCGGCGTCGTGCCCGAGATCGCCTCGCGCCACCACCTCGAGCTCGTCAACGCGGTCGTCGACGACGCGCTCGCCACCGCGGGCGCCACGCTCGCCGACGTCGAGCTCGTCGCCTTCACCCAGGGGCCCGGGCTCGTCGGCGCGCTGCTGATCGGCGTCGCGACCGCGAAGGCGCTGGCGGCCGCCCGCGGCCTGCCGGTCGCGCCCGTCGACCACCTCCAGGGCCACGTCGCGGCCAACTTTCTCGGCGGCTTCGAGCCGCCGTTCCTGTGCCTGATCGCATCGGGCGGCCACACGCTGCTCGCCCGCGTGGAGGACCACGCCGGCTTCGAGACGCTCGGCGCGACCCTCGACGACGCCGCCGGCGAGGCCTTCGACAAGGGCGCGCGGCTGCTCGGGCTCGGCTACCCCGGCGGCCCGGCTCTGTCGCGGCTCGCCGAGGAGGGCGACCCGACCGCCTTCTCCTTCCCGACCGCCGCCAAGGTGGCGGGCCTCGACTTCTCCTTCGCCGGCCTCAAGACCGCGCTGCTGTACGCCGTGCGCGACCTGGGCGAGGCGGAGACGGCGCGCCGTCGCGCCGACCTGGCCGCCTCCTACGAGCACGCGATCGTGGAGGCGCTGATGCTGCGCGTGCAGCGGTCTCATAGGCCACTTCCTCGGTGGCGGTAGGTGCTCGAACAGGTAGGCCTGGTCAGCGGCTCGGTCAAGGTTGACGAGGTCGGCCGCGCGGAGGGTGTCGAGATGGGCGATCACGTCGTCAAGGGAACCCAACTCCGGGTACGCGCCCGGCAGGATGGGCGCCTCGAAGACGCGACCGACGACGCTCGCCACCTTGAGGGTCTGTCGCGGCAGACTCGGCCGTCTGGTCGATCCGCGACAGGACCAGGCTGTGCAGGCTTTCGGGTAGCTCCAGCTGGGCCAGGGCGTCGGCGTCGGTCAGGTCCACGCCCCGACTGGTGATGTAGCTGATGAGTTCCTCGATGTAGAACGGGTTGCCGCCCGACCGATCCGTCACGAGGTCCACGAGCGGGGTCGCGGGGGCGTCGGCCGACCCGACGACCTGGGCAAGCTTCGCGGCGATCAGCGTTGCGGCGTCGTCCCGTACCAGCACGTCAAGCGGGATCTCGCCAAAGTCCGGGATGCGCTCGACGCCGAGACCGCCGCCGGCCTCCGCCGCGGGCCGGTAGGCGAGCACGATGAGCACCTGCAGGGCGGCGCTCGTTCGCCGCCGAGGACCTCGAGCAGATCCCGCGACAGCGGGTCGATCCAGTGACAGTCCTCGAGGACGAGGATGAGCGGCCCCCGGGCCGAGCGGACGCGCAGGCAGACCGCGAGCAGGTCTTCGAGCGAGGCCTTGCGGACCTTCGCGTCGAGACTGGCGGTGAGCCCGGTGTCAGGCATGTCCAGGCCGACGATCGAAGCCAGCAACGGGGCGCGCGCCTCGAGGCCGGGCGAGATGCCGGCGAGCATCGCCTCCAGGTGCGCCACCTGTCGCTCGGGTGGCTGGTCATCCTCCAGATGGAGCAGACGCCGCCAGATCTCGCGCCACACGAAGTAGCTCGTGTTCGTGCCGAACGACTGGCATTCACCGAAGGCCACGAACAGGCCGCGTCGGCGCGCCGACCGCACGAACTCCGCGACGAGCCGGGACTTGCCCATGCCGGCCTCGGCCGCGATGCCCAGGATCCGCCCGTCACCGGCCAGGGTCCGCTCGAGGGCAGCATCGAGGGTGGCCAATTCGGCGCGGCGTCCCACGAGTGCCAACTCGAACCGCGTCTTGCGCCGCGAGGCCCGTTCCAGCGATCCCTTCAGGGCATACGCCACGATCGTCGCGGTCTTGCCCTTGACGGTGAGATCGGGGAGGCGCTCCCAGATGTACGCGTCGCCGGCCATCTCGCGGATGTCCTCATTGACGTAGATCGCGCCGGACGGGGCCCTCGACATCAGTCGTGCCGAGAGGTTCACGGCGTCGCCGAGGCACACGAACGTGCGGCGCATGACGTGCCCGTAGGTGCCGCTCCGGAGGCGGCCATGGGTGATCCCGATCTGGATCTCCTCGGCCGAGGTCGTCGCCTCCAGGTCACGGAGCTCGAGGGCCGCCGAGGCCGCCCGCGCCGCGTCGTCCTCGTGGGCGATCGGCGAACCGAATACGCCATACAGGTACGCGCCCTTGTCGCCGAGCGTGAGCTGCAGGACGTTGCCGCCATAGCCGGCCATGATCCGCTGGGCCCGGCGGACGAAGTCGATCGAGCTTCTCGATGGCCTCCGGATCGTCGTCGTAGTCGATCCCGCCGAATCGCAGGAAGAGCGGAAAGGCCGGTCGCAGTTCGGCCAGCAACTCCCCGCGGCCTGTCCGCAGCCGCTCGTACACGGCGGGCAGCAGCCATGGTCGGACGAGCTCCTCGTCGAGGGGCGGAGGCTCCACGACCTCGCTCGTGGGCACGTCCACGAGCAGTGTGCCCACGACGCCAAACGTTCGGTCGCGTTCCGGATCGACGCGCGTCTGCGAGATCCGACACGATCGCCGACGCCGCCAGCGTCGAGGGGTCGAGCACGACTTCGCCCTTCTCGGCATGGTGCTCGGCGTCGGCGAGGTCGTCGATGAGTGCGCCGGCGAGGACGTCGATGAGCTGGATGTCCGGATCGCCGACGACGAAACGCCGCGCCCGGCCGCTCGCGACCGCCACCTTGAGCGCGAGCTGGACCGTGGCCCCACCGGGGGTCGGATGGGCCGACCCGGGCCATGGCGTCTGCATCCCAGCGCGGCCGCCGTCGCGCGCACGCCGTCGTCGCCGTCCAGCCAGCAGGTGATCGCGTCGCCCGAGAAGTAGATGACGTTCGCCACCGCGCCGGTCGAGCGCGTCGATGACGGCATGGAAGACGCGCCCAAGGTGGGCGGTCAGCTCCTCGGCGCCGCGTTGCGGACCGAGCTCGCGGCCAGCGCCTCGGTCAGCGGGGTGAAACCGGAGATGTCGGCGAAGAGTGCGGCGCCCGCGACGCGGTCGGCATCTCGTCGCGCTCGGCCAGCGCGCGCCGCCGGTCCCGGGCGATGTAGGCCTCGGGTTCGTCGCGCGTGCAGGTGGCGGGCTGGGCAGGGCGGTCATGTGGCGGGTCGCGTCGAGGACGGGGCGCGGTAGAATAGCCCGCATGCGTCCCGATGACCCCGTGGCCGACCGTGTGTCGCGCCGTTCCGATCACCGCCGCCGACCCACCGGTCGCGGTCGAGGCGAACGGCTCGACCATCGTCGACGCCGACGGCCGGCGTATCTCGACGCCGCCGGTGGCGCGATCGTCGTCAATGTCGGCCATGGCCGGGACGATCGCGACGACGATGGCGACGCAGGCCAGACGGCTGTCGTACGCCCACGGGAGTGCGTTCACGACCGAGCCGATCGAGGCGTACGCGCGCGAGGTCGCGGCGGTGTTGCCGATGGATGGACCGGCGATCTACCCCGTGTCCGGTGGATCCGAGGCGATCGAGACGGCGCTCAAGCTCGCGCGCGCCTACCACGTCGCCCGTGGCGACACCGAACGATGGACGGTGTTCGCGCGGTGGGGGAGCTATCACGGCAATACGCTCGGCGCTTCGACCTGTCAGGCCGACGGCCGCTCCGCCGGCCCTACGAGGGGTGGCTGGGTCGGTTCCGTCATCTCTCTGCGGCGTACCCGTATCGCGCCGGCTACCCGGGCGCGTCCGCGCTCGACGATGGACGCGAGCTCGCCGACGAGCTGGACCACGCGATCCATCCGCCGGGCCCGACACGGTCGCGGCGTTCGTCGCGGAACCGATCGTCGGCGCGACGCTGGGGCGGTCGTGCCGCCGGATCGTACTGGCCGGCCATCGCCGAGGTGTGCCGCCGCCACGGCGTCCTGCTCATCGCGGACGAGGTGATGACGGGGTTCGGGCGGACCGGACGCTGGTTCGGGGTGGACCACTGGGCGTGCGGCCGGACTGCTCGTCGCCGCGAAGGGCGCGTCGTCGGGCTATTGGCCGTTCGGGTTCGTCGCGGCGTCGGACGAGGTGTACGCGACGGTGACGGCGCCGAGCCAGGTTCGTGCACGGGTTCACGTACTCGCACGCACCAGTCGGCGCGGCGGTCGCACGCGAGGTGTTGCGCATCCTGCAGGACGAATCCTCGTCGAGTCCGAGCGCGACGAAGGGAGCGCGACTCGAGGCCCTCCTCACGGGCGCTCGCCGATCACCCACGCGTCGGCGAGATCCGCGGTCGCGGCCTCCTGGTCGGGATCGAGATCGTCGACGATCGCGAGTCGCGCCGGCCGTATCCGCGCGTCGCGCGCGTCACCGAGGCCATCGTCGCGGCCGCGCGCGCGCGCGGGGTGCTGCTCTACTCGGGGACGGGAACGCCGACGGCACCGACGGCGACACGATCCTGCTCGGGCCGCCGTTCATCGTCACCGACGACGAGCTGAGTCGGGTCGCCGATGTCGTGGCGGACTCGATCGAGGTCGCGACGGCGACGGCGGCCCCTGCCAGGACTCTGATCGCCGCCTGGACCGTTCGATCTAGCTCGTCCCGCGACGTCCCCCTGCGAATCCGCCGAATACCAGCACTGCCCCGAGGATGAGCAGCGTGAGCGGCACGATCAGCCCGCCGACCTCGGGTCTGGTCATGTTCACGACGCCGAGCAGGACCAGCAGCCCGCCGAACCAGGCCTGCCATCCGAACCCGCCCCCGGACACGGCCCGCACGGTCGCGATGAAGAGGAACGCCACGCCGAAGCTCAACGTGCCGAGTCCATCGGCCTCGACGCCGGCCGCGTTGAGCAACCCCGGTACCGCGAGCGCCGTGATGATCGCGCCGGCGTAGAGCGACCCGGTCCCGCGGTCGATGGCCCATCTGATGAGGAACGCGATCCCGACCGCCAGGACGAAAAGCGATCCGAGCGACTCGGCCTGCGGGTAGAGCTGCTGGATCAGCAGGAGCGCACCGAACACGAGCAGGAAGATGCCGATCCACGGCAGCCCCGGTCGACGCGCCTGATCAGGCCCCCATTCCCACGAGTAGACGCGAACCTCCGGGTCACCGGGGCCACGGCCTCCGCTCGCCGGTCCAAGGCGTGTCACCTGCCGGTCGACGTTGACGGATCCTCGGACCCGGCGGACCCGCGCCCGACCCCGCGGGGCCGCTTCCGCCGGGGCCGCTCCCGCCGTCCGGATCCGTGCGCTCGTCCATCAGGCCCCAGCGTACTCCGGCGGGGTCGGCCGGGTGACGGCGGGTTCGGGCTCAGTTTCGTCATCCTCGACATGGCTGAACCCGAGCCGGTCGGCCAGGCGACCGAGCGGACCAGGCGCCCACCAGTTCCACCGGCCCATGAGCCGCATCGTCGCCGGCACGAGGAGCACCCGGATGATCGTGGCATCGACCGCGACCGCGATCGCCATGCCGACCCCGATGCTCTTGATCGTGATGACCTCTGCGAGGGCGAACGCCGAGAAGACGACGACCATGATGAGCGCCGCCCCGGTGATGACGCCGGCCGTGCGCGACAGTCCCTCGGCCACCGACGCCGTGTTATCAGCGGTCCTGCGGTACGCCTCCTGGATCCGCGAGAGCAGGAGCACCTCGTAGTCCATCGACAGCCCGAAGATGACGCTGAACATGATGATCGGATTGCCCGCGCTGGTGTACCCGAGCGGCTCGAAGTCCAGGATGCCGGACAGATTGCCTTCCTGGAAGATCCATACCATGGCGCCGAAGCTCGCGGTGATGGACAGCAGCGTCATGATCACGGCCTTGATCGGGATGACGACGGAGCCGAACAGCAGGAACAGGATGAGCGCGCTCGCGACGAGCGTCAGGCCGACCGCGTACGGGGCGCGCTGCCCCTGCGACACGAGGAAGTCGTAGCCGCTGGCGGCGCTACCGCCGACCTGGGTGGTGATCCCGTCGCCGGGATCCACGCCGCGGATGACCGGGATGAGATCGGTCGCGGCGGGCACGGACGGGAGAGAGGGGACTGATCGCGTCGAGACGGATGACCCCGTCGCGCACGTACCGGTCCAACAGGGCATCCAGGCCGGCGGGTCGCTGGCCCTCCGGCAGGGCGTACAGCGCGGCCACCTCGTCGGGTGCCAGCGCGGCACCGGTCGCGGGATCGGTGATCGTGAAGGGGCCCTCGACCCGATCGATGCCCTCGATCGCCTCGAGGTCGTTGGCGTAGGCGTCGAGCGCGGTGATCGTCGCAAGGCCCGTCGCGGGGCCGGGGACGTCGGCGAGGATCACGATCGGCGTCGTCTCCCCGGGCGCGAACTCGGTCTGCAATGCGACGTAGGCATCGCGACTCTCGACCCCCTCGGGATAGATCTCGGCGCCAGGGACCCCTTGCTCCAGGCGCAGGAACGGGGTTCCGGCGATGAGCAGGATGGCGAGCGTCGGGACAAGAACGGCGATCGGCCGGCGCATCACGGCGTGGGCGACTCGTTCCCACCGTGATGTCCGAACGGCGTCCGGTGTGTCGCTGACCGGCCGGAACCGGCCCCGCAGACCGCGGAGCGACAGCGAATTCACCCGATGGCCGAGCATCCCCAGGACCGCCCGGCAGGAACGTGAGCGCGAACACGACCGATGAGAGGACGACGAGTGCGCCGCTGATGCCGATGGAGCGGATGGCCGGCGCCTCGAACAGGAGCAGGCCCGAGAGCCCGATCGCGACGGCGAGCCCCGAGAAGACCACGGCCTTGCCCGAGGTCGCGACCGCACGCTCGACCGCCTCGCCGACGGTCCGGCCGCGTCGCAACTCCTCGCGGTAGCGGCTGACGATGAACAACGAATAGTCGATCGCGAGCGCGAGACCCAGCATCGTCGCGATGTTCAACACGAAGATGCTCATCTCGATCTGTTGCGCCACGACATAGATCAGCGCGAGGCTCGAGGGGATGGCGAGACCGGCGACCAGCAGGGGCATCCCGGCGGCGATGATCGAGGCGAAGACGAGGACGAGGACGATCGCCGCGATCGGCAGCGACACGAGCTCGGCCTTCTGGAGATCCTGCTCGGACTGCTCGGCCAATCGAGGGTGATCGGGCCGTAGCCTGTGAGCTGATAGGTGTAGCCGGCCGGCGGGACGATCGATTCGCGGATCTCGTCGGTCACGGCGACCGACTCCTCGTCGGTCATGTCGAGTTCGATGACGACGTACGCGGCGTTCCGGCCGTGCTGATGAACCGTCGATCGCCCGTTTCCGCGTAGCCGATCACGTCGGACACGCGCTCGTCCGCCGCGATCTCCTCGAGCGAGCTCGCGATGGCGGCCTGGAATGCCGGGGCGGTGGCGTCCGCGCCAGGCGCGTCGGATCGGAAGAGGGCGATGACCGACGATCTGCCCGCTCCGAACTCGGCGTCAAGCCGCTCGTCGACCGCCGCGGATTCGGAGTCGGCGTCGAGCCAGCCACCGGCGCTCAGGACGCCTGCGGTCTGCGACGCAAGCGTCGTCGATGCAAGGGCGACGACGACCGTGATCACGGCGATGGGTCGACGGAAGCGATAGACGAACGCTCCCCAGCGGCTGAACATCGGACTGCCTCATGCGTCGGGTGGTTACTGCGTCACGCGTGGTTGCATAAGGCACCATAGAGAATGAGCATTCGCCTTGTCAGACCACGGTGCGTCCATGGAGTTGCGCTCGGGGGTGGTCATGCGCTACGGTTCCGCGCCGGTCCTTTTCGGAGCCGACAATTTCAGATTGGACCGGCGCGTCGGAATGTCAAGCGCGCGACACCGGTTGGATTGCACACTTCCCGTTTAATTCTGATTCACATGCGCAGAAAAACTCCGCCGCGACCGGATCGCGGCGGAATTTCGCAACTCGTGTGGCTACTCGACGATCTGGATTACCCGTCTGCTTGAGGGCTCGACCAGCACGAAGCGGTCCTCCCAGACGAAGTAGCGGTAGGGTCGCAGCGACGGCACTTCGGCGTAGATCGTCTCAGGCACCGGCGTGAGTTCGATTTCTGCCGGGAGGGTCGCGCCAACGACCACGCGCTCGCGCAGTTCGATCGGCCGCACGCGCTCCTTGACGACGTAGTTCCGGATCACAGTACGCTGTTGCGGTTCGATGACCACTGTTTGCGCAAGGGCACTGCTCGCCAGGACAGCCGCAGCGGCGACACCGATCAAAGTCCGTTTCATCTGTTTGCTCCTCTGTGAGAGCCGGCCTCTTGGACACGGCTCTAGGGCAACGCCCGCGTTGAGAGGCCGTTCCGCGACGTTGTCGCGGCTCCGATGACGTGTTCCACTCCGGCGATCAGGGAGGGAACTGATGAATACCGCCGGCCTTGCCGCAAAAATGCCCGCCGAAATGCTGGAGATCCGCTCCCGGCCGCTGTTCGTGTTCGAGATCGGAGTCGCGCCTCCGAGTGTTATCGGCATGACACCCGGGTATGACCGCCGCATCGGGGAAATTACCGGGGGTACGTTCGAGGGCGAGCGGCTGCGCGGCAAGTTCCGCACCGGCGGCAGCGACTGGCAATCGCTCCGCTCCGACGGGGCGATCACCATCAACGTCCGGCTCGTGATGGAGACCGACGACGGCGCGCTGATCGGCATGCGCTACCGCGGCATCCGCCACGGGCCGAAACCGGTCATCGATCGTCTTGCCAAAGGCGAGGTGGTGAATCCGAACGAGTATTATTTCCGCGTCACTCCTTGGTTCGAAACCTCGTCGGAAAAATACGACTGGCTCAACCGCGTGGTGGCAATCGCGGTCGGCCATCGCCTGCCAAGCGGTCCGATCTACAACGTGCTCGAAGTCGTCTGAGCAAAACCCGTGCAAGTCGAGGCGCTGTTCTTTGATGTCTTCGGCACGCTCGTCGATTGGCGCACGAGCATTGCGCGCGAGAGCGAGAAGATACTGGGCCCGCTCGGACACCGGCTCGACTGGCCAGCCTTCGCCGATGCGTGGCGCGGCGAGTATCAGACCGGCATGGAGGAAGTCCGCTCCGGCCGCATCCCATTCTCGAAGCTCGACGTCATTCACCGGCGCAATCTCGATCGCATCGTGCCGCGCTTCCGCCTCGAAACGGTTCCGGAGGATCGGCTCATCGACCTAAATCTTGCCTGGCATCGCCTCGACGCTTGGCCCGACGTGCCGGCGGCGCTCGCGCGATTGAGAAAGCGTTTCCGCCTCGCGCCGGTGTCGAACGGAAATATTTCGTTGATGGCCGATCTCGCCCGCCGCAACGACTTTCCCTGGGACGCGATCCTCGGAGCCGAGCTCGCCGGCGACTACAAGCCGAAACCGCGCGTGTACCTCGCATCGTGCGAGGCGTTCGACTTGCCACCGTCACGATGCATGATGGTGGCGGCCCACAGCGGCGACCTGAGCGCGGCGGCTGCGAGCGGCCTGCGCACGGCATTCATCGCGCGGCCGGACGAAAAAGGGCCTGGCAAGGGCGAAGCCGCGCCGAGCGTACCGGTCGATTTCTCGGCGCGCGATCTTCTCGATCTCGCGGAGCAGCTCCATGCGTAAGATTTGCCACTCCGTCATTGCCGTCCCCGGGTTAGACCCGGGGATGACCCGCCATGCGTCTGAGCAGGTGGCGCGTCATCATGGACCCCCGGGTCAAGCCCGGGGGTGACAAGCGAAAACAGGCACATGCGCCAAACGCAACACACGCTCACAGTCGCGACCCGCGGCAAGGGACTCGTCGAAATCACCGGCGACGTTCGCAAGTGGGTGTCGGGGCAGGGGATCGGCAACGGCCTGCTCACTTTGTTCTGCCGGCATACCTCGGCCTCGTTGATCATCCAGGAGAATGCCGACCCCGACGTGCGAACGGACCTTGAGGCGTTTTTCGAGGACGTCGCGCCCGAGACGCGAGACTACGTCCACGACACCGAGGGACCGGACGATATGCCGGCCCACATCCGGACGGCCCTGACTGGCGTCCAGCTTTCCATTCCGGTCTCGGCCGGAAAGCCTATGCTGGGCACCTGGCAGGGCATCTACGTCTTCGAGCACCGAACCCGGTCACATCGTCGCGAGATCGTTCTGCATTTGCTGGGCGAGTAGGTCGCGTTGGCCCGGAAAACGACCCAAGCTAGAATGGAGCTCTACAGGGAGTGGGTCATGTCTGTGCGTACGAGTATCGCCGCGGCGCTTCTCGCGGCAGTGAATGTCACCTCCGCCCCAGCGCCAGCGCAACACGTTTCGCCGCAACCGAACCTGATGCGTTCGGAAACGCACGTCTACCTCATGCGGGGGCTGCTCGGGATATTCTCGCTCGGCATGGACGATCTCGCCGGCAAGCTCAACAACCAGGGCTTCCGCGCGAACGTCTACGGCTACGAGGTTTGGCAGACGATTGCCGACCAGATCGTTCAACGCCGCCGCGACGGTCATACCGGACCCGTGGTGATCGTCGGTCACTCGCTCGGCGCGAACGCGACCTTCGACGTTGCGGACTCCCTGAACGGCCGCGATGTGCCGGTCCTGCTGGCGGTCATTTTCGACGCAACCGAGGTTCGACGCGTACCGGCCAACGTGAGCGCGTTCATCAATTTCTATGCACGCGACGGCTTCGGACACCAAGCCGTCGCCGGACCGGGCTTCGTGGGCGAGCTGGCCAATTTTGATCTCAGCGCCGACGCCACAATCACGCACACGAACATCGATGCGCTGGACCGCTTCCATCAGCTCGTACTCAACAAGCTGCAGCACCTGACGCGGCCCTGACGCTCAAGGCCGCAGGTCGTCGAACTCTGGGTGCCGTTGCATATAACCAGAGACGAACGGGCAGCGCGCAACCACTTTGAGCCCGCGGGCGCGCGCCTGCTCCAGCAGGCCGCGCGCGAGCCGGGATCCGACACCCTGGCCTTCCAGCTCCTGCGGGACTTCGGTGTGCTTGATCGTGAGCAACTCGCCCACGAGGCTGTAGTCGGAATAGGCGGTGCCGGCCGGCGTCTCCAGCTCGAACCGCCGCCGCCCTGTATTGTCGCGCACTTCCGAACCCATGCTCCGCGCCTGCATTCCTGCCGGGTCTAGCGGATCGCCCGCCAGAGAAACAGCACGATCAGGGCGCCGACCGCCGCCGCGACGTATCCGGCGTAGACGCCGGCCAAGGTGAGCAGCGCTGCGATGTGGAAACCAACGAAGGAGCCGGCGATGCCGACCAGCGCGCTCGTGATCAGGCTGCGCGGGCCGGTGAACTGCCGCGCGAGCCAGCCGGGGCCGGCCACACGGTCAAAAATAACGCCTGCAACAATACCGATCACCAGTAACAGCAGAAAATTGACAAATGGGTCGCGCATGGAAATGGCTCCGTCGGTTACGTCCCGCCGCCCGTCGCGGCTCGCGCACAATAACGCGTTTTGAGGGACGCCGACTGATTCGCCCCGGGAACGACAAAGCGGCCGTAACGCGCTGATAGGAAATACGTTCCAGCACTTTTTTCGGAACGTATTCCTTGCTGACGCATTGGGTCGGCAGGAACGGACGGAGAGAAATCATGAAGATGTTGAACGTTACGCTCGCAGCGGCGGCGCTCGCCTTTGCTGCGACGACGGTTGGCTCGGTTACCCCGGCCGATGCTCAAGTGAGCATTCGCGCGGGTGAACATGGCGTCGGCGTGCGCATCGGCGACACCCCCCGCCATCGTTACCATAGCCAAGGTTACTACGCGTACGGACAGGCAGACTGCCGTACGGTCGAGACACGCAAGTTTCGCCCCAACGGCACGGTCGTGATCACGAAGAAGCGCGTCTGCGACTGACCTTCACCGTAGCTTGCAATGAAAATGGCCCCGCGAGGGGCCATTTTTATTTTGCCTGACCACCGCTCACATGCCGCGGACGAGATTTCCCGCAAGCAAAAGCCCGTACGCGATCAAGAGCGTGGCGAACAGATTCGCCTGCACGATGGGAATCCGGACGAGCCCCAACCACACGATGAGTGCGAGCAAAGCCAACACCACCGACAGGACCAGGACGATTGTGGTGGGCGGCGTCACTCCGCCGTAACGATAAGCCATTCGACCCTCCCCGATTTACGATCAAAGCATCGGACAATCGTCTTCTGCCGTCAAATTTGGGGCGGCAGGTTCACGCCTCCGGTTTCCTGAGGGGAGCCGGAATTGGATTATCTTCGGTTTCGAGATCCCACGCCTGGCCGGCGATACGCCATTTGCCGGCGTCCTTGACGAACAGGAACGCGCCGACATCGCGCGTCACCTCCTCGCCGTTCTCCAGCATCTCGCATGCGCCAAGCGCGATCGCGACGTTGCCGAACACGTGAATCGTGGTGCCGAGCATGGTCTCGTGAAAGGTCTTGAGCTTGCCGTCCGCCTCGAGCTTCTGCATGCGGGCGATGAATTCGCCGACTGTCTTGCGTTGCGCTGGCCGCGCGGCGGGCACGAATGTCGTGTCCGGGAAGAACGTCGAGCGGAACGCCACCCAATCGGCGGGACGGCCTGGCTCCCATTGCAGCGCGCGAAATTGGCTGGCGAGCACGTCACGGATTGCTGAAGCGTCGTTTGCTGCCATCGTGTGAGCTCCTCAGAACGCCAGCGAAGAGCATCCTGCGGCGGCCGCCCCCAATTTTCAAATGACGCTGGCGACCATGACAAATGAGAAACCCGGCTCCGCGTGACGGAGCCGGGCTCTTGTCACCGGTAGCGGGAAATCGGCCTTACCAGTGATAATTGTAAGCGCGATGCGGGCGATAATAGCCGTAGGAGTAGTACGGGTAGTAGTGACGCTTCACCCAGTGGCGCTTGTACTTGCGATAGTGAGGATAGTGACCGTAGTGATAGCCATAGTAGCCATGCCCGCTCGTCGCTTGAGCAGGGGCCGGCGCACTTACCGCAAGCCCCACACCGATGACTGCGGCCAGTCCGAACAGAGTCGCTTTCATCTCAGTCTCCTCTGGTCATTCTCTTCGCGTCACGTCGCGGATCGAGCGTGACGTACATCGTATCTACGCAACGCGCGCGGCGTGAGAACGGCTCCGCAAATTATCTTTTTGTCACGTAGATGAATTGCAGGCGGGTTTCGTGTTCATCCGCGGTTCAACATCGCGATGAGAACGTGGCGATCGGAACCTCTGCGCTCAAGTTCGGTGTCAATTGGCTTGTTGAGGAACGCGCGTGGGGCCGGCGTGTTTCTCCGGAATAAATTCAACAACGAGGAAACCATGAAGCCATTTCTTCTCGCGTCGATCGCACTGCTCACGGTCACGGCCACGCCGGCAGTCGCCGGCAACACTTCGTCGAACACGAGCTCGAATACGTCGTGCAATTCCAGCAACGGCCGCACGACGTGCCTGCACACCCACGACTGGTCGGTCACGACCGATCGATATCGTGGGCGTGAGTACCGCGGCTCGACGCGCGTAGAGCGTCATGTGCGCGGTGACGATCGCTACTGGCGCGATCGCCGGGACCGCCGTTGGCAGTTCGGCGGAGATGACGACGACTGACTCCGTCATGCCCGCGCTTGTCGCGGCATCCACGCCTTATTGTCGCGTCGCGCTTCAAGGCGTGGATGGCCGGGACAAGCCCGGCCATGACAACGGAAAAAACGTTAGCGCATGAATTCCGGCGAGATCAGCTTGGGCAGGAACAGCGCGACGTCCGGCCATACGATGATGAGCGCGAGCACGCCCAGCATCGGGATCAGCATGATCATCGTGTCCTTGAGCGCATCGACGATGCGGATGCCGGCGATGGAGCAGGCGATCATCAGGCAGAGGCCGTAGGGCGGCGTCACCAGCCCGAACGCGAGCGACACGATACCGACGATCGCGAAATGCACCGGGTCCATGCCGACGGATTTCGCGAGCGGATCGAGAATCGTGCCGACGATGATGATCGCCGGGATCGCGTCGAGGAAGCAGCCGACCACAAGAAACACGCCCGCAATGAAGAATGCGGTGGTGGTTGGACCCATGCCCCAGGTCTGCACGCCGGCCAGCAGCACCTCCGGGATCCTGTAATACGCGAGCATCCAGCCGAAGGCGCTCGCGGTGCCGACGCAGAACAGGGCGAGGCCGGCGAGCTTGCCGGTGTCCAGGAGCGCGTAGTGCAGGCCTTTCATGTCCATCTCGCGATAGACGAGGAGCGATAGCGCGCCCGCATAGAGCACCGCGATGCAGGCGGACTTGGTGGCCGTGAACCAGCCGAACACCTTGCCGCCGACGATGATGAGCGGCGTGGTCAAAGCCGGCGTGGAGATGAGGAGTGCGCTGCCGAGCGCAGCCCAGGTCGCGCGCGCATAGGTCGGGTAGCCGCGTTGCTTGGCATAGACGTGCACGGTCGCCATCTGCGCGAAGCCGATCAGGAGTCCCGGCACGATGCCGGCCAGGAACAGCGCGCCGATCGAGACCGTGAGGATGCCGCCCCACACGATCATCAGGATCGATGGCGGGATGATCACCGCGAGCACGGCCGACACCGCGGTGATCGCGACAGAGAAGCTGTCGTCGTAGCCTTCCTTCCGCTGCGCCGCGATGAAGATCTTGGACTGGCTCGCGGCATCCGCCGTCGATGAGCCGGAGATTCCGGCGAAGAAGATCGACAGAACCACGTTGATCTGCGCGAGTCCGCCCGGCCAATGCCCGACCATGGTGCGCGACAAGCGCATCAGCCGGTCGGTGATGCCGCCGACATTCATCAGATTGGCGGTGAGCAGAAAGAACGGCACCGCGAGCAGGATGAACGAGTTGTAGGCGTTGAAGGTTTCCTGCGCGAGCGTCATGGCGCCTAGCCGCGGCTCGATCATCAGGATCGGCAGGCACGCGAGCGCGAGCGCAAACGCGATCGGCACGCGCAGGAGCATGAAGAGGAAAAACAGGCCGAACAGGATCGAGGCCGCCTGTCCCGAGGAGAGCACGCTGCCGGTCATGTGGTCCTGCCGTGAAAGAGGATGCGAAAGTCATCGAGCATCTGCTCGCCAAGGAAGATCAACCAGCTCGCACCCGCCACCGGCCAGGCGATATGGATCAGCCACAGCGGCAGCTCCGCCAACTCCGAAATGCGGTACCAGCCGAAGCGGGTGAACTCGATGCCGACCCAGATGAAGACGAGGGCGAGCGCGAGTACCGCGAGGCGCGCGAATACCCGTGCGACCGCGGCGACGCGCGGCGAGACGGCAGGCCAGACATCCACTTCGAAATGCGTACTCTCGCGCACGCCGATCATCGCCCCGAGCATGATCGACCAGACGAACATGAAGCGCGCCAGCTCCTCGGTCCAGATGTAGGAGGGGATCAGCGCCGTGTAGCGGGAGAAGATCTGCAGCGAGACGGGCACGATGAGCACGGCGATCGTGATGACGAGGAGCCACGACAGGAACTCCGCGTAGGCCGCGGTGAACCTGCGCCAAAGGCTCGGCGTTCCGGGCGATGCTCCGGTCATGTGCCTATCGCATGGACGAGGAAGTCGCCGCGGCCGGGTCGTTTCCCGGCCGCGGGATCGGTTGGCTCAGTTCGTCGCGTCGCTGATCGCGTTGATCTCGGCGAAGATCTTGTCCGCCCCGATCTCCTTCGCATAGGCGGCCATCACCGGGTCGACGAGCTTCTTCATCTCGGCGCGGTCGGCGAACGGCACGCGTTTCAGCTTGCCCGCCTGCTCGAGCGCGTCGAGTTTCTTGCTGTCTTCCGAGGACTCGATCTCGCGGCCGTAGGCGCCGGCTTCCTTGCCGGCCTTGAGGATCGCTGCCTGCAGGTCCTGGGGCAGGGTCTTGAAGGTTTTGCCCGAGAAGCAGATCGGTCGGATGGTGATCGCGTGCTCCGTCATCGCGAGATGCGGCGCGACTTCGAAGAACTTCATGCTTTCGACGCCGGCGGCTTCGTTCTCGCCCGCGGCGATCACGCCGTTCTGGATCGCGTTGTAGACCTCGTTGTAGGCGATCACGGTCGGCGCCATGCCGGCGGCCTGGAACGTGCGGCTCCAGATCGGCGCGCCCTGCACGCGCACCTTGAGGCCCTTGATCTCGGCAAGGTTCTTCACGGGCTTGTTGACGAAGATGTTGCGGACGCCGCCGCCCGCGTAGCCGATCAGCATCACGTCCGCCTTCTCGGCGATCTCGTCGGCGACGGGCTTGAGGATGTCGCGGTCGAGCACCTTGTTCCAATGCTTGAGGTCGCGGAACAGGAAGGGCGCGTCGATGAAGGGTGCCGCGCGCGAGAAGGTCGACATGTGCGCGGGCGACACGATCGCGTAGTCCACTGCTTTGCCCTGCGCCATGTACTCGAAATATTGCTTCTCGAGGCCGAGCGACGAGTTCCGGTGCAGCACGAAGTTGATCGGCTTGCCGTAGTACTTCTTCACGAGCTCCTCGAACTTGAGGAGCGCTTTGTTGAAGGCGTGGTCGTCGTTGAACTGGACGGCGCCGTTCAACGTGATGACCTGCTGGGCCTGGACTTGAGCGAGCGCGGCGGAAACGGCCGCAAACAGGATAGTGGCCGCGAACGCGGCCATGAGACGACGCATCGAGCTTCCTCCCTCTGAGGCCGGCGATTTTGGCGTGCCGGCCGTCTTCCTTGAGATTTTGGCGCGCGGAAAGCTTAAGGGCGAACGGGAAGGGCGGCAACTAAGGCGAGCGGGAGGATTTTGAAAAACTGGCGACCCGGTCGAATGATCGTCCGCGCCATGGCGATGGATCGTTTGGCCGGCCGGCGGCGTTCCACTCTGCGCCATGAGCAAGCAATCACGCGCGGAACTTCATGCCGAACTCGCACGCCTGGCGAAGCTACTGCCCTCATGGGCGGCGCGGCTGGTCAACTGGCTGCGCGGCCCCTCGTCGGTGTGGGTGCGCATCCCCCTCGCAATCGTGCTGATCGCGGCCGGTTTGGTAGGCTTTTTGCCGATCCTTGGATTCTGGATGATCCCCCTCGGTCTGGCGCTTCTGGCCCTGGATGTACCTTTCCTGCAGCGGCCGATGGCGCGCTTGCTGGGCTGGGTGGCCGACAAGATTGAGGGTCGCAAGCGGGACGCGAAGTGAGCGCGGGAGCACGTACTTTTTCAAATACGAATTGCTTCCGAGCTAGTTCGTGCCTCGTACCGCCCAGGCGCGAGCAATCAGGGGAATGCTTCCATCGGCCGCGAGAGGCAATCCGGCACGGATGCGATCGCGTAGCGCGACACGATCGGCCTCGGATAAGGAAGTGCAATACCCCGGCGCCGGGCCCTGACCCGCAAGGAACGGTGACCAATAGTCGTCAAAATCCTTGAAGACCGTCGGCACGTCGATGGCTTTCACCGCCACGTTCCGCAGGCCGGCCGCACTGAAGAGGGCAAGGAGCGGCTCCGGCCGGCACACCGGGAAGCGGATGCCTTCGTCGAACTCGCGTGCGGCCGGCTTGAGCGCGACGGCCGCGTCCCAGAAGTGACGCATGAGCTGCATCTCGCCGCCATAGTCCCACACATAGGCGGCGACCGTGCCGCCCGGCTGCGTGACGCGGCGCATCTCGGCTAATCCCTTGGCCGGGTCCGGAATGAAATTCAGCACGAGGCCGGAGACGGTCGCGCCGAATAAGCCGTCGGGCGCGGGTATCGCCTGCGCATCGCCCTGGCGGAATTCGACGCGGGGGTCTGTGATTTGCGCACGTGCGGAAGCGAGCAAGCCTTCGGACGGATCGACACCGGTCACGCGGGCAGGCGATGCGTGGAGCAGGATCGTTCGGCTCAGCGCACCGGTACCGCAGCCGACGTCGAGCCAGCTTCGTCCCCCCGGAATGCCAAGCTCGCGCACCAATTCTGGCGCGACAAGCCGGCTCCAGCGACCCACGTAGCGCTCGTAACCTTCACCGACGGCCCAGACGTCGTGCTGCGCGTTGGTCATGGCGGGGTTTTAACCGCTTCGGAAAGCGCCTACCATTTACTTAGACTTCGGCTGCCGGGTATTCCGGTCAAAGCCATGCGAACCAACAATAATAAATTCCAAGCGTCAGGGATCGGAAACAGGGAGGACGAGGGAATGTCGACAACTCGCGGGACATTCGTTGCCTTCGGCGCCGCGCTGCTGCTCGCCGCGCCTGGCGTCGCGAACGCGCAACACAAGCTCACGGTCGCGATGCCGACCACACCGCCGAACATCGTGCACATGCCGATGCACATCGCCAATGAACTCGGCCTGTTCAAGAAGTACGGGCTGGAAGTCAAGGTCATCGAGCTCGCGGGCGGCGTCTTCACCTTCCGCGCGGTCGTGGCCGGGAGCGCTGACGTCGCCTCCGGGCCTGGGCCGTTCTCGACTGTCGCCCGCCACAAGGGCTCGGCCACTAAGATGGTCGTGGCCAACATGCCGAAGCTCGAAGCATCGATGATCGTAACGCAAGACATAAAGACGATGGCCGACCTCAAAGGCAAACGGATCGGCATTCAGGAGCCGGGCGGTTTCGCCGACACACTCGCGCGTGGCGTGCTGCGGGCGGCCAAGATCGATCCCAAGGAAGTCAATTTTGTCAGCATCGCCACGGAAGACGTGCCCGCGCTCGTGACCGGCCAGATCGACACGGCGATCCTGCATGTCGAGCAGGAGATCATCGCCCAGCAGAAAATTCCCGGCCTGCACGCGATCGCCCGCATGTGGGAACTTCAGCCGGAGAATTTGTACAACGCGCTCGTCGTGACGGAGAAGTTGATCAAGGAAAATCCGGCGGCAGTGAAGGCTTTAGTCAAAGGTCACATCGAGGCGACCCGGCTGATCTACACCGATCGGGCGAAGGTGCTGCCGATCATCGTCAAGTATACGAAGCTGCCGCAGGACGTCGCCGAGAAGTCTCTCGAATTCATGGTGCAGCAGTGCATCTGGGACGGCAATCACGGCCTCTCCCCCAAGCGCGTCAATGGCACTGCGGCGTTGATGGAACGCGTCGGCAACATCCCCAAAGGCGAGGCCCCGAAGTATGAGGACCTCGTCGACCTTTCCTTCGCAAACGAGTCGATCAAGGAGCTCGGCGAATATAAGGGGCCGCTCTGCCCTTCGGAGGAGTGATCGGGGCCGGGCCAGCACGAGCCGGAGCAAGCAGGATGACGGTTGCCAACGAGGCTCACGCCGCAGGCATCGCCGACCGTCCAGTGACGGCCGCCGCTGATCGCACACCGTTTTGGTACCAGCGGGCAATCTTTCGCTACGGGTTCCTTGCGCTGATCCTGATCGTTTGGGAAATGCTGGGGCCGTTGGTCAACCCGATCCTGTTTTCCTATCCCTCGAAGATCGCGGCCGCGTTCATCGAGCTCACCCTGAGCGGCGAGCTGCCTCACTACGCCGCCGAGAGTTTGCAGATCTTGTTCTACGGACTCGCCGCCGCGATCGTGGTCGGAATTCCGCTCGCGGTCCTGATGGCGCGTGTGAAGCCGGTCGACTGGGCGCTCGAGCTACCGATCAACGCGTTCTATGCGACGCCGATCGTCGCGCTGGTTCCGCTCCTAGTGTTGTGGTTCGGCATCTACATGCAGGCGAAGATCATCGTCGTGTTTCTCTTCGCGGTATTTCCGATCCTGATCAACACGTACCAGGGCGTTCGTGAATGCGACAAGAACCTGCTCGAGGTCGCGCGCTCGTTCCGATCATCGGAACGGCAGATGTGGAAAGATGTGTTGCTGCCGTTTGCCGTCCCCTACATCGCGGCGGGAATCCGGCTCGCGATCGGTCGCGGGCTGGTCGGCATGGTGATTGCGGAGTTCTACACGACCATCTCCGGTCTTGGCTTCATGATCACGCGCTACGCCAATGTCTTTGAGACCGACAAGACCTTCGTGCCGGTGATCCTCTTAATGCTCCTCGGAGTCGCGCTGACGGGCTCACTGAAGTGGGTCGAGCGGCGGATAGCGCCCTGGAGCAGGGCGGACGCTTGAGGGTAGTAGTCGCACGGCACTCGCCATGCGAAACTACTTAGGACGGCTCCACCAACGCACGACCGGACGTGCAATCATGTCCTTCCCTCGGGCATCTCAGGCGCTTGCGCAATTTACGGTTCTTGACCTCACCCAGGTCAGGGCCGGTCCGACCGCGGTGCGGCAGCTCGCGGACTGGGGCGCCAACGTCATCAAGATCGAGCCGCCCGCGCGGATGCTCGCCGGCGAGCCTCCCGGCGGTCCGCGCGACGGGCCGGACTTCCAGAACCTGCACCGCAACAAGCGCAGCCTCGAGCTTGATCTGAAATCCTCCGAAGGTCTCGCAGCGTTCAAGCGCCTGGTCGAGAAATCCGACGTCGTCGTCGAGAACTTCCGGCCGGACGTCAAGGCGCGGCTCGGAATCGACTACGCCAGGCTACGGGAGATCAACCCACGCCTTGTGTACGCAAGCATCTCCGGATTCGGTCAGAGCGGGCCGTACCGCGATCGACCGGGCTTCGACCAGATCGCGCAAGGCATGGGCGGGCTCATGTCCGTCACCGGACTGCCGGGGCAGGGGCCGATGCGCGTCGGAGTGCCCATCGCCGATCTTGCCGCCGGCCTGTTCTGCGCGATCGGGATTCTCACGGCGCTGCTCGAGCGCGAAAAATCCGGTGAAGGCCAGTGCATCGAGACGTCGCTGCTCGAAGCGCAGATCTTCATGCTCGATTTCCAGGCCGCCCGATGGCTCAACCGGGGCGAAGTACCCGGACAGGCCGGCAACAATCATCCGACGAGCATTCCCACCGGCGTGTTCAAGACCGCCGACGGTTACATCAACATCGCCACGACCGGTCAGGTGATGTGGGAACGGCTCGCGCGCGCGATCGGCGCGGCGGCGCTCCTCCAGCGTGCGGAGTTTGAAACTTCGGGCGCGCGCCTGAAGAATCGAGACGCGTTGAACGCCGCAATCGAGGAATACACCGCCACGCAGACGAGTTCTTATTGGATCGACAAGCTGAATGAGGCAGGAGTGCCTTGCGGGCCGATCTACGCAATAGACGAAGTGTTCGAAGACCCGCAGGTCAAGCACCTTGGCATTGTGCGCGACGTCGAGACGGCGAAAGGCGGCCCGCTGCACCTCGTCGGCCAGCCGGTAAAACTCTCCCGCACGCCGAACGTGATCGTGGCACCCCCGCCAGACCGTGGGCAGCACACGGACGAGGTGCTCAAGGAGTTCGGTTTCAGCGAGCCCGAGGTCGAAGCATTGCGCCGCGCGAACGCCATCTGACTCCGGGCCGATGACAGTCGAGGAACTGAAATGAGTACGAGTGACAAGATCGTGACGAAAAAGGAAGGCCGCGTCGGCTACCTGATCTTCAACAACCCGGAACGCCACAACGCTGTGTCGTTGGAGATGTGGGAAACGGTGGCCCGCGTGCTCAAGGAGTTTGAGCAGGACAAGGAGATCGGCGTCGTCGTGCTGACGGGTGCCGGAGGAAAGGCCTTCGTTTCCGGAGCGGACATTTCCAAGTTCGAGGATGAACGCGCCACGCTCGAAGCGGTCGCCCGCTACAATGACGCGGTCGAGAACATCTACTCGTCGGTCCACGCGTTTCCCAAGCCCACCATCGCCATGATCCGCGGCTACTGCATCGGCGGCGGTCTTGGCCTCGCGGTCAGCTGCGACATTCGGATTGCGGCGGATCACTCGCGCTTCTCGCTGCCGGCGGCGAAGCTCGGGCTCGGCTACGGATTTCCCGGGGTAAAGCGTTTGGTCGACGTGGTCGGTCCGTCCTTCGCAAAGGAAATCTTCTTCACCGCCCGGCAATTCGACGTGCAGGAGGCGCACGCGATGCAGCTCGTCAACCGCGTGGTTCTCGACGCCGATATCGAGAGTTACGTCAGGGAGTACGCCGAAACCATCGCGGCGAACGCGCCGCTCACGGTGAACTCGGTGAAATTTATCGTCGGTGAAGTGATGAAGGACGAGTTGAAGCGGGATCTCGCGCGCTGCGCCGAACTCGTGAAGGGATGCTTCGCGAGTGCGGACTACGCCGAAGGTCGCAAGGCGTTCATGGAGAAGCGCAAGCCCGTCTTCGTGGGTGGGTGACGAGCGCTAGAGATCCGGGGGAGCCACGTGGCAGCGGTCGAGTTGCGCAACCTGACCAAGCATTTCGGCGACGGCGCGGCCGTCGACGACGTGTCGCTCCGCATCGATCACGGATCGCTCGTCTGCCTGCTCGGACCCTCAGGCTGCGGCAAGACCACCACGCTGCGGTTGATCGCCGGTTTCATCGAGCCCTCCGCGGGTGAGATCCTGGTGGGCAATCGCGTCGTCTCCTCGCCCGGCAGCGCTCTGCCGCCGGAGCGCCGCAGCATGTCGATGATTTTCCAGAGCTACGCGCTCTGGCCGCACATGACCGTGGCTGAGAACATCGCGTATGGACTGAAACTGCGAAAGGTCGGTCGCGAGGCGATCGGCAAGAAACTGAACGCAATCCTCGCCACCACGCGGCTCGAGAAATTCGTCGACCGATACCCGGGTGAGCTTTCGGGTGGGCAGCAGCAGCGGGTCGCGCTCGCGCGGGCGCTGATCGTCGAGCCGGAAACGCTTCTGCTCGATGAGCCGCTATCCAACCTCGACGCCAATCTGCGCGAGGAAATGCGTTTCGAGATCCGGCGCCTGCACGATACCTACCGCTATACGACGGTCTACGTGACCCATGACCAGGTTGAGGCGATGACCACCGCGGACATCATCGCCGTGATGAACGCGGGCAAGATCGAGCAGGCCGGCACGCCCTCCGAGATCTACCATCAGCCGCGTTCGGAATTCGTCGCGCGGTTCATCGGTTCAAGTAACGTCGTCAAGGGCCGGAACGTGGACGAGCGTCACATCGAGTTCGGCGGACGGCCGCTACGATGCAGCGGCCCCAAGCTTTCCGCGGGCGGCGAGTCCGCCGTCTCGATCCGCCAGCACGACATCCGGATTTTTGCGGCTAAACCTGAGTCCGGCGACAACCTGCTGGCGGCGCGCGTGGTGCGGAACGTGTTTCTTGGCGGCAGCCGCGACTACCTGGTCGAGGTCGCCAACGGCACACAGCTTCGCGTGGTAACGTCTGCGGCGGAGAATATCCCGCAGGGCAGCACGGTCTGGCTGCACCTGCCACCCGATCGCTGCCGGGCGCTGATGGCGTAATGCAAGAAACAAGAACAACGCGTTGAGATGTGGAGGAAACGGCGATGGAGTTAAAGCCGAGTTTGAATCGCAGGGCGTTGCTGCAGGGTTCCGCCGCGTTGGCACTAACAACGTTTGCCGCGCCCGTCCGGGCACAAGCACCCGCGGCGACCACAATCACGCCGTCGCTGATCGATGCGGCCAAGAAAGAGGGCAAGGTCGCCTGGTACACCTCGGTGGATTTGCCCGTGGCGGAGCGGGTCGCAAGAGACTTCGAGTCGAAATACCCGGGCATCGCCTGCCGCGTAGAGCGAACCGGCGCGGAGCGCCTTTTTCAGCGCATCGGACAGGAAGTCGGCAGCAACATCCATGCGGCCGACGTAGTTCAGTCCTCCGACGCGGCGCATTTTATCGTGTGGCGCCGGGCTGGCCTGCTGACGCCATACGTTCCGGAAGACGTGGCGAAGCACTATCCGGCGGAGCACAAGGATCCGGACGGGATGTTTGCGACGTTCCGCGCGTGGTTGTGCGTGATCGGATACAACACCAGCCAGGTGAAGCCCGAAGAGGCGCCGAAGAGCTTTCAGGATCTGCTCGATCCGAAATGGGTGAGCAAGATCGTGAAGGCCCATCCCGGCTACAGCGGCACCATCATGACCGCGACGTTCCAGATATCGCGCGATCTTGGCTGGGAGTATTTCGAGAAGCTCGCCAAGCAGAAGATCATGCAGGTGCAGTCGTCGGCCGATCCGCCGAAGAAGCTTGCCCTCGGCGAACGCGCGATCATGGCCGACGGCAACGAGTACAATCTGTTCCAGCTGAAAGAGCAGGGGCAGCCGGTCGAGATCGTCTATGCGGCCGAGGGCACGCCGCTCATCGTCGGCCCGAATGCCGTGTTCAAGAATGCGCCAAATCCCAACGCCGCACGGCTGTTCCAAAGCTACTGCTTCACGCCCGGCTGCCAGCAACTCATCGTCGACATCGGCGGCCTCCGCTCCGTGCATCCACTCACGAAGGAGAAGCCGGGACGCACGCCGTTCGACCAGATCAAGAAGATGAAGGACGATCCGATCGGCGTCGAGAAGCAGAGCGAGGAGATCAAGAAGCGCTACACCAAGATATTCGGCGTGTAGGCCGGAGAGCCGTTCTTGACTGCCGCCCTGGCTGAGCGCGACGCGAAAGTTCCGGCCGCGATCGATCTGTCGCGGCCGATCATGCTGGCGATTGCCGCTTTGCTTTGCGCGCTGATCGTCCTGCCGCTCGGGTGGCTGTTCTACTACAGCCTCGTCGATCGCGATGGCTCCTTCACCCTCGACAACTTTTGGCAGCTGATCTCCGACCCGACGTTCATCGATCCGTTGCTGACGACCTTCATCCTGGCGACGAGCGCGAGCGTGATCTGCTGCGCGGTGGCCGCGCCCATGAGCTGGCTCGTCTCCCGCACCGACCTGCCGTACCGGAACTTCGTGCGCCTGCTGGTGATGGCGTCGTTCGTCACACCGCCGTTCCTCGGCGCCATCGCCTGGGAATTGCTGGCCGCGCCGAACAGCGGGCTGCTCAATCAGGCTTATCGATATGTCACCGGTGCCGGGCAGGACGAGCGCCTGTTCAACATCTATTCGCTTCCGGGCCTGATCTTCGTCATCTCCTGTTACACGTTCCCCTACGTCTTCGTTCTGGTCGCGAATTCCCTTGATCGAATCCCGGGCGATCTTGAGGACGCTTCCTCCATCCTTGGCGGTCGCGCCTGGACCACCGCGCGGAAGGTTACGATCCCGCTCGCGTTGCCGGCACTGATCGCGGGCGCGCTCGTTGCTTTCCTGCAATCGATGACGTTGTTCGGCTCGCCGGCGATCCTTGCATTGCCCGCCGGATTTCACACAATGACGACCAAGATCTGGAGCCTGTTCCAGTACCCGCCGAAGCTCGAGCTTGCGGCTGCCGCGTCGCTCCCGCTGTTGGTGCTGACCGTGATCCTGCTTCGGGCCGAGCATCTCGCACTCGGGCGGCGCGGTTTTTCGGTCGTTGGCGGCAAGGGCGGCGAGGCGCGGTTGGTTCGGCTCGGCTACTTCAAATGGCCGGCACTCCTGCTGTGCGTTCTCGTGTTGCTCAATCCGATCTTTCTTCCCTATGGCGCGCTCCTCAACGCCACGTTCTCGCGCGTTGCGACGCAGCTGGTTTCGTTCAGCAATTTCACGCTGCACAACATCGAGTTCGTGTTGTTCGAGCTTTCGTCGACGCGGCTCGCCATCAAGAACACGGTCATTCTCGGCGCCTCGGCGGCAACCATCGGGACGGCGATCGCACTCGTCGTCGGGTACCTGACCGTGCGGCAGGCGATTGTGGGACACCGCGCGATCGGCTTTCTCGCCACGGCGCCCGTAGCGATCCCCGGAGTCGTGCTGGGCGTGGGTCTGTTCCTGAGCTACACCCGCCCGCCGTTCGTCCTCTATGGGACGCTCTGGATCCTGCTCATTGCCTTCGTGACGATCAGCTTGCCCGCGGCGTATCAGCAGCTGCAGTCGGCGTTCAAATCGGTCCACGTCGACCTCGAGGACGCTAGCCGGATATTCGGGGCGACGCGACTGCAGTCGCTCGGCCGAATTACCGCGCCGCTCCTTCGCACGAGCGTAATCGCGACCTGGTGCTTCATCTTCGTCGGCGTGATGCGGGAGCTGTCCGCCGCGGTCATCCTTTTCACGTCCGAGACCAAGGTCATTTCGGTTCTCATCTTCGATTTGAACGAGAGCGGCGATCTCGCCGCCATCTCGGTGCTTGGGCTGTTCCTGCTCGTGATCACGTTTGCCGTGGTCGTCCTTGCCAACCGGATTCCGGGTTTCGGGTCCGCCGTGCGCTTGCGCAACCACTGACAGTAAAGCGATGGGCCCCACTGTCGCCGAGGAGCTGGCCGAGCGGATCAACGGAGTCGATCCTGCGCGACTTTCGCGCGCCGTGCGCGCGAAATGTGAGGACCTGCTGATCGACTTTGTGGGGCTCTGCGTCGCGGCGCGGAACGAAAACTATGCGCGCGCCGCGCTCACCGCCTGCGAGGACAAGGGGCCTTGCACGGCGATCGGCTTCAAGCGACGGCTGACGGCGTCTGGAGCGGCCTTCGTGAACGGCACCGCGGCGCATGGCGAGGACTTCGACGACACTTTCGAGGGCGGTCCCGTACATGCGGGAGCGGTGATCTTGCCCGCCGTTCTTGCCGCCGCAGAGCGCTACGGCGCCGACGGGCCCGACGCACTCCTCGGCGTCGCCATCGGCGTGGAGAGCATGTGCCGGCTGAGCCTCGTCGCGCCTAAGGCGATCCACCGTGCCGGCTTCCATCCGACCGCCGTGCTCGGTGCGATGGCCGCCGCGGCCGGTGTCTCCGCGACCTTGCAGCTTGAAGCGAAGCAGATGGTAAACGCCCTCGGAATCGCGGGCAGCATGGCCAGCGGCATCATCGAGTATCTCGCAGAGGGCGCATGGACGAAACGCATGCATGCCGGCTGGGCGGCGCAGTCGGGTCTGCAGGCCGCAGTCCTTGCGCGCGCCGGATTCAATGGTCCGCGCACCGTGTTCGAAGGGACGCACGGGCTCTTTCATGGCTTCGCGCACTCTGCCGAGGGCAACTACGGCGCACTCGTCGGCGATTTCGGCGAACGGTGGGTGCTCGAGACCCTCGCGTTCAAGCCGTATCCGTGCGGGACCATGGCGCATCCATTCATCGATTGCGCGCGGCGCTTGGCAGCTCGAGGAATTGCCGCCGACGATATCAAGGAGCTTGTCTGCGAGACCGCGGAGGGCATCGTGCACCGTCTGTGGGAGCCGCTCACCGACAAGCAACGTCCGGTCAACGGATACGCGGCGAAGTTCTCGATCCCTTACTGTATCGCGTCCGGATTCATCCGCGATGGTGTCGGTCTCGATGCGTTCACCGATGAAGCCGTACGCGACCCGCAGGTCGTTGCTCTCGCTTCCCGGGTGCGTTACGAGATCGATCCCGGCAATCCTTACCCAAATGAATTCACCGGTCATATCCGCGCTGTCCTGCGTGACGGGACCACGATCGAGGAACGCCAGCCGCATTTCCGCGGCGGCGCGCACGAACCGCTCACGCGGCGCGACATCGAAGAGAAATTCGCACTCAATGCGCAGTATGGAGGCTGGAGTGCGAAGCAAAGCGAAGCTGCCCTCGTGGCCGCACGCAATATCTTCGACAAATCCATTGACCTTGGCCCTTGGGGCAAGTGAGTGGCGCCATGACTGACAATTCAAAAGAACTTGTCGGCCGGGTCGCGATTGTGACGGGAAGCGGCCGCAACATCGGCCGCGCGATCGCGCTTTCGCTCGCGGACGCAGGAGCGGCCGTCGTCGTCAACGCCCGTTCGAACCGCAAGGAGCTGGACGCAGTCGTTCGCGAGATCGAGGGTCGGGGAGGGCGCGCGCTCGCCGCGATCGCCGACGTGACCGATGCGGCCGCTGTCGAGAGCATGGTGAAGGCTGCGGCGGACAAATTCGGCCGGATCGACATCCTCGTGAACAACGCGGCACTGCGCCGTGAGCAGCCGCTCGACCAGATGACGCTGGAAGCCTGGCGGGAAATTCTCGGCGTGGTCCTCGATGGCGCGTTCATCTGCGCAAAGGCTTGTCTCCCGCATCTGAAGCGAAGCGGAGCGGGAGCGATCATCAACATCGGGGGCCTCAGCGCGAGCACCGGCGCGAAGCATCGCGCGCATGTCGTCACGGCCAAGGCGGGGCTCGAGGGGTTCACGCGCGCGCTTGCCCATGACCTCGCCGCGGACGGGATCACGGCAAACTGCATCTCCCCAGGCCTCATCGATACCGTTCGCGAGGCAGGAAAGCCGGAGCCGCAGCACCACACGACGCACGGCACGATCGTTGGGCGGCATGGCGCACCCGAGGAAATCGCCGCAGCCGTTCGTTTCCTGTGCGGACCGTCGAGCCGCTACATCACCGGTCAGGTCATCCACGTGAACGGCGGCGCGTTTCTGGGCTGACGCGAGCACCTACGAGGCATTCATGCCGTCAATCGCCGGACTGCTTCTCGCCGCGGCAGGCTTTGCCGTCTGGGCGGTATTCTCGGGGTTGCCGCTGATGATGGGCGGCCAGGGCATACGCGAGGCGTGGGATACTGAGCTCTACTGGATCATCGGCGTCCCGCTGCTTCTGCTGGCGGTGATGGCTGCCGGTTACGCCACGAGGGAGGCACCGTGGAAGCTCGCGCTCTGGCCAATCGCCGGACACTTTGTGGCGATGCTCTTGGTCTCACCGGCGGGAACTGATCTAGGCCTGCTACCGATCGCGCTGATCCTCATCGGTCTTCCGGCATTCGCTGCCTTCATCGGCGTGGCGTACGTCGGCCGCAAGTTGGCTCGCGCAGCATGACGTGATTTATCCGTCTCCGGTCGTGTGGGCGACCTGGCGGCGGAGCGCCGGGCAAAACTATCCTGGGAGGTAGAGTCATGAAGCCACTTCACGCACTCAGAGTCGTAGCGAGTGTTTGCGTGCCGCTTGTCGCATCCGTCGCCGTGCAGGCACAAAGCGGGCCGCCATGGCCCGCCGGCGATCAGCGAGGCATGGCGAACACGCTCGGCCCGTCTACCTGGGCGCGGTGCGCGCCGCATCTCGCCAATCCCAATGCTAAATCCTACGAGTTGTCGCACGTGCGATCGAATACAATGCCGCAGTCGCCGTTCGGCACGCCCCTCGTGGACAAGTACCGACCGACGGTTGGCATACCCGGAACCCGCCACGCCTTTAACGGCGAAGAAGCTGTGAGTGGCGAAGCGGGTGCGCAGGGCACGCAAATGGACGCGCTTGGACACTTCGCGGTACTGCCCGCGCCCTGGGACGGCAAGAGCGATTTCCCCGCGGACGGCGCGACCTACTACGGCGGCTACAAGCAGTCGGAGGTGAAGCCGAAACCGGATTCGCCGCTCCTGAAGCTCGGCATCGAGAACGTACCGCCCATCGTGACGACCGCGGTGCTGCTCGATGCCAAGGCGCATCTCGGCGGCGGCAAGCCGCTGCAACCGGGCGCGCTCGTGACTACAGCGGACATCGAGGTCATGCTGCAGAAGCAAGGGATCGGCGCGCGCGGGCTGCAGCGTGGCGACGTGCTCTATATCTACACGGGTTGGGGCGACGGCTGGAAAGATCCGGATACGGAGATGAGCTACTACACGAAGGGCCCTGGCCTTTCGTACGATGCAGCGAAGTACATCGAGAGCAAGCAGATCGTCCTCATCGCCCTGGACAATCCCTTCACCGATCCGGTGCCGGAGGGGATGCTGATGGGCAAGGCCGCGCCGCCGGCCGGCGTGCCCGATGGGCTGCCGTTCGCGATCCATCACCACAATCTGGTGGTGGCCGGCGTTCACAATATTCAGAACGCAAACCTGGCCGCACTTGCAAACGACAAAGTGTGGATATCCTGCACGATGATCCTGCCATTGCGTTCACAGGGCGGATCGGGCTCGCCGGTTCGGCCAGTCGCGATTGGTGCACCGAACCAGTGACGGACTGAGCGGTGCCAAGCGCCGCGATCGGATCATGCCACTGGGGGGCAGGATGCGGCGCGCTTATAACAGTGACCTCGAGCTTGCCCGCCTCGATGGTGGCGTTCGTTTGAATCCCTTCTACTTGCGCGTCGTCGGTGTCCAGAAGAGATAACCACCTTGCGAGACCGCGACCTCGTATTGGCCGCAGTTTACACATTGAAAAGTTAGAACCTCAGCTCCGGCTTTGTGAGAGTGCGGTTCCTTGCCGATAAACTTCGTCGGTCCGCCGCAGGCGCTGCACCTAATCGGGTCCATGTCGGTCGCCGTAGAGCTATTACTCAATAGCTGCGACTGAAATGGGTGCCAACAAATCGAGAGTTGTACTCGATGGGCGCGAGAAGACCCCGCTCGGTTCGCCCTCCCGGTTTCAAGCTGCGACTTCTTGCGAAGAGACCTGGCCACACCCATCTCCGCGCCATGAGTGCACCGATCGTGGCCGTCATTCCACATCGCCTCGGCAAAGCAGAGGCGTTGCGTCGCCTGAGGGAGGGTCTTGGACGCGCACAGACGGGCGCCAACTATTTCTTGAGCGTAGAACCTGCGACTTGGGACGGTGACCGCGTGACATTCCAAGTACGTGCTCTTGGGCAGACGGCGGCTGCCTCGATCGACGTTTTCGAGCACGAAGTTCGTTTAGAACTCACGCTCCCATGGCTCCTTCAGAAGCTCGCAGATCGGATTCTCCCCGTGCTCCGGCGCGAAACAACTCTCTTGCTTGAAAAGAAATAGTCAGACCTCCAGCCATTCGCGCCGCACGGCAGCGGCGGCCTTGAACTCCGCCGGCGTGCCCTCGAACACGATGGTGCCGTGTCCCATGACGTAGAGCCGCGCCGAGATATCGAGTGCGATCGACAGTTTTTGCTCCACGAGGAGGATCGCCACGTCCCGGCGCGCGATTTCGGAGATGAGGCCGCCGACCTGGCGGACGATCAATGGCGCGAGCCCCTCGGTCGGCTCATCGATCATGATGAGGTCGGGATCGCCCATGAGTGTTCGGCAGATCGTCAGCATCTGCTTCTCGCCGCCCGAGAGAACACCCGCATCGGTGTCGGCGCGGCTGGCGAGCTGGGGGAACATGGCAAGCATGTCCTCGATCCGCCACTTGCCCGGCCGCTTTTGATCCTTGAGGCCAAGCTGCAGGTTCTGACGGACGGTGAGCGAAGGAAAAATGTCGCGGTTCTCCGGCACATAACCGAGGCCGAAACGGGCGATGCGGTAGCTGGGCCAGCCGGCGATCTCTTCGCCCTTGAAGCGGATGCTGCCAATCGGCGGCACTTCGCCGATGATGGCCTTGATCGTGGTGGAGCGTCCGACCCCATTGCGGCCGAGGAGGCTCACGACCTCTCCCTTGGCCACGTCGAGGTCGACGCCGTGCAGGATGTGGCTCTTGCCGTAATAGGCATGCAGGTTGCGCACCTGAAGCATCAGTGCGCCTCCTGGCCCAGATACGCTTCCTTGACGGCGGCGTTCTTCCGAATCTCCTCCGGCGTACCCGACGCCACGATCTGACCGTAGACGAGAACGGAGACCCGATCTGCAAGTCCGAACACCACGCTCATGTCGTGCTCGACGATCACGAGCGTGCGTCCCTCACTGATGCGGCGGATCAGATCGACGGCACGATCGGCCTCGTGCCGGCTCATGCCGGCGGTCGGTTCATCGAGCAGGATTACATCGGCGCCGCCGGCGATGGTAATGGCGATTTCAAGCGCCCGTTGTTCGGCATAGGTGAGGACGCCCGCGGGCACCTCGCGCTTCTCGAGCAAATTGAAGTCGGTGAGGATCCTCTCGGTGCGTGCGTTGACGTCGTCTAGCCCGTCGAGGCTGCGCCAAAAGGTATAGCGCTGACCTGCTGACCACAGCACGGCGCAGCGCACGTTCTCCCGGACGCTCAGGCGGTGGAAGATGTTGGTTACCTGAAAGCTGCGCGACAGCCCGCGGCGATTGATGAGCTGCGGTGCCTGGCCGGTGACATCGTCACCCTTCAGCAGGATCGAGCCGGCGGTCGGCGCAAGCATTCCACTGACCAGATTGAACAGGGTGGATTTGCCGGCCCCGTTCGGTCCGATCACCGCGTGCCGCTCGCCCCGCCGAACCGAAAGATCGACGCCGCGGATGACCTCGGTGGCGCCGAAGTTCTTCGTGATGCCTCGCAGCTCAATCGCGGGCGCGTTCATGGCCGGCCCCCCGCGCCGGCCGCACCGGCTCGGTTCCACGCATTCGCCACGATCCGCCGCGCGCGCAGGAACGCGACAAGACCGCCGCCGGCGAGGACGATGCCGACCAGCCAGGGGCCGATCTCATTCGCCTGCACGGAAACACCCAGGAATTTCATCGTGGGGCCCGAAGTGTATTTCACCGCGAGATGATGAAACATCTCGATCATCAACGCGGCTCCGAGCAGCGCCAGGAGAAGCGGTATCAACACAACGAGATACGCGGGCAGCACCCTGTGCAGCGTGCCGGCGCGCCATAGTGGCCGGTGCATCATGATGAGACCGGCAAGACCCGATGGCGCAAACATCACCATCGCGATGAACAGGAGCCCGAAGTAGAGCTGCCAGATCTCTGTCAAATCGCTAAGCATCAGCTGCAGGTAGACGACCAGAATTGCGCCGAGCACCGGTCCGGCGAAGAATCCAGCGCCGCCCATGAAGGTCGCGAGCAGCACCGTGCCCGACTGGACAGCGCTGAACAGCGCCGAATTGGCGATCTCGAAATTGATGGCGGCGAGCGCCCCGGCGACGCCGGCAAAGAGGCCGGAGAGGCAGAACGCGAGGAAGCGCACCATGCGCGGGTCGTACCCGACGAACTGCACCCGCTCGGGATTGTCCCGCACGGCGTTGCACATGCGGCCGAGCGGCGTGCGGGTGAGGGCGTACATGAGGAACGCGCAGAGCAGGCACCAGGCGGCGATCAGGTAGTACACCTGGACCTGCGGTCCGAAACTCCAGTCGAAAATCCGGAACAACTTGGTCCGGTCGGCGGTGATGCCTTCCTCACCGCCGAAGAAGCCGCGCAGGATCAGCGCGCTCGATCCGATCAACTCGGCGAGCCCGAGCGAGATCATCGCAAAGGCGGTGCCGCTGCGCTTCGTCGAGAGCCACCCGAAGATCGCGGCGAAGAACAGGCCCGCGCCAGCGCCGACCAATGGGATCAACGGCAACGGTACCGGCCAGGAGCTCGCAACGATCGCTTTCATTGCGTGCACGGCAAGATAGCCGCCGAGCCCGTAGTAGACCGCGTGCCCGAACGACGAGCAGCCCGGTCTGGCCCAGCAGGATGTTGTACGAAAGCGAGAAGATGATCGAGATGCCGATCAGGCTCATCACGGTCAGCGCCGTGCCGCTGCGGAAGACAAACGGCAGCACGAGCAGGACGGCCGCAGCAGCAAACCAGAGGCCGTAGCGCGTCAGCGCGCTGAATTGTGCACCGCTCCAGGCTCGGCCGACTGCGGCGCTGACGACCCGGTCCGTCATGTGTCGCGCGTCCCCATGAGCCCGCTCGGCTTCACGATCAGCACGAGCACCAGCAGCAGGTAGGGCAGGATCGGCGCGATCTGAGCGACCGTCACGCTCCAGATATCCCTGAGCATCGAGTTCAGGTGTCGGCCTGTATCCGATCAATCCAAACACGTCGGCGAGCGACACGTTCACGGAGACTGCGAAAGTCTGCAGCAGGCCGATCAGCAACGAGGCCACGAACGCACCGGACAACGAGCCAAGGCCACCGACTACGACGACGACGAACAGGATCGGTCCGAGAAAGGCAGCCATGTTGGGCTGCGTGACCAGCGCCGGCCCGGCGATCACGCCGGCGATCGCCGCGAGGCCGGAGCCGACACCAAACACCAGCATGAAAACAAGCGGTACGTTGTGGCCGAGGTGGCCGACCATGTGCGGGTGCGTGAGCGCTGCCTGCACGATGAGACCGATGCGCGTCCTGGTAAGCACCGCATACAGGACTACGAAGATGCTGATCGAAATGACCAGCATGAACATCTTGTAGGCCGGATAGTTGGTCGCGAAAATTGTGAAGGCGGGGAAGTCGAGCGCCGCCGGTACACGGAAATCGACCGGCGACTTGCCCCAGATCATCTGCACCACCTCCTCGATCACGAAGGCGAGGCCAAACGTGAACAGAAGCTCCGGTACGTGGCCGTGCCGGTGCACGTTGCGCAGGCCCCAGCGCTCGACCGCCGCGCCGATTGCCCCGACGAGGATTGGCGCCACAATGAGCGCCGGCCAGAAACCGATCCAGCGCGTGATCTGGAAGCCGAAGAATGCGCCGAGCATGTAGAAGCTCGCGTGCGCGAAATTCAGCACACCCATCATCGAGAAGATGAGCGTGAGACCGCTCGCCATGAGGAATAGCAGCATGCCGAACAGCACGCCGTTCAGGGTCGAGATGATGAAGAGCTCGAGCACGGACGCGGCCCACGTAGAAAGAGGCCCCGCCTTAGCGGGGCCTCGGGACTACGTTAGCTGGGCCGGTTCATCTTGCAGGTGGTCGGCATCATCGTGTCCTTGACGTCGACCTTGCCAATCAACTTCCAGCCCCAGCCGGTTTTCTCTTCGTCGAACGGCTCGCTCGCTCCCCGCTCACCGAACGAGGAGATGTACATCGGCTGGAAGAACTGGTGATCGTCCTTGCGCATGAACCCTTCGCCGCCGTTGAAGACCTCGAACTTCATGCCTTCAAGCGCCGCGGCGATCTTCTTGGGATCGGCCGACTTGGTTTCCTCCATCGCCGCGAACAGCATGCGGAACTGGTTCACGCCGCGCGGATAGAACAGCCCGAAGTCGTACTTGGCGCGCAGCGCCTTCTCGAACTCCTGCGACGCCGCGTTCGGGATGTTGGCGATGCCTTCCGAAATCTGGAAGACGCGGTGATTGAGCCCGGTCTGCCGCACCGCGGTTGGCCCGCCGGTACCGGCCGCATAGTAGGTGTACCAGTTGACCTGCAGGCCCGCGTCGGCCGCAGCCTTGAGCATCAGCGAAAAATCATTGCCCCAGTTTCCTGTGATCACGCTGTCGGCGCCGGAAGCCTTGATCTTCGCGATGTAGGGCGCGAAGTCGGTGATCTTCATGAGCGGATGCAACTCGTCGCCGACGATCTCGATGTCAGGCCGCTTGGCTTTGATCATCTTGACGGCATCGGCGCGCACCGCCTGGCCGAACGAATAGTCCTGGTTAATCAGGTACAGCTTCTTGATGTTCGTGTTCGCCTTCATGTAGCCGGTGAGCGCTTCCATCTTGATCTCGGCGTTCGCGTCCCAGCGGAAGTGCCAGTAGTTGCACTTGTCGTTGGTGAGCACCGGATCGACCGCGGCGTAGTTGAGGTAGATAACTTCCTTGCCGGGATTGCGCTCGTTGTACTTGGCGACGAACTCCGAAATCGCCCCGGCCACCGCCGAGCCGTTGCCCTGGGTGATGATGCGAATGCCCGCGTCGATCGCCTTCTGCACCTGCACGAGCGATTCCTGCGGGTTGAGCTTCCTGTCGAAGGCAACGAACTCGACCTTCTTGCCGAGCACACCGCCCTTGGCGTTCTGCAGCTCGGCGATGAACTGGAACGTCTTGAGGCCGATCTCGCCGATGCTGGCGCCGCCGCCCGAAAGCGGATCGATATAGGCGATCTTGGTCGTGTCCTGCGCCGACGCCGCGGTGCAAAGGCTCAGCACCGCGCCAATCGCAAAGCCGTACTTGAATGTCGTTTTCAAAGGAATCCTCCCCTTGTGTTTCAACCCTTACGCGCCCGGCGCGCTTCGGCGTCCGGGTTAGAGGGCTCTTTGGCCCTCTTTTCTTGTGTGCTGATCGTATACCCGTCGCGGGGTTGGACAAGGGCCTGGAAGAGGCGGGGTTAGGCGCCTTCAGGATCGCCGCGAACGAGGATCGCGCGGCGGCCAGCGACCGCCTTCAATCGACTTTAGGAACCGTTCGATCGCCTCATTGAACAGCGCCGGTTCCTCCAAGTTGAGCGTGTGACCAGTCTTGGGAAACATGACGAGCCCCGACGCCTGGATGGTGCTCTTGAGATAGAGGCTGGGTTCAATGCAGGCGTCATCTTCGTCGCCGACCATGATCAGCGTCGGTAAGGCCATGCGACGCATCTCGCTTCTCGAAGGCGCTGAGCGGCGGCCGGCGCCCTTGAAAGACACGCATCGTGAAGGCCGACCCGGCTGCGTCATGTTTCGCGAGCGCATCGTAGAATTGACGAAAGCCAGACGGGTTTTTCAGGAGAAACGGGATTCCTCGCTGGCCCCATTCCGATGGTCTTCGCGATGGCTTCGGGCCCGTCTCTTTCGAATGTCTCTGCGCGCTCATTGCACTGTCGGGCGAAACGCTCTCAGACGCGCGGTTTCGAAGCCCGAGCCAATGCCGGCCAGAGGGTGGAGAGACAGCGCGCTGGAAGGAGCCTTGCAACCCCACCTGCAGTGACGAATACGCGCCCATCGAAAGGCCGACAAAATGCGCGGCTTCGATCTGCAGGTGATCGAGGACTGCAATGCCGTCATCTCGAAAGCGCTCGTAGGTGTAAGCATCCTCTTCGGACGGAACGTGCGACGGCAGGTACCCGCGCGCGGAGTACGTGATGCAGCGATGGGTGCGAGAGAAATGACGCACCTGCGGCTCCCAGCTCGCATGGTCCGCCGCGAACTCGTGCAGGAAAATGATCGGCGTCCCGTTGCCATGCGCCTCGAAATAGAGGCGAACGCCGTCGCTTGTATCGGCGTAGGGCACGCTCGCCCTAAACCCCCGCGACCGCGTGCGCCTTCATGAACCGCAGAAGCGGCGCCGCTACACGTTCGGGAGCTTCAATGAGTACGTTGTGCTTCAAGCCCTTTCAGGACCACGAGCTCCGAGTTTCTTTAAGGGAACGCGCAATTTGCTCATTCAAGCGCGGACTGCAGCCGCCATCTAGTTCTTCCGGTCAGAACAAGCGACGGCGCTTCAATTTCGTGCAGCCAGGGGCTCAT
>CAWAKK010000003.1:0-94318 GCA_963782605.1 uncultured Solirubrobacterales bacterium
GAACTCGGACGCAAGGTCTGGCGTCCAGGCCCGGCATCAGACTTCCAAGGAGTGCGCCCGCAAGCACGGCCAAAGGCCTGCGGGCCCACCACAGATGCAGAAAGCTCAGCGGCGGAAGGGCGCTCGCGGCTGCTCGCTCCCGCCGGCTCTCAATTCCGAGCTCGACAGTCGGCAGCCACTCCTCGATCAGCACTCGTGGGCGCTCCGGCTCACTCATCCGAGAGCAGGAGCCGCAGCGCGCGCCGTGACCGTGACGCCTCGCGCCCCGTGCACTTCGCGTACCAGTAGTAGGCCTCCTCGGTGCTCATTACGCCGACGCCCTCCTCGACCTCGGCGATCGCGTGCGCGACGTGAGAGCGGCGCGGTGGCGAGGTACCAGGGCAAGGCGCACCCCGGCGGGCTCCGAGAGCTTGAGCGGCTTTCTCCGGTCGCCGAGAGCTGCGCGGGCTTCAGCTTCGACTCGCGCAGGGCAGCGATGACGCTCGCGATGATTCGCGCCGTTGCCTTGTCGGCCGAGCTTGATCAGCAACGCCGGCTGCCCGTTCGAGGCGCCGACCTCGGCGAGCTCCAGGCCGAACCTCGGCCGTCGGCGGCCGTGACGTGGAGCTCGAAGGCGAGCGGACGCTGCTTGGCCGGCGCCATCGGGGTCACTCCAGCACCGCCCTCAGCCTGACCTCGCCGGGAGAGAGGTCTGTGACGACCTTGCGCACTTGCTCGAATTCGCGTGTGGCGGTTCCCCCTACTGTCCGAAGTCGATGTCGAGTCGCAGCGTTCCCTGGAAGTCCGATCGCCTTCTTGCCGAGCGCCAGGAACGCCTCCTCGATCTTCTGGTAGGCGGAGGCCGGACCCGCGAAGGCGATCTCGATCCCAGGCTTCGGAGTCCGTCGAGGTCGAGCTCGACATTGATCTCGGCCGTGATGTCGTGGCTTCGGGAGTTGGGCAGATCGCCTTGCCGAGCAGGGCGATGTCCCGCGTTCCCTCGCCCGGATCAGCCTTCGCCTGCGATCGAGAGCAGTTGTCATGCCCTTCGCCGGCGAGTCGGCGACCTTGTCGGCGATTCCCTGGAAGGCGACTCCGGCGGACCCGTGAGCTTCGGCCGCCTTGATTTGGGCCGGGCGGTCACGGCGCGGAACGATCGAGAGCCGTTGGCCTCGTCGGGGCCAAGACAGTCATCGCGTCGAGGGGGCCCTTGCGGATCTCCGCGGCGTCGCCGCCTTCACACCGGGCTCCGCGGCTTGCCCGATCGACGACGACCGCCTTGCGCGGTCTGCCCGCCCTCGGCCGCCCGAGCGAGGAGCTCGGTGACCTGGCCCTTCCGTGGCTCGCGGTTCGTCGTCTCCTCGAGGGCCTGTCGCAGGTCGGCTCCGCCGAGAGAGGAGCGCGTCGATAGCGCCGCCAACCACGTCGTCGACGCGCGGATCGCGGCCGGCGATCCCTCGCGCTTCGGCCGCCTCGGGCGTGTAAAGCGATCTGCTCGCTGCGAGATCTCGATCGGCGGCGGCGGGTCGCTGCGCGGTGTGGGCGCGCCCGGCTTGCGCGTCATAGAGCACCCACTCGCCGTTCTTCACCCCGTCGCGGATCGCATCCCGGAGGAGGGTTGGATCGAGCAGGATCGGCGCCGCGTGGTCGCGCCAGAACCAGTCCCGACCGTCCTTGGTGGAGATCGAGTCGTCCCCGCTCGGCCAAGCCTTGTCCGGAGGAAGTTGGTGGCGATCGCGTCGCGCGGACCTTTCCGTCCTCCCGGAGCGCCTCGACCACCTCGCGCGTCTGGCGGGGTTGCCGACGTCGCCCTGCGAGGCCGGCGACAGCTCAAGGTGACGGAGGTTGCCGTTCGCCTTGTCGGTCTTTGGGTAGTAGAGGTGCTTGTAGCAGCGGGTGATCGCGATCCGGGTCTCGAGCTTGGCCGAGTTGGCGAGCCCCTGGAGCTTCTTGCGGACGGGCTCGGCGAAGCCGGCCATGCGGGTCGAGTCATTGACGATCTTCTCGACCGCGATCGTACGACGCACCCGCTCGCGCATCGCCTCGCGGTTGTCGGCGTCCGCGACCAGGAAGCAGAGGCGCGTTGCGATTTGAGCGGATGCCCTCGGCAGCGCCCGCCTTCTCCAGCATCTCGACCAGGCGAGTGGGGGGTGGCATCGAGTCGGCCGCTGTCACGGTCAGCTCGTCGTGGTGCATGACCACGAGGCGAAGCTTCGGGTCGTCGGGCACCTCGCCAACCGTGTTCGGGAAGTGGACGCGCTCGACGCCGGCGTCGCTGGCGAAGATCCGCTCGATCAGGTCCTCCGTCTCGGCGGCGACCGCGGTGTTCGGGACGTTGCGCGCCTCGGAGTCAACGATCTTTGCCGGCTGTTCCTCGGTGACGAAGCGCCACCGCTCGCCGGTCTCCTCGGCCAGGTACCAGGCAGACTTCGGTCGAGCTCGGCGAGCGCCTCCCCGAGGACGCTCGGCTCGTCGTCAGGCGCGAGGGTCCCCAGCACCCAGTCGTTTTGCGCGCGGCCCCGCCTGGAGTGTCATCTCGAGGGAATGCAGGAAGACCGTGCGGGCGGCTGCGGGTCGCGTAAGGCCGCCGACCAGCAAATCGGGTCGAGTCCACGGCGGCCGCATGGGAGCTGGGCGACGCGAAGTCGGCGACGGCGACCTGATCGAACTCGGCGCGGCCGAGCCCGGTCGTTAGCGCGACCGAATGTCAGCCCGCGAGATATCGATGTCCGCGAGGTTGATCACCTCAGGGGGTGCGGTCTCGCCCAGCGTAGATCGAGGCGACCACCTCGGCGAGCAGCCGCAAGGAGCCGCGGGCTCGCTGGAAGTTGGGGATCGCGCCGAGTCGCTTGTCGAGGACGCGGATCAGCTCGGGGTGGAACGGATACGTTCGCGTGAGGAGCTCGCCGTAGGTCACCGGCTGGTCGGCGCCGCCAGAGAGCTGTTCGCCGCGGTCGAGGACGCCATTGGTAGAGAGCCGCGTAGGCCTCGCCCGCAGCCTCTCGCGCGGCGCCTGGTCGATCGACTCGAAGAGGCGGCGCTTGAGGATCTCGCCGATCTCCTCGTCCTCGGCGGGCTTGACGATCGAGCCAACGCGGGGGTGACGTCTGCGTCTCCCCCGATCGCTCGCGCGGATCGCGCCCTGCGTCTCGTCCATCACCTGCTCGAGGTCCTGGTCTCCTTACCGAACGCGTTCTGCGCGGTGGCAAGAGTGATCACGACGGCGAGGTTGGGATCGCCGGCCGCCAGCTCAAAAGGCTCTTGAGGAAGGCAGGGACGGCCTCGGCCATTCGACGCACGTCGGATTTCCGGACGAGACAAGGACGCGCAGGTACGGCGGCGAGCTCGTCGATGACAATGATCGTGGGACGGCCACCGAAGCGCCGTGCGCCAGGTCGCGGTGCCGGGGGCGGTGCGCTGCTCGTCGTTCTCAGCGCAGAACCGAGTACGCCTCGGGGCCCAGCTGGGCGGCGATTTCTCCCCAGATCGTGTGCGTGGTTGATGCCGTTGGTCTCGACTCCGGTGACGGGGTCGAGCGCATCGCCGACCACCGCGGCGATCTGGCAGTCGTCCGGGAGCAGCGAAGGGTCGACGAACTCGGCCACGTTCGACGGCCGCGCGCCCTTGGCGAGGTGATAGACGGCGATCAGTCCGTGCGCCTGGCCGCCGCCGAAGCTGGTCTCGAGCGGACGACGCCGTGCTCGGCGCCCTCGACCTTGGCGCCGCTCAGTCGTCCGAAGACGTCGGCGAGCAGGTCGCTTGAGGCCCGTGGTCGGGTAGGTGAGCTCGAAGAACGCTCGGGATCGCCGTAGACCGGATACGCGCTCCGGGTCTCGGACAATCTGGTCGAGCTGGGCAGCGAAGTGAGCGTCGGTGAGCTGGCCCTCGCGCACATCCTCGCGCGGCACGCAGGTTTCGTTATCGGTTGCAGCTCGGCCATCTCTCGTGCTCCGTGGCACGATCGTATCCGGGGCCGTACCGGCGGGCACGCGCCGGCGCCGGTTAACCCGCTGAATGAATTGGCGGGTACCGGTCGAGCCTGACGCTCGGCTCTCCACGAGATCGAGTGGCGACGGCCGGTCTGCACCGAAACGTCGTGCGGTCGCGCCACACCTGACGCTCACGAGATTCCGCGGCGTCAGCGACTCTCAGGTAGTGGCGTTGCTGTCACTCGCACCGTGTCCACCCCCGATCAGCGGGCAAACCCAATTCGAACGTCCCGTACGCCCACGCTTGCTCGATCTCCCCATCACGTTCCAGGCGATCCCGATGCACCTCCCATAGCCCCTGAAGGTTCTCCCACGCAGGGGTCCCCGGTTCCGGCCATTCTCGAAAGCGTGGCCCCTGCGTGAGCACGTTGTGGACGTCGAGCGTCAACACGGCGGCGCTCATCCATCCGGCGACGTCGCGGCACATCTACCTCCTCGGTGGCCTTAGGTCGGGCCCTGGCTCGCCGTCTAGGTCAAGTTCGCGGAGGAGTCGCGCGAAAGCGATCCGCGAGTCACGCTCGACTGCGACCGCGGGGTGTGCTTTCGGTCCGTACCGGCCTTCGACGTAAGTCCCGTCACGGTGAAGCCTCTCGCGAGCTTCCTGAAACCGATCCCACGTTTCGGCGGCCGCCTGCAACAGGCGCTCGTGATGAGGTTCTAGGCGATACTCGGCGATCACGGCCTCGTACCAGCGCCGCGTCGCCGCTCGCAGATGTGATCGAGGACTAGCTGTCACGTCTCCTCACTTACTTCAACCGGGGACGGGCGCGATTCTGGCGGCCTGACGGGGGTGGCCGAAGCGAGACGTCGATGGGGATCTCCCCCACCCCCCTTGCTGAGCCGCTCGGGGTCGGCGTCGCGCTTCGGCTCAATGCGGCACGCGACAACCGCTCGCTGCGCTTTCTCCCATCTTCTCGACGGCCGGTAGTCAAGCCGACAAAGCTCGGCACAGTTCACGCAGAGGATCTCCTTCGGCTCGTACCGGTAGACCGCCACATCTCGACGGGACAGTCGAAGGGCGGCGCCGCACCTGTTGCAGCAACAATCGCGGGTGATCATCGTCAGGTACCAGCGAGCCCTCATAGTCACGCCATGCTTGGCCCGGACGTTTCCGATCGCGGCCTGCCTCCTGCGCTTCTTTGCTCGACTCTTGTAACTCATTGTGCTCCCTTTCTGGGCACTTGCTCAGCTGCCCTTACCGGGTCAGCAGTGGCTCGATATAGGAGTCTGCGCCAGGCGCTGAGAACGTGGACTAGACGCTCTCGCTCTCCGCTCCCCTACACCTAGATCTCGGGTATCGCGCCTTCGCCTCGAGGCTGGCCGACCGAATCCGGACCAGGTGCGGCGACACCGTTGAACTGCCCGGTTCATCCGCCTGCGGGTCCAACGCACCAAGCGGGGCTTGACGCGCGCGACGCGAGTATCCGGGGGCCGGCCCGGAGCCATCGCCTACTTGCCCCGGCCTCCCAGTGCGCCAGTTGTGCGCCAGCCAGCACCTGAGTCCAGCGGTTCAGGGCGGTTCGTAGCGGTTCGGGGGAGACGGCGTTGAGAGCCCGTACGCCGCTTCGCTAAGCCGAGAACCGCCTGGCGAAGCCAGAGGCGCCTGCCGGAATCGAACCGGCGTAAACGGCTTTGCAGGCCGCTGCGTAACCACTCCGCCAAGGCGCCAGATGGGTCTGTTTACCGCTTATCTAAGCCGATTCTGAGGTGTGCTCGGTGAGGCGCTCCTCCCCCTCGCCGGACTCTTCGTGGCTGCTAGTGCCAATTGGTGCCTTTCAGGGGCTGTCGGAAGCGCAGCCCCCAGCGCACGCTCGTACTCGACCAGATACGCGCCGGAAAGCTTAGCCCTCCGTTTGACCGCCTTGGTGTAGATCTTGAGCGTGAATCGAGGGTCGGTGTGGCCCAGCTGGTCGGCGATGTAGACCGGGTCGTCGCCCGGCGGCACGCAGGCTTGCATAGGTCCGTCTGAGCGAATGCGGCGTGACCCGGCTGGGTGGGGTCAGAGGGGTTGGCGGCGCGGCACTCGCATCAGCCGACCGGATCGCAGCCAGCGGCGGTTTGTGCCGCCATCATCTGCTCCTCGTCGGGCATCGGATAATCGGCCGGCGGGAGGGTGCGGGTGCGGGCCGGGTCGCTCGTTGCTCTCACCAGATCCTCGAAGCCGCCCGGAGTGAGGGCAAAGAGCATCCGGGAGCCGGCCTCGCCCACCTCGTAGCGGTGCGGAATGTCGCGCGGGCCGAACACGAAGTCGCCAGCGCTCGCCTCGATTGTCTTGCCGCCGACCTCGAACGTCGCCTCGCCCTCCAGGACCCAGAAGGCCTCGTCCTCACGGTGATGGACATGCAGCGGAGCCTTGACGCCCGGAGGGTCGGTGACATCCAGAAGGGTCAGATTCCCGCCGGTGTCCGCCGCAGTTGCCTTGATTATTGCCAGCGCGCCGAGCCACCAGCGCGCCTCTCCTTCGTTGCTTCTCACTGCCAGCGCATCGGACATCGTCTTTCCTTTCGTCGGGGCATCCATACTAAGTTCCACTGACCGGCGCGCGCGGTATTCGCGCTGATATGGGCTAGACGGACGTCCTACTCAGCTATGCCACGGCCATAGCGAGATACTGCGCGGGCGATGTCGCAGGAGAACGTGGAGATTGTCCGACGCATCGTTGAGGACGGCGTGCGAGGTAGTTGGGAAGAGTCGGCGCCGCACCTCGGGCCGGACACCGAGCTGCATGGCACCGTCGGGGGGCTGACCGAAGGCAGCGTCTGGCGTGGGTCCGAACAGGTCAGGAAGTTCTTCGAGGAGGACTCCGACGCTTGGGATGAGCGCCGACTGGACGCGGAGGAGTTCATCGACGCGGGTGACTGCGTCGTCGTCCTCTTGCACGAGTTTCGTCGCGGGAAGGGGAGCGGGGTTGAGATTGAGACTGACACTGCCATGGTCTACGAGGTGCGTGACCGGCTCGTAGTCCGCATTCAGGGCTACATGAATCGAGCCGAAGCCCTCGAAGCCGCCGGGCTGAGCGAGTAGGCGATGTCGCAGGAGAACGTGGAGGTCGTGGAGGCTGAGCTGATCGGGGTCCTCGAGCGCTTCTGCTCGACGTTCGCAGATCGGGATGCCGACGCGGTGATCCGTGTCTTCGCCCCGGACGCCGACGCTGTGGTGGTGACCTCCGAGAAGCCGTTACTCCGCGGCCCGGCCGAGCTGAGGCGCTTCCTCGACGGCTACGTGGTCGGTCCGACCACTTATTCATGGGAGTGGTTCCGCCATGACGTCTCGGTAGCCGGGTCGATTGCGTGGATCGTCGCCGAAGGCACCGAGACCGCCGCGACAGAGGGCGGCTGGCAACAGCACTCATACCGGATGACGATGGTGCTCGAGCGCCGCGGCGACCGCTGGCTGGTGAGGCAGGTTCACGGTTCGTCTCCACATTGACGTTGCGGACGTGTCGAAGCGGTCTAAGGGCTGCTCGTCGCCGCCGTGCCGGGAGTAGCTCAGCGGTCACGCGACCCCCAGGAAGACTTCCGTTAGAGGTTGCCTCTCAGGTCGCGGGGGCGCGATACTGGGCAAGCGATGTCGCAGGAGAACCCTGCGTGAACGAACCTTGAGGAGGGCCACATGGGCGTCCCCTACAAGTTTTTCTACCGGCTCGGCTTCCATCCCTGGGAGGACCTCGCAGAGCACCCCCCGTTTGCCGACAAGCTCTCGGAGCTGTTCGACCGTGAGGAGGAAGGGCGCGAGCCGCCCTACGGACGGGCGCTTGACCTCGGCTGCGGCAGCGCAGTCTGGGGTGTTGAGCTGGCAAAGCGCGGTTGGCAGGTGACGGGTATCGACCTGGTGGAGAAGGCGATCGAGCGCGGACGCGACCGGGTGCGCGAAGCCGGGGTCGAGATGAAGCTTGTTCAGGGCGACGTCACCGATCTGCGGGCGTCGGAGATCGGCGCGAACTTTCGCCTGGTGTTGGACACCGGCACCTTCCACGGCCTCCCCGATCCCAAGCGCGAGGCGATGGGTCGGGAGGTAGACGCGGTCGCCGCTGACGATGGCACTGTGCTGCTCGACTGCTTTGCGGCCGCCCGGAGACCATTCTGGCGCGGCGCCAGTCGACGCGATGTCGAGTCGGCCTTCCCAGCCTGGAAGGTGACTGACGTTGAGGTTGCCGACACCGATCCGGACCTGATCGCGAGGGTGATGAAGTTCGACGAGCACTTTTACCGGCTTCGTCAGAGTGACGATCGAGAATAGGGAAGAAGCCCTCGAAGCCGCCGGACTGCGGGAGTAGGGCGCTTACTCGTCGTCCTCCTCCGTTGTGGGAGACTCGCGCGGTGAACCTCCGTCGACCGCGTAGGGTCGCGGACATGGCCACGGTCGACGTGAAGCGGGCGGGCCAGATCGCCCACCGCGAGGCGACCCCGCCGGGTGACCCGGCCGGTGGCTCCGTCCTCTGTGTCCACGGCTTCCCGGAGAGCTCGCGGATGTGGGAGCCGTTGATGCGCGCGCTCAGCGCAGAGCGGCGGTGCGTCGCGCCTGACCTCTACTGCCTCGGGGACTCGGCGGATCCGGGTCCCGCGACGTTCGAGCGAAATCTGAGGACGCTTGGCGAGCTGCACACCGAGCTCGCCCTCGGGCCGGTGGCGCTGGTCGTCCACGACTGGGGCGGCTTCGTTGGCTTGGCCTGGGCGTGCGAGCACCCGGATCTCATCGATGCGCTCGTGATCAGCAACACGGGCTTCTTCAGCGACGGGCGCTGGCACGGAATGGCCGAGGCGATGCGCAGCCCGCAGGGCGAGGAGCTCGTCGCGGCGCTCGACCGCGATGGCTTCGCGGCGCTTCTGCGCGCCGACGGAGCCGGCTTCAGCGATGACGACATCGGCGCCTACTGGGCCGCCTTCGAGACAGGGCGCGCCCGCAAGGCGACGCTCGAGTTCTATCGCTCGATGGACTTCTCCAAGCTCGCCCCCTACGACGGCAAGCTCGCCGAGCTCGGCGTCCCCACCCTGCTCTTGTGGGGCGCCGTCGACCAGTTCGCCCCGCTCAGCGGGCAAAGCGGTTTGAGCGCGAGATCCCCGGCGCAGAGCTCGTCGCCCTCGAGGGCGTCGGTCACTTCGTCTTCGACCAGGAGCCCGAGCGCTGCGTTAGTGAAGTTTCGGCCTTCCTTCGGCGCTGAGCGCCGATTTCAACCCCCTGAAAGTCGGTTGAGGACCAAGCGCCCGGCGGGCTCGTCCCGCCGGGCGTTGCGTTTGGCGGAGACGCTCAGGCGCTGAGTCGGAAGGGTGGATAACGGTCCGTGACGAGCGCGAACGCGTACGCGACCACTCGGTTGTGCCACCGCAGCACCCCCTCCACGTAGTCGAACAGCCCGCGTGGGTAGCGACCGGTGAAGAGGATCGCGAACCACGCGAAGATCGCAGCGAAAAAGACGCCGATGTGAAGGAAGAACAGAACGATGTAGTGCGGGATCGCCAAGAACCACTTGACGAGGGGCATGCCGCGGGAGAGCTCCGTCGCCTCCGGATACAGGTACCGAAGATGAACCGACTGCTCCTCGTCCGTGGACGGATAGCGGTCGTCCATCAGGAGGGTGTAGGCGACGATCCGATTGGCGAACTGCTGCAGGTTCAGGTTCCAATCGAACCACCAGCGGGGGTACTTGTGCCTGAAGAGCAGAGCAGCAACACCGGGAGGAAGAGCAGGCCGATGCCGCTCACCGCGATCGTGATCGTGGTTCCCTGAGCCGACTCCCATGTATCGGAATAGCCGGTGATCGCCGTAAGCACGATCACGATCGGAATCACCGTGAACAGGCGAAAGAAGCTCGTCAGCCGATTGAGCGTGCGATCGGGGTAGTCGACGCTGAAGTCGACGGGATAGGTGTCCATTGGAGCCCTCCGGGTCGCTTGCGGGGGCACTCTAGGCGCCACCGGGGATGGCAAAAGGTGAACGCCGGCTCCGGACCGCCGCGCCTACGCGTCGGCCGCGACGAACTCAAACCGGGTGCCGACGCTGTTTTGGATAAACGCATCGGGGAAGCTTGCGGCGATCGCCTGGCTGGCGCGCCAGCCGGTGCAGTGGGTGGGGACGAGGTGGTCGGGAGAGAACTCGGCAAGGGCCTGGCAGGTGGGTCCGATGATCGGTTCGAAGGCCCGGCCGCTCAGGTGAAAGCCGCCGACGACGGCGTGGAACCGGTCCTGGCCGGTGACCTTCCGCACGTACCGAAGGATGTTGACGATGCCGGAATGGCCGCAGCCGGTCAGGACGACGAGCCCCTGGCCACGCACATTCGCGATCAGGGCCTGGTCGTCGAGTATCAGCGGATCGGGTCGCCACGCGCCCTCCCGGTGAGCCTCATGGCCGGGAAAGCCACGCTCGAACTCCGTCGTGCGGTCAACCTCGCCGGTCACCAGCAGTGACCCATCGAGCAGGAACGACGGCTCGCGGTCCTCGATGATGTCGAAACCGGCTCCCTCGAGAGCGCTCTTGCTCGTGGTCGGCAGCTCAACGGGATCGCGACCTGGGAGCGCGAGACGGCGACGGCTCCAGAACTCAGGATGGATCAGCACGGGGACGCTCACGCGGCCCAACTCGGCAACCAGCCCGTCCATTCCGGTCGTGTGGTCCCAATGGCCGTGGCTCAGGACGACGATGTCGATCTCGCGAGGCGAGAGCTCGAGCCGGCGCATGTTCTCGACCATCCCGCCCGGCGAGCGCCCGGCGTCGAACAGAACCCGGGTCTCCCGGCCCCCCTTTTCGATCGTCACGAGCGCGGAGAACCCGTGCTCCCCTCGCAGGGCATCATCGGTCTGGCCGCCTTCGATGAACCGCGCGGGAGTCCGCGGTGCCTTCACCATGGATGGCCGCTTGGCTGGTCCCTGATCAGGGAGAAGCGAATCCGTCACGTTGTCGACCAGGATCGTCACCGTGAACGAGTCGAGAGGCTCAAGCGGGATCGGTTCCATCCGTCCTCCGCGCCGGGTGGTCGGCTTTGACTGTCTATCAACCTACCGCGGTTGGACCCGCGGAGCGCTCAGCAATCCGCGCCCGTATAGCGGCAGGCGACGATCGAAGGCCGTTCGACGGGCTCGCCGGCGTCGATCGACCACGCGAGGCGGACGAACTGGGCGTGCGTCCAGGCGAGCGGGGTCGCGGAGCGTGTGCCCTCGCCAAGCTCGGCGCCGGGCTCGCCCGTCGGTGGACGGCCGTCCCAGACCTGCTCGGGGAGCATCAAACCATCGTTGGCGGTGGCCGCGATCGTGTTGAGGTACGGCGCCGCGTCGCCACCGGCGAGGAGCTCGTACTCCGCTCGCTCGCCCGAGAGCAGTGGCCAAAGCCGGCCAAGCGTCTGACGTTCCGCGGTCTCGAAGATGTTCCAGTCGGCCCCCGTGCGCGTCTCGCCGTAGCCGTCGAAGGTAAAGCGGTGCCAGATCGTGCCGCCCGGGGTCTGCTCGGCCAGTACCTCGTCGCCGACCTCGAGCGAGTTGAGCACGGTCGGATCGTCCGCGGGCTTGGCGCCGAAGAGGACGAGGCCGAGGAAGCTCTGGTCAACGATCTCGCGCTCGTCGACCGGGTCGTGGGAAGTTGTCGCCGATCTCATAGGTGCTGCCGTCGTTGGGGTTGGCGTCCTTGGTCACCCGTAGGTAGTGGGGCGTGGGCTCGTAGAACGGGCTTTGGTCCGTCGCGGTCCAGTCCTCCACGCGGCGCTGCCAGCGGTCGGCGACGCGCTCGTAGGTCGTCGCCCGCCCGAACGCGCCGTTCTGGCGCGCGATGTCGGCCGCACAGATCAGCCCTGCGATCTCGGTGGCGATCGTGTTGGGCGACCAGCCGTCCTGGTTCTCCCAGCGCTCCTGCGGGCTCTCGGGCCCGTTGGCAACGACGTAGTTGGCGGCCTTGCGCACGTGCGTCCAGTCCGTGGGACCTGTGCGATCCAGCCACCACGCCAACACGACCGGCAGCGCGACCTCGTCGAGCTGAGTGTTCTCCCAGCGCTTCGTGCCGTCGACCTCGGTGTTCTGCCACCACGAGCCGTCGGGCTTCTGCACGCGCCAGAGGTATTCGAGCGCACGGATGGGCGCTTCGTCGTCGCCGGCGGCTTTCTGCGCGGTCGCGACGTGGTAGAGGTCGCGCGGCCAGACGAGGTGGTAGGGACCCGAATCCTCGGTGGCCTCGAGTGTCAGCGTGCCCCAGACCCAGGGCATCGACGGTGACGCGACCGAGGCGCCGCGATAGGTCTTGTCCTCGGAGGCCTCCAGCACCATCAGCGACTGGTGATAGAGGCTGCGAAGGCCGGCGTCGCCGGCGACGCTCGCAGGGGGATCGGAGAGCGAGTCAACGTACGAGCGCCATCCAGAGGCGTAGCGCCGGGCGGTGCTCGGGAACGCCGGCTTGAGCGCGCCGAGGGCGCTCGCCCGCGCCTCTGGCCCGTTCGCCCCGAAGCCGATCGCGAGAGTCATCTTGCGGCTGCTCACCGAGGCCCGTGAGCCGCGTCAGTGCCGCCTGAACGACGTTGCCCGGCCTGCGCGCGTCGAACTCGCCATCCAGGTCGTAGTCGTCGCTGAGATCCGACCACGGGTCGCTGGCCGAGCCCTGGTAGCCGCTGGTCGTCGATCGCAGCCCGGGTTTGGCGGCGATCTGGCTCGCGACCGTGTCGTCGACGGCGAGCAGGCGGGAACCGAGGCTGCGACCCCGGTCGTCGTTGCCGTCGTCACCCGGGGCCGGGTCGGCTAGCAGGTAGAGGCGCAGCGGCTCGCCTGTGAGCGACTCGAAGCGCACGTCGGCGAGGACGGTGTCGCGTCTCGGGTCTGCGATCCACGTCTTCTCGAGGCGCCAGCGCTCGGTCGAGGTCACCTGCTGGAACGCGAGCGACCCCGGCAGCGGCACCACGCGGGTCTCGACGCCCGCGTCGGTCTCGCGGTCGATGAAGCTGCTGCCGTCGGTAACCGCGAACTCGAGGTCACGCAGGCTCGGCGTACCGAGGTCGGGGTAGTAGACCTCCGTCAGCTCGGCGGCGCGCAGCGTGAACCACACACGGCTTTGGAGGTCATGGGCCGTCCCGAAGCCGTGCTTGTCTGCGGGCGCCCACGTGTGCGCCTCTCCAGGGGCGCCGGGTGCCTGTGGCTTGGCATGGGCGAGCGCCGGGAGGACGGAAGCGACCACAAGGACCGCCAGCAGTGAGCGTCGCAGGACGTCTCCGCGAAACCCCCGCCTCGCTTGCATTTGCATCTCGCCTCCCGCGGCATCAGGGATGCTCGCCGCGCCGTGGGCATACCCCGCGTCGAGGCGAGGGAAACCAGGCGTCGGGTCGCGACGGCTACCGGCGGCTTGATCGGCTCACTCGTAGCGGAGCCGATAGAAGGTCGGATCGGCCCTTCTCACGTATCCCGGCGCGCCATAGGCGTCCATCGGCTCCTCATCGACGATGGTCCACCCGGGGAACGAGGCCTCGATGTCCTCTCGGCTCGCGCCGCGGGGAAGCATTCCCCTGCGCCCGGGCGCCCAGGCCATGAGCAGCAGGGTGGCGCCCGGAGCGGCCACGGCGCTCGCCTGGCGACCCTCCTCCACGCGCTGTTCATCGCTGAGCGCATCGTGAAAGCAGCCGAAGTCGACCAGGAAGCGAAAACCGGTGCCGACGTCGGCGCTCTCAAGCGCCGTCACGTCGCCCTCGATCAGCCGCACCTCCACCCCGGCCTCCTGCGCTCGCTCGCGCGCTCGGCGCACCGCCTTCGGCACCGAGTCCACGCCGGTGACGTCCCACCCGCGGGCCGCCAGCTTGACCGACCAGATACCGCTGCCGCAGCCGAGGTCGAGTGCCTTCCCGTACGGCGGCTCGGCACCTTCCTCCTCGCGATCGAAGAGCAAAGAGATCTGCCCGGCGAGGTCTTCCATCCCCTCCCAGGGGGTGAAGCCGACGGCGTAGAGCAGCCTGTAAGCAAGGCTCATTGGGTCCTCGCTAGAACGTGATGGGTGCTGAGAGCGACCCCGGCACGGGCGGAACTCGTTCCTGTTACGACAGCCCGCAGTATCGCGCCAGCAGCGTTCGGGTTCTGTGAGCTACGGCACCCACGGCTCGACCGGCCGGCGTAGAAGGTGGTGTGACAGCGGCGCGGCAGGGGACGTCCGCTCAGCAGATCGCGCCAGCAGCGTTCGGGTTCTGTGAGCTACGGCACCCACGGCTCGACCGGCGCCGTCGGAGGGCTACCCGCCGCTGCCGTACGGGCGCGTGATGACCTCGAGGTTGTGGTCGTCAGGGTCAGCGAAATACATGCCGCGCCCGCCGTCATCGCGATTGACCTCGCCCGGCTGCTTGTGGAATGGATCTGCGTAGTACGTGATCTCGGCGGTCTGAATGCGCGCCAGGATTGAGTCGAACTCCTCCTCGGAGACCAAGAACGCGTAGTGCTGCGAGCGGCGCCGCTCGGGATCGGCGTCCATGAAGTAGAGCTTGACCGCGTTGCTCGTCTCAACCGGCAAGAACGGCCCGTACTGCTCACCCACCTCGAGGTCGAGGATCCGGGCGAGAAACTCGGCCGAGGCCCTCTTGTCCTGGACGGCGATGATCGTGTGGTCGAACTCGATCAGGATCGTGACCTCTCGTCGGTGCCGTACCCGAGTGCCCGCGGACTCATGCCACCGCCTCGCCGCCCTTCGTTATGGTCGTCGAGGGAGCGGTCGGCGAAAGGAGGGCGATGACATTCGATGAGGTCCGCGACCTGTTCGTCCAGCACCTGGTCTATGCGGGTGTTGACGGTGAGAAGTCGCACGAGATCTACCACGACGACGCCGTCTTGGAGTTCCCCCAATCTGGCGAGCGGTTTCGCGGCAAGGCCAACATGCGCGGCTTCCGGGACAAGTACCCCGCGACTCGGCTCGACTTCGAGCCCCGCGAGATCCGTGGCAGCGGTGATTTCTGGATGGGTGAGGGCCGGCTCCTCTACGACGGCGAGAATCCGGTCAACTACGTCTGGATCGTTGAGCTTCGAGACAAGCTCGTTCAGCGCGAGACGATCTACTTCGCCGAGCCCTTCCCCGCACCGGACTGGCGGGAGCCGTGGGCAGAGAAGGGCGGCAGCTGGGAGGTGGTGGGCGACCTCCCCGCCCACATCCTCGTTGGAGGCGGGGACTGAAGCCATAGCGGGCCGACGTCGCGTCGTGGGCATGGGTGACTCGCCGCTCCAGCCTGCGGATGCCTCGCGGTACGAGCTCGATTCGCGCTGGCCCGAGAACGCCCACGGCCTCCTGGACCGGCTGGAGCAGCAGGGAATACGACGAACCCACCTCGAGGAGGCGCTGGCCGAACCTCGATTCCGGGCGGCTCCCCTCATGCCCGGGCCTCCCCTGCATGGGCTCGACGTCGAAGCGCAGCTCGGCTTCGAATGGACCGCGCATGACGCTCGCGATGAGGACTGGTTCCCACAGGGAGTTACGTCCAGCGCCCTCGCCGGCCCGGACGGGCGCTGGGAGGGGCAGGCGATCCTCCTGGTGAGCTGGTACTCCAAGCACGGGCTGGGAGCACGCGTGAGCATCGCGGCCCTCGAGGACGGCGAGGTCCGCGCGTACGAGCACCTCCTGCTCGTGGAGCCGAAGCTGGCGTGGCTTGGCAACCGAGTGTCGCTTTACCCGGTCGGCGTTCACGCGGGCGGGATCGAATGGTGCGGTCCCTACCTCTACGTCGCTGACACGATCCGGGGACTGCGAGCCTTCGACATGCGCGAGGTGCTGGAGGTCTTCTCTCCCACCGGGGGGCTGAAGGCGCCCCTCGCGGGACGATTGGCCGAATCGGGGTGCCGTTGGGCGGTTCCCCAGGTGGGGACCTACGCGCTCCCACTCCTCGGCATGCTCGCCGGTCCGCGCTTTTCGTTCCTTGGGACGAGTCACGCTGCTGAGGCCGGGGGGCGCTCCGCGTCGGCGCTTCTGAGCGGCGAGTACCGCTCGGGACGCGGCGGTGCGCGGCTCGTGGAATGGCCTCTGGCGCGCGACGGTTCGGGCCGCCTTGCCGGCGACGCCTCGGGCGCCGTTCGTGCCGAGCGTGCATGGACAACCCAGCGAACCAACCTGCAGGGCGTGCTCGCGCTCGGCGATCGGGTGCTCCTCGCGTCGAGCGCGGGTCAACGGCCGGGCAGGCTCTCGGCCCACCACCCATCCGGAGGCGGCACGGGGTTCGAACGCCCTTGGGCAGTCGGGCCCGAAGATCTCGCCTATCTGCCCGACCGAGGAATCGTGCTCTCGGCGACGGAGCACCCACAAGGGCCAGACTGCGAGAGCTGCGGCCGCGCGGTGTTCGGCGTCTCCGTGGGCGACCTGGCCGACTGAGCTACCGCGGCGCCCGCGCCGTCACGGCCCAGGTGGAGGCGGGCGCGACCACGGCACCGCCTTCGACGACGTAGTCCGCGAGGACCTGCCGCAGGTCCTCGGCGATCTTCGGCCTGATCTCGTCGACGCGATGACCCCACATGCGCAGGACCTCCGCGGCCGGGCCCAGCGCCATGTTGAACGCGACCGCCTGCTCGAGATCGTCACCGATCCTGTACGGCAGGTCCTGACGGGCGAGCCGGACGTCCACGTACCCCGCGTGTTTCAGCACGTCGGAGACCGTGTCGGCGTTCGCCATCGAAAACGGGCCCGGCCCGCACGTGGGCACCTCTGACTCCTCGGGCTCCTCGAGATACTTCTCGACGACAAGCTCGGCCCGGTGCATGCACTCGTTGTCGAGCTTGCGGCGCCACACGACCATGTTGAGGGGCGCACCCGGGGCCAGCGCCTCGCGCACATTCCGAAGGGCTGCCACCGGATTCGCGAAGAACATCGTTCCCATCTGCGAAAAGGCGTAATCGAAGGTGGCGTCGAATCTCGTCGCCTCGACATCGCACGTCGCGAAGGTGACGTTCTCCAACCCAGCCTTGGCGGCCTCGGCGTTCGCCGTTTGGATCATCCGCTCGGCCACGTCGACCCCGTGCGCGTGACCCGCGGCGCCGACCAGCTCCCCGAGGCGGATCGTTGTCTCGCCGAGTCCGCAGCCGATGTCGAGCACGCGGTCCCCCTCTTTGGGAGGGGTGGTCGCGAGTGCCGCTTCGCCGTGCTCCCGTAGCCCATCGGCCACGACGTCGCGGTATTCGATCCAGACCTCGTAGAGGGGGCCGTTCCAGGCCTCCGTCGCCTCGACGTTGTTCTCGACCACCCGGATAGCGTCAGCCACGAGCTCTGAGTCTACGCTCGTGCATTTTCCGCTTGACATCGCTGTCTACACGTGCCGTGGTCATTCTTGACCATGCGCTCAGGTCAAAGGAGATCGTGCTCGAACGCGAATCTGCTCGCTGCGGTCCGGGACGAGACGCGGAGCTTGGCGAAGATGTTCTGCAGGTGGCGAGCGACCGTGCGGTCGCTGATCACCAGCGTCGCCGCGATCTCCCGGTTGGTCTGCCCGGCCGCGACGAGTCGCAGCACCTCCAGCTCCCGCGCTGAGAGCCCATGATCAACCTGAGGCGCTCCTTGCCCGGGGAGGGAGTCGATCCAGGCGAGAGCCGGAGCCGCTCCCAGCTCGGTGAGGACGCGGCGCGCGACCTCGAGCTCGAGCTCGGCAGTGTCCTCGTCGCCCACAGAGCGGCAGGCCAGGCCAAGCAATGCGCGCGCTCGGGCGGCCTCGTGCGGTGCATGAAGTTCCTCCCACCCCTGGCACGCGCGCCGCAGTGCGACCAACGCGGCGTCGCCGTCGCCCTCGGCCAACGCCACCACTCCTCGTGCCTGGGCGGCGATGGTGTCGAGCATGCCGGTTTCCTGTCGTTCGGCGATCCGGTCTAGCTCGCGGCTGCCGACTTGGGCCGCCTCGAGATCATTCATTGCGACCATGATCTCCACGTACGCGGGGAGCAACGCGGCGCGCTTCAGCGGCTGCGTGATCTCGCTGATCAGCCGTCGGATCGCCGCCGCGGCGGCATCGGCTTTGCCCTGGGTCAACCGTAGAAGGCACAGTCCTGGCTGCGGCTCATGGCCGTGCCCGGCGGCCGCGCGGTAGGCGGTCTCCGCTCCGCCGACGTCGCCCTGGAGGCGGTGAACCTCCCCGCGCTGGTAGGCCGCTTGGCCGAGGGCGCGTTGATTCAGAACTCCCTCGGTGAAGCGCTCATCGAGCCGCGCGAGCTCCTCAAGGGCGGCATGCCACGTCCCTCCGAGCGTCATCAGCTGGGCTCGATGCACCAGGCAAAGACCGTTGTGGGCCACCATGTCGGGCTGCTGATCGCACCACCGTGTGAGGGCCGCGGTCCATTCCTGGGCGCGCCGGAGCTCATAGACGCTTTGACAGAACGCGATCGTGTTGCAGTAGACGATCCCGGCAACGATCGGTGACAGTTCGCCCGTCGTCACCGCCACCATGGTCTCGTCCACCAGCCGCAAACCGTCCTCCGTGTCCCCCTGCCGGACCAGTGCGTGGCCCTGCTCCATCAGTCCGATCGCCACGAGGTCGTTGTCGCCAAAACGTGTACCGATCTCGGCGATCTCGACCGCCGTCGCGTGGGCGGCGACGTGGTCACCACCGAAGAGGTGCTCCAGCAGCGCCGCGATCAGCACGTACCCGCGCTCGGCGCAGTCGCGCCCCGCGTCCTCGAGTAAACGCTGCGCGCGAGCGAACCAGCCGTGCGCCGGGGCCATCTCACCGCGAAAAACGAAGTTGTGGCCGATCCACCACGCGCAGCGGACAGCGGGCAACGGTCGGTTGGACGCAATGTAAGCATGGTGCGCGCGCTCGAGGCCGCTCACATCTGTGTTAGTCGTATGCCTAAGTCGCATGACTAAGACAGACACAGCCAGAACGTCGCGCTCGCGGAGCACCTCGAGGCCGGCGGTCCAGCCCCGCGCCCAAGGCGGCGACGCGCGCTCCCGCAACGTCGAGGCCTTCCTGGACGCCGCCGAGCGCTTGCTGGTCGAGGTCGGTCACGGGGGGATCACGACCCGCCGCCTCGCCCGGGAAGCGGGCCTCAATCAAGGGCTCGTCCACTACTACTTCGGCTCGCTGGACGAGGTGTTGCTTCAGGCCCTCGAGCGGTTCACCGAGCGCCTCATCGAGAGGCAGCGTGCGCTTTACGAGGCCGAGCTTCCCTTCATCGAGAAGTGGAGGACGGCGATGGAGTACCTGGAGAGCGATCTCAGCGCGGGCTATCCGAAGATCTGGCTCGAGCTCCAGGCTCTTGGCTGGAATCGGCCCGATGTGCGCGAGCGCGTCGCGCGAGTAAACGCGGAGTGGCGCGAGGTGCTCACCGAGGCTTTCGTTGAGGCTGCCGCCGAATACGGGCTAGAGCCCGATGCGTACCCCGTGGATGCATTCGTCAGCTTGGTGATGACGTTCAACCAGGGGATCGAGCTCGAGCGAATGTCGGGGATCATCCAGGGCCATGACGAGCTGCTCGCCTGGATCGAGAGATGGTTGCGATCACTGGAGGAGGGTCCATGAGCACAGTTTCGGCACCGCCAATCGCGCCTGAGCGGCACGAGCAAACTCGCGCGCGCTATCCAGACACCGAGGGCTACGTGGAGCGGGACGGGGTCAGGACTTTCTACGAGGTCTATGGGGAGGGCGAGCCCACCGTCCTGCTGCTGCCCACGTGGTCGATCATCCACTCGCGTTGCTGGAAGCTGCAGATCCCCTACCTGGCTCGCCACTGCCGCGTGGTCGCCTTCGACGGCCGTGGGAACGGAAGGTCGGATCGCCCGGCCGAGCCGGAGGCCTACGTCGAGCAGGAGTACGCGGATGACGCAGTCGCGGTGCTCGATGCGGCCGGCGCCGATCGGGTCGTCCTCGTCTCTCTGTCCCGAGGCGCCGAACGGTCGCTGCTGCTTGCCACGGGGCACCCGGACCGCGTCGCCGGGATGGTGTTCATTGCTCCCGCCCTGCCTCTGCCCCCAGCCATGTCGCGCCCCGCGGCTGCGCAGGAGTTCGAGCAGCGGCACGAAACCCACAGCGGCTGGCAGAAGTGGAACAGCCACTTCTGGCTCGAGAACTACGAAGACTTCCTCGACTTCTTCTTCTCCCAGGTTTTCACCGAGCCTCACTCCACCAAGCAGCACGAGGACGCGGTCGGCTGGGCGCTCGAGACCGACCCCGAGACCCTGGTGGCCACCCAGCTCGCGCCCCGCTTCCCCGACGAGGCCGCCGTCCGCGAGCTGACCTCCCAGATCCGCTGCCCGACGCTTGTGATCCACGGGCGCGACGATGCCGTTCGTCCCCACGACTCAGGCGCCGCGCTGGCCGAGCTGACCGGTGGCGCCCTGGTGAGCCTCGAGGGCTCGGGGCACCTCCCCCAGGCTCGCGACCCCGTGAAGGTCAACCTGCTGCTGCGCGATTTCGCCGAGCGCACGCAGCCGGTCGGCACGAGAATGGGAACGGTCCCCCGCACCGCGTGGAGCCGCGGTCGCAGCCGGCGCAAGCGGGCCCTCTACGTTTCCTCGCCGATCGGCCTCGGCCATGCCCAACGCGACGTGGCGATCGCCAGGGAGCTCCGCAAGCTCCACCCGGATCTCGAGATCGACTGGCTGGCGCAGCATCCCGTCACCAAGGTGCTCGAGGGTGAGGGCGAGCGGATCCATCCCGCCAGCGAGCATCTCGCCAACGAATCCCGCCACATCGAGTCGGAATCCGCCGAGCACGACCTCCACTGCTTCCAGGCCTGGAGGCGGATGGACGACATCCTGCTGTCGAACTTCATGGTCTTCCACGACCTCATCGAGTCGGAGCAGTACGACCTCTGGATCGGCGACGAGGCGTGGGAGCTCGACTACTACCTGCACGAGAACCCGGAGCAGAAGCGAGCGGCGTACGTGTGGCTTACAGACTTCGTCGGCTGGCTGCCAATGGAGGACGGCGGCCCGCACGAGGCCTATCTGACGGCCGACTACAACGCCGAGATGATCGAGCACATCGCTCGCTACGGGCGCCTGCGCGACCGAGCGCTGTTCGTCGGCAACTCCGACGACATCGTGCCGGAGCGCTTCGGCCCCGACCTCCCGGCGATCCGCGATTGGACCGAGGAGCACTTCGACTTCGCCGGCTACGTGACTGGCTTCGACCCCGCGCAGTTCTCCGATCGCGAGGCGCTACGGCACGAGCTCGGATATACCCCGGAAGAGCGTGTCTGCGTCGTCACGGTGGGCGGCTCAGGTGTTGGCGGCCACCTGCTGCGCCGGGTGATGCGAGCGTTCCCCGAGGCGAAGCAGAACATCCCCGGGCTGCGGATGATCGTCGTCACCGGCCCGCGGATCGACCCAGCGACGCTGCCGCAGGTCGACGGACTGGAGCTCCGGGCCTACGTGCACAACCTCTACCGACATCTCGCCGCCTGCGACCTCGCCGTCGTCCAGGGTGGACTCACGACAGCGATGGAGCTCACGGCCAACCGCCGTCCATTCCTGTACTTCCCACTGCGCCATCACTTCGAGCAGAACTTCCATGTGCGCCACCGCCTCGAGCGCTACGGGGCCGGCCGACGCATGGACTTCGAGCTCGACGGCCCGACGGAGATCGCCATCGCGATCGCCGAGGAGATCGGACGAGAGGTCGACTACCGCCCCGTCGAGACCGACGGCGCAGCCCGGGCGGCCGCATCGATCGCAGAGCTTCTCTGAGCTGCCCCGGCTCCGGCAGCCCGCATGTCGTCCTAACTCGAACTGGCTGTAGCGTCCGTCTCGCTCCCGAGGTCCTTGTTCTCGAGCACGAACTTGCTGGCGATGAACGTCGCGCCCTGGGGGTCGCTGATGATCGTCATCCGGACCCAGGGAGCGTCGAACGGCGGCATCATGACCGTGCCACCGAGCTCCGTGGCCTTCGCCGCCGTGGCGTCGGCATCATCGACGGCGAAGGTGACGCTCCAATGCGCCGGGGTATCGGCTTGGTCGTCCGCGATGGGGTTGATGCTCGCGACGACGTCCTCGAACCCCGGCGGCCCACCCACCTCGGCGACCTGCTCGCGAAGATCCGGGTGGTAGCGCTCGAGATGGTCGCCGTAGCCGGGCATCGTCCACATCTCGGTGCCACCTCCGAGGTCCAGCGTCGTCCAACCGAAGACCGAGCCGTAGAACTCCTTAGCGCGCTGCGCGTCGCGAGTGTTGAGGCCGTTGAAGACCACCGAGCCGTTCTCGTTGACGATTTCCGCGCCCCGGTGCTCCTTCGCCTGCCAGACGCAGAACACCGCCCCCTCTGGATCGGTGAAGACCGCCATGCGCCCGGCATCCATGACGTCGAACGGCTCCATCAGGACTTCGCCGCCGGCACCGCGGACCTTCGACGCCGCATCGTCGGCGCTCTCGACCCAGACGTAGGTTGACCACGCCGCCATCTGTGGAGCGGCCTCGGGGATCGACCCAACGGCGGCCACGGCGCGGCCGCGCAGCCGTGCCATGAAGTACATGGCCTCCGAGCCCGGCGGCATCACGTCCTCGAGCTCCCAGCCGAAGAGACCGCGGTAGAACTCGACGGCGGCCGCGGGGTCGGGCTGGCTGGTGTCCACCCAGCAGGGGACGCCGGGGATGTATCCGTCTCGCTCGGGCATGCTGCTCCTTCAGGTTGGTGGGGGTCGCCGCACCCTAGAGCAGTACCGCCTACTGCAGATTCCAGCCGAAATAGACCTCGGTGCGGACAATCTTGTCGTCGTCGTCGAAGGTGATGATCTCGGTGTTTCGCCCGCGGCCGCCGCTCGAGAGATTGCTCTCGTAGGTGACGACCACCTCGTCGCCGGATTCGATCAGACGCACGAAGTCGAAGTCCTGGCCCCGGCCGGATCCGGGCCAGCACCGTTCGAAGTAGCCGTCACGGTCGAGCTCCGGGTCGGGAGGGGCGGAGAAGAGAAAGTCATCGCTGAGACGCTGCTCGAAGAAGCCCCGGTCGCCGGCCGCAAATGCGGCATAGGAGTCGCGAACGATCTGCTTGCGGTCAGCGATCAGCCGATTCTAGTTTCGCCCTTAGGCGTGCGGACCCGCCCGTACGATTTCGATAGATCAAGCGTGGTTTTGACGAGGGCTGAATGCACTTGAACGTCCCGAGCCAGACACCCGAGGCCAAGGCCGCTCGGCTGTCGAGCGGGCTGACGCTGCCCTACGTCGAGCAGGGCAAGCCGTCGGGGGTTCCGGTCGTGTTGCTCCACGCCTACGCGGAATCGTGGCGGTCCTTCGAACGCGTGCTTGCGCATCTCCCACCATCGGTTCGCGCGTTCGTCCCAACCCAGCGCGGTCACGGCGATGCCGATCGACCGGCCTCCGGGTACCGACTCGAGGACCTCAGCGCAGACGTGGCGGCGTTCATGGACGCGGTCGGGCTCCATGCGGCGATGATCGTCGGGGGCTCAAGCGGTGGCTACGTCGCGCAGCGTTTCGCGATCGACGACCCGGGGCGAACGCTGGCTCTGGTATTGAGCGGCACGCCCCGTAGCCTCCGTGAGGGCGGTGTGGAGCTTTCCGAGGCGGTGTCCGAGCTGCGCGACCCGATCGATCCTGTGTTCGCGCGCGGGTTCGTGGAGAGCTGCGTGTTCGGCGCTGTGCCGCCGGCGTTCCTGGAGTCGATGGTCGAGCGAGAGCCGCAAGATGCCCGCGCGCGTGTGGAAGGCCGCACTCCAAGGCCTGCGGGAAGCGGACCCACCGACTGAGGTCGGAACGATCATCGCGCCCACCGTGATCCTGTGGGGCGACCGTGACGCCTATCTCCCCCGCGCCGACCAGGAGGCACTCGCCGAAGCGATCTCCGGATCGAGGCTCGTGATCTACGGGGAAACCGGCCACACCCCCCACTGGGAGCAGCCCGAGCGGGTGGCGGCGGACGTCGTGGCGCTCGCCGAGCGGATCGCCTAGCGACCTCCCGCTGCGGCGGATTACGACTTGGTCTTCGAGCGGCCGGTCCGGGTGGAGCGCTTGCGGCTTGGGCTCTTCTTCGCAGGGACTCTTCTTCGCGGAGCGCGAGCTCCGCGACGGAGTGCGGGCATCCGATGCGATGCGGTGGGCCGCATCACCGTCTATCTCCGAGACCGGGATCTCGTCGTGCGCCACGTCCGTCGCCAGCTCCGGGAGCAAGTCGGCGATGAAGAGAGCCATGCGCTCCTCCTCGCGCCTGATGTCGCGAGCCAGCTTCGCAGTCTGCTTGTCGCCCACCGAGGTGGCGAGTGCGTCGATGACCGTGTAAGTCGCGATCTCCTCGGATTCGTCGCGGTACTGAACGCGAGCGTTGTGGAGCATCTTGGCCTGCTCTCCGGACCCGCGGGCCATGTGCAGCGGGCCCTGCGCGGCGGCCTTCGCCTTGCCGACCACGCCCTGCACTGTCTGGGCGGCCTTGGCGGCCCCCTCAGGGCCGGGGACCGAGACGGTCTCAGCGGTCCCGCCCAGCTGCTTGATCCGCTTCGCGACCGATGTCGCGTGTGACTTGGTCTCCTTCAGATGCTGCTTGAGCCGCTTCTCGTAGTCCGCGCGCGACGTTACCTCCAGATGGCTTTCGAGCGAGACCTCGAGTTGCTTCTCTTTCCCGTATGCCTGGTTGAGCAGCTCGACGAGCTTCTCGTCGCGGGCGGTCTGGTCGGACATGGAGTCACCTTCCGTTGGTTGGATTGGACCTGCCGGGCGGTTACCCGGGGTAGGTGGCCGTAAGCGGCGTTAGCCGCGCGCTTCCCCGACGAGCGGCTACTTGTTCTTCTTGCGCGTCTTCTCAGCTGCCGCGGCGATGTCGGCGGCCTGCTGACCGAGTGAGCTGACCCGCTCCGCCGTCGACTTCATCGTCTCTAGGTCCAGCTTGCCCTTGAGCGAACCGTTCGGCGTCGGCAGCGAGACGCGCTTTAGCTTCTGCATCGGGCCCTTCGGCGCCAGGCGGTTCTTGATCAGGATGGTGCCCGCGGCTCCGGCGATAGCCGCCCCACCGGCGATCAGGGGTGTCTTCGCCTTTGATGCGGCGGCCGCGACGGTGTGCCCGGCGTTACTGATCGCCGAGGAGCCGTTCTTGCTCGCCGCCGACCTGGCGTTCGTGCTCTTGCTCTTCGAGGCCGGCCGCTTCGCGGTCGAGCTGCCGCTCTTGGAGTTCGAGCGCTTCGCGGACGAGCCGCTGCTATTCGACTTCTTGGCGGTCGATTTTCTTGCAGTCGACGACTTCTTCGCCGTCGAGGACTTGGTTGCTTGTGCCATTACGTCTCTTCCTTCGTGATTTGATCGCTTGAGCTGTTTAGGACGGGTCGGGCGCCTAGTCCGAGGCCTTGCGCGAACGAGCGGTCAACCCCTGCAGGACCACCTCGATCGGGGAACGACGACGAGTGCCGGTCTCACTGAGCGCCTCACTGGCGACCCGCACCTGCTCGGCGACCTGGCCGGTTCGCTCGGCGAGCGTTCCCATGTTCTTGGCAGCGCCCGCAAGATTCTTCGAGGCGGTGCGGCGATGGGGCACGCGCATGCCTAGCACGTGCTTGCGCTTGTTGCGTGTAAGCGCCATGCCCCCTGCCAGGCCCGCCAGCCCCGCCCCTGCGGCGATCGCGGGGGTCTTGAGCTTCTTGGCCGTCGAGCCGATGGCGCTGCCTGCGCTGTTCGCGCCCTTCGTCGTGGCCTCCTTGGCCGCCGCGACGGTGCCCTTCTTGTTGGCCCCGCCCGCCTTGCTGCGCGTAGAGGACGACTTCCCGCTCGTCGACGACCGCCGCTTCGCCGTGCTCTGGGCCCTGGCCCCGTTCGATGACCGGCTCTTGGAGCCCTGTGTCTTGGAGGACGACTTGCGCCGAGGGGCCTGACGGCTCGCGCCCTGAGAGTTCCTGCTCTTGGCCTGCTGAGCCATCTGTCCTCCTCTCGTCTGAGTTCCGCTCTGAGGTCTGAGTTCCACCCTGAGGGTACCCGCAGGCGCACTCCATAGTCGCTATTTGCGAACTGGTGAGAAAGTTGCGTTCTCGGCAGGCTCTGAATCCGCCAGGTTGTCGAAGGGTGCCGCGGGGTACACCACCGGTGATGAAGACGCCCCGAAGAGCCATCGAGACGGTGACGACAGCCACCGTCGACCGCGTTCAGGGGGTTGAGCCGTCGGTCTTTCGGGCCGGCACGGCGGCGACGATCGTCGGCATCGGAGCCGGAGTCGCTGTCTACAAGCTGCTACGCAGCTGAGCCGCGTCCACGCGCCAAGGTGCTGGTCCTCGGCGGACCAGGAGTCGTGCGATGGGCAGGGCGATCCGCCCGCGAGGAAACGCCGTTCAGTCCGGGTACTCGTCCTTGCGCCAGGAGCGCGGCTCCTCGGGCTGGGGCTTCGGGGTCCGCTCGAGCAGCATGTTGAAGTGGGGCTGAACGAACGGATCGGGCGCCATCACGGTGTACGTGTGGTAGACCGTCCCGTTCTCGCGCGCGAACGCGATGTAGCCCGGGCCCTCGCGCAGGCCGTCCTTCAGCTCCGCGCCGACCTGCTCGCCCCATTCCCGAAGCCACTCGGGCGGGTTGTCGACCATCTCCTTCACCTCGGGGATCTCGCTCGCCTGCTCCTCGGTCATCGCGAGCCCGAAGTCCCACGGGAAGTCGGTGTCATAGGTCGACACATAAGGGAACTGCCAACCCATCCGCTGCTTGTAGGCGGCGAGCCGATCGATCGGCGCGCGGGAGAAGCAGAGGAACGTCACGTCCCGCTTGTTCATGTGGATCAGCCCGCCGGAGAACTCATCGCCGAGGCTTGTGCATCCGGGGCAGGCACCGTTCGAGTAATCGGGCCCGTACATGATGTTGTAGGCGAGGAGCTGCGAGCGGCCGTCGAAGAGCTCGGCCAGGGACTTCTTCCCGTCCTCGGTGTCGAACTCGTACTCCTTCTCGACCGGGACCCAGGGGAGCTCGAGCCGCTTCCGCTTGATCTCGTCATTCAGCTCCGCGTGCCGGGCCTCGAGCTTCGCCACCTCGTCGCGTGCCGCCTCCCATTCCTCACGAGTTCCGACCTTGTGCTCGGGCATTGTCATCTCCTCGGTTGTGGTTGCGCCACGCACGGGCGACGGGATGGACGGTACCCGCGTCCACCACTACGACACCCGACGACGCTGAAAATCATCGCTACGACACTTCGGAGGTCCGAAACAGGGCGGCTGATGGGATTCGAGCCCACGATCTTTTGCATGGCAACTCGACCCCGGCCAACCGCGCTCCACTGCGCTCAGCCGCCGCGACGCCCAGCGTAACGTGCTCGGGTGGGTCCGGGCGGCGTAGCTGGCAGGGGCCAGAACGGTGTCAGCCGAGTGAGGCTGTCATACGGATCGAGACGAGCACTCCCGGAATCACAGCGCCGAGCTTCGCGGCGTAACGGGCTGGGGAATCGGAGAGAAACCAGCGCTTCCACTCCTCGTTGAACCCGGCGAAGTCGCCGGGGTCGTGCAGCAGGACGCCGACTTCAACGACGTCCTCAAGCGTCGCCCCGCCAGCCCTGAGGATCGCCTCGCAGTTCTTCAGCGCCTGTCGCGTTTGCTCCTGGATGGTGTCCCCGGCGAGGGCGCCGGTCGCAGGGTCGATCCCGACCGTGCCGGAGACGAATATCTGCCCACCGGCCGTAACGCCCTGGGCGTAGAGCGGCGAGGCGGGCGCGTCGGGTGTTGAGATGATCGCCCGCGGCATCCCGCAGAGGATTGCAGGTGAAGGTACCCCGAGCGGGCGACCGGAGCGTCGTTCGATACCTAAGAGGCGCCGCCGGTTAGCACCCTGTTACCACCCGCTTCCGGCCGCTCGCCGCTCGCCCCTAGACGCAGAAAGCCCCGCGGGAGCGGGGCTTCCTAGGAGCGGCTGATGCGATTCGAACCCACGACCTTCTGCATGGCAATCAGCGCCGCCCGTCCCGACGACTGACGACAGGGGACGACGAACCCCGCTTGCAGACACGGGATTCGGACCCTTCGCGGGGTCGACGTCGCTTGCCGCTGCGGGACCGCCCTGCGGGGGTTTGGGTCACTAGTGGGTCACGAGCCGGAGGCGCGATGGCCTGAACGCCTCAAACGCCTCCCGGCGCAGGTCGGAAACGACCGCGACCCTCCACCCCGGTGACGGCCAGATAGCGAGCACGTGAAAGCGAACGCGAGTGGAGGATCGAGGACACCCTCTCCAGATTCCTAAAGGCCCCGTCGCAGTGCTCCCTCGTGGAGCGGGCAGGCGGGTCGAGTGGCCGGTAAGGCCACGCGCGGTAAAGCTGCACCTGGACGCGCCCGAGACCCGAGCCGACGACACACGGATACCTCAGTCCCGGTCGATCGACGTACTGCTCCCCCTCGTCGGGGGCAGTGCGCCTCCGAAGCCGGTGTCCTCGAACCCGCTCGATCCGGATTGTTTGCGTCTCTCGTCAGCCCGGCTGGAAGAGCTCGATTGGGTTGCCGGAAGGGTCTTCGAGCAAAATCTGGCTCCCACCTCTACCGGTGACGATCTCGTTGCGAAAGCGCACCCCCGCCTGGCGCAGGGCCTCGACTTCGCCGCCCAGATCCTCGACCTGGAGCTGGATCCGGTTCCATCCCCCTGCCTCGGGCATCCGGCCGTCGGGCATCGCCTCACCGGCGCCGCCGCTGCCCGGCGCGTTGAGCAGCAGGCGCAGATCTCCACGGGACAGCACCGCAAAGCCCGGAGCCGGGTTCATCTCGACGGTGAACCCGAGGTTGTCGCGGTAGAACGCGGTTGCGGACTCGACGTCGTCGGCGATGTAGCGAACGCTGACCGGGGCCATCTCGTGGACCTCCTCTGCTCTCGACGGTGAGCACGTTACTAAGGGATCGCTACCGGCCATCCCTGCGATGGGAGCGGCAGAAGTCCGACGGATCGAGGCCGCAGACTTGAGGGTGAATGCGAAGAAACGAGCGGGCAGCTGATCGAGTTCGCCGCGGTGCTGGCCTATATCGCCCCGAGTACGCGCCGTCGATCACCGATCCCCACTACGGGGCGGCGGGGCCGCTGCAGCCAGAGCGGTGCCGATGCGATCCGCCAGGGGCCGTCGTCGAGGGCTTGTGGTGCTGGAAGTGTGGGCGTCAACCATGACCGTCGCCGAGGGCCGCTCGCAACCGGCGGCTGATCGAGTTCGCAACCGACACCGCGCACCTCGCCGATCAGCGGCTCGGGCGCCGCCGTGCGTTGGGGCAACATGGACGTGAACCCGGCGATCGAGGCCGGACGCAACCCGCAGCCCGCACCCCGGCAGGTGCGGGCGTTCAGCGCCGCCGAGGTCGAAGCGATCGCCGCCGAGCTGACGCCCAAGTACGCGCCGCTGCCGGTGTTCGCGGCCGCAACCTGCCTGCGGCCCGAGGAATGGCAGGCGCTCGAACGCCGCGACGTCGACCGCGCTGAGCGCCTGCTCAACGTGCGCCGCACGGTGTCGAGCGGCGAGGTCGTCGAGCTGGGCAAGACGGCGGGCAGCCTCCGCCAGGTGCCGCTGCGAGAGCGTGCGCTGGACGCGCTCGACACGCTGCCGCCGCGGCTCGATACGCCGCTCCTGTTTCCGGCTCCGTGGCGGCGGGTTGCTCAACCTCGACAATTTCAGACGCCGCCAGTGGGGACCGGCGATCGAGGCGTCGGGCGTCCGCACCCCCGCTCGCATCTACGACCTGCGCTCGACCTTCGCCAGCGGCGCGCTGGCGGCAGGCGTCTCCGTGTTCGCGCTGGCCCGGATCATGGGGACTTCGCGTGCGGATGATCGAGCGCCACTACGGCGCCCTGCTCGACGGTTCGGGGGCCGAGATCGCCGGGAGGCTCGACGCTTTCGACGCTGCGCGCGAACGCGACGCCGAGGCGAGCGAGGCCGACGCGTGAGGCGTTTAGGTCACTTGTGGGTCACGGCCGCCAGCGGGCGGACCCCGAATCTGGCTCTGCGATGGGAAGCGGCTGATGGGATTCGAACCCACGACCTTCTGCATGGCAAGCAGACGCTCTAGCCAACTGAGCTACAGCCGCACGAACGGGTGAGGATACCCGTCAGGCGCCGTCGAGCACCTCGTTTACGAGCCGATCCGCCTCGGCGTTTTGCTCTCTGTGAACGTGGCGGATCGACCAGCCGTCGAACTCGGTCAGCTCCCTGATCGTCCGGTTGTGGAGCGGGCGGAGGTGCTCCTGCTTGACGCGATACTCGCCTCGGACCTGCTTCACGACAAGCTCCGAGTCGCCCACCAGCTCGAGCTCGGTCGCTCCCAGATCGCGTGCCCGTTCGATCCCGAGCAGGACCGCGCGGTACTCCGCGATGTTGTTGGTCGCATCGCCGATGCGCTCACCGCGCTCCTCGAGGATCTCGCCCTCCGGCGTGGCGACGACGACGCCAACCGCGGCCGGGCCTGGGTTGCCGCGTGAGCCCCCGTCGACGTTCACGATCAGTTTTCGCGCCAACTCAACCTGCCTTCCGCGTCGACCGTCGCGTTCCAGTCGGACGGGTCGTCCTCGAGCTCCGAGATGTCGCCTCCCTTCCCCACCTCGCGCACCTCACCTGAATCGAGCAGCACGTCCCACCGGTACCAGGAGAGCTCCCAGGCCACGGTCACATCTGCCCGCGGGGGCGTGCGAGAGCGGTCTCGCACCGCCGCCTGAGGCTCGCCAAGTGACCTCATGAGCCCGGCGACGACTCGCGCCTGCGAGCTCCCGTTGAAGGTCGTCACCGCGCGTCCCATCCGTCGCTTGGGCGTCTCCGGCTCCGGTCGCGGTGGCGGTTGCGGTGTCGCCGCTTCAGATGGCTCCCGCCCACGCGGCTCTGCCCGCGAGGGTCCGCCCGCCGCTCCCGGTCGCGGCTTGGGTTGCGCGGCGGAATCGGGCTCGTTCAAGGCTGCCGGCCTTCGCAACCTCCTGCCCGCCCTCGAGACTTGCTCGCGCAGCCTGGCGGCCCGCTGTCCGCGCCGGCGCCGTGGTGGCGCCTGGCCGCTCGCCGCTGCCTCGGAGTCGGCACGAATCCACCCAGCGTCGGCGGCCCGATCCCGGCACAGAGCACAGACGCCACGGGGCTCGCGATCGGCGGTCAGGTAGTCGAAGACGCGTTCGCCACGAAGGATCGTGCGCTCGCAGATGTCGCAGGAGTAAAAGCGCTCAGGCTCGTGTTCAGGCACGGGGCCAACGTAGCAACGGCCCCGCACGAAGACCGGTCGCCGCGGTGCGCTTGGAGCTAGGCGTTCGCGTGCTCGGCGTCGCCGGACTTCGCGGCGGCGATCACCTTCTGGGAGAGGTGGGCCGGGAGCTCCTCGTAGCGCACGAACTCCATCGTGTAGTCGCCGCGGCCACCCGTGATCGCGCGCAGGTCCGGGGCGTAGTCGAGGACCTCGGCCATCGGCACCTCCGCCTCGATCTCCGTCATCGAGCCCTTCGGCTCCATCCCCAAGGGGCGACCGCGGCGGGAGTTGAGATCCCCGATCACGTCACCAACCCCATCCTCGGGGACCGAGATGGTCAGCTTCACGATCGGCTCGAGCAGGTACGCATCCGCATCGGCCGCGGCCTGCTGAAACGCCATCGAGCCGGCGATCTTGAACGCCATCTCCGAGGAGTCGACGGTGTGGTACTGGCCATCGAAGAGCCGCACGCGCAGGTCCTTGATCGGATAGCCCGCGACGACTCCCTTCCCCATCGCCTCCTGAATGCCCTTCTCGACCGCCGGGATGAAGCCGCCGGGGATCACTCCGCCCTTGATCGCGTTTGTGAACTCGAGCCCTGTGCCCGGCTCGGCGGGCTCGATCTCGATATGACAATCGCCGAACTGGCCGCGCCCGCCGGTCTGCTTCTTGTAGCGCCCATGTGCCTTGGCGGGCTTGCGAATCGTCTCCAGGTAGGGGACCTGCGGGGGGTGCAGCTCGATCTCGGCTCCGAATCGGCGCTTCATCCGGTCGACGATCACCTCGACGTGAACCTGCGTGAGACCGGCGATGATCTGCTCGCCCGTCTGGGGATCGCGATGGACGTCGAGCGTCGGGTCCTCCTCCTCGAGGCGGCGCACGGCCGTTATCGCCTTCTCCTCGTCGCCCTTCGACTTCGGCTCGTACGCGAACGCCATCACGGGGGCGGGGAGCTCGAGCGCCGGGAAGCGGACCTTCTCGGAGCCCTTTTGGCCCGCGAGCACGTCCCCGGCCCTCGTCTCGCGCAGCTTGGCGACGGCACCGATGTCTCCCGCGCCGAGCTCATCGACGTTCTCGTGCTCCTTGCCGCGTGGCGCCGCCAGCTGCCCGATGCGCTCCTTCTCGCCGCGGGTGGCATTAACGGCTTGCGAGTCCGACGCCAGTACGCCGGAGTAGACCCGCAGCAGGTTGATGCGACCGGTGTAGGGGTCGGCGGTGGTCTTGAAGACGTGGGCCACGAGCTCGCCGGACGGGTCGGGCGTGATCTCGATCGCCTCGCCCTCGCCGTCCAGGGCCGCGATCGGTCCCCGCATCTCGGGCGAAGGGAGATCCTCGATGATCGCCTCGAGCAGGCGACTCGTGCCGAGGTTCTTCGTTGCGACGCCGCAGGTGACCGGGAACAGGTGGCCCTCCGTCACGCCCTTCTTGAGCGCCGTGACCAACTCGTCGTGCGAGATCTCCTCGCCCTCTAGGTAGCGCTCCATGAGCTCGTCGGAGTTCTCAGCGACCTCGTCCATGAGCTTCTCGCGGTACTCCTGCGCCTGCTCGGCCAGGGCCTCGGGGATCTCCGATTCGGTCGCGGCGCCGCGGCCCTCCCCGTCGGCGACATGGGCCTTCATGTCGATCAGGTCGATCACACCGCGAATCTCGTGCTCGGCACCGATCGGGATCTCGGTCGCCACGACGTGCTGGCCGAAGGTCTCCTGGAGGGACTCCAGCGAGCGGAAGAAGTCGGCCCGCTCGCGATCGAGCATGTTGACGTAGACCAGGCGAGCGAGGCCCGCCTCGTCTGCTCGCTGCCAGAGCCGCTCGGTGTGTACCTCGACGCCCATCACGGCGTTCACGACGACGATCGCAGCATCGACCACTCGCAGCGCTCCCAGCGTGTCGGCGATGAAGCTTGGGTCTCCGGGCGTGTCGATCAGGTTGATCTTGCGATCGTGGAATTCGAAAGACGCGAGCGCGGCGTCGATCGACATCTCCCGCTCGTGCTCGTCGGGCTCGAAGTCGGAGACGGTGGTGCCGTCAACGGTCCGACCGAGGCGATTGACGACGCCTGCCTCGAAGAGCAGCGCCTCACAGAGGCTGGTCTTGCCGCTGCCCCGGTGCCCGATCAGGGCGAGGTTGCGAATGCGGTCGGGAGGCCGGTGCGGCATCTCGAGCAGTCTAATCCCGCGCACCGCGCCCCGCGCGGTGGCGCCTACTCAGGGCGCGAGTCGAAGCGCGAGCGCAGGCCGAGGACGGCCTTCGTGTGCAGCTGGGAGACGCGCGACTCGGTCACCCCAAGGACCTCCCCGATCTCTCGCAGGGTGAGGTTCTCGTAGTAATAGAGGGCGATTACGAGGCGCTCGCGGTCGGGTAGAAACTCGATCGCGTCGGCCAGCCGGTCCTTCAGCTCGGCGGTATGCGCCTCCGCCTCCGGGTCGATCGCGTTCGGGTCCTGAATCGTGTCGAGGACGGAGATCTGCCCTCCCCCACCCTCGGGGTCGGCGAAGGTCCAGAGGTCGTCTAGCGCGAGGATCGACGAGTTCGCGATCTCGAGCAGGGCGTCGCGGAACTCGTCAACGGTCATCTCCAAACGCAGCGCCATCTCCTCGTCGTTGGGGCTGCGCCCGAGCTTCCCCTCGAGGTCGGCATGAGCGCGTTCGACGTCGCGGGCGCGGGCTCTGACCGAGCGCGGCACCCAGTCGAGCGAGCGCAGCTCGTCGATGATGGCGCCCTTGACGCGGGCGACGGCAAAGGTCTCGAACTTGATCTCGCGGTCGGGGTCGTAGCGCTGGATGGCGCCGATCAGGCCCAGGAGCCCGTACGAGATGAGATCCGACTCCTCGACGTGCGAGGGCAGTCCGGACGCCATGCGCCCGGCGATGAACTTGACCAACGGCGAGTAGGCGACGACGAGCCGCTCGCGGGCCGTATCGTCGCCGTCCTGCTTATAGCGGCGCCAGAGCTCTCGAAGCTCTACCGCCTTCACGTTGGTTTCCACGCCCACTGCCCTTTCCGCGATCACAAATCTAACCCCTGCCGCAGCTGCGCACGCCGCACCTATGCTCGTGGATGGCTCTTCGCGTATTCACGTCTCAGTCTTCCGGGTTCGACCCTCGTGTAGACCTGTGTCGTCGAGATGCTCGAGTGGCCGAGCAGCTCCTGGATCGATCTCAGGTCTGCACCCCCCTCCAACAGATGGGTCGCAAAAGAATGTCGCAGCGTGTGGGGAGTCATGTGGCCTGCAATGGCCGCTTCTCGCACCCAGCGGGCCAGCCTTCGCCGGACATCCGAGGTCGAGAGCCGGCGGCCACGTCGTGAGAGAAAGAGCGCTTGCTCGTCCGGCTCTCCCGCGAGCGCGGCGCCGCCCGCGCTCCAGGTAGCGCTCGATCGCCCGTTGCGCCGGCTCCCCGACCGGCACGAGGCGCGTCTTCGAGCCCTTGCCCAGAACCCTGAGCGTCTCGGCGTCGAAGTCGACACTGCCGATGTCCAGGCTCACGATCTCCTCGGCCCGCAGCCCGCAGGAGTAGGCAACCTCAAACAGGGCTCGGTCGCGCACCTCGAGCGGGGTCGTGGCCGGGATGCGATCCAGAAGGCGCGCGATCTCCTCGGGCCCGAGGACCCGAGGCAACCTCGATTGCGCTTTCGGGGTTGGCAGGAGCTCCGCTGGATTCTGCTCGGCGGCCCGGCCGCGGACCAGGTGGTCGTGAAAGCTTCTGACCGCGGCCAGCTTTCGCGCCACGCTGGCGCGCGCGAGCCCACGGCGCGAGAGGCTTGCCGCGAAGCCCCGAAGGTCGCGATAGACGAGAGTCCCGGGCTCGCGGTCCTCGGCGGTCGCCCAGACGCCGAGCTCCCGCAGGTCGCCCTCGTAGGCGCGCAGGGTCCCCGGCGCGGCACCCCGCGTCTTTAGCTCCCGCCGAAACCGCATGAGCGCCGCCTCCCATGTCGGGGAAAGCTCTGACGGCTCCATTGAGGCAGGTTCGCCACAGCCCAGCCCATGCCTGCCAGTGCAGGCGCGGATGCGGGGGTACCCGCAGACTTACAGCTGTGCCCAGCGGCTAGCCGATGTAGATCGGCGTGCCCACGTCGACGCGGTCGTAGAGCTCGATCACGTCGGGCACGGACATGCGCAGGCAGCCGTGCGAGGCCGCGGTGCCGAGCGAGGCGACGTCGTCGGTGCCGTGGATCCCTGCGCCGTCGAAGATGCCCATCCAGCGCGCCTTGAGGGGATTCTCGGGCGTGCCGCCGGGGACCACGGTCCCGGCGAGGTCACCAGCCCAGTCAGAGTTCGGGACGGACCATGCCGGGTCGACGGCCTTGTTTTGGATGTTGTAGACGCCGACGGGCGTGTCGAAGCCGGCGGCGCCGATCGCGACCGTGTAGGTCCTTGCCAGCTTCAGGTTCTCCCAGAGCCGGAGCTGGAACGAGGTGCGATCGACCGTGAGGTAGCTGGGGTTCTCCGCCGCGACCTCCTCTGTCGTTACCTCGGGCTCCACCTCGTCGACCTGGGCAGTGATGATGCGGCCTCGCGGGCTTTGGACCGTTTCGGCAAGCTGGGCGCGCAGCTCGTCGGAGCGCAGCGAGCGCCCCGGCTCGCCGGGGACCGTGTTGAGGCTGGCCGGGCCAGGCTCGATCGAAGCATCGACCGGCTCCTGGTTTACGTCATCGGCGATCTTGGCGACGAACTCGTCGAGGGCGCTCTCGGAGTAGGCAATGGTTGGCTTGATCGTTTCGTTTACCTCGCCGCCCGAGGCGTAACGCCAGAGCCGGCTCGGGAGCGCGTCTTCGCGGCTGACCTCAAACGCCCGATCCACCATGTCGTTGATGTCGGCCCTAACGTCGAGCTGCTCAGGGTGGAGCACGTACCGGGTGCCCTTGAACGTCACCGTCACGGGCTTCTCCAATGGGGCAATGAGGTCCGCATGGACCTGCTTCTGGGCGGCGGCGCGAGAGAGGCCGCTGACGTCGATCTTGCCGATGCGAACGCCCTCGGCGATCTCATCCTCCTTGGACTTATCCCAGGCGTACGCTCCCACCGCTCCCGCGACCAGCAGGAACACCAGCGCGATGATCGCTATCTGTGTCTTACGTCCCATCAGTGCTCGTGCGGACTCCCGAACCACCTACGTTCGCGGGGGAACGTCGGTTCACCTGCGAAACATCGGCACGAATTGTAGAAAGCATTACCGGTCGCATTGGACGGATCGCCCGATTTGCAGCGAGCGTTGCCGGGCCGTCAGATGCCGAGTGGGTCGCGATCGGCGTCGACGCCGACGGACTGGTCGCGCTCCCGGCGGACATGACGGCTCCACCGGAGGAACTCCTCTACCTCACGCTCATATCTGTAGGTGCGCTCCACGCCCCTCATCACCGGCTGGATGCGCATGTGATCACCGAGGGCCTCGACGGTCTCGCGGGAGGTGTACCCGTAACGAAACCCCTCCGACTTATAGAGGCGGTTGTCGAGGCCACGCCCGAAGCGCAGCACGTTGACCATCTCGTCCGGGATGCGAAATCCGAGCCTGCGCAGAGGCCCTGCGACGAGGCCAGTCCCCCAAGGCGGCAGCACGGGCAGCGGCAGCTTGCCGAGCAGCCCGATGGCCTCCGTCAAGGACAACACGCCGTCGGCGGCGACATTGAACCTGCCAGGCATCTCGTTTAACGCCGCGTGCTCGAGGGCGTGGACGACGTCGTCCTCGTGGACGAACTGAAGGCGAGGGTCGAAGCCGAGGACCATCGGCACAGCGGGCAAGGCGAACATGCGCGTAAAGCCTGTCTCAACGTCTGGCCCGAGGACGTTCGCGCAACGCAGGATCGTGACCGTGACGTCGGGTTGCGCGTCGGCGAACTCGTCGACGGCGGCCTCCGCCTCGACGATGTCGCGCTCGAGAGCTGTGCGCGGTGGGTGCGGGCGCCTCATGGACTCGTCGAAGAAGGCGGGATCGTCGCTCTCGGATCCGTAGAAGAGCGCGCTCGACTTGAAGATGAACTTCCGAACCGGAGAGTCCGCGCCCGCGCACGCGGCAAGGATGTTCATGGTGCCGATGACGTTGGTCTCATGCGCCGCGCGAGGCGACATGGCGAGCGAATTGACCACCAGGCGGGTGTCGATCACGGTGTCGATCTCAGCGGCCTGGACGATGCGTTGAATGAGCGAGTGCTGATTGGAGACCTTCACGAACTCAGTCCGCTCGAGCTCCCGCCGAGGTTCGCTCGAATCCACACCGATGATGGCCTCGATCTGCTCGAACCCCTCGAGCGCCTCGGCGAGGACCCCACCCCAATAACTCGAGAGCCCCGTGATGAGAACCCGGCGTGTCCTGGGCTGGCTCTCGGGTCGCGAGGCCGTCAACCGAACCACACGGACCGGCGCCGGCCAAGCATGTCGTGCAGGTTCTCCTGAATGCGCGCGCGGATCTCCTGAGCCACCGTTTGGACCAGCGCCTTGTCGAGGGCACCCTCGTGTCCTCCGAGCTCGACGGTGTCGATGGGCTCGAGGAAGCGAAGCTTGAACTTCGCCGGGAGGTACCCGAGCATGCCGAGCGGGCCGAACCACGGGAAAGTCGGGGTCAGGGGAAAGTAGAGAAGCCCCGTCAGCCGCTTCATGAAGTCGACCTGCGCGAAGACCGGGGCCGCCTCCTCGGCGCCGACCACGCAGGTGGGCACGATCTTGGCGTCGGCTCGCATAGCCGCCTCCACGAAGCCGCCACGTCCGAAGCGGCGCAGGCGGTAGCGATCCTTGTAGAGCTTCTCGGTGCCCTTGCGACCCTCGGGAAACACGAGCACGAGCTGCTCCTCGTCGTAGAGCAGGCGATGGACGTTGGCCGGATGCGCCGCGACGCAGCCGATCTTCGGGATCAGCATCGAGAACCCGGGATAGCTCTTGAAGAAGTGCTCGACGGTGATGTGAAGCGGCCGCGGGCGGGAGTGCTCCTCGCGGATCGCCTTGGCGATCATGGCGGCATCGGGCGGCAGCGCGCCCGAGTGGTTCGAGACGATCATCGCGCCACCCGATCCGGGCACGTTCTCGATGCCCTCGACCTCCGCCCGGAACCAGTACCTGTAGAGGAACTCCACAAGCGTTCGATCCATGAAGCCCTCGACCCGCTCGGAGCGGCCCCAGTCGGAGAGGTGCCGGTCGGGCTCGATGGCCGGAAGCAGATCGCGCATGTCCTCGGCCGAGCGCCGCTGCGGAAGCCGCTCGGGCGCCGTCGACGGAGTCGTCTGAGAGGTCCGCCCGGCTGCGAGCAAGGGACGTTCGGTCGAATGCCACGGGCGGGCCATAGTATCCGCCGCCCGATGCGCTCCAAGGATCAGGTACGCCGGGCTGTGTGGAAAGCGATGGACCGGGAGGGCGTCTCTCGCTTCCCCGGAGCCGAAGGCAGGATCCCCAACTTCGCCGGGGCCAAGTTGGCCGCGCAGAAGCTGGCGGGCCACCGGCTGTGGCGCCGCGCCCAGGTCGTGAAGGCCAATCCCGATTCCCCCCAAACTCACGTGCGGCGCCTGGCGCTCGAGGAGGGGAAAACCCTGGTGATGGCGGTCCCGCGCCTGCGCGACCTGCATCCGTTTCGGTTGCTCGACCCCAGGAAGCTGAACGCCAAGCAGGTGCGCGAGGCGGCCACGATCAAGGGCGCCATGCGCCACGGGAAGGTGGTGGCCCTCGAGGAGCTGCCCGAGATCGATTTCGTCCTCTGCGGATCGGTGGGCGTGAACCTCTCAGGCGCCCGGGTGGGCAAGGGCGGTGGATTCTCGGACCTCGAGTACGCGTTGCTGATCGAGCAGGGCCTGATCGACGCCCACACGGTCGTCGCGACCACCGTCCACCCGATCCAGATCCTGCGCGAGCACCTGCCGCTGCTGGACCACGACCTGCCGGTGGACATGATCGCGACGCCGCGCGCCGTGATCGACCTCGAGCGCCAGTTCCCCCGTCCGCGCGGGATCCTCTGGAACCATCTGCAACCCCCCCAGATCCACGAGATCCCGATCCTCGAGCGGGCCGGCTACGCGTGAGTCGCCGCGGCGACTACGACGTCACGGCCCCGGCCGACGCCGACGAGACCGTGTTCGCGTACTTCGCCATGACGCCGGACCTGAACTCCGGCTCCGGCGCTTCGTAGGCCCCCAGGCGGTCGTCGATCTCATCGTCCGTGAGGTCGACCGAGATCGTGCGTCCCTCGACGTCGATCGTGAGCTCGTCGCCGTCCCGTAGAGCCCCGATCGGCCCGCCCTTGACGGCCTCCGGGGCGACATGGCCCACCATGAGGCCGCGCGTCGCACCCGAGAAGCGCCCGTCGGTGATCAGGGCGACCTCCTCGCCAAGCCCTTCGCCGACGAGCGCGGCCGTGACCTGAAGCATCTCGCGCATGCCCGGGCCCCCGGCGGGTCCCTCGTTGCGGATTACGATCACGTCGCCCGGCTTGATCGACTGCTCCTTGACCGCGCGAAAGCACTCCTCCTCGCCCTCGAACACGCGCGCGGGACCCTTCTGTCCCTTCCGTTCGGTCCCGGCGAGCTTGACCACGCAGCCCTCGGGAGCCAGGTTCCCGCGCAGGATCGCGAGCCCGCCCTCGCTCTTGAGCGGGTCGGAGAGGGGACGCACGACCTCCTGGCCCGGGGCCTCGATCGCCGCCGCCGCCTCCTCCCCGATCGTGCGGCCGGTCACGGTGAGCTCGTCGGCGTGCAGGATCCCCGCTTCGGCGAGGCGACTGAGAATCAGCGGAACCCCGCCGGCGCGATAGAGATCAAGCGCGACGAAGCGGCCGCCGGGTTTGAGGTCGGCCAGCAGCGGCGTGGCGCGCGAGATCCGCTCGAACTCATCGATGTCGAGGGCGACGCCGGCCTCGCGAGCGACGGCAAGCAGGTGCAACACCCCGTTGGTGGAGCCCCCGGTCGCACACACGGCCGCGATGGCGTTCTCGAGCGAATTGCGAGTGATGACGCGGCTCGGGCGCAGGTCGTCCGCGAGGACCCGCAGGACCAACTCGCCGACCCGCTCGGCGACGGTCCGCTTGTCATCGTCGGTCGCCGGGACCATGGCGGAACCGGCGGGCGAGATCCCAAGCGCCTCGAACGCGCACGCCATCGTGTTCGCGGTGAACTGTCCCGCGCAGGCACCGGGGCCCGGGCTGGCGACGCCCTCTAGCTCGTGCAGGTCAGCGTCGGACATCTCCCCCGCCGCATGCGCGCCGATCGCTTCGAAGACGTCCCCGATCGTCACGTCCCTGCCCCGCCAGCGCCCCGGCAGGATCGAGCCGCCGTAGAGCATCAGCGAGGGCACGTCGAGGCGGGCCAGTGCCATCACACATCCGGGCAGCGTCTTGTCGCAGGCGGAGAGGGCGACGAGCGCGTCGAACTGGTAGCCACGGGCGGCGAGCTCGATCGAGTCGGCTATCACCTCGCGCGAGACGAGCGAGGACCGCATTCCCTTGGTCCCCATCGTGATCCCATCCGAGATCGCGACGGTGTTGAACTCCATCGGCGTCCCGCCGGCCGCGCGCACTCCGTCCTTGATCGGCGCGGCCAGCTCGCGCAGGTGGAAGTTGCATGGCATCGCCTCGGTCCAGGTGTTGGCGACGCCGACCGTTGGCCGCGAGAGCGCCTCGTCGTCGAAGCCGATGCCCTTCATCTGGGCGCGCGCGGCGGCTCGATCGGGCCCATCGAAGACGGCGGCGGAACGGGGACGCGGGGCCTTTACCGATTCGGGTGCCATCGGGGCGAGCCAGTGTAGGGCGCGCGTAGAACGCGACTCGAGGGAGGAACCGTGCCGAGCTGGGCGAGAAGGAACCTGAGCTACACAGGCGTCTGCCGTGCGACAGTGTCCTGATGCCAGGAATCATCCCGCCCGCGTAGCCTCGGCGTGCCGGCGCGCCCGCCAGGCACCGAGCATGTGAAGGTCGCGGCGCACCTGGTCCGGATCGAGCTGGCGGCCGGGCACATGCATGTTCGCGCGCGCGATCAGCTCCCGCTCGGAGCCCCGCAGGGAGATCCACTTGGCGAGCACGTCGTCGGCGTCGGGCAGCCGATCTCCGAGCGCGAGGTCGGACGCGTCGCGGAACGCGATGCAGTACTCGCTCAGAAGCTCCCCGTCTTGGGTTGTGTAGGCCATGATCGGGCGGTGGGGGTAGAGCAGGTATGCATAGCCCGGCTCGGAGCCCTCGACTGAGACGAACCCAAGCTCCTCGTACATCTCGTATTCCTCGAGCGAGACGATCGAGCGCATGAGCGCGCGGGCTCGGCGCTCGGCTCGGCGCTCGCGACCGGGGTCGTAGCGAGGGATGTGCTCGGCTCGGGCGCGGCGCCGGGGCAGGCGCATCAGCCGCCGGCTGCCGGAGGGAAGAAAACGACCCGCTCGGCCTCGCGCGGCACCTCGGAGAAGCTTCGGACCATCACGGCCTCACGCCGAACGCCATCGTTGGTGGGAACGGCCGCCCACATGCCGATCTCCAGCTGGCGCCGAAACTCCTCGATGAGGCGCTCTTCGTCCTCGCTCACCTCCGGGTCGCCCTCGGCGAGCAGCACGTCGCCATGTCCGGGCTTCATGCGGAGGAGCCTCACGCTGACGATTATGCCAGCGGCCCGGCAGCGCGCCGCCGACCCGCGAGCGCGAACACGTCAACCGGCCCAGCGCCCGCACCGATGTCGCGGAGACCGTGACCAACGGCCTCGGCGGCGACCTCCCGTGCCCAGCGCGCGGCGTCAGCGAGCTCGTAGCCCCGCGCCAGAAATGCAGCCAGGGAGGAGGAATGCGTACAGCCCGAGCCGTGCGCCGCGTCGCTGGGGTATCGCGGACCCTCGATCAGAAGCGAGCCGTAGCCGTCGAAGAGGGTGTCGGCTCCGTCGTCGGTGTGACCTCCGGTGACGATCACAGCCTTCGGTCCGAGCGCCTGCACGGCGGCCGCGAGCTCAGCGGGACCGGCGCTCTCCCCCGCCCCGGCGAGCGAACGAGCCTCGGTGAGGTTTGGAGTAACGACGGAGGCCTGGGGCAAGATGCGCTCGATCAGGGCCGCCTTCGCGTTCGGATCGAGGAGCGTGGCCCCGCTTTCGGAGACCATGACGGGGTCGACCACGACCGGCACGTCGCCGATCAGGGCGAGCGCTTCGGCCACCGCCTCGATGGTCGCCTCATCCCCCAGCATCCCGACCTTGACGGCGTCGACACCGATGTCCTCCACGACGGCGCGCGCCTGCGCCACGATCATCTGGGGGCTCACCTGCTCCACCCTTGTCACTCCAACCGTGTTCTGCGCGGTCAGGGCGGTGATCGCCGTCATCCCGTGAACGCCACATCGAGCGAACGCCTTCAGATCGGCCTGGATCCCGGCTCCTCCACCGGAGTCGGAGCCGGCGATCGACAGAACGGCGGGAATCTCGCGGAGGCTTGCCACGGGCCGAGCTTAGGGCGCCGGCGGCGGTTCGAGCCCCGTGCGCACGACAGTCCCGGCATGCGAGCGCAGGTAGCCCAGGAGCTCGAGCCTCGAGAGGGCGACCGCGACGCTCGAAGCCGAAATCTCCAGGCCGGCTGCCAGTCGTTCGCTGCTGCTGCCGGTGGGCCCGACTCCCTCGAGGACCAAGGCGAGGGTCGGGTCGACGGGGGGCCCAATCCGCATTGCGTCCCTGACGCCCACCCCAAGTACCAAGTCGAGCACGTCCTGCGCCCCGCGGATCAGGTGAGCGCCGTCACGAATCAGCTCGTGCGGGCCTCGCGAGAGCGGTGCGAAGATCGAGCCGGGTACGGCTCCCACCTCCCTGCCGAGCTCGAGCGCCTTGTCCGCGGTAATACGCGATCCGGATGGGTTCGCCGCTTCCACGACAACCGTGATCGTGCTGAGCGCGGCCATGATTCGGTTTCGTGCGGGAAAGCCCCATCGCTCCGCCCGCCGGCCCGGTTCCATCTCCGAGATCACCGCTCCCCCCTCGCTCAGGATCCGGGCGTAAAGGCGCCGGGCGCTCGGTGGATATGGGACATCCGGCCCGCCCGCCAGCACGGCTACGGTCGGGCCTTTCGCCGCCAGCGCTCCGCGGTGGGCTGCCGAGTCGATTCCGAAAGCCATGCCGGAGATGACCACGAGGCCCGCCGCCGCAAGCGCCGATGCCATCTCCTCGGCGATCCGCTCACCCTCCTCGGTGCACCGCCGTGCACCGACGATCGTCACCGCCGCCTGCGGCTCGAGCGTAGCCACGAGTCCGCGCCGTCCCAGGCCGTGCAGCCGCTGCGGAGCTCCCCCGGCCGCCGCTGCGTTGCCGCCCTCGACAGCGTGGTCGAGGCACCCGAGGCCCGGCGGCCACTCGGGACCCCGCTCGATCGTCCAGACGTCAATCGCCGCCACGAGATCGGTACGACAAGGCCTCCGCCAAGTGGTCGGGCTCGACGGAATCACTGCCGCTCAGGTCCGCCACCGTGCGTGCGACCCGCAGCACACGATCGTGCCCGCGCCCGCTGAGCCCCATCGTGGTGCGCGCCCTCTCGAGCATCCCCGCGAGCTCGGAGTCGAGCGTGACGCTGGCGCGGAGCTCGGATTCGCTCATCTCGGCATTGGCCCGGCCATCGAGGCGCCCGGCCTGGACCTCTCGCGCAGCCAAGACTCGAGCGCGCACGGTGTCCGAGGCCTCACCTGGGCGCCCGCTGAGCGCTCCCGGTTCCGGCTGATCGACATCCACATGCAGATCCATGCGATCGGCGAGCGGGCCCGATACCCGAGCCCTGTAGCGCCGGATCTCGCCCTCTGAGCACCGGCAGGCGCCATGGCCGCGTCCACCGCCGCAGGGGCAGGGGTTGGCGGCGGCGATGAGCATCACCCGGCAGGGGAGCTCGACCGTGTGGCGCGCCCTGCAGATCAAGATTCTCCCCTCCTCGAGCGGCTGACGCAGGGCCTCGAGGGAGTCTCTTGAGAACTCGGGAAGCTCGTCCAGAAACAGCACACCGCGATGCGCGCGCGTGAGCTCGCCGGGACGTGGTGGTACGCCTCCACCGACAAGGGCGGCCGATGAGATGGTGTGATGCGGAGTGCGGAACGGTCGCCGGCGTGCCAATTCGAACGGGGTGCGGACGCCGCAGGCACTGGCGACGCTGAGCGCCTCGATGGATTCGGCCTCCTCCAGCGGCGGCAGAATCGACGGGAGGCGCCGGGCGGCCATCGACTTTCCAACGCCCGGTGGCCCGAGCATGAGCAGGCTGTGGCTGCCTGCGGCGGCGACCTCAAGGGCGCGGCGCAGCACGCCTTGGCCGCGGAGATCCGCGAGATCAGGAAGCCCCCTCCCATTCACCGGCGGCCGAAGGCGTGGTGCCGCGATCGGGTCTGGCCCCTCCTCAGACCCCACGTAGCGCAGGCGACTCACGCTGTCGAGCCCGAGCACGCTCACGAACGGGAGGACGCCGTCGCCGTTGGGCGGAACGAGGTTGGCGAGCGCTGCCTCCTCGGCGTTGGCCCGTGGCACACCGATCACCGGAACCCCGGCCGCCCGGGCCCGCGCCGCCATCGGCAGTGCACCGCGGACCTCCCTGATCGAGCCGTCGAGCGCCAGCTCGCCGACGAAGCCCGCGTCAGCGAGTGGCTCTCTTGGCAGCTGACCTGAAGCGACGAGGACCCCCGCCGCGATCGCGAGATCGAAGCCCGGCCCGGCCTTCGGCAGGTTGGCGGGTGCGAGGTTCACGGTGATCCGCTTCTGCGGGAAGTCGAAATTGCAGTTCGAGAGCGCGGCGCGTACCCGCTCGCGAGACTCGCGGACGGCGGCGTCGGGAAGGCCGACGATCGTGAACGTGGGAAGGCCGGCGCGCACGTCGACCTCCACTCGAACGTCGCGGGCCTCGACCCCCAGCAGCGCGAAGGTACGGATGGTGGCGAGCACGACGGCGACGCTATGGATCGACGCCTGCCACGTTGCGCGGTAGCCGTGCCGCCTCTGTGACGATCTAGCCACGATTGGTGCGCCACGCGCTCACACGTGCGCCCTACGGTCCGAGCGTGACCGCCGAACGCCAGAGTCGGGGCCGCGCTGCCGAGGAGTTCGTGGCGACGCACCTGCAGCGTGCAGGGTGGTCGATCCTCGAGCGAAACTCTCGCCCGGGAGGGGCGAGGGGCGAGCTCGACATCGTCGCGCACGACGGCCGCTGCCTGGTGTTCGTTGAGGTCAAGGCTCGCTCGCAAGACGCCCACGCAGGCCCGGAGTCACCGGTGCTGGCGGTGGGGGCACGCAAGCAGGCACAGCTGCGCCGCTTGGCGAGCGCCTGGCTGCGCGATCGCCCTTCAGGCCTGCGCGGCTTCGCCGAGCTGCGCTTCGACGTCGCCGGCGTCTGGCTGGGGGACGACGACTCCATCGTGAGCCTCGAGTACCTCCGCGCCGCCTTCTGAGCCGGAAGCCTCCAGGGAGAGCTGGCTGTAGGCGATCGAGGCGAACGAACGGCGATGGAGGCCGGAAGGCCCGTCGCGGATGATCGCGGCACGGTGTCCGGGCGTCGAGTACCCCACGTTCTCGGCGAACCCGAAGCCCGGGTAGCGCTCCTCCGCGCCGTGCATGTAGCGGTCGCGGGTCACCTTGGCGACAACCGACGCTGCCGCGATCGCCGCGCTGCGAGCGTCGCCCTCGATCACCTGGCGGTGCTCGACGGTGCACGCAGGCAGCCTGAAGCCGTCGACGAGGCAGAAAGCGCCGGGTACGGCCACACGCTCGAGGCTGCGGGCCAGCGCCGCCATGTTGGTCACATGAAGGCCGCGCGCGTCGATCCCTCGCACGCAGCGCACCGTCACAGCCACCCGTGCCGCCGCCCTCAGGACGACGGGGTAGAGGGCCTCGCGCTCCTCCGCGGACCGCTGCTTCGAGTCGTCGAGGAAGCCGAGGGCGCGCCGGTCAGAGAGGGTCAGCCGGTCGTAGTCCATAAGCACCGCCGCCGCCACCAGTGGGCCCGCCAGCGAGCCGCGCCCAGCCTCGTCGCAGCCCGCTACGAAGCGCGACCCAAGCTCGCGGTCGAAGCGAAAGAGCTTCGCCGCCCGCCGGCGGCGCCGCTTGGCGGCTGCCTTGGCATGCGCGGACCGCGGGGTGCTAGAAGATGCCGATGCGGTCCGGGGGCCAGTAGGTGAAGAACGCCTGGCCGATGATCCAGTCTCTGGGAACCGGTCCCCAGTAGCGGCTGTCGTCGCTCGAGCCACGGTTGTCGCCCATCATGAAGTAGTGGTCGGGCGGGATCACGATCTCCTCCCGCAAATTGCACTTGTTGCCTGAGTCACCGCAGGGCCGCGTGAAGTCCTCCTCCTGGACTTCACCATTGATCACCGGGTGACCGTCCTCGATCCGCAGCCGGTCGCCGGGAATCGCCACAACCCGCTTGATGAAGTTCGTCTCGGACTGCTCGTCGACGGGGAGCGGGCACGCTTGGGTCTCGGAGTCGTACGTGGCCTCATCGTCGTCGGTGTCGCCGTCGTTTGAGTCCTTCGCACCGCACTGAGTTCCCGCCTCCGCTCCCCTGGGCGGATGAAAGACGACGATGTCGTTGCGGTCGGGGTCGCTCAGGTGGTAGTTGACGCGGTTCACGAGGACGCGCTGGCCGATCTTGAGGGTGGGAACCATCGACTCGGATGGGATCTGGTACGGCTTGACTACGAAGGCTTGGATGAGGAGAGCGAGCCCGATCGCCATCGCGACGATCACGATCAGCTCGAGAAAAGCCCCCCTGCCCGTTGTCGGCCGTGGGATCAGCTCTTGACCTCGGAGTCCTCGGCCTCAGCCTCGGGCTCCGCTGAGGCCTCTTGCTCGGAGGCGCGCTCCGCCTCCTGGGGCTCAGGCGCCGGTTCGGCCTCGGGCGCTGCCTCCTGCTCCTCCTCCGGGTCGTCGTCCGCCTCGGGCGGGACGTCATCGGCCTCCTCGAGGGCGACGCCCTCGGAGTCGAGAGGCACGGGCTCCTCCTCGGGAGCCATCACCAGATCATCCTCGATCCCCCATCGACGCTCGGCGACGCGCGCTCGCTTTCCGACCCGGCCTCTCAGGTAGTAAAGCTTTGCCCTTCGCACGTCGCCCCTCGCGATGACCTCGAGTCGCTCGACCTTCGGCGAGTGCACCGGAAAGGTGCGCTCGACCCCGACCCCGAAGGACTGCTTGCGCACGATGAACGTCTCGCGCGCGCCAGAGCCCTGCCGCCCGATCACGATGCCCTCAAAGACCTGGGTTCGGCGCCGCTCGCCCTCGATGACCTGAAAGTGGACGCGCACACGATCGCCCGCGTCGAAGCGTGGGACCCTGCGGAGCTGGCGCCGCTCGATGCCCTCGATGATCGTGCTCATAGGAAACGCGCGTGCCCGGTGAGGGGCCCGCGCGAGCCCCGAAATATAGAGGGTCGCTTCCTAACGGCCGCTAAAGAGGGCGAGCATCGTCTTGCTCGGCTCGCTCCCGGCTGCGCTCCCGCCGCCACCCCCGTACCCGCGCGTGATCACCGGACAGAAGGATCTCGGGCACGGTCCACCCGCGGTAGTCGGCGGGCCGGGTGTAGTGCGGATACTCCGGCGCACCCTCGAGCGCCTCCGAGAACGACTCCTCGACCGCGCTCATCTCGTGCCCCAGCACGCCTGGGAGCTTGCGGATCACGGCGTCGGCAACCACCATCGCCGCCGGCTCCCCGCCGGAGAGCACGTAGGGCCCGATCGAGATGGCATCGGTTGCGAGATGCTCGCGGACCCGCTCATCGATCCCCTCGTAGCGCCCACAGATGAGCGCCAGCTCTGGCGCCGCGGCGAGCTCGGCCGCGAGGGGCTCGTCGAACTGCCTGCCCGACGGCGCCAGGACCGCGACGCGGCGCGGGCGCTCAGGCCCGTAGGCGGCCTCGAGCGCAGCGTCGATCACGTCGACGCGCATCACCATCCCGGCCCCGCCCCCGTACGGGGTGTCATCGACCTGGCGGTTCCGCAGCGGCGTCGTCTCACGCGGGTTGAAAAAGCGCAGCTCGTTGCCAGCCTCGAGTGCGTTGCGCACGTGCCGCTGGGCACAAAACCACTCGAACCACTCCGGAAAGAGGGTGAAGATGTCGAGGCGCATGCCAGGCGGAGCCTAGGGACGAACGGGCAATGAGGGCAGCGGCCGCTGGCGCTCCGCCCGCCCGGCGCCCTAGTCGTCCACGATCTCCACCAACACCCTGCGGTCCTCACGGGTGGCGGCCGCTTTGGCCACGGATCGCAGTGCGTTGGCGACCCGGCCGGAGCGGCCGATCACGCGTCCGAGGTCGTTGGGCGCGACGCGCACCTCGAGCACCACGTCCCCACCGTCGTCGACCTCCTCGACGCTGACGGCGTCGGGCTCGGATACCAGCGCGCGTGCGAGGAACTCGACGAGCTCGCGCATGCGGGTTCTAGCTTCCCGCTGCCTCGATGCCCTGCCTACGCAGCAGAGTGGCGACCGTCCGCGTGGGCCTGGCGCCGTGTTCGAGCCAGTGGCGCGCCCGCTCCTCGTCGATCTCGATCAGCGAGGGATCGGTCTGCGGGTTGTAGTGGCCGATCGTCTCGATCGTCCGTCCGTCACGTGGTGAGCGCCGGTCGGCGACGACGATGCGCCAGATCGGGTTCTTCCTCGAACCCACCCTTCTCAGTCTCAGTCGGACCATCAGCGGCTGGGAAGGGTAGCGGGCGGGCGCCCTACCGCATCCCGCGCATGAGCTGCTGCGGGTCCGGCATCTTGCCCTTCGCGAGCTGGGCCATCATCTTTCGCATCTGCCCGAATTGCTTCACCAGCTGGTTCACGGCGGAGACGGTGGTCCCCGAGCCGTTCGCGATCCGTTTGCGGCGAGATCCATCGATCAGATCCGGCTTCGCTCGCTCGGACGGGGTCATCGAGAGGATGATGGCTTCAAGGCGATCCAGCTCGCGCTCGTCCATGTTGGCTGAGCGGATCTCCTTCATCGCCTTGCCCATCCCGGGCATCATGCCCAGGACGTTCGAAAGCGGGCCCATCTTGCGGACCTGACGCATCTGCGCGAGGAAGTCCTCGAGCGTGAACTCCTGCCTGCGGATCTTCCGCTCGAGCTCCTTGGCCTGGCCTTCGTCGGAGACCTCCTCAGCCTTCTCGATCAGCGAGAGCACGTCGCCCATGCCGAGAATGCGCGAGGCCATGCGCTCGGGGTGGAAACGCTCGATCTGGTCCAGGCGCTCGCCCGTGGACGCGTACAGGATGGGCTTGCCGGTCACCGCCTTGACCGAGAGAGCGGCACCACCCCGGGCGTCACCGTCGAGCTTGGTGATGACCACACCGTCGAACTCGGCATGCTCGGCGAACTGCTCGGCGACGTTGACGGCATCCTGGCCGGTCATCGCATCGACGCTCAGCAGGACGTCGTGCGGCTTCGTGCGCTTGCGGATCTGAGTGAGCTCCGCCATCAGCTCGTCGTCGACATGCAGGCGGCCCGCGGTGTCGATGATGAGGACATCCTTGGAATCGGCACGCGCCTGGCCTTTGGCCCACTCGGCGATGTCGATCGGGTCACGCTCCGTGCCCTGCTGGTACACGGTCGCGCCCGCGCGCTCGCCGAGCGTGAGGAGCTGCTCCACCGCAGCTGGGCGCTGGGTGTCACACGCGGCGATCCCCACCTTCTTGCCGTCCTTACCGAGGAGCTGCGCCAGCTTCGCGCAAGCCGTGGTCTTGCCCGATCCCTGCAGGCCGGCCATGAGCACGACCGTGGTCCCGGTCGGGGCCAGGGCGAGCTCCTGCCCAGAGCCTCCCATGAGCTCAGCCAGCTCCTCGCCGACGATCTTCACCACCTGCTGGCCAGGGTTGAGCGAGTCGAGGACGCCGGCGCCCAGACAACGCTCCTTGACCTGGGCGGTAAACGACTTGACGACCTTGAAGTTGACATCCGCCTCGAGCAGCGCCAGCCGGATCTCGCGCATCGCTGCGCTCACGTCTTCCTCGGTCAGCTTGCCGCGTGAGCGAACGTCGGAGAGCGTCGCCTGAAGGCGTTCGGAGAGCTGGTCGAACACGGGCGAAGCAGCTTAGAGGGAGCGATGCGACGTCTAAAGCCGCGGGCTCGGGCTATTCGCCGATCAGCGCGGCGGCGAACTCGTGCGGGTCGAACGGGCGCAGGTCCTCGAGGCCCTCGCCCGTACCGATCAGCTTCACGGGGATGCCGAGCTCTCGCGAGATCGCCAGCGCGATTCCGCCTTTCGCCGTCCCGTCGAGCTTTGTCAGCACGACCCCGGTCACCTCGACGGCGTCGGCGAACGCCTGTGCCTGGCGCAGGCCGTTCTGGCCCGTCGTCGCATCGATCACGATCAGCGTCTCGTGTGGAGCACCCTCCAGGCGCGAAGCCGCGACGCGGCGGACCTTCGCGAGCTCGTCCATCAGATTGCCGTGGGTATGCAGGCGGCCGGCGGTGTCGGCGATGACGACGTCCACCCTGCGCCCCTCCGCCGCCGCGATCGCGTCGAAGACGACCGCGCCGGCGTCGCCACCTGAAGCGCCGCGCACGATGTCCGCGTGGGAACGCTCCGCCCAGGCCTCGAGCTGCTCGATCGCCGCTGCCCTGTAGGTGTCCGCCGCCGCGACGAGCACCGACGCTCCCAATTCCCGGCGCAGGTGCCACGCGAGCTTGCCGATGGTCGTGGTCTTGCCGGTGCCGTTGACGCCAACGACCATCACGACGGCGGGGGCCGCGGTGAGATCGATCCCTTGCGAATCACTCGTGGCCAGCTCGGCAAGCAGATCGATGAGTCGCGCGCGGATGTCCTCCGCGCCCACGAGCTCGCCTGCCTCGACTTCGGCTTCCAGTCGCCCGACCACCTCAGCCGTTGTCGGCGCTCCGACGTCCGCGAGGATCAGCGCCTCCTCGATGCGCTCGAACGACTCTGCGTCGAGCCTGTCGGTGATCGAGGCAGCGAGCTCCGCTCCGAGCGCGTGACGGCTGCGCTTGAGCGACTCGCGCAAGCGCCGGAACATGCCGGGCTCATCGACCGCCTCCAAACCGGCTTCGAGCGCGGGGGAAGCGCTGCGAGCACGCCCTTCCCCCAGGTCCACCGCCTCCTGCCAGCTCCGCGCCATCGGCGCTCAGGCTAGTGCGGCTCGAGCCCTAGGCGGCTTCAGCTTCGGCGGGAGCCAGCACGCCCTGCTCGCCCTCAAGTCCCTTGGGCATGCGCCGCGAGATCACCTTCGTGATCCCACCCGAGCCCATCGAGACGCCGTAGAGGACATCGGCCGCGTCCATCGTGCGCTTCTGATGGGTGACGATGATGAACTGCGCGCGATCCGCGAAACGACTGACCAACTGGAGGAAGCGATCGATGTTTGCGTCGTCGAGCGCCGCCTCGACCTCGTCGAGGATGTAGAAGGGCGACGGGCGGGCGAGGAAGACCGAAAAAACGAACGCCAGCGCGACGAGGGACTTCTCGCCGCCCGATAGGAGCGACAGCCTCCGCGTCGCCTTTCCGGCCGGGGTGACCTCAATCTCCACACCTCCCGAGACGGTCTCGGAGTCCGCTGCGGCCTCGGCGTCATCAGCATCCCTCGCGGGCACATCCTCCTCACCTCCAAGCACCGGCTTCGGAGCGCGCTCGGCGACCAGCCGCAGGCGCCCGCGGCCGCCGGGGAACAGGTGCTCGACCAGGTCCGAGAAATTCGCCTGGGCGGCCTCGAAGGTCTCCTCGAACGCCTCCTCGATGCGCCTGTCGGTTTCCCGGATGAGGTCGCCGAGGTCCGCCAATGCACCCTCGAGGTCCGCCCGCTGCTCCTCCAGCTCGGTGACGTGGGCGAGCGCGTCCTCGTACTCGCGCTCGGCCAGTGGGTTGACGGGCCCAAGCTGCTCGCGGCGCCGGCCCAGGCGCTCCAGCTTGCCCTCGATCTCCGCGCGCTCCGGTTCCGCGACCGGCTCGGCGGCCGGCCCCAGCTCACGCTTGAGCCTCGCGGCGATGCGGCCGAGCTCGGCCGCGGTCTCGTCGCGGCGATCGCGCAGGTGCGCGGCCTCGACCTCGGAGGTGGTCACTTGCTCACCGACCACACGTAGCCGCGCCTGAAGCTCGGCGTCGCGGCGCGAACAAGCCCGCAGGATCTCGGCGACCTCGTCGCTCCCGGCCTGAGTCAGCATGCCCCCCTCGAGCCTCGCCGCCCGATCTCCCGCGGCGTCGCGCGCATCCGCCGTCGCCTCACACAGCTCCCCGAGCGCCACGAGCAGGGCGGCCCGCTCCTCGACGTCCGAGCGGAGAGTGTCCTGGCGACCCGCATCGAGGGCGCTTTCGACCTGTCGCGCATCCTCTGCGGCACCGGCCGCCGCGGTACGCACCTCACCCACATGCTCGGCGCGGGGGCCCGGCGCGGTCACGCTTCGAGCCTGCTCAAGTGCTGCGGTTGCCTCAGCGATTCGGGCGGCGATGCGATCCATGCCAGCCTCGACGGCGCGTGCGCCGTCGGCTGTGGCTGCCTTGGCCAGGGCACCGAGCGCCGCGCGTCGCGTGTCGAGTTCGGCCGCCAGCACCGTCCGGCGCGAGGCCAGTGCCTCCGCGCGCACGGTGAGTCGCTCGTGAGCCGCGCGAATCGCGGTGAGCCTGCCCCAGGCCTCTGTGCGTTCGCGGTCACGCTCCGCGAGGCGCCGCTCGGCGGCCGTGCGCTTCGCGTTTGACTCCGCGAGCTCAGCCTCGACGGCATCACGAGCTTCGCGTGCCTTGGCGGCGGCGTCCTCAGCAGCGGCGAGGCCCTTGCCGTGGCCGCCCAGCTCGGAGGCAAGGAGGCGGGCGCGCAGCTCATCAGCGTCGCGCTCCAGGCGAGCGTGAATGTCCGCCGCCTGTGCCTGCCGCTTGAGCGGACGCAGGCGCGAGCGCGCCTCGCGCTCGACGTCGAGAGCGCGGTCGAGGTTGTCCTTGGTGCGATCGAGCCGCAGCTCCGCCCGGCGGCGACGTTTTCGATACTTGCCGAGCCCAGCCGCCTCCTCGACAAGCCGGCGGCGATCAACCGGCTTTGAGTGGACGATCTCCTCAACCCGGCCCTGGGAGATGACCGAGTGCATCTCGCGGCCGAGATTGGCGTCGGAGAGGTGCTCGACGACATCGGTCAACCGGCACCGGGCTCCGTTCAGGCGGTATTCGCCCTCGCCCGAGCGGTCATGGCGCCGCTTTACCGAGATCTCGCTGAAGCCATCTGGCTGCTCCGCGCCGTCGAGCGAAAGCGTCACCTCCACCTCCGCGTGGCGAGAGGGGCCGCGCCCTTCACCTCCAGCGAAGATCATGTCCCCCATCGACTGCCCGCGGACCGCCAGCGGGCTCTGCTCGCCCAGCGCCCAAAGCACAGCGTCTGTGATGTTGGATTTACCGCAGCCGTTGGGACCCACGATCACGCTGACGCCGGGAGAGAACACCAAACGGGTTCGCTCCGGAAAGGACTTGAAGCCCTTGATCGTGATCGAGCTCAGATGCATGAAAGCTGGGTGCGGACTCGGAACATTCGCTTGCGGCTCGGACGCGATGCCGTGCCGGAGACTTCGTGGTCGATACCGCGGCTCCTACCCCTCCACGCGCTCGAGCGCCATCGCCGCCGCCTCCTGCTCCGCGGCCTTCTTTGAGCGACCAGATCCCTGTCCGATCACGTCGCCATCGACACGGGCGTGAACCTCGAACACTCGGGCATGCGGTGGGCCCGCCTCCGCGACAACGTCGTACGTCACGCGCGCCCCCACGCGAGCCAGGCGCTCCTGGAGCGCGGACTTGTAGTCGAGCAAGGTGTCGGTCGCGATCTCGATCTCGCCAGCGAACGCCTCGATCGTCGCCCTTGACGTGGGCTCGAAGCCGTGATGCAGGTAACAGGCGCCAATCACGGCCTCGCACACGGAGGCAAGGGCCCGCTCCGATGCGAGCAGAGCGCCCACGTCGATCCCCCCCTCGAGCCCGGTCGCCGCCGCCTCCTGCAACCGCTCGGGCAGGCCCAGCTCGACCGCCACCGCCGCGCAGGCACGGCCGCTCACAGCCTGTCCATGCACCTTCGTGAGCCGCCCGATGTCGGTGCGCGGGTTGCCACGAAACAGGTGCTCGGCGACCGCCAAGCCGAGGACGCTGTCCCCGAGGAAGGCGAGCCGACCATAGGAATCGGCGCGATGAGAAGCCCAAGAGGAGTGCCGAAGCGCGCGAGCGCTCAGGTCCTCGGGAAGCGCGTCGATCAACTCTCGCAGGGAAGGACCCTCGCCTAAAGGACGGGCGTCGTCGCGCGGGCGTGCCCCGCGGCGTCCGAATCTGCGGATCGAGGCAGCCAAGGGATGGACGCTATGCGGGCAGCCTTGCGAGCACGAACTGGACGGCGTCGCCCACGGTCCCGATCCGCGCGGCCTCCTCCTCACTGACGCTCACCCCGTAGGTGTCCTCGAGCTCCATCACCAGCTCATAGAGGTCGAGCGAGTCCGCATCGAGATCCTCGCGAAAACGAGTCTCGGGCTCGATGCGCGAGGCGTCGACCTCGAGCTCGGCCGCGAGGTGCTCGCGAACCTTCGCCATCACCTCGTCTTGGCTCAACTGCGTCACGGCTTCACCTCACTTTCCGCTTCATCACCCCGAAGGCCACGCCGGGTAACGCCGGCGCGGCGCATGAGCTCGGCGGTCCGACTCACCACATCTTCCTCCACTGCCCGGGCGGCAAGCCGAATCGCATTGGCGATCCCCGCCGCGCCTGAGCTTCCGTGGGCCACGACCGCCACGCCGTCCAACCCGAGCAGGATGGCCCCGCCGGTCCCATCGGGATCGAGCTCCCGCCGCAGGCCCCCCAGGGCGGGGCGCATCATCAGCCCGCCGATGGCGGCGATCGGATTGCTGCGCGCTGCTCGGCCCACGGCCTGACCCACAGCCTTCGCGGTTCCCTCCAGAGTCTTCAGTGCAACGTTGCCGGTGAAGCCGTCCGTGACCACCACGTCGGCGTCGGTCGCCAACAGGTCGCGGCCCTCGACGTTGCCGATGAAGAGGACTCCCTCCGCCTCGCGCAGCTTGGCGTGCGCCTCGATCAGCTCCGGCGTGCCCTTGCTCGCTTCCTCCCCGATCGAGAGCAGCGCGACGCGCGGGCGCTCGGCGCCCAGAACCACCTCCGCGAAAGCTGACCCCAGGTAGGCGAACTGCACCAGATCGCCCGCCCGGGCCTCGCTGTTCGCGCCAACGTCGAGCACGAGCGTTGGAGTGTGATCCCTTCCGGGCGCCGGCGCCTGAACTGTCAGGGCTGGGCGACGGACCCCTTGGATCCGCCGCAGCGCGAACAGCGCCGCGGTCATGGTGGCGCCGGTTGGACCGGCGCTCACGAGCGCGTTCGAGCGACCCTCGGCGACATCCGCGGCGGCGAGCACCACCGAGGCATCCTTTCGAGACCGCACCGATGCCACGGGCTCGTCGTCGTTTGTGATCGCGCCAGGCGCGGGGACTATCTCGATGCGCTCGTCGTCGTCGAGCGGGCTCAGGGCCTCCTGGTCGCCGAAGACCCGCACCGAGATCCCATCCCGGGCGACCGCCCTGGCGCCCTCGACGATGACGTCGGCGCCTCGGTCGGCCCCGCGGCCGTCAAGGGCCACGGTGGGCCGCGCCGCGGAGGCCGACCGCCCGGGGCCGGCGTCCATTACTCCTCCGTGGTGGTGCTCGCCGCTTCGTCGCCGAAGTCCTGCCGGATCACGTCGCGGCCCGCGTAGGTGCCGCAGGTCGGGCAAACCCTGTGCGGCAGCCGCGGGCTATGGCAGCGCGGGCACTCGTTGAGGCGGACCTTGGGCGCACGATGATTGGCGCGCCGCTTGTCGCGGCGGGTCCGCGAGGTCCTTTTCTTCGGGACGGCCATGAAGGCCGACGATGGTAGCTGGCCCAGGACCTGCCCAGGCGGTGTCGCTCAGATGAAGATGAGCTGCGAGTGGTCCTGGGGATCGACCTTCACCGTGACCGTGTTGCCCGGGACCAGACGCGGGTGAATCGCGGGCGAAACGGGCTCGGTATGCGTTACGTCGCTCTGGAACCCATTGACGTCGACCGTCAGGTCGATCTCCATCTCGGGCCACTGGTTGATGGTCCGGCCCGTGGGACGGAGCTCCCCGACGGTGGCCGTGCCCATCACTCCGACCTGGGCCACGTGGGCGTTGCGCGCCGCCGTGGCCTGGTAGCTCTGCACCGCTTCCTTGCTCTGCGTCAGCGCATCGCGGATGCTCGGGCGCTCGATCTGCTTCGAGGCCTTGTGCAGGTCGCGCATGTCCTTGAACATCCCCATGGCTCGCCCCCTTCCTCGGCCGGGGCTCAATCGAGCTTTAATCCGCGAAGCTTCTCCCAGCGTGGATCCGGCGCACGCTGATGGTCGTGGCTTCCAGGCGCAGCGTCGTTCAACGACTCACCACAGACGTCACACAGGCCCGCGCAGTCGGCGCGACATAAAAGCCGGGGAGGCAGGGCAAGGGCCAGCGCGTCGTGGGCCCAGTCGCCCAGCCGCAGCTCGCCGGCCGCGGCGTAGGGGCTCTCCAACTCCTGCCCTCCACCGGGCTGGTCGACCTCGCGGGCATCGACCTGGATCTCGATCTCGCTCTCGGCCAAGCACCGCATGCAGGGGCCCTCGAGCGTCGAGGTAAAGCGCAGCCGCATAGCGTGTCCCGACGCCGTGCGGGAGATATCCAGCCGGGCCTCCACGGGCTCCGTCCCGTAGCTCTCGCCCGCGTAGGAGAGCTTTCCTGGGTCGACGGATACGTCGAGGCGGAGGCCCTCGCCGGGTCGAAGTCCGAGGCGGTCGAGATCGATCGTGTTAGATGCCGCCATGGGTCAGAGGCGAGGGTAGCGAGGGCGATCATGCCCCCGGACATCACAGGAGCTCGCGCGAAGAGCGGTCAGTTCCACGACGATCCCGCGACCTACCTGGCGGGGATCACGGCTGACGTGCCGCGCTACGAGGAGCTCCAGAACGAGGCCGTCGCGGCAATTCCCTTCCCGCCCACCCGGGTGCTCGAGCTGGGCATCGGGACCGGCGAGACCACGAAGCGGTTGCTCGCCGCCCATCCCGATGCGGAGGTCACTGGCCTCGACGCGAGTCCCGAGATGGCTTTTCGCGCGCGAGAGCTCGGGATCCATGTGCGCCTGGCGCGGATGGAGGACCCGCTACCCGATGGGCCCTGGGATCTCGTCATCGGCGTGCTCTCAGTGCACCACCTCACCGATGACGCCAAGCGCGATCTGTTCTGCCGGGTGGGCGAGGAAGCCCGGGCGCTCGTCATCGGCGACATCGTGCTCACCGAGCCGCAGGTCGCCTCGCTGCAGCCGGGCGTCGACATGCCGGCCTCGGCCGCGGACCAGGCGCAGTGGTGCGGCGGCGAGGTCGTCTGGACGGGCGACGACCTCGCCGTGATCATGGCAACGTACGACTAGGCCAGCGCCTAGCCGACGTCGAACTCCTCGAGCTGGCCGAGCTCGTAGTGCGCGCCCTCCGGGCCGCTGATCGGGCACAGCATCGCGTAGCTGCCCGCCTCGATCGGTTTGCGCACCTTGGCCTCGACGGTCTTCCCGGGCTTCGCCTCGGTCTGCGCGACGATCTCGGCGGAGCCCTTCTCGCCCTCGAGCTCGATCGCCTCGTCGACCGTGAAGCCCTCGTTGATGCGGGCGAAGATCATCACGTGAAACTCCTTGCCCTCGTTGTCGAAGGTGACGGACTTCGTCTCCTCCGTCGGCGTCGTGGAGAGGTCGAACGAGTACTCCTCGGCCGTAACGGTGACCGTCTCCGCGCTCGCCGCCTCCTCTGCACCGCCATCTGATTCGCCTTCGTCGTCCCCGCATGCCGCGGCCCCGAAGATGAGCGTCGCGGTGGCGAGCAGCGCCACCCCGGCGCGAGCACGCGTCGTGGTCGTGGTCTCAGTCATGAGCACCCCCATGGCTTGGTAACGCCCCGAGGCCGGGACCCTAGTGACGACCGCTTGCGCGTGCGCCGATTCGCTTGGGGCGAGCCGCCTTCGAAGCGGGCGGCGGCGCCGGCGCCGATCGAGAGGGCGACTAGCCGACTTCTGCGGGCTCTTCCTCGCGGCCCGCGAGGCGATCGCGGCCGCGCTGGACCGCGGCGAGGAACTTCTGGAGGTTGACCTCGAGCGTGGAGAGGATCTCGTCCGCGTAGTCCTCGGCGCCGAGGCGAATCTGGCGCTCGGTCTCGCGCGCGTCCTCGATGATCTCCTCGGCGGCGCGCTCGGCCTGCTTGTAGACCTCCTCGTCTGAGATCAGGCGGGATTGCTGATCGCGGGCCTCCTTGACCACGCGCTCGGCCTCGCGCTTCGCCTCGGCCAGCATCTCCTGGCGCTCCTTGACGATCCAGCGCGCCTGCTTGATCTCCTCAGGGATCGTGGCGCGCATCTGGTCGAGCAGATCGTAGATCTCCTCACGGTCGACCCGCACCTGGTCGGTAAGCGGAACCGGCCGGGCGTTGTGGATCAGGTCGTCGAGCTTGTCAATGAGGACGAGAACGTCCATAAGTCAGGCGGAAAGCTTAAGGGTTTGCGGGGATTTCACGAGCTTCGTGCGCTGTTTTGAGACTAGCCTGCAAGCTCCTGCCCAGATCAGCGTCCCGCTCGTTTCGAAAGCGCGTCGGCGACGGGCTCGGGTACCAGGTCTGTGACGTCGCCCCCGAATGTCGCCATCTCCTTCACGCCGGTGGAGGACAGAAAGCTGTAGTCGGGAGAGGCGATGATATAGACGGATTCGATCTCGGGCGCCAGTTTGCGGTTGAGCTGATTCATCTCGAACTCGTACTCGTAGTCGGAGATCGCCCGCAGGCCCTTCACGATCGCAGCGGCCCCCTGCTCCTTCGCGAACTCGACGACCAGGTTGGTGAAGATCTCCACCCGGACGTTCTCGATCTCGAGCGAGCGCTCGAGGAAGTCCTTGCGCTCGTCGGGCGTGAACATCGCCTCCGACTTCCGCGGCGATTGCCCAACAACGCCTACGACCACGGTGTCAAAGACGCGGGCGGCTCTGGTGATGATGTCGACGTGTCCGTTGGTGACCGGGTCGTAGCTGCCCGGGCACACGGCCACCCGGGGCTCAGGCACCGTAGATCCCGACGCGGGTGTTCCCGTAGGTTCGCTCCATCGCCGGCTCGAGCGTCACAGTCAGGGGACTGCGCGCGGCGCTCTCGACGACGAAGCGCCCGCCGTCCGCCAGGCGAGGGGGAATGAGGCTGTCGAGCAAGCCTTGCAAGCGGTCGGCGAGTGTATAGGGGGGATCGCAGAAGATCAGCTGATAGGCCCCCTCGTCGCGTCGCAGGAACCGCTCGGCGTCCGACCGAACGATCTTGAGGCGTGGATGCAGGCCAAGCCGCTCGACGTTGGCCTGCAGGAGCGCTGTGTTGTCGTCCACAGCCGTGGCACGCGCCGCCCCGCGAGACACGGCCTCGATCGCGAGCGCGCCCGTTCCGCTGAACAGATCGAGGACCTCCGCTCCCGAGATATCGCCGAGCATGGAGAAGATCGCCTCGCGCACGCGGTCCGAGGTGGGACGCACCCCACTTCCGCGCGGTGGTGAGGACAGGCGGCGCCCTCGAAGCTCGCCGGCGACTACGCGCACCGGGTCCCAGTGCCGCTCACGCGGCGAGCTGCTCCGTGCGCTCGTCGCCGTGACGGCGACGGACAGCGTCGATCAGAGGGCCCAGCTCGGCCACGTCGAGCGAGCCGTAGCGCCCGAGGAGGGCTTGCACCTCCCTGCGCGCCGCCGCGAGCAGCTCGAAGTCATCCGGCAGGTTCGCGGCCGCGAACGTGGGCAGCCCATGCTGGCGGGTTCCGAGGATCTCCCCCTCACCCCGCAGGGTCAGGTCCACCTCCGCCAGCTTGAACCCGTCACGCTCGGTCTCGATCGCCTCCATCCGCTTGGCCCCGAGCTCGGAGCCCTCCTCGGCGAAGAGGATGCAGTGCGAATCGTGTGCGCCTCTTCCGACTCGGCCCCGCAATTGGTGCAGCTGCGAGAGGCCAAAGCGCTCCGCACCCTCGACGATCATCACGCTGGCGTTGGCGACATCGACACCGACCTCGATCACGCTCGTCGCCACCAAGACGTCGGCGCGGCCCGACGCGAACGCCTCCATGGCCGAGGCTTTGTCCGGCGTTGGCATCTGACCGTGCAGGAGCTCCAAGCGGAAGTCGGCGAACTCGCTCGCGGCGAGCCGGGTGGCCTCGTCCGAGGCGGCCTTGGCCTCGAGCTTTGCCGACTCCGATACCAGTGGACAGACGACGTACGCCTGACGACCCTCCCGGAGCATCGCCCGCACGAACTCGTAGGCGCCGGCGCGTTTTGCCTCGCCCACCACCCACGTTCGCACCGGCTGCCGCCCGGGGGGAAGCTCGCGCAGCGCGGTCGTGTCGAGGTCGCCGTAGGCGGTCATGGAGAGCGTGCGCGGAATCGGTGTCGCGGTCATGTGGAGCACATGCGGCGCGGCGGATCCCGGCCCCTTCGCGTCGAGGGATGCCCGTTGGCGTACGCCAAAACGATGCTGCTCATCGACCACACAGACCGCAAGCCGGGCGAAGCCGACGTCCGGCTCGATGAGGGCATGTGTGCCCACCACGAGTCCGAGCTCGCCGGTCGCGAGGCGCTCCAGGTACTCCCGGCGCTGCCGGGCGGGCGTCGCACCGGTGAGCAGGGCGAAGGGGATGTGCTCTCGCGCGAGGAGCCTTGCGAGGGTCGCCGCGTGCTGCTCCGCGAGCGTCTCGGTGGGCGCCATGAGAGCGGCCTGGCCGCCGGCCTCGACGGCGCGAAGCATCGTGTGGAGCGCCACCAGCGTCTTGCCGCTGCCCACCTCTCCCATCAAGAGCCGCTGCATCGGCACATCGCCGACAAGATCGGCGTCGATCTCCTCGATCGCGCGAAGCTGATCGCCGGTCGGGTCGAACGGAAGGGAGCGAAGCCAGCGCATGCTGATCGCCCCGGGCGGATCCAGCGGGACACCGGGACGCTCTGCGATGCGCCGCCCTCGGCGCGCGGCGAGCGCCGCCTGGTGGAGGAAGAGCTCCTCGAAGGCGAGGCGGCGACGCGCGGCCTCGGCACGCTTGCGATCGTGCGGAAAGTGGACCTCTTTCAAGGCGTCGGCGCCGTCGGGGAGGCGAAGGCGGGCGCGGAGCTCGGCAGGCAGCGGCTCGATCGTCTGCGCGGCTGCAGGCAGAGCCTGCCACACCCACTCGCGGATCCGGCGCGGACGCAGTCGCTCCGTGGCTGGGTGCACCGCCACCAGGTCCGTGGTGTCGAGCACGCTGGGAGCACCCTCGTCTGCCGCGATCTCATGCGTCTCGACCCTGAAGTTGCGTCGTTCGAGCTTGCCGCGCAGCAAGACCTTGGTGCCAGGCTTGAGCTGCTCGGCCAGCCACGCCTGGTTGAACCAGATCGCGGTGATCGTGCCGCTTCCGTCGGCGACGACCGCCTCGAGGATTCGCAGGCGCCCTCGCGTCGGCCGAATGCGGGCACTCCGGACCTCGGCCAGGATCGTGGTCGTCTCGGAGATCCGAAGATCAATGATCTGCTTCTGCGGCGCCGGGTCACGGTATCCGTGCGGCAGGTGCCAAAGGAGGTCACCGACCGTCTCGATCCCGATCTGCGCAGCGGTCGCCGCCAGCTTCGTGCCGATCCCCCGCAGTGCGGTGAGCGGCGCGCCCAGCAGGCTCGGGCGGGGCTGCGAGCGAATGGGTGTCGCGGCGAGCGCCTCGGTGTCGCAGGGCACGCCGGAGCCGAACGCAACCGGCGGCACCGGCGCCTCATGGGCTTCGGTTCGGGCGGCGGCTAGGCCCGCGGGGGTCATGACCCAAGCGTACGGCCGCGCCGAGCGGAAACGATCGGGCCCGATGCGAGACCAAGCCTCATGAGCACGACAAGGAAGCGGGGCTCCCGGCGGAGGGAATCGGTCTGGGATTATCCCCGCCCGCCGCGAATCGAGCAACTCGACGAGCCCGTGCGCGTGGAGCTCGGCGGTGAGGTGATCGCTGCGGCGAACCGCGCGCTCCGCATCCTCGAGACCGCAAGCCCGCCGACCATCTACCTCCCCACTGCGGACGTGCGCAGCGACTGCCTGCGCCCGGCCAAGGGCACCACGTACTGCGAGTGGAAGGGAACGGCCTCCTACTTCGACGCGATCGCCGGCCAGAAGGTCCGCCCGCGCGCCGCCTGGACGTACAAGGACCCAAACGCTGCCTTCGGGGAGATTCGCGATTGGGTCGCCTTCTACCCAGGCCGCGTCGACGCCGCGTTTATCGGCGATGAGCGGGTACGGCCCCAGGCCGGCAACTTCTATGGAGGGTGGATCACCGACGCCCTCGAGGGCCCATTCAAGGGAGAAGCGGGCACCGAGGGCTGGTGAGGCGCGCCTACGCGGGCGTCGGAGCGGCGACCCGGTTGCGGTGTCGCGCGAACATCTCCGCTACCCAGCGGTAGCCGCGGCGCTCCTTGAGTGGGGCCCGAAACGCTTCGAAGCCCACCGGCGGGTCCGAGATCGCACGGGGGGCCTCGGGCGGGAGCACGAGGGGGTAGAAGAGCGACGCGGCGGTCAGGTCCGCCACCGTCAGGGAGTCACCTACGAGGTAGCCCCTCCCGCCGAGCTCCGTTTCCAGCCTGTCGAGGGCGGCCAGCACCCTGCGACGCGCCTGGTTGGCCCGCTCGTCGTCGTGGACACCGAAGCGCAAGCCAACGTATGCAGATGCTCCTCTGCGCGCGAGCCCCTTCGCCGCGCCAAACGGCTTCGGAAGCGTGCCCGCCGCGAAGTTCTCCATGCGCTCGTGATCCTTGCTGAGCTCGTGCCAGGCGAGCAGGCGAATCTGCGGACCGAGACTCTCGTCGAAGTAGTCCTCGAGCTCAAGGGCATGCTCCCGCTCGGCGGGGTCGGTGGGGTAGAGCGGGAACTCCGGGTAGAGCTCCTCCAGGGCCCCGATGATCGCGGTTGAATCACCGACCTGACGGCCATCGATCGAGAGGATCGGGAAGGTCTTCTCGGACCCACGCGTAAGCCAAAGCGCGATGGCCATGTGGCTCGGTGGCAGCGGCGCCCGGCGTTCGTGATCGACATCCTTCAGCTCCAGAGCCCACCGCACCTTCTCGCTGTAGTGGGACACAGGTATGTGCCAAAGAACCGGCCTCATTGGGCGGCGATGAGCCACCAGTAGGTTGGCTGGCCCCCGTCCATGACCTCGACCTCGGCGCCGGTCTTGGACTCGAGGTCGAGCGCGGCCGCACGAAGCGGTGCGTCGGCCCCCTCGATGACGGTGATGATCTCGGGGTCCTGACCGACCTCTCGCATGACGGCCGCCAACGTCTCGGCAGGGTCGCCCCAGGCGACCAACTCGTCGCCGCGGAAGCCCACCGCTTCGCCACGGACATAGCGTCCCTCCACATCATCGCGGTCTGCCTCGGCCACGAGCCCCGTCGCGATCGCCTCGAGCTCGGCCTCCATCCGGGAGGCGTTGTCGGCCGCCGGAGCTGCGGCGTCGAAGGCGCCGACCAGCGCAGCCAGACCCGCCTGCTGTGCGACCGAGGAGACGACGCGGGCGGGACGCTCCGCCAAGCGGGCCGCCTCCTTCGCAGCCATCACGACGTTCGGCGAGTTCGGGAGGACGATGACCTCCTCGCCTGGCGCCTCCCGAATCCCGGTCAAGATCTCCTCAATCGACGGGTTCAGGGTGGAGCCTCCATCGATGACCCAAGCGCCCTCGGCGCCGAACAGATCCGCGATTCCCTCGCCGGAGGCCACCGCGACGACCCCGGTCTTGGCATCCTCGCTCGCCGCCCGAGCGGGGACGATCCCCGCCTTGGCGTGGCGCGCCGCGACCTGCTCATGCATATCCGTGGCCTCGAACTGGTCCACGTCTCCGTACTCCTGACAGATCATGCGCACGGCTTCGCGGTCGTCGACGTGGACATGGACCTTGACCATGGTGGCGTCGCCCACGACCGCCACGGAGTCGCCGAGCTCGCCGAGCCGCGGGGCAATCGCCCTGGCCTCGAGCCCGCGGCCGGTGATGATGCAGCTCGTGCAGAACTGATAGCGCGAGTCGAAGTGCGCTGAGGCCTTGAGGTTCGCCGCCTCCTGATGGGGGATGGGCGATTCCTCCATCTCCACCCCGCTCAGGCCAACGACGAAGCCGGCGAGGATGACGAGGAGCCCGTACGCTCCGGCATCGACGACCCCGGCCTCGGCCAGCACGTCGAGCTGCTCCGGTGTGCGGTCGAGCGCGGCCTGTCCCGCGACGATCGCGGCGCCCATGAGCTCCGCGAACATCGCGTCCTGCGTGGCGTCGGTGGCCTCCAAGCCAAGCTCGGTCTCCTCCATGTCCGCGACGCGGGCGGCGACCGCCTCGTGGATCTCGCGGATCACGGTGAGCATCGTGCCCTCCTGCGGATCACCCACAGACGACCACGCCGCCGCAGATGCGGCACCGAGAGCGTCGCGCACCAGAGCCGGACCGATCAGGTCGCCCCGACGCGTGCTCAAAACCTCGGCGGCCCCGCTCACGATTTGACTGAGGATGACTCCGGAGTTCCCCCGCGCCCCCATGAGAGCCGCGTGGGCCACTGTCGTGACGATCAGGTTGCGGTCGATCGATGCCAGCGAAGAGGTGCGCAGGTTCTCGAGGGCCTCGAGGACGGCCTTGATGGTTCCAGCCATGTTGTCGCCGGTATCGCCGTCGGCGACCGGAAACACGTTCAGGTCGTTGATCTCCCGGCGGCGCTCCTCGAGATGCCGGTGGGCGACCGCAACGACTCGGTGAAAGCGTTCGATCGAAGGATCGGACATGGACGGAATCGAAGGATCGGACATGGACGGACTCAAAGTATCGCCCGTCCGTGGTGACGTCGACGCATCACCGGAAATCAGGCGTGCTTGGTGACCTTGTTGGCCTTGAGACAGCGCGTGCAGACGTACACGCGGCGGGGCGTTCCGGCCTCTGAGATCCGGACCTTCTGCAGGTTCGGGTCAAAGCGCCTGCGGGTGGCGATCATCGAGTGGCTGCGCGAGTTGCCGAAGCCGGGCTTCTTCCCGCATGCGTAACAGACCTTGGCCATGGGTCGCGGGATGGTAGCGAGGCACGGAACGGCTACCCCAGCCTCAGGTGTTTGAAGCGGAGCTCCCCGCCGCTCACCTCCGCGACTCCCATGCTTCGCGCCGGCGCGCGCCGGCGCTCTGTCGGGCTCCCCGGGTTGAAGATCTGAAAACCCGCGCGCTCGGAGTGTGCAGGAAGGTGGGAATGACCAAAGAGGACGGCGTCCGCATCGGGGAACTCGCGCCGCAGGCGCTCCATGCGATTGAGCTTCGGGCCCGCGTCGTGGATCAGCCCGACCTGCTTGCCCGCGATGTGGATCACCTTGCTTTCGGGGAGCTCGCGCTTGAGCTCGATGCTGTCGACGTTCCCATGCACAGCCTCGACGGGTGGGCCCAGGCTCCGCAGAGCAGGCGAGGATCTCGCGGGTTGAGAAGTCGCCCAGGTGGATGATCAGCTCTGCCCGTTTGAGCTCAGTGATGCACGCCGGCGGCAATCGCCGTGAGCCACGTGGCATATGCGTGTCGGCGAGGATCGCGACGCGCACTGGCCCGAGCGCTTACGAGAAGGCGTCGCGGATGGCCGCCATCCTCATGACCGCGATCGCGGCGTTGCGGCCCTGATCGCGCGTATCCCCACCGGCGCGCGCCTCGGCCTGCTCGCGCGTGTCGCAGGTGATGACCCCGAACGCGCAAGGAACCCCGGTTTCGAGAGCCACGTGTTGCGCGCCACGGGCGGCTTCCGCGCAGACGTAGTCGTAGTGGTCGGTCTCGCCGCGGATGACGACGCCAAGGCAAGCCACTCCGGCAAACCGGCCCGACTCTGCCGCCCACTTCGCTGCCAGGGGAAGCTCGAATGCGCCCGGCACCTCGAACGTGTGCACCGAGGTCGGGCTCACCCCCGCTTCGTGGAAGGTCTCGGTGGCCGAGTTCACCAGGCGCTGGGCGAGGTCGTCGTAAAAGGTGGCGACGCAGAGCGCGAACTCGTTGTCCGCCAGCGCCTTGCGCTGCTCGTCTGTGAGCTCGAGGGGCGGGGCGTCAGCCATGCGCCGGGGAGTCTCTAGGAATCGCTCAGCTCATGCGGCGGCGGCTCGCCGAGCGCTTCCTTCTCGGCGTCGCGCTGATGCTCTTCGTGCAGAAGCTCCTCATCGAGCGGGAGCCCCTGGTGGTGCAGGATGTGGCCGAGCCGCTCGCGCTTCGCCCGCAGGTAGTCCTCGTTGTGCGGGTTCGGGATGGATTGGATCGGCACCTGCTCGGCGACCGAGAGGCCATAGCCCTCAAGCCCGTGGATCTTCTTCGGATTGTTGGTGAGGATCCGAATCGAGGAGAGCCCGAGGTCGACGAGGATCTGGGCCCCGATCCCGTAGTCACGGAGATCGGCGGGTAGCCCCAGCTTCAAGTTCGCGTCGACGGTGTCGAGTCCGTCCTCCTGAAGGCGATATGCGCGGAGCTTGTTGAGTAAGCCGATGCCACGCCCTTCCTGCGAGAGGTAGAGGAGCACACCCTGGCCTTCCTGCTCGATCATCGCCAGCGCGGCGGCGAGCTGCTCGCCGCAGTCGCAGCGAAGCGAGTGGAAGACATCGCCCGTGAGACATTCGGAGTGCACCCGCACGAGCACGTCTGAGGCTCCCGAGACCTCCCCCTTGACCATCGCGACGTGGTGCTTGTCGTCGACCAGCGAGCGGTATCCAACGGCCGAGAACTCCCCGAAGGCGGTCGGAAGCTTCGTCGCGACCACCCGTTCGACGAGCTTCTCGTGGCGTCGCCGGTAGGCGATCAGGTCGGCGACCGTGATCATGCGAAGGCCGTGGCGCTCGCAGTACGGGATCAGGTCGGGGACGCGGGCCATCGTCCCGTCCTCGTTCATCACCTCGCAGATGACGCCGGCCGGGATGACGCCCGCGAGCCTCGCGAGGTCGACGGCCGCCTCGGTCTGCCCGGCGCGCTCCAGCACGCCCCCCTGCTTTGACTTGAGCGGGAACACATGCCCGGGCTGGACCAGATCCTCGGGCGTCGAGCTGGGGTCGACCGCGACCTGGATCGTTCTTGCCCGGTCGGCGGCGCTGATCCCGGTGGTCACGCCTTCCCGCGCCTCGACCGAGATCGTGAACGCGGTCTGAAACGGCGATTCGTTCTTGGCGGCCATCAGGTCGAGACCAAGCTGGTCGCAGCGCTCGGGCTCGAGGGCGAGGCAGACCAACCCGCGCGCTTCCTTGGCCATGAAGTTGATCGCCTCGGGGGTCGCGAACTGAGCCGCCATCGTGAGGTCGCCCTCGTTCTCGCGGTTCTCGTCGTCGCAGACGACCACCATCTTGCCGCGGCGGATGTCGTCGATCGCGTCTTCCACCCCAGCGAAGGCGGAGCGGGTGGCGGTGTCTATTCCTTCAGCCATCGATCCCTCTCTGCTTAGAGCTTGGCATGAGCCGCTCCGCGTAGCGAGCGATCTGATCCACCTCGACGTTCACTCGGTCACCGGTCTCGAGCTCACCCAGGGTCGTGCGTTCGAGCGTTTCCGGAATGAGCGAGACCTCCAGCCCATCCTGCGTGAGCTCCGCGACGGTGAGGCTGACGCCGTCGAGCGCGATCGAACCGTGCTCGATCACGTAGCGCAGCAGTTCCGGTGGCAGGGCTATCCGCAGCCGGCGGGCGATCCCGTCCGGTTCGAGCGCAACCACCTCCGCCGTGGCATCGACATGGCCCTGGACCAGATGCCCACCGAGCGGATCGCCGGCTCGCAGCGCAGGCTCGAGGTTCACTCGGGCGCCGTGTCCGAGCGCGCCGATGGTGGTGAGCGAAAGCGTCTGGTTCATGACGTCCGCGGCGAACGAGCCAGAATCCTGGTCGGCCACGGTTAGGCAGGCACCGGCGACCGCCACCGAGGCTCCGCTCTCGAGCTCCCCGGCGAACCCGGCTGCCACCCGGAGTCGCGCGCCGCCATCGGTCCGCTCGACCGCCTCGACGGCCCCCACCTCGCGCACGATGCCCGTGAACATCGGTTACCACTCCCGCAATCGCGCGCGTACCAGCAGGTCCTCACCTACTCGTTCCCAATCCATCGCGAGCGGGCGGGTTGCATCCGCGATCGTTCGAGGCCCGAGGCCCGAATAGAGCGGGCGCCCCGCACCGCCCAGCACGATCGCGGCATGGAAGAGCCGCAGCTCGTCGATCTCACCGGCGGCGAGGAAGCTCCCGGCCAGAGTCGCGCCTCCCTCGAGGAGCAGTGAGTTGAGCTCGCGGCGACCCAGCTCCTCGAGCGCCGCCGCCTCAGCTCCCTCTTCGGGCACGGGCATGACCTCGGCCCCCGCTTGCTCCAACGCTGTCACGTGCCCGGCGGGCGCTTCCGTGCCGCAGACAACGAGTACCGGCGCCTCGTCGATCGTGCTCATCAGCTTCGACCCCAGCGGCAGCCGCGCCTTCGAGTCGAAGATCACCCTGAGTGGCTGACGCTGGGCATCGACGGCCCGCGCCGTGAGCAGCGGGTCGTCGGCCAGCACGGTTTCGATGCCGACCGCGATCGCCGCCGCCTCCGCGCGCCAGCGATGCACCAGGAGCCGGCTCTCGTGGCCGGAGATCCATTTCGAGTCGCCGTCGGCCGTGGCCGTCCGGCCGTCGAGGCTGAGCGCCGCCTTGTGCGTTACGAGGGGTTCACCCGTGCGAGCGTGCTTGCGGAAAGCCTGATTGCAAAGGCGCGCCGCCGTGGCATCGGCGCCGTCGGCGAACAGCACCTCGACGCCCTCGTCGCGCAGGATGCCCGGCCCGCGCCCACTCGCCTTCTCGGTCGGGTCGTCGCTGCCGATGATGACCCGGGCGATCCCCGCCGCCACGATCGCGTCGGTGCATGGGGGCTGGCGTCCCTGATGCGCGCATGGCTCCAGGCTCACAACGATCGTTGCGCCAGCCGGATCGTGACCACGGGCGCGGCAATCCTCAAGCGCCGCGACCTCGGCGTGCGGGCCGCCGAGCTCGGCGTGAAAGCCTTCGCCGAGCACCTCGCCGTCGCGTACCACGACCGCCCCCACGAGTGGGTTCGGCGCGACGCGCCCGCTACCGCCCTCGGCCAGCTCCAGCGCTCGGCCAAGGTGGTGCCGATCCTGGTCTGTGAGCGTCGCGGCCATGTCCTCCAAGTCGTTGACTGACTTGTCAGTCAACCAGTGTACGCCCGAAGAGAAAATGCCCTGGCGTCGAACGGCGTCGACCCAGAACCCTGCGCCCCATTCGGTGCCACCCCCGCAGGGCCGGTGACCGCTCAGCTCGCGGCCGCGGCCGCAGCGATCTCTGAGTACGCGGTGCCGGGATCGGGCTGCGCGAAGACGGCCGAGCCCGCCACGTAAAGGCTCGCCCCTGCCTCGGCCACGCCGCCCACGGTTGTCGCGTCGATACCGCCGTCGACCTCGACCGCGGCCTCCGACCCCAGCGCCGCGATGCGGGCGACCTTGGCCGGAGACTCCCTGATGAAGGGCTGTCCACCCCACCCCGGGTTGACCGTCATACAGAGCACAAGATCGGCGGCGCCCGCCACATCGGCGACGGCCTCTGCGGCGGTGCCGGGGTTGATCGCGACGCCTGCGAGGCAGCCCGCCTCGCGAATCGCCGCCAGGGTGCGGTGAGCATGGGGGTCCGCCTCGAGGTGGAAGCTGATGCAGTCGGCTCCGGCCTGCGCGAATTCGGCGATCTGGGCGGCGGGCCGTTCGATCATCAGGTGGACGTCGAGGGCGCCGCCTGCGTCATGGACCTGGTCGGCGATCGCCGACGTTACGAGCGGGCCGATCGTGATCGGCGGGACGAACTGGCCATCCATCACGTCCACGTGGATCAGGCGGGCGCCGGCATCCATGACCTCGCGCACCTGGTCGCCCAGCCGAGAGAAATCAGCGGCGAGGATCGACGGCGCGACACGACGCCCCTCGAAGGCATCGCGGGGAGACGGCGCGTCCGTTGCGCGCAGCGCTTCCATCAGACCGGCTTCAGCATCGACTCCCCGCAATGCTGGCAGAGGAGGTCCTCGTCGGCGCTCATCCGCACTATCGTCTGATGCTCGCCGCAGTTCTGGCATTGCGAGACCAACTCGAAACGGCGCAGGCAGTTGACGCACCGGTATCGGCCGGGCAGCTGCGTGGGCCGCAGCCACGGCTCGCCACAGCCCGGGCACCCCGGGCGGGGAAGGACCTGCTCCGAGCGCGTCACCTCAGCGCTCCGCGCGGCGCAGTCGCGCCATGAAGAAGCCGGCGGTCCGATCGCGGTCCGGCCTGGTCTGCAGGAAACGCCCGTCATGGGGAGATGCGAGCCTCGGATGATCCGTGCCGAGGTCGTAGGCCTCGAGGCGGTGATCGGCCTCCAGCACCCTCGTGACGACGTTCTCGTTCTCCCGCCGCGAGATCGTGCAGGTCGAGTACACAAGCGTGCCGCCCGGCCGGAGGGCGGCGCCCGCGCGGCGAAGCAGCCTCTCCTGAAGCGACGCGAGGCGGGCGGCCTGACTCTCGGTCTTGCGCCACCGAGCATCGGGCCGAGACGCCAGGGTGCCGAGATCGGTGCAGGGTGGATCCACCAAGGCGCGATCGTAGCCCTCGCCCAGGTCGGCGCTTGCAGCATCGCCGACAGCGACATGGACGGAGGAGGCGCCGGTGCGCCCGCAGAGATCGGAGATCTCGGCGGCTCTCCCACGGTCGAGCTCGACTGCGTGGATCTCTCCATCGTTGCGCAGACGAGCGGCGATCTGGGTGGACTTGATTCCGGGTCCGGCGCAGAGATCGAGGATGCGTTCGCCGGGCCTGGGGTCGAGCAGCGCGACGGCCGCCTGGGACGCGCGCGACTGCGCGAGCACCTCCCCGCCGCTGACATCCGCACGCAGGGCCCTCCCCCACGCTCCCGTCACGACGAGCGCCTCAGCAGGAGCGAGAAGCCCATCGTCGGCGACCGGCTCCTGGAGGGTCTCTCCTTCGGCGCGCAGGCTGGTGAGCACCGTCTGTCGGTCGGCGCGAAGGGTGTTCACCCGCAACGCGCCCTCGGCGGGCTCGTTCATCGCCCTCATCAGCCCACGGGCAGCGTCGGGCCCAAGCTCCTTCCACCACTGACGCGCGATCCATGTCGGATACGAGTGGGCCACGGCCGCGGCGTTCGGCGTCTCGTCCGTAAAGGCGGCGAGTAGTTGGTCGCGCTCGCGCGCCGCTCGCCGCAACACGGCATTTACGAGCCCCGTGGCGCGCTCTGCCCGCCCGGGGCTCTTGCCGGCGCGCATGCCTCCCTTCGCCAGCTCGACCGCCTCGCCGACTGCCGCGTGGTCGGCGGCGGCTTCGGCAAACAGGAGCTCGTAGAGCCCCAGGCGCAGCGCCGCCGATCACCGGGGGGTCGAGCGCGGCGAGCGGTCGGCCCGTGAGCATCTCCGCCACGTGGTCGCTCGTTCCGCGCCGCTGCACCGACCCGTATGAGAGCCACCGTGAGAACCCGAGGTCGCGACCCGTAAGGCCGTGTCGCTCAGCCGCGGTGCGAAAGGCGCGGTCGGCCCAGGCTCCGTGCTCGAAGGTGCGCCGAAGCACCTCGAAGGCGGCGCGACGCGCCGCGGTCGGTTCGACCCTAGAGCGCGCGCTCGGGGACACCGTGGCCTCGCAGGTAGGCATCGGCGGTCATGGGGCGGCCGCCCGGGGGCTGCACCGAGCGGAGCCGCAGGGAGCCCTCGCCGCAGCCGAGCAGAAGCTCACCGTCCGCCTCGGCGAAGGCCCCGGGCTCGGGGCCCTCAGGGCCCGCAACCGCCCTGCGCACACCGAGTCGGGCTTCCGGCGAGAGGTTCAGATACGCCCCGATGTGTGGGGTGAGCGCCCGGACTCGTCGCTCGAGCTCCGGCGCAGGTCGGGTGGGGTCCAGCCGGCGATCGCTGGCTGAGATCTTCTCCGCGTATGTCGCGCGCGCCTCGTCTTGCCGAACGAACTCGAGCGTGCCTTCCGCACGGCGCTCAAGCGCCTTGACCGCAAGCTCGCCGCTCAGCGTGGCAAGCCGTTCGGAGAGCGAGCCGAAGTCGTCCACCCTCCTTACGGAGATCCTCTTCTGCAGGGCGATCGGGCCCGCGTCGAGACTCTCGGTGACGCGCATGATCGTGACCCCGGTCTCAGGGTCGCCGGCCATGAGCGCCCGCTCGATCGGAGCGGCTCCGCGCCAGCGTGGCAAGAGCGACGGGTGCACGTTGAGCAGCTCGAGCTCGTCGAGGAGCGGAGCCCTGAGGATCTGGCCGAACGCGCACACGACGCCCAGGTCGGCGTCGCAGGCATGGAGGCGACGCATCGCCTCTGGGGCGCTCACGTCCTCCGTCTGCAACAAATCCACGCCCGCTCGCCGCGCGGCGACGGCAGCAGGAGGCGCCGCGGTTTGGCGGCCTCGTCCTTGCCGGCGGTCGGGCGGCGTCACAACGAGCACCGGCCGATACGCCGAGGCGGCCAGCGCTTCCAGAATCGTCGCCGCGAAATCGGACGTCCCCAGGTAGACGGTGCGAAGGGGCACCGCTCAACCCTCTTGGTCTTCCTCCGGGCCCGGGGGCGCGTAGGTCTCGCCCTCGCGGAGGGCCCGCAGAGCCCCCTTTCGCTGCTCACGCGGGGTGCGGTCCAAGATGAGCACGCCGTCGAGATGGTCAACCTCGTGCTGCAGCACCCTTGCCTCGAGGCCGGCTGCCTCCAGCTTGAGCGGTTGACCGCGGGCGTCCTGACCGCTGATCCGCGCATAAAGCGGGCGCTCCACGTCCACCGCCACGCCGGGAAGGCTGAGGCAGCCTTCGGTGGCCATGGCAAGCTCGTCCGAGAGCCATTCAATCTGCGGGTTCGCAACCGTCGTGGGAGTCGCGTCGGGCCCAGCCTGAAAGACCAGGAGCCGGCGCATCACACCGAGCTGCGTGGCGGCCAGGCCCACCCCCAGCGCATCCCGCATGATCCCGATCATCTCCTGCGCCTCGCGTTCCAGCTGGGGCCCGAACTCGGTCACATCGGACGCTCGAGACTTGAGCACCGGGTCGCCAAAGACGCGGACCTTCGCGAGGGCCTCGGTCCGCCGTTCGCGCTCGGCCTCGGTCAGCTCCTCGTCGCGGGGCGCCTCCGCCTCCGCGGCGGCCTCGGAGATGGGGTCATGGGTCTCGGTCGCCTCGCTCACCCAGGCGAGTCTAGATGGGCGGGCTGGACAGCTTCGGCGCCTGCAGGGCCCTCAGGAAGGGTCTGGATCAACGCTGACCGCCACGGCGCCAGAGCGCAGGTCGCCGGCCAGGCTCTCGACGACGTCCCGCACGGCGTCCAGCGCTTCAGCGCGCCGAGGGGCCTTCACAAGAAGCTGACGACGATGGCGCCCGCGGAGCCTGAAGCGCGGTGCCGGACCCAGAAGTGATGCGCCCTCGGGCAGAAGCTGCTCGAGCGCCACGCGCACTCGCGTGGCGGAGGCGTGGACCACCCGGGCATCCTCGGCAGTGAGCTCGACCCGGATCAGATGGGCGAACGGCGGGTAACCGAGCGCGCGCCGGCGCTCGAGCTCGGCGGCGAGGAAGCCCGCCGCGTCGTGCCGCGCTGCGTATCGGATCGCCTCCGCATCGGGGGCGAGCGTCTGTACGAGCACGCGTCCGCCCCGCGGGCCCCGCCCGCTGCGGCCCGCCAGCTGGGCGACGAGCGCGAAGGTCCTCTCCTCTGAGCGGAAGTCCGGGAAGCGGAGGGTCGCGTCGGCGTCGAGAACGACTCCAAGAACGACGTCGGGGAAGTCATGCCCCTTGGCCACCATCTGGGTGCCAATCAGAACCCCAGCGTCCGCACGGTCGAACCGGGCGAGGATCTCGCCGTGCCCTCCGGGACCGGCGGCCGTGTCGGAGTCGAGGCGAAAGACCGGCAGGGGGCCAGCCACGCTGGCGACCAGCTGCTCTGCCCGCTCGGTTCCCGCGCCGTGGCGAGCGAGGCTCACCGAGCCACATTCCCCGCAGGCGGGCGGGATTGGCGCCCGGTACCCGCAGTGGTGGCAGCGCAGCTCGGTTGCGTGCACGACGAGCGAAACGTCGCAAGCGGGACAGCTCCACGCATGGCCGCACGAGCGACAGTCGAGAAACGGCGCCCAGCCCCGGCGGTTCAGCAGGACGATTGCCTTGCCACCCTGGGCGGCCACCGCCGTGAGCGCGTCTCGGGTGCGGGCATGAAGTGGGCCAGCCGCGCCCGACCGCTCTCGCATGTCCAGCACTTCGACTTCGGGCAGTGGCTGGCCGTCCGCCCGCCGGGGCAACTCGAGTCGATCCAGGGCGATCCAGCTCTCGGGGCGCGGGGTGGCGGTACCCGCAACCAAAACGGCGCCGTTGTCAGCAGCGCGCCGACGGGCAACGTCGCGCGCGTCGTAGCGAGGATCCCCCTCCTGCTTGTACGAAGACTCGTGTTCCTCGTCGATGATGATCAGCCCCAGCCCATCGATCGGGGCGAAGACCGCCGATCGAGGTCCCACGGCCACCCGTGCCACGCCGGCCCGAAGACGCCGCCACTCGTCGCGGCGCTCTCCTGGGGAGAGCTTTGAGTGAAGCACGGCGACGCGCTCGCCGAGGCGATCGCGAAAGCGGGCCACGGTTTGTGGGGTGAGCGCGATCTCTGGCACGAGGGCGATCACGCCCCTGCCGCGATCGAGGGCCGCCTGCGCCGCGGTGAGGTAGACCTCGGTCTTGCCCGAGCCGGTGATCCCGTGCAGGAGGAGTTGCCGGGGCTCGCCGTCGAGCGCGGACACGATCGCGCTCGTCGCCGCGCGCTGATCGGCGTTCAGCGCGACGGGCCGGGGCGGGGCCCCCACGGCGGGCGGGGAGGGGCGGCGGCGCACCACGACCTCTCGCAGGGAGATCAGTCCCTTCGTCTCCAGCCGGCGCAACGCGGCGCGGTCGCCTTCGAGCTGGGTCGATGGCAGCTCCGACCCCGCCGCGTCGAGAGCTCCGAGCACTGCGCGCTGGCGGCTGCCGAGGCGCACGGCCCCGTCGAGCGCGGCGCCGCCGGCGGGAGTGATCTCCGCGCGCAGCTCCCGCTTGGGAGCCGGGGCGCGCCCGGTGGCGACCGTACCCGGAGGCAGTACGAGCTCCAAGCCGCGGGCGGGAGTGGAGCAGTACTCGCGTGCCACCCAGAGCCCCAGGTTCGCGAGCTCGGGGGAGACGCCGGCTGCAAGCGCCTCGATTGGCTCAACGAGGCGTTCAGGTGGCAGCTCGCTCGCCTCCGCGACCTCGACGACGACGCCGAGTAGGCGCCGCGGGCCGAAGGGGACCCGCAGCACGGTTCCCACCCCCACCTCACCGAGACGGTCGGGCAGCAGGTAGTCGAAAGGGCCGCGCAGCGCACGGGCGGTTACGAGCGGCTCGACCCTGGCGATAGCCATTCGTGCCGCAGGCTAGGCGCCGGCACGGATGACTCCCGTCCGCACGCATCCCCGTCGCGATGGGAGATAGGATCGCCCTCGTGGCGCCGAAGCTGCACCCTGGCGAGCGGGTTCTCTATGAGGGCCATCCGTCCTGGCGGTCGATCCTCGACTTCTATGTGAAGGGGCTGATCGCGACTGCGTTGGTCTGTCTCGCGGTTGCGCTCATCGTCGACGAGGCCGGCACAACCACGATCGTCGCCATCGTGGGCGTGGCGATCACGATCCTTGCGGGGTTCATCAAGCGGGTCGCGACCTCGTACACGATCACCGACCGTCGCCTTCACATCAAGCGAGGAATCGTCTCGCGAACCATTCAGGAGACGCGCCTCGAGCGCGTTCAGAACGTGAACTACCACCAGGGCGTGATCCAGCGCATTCTCCAGATCGGAGACGTCGACTTCGACACCGCCGCCGGGGACGACTACAACTTCACCTTCGCCGGCGTCGCCGAGCCGGCGGATGTGGTTCACCAAGTCGACAAGGCCACCCACCGCGCCGGCACCGACAGCATGGGCCAGCCGGAAGCGGTGCCTCCCCCCACGGCGCCTACCCAGCAGCAGCCACCGGCTTAGCCCGAGAGCGTGGACCGCTCAGGCGGGAGCGCGTGACGGCACGCCCGAGCCCGCAAGGCCCGCAGCCTCGCGAAGGGCCTCCGCCCGGTTCGTCCGCTCCCAGGTGAAGTCGGCATCGTCGCGGCCGAAGTGCCCGTACGCCGCGGTCTTCTGGAAGATCGGGCGGTGCAGGCGTAACTCGGCACGAACGGCTCCCGGGCGCAGGTCGAAATGCTGGTTCACCAGCTCCGTGATGCGACCCCTTGAGATCTTCTCCGTGCCAAAGGTCTCGACCATGAGCGAGACCGGGTGCGCCACGCCGATCGCATAGGCAACCTGCACCTCGCAACGATCGGCGAGCCCGGCCGCGACGACGTTCTTGGCGACCCACCGGGCCGCATAGGCCGCCGAGCGGTCGACCTTTGAGGGGTCCTTTCCGGAGAACGCGCCGCCGCCGTGGCGCGCTGCGCCCCCGTAGGTATCGACGATGATCTTCCGCCCGGTGAGCCCCGCGTCGCCGACCGGCCCGCCGATGACGAAGCGCCCGGTCGGGTTGACGAGGAAGTTGGCTTTCGTGTTGAGCTTGCGCTCGTCGTAGAGCTCCGCCGGCAGAATGGGATGCAGCACGTGCTCCCAGAGGTCCGGGCGGATCAGCGTGTCGCAGTCGACGCCGTCGCGGTGCTGGGTCGAGATCAGGAGCTTCTCGATCTCGACGGGGCTGCCGTTCTCGTAGCGGACCGTGACTTGGACCTTGCCGTCCGGGCGCAGGTAGGGCACGACCTCAGCTTTGCGAACCTCGGCGAGTCGGTGCGCGACTCGGTGGGCCAGCGAGATGGGCAGCGGCATCAGCTCGGGCGTTTCGCGGGTCGCGTAGCCGAACATCATCCCCTGATCGCCGGCCCCGGCTGCATCGAACTCGTCCTCGTCCGCCGAGTCGGTACGGCTCTCCAGCGCGTGATCGACACCCTGCGCGATGTCTGGGGACTGCTTGTCGATCGCGTTGATCACCGCGCAGGAGTCGGCGGAGAACCCGAGGTCGGCGTCCGTGTAGCCGATGCGCCGAATCGTTTCCCTCGCTACCGTTGGGATGTCGACGTAGGTGTGGGTTGAGATCTCGCCCGAGACGATCACGAGCCCGGTGTTGACGAGCGTCTCGCAGGCAACGCGGCCGTTTGGATCGTCGCGTAAGACGGCGTCGAGAACGCCATCCGAGATCTGATCGGCAATCTTGTCGGGATGGCCCTCGGTAACGGATTCCGAGGTGAAGAGGTACTCGTACTCGGAGAGGCGCTCGTCACTCATCGCACGCGACTGTAGCGTTTGGCCAGCTGGCCGAACGCAGCTTTCCCCTCGCCCTAACGCTCATCTCCCGGCTCTTTCGAGCCCTCGATCACAAGCCGCAGGTCCGTCGCGATCGCCGTCTCCTGAGCGTCCACCGCGAGGGCCGCTGCATCAAGGCGGCCCAGTTCGGGAGCGAGCTCGGCGTAGGCGGCGCTCTCGGCAAGCCCCTGGCGCTCACCGAGGTTGATCAGGCCCGCCAGATCCAGGAAAACGAGCATCGAGACCTCGTCATCGGCGGCGAGGTCATCGGTGGCCGCGACAAACGAATCCTCATCGGCCAGACCGCCGTCGCCGCTGATCACCTGCTCGACGGCGCTGGGTTGTGAGGCGACGGCAAGGCGTCCGTCCAAGAGCGCGTAGGTGAGGTTGAGCGTAGGTCCAAGGCGAAGGATCTGCAGCTCGACCCCATCGGCCTCGCGCGTCTCGAAGACGGGTGCCTGGAGGGCAATACCCGGGTCGAGCGCCTTCGAGATCGGGCCCTGCAGTCGCGCGAGGGCCTGGCGCGCCTCCTGGGTGTCGACCCCTTCGGCGAGAAACTGGATTACCGGCACCGACTCCTGGCCCGTGGGCAGAGGCGCCGGCCCGCTCGGCAGACCCTCTGGGAGAGCCGGCCCAGGGCCATCATCCTCGCCCTTGGCATCGGCGACGCCCGGCTGCAGTGCGATCGCCGTTTCGCCGCCGAATGCCGCCAGCAGATCCTTCTCGACGTCCACCTCACCCAGATCGGCTAAACGCTCGGCGGCAGCTGTGACCTCTTTGGCGAGGGCGGGCGACTCGGCAGCGGCCTGCTCGAGCAAACTCGAGACCGTGGTTGCCGGATCCGCGATGCCCACGTACGCGAGTGTCTCGCTTCCGAGCACGTCTGGCAGATTTGGCTCGAACCGAGGGAAGGCGGCGAAAAATCCGGGGCGCTCCTCCGCCCGCGCCGGGTCGAGCTCGCTGCGCACGGCGAGCTCGATCGAGTCCTCCGCGGAACCCAGAGAGACGGCTGCGCCGCGCGTTGCGGTCACGTCGACGAACGGCTCCAGGGGTGCGAGCGGGCTCCTCGGAGACGAGATCAAGCGGCGCGTCCCCTGCTCGGAGAGATAGGCGGTGACGAACCGCTCTCCGGGAAGCTCGTGGCGCACTTCGCGGGCGAGTGAGTCGTCGGCGAGCGCTGTGGCGCCATCAGCTCCGGTCGATGCGTCGATCACGCTGCGGACCCCGGCCTGGGTCCCGATCGCGCGGAAACCCTCAACCGATGCGGTCGCGAGGCCACCCGCGCCGGTGCGCACCTCGATCCCGTCGTATTCGGTTGTCGCGGCCTCCCGCGGAGAGATACCCGCGGCGAACTCAGCGGCGAGCTCCGCATCCCCCTCTTCGAGCAGCTGCACCTGCTCGGCGGCCCGGCCACTCGGGAGGAACGCCACAGCGGCCTGACCGCCGAACCAAGGCGCCAGATCCCGCTCGAAGTCGGCCGGCTCGCCGCCTGGGCCGGGGATCTGCCCGACCAGGTTGTCGACGACCTGCCGAGAGAACCCAGGCAGCTCGTCCGCCATCGCGGCTGCGGACGTGAACTGATCACTGTCGGGATCGAGCTCCAGGTGGACGTAGGCGAGGGCGTCCGCCGGCACCAACTCCTCGGCGTCGTCGGGTGGCGCACAGGCATCTCCGCCCGGCAGCTGGCAGGGAAGCGCCGGCCAGGCGATGCCGAGCAGGACAATCAGCACAATCGCGCCGAGCACCGCCGCAACGAGTTGGCGTCGTGTCGGCGAGGTGAGGCTGTCCCAGAAGCGACCTCCACCACTCTTGGCCGCGTGCGGGACCCGGGCCAGGCGAGCCAGGGTCCCGGTCTCGCCGCTCTCGGACGACCGGTGCCTCTTGGGTGACGGGCGGCGCAAGCTCGCTACCTACGCCCGCTGCTCTTGCTGGCTCGCCGCGCGCCGCCGGGAGCGCCCGGAGCGGGGCACGAAATCGATTACCAGCGGCACTCCCTCCAGGCCGTAGGCCTCTCGCAGCCGGTTCTCGAGGTAGTAGGCCCAGTCCCGGGTGATGAGGCGCCGATCATTTACCTGGATCGCGATTCGGGGCGGGTTGACCTCCACCTGAGCGGAGTAGTAGAGGCGCAGGCGACGACCACGGCGCGCGGGCGGCGGCCGGTCCGCCACGACGTCGGCGACGACGCGGTTGAGCGCGGGCGTCGGGATTCGCTGCGCCCGCAGGTCGGCCAGCATCACCGCGCGGTCGAGCAGCTTCTCGACGTTGCGCGGCGCAGTGGCCGAGGAGGTGATGAGCGGTGGGCGCTGGCGTACGCGCTTCGCAAGCCGGGCGACAGCATCCTCCAGGTCGGTACCGCCGAGGTCCCATTTGTTGAGCGCGACGAGCGTGGCGCAACCGGTCCTCATGGCAAGCTCGGCGACCCGCAGGTCCTCGGCGGTGACCCCCTCGGAGGCGTCGCAGACAATGATCGCAACGTCAGCCCGCTCGGCCGCTCGCTCAGAGCGAAGCTGCGCGTAGTAGTCGATCGTGCCGGCGACCTTGCTGCGCCGTCGCAGCCCTGCCGTGTCGATCAGGCTCACGCGCCGCCCGCGCCAATCCAGCTCGGTGTCGATCGAGTCCCGCGTCGTCCCAGCCACCTCGGAGACGATCACGCGGTCGGCCCGCAGCATGCGGTTGACCAGTGATGACTTGCCGACGTTCGGGCGCCCGATGATCGCGACGCGCACGGGATCCTCCGCATCGGCCTCGGCCTCCGGGACCGCCGACCGGGCGAGCTCGGCCATGCGGTCGAGCAGGTCACCGGTCCCGTGCCCATGGGTCGCCGAGACCGGCATGGGCTCGCCGAAGCCAAGCCGGTTGAGCTCGGCGGCGAGCGGCTCGTCCTCCACCCGGTCGACCTTGTTGGCCACCGCGATCACGGGGAGGTGGGAGCGCCTCAGGATGTCCGCAACCTCGACGTCGCCGGGCCCCAGTCCGGCCCGAACGTCGACGACCAGGGCTACGGCGTCGGAGTCGGCGATCGCCTCGCGCGCCTGCTGTTGAACAGCGCGCGAGAGCGAATCTTGGGCGGCGAGATCCACCCCACCCGTGTCGACGAGCCGAAACCTGACCCCGTTCCACTCGCACTCGAACGCCTTGCGGTCCCGCGTCACCCCCGCGTCGCGGTGGACCACCGCCTCGCGGCCTCCCACCAGCCGGTTGATCAGCGTCGACTTGCCGACATTGGGGAAGCCCACGACCGCGATCTCGGGCATACGGCTCATGCCAGCCCTCGCTCTCGCGCGACGCCCGCCAGGAGCTCGACGACCGCGTCCGGGTCGAGGTCCGTGGTATCGACCTCGATGGCGTCGTCGGCCGGCAACATGGCGCCATGCTGGCGACCTGAGTCACGCTCGTCCCGGGAGTTGATCGCCTCGAGTGCGCCGGCTGCATCCTCGCCGGTCTGCGCGGCTCGGCGGCGTGCGCGCTCCCCCGTTTCGGCCGTCAGGTAGATCTTGAGGGGCGCGTTCGGGCTCACGACCGTGCCGATGTCCCTGCCCTCGGCCACATAGTCGCCCGAGTCGATCAGCGCCCGCTGCCGCTTGAGCATCGCCGCCCTCACGCCCGGATGCACCGACCCACGCGAGGCGGCCTCCGAGATCGACGGATCGCGAATCTCCGCGGTGACGTCTTCGCCGTCGAGCTCGACGCGCCCATGGTCGAAGGTGATCGTCAATGAGTCGGCGAGCCTCGAGAGCGCCTCACCATCGGTCGGGTCTATCTCGGCCCGCCGCGCCGCAACCGCGACACAGCGGTACATGGCTCCCGAGTCGAGGTACGTGATGCCAAGCCGCTCAGCGAGCGCGCGAGCGACCGTGGACTTTCCGGCTCCGGCAGGGCCGTCGATGGCGATGACCATGGCCGCGACGAGGATAGAGTTGCGCCAGCGGGCAGCCCCCGCCACGGAACTCACGGAGGAGCGCATGGAGAGCTGGGACCTATCGACAATCGACGTTGAGCCACACCAACCAGTCGTGCTCGACTCCGAGGATGAGGGCCGCGCGATCGTCATCAACCTGCCTGCAGGCGAGAAGCTGAGCGAGCATCAGGTCCACGAGCGCGCCTGGGTGCTCGTCATCTCTGGCCAGGTGAGAATCGACCTCCCCGACGGCACCTCGACGAACGGGGGCGCAGGCCTCCTTGCGATCTTCGACCCTGCCGAACGCCACGAGGTGAGCGCCGACGAGGACTCCCGCATCCTGCTCGTCCTCGCGCCGTGGCCCGGTGACGGGCACCCGCGCCGGCGCTAGCGACCCACGCGGCAACTGGCGGCAGTCCCGTCCGGAGGACTCCCGCTGGCGCTTCTGGCTGTCGCTGTTCCTATCTAGGGAGCAACGACCGCAGGTCCGCTTCGAAGCTCGGGTAACTCACCCCGGCGACCTCGAAGTCGCGCACGTCGACGCCCTCGCGGGAGGCGAGGCCCGCGACGGCTCCGAGCATCGCGAGACGGTGGTCGCCGTGGCTCGCGATCGTGCCCCCTCGCAGGCCGCCGGTCCCTGTGACGGTGAAGCCGTCCTCGGTCGCCTCGATCTCGGCACCGAGGCCGCGCAAGCCGTCGACGACGGTGGCGATCCGGTCCGATTCCTTGTGGCGCAGCTCCGCTGCGCCCGACAGGTGGGTCTGGCCCTGGGCGAAGCATCCGAGCAGTGCCACCAGCGGCAACTCGTCGATCGCGAGGGGCACCTCGCCGGCGCCGACGCGTACGCCATCAAGTGGGGGTCCGTGCCGCGCGGTGATCGAGCCGACTGGCTCGCCGCCCACGGGTGGCTCCTCGGTGACCTCGAGCGCCGCACCCATCCTGTTGAGGATCCCGAGGAGGCCGATCCGGGTCGGGTTGAGGCCGACGCCCTCGATGCGAACGTGGCTTCCAGGGACGAGAACGGCGGCGGCGAGGGGAAAGGCGGCGGAGGAGAAGTCGCCGGGGATGGTGACGTCGCCGACGTCGATGGAGTTCACCGGCTCGACCGTGATGCGGTTGCCCGGGAGCTCGCCGCGAAGGGCCACGGGGGTGCCCGCCGGCTCCGTTCGGATCGTGGCCCCGGCCGCGGCGAGGATGCGCTCGGTGTGGTCGCGCGTCGGGGCGGGCTCGATGACCGTCGTCTCTCCTTCAGCGAGGAGACCGGCGAGCAACACGCAGGACTTGACCTGGGCGCTCGCGACCGGGAGGCGGTATTCGATGCCCCGCAGCCTTCCCCCCCGCACCTTGAGCGGTGGCAACCGGCCATCCGTGGCTTCGAGATCCGCGCCCATGGCCAGCAACGGTTCGGCGACCCGGTCGACCGGTCGGCGGCGGATGGAGTCATCGCCGTCGAGCGTCCACTCCCCGCCAGGCTGGCCAGCGAGCCATCCCGGCAGCAGACGCAAAAGCGTCCCCGCGTTCCCGACATCAATGAAGGCGGCGGTCCCGTCCGCCCCAGCCGCCGCGGCGCCCCGGAGCCCAACTCCCCGCACGACGACCTCGACGCCACCGTCCCCTCCAGTGCTCGTCGAGCCCTGCCCGACCTCAACGGAAGCTCCCAGTACCTCCATCGCCCCCAGCGTCGATCGCGTATCCGCAGCGTCGAGGTAGTTCGAGATCCGCGCCTCCCCCTCCCCCATCGCCGCCAGGATCGCGGCGCGGTGGGAGATCGACTTGTCAGGTGGTGGGCGCAGGGCGCCCTGGATCGGCTCGGCAGAATCGAAGCGCGTGGACGCCAGCGGGATCAGTCCTCGCCGACCAAAGAGACGCCGTGACCGAGGCCGCGAATGATCTCCGCTGCCCGCTCGGCCTCCCCCTCCCCAGCGATCCAAAGCGTGATCGCCCCCGTGCGCATGTCGGCCGCCGGATAGAGGGCCATGTCCTCGATGTTGACGCGCGCGCGGCCGAGCTCGAGCGCGATCTCGGCAACGGTTCCTGGCCGGTTCTCGACGGCCATCCTGACCTGTCGCACATCCCCGCCGCCCAGCTCGGACTCGAGCAGGCGACGCCGGTCCTCGCGTGCCGTCTGGTGCCACTGCGCTACCTCCGGCCGCTCACGGCCGCGGATCATCCGGCTGGCCTCGCCCAGGCGGGCGGTCACCGCATCGATCGCGTCGGCGAGCGCGTCGGCGTTGGCGCCATAGATGTCCTCCCAGATCCCTGGGTTCGCGCCCGCCACGCGAGTCGTATCGCGAAAGCTCGGACCGACCTCGGGCAGCCGCTCGGATTCCTCGGCGAGCGCCGCTGCCGCCTCGCTGACGAGCACGTTGGCAATCACGTGCGGCAGGTGGCTGATCGTCGCCATCAGCCGGTCGTGCGAGTCGGGGTCGATGGCCTGGGGACGGGCGCCGAGGTCAGCGACGGTGCGCTGCAACCGGTCGTACTGAAGGCCTCCCGAGCGCTCGGTGGGCGTCAGGTACCAGCGCGCCCCCTCGAAGAGATCGGCGCGTGCGTTTTCGACTCCCGATGTCTCGGCGCCCGCTAGCGGATGGCCGCCGATGAACCGTTCCCGGGCCTCATCTGGGAGGCCGGCGATCAGCGCGCGCTTGGTCGAGCCCACGTCGGTGATGACAGCCCCCGAGTCGCTCGCTTCAATCGCATCGCTCACAAGCGCCGGGAGGGCGGAGACCGGCGCTGCACAGAAGATGACATCGGCGCCTGCGACCGCTTCGGCCACCGACCCCATGGCCCGATCGAGCGCCCCGACCTCGATGGCACGCTCGAGGTTGGCGGAGTCGGGGTCATAGCCGGCCACCTCGGCGTCAAGCCGTCGCCGGGCGGCCAGCCCAACCGAGCCGCCGATCAGGCCGACGCCGAGGAGAGCGATGCGCACGGCGGGAGCCTATTCGGACGGCTCGGGGCGGTCGAGAGCAGGCGTAGGCCTTCCCGGCGGCCCGCTAGACGACCGAGACTTCCTTGCCGGCGACCTCGACGACACGCTGGAGCTGCTGTGCGTACTCGGCGAAGCGCTCGGTGGCGATCGCCTGCGGGCCGTCGCAGATCGCCTCCTCGGGCTCGTTGTGAACCTCGACGATGATGCCGTCGGCACCAGCGGCGGCGGCCGCCAGCGACATCGGGCCCACCCAGTCGCGCCGGCCGGCGGCGTGGCTGGGATCGATCACGACGGGCAGGTGGCTGAGCTCCTTCAGCGCCGGCACGGCGAGCAGGTCGAGCGTGAAGCGGTACGCCGTCTCGAACGTCCGGATTCCGCGCTCGCAGAGCATCACGTCGGGATTGCCCTCCTTGAGCACGTACTCGGCCGCCATCAAGAGCTCGTCGAGCGTCGCCGCGAGGCCGCGCTTCAGCAGGACCGGAATTCCCGTCCGCCCAACCTCGGAGAGCAGCGGATAGTTCTGCATGTTGCGCGCACCGATCTGGATTACGTCCGCGACCTCGGCGACATCCTCGAGGTCGCGCGCGTCCATCACCTCGGTGACGATCGGCAGGCCGGTTTCGTCCTTTGCCTCTTGCAGAAAGCGAAGGCCCTCGACGCCCAGGCCCTGGAACGCATACGGCGAGGTCCGAGGCTTATAGGCGCCGCCGCGAAGCATCGCGGCCCCGTTCTCGGCGACGCAGCGGGCCACCTCGAGTGTCTGCTCTCGGCTCTCCACGGTGCAGGGGCCGGCGATCAGCGCGAAGTGTTCGCCGCCGATCTTGCGTCCGTCGATCTCGACCACCGAGCGCTCGCCCTTTCGGAACTGCGCCGAGGCCAGCTTGTAGGGCTTCAGGATCGGGACCAGGTGGTCGACCCCCGGCGTGCCCTCGAGCCCAAGGCTCGCGACACGGTCGCGGTCACCGATCGCGCCGATCACGGTCAAGAGCTCGCCGCGCGAGAGATGCGCTGAGCAGCCGGCCGCCTCGACCCTCCTTACGACGGCGTCGATCTCCCCGGAGGTCGCGCCCTCTTTCATCACGATCATCATCTGCTTACGCCTTTCGAAGTCCTGTCTGGATGGGGTTGCTGAGGTTCTCACGGTAGGGATGGCCACAAGGGGCCGCTACGGCGTCCGGCGGGTAATTCCTGTCTTGGAGCGGGTTTCATCCCGCCAGGCCGGACGCCTAGCTAAATCGCAAAAACCAGTAATAGCGCTCACGCCGAGGCGCGCCCGAAAGGGCGTCAGGGCCGATCTGCGACGTGCTCATGCGCTGCATGGGACGAGGGTTTGTAGCACGGAAGTCTGAATCTGGCAAGAAGCGGCGCAGCACCTCGCCCATCCGCGACGCTGCCCAGCGCGTCTCGCGCTAGACCAGGGAACGGAGGGCCTCGAGGAACCGCCGGTTCTCGGTCGGCGTCCCGTAGCTCACTCTGATGTGGGCCGGTCCGCCCAGCGGCGTTCCCGGCCGGACCACGATGCCGGCGTCGCCGAGCCGCTCGACCACCTCCGTCTCCTCGGCCTCGCCGAGGTCGATCCAGGAGAAGTTCGCGTGCGAGTCGGGAGTGCTCAAGCCGAGCTCGCGCACGCCCTCCTCCACCGTCACGCGCTCTGCGATCGTCGCCTCGACCCGCTTGAGGACATCGTCGGAGTGCCGGATCGCCTCGGCGCCGGCCGCCTGCGCCACGGCGTTCACCGAAAACGGCTGACGCACCGCGTCCACGGCCGAGCGAAACGCGGGCGCGCAGAGCCCGTAGCCCACCCGCAGCCCGGCGAGCCCGTAGCACTTGGAGAAGGTCCGCAGCAGAACGAGATTCGGGAAGTCGCGGCGCAGATCCGCGGTCGCGTCGGGGTCGTCGTGGAGCTGGAACTCGATATAGGCCTCGTCGAGGATCACCGTCACGTGGTCGGGCACGTCACCCAGGAAGGCGCCGATGCGCTCGGCGGGGAGGTGCGTGCCAGTCGGGTTGTTCGGGTTGCAGACGACCATCAGCTGCGTCGCTGCGGTGATCTCCGCCAGCATGGCGTCGAGGTCGTGCTCGTCGGCGTCAGTCAGCGGCACACGGATCTCGCGGGCACCCGAAAGCGGAGCCATGTACGGGTAGATCGAGAAGGACGGCCAGGCGTAAACGATCTCCGCTCCCGGCTCGCACAGGGCCGCGGCGGCGGCGAGCAGGAGCTCGCACGAGCCGTTGGAAACGGCGATCTGTGCCGAGTCCACCTCGAAGCGCTCGGAGATGCGCCGCCGCAAAAGCGTGCCGTCGGGGTCCGGGTAACGGTTCGAGGCAGCCGCCGTCCTGGCGATCGCCTGGATCACGGCCGGATGAGGACCGAAGGGCGACTCGTTCGAGGCGAGCTGGGCGATTCCCGAGTCGGCGATCGCCTCGGGCGCCTTGCCCTTGGGAACGCCGGCTTGGTAGCCGGGTATCGACGCGAGCCTCTCTGCGAACGTGATCGTCACGGGCCTTCATTCTGCCCGCTCGCGCGCCGCAGGCGAATCCCATACTCGACCAAAGCCAGCCCGAGCTCGGGGTCGGCGCCCCAGTCGCCCAGAAGCGTCCACCCCTCGCGCTCGTAAAACCGCCTGGCGCGCTCGTTAGCGCCCACGGTCTGCAGACGGAACTCGCGAAAGCCACGGCTGCGGGCTTCATGCAGGGCCTCAGCGAGGAGCCGCGAGGCCAGCCCGCTGCCACGATGATCCCCCGCGACGAAGAGCTGCCACAGGTAGGCGGTCGCCGGGTCGGAGCTGTCGATTCGTTTGGTATCCGCCGCAGGGATCCAAAGGACGTGGCCCACATGCGCGCCTGCCTGGGTGGCCACGGTCCCGGCCGTTCCCGGGAGTGCCAGGGCGGACTCGGTGCGTGCGACGGCGCCGGAGTGCTCGGGTGGCTGCCAGTCGGGAGGTGCGAACTCGCGGTACTCCTCGAAGCAGTCGTGGACGAGCTCGACGATCGCCGCGGCGTCGGCGACCCGAGCGCGCCGCAGCCTCACCCGCGGGGCCTCGCTCACTGGGCCGAGTGCAAATCCGCTCGAAGCTCCTGAGCCGGGCCCAGGTAGGTGTGCACAGGCTTGTGCTCCGGTGGCGCGTAGTAGTGCGCCATCACCCTGATCACACTGCGCATCGCGCCCGGCACGTCGAGCTCGCGCGTGCAAAGAAGCGGCACTCCGTCGAGGCCGAGCTGCCGCGCGGCGACGGCCGGGAACTCCGCATTCAGGTCGTCCGTGGTGGTGAAGAGGCAGCTCACGAACTGCTCAGGGCTCAACTCGTTGCGGGTCATCAGCTCGCGCATCAGCTCCAGCGTTCCGTCGACGATCGCATCGACATCGTTCGACTCGACCTTGACCGCTCCGCGCACCGCCCAAAGGCGCTCATCACCGCTCATCGCTCGCATCCTTCCAGAGCCGCCTGATCTCGGGGGGACGAAGGCGCCGAGCCTTTCCCTCTCCCAGCTCCCCGAGGCCGAGCGACGCGAACCGCACCCGTTGGAGCTCGACCACCTGATTGCCGACCGCCTCGACCATGCGACGGACCTGACGGTTGCGGCCCTCGTGCATCGTGATTTCGACGACGCGCGCTGAGGCTTTGCGAACCCTCGTTGGCGCGGTCGGGCCGTCGTCGAGCTCGACACCGTGCCGCAAGCGACGGAGCTGCTCGGGTGCCGGGGGACGACGCAGCCGGACGCGGTAGGTGCGCGGGACCTCGTAGCGAGGATGCGTGAGGCGATCGGCCAGCTCGCCATCGTTGGTCAGCAGGATGAGACCGGTGGAGTCCGCGTCGAGGCGGCCGACGGGATAGAGGCGACGCGGTGAGTCGATGAGGTCCGTGACCGCGCGGCGCCGCCCCGGCTCGCGCGCCGTCGACACCACCCCAGCGGGCTTGTTCAACGCCCAGACCTCTCGTGGTTCCGGCTCGACCGGGTGGCCATCGACCTCGACGTGCGAGTCAGCGTCAACGTCGCGGGCGGGGTCCGTGACGACCGCTCCCGCGATGCGCACGCGACCCGCCCGGATGAGCGTCTCGGACGCACGGCGCGAGGCGACGCCGGAGTGAGCGAGGTACTTCGCGAGGCGCATGTCGCGACGCTAGCTGGGGAGGGCCTACTCGGCGCGCTGTTCGCCCGCCCTCAGCAACCGCTCGCGGAGCTCGCGCTCGTCGTCCGGGGTGGGATCGAAGCGCGACGCCTCTGGCAGCGCATCCAGGCCCGCGAGGCCGAAGAGTCGCTCGAAGAGCTCCGTCGTGCGGTAGACCACCGCGCCGAACTGCGAGCGGCCCGACTCCTCGATCAAGCCCCGCTCTGCCAGGGTCCCCGTCGCGGACTCGGAGTTGACGCCGCGAATGCGAGCGACTTCCGGGCGCGAGACCGGCTGCAGATAGGCAACGATCGCGAGCGTCTCGGCCTGCGCCTGCGTCAGCGGCGGAGTCCGGGGCTTTGCGAGAAGCCGGCGAGCCGGCCCCTCGGCGATGGGATCCGCCGCGAGCGTGTGGCCACCCCCCACCGCGCGCAAGACGACGCCACGCTCACCCTCTGCCAGGCTTGGACCGAGCGCGTCAAGGGCGCGGTCGACCTCAGCCTCCGTCACGTCGCAGGCCTCGGCCAGCTCGGCCGTGCTCACCGGCCCCGGTGAGAGGAAAAGCAGGGCCTCGATGATGCGTTCGAGGGTCGTCACGAAGCCTCCACCTCGATCGGTCCGAAGGTCTCCTTCTGGGTCCAGCTCGCCTCGCCCCGCTTATGCATCTCGAGCAGCGCGAACAGAGTCACGGCCTGGGTGAGCCGGTCCTCGTCGGCGAAGAGCTCATCGAAGTCGAACGAGCGTCGCCGGCCCAAGAGCTCTCGCAGGACCACGAGCCGGCGCTCCAGCGAGACCGTTGGACGGATGTGGCTCGTGTCGGGCGCAGGCGGCGCTCGCAGGAGGTCGCCGAGGGCGACGGAGAGGCGATCGGCTTCGTATGCCGGGCGAGCCGCGTCCAACGAGACCCGGCGGAGCTCGGAAGGGAGCGGAGCGGCCCGGTAGAGGTAGCGACGGCCGGTCTCGAACAGCTCTCGCATGTGCGCCGCGGCGTTTCGGTAGCGCGCGTACTCGAGCATTCGGGCAAGCAGCTCGTCGGCCGCCTCCTCGGGGCCGATGGGGATGCTCTCTTCGTCCTCGGCCGCAGGTAGCAGCAGGCGCGACTTCAATTCCAGCAAGGCCGCGATCAAGACCAGGAACTCGGTCGCAGCCTCGAGGTCGAGCTCCCCACGCTCTGAGAGGTTCTCGACGTAGGCGACAACGATCTCGCCTAGCTCCACCTCGGCCAGGCTCAATTCCTCGCGCAGGACGAGCGTCATCAGGAGGTCGAAGGGACCCGCGAACGCGTCGAGGTCGAGCTCGAGCTCGGCGGCTCTCATCATCGGATGAGGTTAGAGCTGGGCGGGGACGGCAGGCCGAAAGCGTCCCCCAGCGCCCCTAGGGTGATCGCGTGGCTCCGGACCAGGACCCAGCGACGGCGGACCATCAGCAAACCCGGGCGACGGCGCTCGACATCTACGAGCGCGTCTGCGACGACGCCCGCGACGAGATCTCTCGGCCCTGGTCGAGCCTCGCCTTCTCCGGGCTGTTCGCGGGGTTCACGATCGGGGCGGCGCCGGTCGCCTACGCCCTTGGCCTGAGCTCGCTGGGCAGCGCTAAAGGCGCGCTGCTGATCGCCGCGCTCTTGTACCCGATCGGATACGTGGCCGTGATCCTCGGCCGCGGATCCTTCTTCACCGAGAACACCCTCTACCCGGTGGTCCTCACGCTGCGGGAGTCGAGCGCCCTGCGGGGCACCGCCCGGCTGTGGGCGATCGTCTACGCGACGAACCAGGTAGGGGCACTGCTCTTCGCCCTCCTCATCATCGGGGCCGGCGTGCTCGTCCCGGCCGCCGAAACGGAGTTCGTTGACCTCGGGACCGGCGCGCTCGACAAGGATTTCATCGACGTCTTCTTCGCCGGTGTTGTGACCGGATGGCTGCTGGCGCTCGTCGCCTGGCTCGTCGAGGCATCGGAGCACACGATCGGCCAGGTCGCGGCGATCTGGGCGCTCACGTTCCTGGTCGCCTTCGGCTCCTTCGACCACAGCATCGCGACGTCCGTGACCGGAATTGGCGCTGTCATCGACGGCTCCGAGAGCGCTTTGGACTGGCTTGTGTGGCTCCTCCCCGCGACGCTCGGCAACATCGCCGGGGGCGTCGGCATCGTGAGCCTCATCAACTACGGGCAGGTGCGCAAAGAGGACTGACGCGTGGCTTTAGCCCGCGTGACGTCTATGCCGGGCCGATGCCCATTCGCTCGCGCACCTGCGCAAGGGTCTGTGAGGCGATCGCGCGGGCCTTCTCGGCGCCGCCCGCCAACATGCGCTCGAGCTCTGCCTGGTCGGCGCGGAGCTCGCCGTAGCGCTCGCGGACCGGGCTCAGATAGTCGACGACCGCGTCGGCGACAGCCCCTTTGAAGTCGCCGTACCCGGAGCCGGCGAATTCGTCCTCCACCTCGCCGGGGTCGCCACCGCGGATGACGGAGAGGATGTCGATCAGGTTGGTGACCCCGGGCTTCTCGGGCGCCCGCCGCACCTCGGATCCCGAGTCCGTGACCGCGCTCATCAGCTTCTTGCGGACGACCTCGGGCTCGTCGAGGACGAGCAAGGTCCCGGCCTCGGTCCCGCCGGTGGTCGACATCTTGGCGTCGGGCGCCTGCAGGTCCATGATCCGCGCCCCCACCTCGGGGATCCTGTGCGCGGGGATGACCAGGGTCTCGCCGAAGCGCTCGTTGAAGCGCCTTGCGATCTCACGCATCAGCTCCACGTGCTGGCGCTGGTCGTCGCCGACGGGTACCTCGTTCGCCTTGTAGGCCAGGACGTCGGCGGCCTGGAGGACGGGATAGGTGAAGAGCCCGGCGGAAACGAAGGCGCCCTGCGTGCTCTCGAGCAACTCGCGCTTGGCCTTCCACTGGTGCATGCGGTTGAGATCACCCCACGCCGGTGACGGCGCCCAGAAGCCACGCGAGCTCGGTGTGCTCCTTTACATCGGACTGCCGAAAGAGGATGCAGCGGGCCGGATCGAGTCCGGCCGCGAGAAGGATCGCGGCGGTGTCGTGGACGTGCGCGCGCAGCTCGGCCGGGTCGAAGTCGACCGTGATCGCGTGCATGTCCACGATGCAATAGATCGCCTCGCCCCGGTTCTGTCCCTCGACGTACTGGCGGATGGCGCCGATGTAGTTGCCCAGGTGCTTGCGCCCGGTGGGCTGGATGCCGGAGAAGATGCGCACGGCGGAGAATCTATCCCCGCGCGTCGTCCAAGCGGCTAAACCCCCCTCGCGCAATCGCCGATAACGGGCCCGTGAGGCGGGGTTTCATTCTGTTGGCGGTCTGCTGCGCGGTTGTCGTGACCGCACCTGGATCGCAGGCGGGGCCGTCGGAGGGGCTGTCGGTCCGCACGTTCACGAGCGGCGACAACTCCGAGCTTCATAAGACGATTCCGATCTCGCGCAAGCGCGGCACGAAGAGCCGCGTTGTCATGCGCTTAAAGGCGGAGCGCATCGGCGACCTTCGCGCGGGCGATCGGCTCCTCTCGAGCGCCGAGGTCGAGGTGACCACGTGCCTGGACGCCCCGGAGCGGCCGGGTTACGAGGACTCCTGCGTCGGCCGGGTGTACCCGTACGACCCACACGTCAGCGCGAAGATCATCCTCGGCAACCACCGCGACTCGACCAAGGGCGAGATCCTGGCCTCACCGCGTGAGCTGGAGTGCTCTCAGCACCATCCGAACCGAAATCACCATTGCGTGCTCGTCATCCCGTGGAAGACCCACCGCCTGCAGGAGGCCTGCAACGGCTGCCACGTCAACTTGGTGATGACCGCATGGAAGTCAAAGCAGGCACGTGCCGGGCATCAGCTCATCATCGGCGCCCACCAGAAGGACGATCCGGTCGAGAGCGACAAGGGCAGGCTCAACCTGGTCCGCATTCGCCCCGGCGACACCCCGGTTCCAGCCCCCAAGGCCGGCGACCGGGTCGGTGTGCGCCTCCCCGTCGCGCGCGAGGGGAACAAGCCCAAGCCCGTCATCACCCGCTCCCTGCGCCTGACCGACCTGCGCGTGGGCGATGAGATCTGGGTCGACGGGCGCACGAGAACCAACATCTCGAGCGTCCCCTACAACGTCCACATCCAAGGCCGTGTCCATGCGGCTCGCAAGCGTCGCGCCACCAGCGGCAGCGGCATCGTTCGCTACGTCGCCCCGAACGCGGACCTCGCCGAGAACAACGGCTTCAACTGCACCAAGGGGCCATCGGCCCACCGCAACCCCTGCCTGCGACCCCGAGTGGGAGTCGTGCGGATCAAGAAGGACGTGAACGAGCTCTTCATCAACATGTCGGTGAGCGCCCAGGCGAAGCCGAACGAGAACAACGAGAACTCCTGGCGCCCTGGCCATCGAGTGAAGGTCACGGAGAGCCACCTGCGGGCATACCTCGTTCGAGGTTCGTAGGAGCGCGATCTCACTCGTAATAGGGGGACACCGTGGTGCGCCGCGCAAGATCGTGCCCGATCGGGGGGCGGAACGAGGAACGGGCGCCGACATGGAAAACTGAGGGGTATGGCACGAGCGATTTGGAGTGGATCGATCTCTTTCGGGCTCTTGAACGTGCCCGTGAAGCTCTACAGCGCGGTCTCGCGGCGGCAGATCTCGTTCCGCGAGCTGCGCGAGTCGGATAAGTCCCGGGTCCGCCACAAGCGCGTGGCCGAGGCCGATGGCGAGGAGGTCTCCTACGACGAGATCGTGAAGGGCTACGAGCTCTCCTCCGAGCAGTATGTCGTCTTCTCTCGGGATGAGCTCGACGAGCTCAGCCCGAAGCGGACGAAGGCGATCGAGGTGGAGGAGTTCGTCGACCTCGACGACATCGACCCCATCTACTTCGTTCAGCCCTACTACCTCGGCCCCGAGCCGGGTGCCGAGCGCGCCTACGGGCTGCTCACCAAGGCGATGGCGGACGAGCGCAAGGTCGCGATCGCGCGCTTCGTCTTGCGCAACAAGGAGCACCTCGCAGCCCTGCGACCGATGGGCGACGTGCTGACGCTGACGACGATGCGCTTCGCGGACGAGATCGTCCCTCCCGACGAGCTCGACGGCGTCGTGCCCGACGACTACGAGGCCCCCAAGAAGAAGGAGCTCGACATGGCGAAGCAGCTCGTCGGCTCGCTGACCTCCGATTTCAAGCCCGACCAGTTCCACGACGAGTACCGCGAGGAGCTGCTCGACCTGATCGAGCGCAAGGCCAAGGGCGAGGATGTCGTCCAGCCGGTTTCCGACGAGCCCGCACCGACCAAGGCGCCCGACCTGATGGCCGCGCTCGAGGAGAGCCTCGCCGCCGTGAAGGGCGAGCCGCTTGCCGCCGGCTCGGGCAAGTCGGAGACCAAGTCCGGCTCCTCGAACGGACGCAAGAGCTCGTCGAAGTCGTCCTCGTCTTCGTCGAAGCGCAAGAGCTCCTCCTCCAAGGCCGGCTCGAAGTCGAAGAGCTCCTCATCGCGAAGCAAGGCAAAGGCCAAGAGCTAGAGGTCGGCGGGCGCAAGCTGGCGCTCACGAACCTCGACAAGGTGATCTGGCCGAGGCCGGGTTCACCAAGGGCGAGGCGATCGACTACTACGCCCGCGTCGCCCCGGCGCTACTCCCCCACCTTTCCGGCCGCGCGCTGACACGAGTTCGGTTCCCGGACGGTATCGAGGGACAGCGCTTCTACGAGAAACGGGCTCCGTCGCACACCCCCGACGGGTGCGGACGGCACCGATCGTGATGGGCCGAGAGGGCGAGCCGCCAGCTTCATCGTCTGCGACGACCTTGCCCCGACCCTGACCTGGCTCGCTCAGCTCGTGGCGTTCAGCTGCATCCGTCGCTCTCGTCGCGGACGACTTCGAGGTTCCCAACGGTCGTCGCCTTCGATCTCGATCCCGGGTCGCCGGCCGATGTCATCGACTGCCGCCGCGTCGCGCTCAGCCTTCCAAGATGTCGGGGGCCTGGCCTCAAGTGCTTCCCGTGACGTCCGGCTCAAAGGGCCTTCAGGGGTACCTGCCGCCCACTACGGAAGCCGGTTCGAGCGCGACCAAGCCGTTTGCACACACGGTCGCTCAGACACTCGAGAAGGACGATCCGAAGCCGTGAACTCGAAGATGACGAAGGAGGTGCGCAAGGAAAAGGTCTTCGTCGACTGGAGCCAGAACGACAGGGCCAAGACCACGGTGGCCGTCTACTCGCTGCGAGCCCGCGAGCATCCGACGGCGTCAACGCCCCTGCGCTGGGAGGAGGTCGAG
>CAWAKK010000004.1:0-179662 GCA_963782605.1 uncultured Solirubrobacterales bacterium
GTACGGCTCGACCACGTGGCGGCGGTCGTCGACCGCGTGATGACCACGCTTGACCGCAATCCCGAGCTGCTCGAAAGTCTCGGCGAGGCGGTCGAGGACATCGGCGCCGGTACCGGCGACATGCTGGGCGAGTCCGGCGAAGCGGTCGAGGACGTCGGCGAAGGAGCCGAGACGGCGCTCGAGCACATCGGCCAGGGAGCGGGCGAGGGCGTCGGCGAGATTGGCCGAGGTACCGGCCAGGCCGTCGGTCAGGTCGGCGAGGGCGCGGGCGAGGCTGTCGGTGACGTCGGCGAAGGTGCGGGTGAGGCGGTCGGCGATGCCGGCGAGGGCGCGGGTGAGGCGGTCGGCAACCTCGACGAGCTCGTGGCCGGACTCGCGGGAGGGAGCCAGGACGGAGGCTCGGTCGGCGAGCTCGCCGAAGGCGCCGGCGATCTCGGCGTTAGTCCGGGCGACATCGCGAAGATCGCGACGAAGACAGCCGCCCAGCAGCTCCGCTCCGCGGTCTCGAGCGAGGCGAAGGGGCTCGGGGTTGCGGCCAGCCGCAAAGTCCAGGAGATGGGCGAGCGCCGGCGCGAGCGCAAGGCCGACGAGGTCAATGCGACGCCGGCCGCGGTCGATCTGGCCGACGAGCTCGATGTCGACCTCGACCTGGTGGACGGCACCGGGGTCGATGACCGGATCACCGTGGCCGACGTGCGCAAGGCAGCGCGCGAGGAGGACTGACGATGGCCGACTCGGGTCGACCACCCGACGATCCGGACGTCGAGATCGGCGCGAGCGTCCGCGCGCGTCGCCTGCGGTTTCGAAAGAAGCCGCAAGTGGACGTGAAGACGCGCGGGCACCTCGAGGTCCACCCCGAGCTCGCCGATGAGCTGAACCTCGAGGGGGAGGGAGGTTCTCGCGCTAAGCGCGAGAACCTCCCTGAAGAGGTCGAGCCCGGCGTGACCTATCGCAACGTCCGGGTTGGTTGGCGTGCGGGTGCCGAACTGCGTCACGATGAGGGCGCCGACGAGCCTGGATCCGCGAGCTAGCAGGGCTCATGGCCGCCCGGCGGAAGTGAGGCCCGGACGGGCTGAGAATCAACCGGCTGGCTGAGGCTGTATAGCGAGCCAGGATGAGCCACCCGTGATCGGCACATTTTCCCCACGCCCTCTCTGCGCCGCGTGCGGAGGCCGTGGGGAAACGGAAGCTGGGGCCGGGACGGGCCCGCCGGCCTGCGCCGTGGCGCCGCTGCACAGGCTCCGAGCCGACGCGGTGAACTAGCGCCGAGCTACGCGGACGGCGACTGACGCCTTCGTCCGGAGCCGCGTGAGGCAATCTCCCTGCGCACGCTCTCCCAGAGGCGCCCCTGGCGGTCGGGATCGCCGAGGTGCGCTTCGAGTGTGATGCGCTCGGCTGTGCAAGCGAGGCAGCGTGGGCACGACTCCACGTGTAGGCGTAGCGACCCGCCAGGGTCAGCTTGCAGCGTGGGCACGACACATATGACATCGGGTTCTCCTGATCCGCGCGGGGGTCCCCACCCCTCGTGTTGTCGCGCCGATCAGAGAGCCCTGGCCGATCGGGAGGGCACTCTGCGTAGGCACTTCAGCGACTGCCCGCCCTCGATGGCCTACGAACCGCTTCAGCCGCGCTAAAGCCAGCCTTCTCTCCTTTTCGACACCAGGTCGTTGTTCGAAAAGGCGCGGTCAACCAGGGTCAACCACCCCAGGCGCAGCGTCGCTCACACGGAGTGATCGTTTCTGGGAAGGGCTGCGGGGTAGCCGGGCGCCTGCAACCGACGGAGGAGGCACCGTGGCAAAGACAGCGCGTGATGTGATGAGCGGAGGGGCTGAGTGCATCGGTGAGAACGACTCCCTGGCCGATGCGGCGAAGCGTCTCAAAGAACTCGACGTTGGCTCCATGCCGATCTGTGGTGAGGACGACCGTCTGAAAGGAATGGTCACCGATCGCGACATCGTCGTAGAGGCGCTGGCTAAAGGCAAGGACCCGAGCTCAACCAAGGCCATCGAACTCGGCGGCGAGGAGGTCGTGACCATCGGTGCCGATGACTCGATCTCTGAGGCGCTCTCGACGATGTCGGATCACAAGGTGCGCCGGCTGCCGGTGATTGATGGCCATGACCTTGTCGGTGTGGTCAGCATCGCCGACCTCGCGGGAGCCATAGAAGACGACGACGTGGGTCAGCTTGTCGAGACGATCTCGGCGGCCCCCTAGATAAAGAGAACGCAGCGGCACGCGCAAGGCTCATGCGTGTTGCAGTCACAGGCGCCACCGGCAACGTGGGAACGAGTGTTGTGCGGGCCCTCGCCAAGGACCCCGCGGTCGAGTCGATCGTCGGCCTCGCCCGCCGCCGCCCGGTGCTCGAGATGCCCAAAGTGACATGGGTTGAAGGCGATGTGGTCGACCACGACCTCGCGCGCCACTTCCGCGGAGCGGATGCGGTGGTCCATTTAGCGTGGCTCATCCAGCCATCACGGGATCTCGACGCGTTGCGGGCCGTGAACATCGATGGCAGTGCCAACGTCTTTGCGGCGGCCGCGCAAGCGGGGGTGTCGGCGCTTGTCTACGCGTCCTCGGTGGGCGCCTACTCGGAGGGCCCGAAGGAGAGCAGGGTCGATGAGAGCTGGCCCACCAACGGGATAGCAACGTCCTTCTACGGCCGCCATAAGGCCCAGGTCGAGCGGATGCTCGACGAGTTCGAGGTTCGGCATCCTGAGATCAGGGTCGTGAGGCTGCGTCCCGGGCTCATCTTCAAGGGGGACGCGGCAGCCGAGATCCGTCGCCTTTTCGCCGGACCGTTTTTCCCAAGTCGATTGGCGCGGCCGGACCGGGTCCCATTTGTGCCAGATATGCCGCGATTGTGCTTTCAAGTCGTTCACAGTGATGACGTCGCCGAGGCGTATCGCCTCGCGGTGACAGGCTCGGGGCGCGGCGCCTACAACGTCGCCGCCGAGCCGGTGCTCGACTCCGAGCGGCTTGCCCAGCTCCTGGACACGAGACTCGTCTCAATCCCGTCCGCCGTGCTCCGCCGTGCGGCGGACATCAGCTGGCGACTGCGCCTCCACCCGACTCCTCCCGGCTGGATCGACCTCGCCCTCGGCGTCCCGCTCATGGACACGCGCTGCTCCCGTGAGGAGCTGGGGTGGAGCCCTACACACACTGCTACGGACGCGTTGCTCGAACTAATCCGCGGGCTGCACGACGGTCGCGGGTATCCCACGCCGCCACTTGATCCCAGTACAGGCGGACCGTTTCGCTTGGGAGAGCTGCGCACCGGCGTGGGCGCTAGGGGCCTGTGACATGTCCCGAGGAGCACCTGCTCTGGATGGAGCGGTTGGCGCCCAGCCCTGGGCGTTTCCCTCCGGTGCGTCAGGGTAAGCGCGGGACACACCGGAGGCGGTCGAAAGGAGCCCAACATGGCGGAGCTGAACACACTCGAGGAGAAGCTCGCGGAGGTCCTTGGCCTGGCGCAGGCGGCGCAGGTGGCGACGAAGAAAGTCGAGGATCTCTTGGATGACGGCGACCTCGTCCAGGAGCTGCAACGGATGCGTGACGAAGGGGAGGAGACTGAGCGGCGGTGTGTGGCGCTGGCCGAAGCGCGCGATGGTAAGAAGACCGTCGTCCTGGAGAAGGCCAGGGAAACCAAGGGCGAGGCCGAGGAGATGATGCAGACCTACCTGGGCGGGGATGCCGACGGCCTCGACGGATTCGAGTTCCTGACAATGGCCGAGGCCGGGGAGATGGGCCACTGGGCCGTCCTCGGGAGGCTCAACGAGCAGGCGGGCGAGGAGGAGATCTCGGAGCTCGTCGACTGGGCACTGCCTGTCCAGGAGCGCCACTTCCGGGTGGTCAAGGAAGGCTCGCTGAAGCTCGCTGGCGAGGAAGACCCATACGAATAGGCGCCCGGTGGAGCATCCCCTAGCCTGAATGGCAGGAGTAGCTACACGACTCAGGCGCACTCGGGCGGCCACGCGATCGTCCCGCGTAGCGGGACCGGATCAAGTAGCACGACGGCCTTCCTCGCGAGGGCGCGAGCGGACTGTGTCTTGGCCGAAGACAGGTAGCTGCGGACAACATCTCGGGGGGCGGAATCGAGCTCGAAGTCAATCGATCGTCCGACAAGGTCCACGAAGTGTCCCCGAAACGGCTCCCGGTCAAAGTGGGTGTGACGGATCCGGCGGTACGGAAATGCGCCCACTTCAGACCGCGAGAAAAACGTCCAGACATCGAGATCCTTTACGCCGTTCCCACCGCTGGCATAGTGCAGCGCTGCCCCCTGGCACAGTGCGACACAGATGACGCGGTCACCGTACGGCGCCCACCGAGGTTTGCGCTGAAACAGATCCGCTCGATCCTCCTCGGCAATCTCAGACAGACGATCCAAGACCGTGGCAGTGATGCGGTCATAGCGGCGGGGAGGGTCGCGACGCACTGGGGCAGATGATGCCCACAATGGGGAGGGGCAGCGGGCCGGGCCGGCGATCCAGGGTCGCCATACGGCCGGGTCCGCGGTCCGGGACACGGTTTGCCGTGGGCAAGCGGTGGGCAGTCGGACACAAACTCCGATCCCCTCAGGAGGCCCCATGATCTTGCGCGTAGACAGAGTCCAGACCGAGCTCCCGCCCCCATCCGATCCCGATCCGGAGGGGGCCGGCGCCGTGCAGGAGTTGATGGGCGGCCGCTTCGGCGAGATGTCCACCTTCATGAACTACACCTTCCAATCGTTCAACTTCCGAAACCGCGCGGGCGCCCGTCCCTTCTACGAGCTGATCGCGAACATCGCGGCCGAGGAGTTCGGTCACATCGAGTTGGTGGCGGCGACGATCGGGACGATGCTCTCCGGTGCCACGCCGGGCGGCGAGAAGCCGAAGTTCAGCAAGGGTGCCCTCTCGGACCTGAAGGGCATGCCGAACCCTCAGCAAGTGATCGGCGGCGGTCAGGGTGCTCTCTGTCAAGACTCCCACGGCAGGCCATGGACCGGCGACAACGTCTTCAGCTCCGGTGACTTGGTCGAGGACCTGACACACAACTTCTTCCTCGAGACCGGCGCACGGAACAACAAACTGAAGGTCTACGAAATGGTCGACCACCCGGCGGCACGAGCACTGACCGGCTACCTGCTGATCCGCGGCGGTGTTCATCAGCTCGCCTACGCCCGAGCGCTCGAGCTTCTGACCGGCGCGGAGATGATGAAGCTGTTCCCATCGCCGCGAATCCCAACGGACAAGATTCCGGAGTCCAAGAAGCACATGAAGAACGGCGAGCATCTCAAGCTCTACCGCTTCTCGCCAGAGGACTACAGGGAAATCGTCGCACTCTGGAAGGGCACACACCCAGAGACCGGCGAGGAGCTCGAGGTTGTCGACGAGGCCCCTGAAGGCTTCGAGCCCAACGACCCGCCCTCCCAAGCGGCTGTGTTCGCGCCCGACTACGCGCCGGAGGAGATCGCCGAGATCGCCGAGAAACTGCGAAAGGACGCCGGGCTCTAGGCGGCGCCGCAGTCGGCGGAGTTACTAGCCTCGGCCCGCCCATCCGACACGCCTCCCACGCCACGACGCAGCCGACGAGTTGACGGCGCTGCTCGAGGATCGGACTCGACGCACAGTTGACGCACTGTCCGACGCAGAGGTTGAGGCTGGCGAGGAAGAAGCGCTTGACAGCGCGGAAAACGAGTGCCGGAGGCAGGACTCGAACCTGCGACACGCGGATTATGATTCCGCTGCTCTAACCAGCTGAGCTACTCCGGCGGGGGGCGGAAGGGTAGCGTGAGGGGTAGGCATGGACGGGGCGCTTGGAGGCCCTCGGATTGCCGCCCCCGGCGAGTGCTGGTGTAAGCCCTTAAACGCCGGGTAACGAGGGTGGCATGGAGGAGAAGGGAGGCTCGGCCCGCCCCAGTCGCGCCTGGTACTGGCTGCTGCTCGGTCCCGCTGATCGGGCTGCTGATTCCGCCGATCTACAACCACGAGGACCCCGAGCTCATCGGGATGCCGTTCTTCTACTGGTACCAGCTCGCTTGGGTGCCGCTCAGCGTCGCTCGTCACCGGCGCTCGTCTACCTCAAGACGCGCGGGTCCGCGGCGATGACCGGCGAGTCAACGGCCTCGAGCTCGCGATCGTCATCGCCTCTTCGTGCTGGTCAGCGGGCTCGGCTTCGCGGCGGCGCGCTGGCGCAAGGCCGAGTCGCTCGAGCACCTCGACGAGTGGGGCCTCGGCGGCCGCAAGTTCGGCGGCTGGATCACGTGGTTCCTGCTCGGCGGCGACATCTACACGGCCTACACGTTCGTGGCCGTGCCCGCCCTCGTCTTCGGCCTCGGGGCGATCGGCTTCTTCGCGGTCCCCTACACGATCATCGTCTACCCGCTGGTGCTGCTCGCCGCGGTTCGCATGTGGTCGGTCGCGCACCGCCACGGGTTCGTCACCCCGGCCGACTTCGTGCGCGGCCGCCACGGCTCCTCGTCGCTCGCGCTCGCGATCGCGCTCACCGGGATCGTCGCGACGATGCCCTACATCGCCCTGCAGCTCGTGGGCATCGAGGCGGTCGTGAAGACGATCGGCATCGAGGGCGATCTGCCGATCATCATCGCCTTCGCTGTGCTCGCCGCCTACACCTACTCGTCGGGGCTGCGGGCGCCGGCGCTGATCGCCTTCGTCAAGGACTCGCTGATCTACATCGTCGTGATCGTCGCGATCATCGCGATCCCGATCAACCTCGGCGGGTTCGACGACATCTTCGCTGCCGCCGGACGAGAAGTTCTCGACCGACGAGGTCCCGACCGACGGCATCATGCTCGGCGACGCCGCGACGCTCGGCTACTCGACGCTCGCCTTCGGGTCGGCGCTGGCGCTGTTCCTCTATCCGCACACGATGACGGGCGTGCTCGCGTCCAAGGAGCCGCAACACGATCAAGCGCAACATGATGGCGCTGCCCGCCTACACGCTGGTGCTCGGCCTGCTCGCGCTGCTCGGCTACATGGCGATCGCCGCGGGGTCGCGCCGATCGGCGACGACCTGAACACGATCGTGCCCCTGCTCTTCGACGACCAGTTCCCCGACTGGTTCGCCGGCGTCGCCTTCGCCGCGATCGCGATCGGCGCCCTGGTGCCCGCCGCGATCATGGCGATCGCCGCCGCGAATCTCTTCTCCCGCAACATCTACAAGGAGTACCTGAACCGCGACGCGACGCCGCGAGCAGGAGGCCCGTGTCGGCACGGCTCACCTCGATCGGCGTCAAGGCCGGCGCGCTGCTCGTCGTCCTCGCGCTCGACCCGCAGTTCTCGATCGACCTGCAGCTGATCGGCGGCGTCATCATCCTGCAGACGCTGCCGGCGCTCCTGCTCGGCCTGTGGCGCACCTTCGCCCACCGCTGGGCGCTGCTGGCCGGGTGGGCGGCGGGGCTCATCGTCGGCCTCTGATGCTCTACGACACGCCCAATCCCGTCACCGGGCAGGAGCATTTCGGCGGCGCCCAGTACGCGCTTCTCCAAGCTCGGCATCGATACCGAGGTGACGATCTACACCGGGATCGTGGCGCTCGCGGTGAACCTGCTCGTCGTGGCGGTCGTGCTCGGTGATCCTCCGTTCCACGGGAGTGCCTGACGGAGAGGACGTCACCACCGAGGAGGATTACGAGGTGGACGTTGGCGATCCTGGCGTCGAGGAGCTTCCAGATCCTCTGGACAAGCGCGAGCCGGTCGCCACCTGAGCGCCTAGGTCGCCAGGAGCACGATCGCCACCGCCACGCCGAAGCACACGATCCCCCAGCGCAGGACGGGCGCCGGGAGCCGGCGGGCGATCGTGACCCCGAGATAGCCGCCGACCAGCGACCCGGCGGCCATCAGCCCCGCAGCTCCCCAGGCGATCGGCGCGATGAAGACGAAGGTGAGCACTGCGACGGTCCCGACGATCAGCGAGATCACGTTCTTCATCGCGTTCAGGCGCTGGAGATGGTCACCGATCAAAAGGCCGCTGACGCCGAGGATGAGCACACCGAGTCCGGCGCCGAAATAGCCCCCGTACACGGCCGAGGCGAAGATGCCCAGATGGAGGGCCCCGAGTCGCCCGCCAGCCGAGCCGCGCTCGGCCAGCAGAGGCTCGAGGCGGGGCTGGGCGGCCAGCAGAACGCAGGCGAGCAGGATCAGAAACGGCGCGAGGAACTCGAACGTGGAGGCCGGTGTCTCGATCAAGAGCACCGCACCGCCCAACCCCCCGAGCGCCGCCGCCGGCGCGAGCGCGGCGACCCTATGCCGCTGTCCCTCGAGCTCCGGCCGGTAGGTGATGGCCCCGGTGAGATAGCCCGGCAGGACCGCGACGGCGTTGGTGACATTTGCGAGGACCGGCGAGTACCCAACCGCCAAGAGCGCCGGAAACCCCACGAGCGAGCCACCGCCGGCGATCGTGTTGATCACTCCCGCGGCCACACCCGCCGCGACCAGGAGCGCGCCCTCCGCGGGCGTCACGGTATGGCGGAAGCGGTCAAGGGTGGCGAAGGGTGGCAGGCATCGACGCTTTCGGGCCGGCGCCTATGGTTCGGTGGCCGACCAGAGGATCGGAGCCGAATGATCGAGCGCATCGACGACATGCCCGAGGGAACGATCGGCTTTCGGGCCGCGGGCCGGGTGACCCGGGGCGAGTACCGCGAGACGCTCGAGCCGGCCATGCGGGCGGCTGCGGAGGCCGGCGAGGTGCGCATGCTCTTCGTGGTCGCCGCCGAGTTTGAGCGGTTCGAAGCCGGGGCCCTGATGGAGGACACGAAGACCGGGAGTCCAGCTCGGGCTCGGCCACCTCTCGGCATGGAGGCGCACGGCGCTCGTCACCGACCTCGAATGGATGCGCAACGCCCTTCATTTCTTCGCCTGGATGGCTCCCGGCGAGGTTCACGTGTTCGGCCTGGACCAGGTCGATGCTGCGAAGGAGTGGGTCGCCGGCTAGCGGAGCACCCGCTCAGCTCTGGCCGTGGTGTGACTAGGGTCTAACCCCGTGAGCGATCTCGACAAAGCGGTTCACGCCGTCGTGAACGAGTGCCTCGGGATCTCTGAGGGCGAGGAGGTCCTCGTGATCTGCAACCCGGCGACGCTTGGGTTCGGCGAGCGGCTTCGCGGCGAATCGGGCCGAGCCGGGGCGGATGCCGTCTTGGCCCTTATGGCCGAACGCGGCTCGCACGCCGCCGAGCCGCCGCGACGCGGTGGCCGGGGCGATGGCGGCGGCGGACGCCGTGCTGGCCCCGACCGTGCAGTCGCTCTCGCACACCGCGGCGCGCCGAGCGGCTTCGGAGAGCGGCACCCGGGTTGCCACCCTTCCCGGCGTGACTGAGGAGATGCTCGCCCGCGTGATGAGCGCGGACATGGAGGCCCTGCGCCGCAAGGGTCAGGCGATCGCCGACGCGATCAACGCCGGGTCGGAGGCGCGGATCACCTGTCCGAACGGCTCGGACCTTCGGCTCGGCCTCGACGGACCGCGAGCCATTCCTGATGCCGGGGATCTGCGCGAGCCAGGCGCCTTCGGGAACCTCCCCTGCGGCGAAGGCTTCGTCTCCCCGGCCGAGGGCACCGCCGAGGGCAGGCTGGTGGTCGATGGGACCATCGCCGAAATCGGGCAGGGTTGCCGAGCCGACCGCGCTGCGCATCGACGCAGGCCACCTCGTCGACGCCGAGGGTGATGCCGGCGAGCAGCTGCTGGCGCTGCTGCAGCCCCACGGGTCGGGACGGGACGAACGTCGCCGAGCTCGGCATCGGCACCAACGAGAAGGCCACCCTGACCGGCAACCTGCTCGAGGACGAGAAGATCCTCGGCACCGCCCACGTCGCCTTCGGGCGCCAACGCCTCGATGGGGGGAACCGTCCAGGTCCCGGTCCACATCGATTGCGTCGTTCTGCGCCCCGAGGTCTCGATCGACGGCGAGCCGCTCCTGCGCGACGGCGAGCTCTTGGTCTGAGATCCGCCTGTGCTTCTGGGCGTCCCGAACTTCTCCGAGGGCCGTGACGAGGGCGCGCGTCGAGTTGATCACCGCGCAGTTCTCGCGCGGCGCCGAACTCCTCGACCGCCACTCGGACGGCACCCACAACCGCACCGTCCTCAACCTCACAGCGACGCCGAAGGCTGCTCGGCGAGGCGCTGGTCCGCGGCGCGGGCGCCTGCTCGGTGATGATCGACATGCGACGTCATGAGGGTGCGCATCCGTGCATTGGCGCCCTGGATGTCTGCCCGCTGGTCTACACAAGTGGGGTCGAGCAGGAGGAGGCGCGGCGAACCGCGCTCGACGTGGCGCGGGGGATCGGATCTGAGGGCATCCCCGTCTTCCTCTACGGCGAGCTTGCGACCGCCGACGAGCGTCGCGAGCGCGCATACTTCCGCAGCGGCGGTCTTGCCGCGTTGGGCGGGCGCATGGCCTCGGGGGACCTCGCCCCCGACTACGGGCCGACTGAGCCGCACGCTTCAGCCGGGGCGACCCTCGTGACCGCCCGCCCGCCGCTCGCGGCCTTCAACGTCGTGCTCGTGGACGCCGACCCCCAGGCGGCAGGCGCGATCGCGGCGGTCTGCGCGAGTCGGGCGGCGGGCTGCCAGGGGTTCGGGCGATCGCGGTCGACCTGGGCGCGGCGGGCATGCAGATCTCCACCAACGTCCACGATCCGATTGCGCTGCCGCTTGGCGGATGTGGTCGGCCGAATTCGCGAGCTGGGTGGTGTCCCCGCTCACGGCGAGGTCGTTGGCCTGCTACCAGAGGCAGCTCTGGCCGGCTTTCCTGAGGACGTCTCGCTGCCCGGGTTCGACCGCGAGCGCCGTGTCATCGAGCGACTTGGCCGCTAGCGCCTCCGCCTCCCAGCTGCTCATCCCTCGCACTCCCTGGCGACCTAGAAGTCGGGGATCGCCACGTCGCCGCTGCAGGTGCCCGAGTTGATCCTCTTCGAGTACAGCTTCCCGCGCAGCAGACCGCCCACGTCATCGTCCTGGACGATCAGTGCGAAGGCACCACGATCGCTCGATTTGTCCGTGTCCACGGTGACCCAGCTGCCGTTCTTCTGCTGGAGCTGCACGTCGACCTTCCGATCCGGTCGGCAGGCGCCCTTGTCCGTGTCCACGACGCCCGCAAAGAGGTACTCGGCCTCTCCTTGCTCGGCAACCACAAACAGGAGCTCGCTCTCGAAGTTCTCCCCGGCACCGGCGACGCCCGGCACCACAAACGCTGTGGCGGTCGCGAGTGCCAGGACTGCAAGCATTTTCATCTGCGCTCTCCCCATCGGTTCCAGCTGGACATCGGGTGTCTAATCGGACGACCGCACGGCGTCCTTGAGTGACGAGGGGCAGGATCGCGCTCGCTCCCGGTAAGTTCCAGGCAATGGCTCAGACGCGAAAGAAGCGTCGCCGCAAGCACCGCGGCACCCAGGGCGGAAGCGTCGATCGTCGCGGCCGCACGTCGCGCCCGCGCAACCGCCAGGAGGCACGCGCTCGCGCCCGCCGCCAGATGACCGACCGCCGGGACATTCCGCCGACGTGGCGTTCCTCTATCAATCGAGCGCTGATCGCCGCGGGCGTGTTCTTGGTGTTGCTGATTCTCCTCTTCGACCAGCCCGTGGTCGGCTCGATCGCCCTCTCGGCGCTGATGCTGGTCCTCTACATCCCGATGGGCTACACGATCGATCGGTTCTTCTACAACCGTCGCCAGGCCTCCAAGCGCAAGGCCGCGACCGCGGCGAAGCAAACGCCCCGGGGCTAGGCGAGCCTCCGACCGGCCTCTACCCTGAGGCGCATGGACGTCCGCTCGTTCACAGTCGGGCCCGTGGCCGAGAACTGCTTCGTGTTTCGGCGCGACGGGGCCGACCGCGGCCTCATCGTCGATCCGGGCGAGGAGGCGGACCGCATTCTCGGGGCTGTCGACGAGCTGGGCATCGGCATCGACGCGATCCTCCTCACCCACACGCACTTCGACCACGTCGGCGCCGTGGCGCCGGTGGCGCGCGCTACCGGCGCGCCCGTCCACTGCCCCGAGCTCGAGGTGCCCGTGCTGGCCGACATCATGTCGTTCGTTCCCTGGCCCGGCTTCGGGCCGTACGAGAGCTGGGACGCGGAGGAGATCGTGAAGGGGGGCGAACGGCTGGAGCTGGCCGGGCTGGAGATCGATGTGTTGTTCGTGCCTGGGCACAGCCCCGGCCACGTTGCCTACTCGATCCCGGACGAGCAGGCCCTGTTCTCGGGCGATGTCCTCTTCCAGGGATCCGTCGGTCGAACCGATCTGCCGGGGGGCGACTGGCCCACTCTGCTCGAGAGCATTCGCTCGCTGGTGGAGGGACTTCCCGGAGAGACCCAGGTCTACCCCGGACACATGGGCAACACCACCCTGGGCGCCGAGCGGTCATCGAACCCCTTCTTGGCCGAGCTCGCGCGGTAGCGCCCGCCTCCCGCGCGTTAGATTCGCTGAATGGCCGAGCGCTTTCAGGCTCCACGCGGGACCTTCGACGTCCTCCCTGAGGACATGAGCATGCGCGGACGTCTCTTCGTGGCCGCAGCCGAGGCGTTCGAGCGCGCGGGGTACGGGCGCATCGAGACACCCGTATTCGAAGACACCGAGCTCTTCGCCCGTGGCGTGGGCGGCTCGACGGACATCGTCCGCAAGGAGATGTTCACGTTCTCGGATCAGGGCGATCGCAGCCTCACCCTGCGCCCCGAGGCGACGGCCCCCATCTGTCGCGCCTACCTCGAGCGCGGCATGCACAAGCTGGCGCAGCCGGTGAAGCTCTGGTGCTGGGGTCCGTTCTTCCGGCACGAGCGCCCGCAGGCGGGCCGCCACCGGCAGTTCCACCAGCTCGATGCCGAGGTGATCGGGTCGGAGTCACCGCTCGCCGATGCCGAGGTGATCGTGCTGCTCCACGACCTTCTGCACAGCCTGCCAGTTCCCGGCCTCAGCCTGCGAATCGGAAGCCTCGGCTCCCTCGACGGCCGCGCGGCCTACCGAGCGGAGCTCCAGGAGTACCTGCGCTCGCACGAGGCGGACCTCGCAGCCGACGTGCGCGAGCGCATCGACGAGAATCCCCTGCGCGCCTTCGACGCCAAGGACGAGGCGACCAAGGCCGCGATGGCGGACGCGCCGCGGATGCTCGATCGCTTGGAGGGCGAGGACGCAGAGCACTTCGCCGAGGTCCGTGCACTGCTCGACCACGCGGGCATCCACTACGAGCTCGACGGCACCCTCGTTCGCGGCCTCGACTACTACACCCGAACCGTCTTCTCGTTCGAGTCGGAAGGGCTCGGCGCCCAGTCAGAGGTGGCGGGCGGCGGCCGTTACGACGGCTTGATGGAGCTTCTCGGCGGGCCGCCCACCCCCGCGGTTGGCTGGGCGTGCGGGATCGAGCGGGTCCTGCTCACGCTTGACGAGCACGGCGGCGCGCCTCCGGTGCAGGTCTTCGTCGCCGCCGCCGACGGCCGTCGCGAGACCGCGCTCGGCCTCGTCCTCGAGCTTCGGCGAGCCGGCATCTCGGCCGACCTCGACCTCGCCGGCCGCAGCGCAAAGGGCCAGATGAAGCAGGCCGACCGCTCCGGCGCCGACGTGACCGTGATCCTCGACGAGGACGGCAGCGCGCTCGCCCGCGACATGGATACGGGCGAGCAGCGGCCGGTGGAGCTGACCCAGCTCGTCGAGGAGCTCTCGTGAGCGACGCTCCGGCGCTCCGTGCGAACACCTATCGCGACGCATGGTGTGGCCAGGTGCTGGGCGACCGCGTGGGGCAGATCGCTCGCGTCGCCGGGTGGGTGCATCGCCGCCGCGACCACGGCGGCCTGATCTTCATCGATCTGCGCGATCGAACGGGTCTTGTCCAGCTCGTGTTCAACCCCGACGCCGCCGGGGCCGCGCAGGAGCTGGGCCATCGCCTGCGGGCAGAGGACGTGATCAGCGCCGCCGGCGAGGTCGTCCGCCGCTCGCCCGAGACGATCAACTCCGAGCTCCCCACCGGCGAGTTCGAGGTGCGCATCGCAGAGGCGGAGTTGCTCTCCCACGCCGAGACGCCGCCGTTTGAGATCGAGGGGTACTCGGGCGAGGTGGGGGAGGAGCTGCGGCTTCGCTACCGCTACCTCGACCTGCGCCGCGAGCGCATGCGCGACGCGCTCGTGCTGCGCCACCAGGTGACTCGCGAGATCCGCTCCTTCCTCGACGGCGAGGGCTTCCTCGACATCGAGACGCCCGTGCTGACCCGCTCGACTCCCGAGGGCGCTCGCGACTTCCTCGTCCCAAGCCGCCAGCAGCAGGGGTCCTTCTACGCGCTCCCGCAGTCGCCGCAGCTCTTCAAGCAGCTCCTCATGATCGGCGGCTTCGAGCGCTACTACCAGATCGCCCGCTGCTTTCGCGACGAGGATCTGCGCGCCGACCGCCAACTCGACTTCACCCAGCTTGACGTGGAGATGGCGTTCGTCGGCGTCGACGACGTGCTCGACCTGAACGAGCGGCTCCTGGCGCGGCTACTGGCAATGATCGGCGTCGAGCTCGAGTTGCCGCTGCGCCGGATCCGCTACGACGAGGCGATCGCCCGCTTCGGCTCCGATAAGCCCGACCTGCGCTACGGGCTCGAGCTGGTCGACCTATCCGAGCACCTGCGGGAGACCGAGTTCAACGCCTTCCGCGGGGTCCTCGACTCGGGTGGGGCCGTGAAGGGACTGAACGTCGGCGCCCGTGAGCAGTCCCGGGCACAGCTCGACGGGCTCGTCGACGAGGCCAAGGAGCTCGGCGCCAAGGGGCTCGTGTGGGCGGTCTTAGAGGGCGAGGGCTGGCGCTCGCCGGTCGCCAAGTTCCTCGGCGTGGACGAGATGGCTGCGATGAACGCGGCGCTCGATGCCTCGGAGGGCGACCTGCTGCTGCTGGCTGCGGACGAGGCGCCGGCGGCGGCCGCGATTCTGGGTGGCATGCGGGTTCGCCTGGCCGATCGCTTCGGCCTGGTCCCCGACGGGGCGAACGAGCTCGCCTGGATCGTCGACTGGCCACTCTTCGAGTGGGATGAGGGCGACGGTCGCTGGGAGGCCCTCCATCACCCGTTCACCTCGCCTGCGGGCGAGCTCGATGTGTCCGACCCAGGGTCGGCACGGGCGCTCGCCTATGACGTCGTCTGGAACGGGGTCGAGCTGGGGGGCGGGTCGATCAGGATCTCGACGCCCGAGACTCAGAGCGCCGCTTTTCAGGTCCTGGGCATCTCGGCGGAGGAGGCCGAGGCTCGCTTTGGGTTCCTGCTGGAGGCGTTGCGCTTCGGCGCCCCACCGCACGGAGGCATCGCCTACGGGCTCGATCGCATCGTCGCGGTCATGCACGGCGCTGCCTCGATTCGCGACGTGATCGCCTTCCCAAAGGCGGCGTCCGGCGGCGACCCGCTCACGGGCGCGCCTGCGGCGGTGGACGATGCACAGCTGCGCGAGCTCGGCATCGCCACGCGCTCGAAGCCTCCCGACGGCTGACGCGCCCAACCGAGCCCGGCGCTGGTTTTGGTCGACGCCGCCCGTGTCGTGGCGAGTGTCCTGCCGCGCTCCGAGCGGTCCTTCGGCAACGAGCCGACTTAAGCCAAGCCGCCTACCGGTCGAAAAATGGGTGACTGGTATGGTGCGCCTTGGCTCGAGTCTGTTCGTTCGCCGCTCCAATTGTGAGCCAACACAATTGCCTTGGGAGTCGCTTTCCGTGCGGTCCCTGGTGGTCCGCTCGGTAGACACCCACCTGTTTTCTCAGGTTCTCAGGCCGAGCGGTACCGGCAGACTGGGGCCTCTTTTCTTGCCCTATCCGGCGTTCGTCGAGGCTCGAGCGAGGGCATGAGAAACGCCATCAACAACAACCCGCTCGTGCAGATCGGGCTGATCGCGGGCCTCGGGCTGCTGGTCGCGTACATGCTGGTCACCCGGCTCGGCAGCGGTAGCGAGGCGACCGAGACGGAGCCGACGACGCTCCCGGCCACCGAGGCCGCAGCGGCCGACGGGACCGCCCCTCCAGCGGAGACCGCTCCTGCTCCCGGCGCCGAGACCACCGAATCGGTGCCGGGCACGGTGCCCGCTGAGCCCGAGGGCGAGGTGGCCATCGCGCCTGAGCGCGAGGTGGCGCCGACCAGCGCCTTCGAAGCCGGGCCCGGTCTGCCGGCACCGGTGGTGAACGCCTACGACGGCGGCCAGACGGTCGTCCTGCTGATCACCCGCGTCGGCGGCATCGACGACAGCAAGCTGGCGGCGCAAGTGGATCGCCTGCCCGGCAACGGTGTCTCGCTCTTCCAGGCGAAGGCTCGCAACGTCGCGCGGTACTCCCGGATCGTGCAGGGCGTCGATATCGACCGTGCGCCGGCCCTGGTGGTCCTGGCGCCAAAGGGCGTCACCGGGGACACGGCGCCCGTGGCCAGCGTCTCCTACGGGTTCCGCGGCTACGAGAGCGTGCTGCAGGCGGTAAACGACGCCGGCTACGAGGGCGGCAAGCGCGAGTACTACCCGGAGTAGGGAGCCTGACGCGCCCGGGCGGTGGACTTGTGCGGCTGTTCGCGCAAATCCACTCCTCTCCGGTGCTCGCGAGCGCTAGCCTCGGCGGCATGAGCTCCGAAGCGCTCGAGCACTACCTTCGCGACACCTCGCGCCGCGAGCCCGCGCAGGCGGGCGACCATAGCGCCGCCGCCGGGGGAGCCCCATGCGGCGATCTCGTGCGCGTGTCGTTGCGCGTGGTCGACGGTCGCATCGCGACGGCGCGGTTCGATGCCGAGGGCTGTGCGGCAGCCCGCGCCGCCGCCGCGGCCGTCGCGGAGCTCGCCGAGGGCGCTTCGGTGCTTGACTCGGCGCGCATCGGCCCGGGCGAGGTCGAGGAGGCTCTCGGCGGCCTCTCGCCCCAGGGCACGCACGCGGCCGACCTCGCCGCCGACGCGCTCGGCCGCGCGCTCGGAGTGGCCGCCGGCTCCGGGATGCGACTGGCTGCGCCTCCCACGCACGGTGAGCGCGTGGCCGTCGCGGTTAGCGGCGGCGTCGATTCTGCCGTCGCTGCCCTGCTCGAGCGGGAGCGCGGCGCCGAGGTGGTTGCGGTGACCGTGAAGCTCTGGGCGGATCGCCACAACGACGGTGCCCGCAGCTGCTGCTCCCCGCAGGCGGTGCTCGGTGCTCGCGCCCTGGCGCATTCGCTCGGCATCCCGCACTTCACCCTGGACCTGGAGCAGGCGTTTCGGGCCGCTGTTGTCGACGACTTCGTCACCGGCCACAGGCAGGGGCGGACACCGAATCCGTGCGTGCTCTGCAACGGCTCCGTGCGCCTTGACGCGATGCTCGGTCTCGCCGGGCGCCTCGGCGCCGGGGCCCTCGCCACCGGCCACTACGCGCGGCTTTACGACGACGGTGAGGGGCCCCTGCTCTCGGCCGCGGCCGATGCCGCCAAGGATCAGACCTACATGCTCTCCGGCGTCTCGCCGGCGACGCTCGCGCGCATGCGCTTCCCTCTTTCAGGGCTCGCCAAGCCGCGCGTGCGCAAGCTGGCTGCGGACGCCGGGCTCCCGGTCGCCGGGAAGGCCGAGAGCCAGGACCTGTGTTTCCTCGCGGGCGAGGGCAAGCGCGGCTTCCTCGAGCGCCATGGCGGCCTCGTCGACCGCCCGGGCGAGCTGATCGACTCCGCGGGCGCGGTCGTGGGCTCGCACCGCGGCCACCATCACTTCACGGTCGGCCAGCGCCGCGGGATCGGGGTGGCCGCGCCGGAGCCGCTCTACGTGCTCGAGACGGACGCTCGTTCGAACCGCGTCGTCGTCGGCCCCCGCGCCGAGCTCGCACGCGACCGCGTGCACGTGCGGGCCGCGACTCTCCACCGGCCCGGCGGCCGTGTCGATCGCGTCAAGCTGCGCTATCGCTCGACGCCGATCCCGTGCGCAGCGCCGCAGGTGGAGCCGGGCAGCCATGACGAGCTCTGGCTTGAGCTCTCGGAGCCCGCTCGCGGGGTGGCACCCGGCCAGACGGCGTGCCTCATGGACGGGGAGCTCGTGGTCGGTCAGGGCACCATCGCGGCCTAGCCGTCTTAGACTCGGCGCCAGCGTGAAGACCAGCGAGATCCGCGAGAGCTACCTGTCTTTCTTCGAGGAACGCGGGCATCTGCGGGTGCCCTCGGCCTCGCTGATCCCCGCGCCAGACGACACTTCGACACTGCTGACCGTGGCCGGGATGCAGCCGTTCAAGCCGTACTTCCGTGGGGAGGCGAAGCCTCCGAGCTCGCGTGTCGTCGACTCGCAGAAGTGCTTCCGCACGCCGGACATCGCGCAGGTGGGAAACACCCGGCGCCACCTCACCTTCTTCGAGATGCTCGGCAACTGGAGCTTCGGCGACTACTTCAAGGAGCAGTCGATCGCCTGGGGGCTCGAGCTCTCGGTCGACGTCTTCGGTCTTGACCGCGACCGGATCTGGGTGAGCGTCTTCGGCGGCGATGAGGAGCTCGGCCTCGGCCCCGACACCGAGGCGATCGAGATCTGGAAGGCGAGCGGAATCTCGCCCGAGCGGATTGTGGAGCTCCCACGCTCGGAGAACTTCTGGCAGGCGGGGCTCACCGGCCCCTGCGGGCCCTGCGCCGAGATGTACCTCGACCGCGGCCTCGAATACGGAGCCTCCGACGAGCTCCCCGGAGACGACACCGATCGCTTTCTCGAGTACTGGAACCACGTCTTCATGACCTACGAGCTCTCAGACGACGGCTCGCTCACGCCACTGCCGAAGAACAACATCGACACAGGGATGGGGCTGGAGCGGATGGCGGCGGTCCTGCAGGGCGTCGAATCCGTGTTCGAGACAGATTCCCATCGGCCGTTGATCGAGCTCGCCGAGGAGCTCTCCGGGACCACCTACGGGGAGGATCAGGCCACGACGCGGGCGATGCGGATCATCTCCGACCATGCAAAGGGCGCGAGCTTCCTCATCGCCGACGGCGTCGTGCCCTCGAACGAGGAGCGCGGCTACGTCCTGCGCCGCGTTCTGCGGCGGGCGATCCAGCAGGGACGCACGCTGGGGCTCGAGGGAAGCTGGCTCGGACTGTTCGCGGAGCGCACGATCGAGATGATGTCCAACGCTCACCCGGAGCTCGCGGAGCGCCGCGAGAGCATCATGCGCTGGATCGCTGCCGAGGAGGAGAGCTTCGGGCGAGCGCTTGATCGCGGCTCGGAGCTTCTCGCTGGCCTCGTCGCCGAGGCCAAGGAGCAGCGGACGTCCTGGATCGACGCCGAGGACGCGTTCAAGCTCCACGACACGTACGGCTTCCCGTACGACCTCACCAAGGAGCTGCTTGCGGAGGAGGGCCTCTCGGTCGACGACGAGGGGTTCGAGGCGTTGATGGAAAAGCAGCGCATCCGTGCCCGGACCGGGGCTGAGCGCACGGTCGCCGATCGCCACGAGCAGGTGCTCGCTTTCGCAAGCGCCGCGCCGCCCTCGCGCTTCGTCGGTTACGAGACGCTGGACGCCCAGACGAGCGTGCTGGCCTCCCAAACTCTGGATGGGGACGATGCCGTCTTGGTGAAGCTCGAGGAGAGCCCCTTCTATGCCGAGGGCGGAGGCCAGGTGGCCGACTCCGGCACGGTGCGCTGGAAGGGGGGAGAGGCGGGCGTCGACGACGTCTACCGGCTCGGGGACGACCAGACGCTCAGGACCAACCAGGACATTGCGCCGGGAACCCTCGTGCAGGCCGTCGTCGACCACGAGGCACGTCACGCGACCATGCGAAACCACACCGCCACGCACCTGCTTCACGCGGCGCTGCGCGAGCGGCTCGGCACCCATGTGCGCCAGGCGGGTTCGGCGGTCCGACCGGACAAGCTGCGCTTCGACTTCACGCACGGGGCGGCGCTTACTCCCGATGAGCTGCGCGACATCTCCGACCGCGTCAACGAGTGCATCAAGGCGAGCCGACCCGTACGAGCGCTGCAGATGAGCCGCGACGAGGCAGAAGCGATGGGCGCGATGGCGCTCTTCGGCGAGAAGTACGGCGACTGGGTGCGCGTGGTCGAGGTGGATGCGGTCTCGCGCGAGCTCTGCGGTGGCACGCATGTGGCGAACACCGCAGAGGTTGGGATCTTCGCGCTCGTGGGGGAGGGGTCGAGCGCCGCCAACGTGCGACGGATCGAAGCGCTCACGGGCCCCGCCGCGATCGACTGGTTTCGCGAGCGCAGCGCCGCGCTCGACGAGGCGAGCGCGTTGCTCGGCTCTCCCAAGGATGCGGTCTCGGGCGCCCGTCGCGCCGCGGAGCGGCTGGCGGAGCTCGAGCGCCAGGCGGCTGAGACCGGAAGCCGCGAGACGGGCGAGGCGGCCGATGCGCTGGTCGCCGCGGCGGAGACGGTGGCGGGGGTGCACGTGGTTGCCGCGCGCTCGGATGGGGTGGATGGCAAGGCTCTCGCCGAGCTGGCGCGCCGGGTGCGGGCGAAGCTGGGCGACGCGGCCATCGTGCTCGGAGGCGAGGCCGATGCGAAGGTTGTGCTCGTCGCAAGCGTCTCCGACCCCGCGATCGAGCGTGGGCTGCGCGCGGGCGAGGTCATTCGGGAGGCAGCCGCGATCGTGGGTGGAGGAGGAGGCGGCCGCGACGACTTCGCCCAGGCGGGAGGCAGGGACGCGGCCAAGCTCGACGACGCCATCGAAACGGCGAGGCGCTCGATTCATCGAGCGCTCTCCTCCGAATAGCCTCAGGGCCGTGAGGGTGCTTGCGATCGACCACGGCACGGCGCGCGCCGGGTGCGCCGTCTGCGATCCGAGCGAGACCGTCGTGCGGCCGCTCGACGTCGTCGCGCCTCCCGAGCCCGAAGCGGTCGCGCGGCTCGCCCACGAGCTCGATGCGGAGATGGTGGTGATCGGAATGCCTGTCTCACTCGACGGGACGCTCGGCGAGCAGGCGGAGGTAGTCGCCGGGTTTCGCGACCGCCTCGCGGCGGAGATCGACGTGCCGGTCGAGACCTACGACGAGCGACTCACCACGCGTCTCGCCGCCGGCTCGAGTCGCGAAGGCGCCGGGGCGCCGCCCGACTCGCTCGCGGCCGCCCACCTGCTCGAGAGCTTTCTTGCCTGGCGAGCCCGCCAGGGCGAGGCGACCGGGGACACCGTGCATCCGTGAGCTCGGACGCGGACTGGCAGGACCCCCTCTCCGGGGAGGACGAGGCCGCGCGCGCCCGCGAGGCCCGGCGCGCCGAGCGGGAAGAACGTCGCCGCGGGCGCCAGGCGGATATCTCAGAGCGCGTCCGCGAGGAGATGGCCGCGGCCCCGGCAGCCGCGACGGCCGAGGCGCCTCAGGCCTCCACGCGAGCGCCGAGTGTCGAGCGGCCGGCGGTCCAGCAAACCGACGCTCAGCCCCCGGTGTCCCGCGAAGACTCAGCCGTCACGGCCCTGGAAACCGATGAGCGGGCCTCGGTCACTCCAACGGATGACCGCCCGGCGGTGCCGCCCACGGTGCCACCGACCGACGACCGGCCCGCCACTCCCTCGCCCGGGGGCCGCCCGCCCAGATCGGTCGTCGCACGCCGTCGCCTGGGCGCCCTCCTCGGCATCGCTGCGCTGGCCTTCGTCGCGCTCGTGGTCGTGGTGGCAGCGCAGCGGCTGGGCGGGAACGAGGCTCCCCCGGCGCCGCCGCCGAAGGAGCGAAAGACGTTCTCGATCACGATCCCGGAGGGCTTCAGCCGCGATCAGGTTGCGGGCGTGGTCAAGAAGGCGGGAATCAAGGGCGACTACATGAAGGCCACCGAGAGCGTCAAGGGCTTCGATCCGGGTCGCTACGGAGCCAAGGGCGTGAGGAACCTCGAGGGCTTTCTCTTCCCCGCCACGTATGAGCTCTACGAGAACGCGAAAGTGGATGAACTGGTCGCAAAGCAGCTCGAGGCCTTCGGCCAGAACATCCAGAGCATCGACCTCTCCTACGCGAAGTCGAAGAACCTCACCACGTACGACGTGGTCAAGATCGCCTCGATGATCGAGCGCGAGGTGCAGGTGCCGGCGGAGCGCGCGAACGTGTCCTCCGTGATCTACAACCGCCTCGCGAACGGGATGCCGCTCGGGATCGACGCCACGATCCGCTTCGAGGACTCCAACTACGACGAGCAGCTGCTCGAGTCGCGCCTCGCCGAGGACACTCCCTACAACACGCGCCTCCACGCGGGCCTGCCGCCGGGCCCGATCGGCAACCCCGGCCTCGCCTCGCTCGAGGCCGCGGCCAACCCCGCCAAGAACGACCTGCTCTTCTTCGTCGTGAAGCCCGGCAGCTGCAACGAGCATGTCTTCACCGAGACCGAGGAGGAGTTCTTTGCGGCCGAGGCGGAGTATCAGGCGGCGCTTCAGGCACAGGGCAACTCGCCGACCGAGTGCTAAGTGCCAAAGCTCGCCGTGCTCGGTCAACCCGTCGCGCACTCGCGCTCGCCGGCGATGCACACGGCGGCGCTCGAGGCCATGGGCCTGGCGGGGGAGTGGAGCTACGGCGCGATCGAGGTGGCGCCCGAGGACTTCGAAGCTCGAGTCCGTGCGATGGCGGGGGAGGGGTATGCCGGCGCAAACGTCACGGTTCCCCACAAGCTCGCGGCCCTGTCCCTTGCCGACGAGGCGTCCGAGGCGGCTCGCGAGATCGGGGCCGCCAACACGCTCACTCTCACCGAGGCGCGGATCGTGGCCGAGAACACGGACGCGGAGGGGATCCTCGCGGCCCTCCCCGAGTCTCCAGGTGGCAAGCGCGCCCTTGTCCTAGGCGCCGGCGGCTCGGCGCGGGCGGCGATCTGGGCGCTGAAACGGGCGGGCGCAGAGGTCTCGGTCTGGAATCGCACCCCCGCCAGGGCCGAATCGCTCGCCAGCGACCTCGGCGCCAGCGCGATCGCGCCGACCGGCACCGATGCACCGCTTCCCGTGCACGAATTTCACTTGCTCGTAAACGCGACAACGGTCGGCTTGCAGCCTCCCGAGTCGGGCGTAGGGGCTGACCCTGAACGTGTGCTCGCTGATCTCAAGCGCCTACGGCTGCGTGCCGATGCGATCCAGGCAGAACAAATCGTGGTGGACCTGGTCTACGGGGCCGCCGAGACACCACTCGCGTCCGCCGCCAGATCGCGGGGAGCAAGCGTGGTCGACGGCCTCGACGTCCTCGTCCACCAGGGATCCGCCTCCCTGCGGTTATGGACGGGGATGGATCCCCCCATCGAGACGATGGAGCGGGCGGCGCGTGGAGATGAACCCCGATAGACCCAACTACCTGAGCCCAGTCCCCGACTTCGGCGGCCCCTCCTCCGACGGCCGCCGACCTCTCAGAGGGGCACGTCGAGGAGGGGACACCCGGTCTCTCGCAGCCGCAGCAGCGCGGGCACTCGGGCATGTTCGTCTCCGACGTGATCGCCGAGCTCGGCTACGCCACCCGCGAGCGGGTGGAGGAAGCGATCGCCGAGGCACGGCAAGCGGGACGCGCGCCCGAGGCCCTGCTCGTCGAGGCGGGGGCGATCACCCCGGACCAGCTCTCGCGCGCGGTCGCCGAGCGCTACGGGCTCGACCACGTCGATCTCGGCACCTACCAGGTGGACATGGCCGCGGCAAACCTGCTGTCCGTGAGCGCTGCGCGCCGCTACAACGCCGTCCCCGTCAGCTTCATCGACGAGCAGACCCTGCTCCTCGCGATGGCCGACCCGGCGAACGTCCTCGCCCTCGATGACATCCAGATGATGACCGGGATGGGCTGCCAGGTCGCGGTCGCGGCCGACGAGGACATCGAGGCGCTCATCGCTCGCCTCAACCGCCTCGAGTCCGCCGTCTCGGAGGCAGTCGCCGAGGAGGAGGAAGAGGAGGGCGAGGCCGAGGTCACCGACCTGCGCGAGTCCGCCGACGACGCGCCGGTGATCAAGCTCGTCTACTCCGTCCTCGGCCAGGCGGTGAGCGAGGGCGCCTCGGACATCCATTTCGAGCCGGAGGAGGGCGACATGCGCGTCCGCTTCCGGATCGACGGTGTCCTTGATGAAGCCGCGCGCGTCCCGAAGCGGATGGTCGCCGGCGTCGTCTCCCGCGTCAAGATCATGAGCGACCTCGACATCGCCGAGAAACGCGTGCCCCAGGACGGGCGCGTCTCGGTCACGGTCGAGGATCGCCGCGTCGACCTGCGTGTGACCACACTGCCCACGCAGCGTGGGGAGGGGTGCACGATCCGCATCCTCGACAAGACCCAGGCGCTGCGCAGCCTCGACGAGCTGGGTCTCGAGGGCGAGCCCCGCGATCGCTTCCAGGGCTCGGTCGCCGATCCCTACGGAGCCGTGCTCGTCACGGGACCAACCGGCTCGGGTAAGTCCACCTCGCTCTACGCGGCGCTGACCGAGATCAACGCCGTCGAGCGCAAGATCATCACGATCGAGGACCCGGTCGAGTACCGCCTCGATGGCGTTGCCCAGATGCAGGTCAACCGCAAGGCCGGCCTGACCTTTGCAACGGGCCTGCGCTCGATCCTGCGCGCGGACCCAGATGTGATCATGGTCGGCGAGATCCGCGACGGCGAGACCGCGCGCATCGCGATCGAGGCCGCCCTAACGGGGCACATGGTCCTCTCGACCCTCCACACGAACGATGCCCCTGGCGCGATCGTCCGCCTCCAGAAGATGGGGATCGAGAGCTTCCTGACCACCTCCGCGCTCTCCTGCGTGGTCGCCCAGCGCCTCGCGCGCAAGCTCTGCACCCACTGCAAGCAGCGCGTGCTCCTCCGCCAGCCCGCCCTGGCCGAGGCCGGCTTCCGCATCGGCACCGACGTCGAGGCCTATGAGCCCGTCGGCTGCTCGCGATGCAACCGAAGCGGCTACCGCGGCCGCATCGGCCTCTTCTCGGTCATGGACATGAGCGAGCGCATCAAAGAGCTCACGATCGACCAAGCCCCCGAGGCCAACATCGCCTCAGTCGCACGCGAGGAAGGGATGCTCACCCTGCGCGAAGACGGCCTCTTGAAAGTACGCGCGGGCGTCACTTCGATCGAAGAGGTCGCGCGCGTCGCGACGTAGCTCGCGGGCGAGCCGTCTGGACTAAAGGCGGCCCCTGGTGCGGACGATGGGATATCGATGAGCCTGGACTTTGCCGCCGTCCTCACCAAGATGGTTGAGGTTCGGGCGTCGGACGTGCATCTGACGCCTGGGTTTCCGCCTGCGTTTCGCGTGCGTGGGCGGATCGCTCCCATCGACGACTACGCGCGCCTCGAGCCCCAGGACACGCGAGAGATCGTCTACTCGCTGCTGAACGACTCGCAGCGCAAGCAGTTCGAGAACAACCTGCAGCTCGACTTCGCCTACGCGATTCCCGACGTGGCTCGGTTCCGCGTCAACTGCTTCTTCCAGCGCGGGGCGATCTCGGCCGCATTTCGCCTGATTCCACAGGAGATCGAGAGCCTGCAGTCGCTGGGGCTACCGGCCGTGCTCGAGGAGTTCTGCCGCAAGCCGCGCGGCTTCGTGCTCGTCACTGGACCGACCGGCTCGGGTAAGTCCACGAGCCTCGCCTCGATGGTGGATCTGATCAACGCCGAGCGCGAGGAGCACATCCTCACGATCGAGGACCCGATCGAGTTCCTCCACAGCCACAAGAAGTGCATCGTGAACCAGCGAGAGGTGGGGTCGGACGCAGTCGACTTCGCGAGCGCGCTCAAGTCGGCCCTCCGCGAGGACCCTGACGTAATCCTCGTCGGCGAGATGCGCGACCTCGAGACGATCTCCACGGCGCTGACAGCTGCAGAGACTGGCCACCTCGTGTTCGCGACGCTCCACACGCAGTCGACCTCCCAGACGGTAGATCGCATCATCGACGTCTTTCCGCCGCACCAGCAGCAGCAGGTGCGGATGCAGCTCTCGATCGCCCTCCAGGGCATCGTGACTCAGCAGTTGATCCCGACGGCCGACGGCTCCTCGCGCGTGGTCGCGTGCGAGGTGCTCGTCCCGACCCCCGCAGTACGCAACCTGATCCGCGAGGGCAAGACCCACCAGATCTACTCGGCGCTTCAGACCTCGGGCTCGGTTGGAATGCAGACGATGGACGCGCACCTCGCCCACCTCGTGCGCAAGGGGAAGATCACCCGTGGGCTCGCCGAGCAGCGTGCGTCGGTGCCCGACGAGTTCAAGCGCCTTCTCCAGGGCACGGGCGGGTATGTGCAGGCGCCGTCGCCGCAGCCCGCGCAGGGGGCGCCACCGGTCGGCGCTCGAACGTAGGGGAAGGCGATGAGCACGTTCGCATTCCGCGCCGTCGATCTCGCAGGCGCGCCATCACGCGGCGAGATGGAGGCCTCTTCCAAGGCCCAGGTGGCCGAGCAGCTCCGCCAGCGCGGGTTGATCGTCCTGGATGTTGCCGAGCAGCACGAGGCTTTCAAGCTCGAGAGCGTCTTTCAGCGATTCAAGAACGTCCAACTGCGCAACCTCTCGATCTTCTCCAGGCAGTTCGCGACGCTGATCGCATCGGGCATGCCGATGCTCCGCTCGCTCTACACGCTCGAGGACCAGACCGAAGACGAGATGCTGAAGAAGGCCATCGTCGGCCTACGTCAGGACGTGGAGAGCGGTAGCTCGGTGGCCGGGGCGATGGAGCGTCAGCCCGGCGTCTTCGATCCGCTTTACCGCTCGATGGTCCACGCAGGCGAGGGGGCCGGCCGCCTGGAGGAGGCGCTCGACCGCGTCGCCCAGCAGCTCGAGAAGCTCGACGCACTGAGACGTCAGGTCCGCTCGGCGATGACCTACCCGGCCGTGGTTCTTGGGCTCGCGGCCCTCGTGATGATCGCCGTTACGGCGCTGATCGTCCCGGTCTTCGTCGGGATCTATGAGGAACTGGCGGCGGACTACCCGGAGGCCAACAACGAGCTCCCGCTCATGACCCAGATCACAGTGGGTGTATCCAAGGCGATCACGGGCTCGTGGTACATCGTCATCCCGGTTCTGGCCGTCCTTACGTATCTGTTCCTGCGCTGGAAGAAGACCGAGCGCGGACGGCATGGGTGGGACCGCTTCAAGCTCAGGATTCCCAGGATCGGCGACATCGTTCAGAAGGTTGCGCTTGCGCGGTGGTCACGGACGTTCGCGGGGACGGTTTCTTCGGGCGTGCCAATCCTCCAAGCGATCAAGATCTCGGGTGATACGGCCGGTAACGCCGTCGTCCAAGAGGCGATGGATGACGTCTATGCGTCGGTCAAGAAGGGCGGATCGATCGCGGGTCCGATGCACGAGCACTACATCTTTCCGTCCATGGTCACGCACATGACCGCCGTCGGCGAGGAATCGGGTCAGCTCGAGACGATGCTCGAGAAAATCGCCGATTTCTACGAGGCGGAGGTCGACGCGAAGGTCAAGGCACTCACGGCCATCCTCGAGCCGCTTCTGATCTGCCTGGTGGGCGGCATCGTTGGGTTCATCGTGATCTCGATGTACCTGCCGATGTTCGACCTCTACGACAAGATTCGCTAGCCCGCCGGCGACTCGCGTTCGCGCACCTGCAGCACTGCTAGGCGCGCCTTTGGCCGGCGCTCGACGGCGAACCCCCCCTCTTCTTCGGCCAGGATGTCGAAGCGGGCCGGCGAGCCCGGCGCTGCGTCGGCGAGCAGGCCGAGCTTTGGGATCGAGATCTCAGCGAAGCGGCGAGAGGTCACCTTCAAGGAAAGCTGGTCACCCAGCGCGAGTTTCACAACGGTCGGCCGGGAGACATCCGCGTTTAAGGTGCGGCGAACCAGGCGGCCGTCCGCAGCCGTGGCAGGGGGATCAGATGTAATCGTGGTTTGACTGGTGTCCTCGCGCGTGGCTGGAGGGGGAACGAGTGCCGGCAGGATCGTTGAGATCCCGACGAGGATCAACATGATGATCAAGAGCCTTCGGGCGACCATCCGAACCTGAGCTTACGAGTAGGCGCCGGTCGTCTCACAATCCTGGAGCACGATGGGGGCTGGCCCCCAAGGTGGACGTATGTACCCCCTATTCATTCCTAAAGGCTTAGGGGCTAGAGCCGATAGATAGCCCTGAAGGGCCAGTGCCCTGGCGACGAAAGGCAAAGCCGCTGCGAGGTGGCGACGCAAAGCCACGGGACTCCTGAGGGAGTCAGCCGAGCTACCGCCGGGGTCGAGTGACTCCCGAACGGCTTCGGGGCTCTGGCGAATAAGGGTCCAAGGAGGGTTCTTTCATGATCCAGAAGCTCAGAGAGCGAGCCGGCAGCGAATCGGGTTTCACTCTGGTCGAGCTGCTCGTAGTCATGCTGATTCTCGGCCTGTTGGCCGCGATCGCCATTCCGTCGTTCTTCAACCAGCGGGACAAGGCGCGTGACGCGGACGCCAAGGCGGGGGTCCGGACAGCGCAGACTGCGATTGAGACGTACGCGACCGACCACGGTGGCTCCTATGTGGGCGCCTCAGCGGCAGACCTCGAGACCATCGAGGAGACACTGAACGACGTCGACCTCCAAGCGCCGAGCAACCTTGCGGCAGCGACCTACACGGTCACGGTGAACTCGGCGAACGCTGGGCATTCGTTCAGCATCAATCGCGTGGGAGGCGGCCAGGTCACGTACACCTGTACTCCCAACACGCCCGAGGGCGACGACGGTTGCCCGAGCGGCGGCGACTGGAGTGGTGATTAGCCACCAGCTCCGTACCCTCGGCGCTCGCGCGCTGAGAGAGCACAGAAGGGCGGGCCCTCGGGCCCGCCCTTCGGCGTTCTAGGCACGTCTCCGTCCGTATCTAGTCTGCCTTTTCGAGATGTCGACCGCTGCTGCAGCCGTTCTCGCCTTTGTCGCGGGCGTCGTGGTGGGCAGCTTCGTCACGGTCATTGCTCGCCGTTTGCCCCGTGCGGAGGGATGGGTTGAAGGCCGGTCGCGCTGTCCTGAATGTGGGGCCGAGATCCGCGCCTACGACAACGTCCCGATCCTCTCCTGGCTCATCCTGGGCGGTCGGTGCCGCGCGTGCGGGGAGCGAATCTCTTGGCGTTACCCCTTGACCGAGTTCGGCCTCGGCGCCTCGTTTGCCATCACCGTGATCGTGCTCGGTACCGGCGACGCCGTCGAGCTCGCCCTCGGGCTCGTCCTCTGCACCGTGCTCATGACGATCACGCTCACCGACCTCGATCTTCGCGTGATCCCAAACGCCATCGTGTTACCGGCCGCGCTCCTGGTGATCGCGGTCGTTGCCGTGGCCGATCCCGACGATCTGGCCGAACGTGCGATCGCCGCCGCCATCGCTGGCGGGTTTCTGTTCGTCGTTGCGCTCGCCTATCCGAGGGGCATGGGGATGGGCGACGTCAAGCTGGTGGCGATGATGGGGCTGTACCTCGGCCGGGCGATCGCTCCGGCCCTGCTTATCGGTCTCATGGCCGGCGCGGCCGTAGGGCTGTTTCTCATCGCCCGGTTCGGAGCCGAGGCGCGTAAGCGAGCAATCCCGTTCGGACCGTTTCTCGCCCTCGGGGGCGTCCTCGGGCTGTGGTTCGGCGACGACATCGTCGACTGGTACGACGAAGCATTTCTTTCGGGTTGATCCCGCCGGTTCCCGTGCCTGCGCTGCTCAAGTAAAGGGCCGGAAAAGCCGATTGTCACAAGGAGCGTCCGAGCGCTCCCGCAGGGCATGCTTTCCAGCACGAAGACAAAGGCAGTGGTCGGCCTCGACGTCGAGGCCGGCAGCATCGCCGCCACCGAGGTGCGGCTGAACGGGAACGCCGCGCTTGCGAAGTACGGAGTCATGCCCCTCGAGCCGGGGGTGTTCCGGGAGGGCGAGGTTGCCGATGTTCCGGCGCTCTCCGAGGCGCTGCGAGAGCTGTTCGCTCAGCAAAAGCTTCCCAAGACCGTTCGGCTTGGAATCGCGAACCAGCGCGTAGCCGTACGCAGCCTTCGCCTCCCAGCGATCGAGGACGAGCACGAGCTGGATGCCGCGGTCCGGTTCCAGGCCCAGGACGAGCTGGCGATGCCCCTGGATCAGGCCGTGATGGAGTGGCAGCCGATTGGTCAAAGCGAGGGTGCGGACGGCTCGGCGTATCTCGACGTGGTCGTTGTGGCAGCGCGGCGCGACATGCTCTCCCGCTTGATTGAGGCGATGCGCGGCGCAGGTCTTCGTCCGGAGGGGATCGATCTCTCGGCATTCGGAATGGTCCGGGCGCTGCATCGAGAGCGTCACGCCGGCATTGGAGCCGCAGGCTTCGTCTCCGCGCCCACACCCGGCGGGCTCTCCTACGAGGAGCGGATCGCTCTGGAACGCGCTGAGGCGTCTGCGGAGACTCCTCAGGCAGGCGCCGAGGCGAGTCCAGCGAAGCTCTACTGCAACCTGGGCGACGTCACCAATCTTGCGGTCGCCCGTGGCTCGACCTGCCTGTTCACCCGGGTCTCGTCATTCGGGGTCGAGGGAATCGTCCAAAAGCTCGCCGAGCGATGCGGGCTGACGCTCGAGCACTCACGTCAATGGCTGATCCACGTGGGTCTCGAGCGGCCAGTCGAGGAGATCGAGGGAGATCTCGACACGGTGATCGCGGCACGCGAGACCCTGGCCGAGGGCTCCGCGCGCCTTGTCGATGAGCTTCGTCTCTCGCTCGAGTACTACGGCGCACAGGAAGGCGCGCTCCCGATCGAGGGGGTCGTGGCGTGCGGCCCCGGGACGATGATCGGCGGTCTCGCGGAGCGCCTTCAGCGCGACCTCGGCCAGCGCTTTGAGCTCGGTCGCCCGGCAGCGCTCTCGGGTCTATCGGATATCGAGGCCGCGAGGCTCACGCTTCCCTTCGGTCTCGCGCTGGAGCAGTAACGGTGCGTCCCGTCAATCTCATCCCGCCTGAGGAGCGCCGTGGAGACCGCGCGCCCACTCGGACTGGTCCGATCGCGTATGTGATCGTTGGCGCGCTGGTCCTTGCCCTGGCCGGCGTGACCGCGGTCGTACTGACCAAGAACGACATCGCCGATCGCAAAGACGAGCTGGCGCAGCTCAAGGCACGTGAGGCGGCGGCGATCGAGGAGGCCGAGCGGCTCGCGCCGTACGCTGAATTCGCAACCCTCAAGGATGCCCGCGTGCAGACGGTCGACAGCCTCGCGCGCAGCCGGTTCGACTGGGAGCGTGTCCTTGAGGAGTTGGCCCTGGTCCTCCCAGAGCGTGTCCAGCTCACGAACGTGACCGGGACCGTGGCCCCCGGCGCATCGCTTGAGAGCGGAGCAGGCAATTCCCTCCGGGAGGGGATCACTGGCCCCGCCCTCGAGTTGGCTGGGTGCACGACGGATCACGAGACCGTTGCCGAGCTCGGGGCGGCTCTGGAAGACATCGACGGAGTGACCAGGGTCGGAGTGAACAACTCCGAGCGCATCGATGAGGAGGCCAACCTGGCTGCCGCCGGCGGGGAATGCGAATCCAGCGGGCCCGTCGTGCAGTTCGAGATGATCGCCGCCTTCGATGAGGTTGCGGTTGCGGCACTCGCACCGTCTCCAGCGGCGCCGGGCACGCCCTCCGAGCCCGCAGGCGACCAGACGCAGGTGGCCGACGGCCAGCTCCAGGGGCAGCAGGCCCGCGAATCGGCGGAGGAGCAGGCTGATCAGGCAAGAGATGCCGCGAACCTGGTACCGGGGACCGCGAAGTGAAACGAACGGACCTCACAATCTTCGCCGCCGTGGGCCTGCTCGCGCTCGTCGCGGCCTTCTGGTTCCTGATCCTCGCGCCGCAGCGCAAGGAGGCCGCGTCGCTGTCCGACGAGGTGTCCGAACTGCAGTCGAGTGTCGAGGCTGCCGAACAGCTCGCGACCACGGCCAGCGCTGCTGAGGAGGGGTACGCGGAGAACTATCACCGCCTCGTCGTGCTGGGCAAAGCCGTGCCTGAGGACGCCGACACCTCCAGCTTGCTCGTTGAGCTGCAGCGGACCGCAGACGCCAGCGAAGTGACCTTCGAGACGATCGAGTTGGGGGAAACCAGCGATGCCGCGGCGGCGGCAGCGCAGGTCGCTACTCCGCCGCCGCTGGAGGCACCTGAATCCGGCGAGGCAACGCCGTCCGAGGGTGCCGAGGCCGCACCCGAGGCCGGTTCAACGCCTGCGGAGACGACACCGGCGGAGACGACACCGGCGAGTGCTGCGATCACGGCGCCCACCGAGGCAACGGCGGCCACCCTCCCCATCGGCGCAACAGTTGGGCCAGCAGCGCTACCTGTCATGCCGTATTCGCTGAGCTTCTCAGGAGGGTTCTTCGAAATCGCTGACTTCCTTGCGAGCCTTGATGAGCTCGTCAGCATCAACGGCAGTCACACCGGCGTGCGGGGGCGCCTCATCACCGTCGATGGGTTCAGCCTTACACCGCCCGAGGATGACCTCAGCCCTGGCGGAGGCGCACCGGACCCCAATCCCACTCTCGATGCCTCACTTTCCGTCACCACGTACCTGACTCCGACCGAGCAGGGGGTGGTCGCAGGAGCCACGCCCACGACGCCGCCTCCCTCGACCGCAACGCCCACGGCCGCCGCGGCAACCACACCTCCCGCAGAGTGATGAGCCGGGTCTCGCAATTCTCCGGCGACGTCTTCCGCGACCTGCGAGACCGCAGGCTCCTGATTCCGGTCGTCGCGCTCGTGGTGGCTTTGATCGCGGTCCCGATGCTTCTCTCACGCTCAGAATCTCCTGCCGTGCCGCCCCCGCCACCGTCCGCCGCGGCGTCGGAGCCGGCGGCCACCGAGGCGGCCGTGCTCACCGAGACCGTGACCGTCCGCGACTACCGCAAGCGCCTCGATGCCCTGAAGAGCAAGAACCCGTTCGAGGAGCACTTCAGCCTTCCGCCCCAGGGAGGCGAAGGCGGTGGAGGCGGTGGACTCGGCGGCATCGACGACGCTCCACCCGCTTCCAGCTTCGACAGTCCCACCGGCACCTCCGCGCCCCCTACGGATACGCCTCCCACAACGAGCTCCAGCAGCGGCGGCGGTTCGTCCTCCGGCAACAGTCACCCGCCCAACCCCCCCGAGCCTCGCTTCTACGAGTGGCGGGTCGACGTAGACGTGGGACCGCCCGGGGATGCCGAGGAGCGCAATGGCGTCAGCCAGCTCACGCTGCTTCCGAGTCGCTCGAGGCCGGTCATGGCCTTCCTTGGGATCGGCGAGCATGGCACGGAGGCGGTCTTCGCAGTCTCGAACGATGTCACCTCGGCGACCGGGAGCGGCAAGTGCATCCCTCGCCGGTCCAACTGCGCCTACGTCGCGCTCGACGAGGGTGAGCAGATGGTCCTCGACTACGCGCCCGACGACGTCTCCTACCGGATCAGGCTGCGTGAGATCCGCCTCGTGCGGAGCCAGAACCCCGGCAAGGTCGGCGGCATGCTCTAGTCGCATACCGCTTCGCTGCGACCGGAACTCGTAGCCTTCGCGGACGGTGGCTGCCTTCCGCTTCACGACTGCGGGCGAGTCGCACGGGCCTGGGCTCGTCGCGATCGTCGAGGGCCTGCCCGCGGGCCTCGAGATCGACCGCCCGCGCCTCGATCGGGAGATGGCCCGTCGCCAGCTCGGCCATGGCCGTGGTGGGCGGATGAAGATCGAGTCCGACTCGGTCGAGGTCCGCTCGGGCATCAGGCATGGGCTCACGCTCGGCAGCCCGGTGGCGGTGCTGGTCGCGAATCGCGACTACGCCAACTGGGAGGAGCGCATGAACCCGTGGCCGGTCGAGGCCGAGGTCGAGGAGGTGCACACCCCTCGTCCCGGGCATGCCGACCTGGCTGGGCTCCTCAAGTACGGCTTCTCGGACGCCCGCAACGTGCTCGAGCGCGCATCGGCGCGCGAGACCGCCGCGCGGGTCGCGGCGGGTGGCCTCGCGAAGGAGTTCCTGCGCGCCGTGGGGGTCTCGGTCTACAGCCACGTGATCAGGATCGGCGGGGTCTCGGCGCCTGAGCCCCGGGAGCTCGATGCCGCGGACTTCGAGGGGATCGACGACTCGCCGGTGCGCTGCCTCGACGCCGGGGCGAGCGAGGCGATGGTGGAGGAGATCAACCGGCTGCGCAAGGCCAACGAGAGCCTCGGCGGCGTCTTCGAGGTGCGCGCCTTCGGCCTGGTGCCCGGGATCGGCTCGCACGTGAGCTGGGAGGAGCGCCTCGACTCGCGGCTTGCGCAAGCGGTGGTCTCGATCCAGGCCGTGAAAGGCGTCTCGGTGGGGGAGGCATGGGAGGTGGCCGCGCTGCCCGGCTCCGAATCCCACGATGAGATCTTTCACTCTGCGGAGCGCGGCTGGCACCGCGAGACGAACCGAGCCGGCGGGGTGGAGGGCGGCATGACCAACGGTGAACCACTCGTGGTCCGCGGCGCGCTCAAACCCATCTCCACGCTCACGAAGCCGCTTCGCAGCGTCGACACGCAGACCAAGGAGCCGACCGAGGCACTGCGCGAGCGCACCGACTCGACGGTGGTTCCCGCAGCGGGGGTGGTCGCGGAGGCGATGGTCGCCCTCGTGCTCGCGCGCTGCTATCGCGAGAAGCTGGGCGGCGATCACATCGACGACGTCCTCGCGGCGCTCGACGCCTATCGGGAGCGGATCGGGTGGCGGCGCTAGCGAAAGGCGGCGTGCCCGGCGATCCGCAGCCAAAGCGCTCGCTGGTCTTCACGGGCTTCATGGGCGCCGGGAAGTCGCGGGCGCTGCGGCGTGTGCGCGAGGCCGGAGGCGACGGCGACGACACCGACCTCGTGCTCGAGTCCGAGCTGGGAATGCCGATCCCCGAGTTCTTCGAGCGCGAGGGCGAGGCCGAGTTTCGCCGGCGTGAGGAGGCGCTTGCTCTCCGGGTCCTGGGCGAGGGGCACGAGGCCGTTTCGCTGGGAGGCGGCGCCGTGCTCTCCGAGCAGGTTCGCGAGGCCCTCGCGAGCCACACCGTGGTCTGGCTGCGCGTGCCTCCCGACGAGCTCTGGCGCCGAGCCTCCGCTACCGAGCGCCCGCTCGCGCGCGACCGCGAGGCGTTCATGCGCCTGCACGGTGCCCGCGAGCACCTCTACGCTGAGGCGGCCGACGCGGTCATGCTCTCCGCCGACGCCGTTCCGCAGGCCCTGGAAAGCCTGAGGGCGCTGGCCGCGATGCCGGCCAATGGAGGGAGGACTCGCCTGATCTGGGCGCAGAGCGAGTCCGGCGGCTACCCGGTGTGGATCGGCGCCGGCGTGCTCGATCGCGCGCCCTGGCCGGCGCCTGGGCGGCGCGCGATCGTCACGGACACCGCAGTGGGCCGGCTCTACCGCGAGCGCGTGGAGCCGGTCGATGCCTGGGTCGAGATCGACCCGGGGGAGGGCTCGAAGACGCTGGTGAACGTCGAGAGCGTGCTTGAACAGCTCGCGAAGGAGAACCTGACCCGGGATGACCATGTGGTGGCGCTCGGCGGTGGCGTGGTTGGCGACCTCGCGGGCTTCAGCGCGGCCATCTACCAGCGGGGCGTGCCCGTGGTGCAGGTGCCGACGACGCTTCTGGGACAGGTCGATTCGGCCTATGGGGGCAAGACGGGAGTGGACCTGCCCGACGCCAAGAACTACGCCGGGGCCTATCACCTGCCGGCGGGCGTGATTGCCGACACCACGACGCTTGCCTCGCTCCCGCGCGTGGAGCTGGCGGCGGGCTTCGTGGAGGTATTGAAGACCGGGCTGCTCGCCGGCGGTGAGGCCTGGGAGCGGGCGCGCTCGCTCGAGGAGCTCGACCCCGCAGCCCTGGAGGAAATCGTCTTCGACTGTGCGCTCTACAAGCTCGAGGTCGTGGCCGCCGACGAGCGCGAGAGCGACCGGCGCGAGGTCCTGAACCTGGGCCACACGGTGGGCCATGCGATCGAGGCGGCGAGCGGCTACGGACGCTACCGCCACGGCGAGGCGGTGGGGCTCGGGCTGCTCGCCGCGCTGCGAATCTCGGATGCGGAGGAGCTCCGCACAGAGGTGAGGGGCCTCCTCCAGCGTCACGGCCTTCCGACCTCGCTCGACGCTTCGGTCGAAACCGACGAGATCCTCGAGGCGCTGCGTCGCGACAAGAAGGCCGACGCGAAGGGCCCTCGCTTCGTTCTGCTCGCGCATCCGGGCGAGCCCGTCACCGGGGCGCGGATCGAGGCCGCTAGGGTCCGCGACGCGGTGGAGGAGCTTCGGTGATGCGCGAGCGGGTGGAGGTCCTCCACGGCGTCAACCTGGACCGCCTCGGCGAGCGCGACCCCGAGCACTACGGAAGCCTCACGCTGAACGAGCTGGAGGTGAAGGTCAAGCACTTCGCGACCGAGCTCGGGCTCGACGCCCAGTTCTTTCACTCCAACCACGAGGGCGAGTTCATCGAGCACATCCACCGACTCCCGGAGGTTGCCGACGGCGCGCTCGTTAACGCCGGCGCCTGGAGCCACTACTCCTATGCCGTCCGCGACGCCATCGAGCTCTCGCGCGTCCCGGTGGTGGAGGTCCATCTCTCCGACGTGCAGTCTCGAGAGGATTGGCGCGCTCGCTCGGTCTTCGACGGCGTCGTCGCCGGAGTCGTCTCAGGCAAGGGATCGGACGGCTATCGTGACGCGCTCGAGATCCTGAAGGCGGAGCTGGCATGAGCCGCGCCGACCGGGTGGCCCAGGCGGTCGAGGCCGAGGGCCTTGATTTGCTGATCGTGGCCGATCTCGTTCATCCCGGCGACACGACGCGGGACGCGGGGGCCGATGTGTTCTGGCTCACCGGCTTCACCGGCTCGAGCTCGATCTGTCTCATCGGGTCGCAGGAGCGACGCTTTCTCACCGACTTCCGCTACACGGAGCGCGCCGCCCGCGAGGTCGACGACGCCTTCGATCGCGAGATCCTGGAGGGCCGGATGATGGTCGAGCTCGGCAAGCGCCTGCATGGGCGGGTGGGCTACGAGGAGGGCGCCACCAGCGTCCTCAATCTGCGCAAGCTGACCGAGGCCGTGGGCGAGGACGTCGAGCTGGTCGCAACCGAGGGAATCGTCGCCGAGCTGCGCCGCGAGAAGGACCCTGGAGAGGTCAGGCGCATCGCCGCTGCCGCCGAGCTGGCCGATGAGGTCTACGAGTGGATCTGCGAGCAGGGCCTCGTTGGCCGCGCCGAGCGCGAGGTCCAGCTCGCCGCCGAGCAGCGCATGCGCGAGCTCGGAGCCCAGGATCCGGCATTTCCCACGATCGTCGCGGCGGGGCCGAACGGAGCGCTCCCGCATCACGAGGCCTCCGATCGAGTGATCGAGGCGGGCGAGCTCGTGACGATCGACATGGGCGCCATCGTCGAGGGCTACTGCTCCGACTGCACGCGCACCTTCGCCACCGGCGAGCTCGACGAAGAGGCGCGTGCCGTCTACGAGCTGGTGCGCTCCGCGCAGGCCGCGGCACTCGAGGCGGTCGGGGCCGGCGTCTCCGGGAAGCACGCCGACTCGGTCTCACGCGACCCGATCGTCGAGGCAGGCCACGGCGATCACTACGGGCACGGCTTGGGCCACGGGGTGGGGATCGAGGTCCACGAGCCGCCGCGCTTGAGCCAGCGCTACGACGACGAGCTCAAGGTGGGTGACGTCGTCACCGTCGAGCCCGGGATCTACGTTCCAGGCACCCTGGGGGTGCGAATCGAGGACCTCGTGGCGCTCACAGAGAGCGGCACCCGCAACCTCTCGAGCGTCTCCAAGGACCTTCGCGTCGTCGGCTGAAAGCACCTGTGCCGATGGGCACGAGCCGCGGCCTCGGACGGGCGAATATGAGCGCGAGCCTCGGGTAGCCGGACAGGGCAAGCGACGACCAGGAGACGAACGAGAAGAACATGACTGACGAACTCAACGGCAAGCGAATCGCGTTCTTGGTGGCCAACGAGGGAATCGAGCAGGTCGAGCTCGAGCGTCCATGGCAGGCGGTAAAGGACGCGGGCGGTGAGCCCGAGCTGATCGCCACCGAGGCGGGCGACGCGCAGGCGTTCAACCATCTCGACAAGGGCGACACGTTCGACGTCGACAAGACCACGTCTGAGGCCGACGCGGGCGACTACGACGGGCTCATGCTCCCAGGCGGAGTGGCGAACCCCGACAACCTGCGGATGGACGAGAACGCCGTCGAGTTCGTGCGCGGCTTCTTCGAGTCGGGCAAGCCCGTTGGTGCGATCTGCCACGCCCCGTGGCTCCTGATCGAAGCCGGCGTTGTGGAGGGCCGGAAGCTCACCTCGTTCCCGAGCCTGAAGACCGATCTGCGCAACGCGGGCGCGGAGTGGGTCGACGAGGAGGTTGTGGTGGACGAGGGCTTCGTCACGAGCCGCAAGCCGGATGATCTCGACGCGTTCTGCGACAAGATCGTTGAGGAATTCGCTGAGGGTGTGCACTCCGGGCAGCGGGAGGCAACGGTCTCGTAAGGACTTTGCCGTCAACGATGAGTTGACGACGCTGAACGGGAGGGCGGCTTTCTTCTGGAGCCGTCCTCTCTGCGTTTAGCCGACGACCCCACCCGGGTACAATCCACCCAAGCCCGCCACGGATCATCCGTGACGGGTTCACCAAAGGCGACTCAGCCCGCTCGGGGCGTCAGGAACCCACCGAGGTCAGGTTCGTCGCGACTTCTTCACCACGACCCCAAAGGGGGACCGGTATGTCGCGCGACGGACTCAGCATCGCACCCGGCACGGAGGGGACGGGCCGTTCGACTACCCGACGGCGTCGCGACCCGCAGCAGCTCGCGCTCGAGGCGGACATGCTGCGCCGCTATGCCCGCACCCGCGATCCGCGCTTGAAGGCGGAGCTCGCGGAGCGCTTCATGCCGCTGGCGCGGTCGATGGCGATGCGGTATCGCGGCGGCTCCGAATCGCTCGACGACCTCGTCCAGGTGGCCGCGCTCGGTCTCGTGAAGGCGCTCGAGGGATTCGACCCGGACATGGGAAGGCCGTTCGCCGCCTATGCGGTGCCGACCATGCTCGGCGAGCTCCGTCGCCACTTCCGCGACCACGTCTGGAACGTGCACCTCCCGCGTGGTTTGCAGGAGCGGACCATGGCCGTCAGCAACGCGATCCAGAAGCTGGGCGACGAGCTCGGCGCGTCGCCGACCGTGAGCGACATCGCCGCCAGCCTCGAGTTGAGCGAGGAGGCCGTATTGGAGGCGATGGAGGCCGAGGAGGCCAGGCGCACGCTGTCGCTCGACGCCCCTCGTAGCTTCGGCGATTCCGAGTCGGCCCCGGCGATCGAGACCGTCCCGAGCGCGGAGATGGGCTATGAGGCCGTGGAGTCGCAGCTCGCCGCCGCCGCGGCCGAACTGGATGCGCGCGAGCAGCGGGTGCTGCAGCTCCGCTTCGGGGCCGACCTCACGCAGTATGAGATCGGGACCCAGCTTGGCGTCTCCCAGATGCAGATCTCGCGAATCATGCGTAAGGCGCTGCGCAAGCTGCTCGCGGCCGTGCAGGATGACGAGCCGCCGGTCGGCTCGACCCGTGTAGCGGCCTGAGCCCCGCCGGTTTCGCCCGCTCTTTGGTGGGGTAAAGCCGGGCTGCATGAGCGGGTGGCGACCCGAGGGGGCGCGATGAGCGCCGGAACCGAGTTCGGCACGATCGAGACCAAGATCCCGGCGCGGCTGGATCGGCTCCCGTGGGCGGGCTTTCACTGGCGCGTCGTGCTCGGGCTCGGGATCGTCTGGATTCTCGACGGGCTCGAGGTCACGATCATCGGCTTCCTGGCGCCGACGCTGGTGGAGCCCGGCAGCGGGATCGAGCTCACCGATACCCACATAGCCACCGCCGCCTCGCTGTACGTCGCCGGCGCCTGCACCGGCGCGCTCTTCTTCGGCCAGCTCACCGATCGCTTCGGGCGCAAGAAGCTCTTCATGATCACGCTCGGCCTCTACTTGCTCGCCACGGTCGCCACCGCCTTCTCAACGACGCCGCTGTGGTTCCTGCTCGCCCGCTTCTTCACCGGCGCCGGGATCGGCGGTGAGTACGCGGCCATCAACTCCGCCATCGACGAGCTGATCCCGGCGAGGGCTCGCGGCCGGGTCGACCTGATCATCAACGGGTCGTTCTGGCTGGGGGCGGCGGGTGGAGCGCTGCTGTCGCTCGTCTTCCTCAAGGAATCGATCTTCGCGCTCGACGTCGGCTGGCGCGTCGCGTTCGGGATGGGCGCCGTCCTCGGCCTCGGGATCCTGCTGGTGCGCCGCAACGTGCCTGAGAGCCCGCGCTGGCTCTTCATCCATGGTCGGGAGGAAGAGGCGGAGGAGATCGTCGACGAGATCGAGCGTGGGGTGGAGCACGACAGCGATCAGGAGCTCTCCGAGCCCGGCGACTCGATCACGGTGAAGCAGCGCAAGACCGTGCCCTTCCGCGAGATCGCGAGCACGGCGTTCAAGACCTATCCGAAGCGGGCGACGCTCGGGCTCTCCCTGTTCGTCGGGCAGGCGTTCATCTACAACGCGGTGACGTTCACGCTCGGGCTCACGCTCACGACCTACTTCGGCGTGGCCACCGACAAGATCGGGCTCTTCTACGCCGTCTTCGCGGCCGGCAACTTCCTCGGCCCGCTGCTGCTCGGTCGCCTGTTCGACACGGTCGGTCGCAAGCCGATGATCGCGGGGACGTATCTGACGTCGGCCGTGATGCTGGTGGTTGTGGCGGTCCTTCTGAGTGGCTGCGACTCCACGAGCTGCGAGGGCACGCTCTCGGACTGGGCGGTCACGGCGGCGCTCACGGTGACGTTCTTCTTCGCCTCGGCCGGGGCATCGTCGGCGTATCTCACCGTGAGCGAGATCTTCCCGATGGAGGTGCGCGCGCTCGCGATCGCGTTCTTCTATGCGATCGGAACTGCGATCGGCGGAATCACCGGGCCGCAGGTCTTCCAGCGGCTGGGCGAGACCAGCACCGACAGCCTCATGGTCGCCTACCTGATCGGTGCGGCGGTGATGGCGATCGGCGGTCTGGTGGAGATCGTCTTGGGTGTGCGGGCCGAGCAGCAATCGCTCGAGGACATCGCGACGCCGATCAGCGCTGAGAAGACGGAGGGTGAGGCCGAGGAGGACGAGGCATCGCAGCGTCGCGAGGACACCGAGCGGCGCCACAGGGCGCGCGCGGAGCGCGAGCGCACCGGCATGCGGCGCTACCGTCCCGGGCCAGGGACCGCGTCGTTCTCGCCGTTCATCGGCGAGCCGGCGCCGATTCCCGACCAGGGTCGCATCGACGAGGAGATCGGCTTGATCGCGGCGGCGCTGGTCGAGCACGGACGGCTCTCGCGCGAGGAGCTCGGCCGGCGCATCGGCGCCCGCTACTGGGGTCCCGGGCGCTTCCGCTCGGCCCTCCGCGAGGCGGTGGCAGAGGGCGCCGCGCGGCGGGCTGGCCGCAACCTCTACGCACCGCCCCGCCACGCCGACATCGAGGGGGGCGGCCCCGGCTCACCCGCCCCGTCCGGCGCTTAGGAGGAGTTTCGCTGTGGCGCTCCCCTGCCGCATCGTGGGCCATCGTGCGCGCTTTTGGGCCGAAGGCGCGACCATGCACTGGGAGTGCGAGCGCGCCTGTGGCCTCGTCGGGGAGAAGCAGTACGCGAGCCCGGAGGATGCCTCGCGCTACGCCCGGGCGTTCAATCGAGAGGACGCCGAGGATCTCGGTCGCCGCTCGCCGATCTCGCTGCTGCCGCTGCGCCTCGGACGGCGTCAGCGAGCCAAGAGCTGAGGCGGTCCCCGCGCCCTAGATCCGGGGGCTTCCGCTTGGGTGCATCCGAGATTCGGATTTCTGCGTACCCTTTTTAAGGATCCCCGGTTAAGAAGGTGAAGATGAGCGGTCTCACCATGAACGAGCAGTCAACGTTCCATCACGAAGCGCTGTTCTATACGGACCAGGACGAATTCCTGCGCGGCACGGTGCCGTTCATTCGCGAGGGCTTGGAAGCGGGCGAGCCGGCGCTGGTGATGGTTCGCCGCGAACGGACGGCGTCGCTCGAGGCTGAGCTGAACGGCGCCGAGGAGTTCGTCGACTTCGTGGACATGGAGACCCTGGGGCGCAACCCCGCGCGCATCATCCCCGCGTGGCGTGACTTCATCGGCGAGAACGCGCTGCGGGGCAAGCGGGTGCGCGGGATCAGCGAATCGATCTGGCCGGACCGCTCCGCCGAAGAGCTCGTGGAATGCGAGCACCATGAGTCGCTGGTCAACCTGGCGTTCGCGAATGCGCCCTCCTGGCGACTCATGTGCCCGTACGACGTGAGAGACCTCGACGACGCCGTGATCGAGGAGGCCCACCGGAATCACCCGTGCCTGCTCGAGGACGGCGAGGCGCGCGCCAGCGCAAGCTACACCGCTCCGACGGCCGGGCCGCTCACGGATTCGCTGTCGAGCCCCCCTGAGTATTCGAGCCGGCTCGAGTTCGGTTCCAAGGGCTTCGGCGAGGCGCGAGCGTTCGCCTCGGCCTTCGGCCGGGGGCAGGGGATGAGCCACTCCCGAGTGGGTGACCTCGCGCTCGTCGTCACCGAGCTCGCCACCAACAGCGTCAGCTACGGGGACGGGGGCGGGAGCGTCGAGCTCTGGAGCGGCGGCGACTCGGTGGTCTGCGAGGTCCGCGACAGCGGTCGCATCTTCGATCCGCTGGTCGGCCGCCAGCGGCCAACCCCCACCCAGCCGCGGGGACGAGGCCTCTGGATCGTGAATCAGCTCTGCGACCTGGTGCAGATCCGCTCGGAGGCGGAGGGCACGACGGTGCGCATCCGCATGGCGGTGAACGCGGGCAGCCTTCCGCCCCGCCCCTGGCACGACACGAGCACGTCCTAGGCCGCTGACGGGGCACGCCCCCGCCATCGCCAGCCTGACAGCGGGACATCTGCCGGGCCAGTCGCGGTCCTTCAACTCCAAGGACGCTCAAAGAACCCCCAGCTACCCTCCTCGCGCGTGATCTCGACCAACCAGTTCAAGAACGGATCGCACATCGAGGTGGATGGCGACGTCTTTCGCATCATGGACTTCCAGCATGTGAAGCCGGGCAAGGGTGGGGCATTCGTCCGCACCAGGCTGCGGCGGGCCGAGGATGGTGCGGTCATCGACAAGACCTTTCGCGCCGGGGAGAAGTTTCGGCCGGTGCGCACCGAGACCCGCAAGATGCAGTTCCTCTACGACTCGGCCGATACGAGCGTATTCATGGACGCGCGTGACTACACGCAGCTCGAGATCCCACGGGCCGCGGCCGGCGATGCGATGAGGTGGGTGCAGCCGAACGACGAGGTCGATGTGCTGTTCGTCGATGAGCGCCCGACCGGCGTCCAGGTCGCGACCGCCATCGAGATGGCCGTGCAGAAGACCGACCCAGGCCTCAAGGGCGACACTGCGTCCGGCGGGGGTACGAAGCCCGCGACGCTCGAGTCGGGCGTTGAGGTGGCGGTGCCGCTGTTCGTGGAAGAGGGTGATCGGATCAGGGTCGACACCCGCAGCGGCGAGTACGTTGGCCGGGCGTAGCCGCGGGTAGGTAAACGCCATGCGCCGTTCCGAACAGCGCCGCGAGGCGGTCTTCGCCCTCTATCAGCACCAGGTGACCGACCGCGACCTCGACGAGCTCCTAAACGGCTCGAAGCCTTTTACCCGCCAGCTCGCGCACGGGGTGCTCGAGCGCCAGGACGACCTCGACGGGAAGATCGCCCGCCTCGCCCGTGGATGGGAGCTTGACCGCATCGCCGCGCTCGAGCGCAACATCATGCGAGTGGCTCTCTATGAGATGGGCCATCGAGAGGACGTTCCGGCCGAGGTCGCGATCGACGAGGCCGTGAAGATGGCGGCGGAATACTGCGGCGCCGACGCACCCGGGTTCGTAAACGGCATCCTCGGCGCCGCGGCGGAGGCGCCGTGAGCGTCGCCGACGAGATCGCCCTCATCTCAGCCCGGCTACGCGAGATCGCGGCGGAGCTGCGCGCCGAGGACGCACCACAGGATTCGGCTGACAATCTGGCTCGGGAGGCGGCTGACCTTGTGACCCGGGCCGGCAACGAGCTCGATCGCGCGGCCACCGATTCGCCTTCGAGCGAATCCGGCTGAGGGCGCAGCCCGCGCCCACGGCGCCGCCGAGATGAACGTCTCCTATCCGGACGATCTGAGAGTCCTCGTCGAGGACTACCTGACCGACCTCAAGTTCTCAGGAGGCGCGAGCACCGCGGGCCTCGACGAGGCGATGCGGTACTCGCTGCTCGCCGGTGGCAAGCGGATACGCCCGGTGCTCGTCCTCGCCTCCGCCCGCTCCGCGGGGCTCGAACCCGAAAGAGTCCTGCCCGCCGCGGCCGCGATAGAGCTGATCCATACCTATTCCCTGATTCACGACGACCTGCCGGCCATGGACGACGACGAGCTGCGGCGAGGCGAGCCGACCTCGCACGTGAAGTTCGGCGAGGACGTGGCGATCCTTGCCGGTGACGGGCTGTTCGCCGAGGCGGTCCGGCTCTTTTGCGAACGCCAGCAGGGAGAGCCAGACCGCGTCATCGCCGCGCTGGGCGAATTGGCGGCGGCGACCGGGGTCGAAGGCATGGTCGGCGGCCAGTACGCCGATGTGACCCAGGGCGAGCAGCTCGATGCCGACGGTCTGCGCGAGCTGCATTCGCTCAAGACGGGCCAGCTGATCGCCGCAAGCGTGCAGGTGCCGCTGAGACTCGCGGGCCTCCCCGAGGCTGCCACAATCCCCTACCGGCGCTTTGCCGACGAGCTCGGCGTCCTCTTCCAAATCGTCGACGACATTCTCGACGTCACGGGGTCGGACGAGGAGCTCGGGAAACCTCACGGATCAGACGAACGGCATGGAAAGCTCACCTACGTCAGCCTCTTCGGACTCGAACGCGCCCGCGAGCTCGCGGCCGACTCGCACGCGAAGGTCGGCGCCGCGCTTGCGGAGATCGACGGCGACACCCACGACCTCGAGTTGATCACCGACTTCATCCATACGAGGCATTCATGATGAGGTGCGTGAGCACGGGAAGCAGCATGTGAGGCGGCGAAGCCGCGGCAAGTTTTTTTCATGAGCGAGGAAGAGCAAACGACGAGTCCGCCGACCCCCCTGCTGCCCTCGATCGATGGTCCCGCGGACTTGAAGGACCGCTCAGACGAGGAGCTCGCGCAGATCGCGCAGGAGGTGCGCGGGCTCGTCATCGACACGATCGGCGAGATCGGCGGCCATTTTGGCGCGAACCTGGGCACCTGCGAGCTCGCCACCGTGCTGCATGCCCTGCTCGACTCGCCGCGCGACAAGATCCTCTGGGACGTCGGTCACCAGGCCTACCCCCACAAGATCCTCACCGGCCGGCGCGACCGGCTTGACACGATCCGCCAATACGGCGGCCTTGCGCCGTTCTGCTCGATCGAGGAATCCGAGCACGACATCATGGGCGCCGGGCACGCCTCGACCTCGATCGGTTACGGCGTCGGGCTCAAGGAGGCGATGCGCAAGGGAATCGGCGAGGACGGCAAGGTCGTCGCCGTGATCGGTGACGGTGCGCTAACGGGCGGGGTGGCGTTCGAGGCACTGCACAACGCCGGCGGGCTGCAGACGCCGATGGTGATCGTCTTAAACGACAACGGGATGTCCATCTCGCCCAACGTCGGGGCGCTCTCGCGGTACTTCAACCGCGTGCGGCTCAACAAGCGCCTCTATCACGCGCGGGAGGGTGTCGAGACCCGACTCACGCAGCTGCCGCTTGGGCTGGGCCAGCGGATCGAGCGCCTCGGCCCCGAGATCAAGGCAGCGCTCAAGGCCTATTGGGCGCCTGGCCTCATGTTCGAGGAGCTCGACCTCGCCTACGTGGGCGTGATCGACGGACACGACGTGACCGCTCTGCGTGAGGCGCTCGAGGGCGCGCTCGCGGCCGACCGCCCGGTGGTGGTGCACATCCAGACCGTGAAGGGCAAGGGCTTTGCCCCGGCCGAGGAGGGTGGACTCGAGGGCATGGAGAAGTGGCATGCGGCCAAGCCACACTCGATCGTGAACCGCAAGCCTGCGCCGCCCGCCAAGCCGAAGGCGCCGGCCACCGATGACGTCGGCCCCACCGACGGCGCCGCCCCGGACAAGGTCGAGAGGCCGGCGCCCCCGCCCGATCCCCCTCAGTACACGCAGGTTTTTGCCAAGGCGCTCGTCGAGGAGGCCCAGCGGGACCGCCGCGTGATCGGGATCACCGCCGCGATGGCGGGGGGGACGGGGCTCCAGAAGCTGGCCGATGAGCTCCCCGATCAGTACTACGACGTTGGCATCGCCGAGCAGGACGCGGTGCTGCTGGCTTCCGGACTGGCCCTGCAGGGGGCGAAGCCCGTCTGCGCGATCTACTCGACGTTCCTCCAGCGCGCCTACGATCAGATCGTCCACGACGTCTGCCTGCAGAAGCTGAACGTCGTCTTCGCCATGGATCGCGCGGGGCTCGTCGGTGACGACGGACCAACGCACCACGGCTCCTACGACATCCCCTACTTCCGCTGCCTACCGAACGTCGTCGTGATGGCGCCACGCAACGAGGCGCTCTTGGTTCGCATGCTGCGGACGGCCCTCGACCACGACGACGGGCCGATCGCTCTGCGCTATCCGCGTGGGGTGGCCGAGGGCGCGCCGATTCCTGAGCGGGCTGAGGAGATCGCGATCGGAACCGGTGAGGTGCTCCGCGAGGGAGAGAGGGTCGCGCTGCTCGGGTACGGATACGGCGTGAGCGTGGCGCTCGGCGCGGCAGAGATCCTGAGCTCGCGAGGGCTCACGCCGACCGTCGCCGACGGCCGCTTCGCGAAGCCGCTCGATACCGAGCTCGTCACCCGAATCGCCGCCGACGCACGAGCTTGTCGTGACCGTCGAGGAGGGAGCGCTTCCCGGTGGCTTTGGCGCAGCGGTCCTCGAGCACGTCGAGGACACCTTCACGGGGCCCGAGTCCAAGCGGGCGCGCATCCTGCGCGTGGGCATCCCGGACCGCTACGTGACACACGGCAAGCCCGCGCTGCTGCGCGAGGAGGTGGGCCTCACCGGCGAGGCCGTCGCCGAGCGGGTGCTCGCCGTGCTCGGCTCACAGGCGGTCCGTTAGGGCAGCGCTTCGCTCAGGCGACGGCGTGGAGGTCACCGCGACCGAGCAGGCGTAGCGCAAGGGCCCGGCTGTTGGCGATCCGCACGAACCTCCCGAGCCCGGCCCGCCGCAGCGTTCCGCCCACGGCGGTCTCACTGGTGACGACCACGAAGGCAGAGCCCCGCCCCTCGAGCTCGACGCGCGCGAGCATGAGCAGGGCCATTCCGGCGGGATCGATGCGCTCGAGGTTGCAGAGGTCGAGGAGCACGGCCGCTCGATCTCCATGAGAGCTGTCAAGCAGCTGCACGCGAAGCTCGCGGCAACCTTCCTCGTCCAGCGCCCCCGACGCTTTCACCTCCAGGACCTGTTCGTCCAAGAGGCCCGTCCGCAGATCCATGCGCGCGTCCTTCGCCGTCCGGCGCGAGTTCCAGCCAGCCGCAAGAAATCATGCTGCGCGGGCGGAGGGCGATCCGTGGATGGATCCAACGTTCGGATGTGAACCACAGATCCGGGTCGGGCTCCATCGTCCTCGAGATCGGCGGGCCAGCCGCGCGATACTGCGCGGGCGATGTCGCAGGAGAACGTGAAGCTGGTTCAGTCCTGGTTCGAACGCTGGAATCGAGGCGACCGCGACGTTTTCGAGGATGAGCTGCATCCGGACTTTCAGATCGTCAGCCGCCTTCAGAGCGAGCCATTCGAGGGGGCCGAGGGACTCCAGCAATGGATGCAGGAGATTGACGAGCAGTTTCGGGAATGGGAACTCGCCGGGGATGAGTGGCGCGAAACCGGTGACCGCGTGGTTGTCCTCGGCCGGGTCCGACTTCGCGGGAAAGGGAGCGGTGTCGCGGTTGATCAGCCGCACGGATGGGTGTTTGACTTCAAGGACGGCAAGGTTTCTCGCCTCAGGCATTTCGCTCAACCGCAAGCCGCGCTCGAAGCCGCCGGGCTGCGCGAGTAGGGCGCTCACCGGGCCCCACCGCCGATTCAGCGCACCCCGAAGCGACTAAATCCGGCGTGCGGGCCCCACACGATCACATCTCCGGATCCCAACAGTCGTGCCTTGTCATGCAACTGCCCAAGCGCTTTCTCGCTCGGCTCGCCGTAGATCTGGATGGATGAGAGCCTGACAAGGTCCGAGAACCTTCCAAAGGCGGGGCCGGCCACGTCCAGGTGGTAGTCGAGCGAAGCGGCATCGGGATGTACGTGCACGACGGTCATCTGGCTGCCGTCGTCGCTGACGTACACGTTGTAGGAGATGAGCTGGGGCTCATTGGCCTCGATGAACTCGGCCAACTCCTTGATTGCGCCCTTTAGCTCACCGAGCGCTCCCTTACGCACGTCCGACGCATCGACATACACGAGGGGTTGGGACATATCACCACCGCTTCGTTCGGCCCCCTTTGGCGGTGCCAGTCTCTCACGTCCCCGCCCAGCCGCTAGGTGCTTGGGCGAGAAGCGGCATCAACCTGAGGACGGACCAGCCTTGGGGAGACTAGGCAATCGGCGGCGTCTGTTCGACGGCGAAGATCGCCACCTCGTAGTGATCGACGGAAGGGGAAAAGGCGAACCGCCCCACGTCATGTGGGGCGGCTCGGGTACTGGGGAGGAGAGATATGTGTCTTTTTGGTGTGTGAAGAAAGCTCTTGCGAGCGGTGCTCGCTGGGGACAAGGTACGAACGCATGTGCGTTTTCAGTGTGATCGTGGTCACAGAACGGAGGTTGCGGCAGGGCTCACAAGCCCAGGCTGAAGGCGCTGGGGCGGTACCTTCTTGCGCGTGGCGCGGCGCCGGATCGACACGCTGCTCGCCGAGCGCGGGCTGGCCGGCTCACGCACGAGCGCGGCGGAGTCGGTCCGTGCCGGGCGGGTGCGGATCGGCGTCGACGGGCCGATCGCGCTGACGCCGAGTCAGCGGGTCGCGGACGGCATCGAGCTGTTCTTGGAGGAGCCGCCGCAGTACGTCTCGCGCGGAGGCACGAAGCTGGCGAACGCGCTCGATGCGCTCGGCGTGGACGTCAGCGGGCGCGACTGCCTCGACATCGGTGCCTCGACCGGCGGCTTCACGGACTGCCTCCTGCAACGCGGCGCCGCAAGGGTGATCGCGCTCGATGTGGGCTCGGGACAGCTCGACTGGCGCCTGCGGCAGGACGAACGCGTGGCCGTGATGGAAGGTATGAACGCCCGCTCCCTTTCGCCCGCGTCGCTGCCCTTCGCTCCCCAGCTCGCGACCGCCGACCTCTCCTTCATATCCGCTCACGAAGGTGCTGCCTGCGATCGCCGCGATCCTCGGGCCGGGCGCCGACGCGCTCGCCATGGTGAAGCCCCAGTTCGAGTTGGGCCCGGACCGGGTGGGCAAGGGCGGAGTGGTTCGTTCGCCGGCGGATCGCCGCGAGACGTTGCTGAGCGTCGCGAGCGGGGCCGAGGCCACCGGGTTTGGCGTGCTCGGGTTCGCGTCATCGGGGCTGGCGGGACCAAAGGGCAACCGCGAGACGTTCGTCCACCTGCGCCGGGACGCGGAGAGCATCGACGACGTCGATGCGGCCACCCGAGAGGTCGAGCCGTGAGCGCGACCCCGGAGCCGGCGCCGGAGGTCCGTACGGTGGTCGTGGTCACGCATGGACAGCCCGACCAGACCTCAGAAGCGATGCAGGGTGCCATCGCCGCTGCCGAACGCGCCGGCGCCGTGATCGCTGCTCCCGCCGACGAGCGGGCCAAGCACGAGGCCGCGGCCGCGGGGCTTGAGGCCGCTGAGGAGCTCGAGGACCAGCCCGACGTGTGCCTCGTCCTCGGCGGCGACGGCACCATGCTCCAGGCGCTGCGGCTTTGGTCGGGCACTGGGGTGCCCGTGTTCGGGATCAACTTCGGCACGATCGGCTTCCTGGCCGCCGTCGAGCGTGAAGACCTCGATGCGGGCCTCGAACGCGCTTTCGCCGGCGAATTCGACGTGATGTCCATGCCGGGCCTCGAGATCGACATCGATATCGATCACCCCGTGGCGCTCAATGACGTCTCCTTCATCCGCCTGCCGCACGGCCGCGTGGCCGAGCTCTCCTACACCCTCGGCTCCGACGAGCTCGGCCACGTTCGCTGCGACGGCCTCGTCGCCGCGACGCCCGCCGGTTCCACGGGCTACAACCTGGCCAACTCAGGCCCCATCCTCGCTTGGGGCGTGGAGGGCTATGTCGTCTCCTTCATCGCACCTCACACGCTCACCGCGAGAGCGCTCGTCGCGGCCCCCACGGACTCCCTGCGCGTCGCGAACGCGCGTGGTCGCGAGCCCGTCGACATCGTCCTCGACGGCGCACCGGTCGGCAGGCTCGAGAGCGGGGCCGAGGCCGAGATCACCTTTCGCGACGGCGTATCGCTGCTCGCCCAGGCGCCGGGTTCGAGCTTCTACCGGCGCATGCGCGAGAAGTTCGGCAAGCTCGCGGGCTGACGGTAGGGAAGGCGGACGGCTTGGAGCGCAAGTGGTGGACACTGATAGCGGTCTGCGTGGCGACGTTCATGCTGCTGCTGGACATCACGATCGTGAACGTCGCGCTGCCGTCCATCCAGGAGGACCTGGATGCCAGCCTGCCAAGCCTCCAATGGGTGGTTGACGCCTACGCGCTCACGCTTGCCTCGTTCCTGCTCGTATTCGGCTCGCTCGGCGATCGGCTCGGCCGGCGACGGATCTTCTCCGCCGGTTTCGCGATCTTCACCGTGGCCTCGCTCCTCTGCGGACTCGCGGCTGATGCCACGGTCCTCAACCTCTTCCGCGGGCTTCAGGGAGTGGGCGGGGCCGCGATGTTCGCCACGGCCCTGGCGCTGATCGCGCAGGAGTTCGAGGGCCGCGAGCGAGCCTCGGCTATCGGGATCTGGGGTGCCACGGTGGGTGGCGCCGTTGCGATCGGACCACTCGTGGGAGGGCTCATCACCGACGGCCTTGGCTGGGAGTGGATCTTCTTCGTGAACGTACCGATCGGGATCGCCGCGATCGCCCTCACGCAGGCGCGGCTGGTAAACCGAGCCGCATCGGATCCCCAGCCGATCGACTGGGCGGGCCTCGTCACCTTCTCGCTCTCGCTCTTTGGGCTGATCTTCGGACTCATCCGTGGCAATGCCGAGGGGTGGAGCAGTGGCTGGATTCTCGTCGCGCTTGGCGGCGCCGCGGTGCTGATGGCGGCATTCGTCGTGATCGAGCTGCGCAGTCCGCACGCGATGCTCGATCTCGCTCTATTTCGCATCCCGGCCTTCGGAGGCGTCTCGATCGTGGCGTGGGCGCTCTCGGCGTCGATGTTCGCGATGTTCCTCTACCTGACCCTCTACATCCAAGACGTCCTCGGCTACTCGCCGCTGGAGGCCGGCGTGAGGTTCCTGCCCGTGACGCTGCTCTCGTTCGTCGCCGCCCCGCTCACGGCGAAGCTCTCGAGCCGGATCCCGGTTCGACTCTTGATGGGCAGCGGCCTGATCCTCGTCGGGCTCGGGTTGGGGATCATGAGCGGGGTCGAGGTGGGCGACAGCTGGACAGGGTTGCTCCCTGGCTTCCTTCTGGCCGGCCTCGGGATCGGGATGACCAATCCGATGATCGCCGAGACCGCGCTCGGGGTCGTGCCCCCGGCTCGAGCCGGTATGGCCTCGGGCATCAATTCCACGTTCCGCCAGGTCGGAATCGCCACAGGCGTCGCGGGCCTCGGCGCGGTCTTTCAGGCGCGGATCGAATCGCTGCTCGCCTCCGAGGTGCCGCAGGCGCCGCCTGAGTTCGCGGAGGCTGTCTCATCCGGGGCGATCGACCAGGCCACACAGCTTGCCCCGCCGGAGTTCCGCGCCGAGGTGGCGGCGGCTGCCAACGACGCGTTCGTAAGCGGCCTCAATGACATCCTCGTGATCGCGGCTGCCATCGCAGTCGCGGGCGGCATCCTCGGTCTGCTCTTGGTCAGGCGCCGCGATTTCGTGGCCGCACCTGCCGGCGAGCCCGAGCCCGCTCCCGCTTGAGCACCTGGCGTCCACGCCGCGACCGACAATCCGAGTGACCAGGGGGTGAATCCGTCGGGCGCCGCCGCTAGAACGGTGGTGTGCTGCATGAGCTGCGCATCGAGAACCTGCTCCTGATCGAGCGGGCGGAGCTTCGCCTCGGCGCGGGCCTGAACGCGATCACGGGCGAGACGGGCGCCGGCAAGACCGTACTCGCGCACTCGCTCGACCTGCTGATGGGCGGAAGGGCTCGGCCCCAGATCGTCCGTCCCGGCGCCGAGGAGGCCTGGGTCGAGGGGGTCTTTGGGCTGCCCGAGGGATTGCTCCGCGAGCCGGAGCTCGCCGAGATCGCAGAGCGCCTGCCGCCGGACGCCGAGGAGGTGACCCTGGGGCGCAGGGTCGGAGCCTCGGGCCGCACGAGCGCCTTCGTAGCTGGGCGCTCGGCGTCCGCCGGCGACCTGCAGGCCCTGGGTTCTCGCCTGCTCGCCTTCTACGGCCAGCACGAGCACCGCAAGCTGACCCTGGCCTCAGCCCAGCTCGAAATCCTCGATGGGTTCGCCGGCGCCGAGCACTCAGGACGCCGCCGTGAGTATCGCGCCGCGCACGCCGAGGCCCGCGCGATCGCGGCCGAGCTGGCCGACCTGCGCGAGCGCGAGGGCGCCCGCGAGCGTGACCTCGACCTCTTGCGCTTCGAGCTCTCGGAGATCGAGGCCGCTGCGCCGGACCAGGTCGAGCAGACCGAGCTCGGTACCGAGCGCCAGCGGTTGCGCCACAGCGAGGGGCTGCGCGCCGCGGCGGCGGGGGCCTTGGAGGCTGCGGCCGGCGCTGAGGGCGAGGCGGGCGCGGCCGCCCAGCTGCACGCGGCGGAGGCAGCGCTGGGCGGGCCCGCCGGAGTCGACCAGGCGCTTGACGCGCTGGCCGAGCGGGCCGGAGCGCTCGTCCTTGAGCTCGACGACCTTGCGGGAGAGCTGCGTTCGTACCTCGACGGGATCGAGGCCGAGCCCGGGAGGCTCGAGGCGGTGGAGGAGCGGCTGGCTGCGCTGGAACGCCTCGAGCGCAAGCACGGGGGCTCGATCGAGGCAGTGCTCGAGCACGCCGATCGCTGCCGAGCCGAGATCAGACGGCTCGAGAACGCGGGCGAGGTGGCCGAGGAGCTCCGCGCCCAGCTTGGCGCGGCCGAGGCCCGGCGCGCGAAGCTGGCGAGGAAGCTCAGCACCACCCGTGGCAAGGCCGCCAACCAGCTTGAGAAACGGGTGGGCGAGGAGCTGGGGCAGCTCGCGATGGAGGGCGCCTCACTCGAGGTGAGCCTTGAGCCCCACCCCGATGGATTCGGGCCGAACGGCGCCGAGTCGGTCGAGATGCTGGTCGCGACCAATCCCGGAATGCCGGTCTCGCCGCTGCGCGAGGCCGCCTCCGGGGGAGAGCTCTCGCGCGTGATGCTGGCGCTCAGTGGGCTGGGCACGGTCGATGGCGCCCCAACGCTCGTCTTCGACGAGATCGATGCCGGCATCGGCGGCGCCACCGCACGTGCGGTCGGCACTCGCCTACGCGAGCTCGGCTCCACGCGGCAGGTGCTCTGCATCACTCACCTTCCCCAGGTCGCTTCACAGGCGGAGCGGCATTTCCGCATTACGAAGCGAATTGCCGACGGCGCCACGCAAGCCGAGGTCGATGCGGTCGATGGCGACGAGCTCATCGCCGAGATCGTCCGGATGCTCGGTGGAAAGCGTGGCGACGCCGCCGCCGAGGGCCACGCCCGCGAGTTGCTGGCAGCGGCCTGAGGCGATTCCGCCCCGCCGCCTTCTAGACTCGCTCTCCAGCGTGGGTGAGGGAAAGCTCTACCGATGAAGCCGGGCGAGACACGCTTCATCTTCGTCACCGGTGGCGTGGTCTCCTCGCTCGGCAAGGGGATCGCCGCGGCATCGATTGGCCGCCTGCTCGTCTCGCGCGGCTTCCGGGTCCAGCTTCAGAAGTTTGACCCCTACATCAATGTCGACCCCGGGACGATGAGCCCGTTCCAGCACGGCGAGGTGTTCGTGACCGAGGACGGGGCCGAGACCGACCTCGACCTCGGTCACTACGAGCGCTTCACCGACGAGAACACCTCACGGGCGTCGAACGTGACGGCCGGCGCGGTCTACAACTCGGTGATCCGTCGCGAGCGTCGTGGCGACTACCTCGGCGCCACCGTTCAGGTGATCCCGCACATCACCGACGAGATCAAGCAGCGGATCCTGATCGTCGCCGAGTCGCAGGCCGTCGACTTCGTGGTCACGGAGATCGGCGGAACCGTTGGCGACATCGAGTCCTTGCCGTTCCTGGAGGCGATCCGCCAGCTCATCGCCGAGCTCGGGCCCACGCGCACGATGGTGAACCACCTGACGCTCGTTCCCTACATTGGGCATGCCGGGGAGCTGAAGACGAAGCCCACCCAGCACTCGGTCAACGAGCTGCGGCGGATCGGAATCCAGCCCAACGCCTTGATCTGCCGCTCGGAGCGCGGGCTCGACCGCGACATCCGCCGCAAGATCGCGCTCTTCGCGAGCGTGCCCGAGGAGGCGGTCGTCTCGGCCCGCGACGTAGACAACATCTACAAGGTGCCCTTGGTGCTGCGTGCTGAGGGGATCGACGACATCGTCCTCGACCACTTCGGGCTCGAGGCGCCGGCGCCGGAGCTCGGCGAGTGGGAGGAGCTCGTGCGCCGCGCCGATGCCGCTGAGGGGACCGCACACATCGCGCTCGTGGGCAAGTACGTTCAGCTCGAGGACGCTTACAAGTCCGTGATCGAGGCACTCAATCACGGCGGCTATCACCACGGCATCGACGTGAAGGTCGAGCTGGTGAACTCGGAGGACATCGACGTCGCGAAGCTCGAGCGGGCCGACGGGATCCTCATCCCCGGCGGCTTCGGGGAGCGTGGCATCGAAGGCAAGATCCAGGCGGCGAAGATCGCGCGCGAGCGCAACATTCCCTACCTCGGTATCTGCCTCGGCATGCAGATCGCCGTGGCCGAGTTCGCCCGTCACGTCGCCGGCATGGAGGGAGCGAACTCGACCGAGTTCGACCCCGAGACCCCGTTCCCGGTCGTCGACCTCCTGCCGGAGCAAAAGGAGGTCTCCGACATGGGCGGGACGATGCGCCTCGGCGCGGATCCGGTCAAGGTCCACGAGGGCACACGCGCGCGGGAGATCTTCGGCGAGGCGGTTATCTACAAGCGCCACCGGCATCGCTTCGAGGTCAACAACATGCTGCGCCGCCGGCTTGAGGATGAGGGGCTGGTGGCGGGCGGTACCTCTCCCGACGAGCGCCTCGTCGAGATGATCGAGCTGCCCGAGCACCCGTTCTTCGTCGCCTCGCAGTTCCACCCCGAGTTCAACTCGCGCCCCACCCGTCCCGAGCCGCTCTTCCGCGACTTCGTGGGGGCCGCGGCCGAGCTCGCACGGAGCCGGACTCCCGATGCCGAGGAAGCGGTTACGGAGGTCGAGTCGGTGGAGTCCGCCGACATCTCGATTGAGCGCCGCCGGTAGCGAAGCGGGCAAGCGTCACAGAAAAGGAAGAGCAGCGGGAGTAGATTCCCGCCCATGGACCTCGACGAGTACCGTCGCGATTCTCTCGCGAACTGGAATCGTCTCGCCGGCAACTGGGCGAGCGAGCGCGAGTTCCTCTCGGGCACAACGGGTCCGGTGGGCGAGCGCATGGTGGAGCGCCTCGACCCCAAGCCCGGTCAGATGATCCTGGAGCTGGCGGCGGGCGCTGGCGAAACCGGGTGGAACGCCGCCGAGAGAGTTGGGGATGACGGGAAGCTGATCCAGACCGATTTCGCGGACGAGATGGTCGAGGTGGCGCAGACGTTCGCTGCCGAGAGCGGCCTTTCCAACGTCGAGAACCGACGGCTCGACGCAGAGAGCATGGACCTTGCGGACGACTCCGTCGACGGTGTCCTGTGTCGCTTCGGCTACATGCTGATGGCTGATCCCGCCGCGGCGCTGGCAGAGACTCGCCGAGTGTTACGTGAAGGCGGACGCCTGTGCTTCGCCGTCTGGGCCGCTCCCGATCGAAATCAGTGGGCGTTCATCCCCGCGTTCGCGCTGGTGGAGGCCGGTCATCTCTCACCGCCCGAGCCCGGCGCGCCAGGGATATTCGCCTTGGCCGATCCGGAGCGGATTCGCGAGCTGGTGACTGGCGCGGGCTTCTCCGAGCCGGAGATCGAGGAGGTCGCCGTGCGCTGGAACTACACGGATCCCGCCGTCCACTGGGAGAAGACGAGGAAGCTCGCCGGCCCTCTCTCCGAGAAGCTCGAATCACTCCCGCACGACGAGCAGGAGCGGATCCGCGCGTTGGTCGCCGAGCGAGTGAGCGAGCAGATGGCGCAAGACCCGGCCGCCCTGGACGGCATCAGCCTGGTCGTCACGGCGTCGTAGTCCCGAGCGGGCGATGAGCGAGCAGCGACTACTCGACCGCTTCGCGCGCCATTGCGAGATCGCCAGCCCGACGGGCTCCGAGCGGCAGATGGCCGACGCGGTGCTGGCCGAGCTCGCCGAGCTGGGCGTGGAGGCAGCCGAGGATGCGAGCGCTGAGGCGGCGCGCGCCGCCGCCGGCAACATCGTCGCGCGCGTTCCGGGCCGCGGCGAGGGTTGGGTGGCATTCTGCGCGCACCTGGACACCGTTCCGCACGAAGCTCCTGTGGAGGTCGTGCTCGACCAGGGCGTGTTTCGCAGCTCGGGACAGACGATCCTCGGCGCCGACAACAAGGCGGCGGTGACGGTGCTGATGGAGCTCGCCGCGCGGCACAGCCTCGAGCCGGCCGCCGGTGGGCTCGAGCTGATCTTCACGGTGGCGGAAGAGGATGGGCTGCGCGGGGCGAAGGAGCTGGACATCGCATCGCTTCGGTCGCCCTACGGGTTCGTCCTCGATCACGCCTCCCCGATCGGCGAGGTGATCACCGCCGCCCCTACCTACAAGCGACTGCTTGCCGAGTTCGAGGGGGTCGAGGCGCATTCGGGCATTCGCCCCGAGGACGGGCGGAGCGCGATCGCCGCCGCCGCCGCCGCCGTCGACGCGATGGACCTGGGCCGCCTTGATGACGAGACCACCGCGAACGTCGGAATGATCGAGGGCGGCACCGCCTCGAACATCGTCGCGGGCCGCTGCACCGTCGATGGTGAGGCGCGTTCGATCGACGATGCCCGCGCAAGCGCGACCGTCGGAGCCATGGTCGACGCGTGCACCTGGGCCGCGACCGAGCACGGTTGCGACGTCGACGTCGAGGTGCGCGAGATGTTCCGGGGCTATCGCCTGGCGTCGAGCGCGCCGGCGGTCCGAGTGGCGAAGGCGGCGCTCGAACGCTGCGGGCACGAGCCGGTCGAAACCGCCACCGGCGGCGGGAGCGATGCGAACGCCCTCGTGGCCAAGGGGTTCGAGTGCGTCCTTCTCGCCAACGGCACGGAGGGCAACCACACCCACTCCGAGAGCGTCGCCGCGGAGCGAATCGTGGAGATGCTCGCGGTGTGCGAAGCGATCGCGGAGCTTGCTCCCGGGGAGGCTGGGCGGTGAAGCGCGTCGAGTCGAAGACGGTGTATGAGGGGCCGATTGCCGGGGTGCGTATCGACAGCTACCGCCACGACGACGGCCAGGTCGTCGAGCGCCAGGTCGTGAGCCACCCCGGAGCAGTTGCGATGGTGGCCCACGACGAAGAGCACATCTATCTGGTGCGCCAGCCACGCGAGGCCACGGGCGAGTCGGACCTTCTGGAGCTTCCGGCCGGGAAGCTCGACGTGGATGGCGAGTCGGCCCTCGAGTGCGCCAGGCGGGAGCTCGCGGAGGAGATCTCGAAGCGCGCGGCCGAGTGGAAGGAGCTCAAGCGCTTTTACACGAGCCCCGGCTTTACGGAGGAGGAGGTCATCGTGTTCGAGGCAACCGGGCTTGAGGACGCCGGCGTCGAGCCGGATCCCGAGGAGCGGCTGACCGTCGTGGAATGGCCGCTCGACGACCTCGCCGGCGCGATCGAGGAATGCCACGACTCGAAGTCGCTGATCGGGCTGCTTCTGCTCCAGCGGATGCTCGAGGCCCGCGCATGAGCGATGGCAACTTCACCGGCGAGGGTGGCGTCGAGATCGTCTACCGGATCTGGACGCCCGCCGGCGAGCCTCGTGCCGCAGTCGTGATCTGTCATGGCGGCGGCGAGCACTCGGGCCGCTATGAGCACGTGGCACGAGGTCTCTCCGAGGCGGGGTACGCCGTGTGGGCACTCGATCACCGTGGTCACGGGCGCTCCGGTGGAGAGCGGGTGCGGTTTGGGTCGATGGCTCCTCTCGCCGCCGACCTCCGCCACCTTGTCGGGATCGCCGCTGAGGCCGTGCCTGCGCCCAAGCCGTTTGTACTGGCGCATTCGATGGGCGCCCTGATCGCGCTCGACTATGTCTGCGATCACCAGGACGAGCTCTCCGGCCTGATTCTCTCGGGAGCCCTCGCGTCGCTGGACCAAGCGCGACCGGTGAGGCTCGCGGCCAGGGTGATCGCGAAGGTGGCGCCGGGGCGGGGGATCTTCAGGGTCGACCCCGAGACGGTGAGCCGCAACCCGCAGGTGGTTGCCGACTACGACTCGGACCCGCTGAACTTCCACGGGTCGTATCCGGCCGAGTCGATCGTCGCCTTGGAGCGAACGGGCCTCACCTTTTCTGACCGGCTCCCCGGAGTTCGCCTGCCGCTCCTCATCCTGCACGGCGCCGACGACAAGCTGACGTCGCCCGCCGGCAGCCGCCTGGTCGACGAGCTCGCCTCCTCCGAGGACAAGACGCTCGTGCTCTACCCGGGCCTGCGTCACGAGATCCTGAACGAGCCGGAAGGGCCCGAGATCATCGCCGAGATCGTGGCCTGGCTCGATGCGCGCGTCTGACCCATCGGGCACGAGCGCTTGCACGGGCAGGGAGGCCCGACCGGCGGCAGAACCATCGGATCATGGCCGTCGCGGTCACACCCCCTGAGAGCACACCGGCGATCGAAGCTCGCTTCGAGGCGCTGGTCCTCGACTTCCTCGCCTACCTCGAGTTCGAGCGCGGGCTGGCGCGCAACACTCTTGACGCCTACCGCACCGACCTTCTTCAGTACGGGACCTTCCTCGCCGGACGCGACCGTGGGGCGGTGGACGCGGAGGGCGCCGACGTCGCCGACTTCCTCGCCGACCTCGCCACCGGGCGGCCGAACGGCGACGGAGCGCCGCACCCACCCTGCTCGCCCGCGACGATCAACCGCAAGACGGCCGCCCTGCGCTCGTTCTATCGCCATCTGCGCAGGGAGGAGCTCGTCACCGACGATCCCACCGCGACGCTCAGCCCTCCCGCCAAGAGTCGCAAGCTTCCACACGTTCTCTCCTACGCGGAGGTCAAGCGACTGCTCGAGAGCGCCTCGGGCGCCGACCCGATCGCCACTCGCGACCGGGCGCTGCTCGAGCTCATGTACGGCTGCGGGCTCCGCGCATCGGAGGCCGTCGGCCTCGAGGTGAATGACGTGAATCTGCGCCGCGGGTTCGTGCGCCCGCACGGGAAGGGCTCGAAGGAACGGATGGTCCCATTGGGGCGGGAGGCCGCCGCGGCGGTGAGCCGCTACCTGCGCTCTGGGCGCGGTGAGCTCGTGGGTGACCGGGTGGAGCCGAAGTTGTTCGTCAACTTCCGGGGCGGGCCTCTGACGCGCCAGGGCCTCTACAAGATCATCCAGCGCCACGCCAAGGAGGTGGGACTCGACGGGAAGATGAGCCCGCATACCCTCCGCCACAGCTTCGCCACCCACCTGCTCTCGGGTGGCTGTGACCTGCGCTCCGTCCAGGAGATGTTGGGTCATGCCGACGTCTCGACGACGCAGCTCTACACCCACCTATCGGGCGAGCGCATCAAAGAGGTCTACTTCAAGGCCCACCCGCGGGCCGTCGCCAAGTAGGAAGATCCTCCGCTCGCCAGAATGGGGGCATGCCGGAGCTGCCCGAGGTCGAGACCATCCGCCGCCAGCTCGAGCCCGAGGTGGTCGGCCGGCGGATCGTGGGGGTCGAGGTACTCGACGCGCGATGGACGCGGCCGGGCTCGCCGGCGGCGCTGGTCGACGCCATCGAAGGACACACGATCGAGGCGGCTGACCGGAGGGGTAAGTACCTGATCCTGCGGCTCGAGGGCGAGCGCGCGCTCGTCATGCACCTGCGAATGACCGGGAACCTGCTCCTGCAGGGCCCCGAGCACGCGGAGGTGACGGATCTGATGGAGGTCGACCGCTTCGGCGCGCCGCGCCTTTACGAGTCGACGCCGCAGCTTCGTCATCTGCGCGCGCGGCTCGAGCTCGACGATGGCTCCGAGCTTCTCTTCACGGACGCACGGCGATTCGGGCATGCCGTCGCGCTGCGCGGGCCCGAGGTCGATGCCTACCTGAACGCGCGCCTCGGCATCGAGCCGCTCGGCGGAGCCCTGGACGGGGAGGCGCTGTGCCGTATCGCCGCGGGTCGCACGGCGCCGCTCAAGTCCTTTCTCCTGACGCAGAGCGGGATCGCCGGGATCGGCAACATCTACGCGGACGAGGCGCTCTTTCGCGCCGAGCTCCACCCACTCTCGCCCGCCGGATCGATGCGGCCCGAGCATTGCGAGGCGCTGGCGGAGGCGATCGTCGAGACGCTGGAGGTGGCGCTCGACGCTCGTGGTTCGTCGATCGACGACTACCGCGACGCGCGTGGCGAGATGGGCTCGATGCAGGACCAGTTCCTGGTGCACACGCGCGAAGGCGAGCAGTGCCCGCGCTGCGGCGATGAGATCCGCAGGATCGTCGTGGGCGGGCGCTCCACGTACTTCTCGCCGGGCTGTCAGACACGCCTGCGGCGCCGACGGCGAAAGAAGCGCGACAAAGCGGAGGCTGCAGGTTGAGCAGGGCGCTTCCGCCTCCGAGCGGCTTCGCGATCGGCCATTGGACCGATCCGGTCGCGGCGACCGGGTGCACGGTGATCCTGGCTCCCGAGAACGCGCGGGGCGGCGTCGACGTGCGCGGGGGAGGTCCCGGCACGCGAGAGACCGACGTGACGGCACCGCTCGCGGGACCCCGCGACGTGACCGCGGTGATGCTGAGCGGCGGCAGCGCGTACGGGCTCGCCGCGGCTGACGGGGCGATGCGCTGGCTGGAGGAACGGGGGAGGGGACACCCGACGCTTGAGGGAGTCGTTCCGATCGTGCCGACGGCGGTGGTCTACGACCTCTCGGAGGGTGATCCCGCCACCAGGCCCGGGCCGGAGGACGGGTACGCCGCGTGCGAGGCAGCCTCGGAGGACGTGCCCGAGCGTGGACGCGTGGGCGCTGGTGCTGGCACCGCGGTGGGGAAGATCTTGGGGCGCGATCTGGGTGTATCCGCGGGCGTGGGGTACGCGGCGGCCCGCAGCGGCCGTGGCGAGACCGTTGCCGCGATCGCCGCCGTGAACGCGTTCGGTGACGTGATCGGCGCCGACGGCCGGGTGCTGGCGGGGCCCAGGCGCGAGGAGGGTGGCTTCGCGCGCACCTCGGAGCTGATCGCAGCGATGGAGCGCCCGCCGGACTGGACGCAGACTCGAGGAGCGCAACACGACCCTGGTCTGCGTCATGACCGACGCCGCGCTCGGCAAGTCGGCCTGCGCTCGCGTGGCGAGGATGGCGAGCGGCGGGGTGGCGCGGGCGGTTGACCCCGTGTTCTCGGACGTCGACGGCGATGTCGCGTTCTGCCTGGCGTCCGGCGAGGGCGAGTCCGACCGCTTCACGCCGATGGCCGTCGGCACGATCGCGGCCTCCATTACCGCGGAGGCGATTCGAGACGCGGTGGCCTCGGCCTCCTAGGCCCGCTGGGCGGCGGCCTCGAGCAGGCGCATGGCGAGCGGTGGGACGCGCTGGGCGTGATCGCACTCGGGGTCGTACGCCGTCAGCGAGAGGGCCCTTACGTCTGGGCGCCCCAGCAATTCGCGCACGAGCCTTTCAAGCTCGTCCTCGGAAAGGCCATTCGGAACGCTGTAGACGTTGATGGCGCCGTCGTCGCCATCGAGCACGTCGAGATCGACGTGAACGTAGACGCCGGACGGCGACGGGCTCAGCTCTGCCAGTGAAGCGGGCAGTCCGTCCGCGCGAAGCCGCTCTGGGTCAGCCCGCACGAGCTTCGAGGCCATGAAGCTCTCCTCCTCGGGCCCGTCGAAGTCGCGGGCGCCGGCGTGGACGACGCTCGTCTCAGGCAGCCGGTGTGCGCCGGGAACCCCGCGGAGCAGGTTCTGCCACGCGTTCCCCGTGAGCACGGCAACCGGCATGCCGTCGAAGTAGCCCGACTCGCTCGTCGCAGGGTCGTTGAAGTCGCCGTGGGCGTCGAACCAGACGACCCCGGGGGCGGGCTCGTCGAGCCCGGCGACCACCCCGACGCCCGCGAAACAGCTGCCGGAGAGCGTCACGGGGAAGGCGCCGGCCTCGCGTGCCCCGCGGACGCTGGCGGCGACCTTGCCGATGAGCTCAAAGCAGCCGTCGATCTCGTTGTCATGGTCAGGGTCGAGCTCGATCAGCTCGGTGGTGACATCCGCCCCGGCCGCCGCGAGTGCATCTTCGGCGCCGGCGGCCAGCAGGTGCTCGGGCCCGCGGCCGACGCCGTATCGGAGCCGGTCGAGCTCGTAGGGCATGACGATCAGGTGGATCTTCGCCATGAAGGGCGACCATATCGCCATGAGATTCGTCCGGGCCCCTGGTCATGCTGCGCTGTCCAGTGCCAGGGAGCTTCAAGACCGAAGCGATCGTGCTGCGATCGATCCGCTACGCGGAGGCGGACCGGGTCCTGCACCTGTACAGCTCGACCCGCGGGCGGGTCAATGCGATTGCGAAGGGGGCGCGCAAGCCGCGCTCGCGCTTCGGTGGGCGGCTCGAGCCATTCTTCCGCCTCGATTTGGTGCTCTACGAGGGGCGGGGCGAGCTGGCGACGGTGACCTCGGCGCACACGGTCGCGCCGCACGCCAGCTTGCGGGCGAGCGGGCCCGCACTTGGCGCGGCGGCCAGAGCATGCGACTCCGTGCTGCGGCTGCTCGACTCGAACGAGGCGAATCCCGCTGCCTACAACCTGTTGTGCCGCTACCTGGCACTTCTCGACGGCGATGAGCCGGGCAGTGGGCGCTCGCCGGTGTCGCCTGAGATCGACGGGGCCGCCGGCCATGCGACGGCCCTCGCCTTTCGGCTCAAGCTGGCGCTGGCGGCGGGCTTCTCGCCGGAGCTGGCGTCGTGCGCGCGCTGCGGAGAGGGCGATGGGCTGAGCGGCTTCTCAGCTGACGCGGGTGGGGTTGTCTGCTCCTCCTGCGAGCGAGGGGGGTTCGAGCTCTCGCCCGAGGCACACGCGTTCATGGTCGAGGCGCTGGGGAGCCCGCTCGCGGCGGTGCCCCCGAGCTCGGCGCGGGCGCTGCGCCAAGCCGAGCGGGCCGTGACCGAGACGCTCGAGCACCACGCCCACGTACATCTGCGCGCGGCCGCGTAGTACCGGCGGCGCCGGGTCCCGGTCATCATGCGCAGGTGACTTCGGAGGAGGAGGACGAGCGAAGCCCGGACCTGGTGGAGGCGCTGGGTGGTGCTCACGGCGTTGCCGACTCGAGTCTCCCGGGGCTCGCCTTCGTGGTCGCGTACACGGTGAGCGGGCAGGAGCTTCAGCCGGCGATCTGGACGGCGGTGGGGGTGGCTGTGGTGGCCACGGTGGTGCGCCTGGCTCGCCGCGAGACGCTCCAGTTCGCGCTGGCTGGGCTGATCGGCGTGGGGATCGCCGCCTTCATCACGAGCCGCACCGGACGTGCCGAGGATTTCTTCCTGCCGGGGCTGTTGCTGAACGCTGGCTACGCCGCCGCGTATGCGATCTCGATTTGGATCCGATGGCCGCTGATCGGCGTGATCGCCGGGCCGCTCGTGGGGGAGGGAACCGAATGGCGGCGTGACCCCGAACGGGTGCGGGTGTACGCGAAGGCGAGCTGGGTCTGGGTCGCTGTGTTCCTGGTGCGACTGGCCGTGCAGCTGCCGCTTTACCTGGCGGGCGCGGTGGTCGCGCTCGGCATCGCGCGCACGGCGATGGGGGTGCCGATCTTCGCGGTGGCCATCTGGCTCACCTACCTGGTGCTGCGCCAGGGCGGCGAGATCGGGCATGAGCCCGCCGAGCCTGAGGAAGGGGTGTTGGCGCCTGATCAGCCGCGGCGGCCGCGGTAGAGGCGCTCAGTGATGCGGAGCTGGAGGGCGCGGGGGCTCGGGGCCGAGGCCCGCATGAACCAGCGGATGACGCCGCCTGGCACCACCGAGCGAGCGCCGCGGTCGTAGGCCTCGAGGGCCTCGCGGACGCACTGGTCGGCGTCGATCAGGCCGGGTACGACACCGGCGTCGTCGAGGCCGGCCACGTCTTGCCATTCCGTTGGCACGGGCCCCGGATTGACGGCGAGCACGCGGATACCGCTGCCCCGTAGCTCCGTGTGAAGGGCGTCCGAGAAGTTGAGGGCGAAGGCCTTGGTGGCGGCGTAGACGGCCTGGTAGGGGATCGGCTGGAAGCCGGCTGAGGAGGCGACGGTGATGATCCCGCCTCGGCCTCGTTCGAGCATCGCGGGGAGGAAGGCGTGGGTCAGGGTGACGACGGCTTCGCAGTTGACGCGCACCTCCTCGGCCTCGCGGGCGGCGTCTTGCTCGGCGAAGCGGCCGTGGGTGCCGAAGCCGGCGTTGTTTAGGAGCAGGTTGACTTCGAGGTCGCGCTCCGCGACGCGGCTCGGGAGCGCGGCGGCCTCGGTGGCGAGATCGCAGGGGATGACGTGCGCGGCGGTTTCGAGCTCGGCGGCCAGCTTCTCGAGGCGATCGGCGCGGCGAGCGACGAGGATGAGGTCGTGGCCGCGGCGAGCGAGCTGGCGGGCGAACTGCTCGCCGAGCCCGGAGGAAGCGCCGGTGACGAGGGCGAGCGGGCGCTCCGGGGGCGATTCGGGCATCGGTGGAGCCTATTCTCTGGGCGCAGGTGCAAAGAGCGGCAGAGCAAGCGGTCCGGACGGTCTCCGATGAGGTTGCGGAGCGCTCGGCGCTGCCGTTGCCCGAGCGTGTCCGGGCTTGGGAGGCGGAGTATCTGTGGGCACCCGCGACTCGGTCGTACCCCGCCCCGCGCCGCGAGCCCGAGACGGACAGCGACCTGCGCACGCCGTTTCAGCGGGATCGCGACCGCATCGTCCACGCGAAGGCGTTTCGCAGGCTGAAGCACAAGACGCAGGTTTTCATCGCGCCCGAGGGTGACCACTACCGCACGCGCCTCACGCACACGCTGGAGACCTGCGGGATTGCACGGACCGTGTCGCGAGCGCTGGGGCTGAACGAGGACTTGACGGAGGCCATCGGGTACGGGCACGATCTCGGGCACCCGCCGTTCGGCCACATTGGCGAGGAGGTGCTCGACGAGGCGGTCCGCGAGCACGGGGGTCGCGGCTTTAGGCACAACCAGCACTCCCTTCGCGTCGTCGACGTTCTCGAGCGGGATGGCCAAGGGCTGAATCTCACGGAGGCGGTGCGTGACGGGATCCTCCGCCATACGGGGTCCGAGTATCCGGCGACGATGGAGGGTCAGGTCGTGCGGCTGGTGGATCGGGTCGCGTACATAAACCACGACATCGACGATGCGGTCCGTGCCGGGATCTTGATGGTGGATGACCTGCCCGGGGAGGAGATCGAGTTACTGGGGCCGACGGGGGCGCGCCGGATCGACACGCTGGTGCGCGATCTGGTGGTGACCTCGCGGGCGGCGGGAGAGATCCGCCAGAGCCGGGAGGTCGGTGGGGCGATGCTGCGGCTGCGCAAGTTCATGTTCGAGCGGGTGTATCTGGGGGCTGAGGCGCGCTCGGAGCATGATCGGGTGCGGCGAACGATTCGCGGCCTCTTCGACCACTACCTCGAGCACCCCGACGACATGCCAGAGGGAGCGCCGGGCGCCGACGGGATGCAGCGGATCACGGACTGGCTCGCGGGGATGACCGATCGGTTCTGCATCGCCACCTTCCGGCGGCTCGCGCTGCCCGAGGAGTCGCGGTTGTGAAGAACAACCGCCCGCCGACTGCTCGCAGTGAGCCGCAGGCGAACGGTGATCCGGGGTTGCTCGGATTCGTCCGCTGCCGTTGGAGTTCAGGCGGCTAGCCTCGCGCCGTGGCGCTCTTTACCGAGGCGAGCATCGAGCGGGTCCGTGAGGCGGCGGACATCGTCGAGGTGGTTTCCGCCTACACGGACCTGAGGCGGGCGGGGACGAGATTCACGGGGCTGTGTCCGTTTCACGACGAGCGCTCGCCGTCGTTCTCGGTGAACCCTCAGGAGAAGCTCTACCACTGCTTCGGCTGCGGAGTGGGGGGCGACATCTTCAAGTTTGTTGAGGAGAAGGAGGGGCTCAGCTTCGCGGAGGCGATCGAGGCGCTGGGGGACCGCTACGGGGTCGAGTTGGAGCGCCAGGAGGAGGATCCGCGCGCAGAGGAGGCGCGGAGGCGGAAGGGTCGGCTGCGCGAGGTGCTGGAGCGCACGGCGGCGTTCTACGTGAGCTTCCTCTGGGAGGCGTCGGAGGCGAGGAAGGCGCGTGAGTATCTGCTCGGGCGGGGGCTCTCGGAGGAGGGGCTGCGCGAGTTCGGGGTGGGGTACGCGCCGAGCGCCTGGGACACGGTGCTGCGGCGAGGGCAGTCGGCGGGTTACTCGGTTGATGAGCTGGCCGCGGCGGGACTGCTGACGAAGAACAAGCAGGGTCATCCGTATGACCGTTTTCGCGCGCGGATCATGTTCCCGATTCGTGACGCCCGCGGGCGGATGCAGGGGTTCGGTGGGCGGGCGACTCGGGACGATCAGCGGGGGAAGTATCAGAACTCGCCGGAGGGGGAGCTCTATTCGAAGAAGAGGACGCTGTACGGGATCGAGCGGGCGCGGCCGGCGATCGCCAAGGCGGGGAGAGCGGTGGTCGTGGAGGGATATACGGATGTGATCGCCCTGCATGGAGCCAGGGTGGAGGAGGCGGTCGCCGTGATGGGGACGGCGATCACTCCGGAGCAGGTGCAGCTCCTCGCGTCGCACACGGATGAGGTCGTGCTCGCGCTGGATGCCGATAGGGCGGGGCGGGAGGCGATGCTTCGTGCGCAGCAGGTGGCTTCTGGGAAGCGGGTGCGGTTGCGAGTGGTCGCCATGCCGAGTGGGGAGGATCCCGCCGATCAGCTCGCCGGGAAGGGCCCGGGGAGTGACGCGGCCGGCGCGTTTCGGGCTCTGGTCGAGGCGGCCGACGACCTGCCGGTTTTCCATGCCCGGATGTTGCTGGAGGATGCGGACCTGTCGACCCCCGCTGGGAGGGACGCGGCGCTCGACGAGCTGGTGCCGGTGCTGGGGTCGATGCCCGATTCGATTACCCGTGAGGAGCTTGAGCGGGAGGCGGCCGATCGGTTGAATGCGGACCCGGGGCTGGTGCGCAGGAGGGTTGCGGAGGGCGGGCGACGAGGCACGCCGGCGCCGGAGCGCAGGCGGAGGCCGGCACCCGGGAACGGCGGGGACCCCGCGACGGCGCGGCCGAGTGCACCGGCGTTGTTGAGTGGACACGAGCAGCGTGAGCGGGCGCTGCTCTACATGGCGATCGCGAAGCCGGAGGAGGGGGAGGAGTTCGTGCGGCGACTCACTCCCGAGCATCTCTCCTCACCGCTCACGGCGCGCGCCAGGGATTGGCTGGTGGAGCACCTCGAGGCGCCGATGGAGGGATTGCCGCGTGAGGATGAGGAGCTCCGGGGCTTCATTACCCAGCTCATGATGAGCGCCGAGCGCGAGCCCTCGAGCCGCGAGGCGATGGAGCTCAACTTCATGGAGCTCGACCTCGCCGTCGTGCGAGGTCAGATCGCCGCCGCGACCGAGAACGGGGCAGACCCCCCGGTCGACCTCCAGCGCCGCCAGGCCGAGCTCTCCGAGAAAATCGCCCACTTCGGCGGCGTCTAGGATTGCGGAGGGAACTACCCCCCGGGTAGCTCTCGATCAATACATGGTCCGGGGTAGCTCAACCGGCAGAGCGATCGGCTGTTAACCGATAGGTTGTGGGTTCGAGTCCCACCCCCGGAGCTTCCTCCCCGGCGCTGGAGCTGCGGTGCTACGTGGCTACCTTCTCGGCGAGCTCTGCGCCGCGCAGCGCCCCATCGCCCGCAGGGCTTCGGGCGATTTCCCTGGCCCGGTTCCTGAAGCGCGAATCCTGGAGTACCCGTCGCACCACTCGGCGCAGGCTGCCAGGGCTCGTCAGCCGGCCCGGCAACATCAACCCCGCGCCCGCCCACTGCACCCGGGCGCCGTTCTCCGCCATGTCGCCCACCGCCGGGCAGCACACCAGCGGCACGCCGGCGCTGAGCCCCCGGCCCACGGTCCCATGCCCCCCATGGGTGATGAGCAGATCCGCCAGCGGCATCACCTGCGAGTAGGAGAGCCACTCGACCACCGTCGCGTTCGCGGGCGGCTCAGGCAACGACCCGCCACGAATCAACCGATTCGTCGTCGCCAACACCCTCACCGGCTCATCCGCCAGCGCCTCGAGCGCCACCCGCACCAACCGCCCCTCCGGATCCTGCGCGGTCGAGGGCGCCACCACCACAAGCGGCCCATCGCCCTCCGGCACCTCAACATCGAGAGCGGGTAACTCAAACATCATCGGGCCCGTCACATGGGTGTTCTCGGGCCACCGGCGGGGATACTCGAGCTGCGGGAAGGTCGCCACCAACACCAGGTCCACCGCGAGTCCGCCATGGTGAACGTCGAGGGGTGGCAGGTCCACCATCGCCCGCGTCTCGTTCATCTCCCGCCGCCCACGCTCCAACCCCTGCACCAACACCGGCTCCGCCGCCCGCCACAACGCCCGCCCCACACCCGTCCGCGGCATGCGCGCCCCGAACGCGAAGAACGGCAATCCCGGCTCGTGCACCGGATACACATGCGGCACCAGCGTCACGCGCGGCACCCCCGCCATCTCAGCCGCCAACGCCGGAGCGAGCGTGAGGATGTCGCTCACCACCGCATGGGGCTTCATCTCCTCCACGAACGGCAGCAGCGCCCTCGCCGCATCCGCCGCCGAGGGCTCCTCTGACGAATCGGGCGGGGGAGGGGGAAACGTCTTGTACTCCTCCGCCGCGGTGAACCCAAGCCCCTCACGCTCAACCGCCTCGCGCCACCGCTCCCACGTCTCGACCACAACCTCGTGACCGCGGTCCCGCACCGCCCGCGCCAAAGCGATCGCCGGAAACGCATGTCCGGCATCCCCAAACGCTGCCACCAAAAACCGTTTCGCCGTACTCCTCACCGGTCGTCCAAACCCCGGCCCCGCAACGCCACTGCTCTGACGCATCGCCCTTCGCACCCCACCTTGCAATCCACCCGAGCCCGCCAGGCATGCTCCCGCTCGTGCGCACCAAGACTCGCAACCCCGCCCAGCGACTGCGCCGGACCGTCGACGCCCTCCCCGAGCGCACCCAGCGCGCGATGCTCGCGGGACTCGATCGCAACCGCATCATCGTCGGCGCCTACACCGACCCCCGCTCCGGCGGCATCTGCCCGATGCTCGCAGCCCACCGCAACGGCGGCCGCACCTCCCTCGCCTCCTTCGCCGTGGCCTGGGACGCCTTCACCGGCGCGCGCAAACCCCGCCCGGCCACCCGTCGCGAGATCCGCACCCTGCGCTCGTACCTCGAGATGGCCCTGCTGCAGACGGACGCTCAAAGCAGCTCCGTCCGTCACCTCGCAGCACAGATCCGCTCCGAACGAGCCGCCCGCTCCGTGCGCGCGGACCGCGCCCAGCCGGCACCGGCCCGCCCCGAAGCGCCCGTCCCCCTCAACGGTCAAATCCGGATCCGCCGCACAACGCCCGGCGGCCGCCGCGCCCGTCCGCCGGCGCTCGCCCGGGCCTGACTCAAACAGCGGCCGCGAGCTCCTCGCCCGGCCGCAGGAAAACGATCTCAGGCACAAGGCACGCGCGCGACGTGGAGAGCAGAAACCGCACCGACTCCGCCAGGTCCTCGGGCCGAATCATCGCCTCGGCATCGACCTGACCCTTCACGAACTCGGTCATCGGCGTATCCACGAACCCGGGGCAGAACGCCGTCACCTGAATCCCGTCGTTCTGCACCTCCTTCTGCGTCGCCTGACTGAAGCCCACGACCGCCGCCTTCGTCGCGGAATAGACCGAGAGCCACGGCTGTCCCGACTTCCCCGCGACCGACGCCATGTTCACGATGAGCGCCTTCCCGTGCTCCGCTCCCGCCTCGCGCAGCATCGGCAGCCCCTGGCGCGTCCCGATCACCACGGCCCGCAGGTTCACCCCGAGCTGAATATCCAGATGCTTCGTCTGAATCTCCGCCATCGGTTGGCCAATCCCAACCCCGGCGTTGTTCACCAGCACGTCCAGACGCCCGAACCGCTCCTTGTGCGCATCGAAGACGCGATGAATCTCCTCCTCATCGGTCATCTGCGCCGGCACCGCCTGAACATCGATGCCCGACTGTTCCAACTCAGCCCGCGCCGCCTCCAGCTTGTCCGGCCGGCGCGCCGAAATCGTGACGCCGTAGCCGTCCTCACCAAGGGCCCTCGCGATCGCCAAGCCGATCCCGCTCGATCCTCCCGTCACCAGAGCCGCTCGCGCCGCCAAGCTAATCCTCCTCCTCGTCGTCCTCAGGGTGGCGCACCCTACCGCCGCCAAGGACCGGAGCACCTCCGTTACTCGCGCTTAAACGCGGCCCCTAGCATGAGGCCGGTGCGCCATACGCCTCAACCGCGCCGGCTCGCGCTCGTAACCAGCGCGACCGCCATCCTCTCCGTCGCCGCGCTCTCCGCCTGTGGCGCCAACGACAGCGAGCCCGCCCCCGAGGAGGTCGCGCAGCCGGCCCCGACGGCCGAGGATTTCCCCCCGCACCGAAGCAGACGCTCGACCAGCTCCTGGAGGTGGCGGAACCCACCAACGAAATAGTCGTCGCCCAGGCCGGCAAGGTCTACACGCCCGGAGAAAACCGCTTCGGCTTCGGCGTCTTCGACGTCGGCGGAACGCCGATCAGCGACGCCGAGGTCGCCCTCTACGCGGCACACGGGCCCGACGGCAAGCCACAAGGGCCCTTCCCGGCCCGAATCGAGGGGCTGGAAACCGACGCCGCCTTCGAGGCCAAGACCACGGCCGACGACCCGAAGGCACCCGAGACGGTCTACATCTCCGACATCGCCTTCGACCAGGCGGGGGAATGGCAGCTCGTCGCCTTGATCCGCGACGGCGACCGTCTCCTCGCCACGCGCCTTCTTTCCAGTATCGAAGTCGGCGACTACTCCGAGATTCCCGCGGTGGGCGAGAAGGCACCGCCCATCAGCACCCCCACCACGGACGACGTCAGCGACCTCTCCGAAATCGACACCCGCGACCCCCACGACTCGATGCACGACGTCGACGCCCAAGACGTGATCGGCGAGGAGCCCACCGTCCTACTCTTCGCGACCCCCGCGCTCTGCGTCAGCCGGGTCTGCGGCCCGGTGGTCGACGTCGCCGAGCAGGTGAAGTCCGAGCTGGGCAACGAGGCCGAGTTCATCCACATGGAGGTCTGGGAGGGCAACAATCCCTCGAACGGCGTGCGCGAGCAGTTGAAGACCTACGGCCTCGAGACCGAGCCCTGGCTCTTCGTCCTGGACTCGGAGGGCCGCGTGTCGACCCGGATCGAGGGCGCCTTCTCGGCCACCGAGCTCCGCGAAGCGGTCGAGCAGGCAACCGGCTGAGACCCTCGGCGCAGGACGCGCTCAGCGCTCCGTGTTGTCGCAGGCGAGCTGGCGCGCCTCGGGAGCCAGTTCCGGGGGCGGCTTTACGATGGGCGGGATGCGGCCGCCACCGTTGGCCACAACGTAGCTGCGCTGATCGAACTCCTCGGCCGCGAACTCGAGACCAAGGCACGGAACCGCGAGCACCGTCACCGATGCGGGGTGACCACCGCCCTGCCCCGGCACCGAGCGGCTGTCCCAGCTCGCCGTTACGCCATCCCCGGTGTTGAGATCCACACCGATCTGGTGCCAGCGACCCGACTCTGGCCGGCCCCAGACCTCCTCGTAGTAGACCGCGAAGCCAACCTCGATTGCGCCCGGCGCAGCGGCTGCGATCTCAACAGGACCGGTCAAGAGCCGCGCGCTCGGTGCGGTCAGCTCGGGTGGACGCGGTGTCCGCTCGCCCCCCTCGCATTCAAGGACCTCGAGAGCGCCCGGCCCTGGACCGGCTCTGATGTCGGCTGACGGCACGTACCCCTCCGCGACCGTCGGCCGAAACCAGACCGGGTCGGGTACGTCAAAGCGCCAGTCGTCCTTCGCCTCTCCGAGGCAGTAGGCCTCGAAGGCCAACCGGCACCCCGGCGGATATCTGACCAGCACTCGCGAATGCAGGTTCGGCTGAGCTCGCACCAGGGCATAGCCGATCTGGGTTGTCGCGACGTAGCCGTCAGGCCAGGAGCCCTTGGGGAAATCCGGACAATCCACCAACGCCCCGACGGGCGGTGGCCCATCGGGGAGCCGCTGGTCCAGGTCGAGGGCGGTTCCCGCCACGGCGAGGATCGCGCCGATTGCGCCGAGAATCCCGAGGGCCGACTTCCAGCCGGTCGGTCCAAACAACCACAGGACCAACAGAACGATGGCCACCACCGCCGCGGCTGCGATCGTGGACCGAGGGAGCTCGTCGCGCCAGATCAGCTCGGCGACTAGCCATGCGCCCGCGCCGATCACCACCAGAACGACAATCAATGCGGTCCAACGCCACCGCGGCGAGGTGCTCTGCGGCCACTTCGCCAGCCGCCGCACGCCCTCAAACAGGCGGTCCGAAAGACCGCCTACCGGTTTCCCGGTGTCTTCCGAGCGTCCCACACCCCTCGCCTTCTCACCTTCCTTGGCCAGGCGCAAGCGGCCGCATCAAGCAGTCCATCCTCTCGACGCTCTCGAGGCACGACGGACGTCGCGCCAGGCGCTCAAGGTAGCGCGATTCATGACCGACGTGACCCCGCCAAGCGCGCGTACGACTGCGGTGGAAGCCCGCCCGCCGCCCCCGGCGGCTCAACAGAATTTCCTCAAACGAGCCGCTCCACGGATCTATGCTCTGGCCCATGGGTTCCCGTGAAGTGACGGTCCGTCCTGGGAAGCACATCGGCTGGTGGGTGGAGGGACGCAAGGCCTCCGGCGGGCTGTTCATGCTGACGTGGTGGCCAACCCAAGGCATGGCGAGAGCTGTCGGCAGGCTGGTTGGAGGAGATCGGGGCGCGTCCGAGCAGCCGTGAGTCAGTGCTTAGGATGAAGACGCTACGACGGGGAGGTTTGCATGACGGCCGAGGAATGGGCGCTGGCAGCTACCGTCTTCCTCTCGGGGCTCGCATCTGGCCTCTTGGGGATGCTGAGCACGATCATGCGTCCGATGCTCGCAACGATGGACGGCCGGGACTTCCGGAACTTCATGGAAGCGTTCCTTCGGTTCGCGGGGAAGTCTTTGGGCCGGGTATACAACTATGCCTGGTCGCTCGGGATGACCATCGGGCCGGTCGTCGCGCTCGTGCTCCTCTGGGACGATCCGGGCTCGACCTCGTTTGTGCTCACCGCGATCGGTTTGGGCATCGTGATCGTCGGTGTGCTCGTCGTCTCCAACGTGTGGAAGACCCCGACCTACAACGTGATCTTGGCCTGGGATCCCGAGGCTCTGCCGGCGGACTGGGAGGCGGGACGACAGCGCTATTTCGCGATCAACTGGATTCAGCTCGCGACGACCTGGGCGGCCTTCACCCTATTCCTAGTGGCTCTGATCTCCCTGTAGTGCCTTTCAGAGGCTCAACGCCGCGGACGGTTTCGGAGAGCAAAAGCGGGAATCCGCTTGAACAAGCCGAAACTGAGTACCCCGGGCCGGTAGCTCAGTTGGTAGAGCAGCGGACTCATAATCCGTAGGGCGGAGGTTCGATCCCTCCCCGGCCCACTTACGAAGCCCTGCTGTCATGCGGTCTTCGTCGGTCTACGCGTATTGGGCGTCGGATACCGGTACCGGAGCCGGTGTGTGGCAGAATCTGAGACGGAGCCATCGGATGGTGCGGAACGCAAGATTCGTCGCGGCGTCGCTTTCCGTGCTCCTGGCACCGCTCGCCCTGGGAGTCGCGGCCTGCGGCGGGGACGACGAGGGGGCAGCCCCTACGGAGGAAACGACGTCCGCCGAGGAAGCGACTTCAGTCCCGGGCCCCGTAGACCTCGTGACTCCGGCCGGTGACGAGCTCGTGTTCAAGCCCGACGGCGCGACCGCGGCAGCAGGACCGGTGACCGTGGTTTGGGCCAACGAGTCAAAGGTGCTTCACTCGTTCTGCCTCGAGGACCCGCAGGGCAAGGGCGTCAATCCCCCCGAGGGAGGGGTTTGTTCCAGTCCGACTAAGGCGATCAGCGGGAGCGCGGGTTCTGGCGCTATCACGTCCGTCTACCCGAACCTGAAGCCGGGCGAATACACCTTCTACTGCGGTGTGGACGGGCATCGGGGTCAGGGCATGGAAGGCACGCTGACGGTCGAGTAGGGCAGGTCGCTTTCCATCAAAGCGGCACTTTGCGCCCCGGAGCAACCAGGTAGCGCCGCAAGGGCAACCAACGTCTGAATGCACTATCTCGCTTGCATGGAAGGAATGCGTCCTTGACTCGCCCCACCCCGCGTGAGAGGGTGGGCAGACCGGGGAACCGCCACGGAAGGGGGGCTCTTGCTCGCACGGATTCGTAGTCGGCTCACTTACGCCAACGTGATGGCGAGCATCGCCGTCTTTGCCGCACTCGGGCTCGGGACCGCCTGGGCACTCGAATCGAACAGCGTCAAGTCGAGGCACATCGCGAACGACCAAGTAAGAGGAGTGGACGTCCGCGATAACGGCTTGAAGAGCGAGGACATCGAGGAAGCAACGCTCTCCGGCGTGAAATGCAGCGTTTCGAGTATCACGCTGCAAGCGAACGGCGCATCGCAGGAGGTCTGTACCGATGGTCCGCTGACTCTGAAGATCGTGTGCGCCGACAACGGCGGTAATCCCGTGGGCAGGGTGGCGGTGGACACCGCCGAAGACAACGCCTTATGGATCAACGAAGCCGCCGGGCACTCGGCCTTCGCTGACACTCATGGAGACGCTTCGCTGGTCGAGGCCACAGACACGACCACCGATGGGGTCGGGTCCATGGACATCAGCCAATTCGGGGCCGGCACCTCGACGGGCACCGGCTCGATCAGCGGCGTGGGGGTGGTCCGAGCCGAGAACCACGCTGGGTTCGAAACCGACGAGTGCACGTTCGTGGTCAACGCGATGACGTGACGGGCCGGGGCCCCGGGTCTATGCTCTGTCCATGGATCTTCCCGTCGTAGAGTCCGAGTGCTGCCCTGAGGCGGACTGCTGTCCCGAGTGTCCTCCCGACGGCTGCGACCCCGACTGCTGCTAGGCCGCTAGGTCTTCTCCGCGCTCTCCTGAGATGGCTCAGGCCTCTTTGTGTGCCTCCACAATGCGGGGCGCTCACAGATGAGCCAAGCGCTGTTCGAGCGCGCCGCCGACGGGCGGCACACCGCAGAATCAGCCGGCACCACCCCCGCCGACTCGGTCCACCCCCAGGTCGTTGAAGCCATGAGCGAGGTGGGAGTTGGCCTCAGTGGGCAGAGGCCACGGAAGCTCGATCACTCCGCCGCCGAGCGAGCGGACGTAGTCGTGACGATGGGATGCGGCGACGAGTGTCCCTATATCCCGGGAAAGCGTTACATCGACTGGGACCTGCAGGATCCGAAGGGTCGACCGATCGAAGAGGTCCGCGCGATCCGCGATGAGATCTCGCGGCGCGTGGAGGCGCTCGTCATAGAGCTCGGATAGCTCCCGATCACTGATCTCCCAGTTGGTCGGACCCCCAGATGAGAGCAGGTCTCATCGTCGCCTCACGTTCCTCTCATAGGGGGGGTTGAAGCTGGCCTTAATGATGATGCCTGGGGCACGCCAACCGGCGTCGCTTCAGGCTTCCCAAATCGACCTGCAGGGGGGTCAATACATGAGAGACAGAGGAATCAGGGCAGCCATGGCGGTTGCGGCGGTTGCGGCCGTCTCGCTAATCGCCGCGGCGCCTGGCCACACCTGGAACGAGGAGGCCACCGAAGGCTGCTCGCCGGGATACTGGAAAAACCATACCGAGGCTTGGGTGACGTACACGCCTGACCAGACGCTGGGAAGCGTCTTCACCTTCCCGAACGCGGCCGATCCGCTCGCCAGCGCGACGCTGCTCGACGCACTCTCGTTCTCGGGCGGTCCCACGATCGAGGACAAGGAGGCGCTGTTCCTCCACCATGCGACCGCCGGTCTGCTCAACGCCAGCGCCGGGCTCGACTACGGGCTCTCGCTGAACCGTGTGATCAGGACCACGAACCGGCTGCTCGCGAACCACCGCGCTGGGCAGTACGAGCGCGTCAAGGACCTGTTCGACAAGTTCAACAATCTGGGCTGCCCGCTCTAACCGGGGACGGATAGCTCTACAAGTTGACGGTGGCGGGGAGTGCATCCCCGCCACCGTCGCTTGTTTGGGGGGAGGCGAGTATGCAGTGCCCGCACTGCCAATTCAACGGGCCACGACACGATCCCGATGAACAGCATTGGGAGGTACGAGGCCAGTTTCGGGGTCACCAGGTCCGGCGTTGCCGCGCCTGCGGAGGCGGCTTCTACATGCGAACGGCCCGAGCGCCAAGAGCGATCCTGCCGGCACACTGGCTCGAGCTCGAGCGGCGAGACGAGCCGGGCTAGCGCGCCCTCTGTTTATCGCGCCGACTAAAGGGTCCTAGACGACCGAGGTCGCTAGGCGAACGGCGAGCGTTCGTCGGTCGCAGTGAACATCGTTACGTGGTTACTGTCCATCTCGATGCCGACGTCCGGAGGGTTGGCCTGTTCGCGCCAGGCGTCGAGGTCGTCTTGGGATTCCCATCGCTCGAGGATGTTGACGCGCGTTGGATCGAGTGAGTCCGCCGAGATGGACACGTCGAGGCAACCGGCGGCGACCCTGCTCCGCTTGACGAGGTCGCGGAAGCTGGCGACGTACTCGTCTCGGTCCTCTGCGTCGACATGCACATGTCCGGCGATGATCAGCACCAGCGTCGTTCAGGGATTACCCGAGCCACGCTGTCCATGCAGAGCGCACAAATCGGTTGCGTGTCGCGAACGTATCGCGAACTGCCGAGGCGCCGCTTCGAGGTCGCTTTTCGCCCTAGGCGGGCGCCGGTGAACGCTCCGAGCCCGAGCCGGACAGGACCGGCGACGGCCTGAACCCCTTGATCATCAGATAGAGCGCGAACGCTGCCTCGAAGGCTCCCTCCGGCACGGAGAAGAGCACGTGCGCGCCGTTCTGCTCGTAGGCCCCGAACAGCACCGCGATCGACGAGAGGAAGATCAGCGGCCCGCCCACCACGCCCAGAAGCGCAAGGCGCGGGGGCATTACCACGATGCGTACGGCGAGGACTCAAGCCAAGGCGTCTCATAGTCCGTAGGGCGGAGTTTCGAGCCCCTCTCCGACCCATCGGGGCTGCGGACACTGGGGCTGAGAGACTCAGGGCGTGAACGAGACCGAGAAGTCGGTCATCCCGCTCGAGCTCTTCTTCGACCTCGTCTTCGTCTTCGCACTGACGCAGGTGACGGCCCTGATGTCAGACGATCCCACCTGGCAGGGACTGGCGAGGGGGATGCTCGTCTTCGCGGCCCTCTGGTGGGCCTGGGCCGCGTACGCATGGCTGACGAACGAGATCGAGGCCGACGAGGACCTGCCGCGGCTCGTGATGTTCACGTCGATGACGGCGATGCTGTTCGCGGCCCTCGCCGTACCGGCTTCGTTTGGCGACGACGCTGTGATCTTCGGCTGTGCCTATTTCGTCGTGAGGCTGATGCACGTCGTCCTCTTCACGCACGCGACACCGCACCTGACCGCTCACGACGCGATGGCCCGGCTCGCATGGACGGCGATTCCCGCGCCGCTGCTCCTGATCGCCGCCGGCTTCCTCGACGGCTCGCTCCAGGCGGCGCTGTGGGTGCTGGCGCTGGCGCTCGACTATGGCGGGCCGCTCGTCCTCGGCGTCGGTGGCTTCAAGGTCTCGGCGAGCCACTTCGCCGAGCGTTTCTCTCTGATCATCATCATCGCGCTCGGCGAGTCGATCGTGGCGATCGGCGTCGGCGCTGCCGGCCTTGAGCTTGACTTCAACCTGCTCCTTGCCTCGGGCCTCGGAGTCGCGATTGCATGTTCGCTGTGGTGGGCGTACTTCGACTGGATGGCGATCCACGCGGAGCGCGTTTTCAGCCAGACGAAGGGCCACGAGCGCGCGCGAATGGCCCGCGATGCCTTCAGCTATCTGCACCTGCCCTTGACCGCCGGGATCATCCTGGTCGCGCTTGGCATCAAGAAGACGCTCGAACACGTCGACGAGCCACTCGCGACGGTGCCTACGGTCGCGCTGTTTGGGGGCATCGCGCTCTACCTGCTCGGGCATGTCGCCTTTCGCCTGCGGCTACACAGCGGGTTCGGTCGCGGGCGCTTCATTGCCGCGATGGCCGCGCTGGCGCTGATCCCCCTGGCGACGCAGGTCGATGCGCTGCCAGCGCTTGGGATCGCCGCCGCCCTGACGGGAACATTGATCGCGTACGAGGTGCTGCGCTTCGCCGGGCCGCGAGCGCAGCTCCGGGCGAACGCCGGCTGAGACCAGCCTGCCCGATCGGTCCGATCTCGAGCCAGGGGGGCGGAGGTGTGGCAGGCGTGTTCGCCCGCGGCCTCAAGACGGCCGCGCGACACCAAGCGAGTTCGCGCCGAGGAACTTCGGCGAGCCCTCCTCGTAGTAGACGTCAACTTCGTCGATCGCGAAACCGCCGGCCTCCAAGATGTCCACGATCGGACGGGTCAGGTGGCAGCCGCCGAAGAGGCGCTTTTGGACAGGCTCGAGGCGGTGCTGCCAGCGCTGCACGGCCTCGTCCGGGGCGAGGCCGTGTTCGAGGAAGTGCAGCGTGCCACCAGGCTTCAGCACGCGGCGCAGCTCGCCCAGCGCTGCAGCGATGTCCGGGATGGTGCACATGGTCCACGTCGAAAGCGCGGCATCGAAGCTGTCATCGGGGAACGGGAGCGTTGCTGCGTCCAGCCCGGCGCGCTGGACCGGGGTGCTCGTCTCGCCCAGCCGTTTGGCGGCAAGCTTCCAGCCGACCCCGGCCGGCTCGACGGCGGCCACCCGCTTGACGGCCGCCGGGTAGTAGGGGACGTTGAGGCCAGATCCGAAGCCGATCTCGACGACCTCGCCCGCGAGGCCTTCGCACACACGGCGGCGCTGCGGGTGCGCCACCTTCATGTTGCAAACAACGTTGACGATCCGCGGCAGGATGTGCTCGCTGTAGGCGCCCATGCCTGGCTTCCTCGTAGACGACTGCTGCGACGCGAGACTACGGGAACCGCCGACGCAGCACCGGCCACGGACGGGACAACATGCGAAGGGCCGCGTCAGGCGCTGAGCGCATCCCGGCAAAGCGACTTTGGGCGAGGCCTTTCGTGGTAACTTCGCGCCCTGGCCACCCTGCCGTTCTCCCTAGTCCCCAAGGATCGCGCTTTCTTCGACCTGTTCGCCGAGGCCGGTGGGAACTCGGTCCAAGCCGCGAGGCTGCTCCAGGAGATGCTCAAGGGCTGGCCGGACAGCGCCCGTCTCGCACGCGAGATCCTGCTCGCCGAGCAGGAGGGAGACCGGATCACCCACGAGATCGCCCAGCGTGCCAACTCGACCTTCGTCACACCGATCGACGTCGAGGACATCTACAGCCTGGCGGGGGCGGTCGACGACGTCGTCGACTACACCGAGGAGACCGCCGACTTCATGGGCCTCTATGGGATCGAGGCGCCAATGGAGCAGTCGCTGGCGATGGCCGACGTCCTTGTCAAGAGCTGCGAGCAGCTCGCCATGCTGCTCGAACATCTGCGCGGGTTCAAGGACCTCGAGAAGTACTGGATCGAGATCCACCGGCTCGAGAACGACGGCGATCGGCTCTACCGTGATGCTGTCGCCTCGTTGTTCAAAGGCGGGATCGACCCGATGGTGGTGATCCGCTGGAGGGATATCTATCTGAGAATCGAGCGGGCGATCGACGCAACCGAGACCGCCGCAACCGTCGTCGAGGGCCTCGCGATGAAGAACGCTTGAGGCGTCGGCTCGCGCCGCCTGATCGCGATGGCTGGCCGACGAGCGCCGCGATCTTGAGCTCGCTTTGGACGAAAAGCAGTGCTCGCTGATATGGCGTAGACGGACCTCCTACTCAGCTGGGCCGCGGCCAGAACGAGATACTGCGGGGGCGATGTCGCAGAAGAACGTCCAGATCGTGCGGCGAGCCTTCGCTTACGAGATCTACGGGGTCGGCGACCGTGCGGAGGCGGAGGCGATCTTCGATCCTCATGTCGTGATCAACCCGACCGAGGAGGGACCGTCGCACGGCCTGGATGCGATTCGGGACAACATCGAGCATTGGAAGGGCGCGTGGGACGAACTCGATGTGACGCCTGAGGAGTTCATCGACGCTGGAGACCGTGTTCTGGTTGCCGTCCATCACCGTGGGCGAGGCCGAGGAAGCGGAATCGAGGTCGAAACCCGGTTCTTTCTGGTCTACAGCCTGCGAAACGGCAAAGTCGCCCGTGCGGACGAGTACGAACATCGGGCCGACGCCCTCAAAGCCGCCGGACTGCGGGAGTAGCGCCTAAGGCATGGGGGCGTTCTGAGCCTCTATGAGCACCTCCTCAGCTAGCCCACGGCCAGAGCGAGATACTGCGGGCAATGTCGCAGGAGGACGTGGAGGTTGTGCGCAGCTTGATCGAAGCCTGGGATCGCGGCGACTATTCCGCAGCCTTGGGTTCGATCGACCCGGAGATCGAGGTCAACTTCGCACTTGGGACGGACCTCGACGGGACGTATCGAGGACACGCTGGTCTCGCCCAGCTGATGGGTGCCTTTTGGGCTGAGTTCGAGGGCCAGCGCATCGAGATCGAGGAGGCCACTCCTGCCGGTGAGGATGTCGTCGTCGGAGTGCGCTTCCACGGGCGGGGTAAGAGAAGCGGGGTCGAGATCGAGATGCCTGCCTGGCACGTCTGGCATGTGCTGGAGGGGAAAGCAGTGCGCTGGCGGCTGCTCCGCACAAAGGAAGAAGCCCTCGAAGCCGCCAGGGTGCGGGAGTAGGGACTCTCCGCCCGCCCTTTCTGTCCTTTACGTAACACCTACTCAGCTAGCCCACGGCCAGAGCGAGATACTGCGGGCGATGTCGCAGGAGAACGTGGAGATCGTGCGGCGGGCCATGGACGCCTACAACCTCGGCGACAAGGACGGGTGGGCAAAGTTCATGGATCCCGAACTCGAAACATTTCCCGTCCCGGAGTTCCCGGAACCCGGTCCCCTTAACGGCCCCGACGCGGCTTGGGATTTCTACCAGCAGTTCGCTGAAACGATGGCGGCGGGCAAGCTGTACGAGACCGCTGAGTTCGAGACGGCTGAGTTGATCGACGCTGGCGAACGGGTCGTCGCCTGTCAACGGACTCCCCTGCATGGCCGAGGAAGCGTGGACGAGATCGAGTTCGCGCTGTGGGGGGTGCACACGTTTGATCAGGGGCGATGGGTCCGCACCCAGTGGTTCTGGAATCGGGACGAGGCCCTCGAAGCGGCCGGGCTGCCGGAGTAGCGGCTAAGGCAGAGAGCGAGACGAAGATGACGATCCCACGGAAGACAGGCCGACCTGGCGCACCTGTTTCGGCCCACTCGGATGAAGTGGCCGAGGTCCACGAACGGTTGCTTCGTTCCTACTCGTTGCGGAGCCGGTACATCGACGTGGGTTCGGGCCGCCTCCACGTCGTCGAGTCGGGCGCTGGGCCACCCGTGATCTTGCTGCACGGCACCAACACATCGGCGCTGTCGTTCCTGCCTCTACTTGAGCGTCTCGACGGTCTCCGGGTAATCGCTGTCGACCGCCCCGGGTTTGGGCTCAGCGCGCCTGCGGATGTTCCGCGAGAGCGCTTCCGGGGCGCTGCCGTCGAGTTCCTCGACGAGCTCGTCGACGAATTGGCGTTGGAGAGCTTCGCGCTCGCAGGAAACTCAATGGGGGGAACCTGGGCTTTCTGGTACGCGCTTCACCGTCCCGAGCGCGTCCGTCGGCTCGTGCTGATTGGCTCGGCCCCGCTCCTGCCCGGCACGCGCGCCCCGGCGCCGCTTCGATTGATGACCGTACCTTTGGTCGGTGACCTCTTGACGCGCCTGCTGAAGCCGAACGCGAAGATGGTCGTTCGTCTGCTGTCGTCGGTGGGCGAGAAGGACACGATCGTCCGCCACCCGGATGTGATCGAAGCGGTCGTCGCCGCTGGACGCGACCCGGTGGCAGCGCGCGGGAACCTGGCTGAGCTTCGGGCCGCCATTTCTCCCTTCGGATTCCGGCACTCGGCAATGATTCGCAACGATGAGTTGCGGCACCTGAGCGTCCCGACGTTGCTGATCTGGGGTGACCACGACCCCGTCGGAGGGGTCGAGGTGGCACAAGCAGCGGCAGGGCTCATCCCGGACGCGCAGCTCGAGTTGCTGCCTGCTGGGCACGTGCCCTACCTCGGCCACCCGGATCGAACATCCGAGCTCGTCTCCGGGTTCATCCGCTCGGGAGCCGACGGAACACTCCAGACCTGATTCGGCGCTCTCGGTAGACCCAATCGCCCGCGTCGGCGTGCCGTGGCGAGGCGGGAGATCGACCGTTGCCCCGGAAAGCGCAAACTACGAGAAAGCATGCGAGCGATTCTTGTGACGGGGATGTCGGGCACCGGTAAGTCGGCTGCCCTCACAGAGCTGCGCAGGTGCGGGTACGACGTCATCGATACCGATGAGCCGGGTTGGACGGAGTGGTGTGACGAGGACGATGGGTACGTTTGGCGCGAGCATCGCATCGCGCAGCTTCTTGCTCAACCCCGCGAGAAGGCGCTCTACGTGTCCGGCACCGTCTCGAACCAGGGTCGGTTCTACCACCGCTTCGGCGCCATCGTGCTCCTGTCCGCTCCAGCCGACGTGCTGCTTCGCCGGATCGAGGGCAGGACGTCCAACCCCTATGGGAAAGCGCCCCCGGAGCGCGATCTGATCCTCAGCCATCTTGCCGAGGTCGAGCCGTTGCTCCGTGCCACCTGCACGCACGAGATCGACGCGACGCAGCCCCTCGCAGATGTTGTGGGAGAGCTCGTGGCCATCGGCGCGGGCATCGAGGAGTAAGGACGCGCTCTTGAGTGCCGGAACCGTGCTGGACCTCGAGAGTTCCCACTCGCTAGGTACGGCCAAGCGGGATACTGCGCGGGCGATGTCGGATGAGAACGTGGATGTTTGTCGGCGTGCCTTCGAAGGGGTCCTGCGTCAGGACGCCGAGGCGGCCCTCCCTTACATCGATCCCGAGATAGAGCTTCAATCGGCGATTGTCGGCGGAGCCGAGGGGAACACCTATCGCGGCCATGAGGGCTTTCGCAGGTGGATGGCGGAATCCGATGCCACCTGGGCGGAGCTCAGACTCGAAACCGACGAGTTCCGTGACCTGGGCGACGACGTCTTGATGATCGGCCGTCTCCATGCGCGAGGCCGGGAGAGCGGGATTGAGGTCGACTCTCCGATCGCCTGGCTCTCCACCGTGGGCGGGGGGAGAATCGTTCGATCGAGAGGCTTTCTTGACCCACAGGAGGCCCTCAAAGCCGCCGGGCTGCGGGAGTAGTCAGCAACGCCGCTCCGCGCGAGATACTGCGCGACGATGTCGCAGGAGAACGTGGAGATCGTCCGCCACCTGTACGAATCGGGGCTGATCGATCGCGATCCCGACGAGCTCCTGCAGCTTGCGACCCCTGACATTGAGTACGTCAATCCTTCCTACGCTGTCGAGCCGGGTGTGCGACGCGGGCTCGCCGCCGTCGCGAAGGCCATGCGCGGCTTCGCCGAAGTCTGGGAGGAATCGCGCCACGAGCTCCGGGAGCTATACGACTGTGGGGACGATGTCGTGGCTGCCGTCAGCTGGCACATGCGCACTCGGGGAAGCGAGCAGGAGCTCATCAACGAAGAGGCGCACACCTGGACCCTTCACGAAGGCAGGATCGCTCGCTTCGAGTGGGGGCAGGATCTCGGGAAGGCGCTCGAGGCCGCGGGCTTCACGGAGTAACCGTCGTTGTCAATTCGTGAGAGTCGACTGACGTGGGACGAAGCCGCTAGCCCGTCGTCTCGTCACGCGGCCAGCAGAACACTTCAACTCGAATCCCGTCCGGATCGAAGACGAACAGTGCGTAGTAGCCCTCAACGTCGCGATCCTCCTCAGGAGGGAAATGGATGTTCGCGCTCCCGCGCGAGACAGCGCGAGTACGCGGCGTCGACCTCGCCCCGCTCGTCGACCTCAAAAGCGACGTGCTCGATTCCCACGGAGTAGTAGCGATGCTCTCCATCGTCGGCCGGTCGTATCCCCAACATCGCTCCGGTCGCCGGATCCTTCAGATACACCACTTCCTCGGTCCCTCGATAGGTCGGATACCGAACGCTCTCCGCCCAACCCAGCGGTTCGAGCAGGTCGAGATAGAACCGGAGCGACCGCTCGACGTCGGCGACCGCAAGATCGACGTGGTGGATTCCCTTTGCGGGCACGCCCCAGCCGCCGTGAAGGCGTCAGCCGAGGGCCTTCGCCTTGATCGCGTCGAACTCCTCCTGGGTGATCGTGCCCGCGTCAAGGAGCTCTTTGGCCTTGGCGATCTCGGCGGCGGAACCGCCGGCGGCCTCGCGCACGTATTGATCCACCGCCGCCTTTTGTTCTTGCGCCTGTTTTAGGCTGCGCTCCCGCATCCCATCGTGCTGGGCGATCAGATAGACGAGCACGCCGAGGAACGGGATCACGATCACGAACACGATCCACGCCGCCTTTCCCCAACCGCTTACGTCGTGGCGGCGGAAGAGGTCGGCGAAGACCGTGATCACGACCCAAAACCAGGCGACCCAGGCGAAGAAGACGACGATCGTCCAGAAGACCTCCCCGAAGGGGTAATCCGCCGCTATCAAGAACATTCCGCTTCGCCTCCTTGCCGGGTATCGGCGGCGATCCTATACCGGGCCGTCTCACACCGGCCAGAAGCGCTCTCACGTGGGTCGAGAAGCTGACTCGTGCCGCGCTAGGTCGTCAGGGCTGGAAGGATGGCTCCATGCCGGACTCCCACGCAGAGGTCAGCGCCGACGACGATCGGGTTCGCGTCACCACCTGGACCTTCGAAGGTGCCGGCGCCGCCACCGGCCAGCATCGCCACGAGTTCGACTACATCGTCGTGCCGGTCACCGGCGGGATGTTCAAAGTGACGGATGCCGATGGCTCAGTGCGTGAGATGGAGCAGGTCGCGGGGTCTGCCTATCTCGGCACAGCCGGCACCGACCACGACGTCTCGAGCGGCTCCGACCACGAGACAGTGTTCGTCGAGATCGAGTTGAAGCGGTAGGTCCAAACCTCGCGTCCATCCCTGCGGGGCGCGTACAGCTTTCCAACCGACCCGCATCACCTCCGCGTATGCCCGGTGACCCATTCCCCCAACTGGAGGTTCACCGTGCATCGCAGATTCGCTGTCCTGTTCGCGGCACTCGCCGTTTGCCTGGTTGCCGCGCCGGCCGCCTCGGCTGATTCCAAGGCCAAGGCGTCGTTTGGCTGGTACTACGGCGCTACCACCCTCGACGTCGATCCCGGCACCCTCGAGGCGCTCGGCAGCCTTGGCGTCGCACCCGGCGCCGTCAAGCCGGCCACGCTGAACGGCGCCACGTACGCGTTCCCGATCACCAACCCGCTGCGCAGCGCGCTGCGGACAGGCGTCGTCAGCCACAAGGGCGGGATCTCTTTGACCGCCGGCAAGACGACCGTCGAGCTCACCAAGTTCCACATCAACCTGGTCAAGCGCAAGCTGTTCGGCCGCGTCAACGGATCGGATCCGGTCGCGCTGCTCGACCTCGACTACTCGCGGCTCGGGATTCGCTTCCGCGACGGCAAGGTCAACATCGGCCCGGTGGACACCACTCTCACCCAAGGTGCGGCAGACGCCCTCAACGCCGCGTTCGGCACCGATGCCCTGTCGGATGAGACGGCCCTCGGTGAGGCCACGATCAGGTATCGCCTGTTCGCCTTCTAAACCAGCCCGTCAGGGCTGACCAAGGCGACGACGTCCTCCGCCCCGGGCGGGGGACGTCGTCGACCTATGCGCTCTTGCCACAATTGAGAAGGAATCCCACCGGAGCGCGGTGTCCCGGACTCACGCATTCACCGCGTCGTGTCGATACAGGGGGTCGTAGTGGGGGCTTGCAGGACCATTTCGTCGCGTCAGGCGCGGGCGGTGCTCGCGTTGGCCGTGCTGGCCGCATGCTGCGTCGCCGCCGTCGCATTCTCGCGATCGGCGACGGCAGCGCCGGGGCTCGTCGAACGGCCACAGCCGCCGTCAGCCGCTGAGGTGAAGAGCTGGGAGGCTCAGTTCCTGGCCTCAAACGACGGGAAGCCCGCGGCTGGGCTGGGTCCGGCCCCGAAGGCCTCGAAGGCGGGGGTGCGTCTCTTTCCCCAGAATCGCGTCGTCTCGCTCTACGGCGCCGCTGGGGGCTTCGGCGTGCTCGGCCGCAGATCGCTGAACGGAGCGGCGACCAAGCTAAGGGACCAGGTGAAGCCATACAGGCGGCACTCCGCGAAACCCGTGATTCCCGCCTTTGACCTTGTCGCTGTGATCGCGACCCAGTGCGGCGGCCGGCGCGACAAGTGCCGCGTGCGGGTGAGCGACTCGATCATCAGCAGGTACCTGAACAAGGTCCGCAAGCTCGGCGGGCGCCTCATCCTCGACATCCAGCCAGGTCGCTCCAACGTGCTGAACGAGATCAAGCACCTGCGGCCGTTTATCCGTAAGCCCGACGTCGACGTCGCGATCGATGCCGAGTGGAGCGTCGGCAGGCACGAAGAGCCAGGTCAAGATGCGGGATCGATCCAGGCCTCACGCCTGAACAGGGCGATCAAAGCGATCCGCAAGATCCAAAAGCAGAACGACCTGTCTCCCAAGCTCCTCATCGTGCACCAGTTCTCTTCCGGCTCGGTCAAGCACCGCTCGCGCGTCAACACGCCATCGAAGGTCGACGTCACGATCAACTTCGACGGGATCGGAAGCCCGGCCGCGAAGCGTGCGGGGTACGCGAACATTCACTCACCTCGCCTCTTCAACGGCTTCTCGCTCTTCTACAAGCTCGACTCCAACTTGATGAAGCCAAGCGGCGTTTTGCGGCTTGGCCCCAAGCCGCACTACGTCATGTATCAGTAAGCCGCCGGCGCGCCATCCAGCCGAAGCCAAGCGCGCCGGCGAGCCCAGCGCGCTAGCCGACCCGAGGCTCAGCCGTCACTTGCAGGCCCTTCGCGTGAAGGGAAACCCGCCACGGGGGCGAATCATCCGCCCGTGAGCAAGACCGCGACGAAAACCCGTCCCACCGCCGCGCCCCCGTCTCGTAACGGCCGCAGCGCGCGACCGGGCGGGAAGACGCTCTCCGCCTACATCACGGAGCGCTTCGACGAGTTCTCGCGCTCCCAGAAGGACGTCGCGCGCTACATCGTCGACCACCTCGACGAGGCAGCCTTCCAGACCGCCGAAGAGCTTGCGCGCCGCGCCAACACCTCCTCTTCGACGGTCGTCCGTTTCTCCCAAGCCCTGGGCTTTGAGGGCTATCCCGAGCTCCAGCAGGCGGCGATCGAGGAATACCGCCATCGTGAGGCGGAGGGCGAGGGAGGCACAGCCCCGCTCTTTGACTTCGACCACTCCGATTTCGAGGCATCGCTTGCCGCCGACCACGCAAACGTGGAGGAGACGGTCCGCAACCTCACCCGCGAGCAGGTCGAGGCCTGCGTGACCGCGCTCGCCGGCGCCCAGCGAGTGATGATTGTCGGCATGGATCAGCTCGCCTTCTTCGCGAGCTACCTGCGTCATCTGCTCGCCCTGCTCGACATCCGTGCCGAGGTGATCGCGAGCCCCCGTCAGGACGCCATCACGCGCCTCTCGCGCGTCGACGAGGACAGTCTCGTAATCGCCTTCTCGGCCGGTCGCTGCCACCCGATCGTGGTGCGCGCGATGAAGCTCGCCAAGCACCGGCGCGCGACGACCATGTCGATCACGGACGCCACACTCTCCGAAATCGGCGAGCACTCCGATCTGACGCTCTACTACTCCTCGAACGGTCCGTCCTTCACGCGCTCCAACACGTCGCTGCTCGCCATAGTCCAGGCGCTCACGCACGGCGTCTACGCCCGCGACAAGGGCGCTTATAAGGACCGCATCCGCATTCTGAAGCTCAAGTAGCGCTCCATCCCGCCAGGGTGGAGTAGCCGCGCCGATTGTTTCGTAAGCGCCGTGACCGGCGCACGCATTGTGCTGCCCTATCCTCACGGACATGAGTGAACGTGCGACTTTCCGGGTCAAGCGAGGCCTGGCTGAGATGCTCAAGGGCGGCGTCATCATGGACGTTGTCACGCCCGAGGAGGCGCGGCTGGCCGAGGACGCCGGCGCCGTCGCGGTTATGGCCCTCGAGCGTGTGCCCGCCGACATCCGCCGAGATGGCGGCGTTGCGCGGATGAGCAATCCGTCGATGATCAAGGAGATCCAGGGGGCCGTGACGATCCCCGTCATGGCGAAGGCACGCATCGGCCACTTCGCCGAGGCACAGGTGCTTCAGTCGCTCGAGGTCGACTACATCGACGAGTCCGAGGTCCTGACGCCGGCCGACGAGGCAAACCACATCGACAAGCTCGCCTTCGAGGTCCCGTTCGTCTGCGGCGCAACCGATCTCGGCGAGGCGCTGCGACGGCTCGCCGAGGGCGCCGCGATGATCCGTTCCAAGGGCGAGGCGGGCACAGGAAACATCGTCGAGGCCGTTCGCCATCTGCGCGGGATCGTCGGCGGCATCAGGCGCCTCGAGGCGCTGCCGGCATCCGAGCTCGCGAGCGAAGCGAAGGAGCTGCGCGCTCCGCTGGAGGTGGTCCGCGAGGTCGCCGAGATGGGCTGGCTGCCAGTTCCCCTGTTCTGTGCCGGCGGGATCGCCACGCCGGCTGACGCCGCGCTCACCATGCAGCTTGGCGCCGAAGGCAACTTCGTGGGCTCAGGAATCTTCAAGTCCTCCGACCCCGAGCGGCGGGCGCGGGCGATCGTGGAGGCGACGACTCACGCGGATGACCCCGACCGGGTCGCCGCCGCCTCGATGGAGCTCGGCGAGCCGATGCGCGGCGATGACATCGCGCAACTCGCCGCCGAGGGCGAGCTGCTCCAGCACCGCGGTAGTTGACCGCCGGCCCCTCCGTGCCACCAGGCCCCAGGGGGCCACGCCGCCTGCGGGTGGGCGTGCTCGCGAGCCAGGGCGACTTCGCCGCCCACATAAGAATCCTTCGGTCGCTCGGCGCCGAGGCCATGGAGGTCCGCACCCCGGGTGAGCTCAGCGACCTGGACGCTCTGGTCATCCCCGGAGGCGAGTCGACGACGATCACGAAGGCGATCGAGCGCGACGGCCTCGAGCCCTCGATCCGCGCGCACGCCGAGTCCGGCCGCGCCATTCTCGGCACGTGTGCCGGAATGATCGTGTGCGATCGCGAGCACCTGGGCCTCGTGGACGCGACGGCCCGCCGCAACGCGTTCGGTCGCCAGATCGCGAGCTTCGAAGCCGACCTGGAGATCGAGGGCATCGGCCCCGAGCCCCTGCGCGCCGTGTTCATTCGCGCTCCTTGGATCGAGTCATACGGCCCCGAGGTCGACGTGCTCGCCGAGCTGGACGGCCATCCGGTGGCCGTGCGCCACGGCTCGGTCCTCGCCTGTTCCTTTCACCCCGAGCTGACCGACGATTCCCGTCTACACGCGCTATTTATGGCGGTTGCAACTGCGCGTGAGGCGCCTCATCAGGGGCCGCAGCACGGGGATGCGAAGGAGGAATCGGGATGAGAGACCAACGGCTCACAAACCTTGCCCAGATCCTGGTCAAGTACTCGACCAAGGTCGCCGAGGGCGAGACATGCGTGATCGAGGGCTCCTCGAGCGCCGAACCGCTGATCGCCGCTGTCTACGACGAGGTCCTCGCCGCGGGGGGGCACCCGGTCGTGGCAATGGCCTTCGAGGGCCAGCCCGCCGCCTACTACAAGGGTGCCTCGGAGGCCCAGCTCGACTGGATCTCCCCGCTCTCGGAATGGGCAGCGGAGGAGGCCGACTGCCGGATCGCGATCGGGGCCGACACGAATACACGCCAGCTCTCACAGGTCGATCCCTCGCTCCAGCAGAAGCGCCAAGCCGCGACGCGACATCTGATGGAGGCGACGATGAAACGGGCCGCGGAGGGCGAGCACCGCTGGGTCTACACGCTGTTTCCCACCAACGCCTACGCATCGGATGCGGAGATGAGCCTCGCCGAGTTCGAGGACTTCTACTTCGGCGCCTGTCTCGCCACCGACGGCGACCCGGTTGGGGCCTGGAAACGCGCCTCCGAGGAGTGCGAGCGGCTGGCTGAGTGGATCCAGGGGCACAAGGAGGTCCACGTGACCGCGCCGGGAACCGACATCACGCTGGGGGTCGAGGGCCGCACCTTCATCCCGTGCGCCGGGGAGCACAACATGCCCGACGGCGAGTTCTTCACCGGGCCGGTCGAGGACTCGGTCGAGGGCGAAGTCAGCTTTCACCTACCCGCGGTGATCGGCGGCCGGGAGGTAACCGGCGTGCGCTTCCGCTTCGAGAGCGGCAAGATCGTCGACGCCTCAGCCGAGCGCAACGAGGACTACCTGATCAAGCTGATCGACACCGACGAGGGCGCGCGCACGCTCGGCGAGCTCGGGATCGGCACCAACTACGGCATTGACCGCGGAACGCGCGACGTCCTGCTCGACGAGAAGATCGGGGGCACCGTGCACATGGCCGTAGGCGCGGCCTACCCCGAGTCGGGCGGCACCAACGAATCCGCCGTTCACACCGACCTCGTCTGCGACCTGCGCCAAGGCGGAAAGATCGAGGTCGACGGCGAGCTCTTTCAGGAGAACGGACAGTTCAAGGTCTAGACAGGGCGCGTTACGGGGTCTAGGGTGGGCCGCGTGAAGCGGCTGGCAGGGATCGCGCTGCTCGTCCTGGGATTGACCGGGGGCGCTGTTCCCAGCACGTCCGCCGACACGCTCAGGCCGACTCGCTTCGGCGATCCTGAGCCCGGCAAGTGCAAGCCGAAGGACTGCTCGCTTCGGGAGGCGGTGATCGCCGCCACCAAGCGGCCCGGCCGCGACACCATCGCCCTCGAGGTGGGCAAGTACCGGCTCACGATTCCAGAGAGCCCGTTCGACCCAAACGACAGCTCCGGCGGCGACTTCGACATAAACGGCGATTTGACATTCGCCGGCAAAGGCGCGAAGAAATCACTGATCAGCGCAGAGGGGAACAGCCGGCTGATGGACGTGCAGGGCACGCTTACCAGCTACAAGTTTCGCGATCTGACGCTGAAGAAGGGCTTCGCGCCGGACGATGGGGCCGCCATTCGCGCGACGAATCTGGGTGGGCGCCTTGAGCTTCGCCGCGTGATCGTCTCCAAGAACAAGGCCGCCACGAATGGCGGTGGCATCAGCTTCGCCTCGGGCGAGCTCAAGATCGTGGAGAGCTCCATCCGAGGAAACGAGGCCGGCTCGTACGGCGGTGGCCTCTTCCTGCCTGCCGGGAGCGGTCTTGGTGCCGCCGAGGCGACGATTCGCTCCTCGACGCTGTCTGGCAACTCCGCTTCGCTCGGCGGCGGCATCGCCCTCGACGGCTTCGACGTGGGTGGCTTCCCCAACGAGCCGACCCTTGACATGGTCAACTCGTCCGTCGCCGCCAACTCAGTGCTCGTGAGCGGAGGCGGCATCAGCGCCATTCAGGGGGCCATCGCCGACATCGACAACTCCACCATCGCCTTCAACGCCGCGGATATCGACTCGACGGGCGGAGGCTCGGGCGGAGGCACGTTCCAGTCGAGCGGGGCGACGTTTCAGCTCGCCGAGAGCGTGCTCGCGGCGAACTCAATCGGGTCCACCGGTTCCGATCCGCAGTGCGGCGGCGCGTACCTGGGTTCAGGCAACGCGATCAGCTCTCCGAGTTGCCCGAGCTACCCGGCGGGACCCAACGTCATCTCCACTGAGCCAATCGTGGAGGAGCTCGACCGAAACGGCGGTCCGACCGCGACGATGGCCCTCGTGCCGGGGAGCGCTGCGATCGGGTTCGCCACCGGCTGCCCGGAGAGCGATCAGCGCGGCAAGCCTCGGCCCGACACCGGTTGCGACGCCGGTTCCTTCGAGCGCAGGGGGCCCTGAGGCCCAGCCGCCACACAGACGCCGTGCTCGCGGCCGGCAGGGCGGCCCGCTCCGGCCTCGGCTCGGCGCTCCTAACATTCAGCCCATGTCCGGGCACTCGAAGTGGGCCTCGATCAAGCACAAGAAGGCCGCGACCGACGCCAAGCGCGGTCAGCTCTTCACGAAGCTCGCGCGCGCGATCGCGGTTGCGGCGCGTGAGGGTGGGGGAGACCCCGAGGCGAACTACACCCTCGCCGCGGCCATCGAGAAGGCGCGCAGCTACTCGATGCCCAAAGACAACATCCAGCGGGCGATCGATCGGGGCACGGGCGCCGGCGGTGCCGCCGAGATCGAGCGCGTCGTCTATGAGGGCTACGGAGCCGGCGGCGTCGCCGTGATGGTCGATGCGCTCACTGACAACCGCAATCGCACCTCGGCAGAGTTGCGCCACGCCTTCGACAAGGGGGGCGGCAGCATGGGCGAGCCCGGTTCGGTCGCCTGGCAATTCGACCGCAAGGGCGTGATCGTCGTCGACGCGGACCGCTACTCGGAGGACGATCTCATGCCCGCGATCGATGCCGGTGCCGAGGACGTCGTCGGCGACGGGGATTCGCTCAAGGTCCTGACCGCGGGCGAGGACTTGGCGGCTGCCCGGGGTGCGCTCACCGATGCGGGCGTCGAGGTCGAGTCGGCCGAGCTCTCGATGGAGCCGAAGGCGCTGGTCGAGGTGACCGACGAGGCGACGGGCCGGGCGCTGATGCGCCTGATGGACACGCTCGACGACCACGACGACGTCGAGGCGGTTCACGCCAACTTCGACATGCCGGAACGGCTCATCGAGGAGGCTCAGGCGACCGCCTGAGCCACGCCTCGCTGGTGGCCCTGGCTGCAGGAAAGAGGCATCCGAGGCTCGTTCCAGAATCCATAGGTGTGATCGTCGTCATGGGCATCGATCCGGGCGTGGCCAACACGGGCTTCGGCGTCGTGCGCGTGGCCGGCGGCAATATGTCCGCGATCGACGGAGGCGTGATCGAATCGCGCGCCGACCTCCCTGCGTCCAAACGCCTCGGCGAGATCCACAAGGAACTGGCGGAGCTGATCGGCTGGCACGAGCCCGTCGCGGTCGCCCTCGAGGATCTCTACTTCGGCAAGAACGTGCGCTCGGCGATCGCGGTCGGACAGGCGCGCGGCGTCGCGATGCTGGCGGCCGCACAGCGCAGCGTTCCCTGCTTCGACTACACCCCGCAGGCGGTGAAGCAGGCGGTCTGCGGCTCGGGGGCCGCCGCCAAGGATCAGGTCCAGCGGATGGTGGGAGCGCTGCTCGGACTCCCGGCACCACCGAAGTCCGACCACGCCGCGGACGCGCTGGCCGTCGCGATCTGCCACGCCAGCCAGACCCGGGCAGCCGAGGCCGCCGCCGCATCATGATCGCCTCCGTCTCGGGGGAGGTGCTGGTGCGCCGCCCCGACCATGTCGTCATCGACGCCTCGGGTGTCGGCTACCGGCTCGCCGTCTCCGCCGAGACCCTGAAGGCCGTGCCCGCACGCGGCAAGCCCGCCACCCTTCACACGCACCTGGTCGCTCGCGACGATGCGCTCCAGCTCTACGGGTTCGCGAGCGAGGAGGAGCGCGATCTCTTCCTCAACCTGATCTCGGTCTCAGGGGTCGGCCCGAAGGTCGCGATCGCGATCCTCTCGGGGGGCACGCCCCGCGAGCTGTTACGCGCGATCGCCGGCGGCGACACGAAACGCTTTCAGGCCGTTCCGGGGGTGGGCAAGCGAACCGCGGAAAGGGTCATCGTCGAGCTGCGCGACAAGGTCGCCGGTGAGCTGGAGGAGACCTATGTCGCAAGCACAGGGGATGACGATCCGCGCACGGAGGCGCGCGACGGCCTCATGCACCTCGGCTACACGCTGAACGAGGCCGACAAGCTCCTCGACGGCGTCGATGGGGAGTCGGCCGAGATCCTGATCTCCTCGGCGCTGCGGAAGGCCGGCCAGAGCGCGTGATGCGATGAGCATCGACCGCGACCCCAATTTCACTGACGGCCCCGCCGAGGCCGATGCGCCCCTTCCCGACGGTGCGGAGCCGATGGCGGAGATCCGGGTGAGCGGCGGCGATGAAGAGCTCGACCGCTCGCTTCGGCCTGGAACGCTTGCGGAGTTCGTAAACCAAGAGCAGGTCACCGGACAGCTCGAGGTCTTCGTCGAGGCGGCCAAGCGCCGCGGCGAGGCGCTCGATCATGTGCTGCTCTCCGGGCCGCCCGGACTGGGCAAGACCTCGCTCGCCCACATCGTCGCGGCCGAGCTCGAGGCGCCGCTGGTACAGACCGCTGGGCCCGCGCTCGAGCGGAAGGCCGACATCGCGGCGTTCCTCACGGCGCTCGAGCCACGCTCGGTCTTCTTCATCGACGAGGTCCATCGCCTCAATCCCGCCGTGGAGGAGACCCTCTACCCCGCTATGGAGGACCGCCGTCTGCCCGTCGTGCTCGGCGCGGGCGCGGGGGCCCGGACGGTCACACTCGACCTGCCGGCCTTCACGCTCGTGGGTGCGACGACGCGGGCCGGGTTGCTCTCGAAGCCCTTGTTCGATCGCTTCGGCGTCTCGCACCGGCTCGAGCACTACGACCCCGACGACCTGGCGCTGATCGTCCGCCGGTCGGCCGGGATCCTGGGCATCGAGATCGAGCCCGGGGGAGAGGCCGCGATCTCCGAGCGTTCGCGCGGCACGCCCCGCGTGGCCAACCGGCTTCTCAAGCGCGTCCGCGACTTCGCCGAGGTGCGGGGAGGCGGCGTCATCACGGTCGAGATCGCGGCGGAAGCACTCGGCCTGCTGGAGGTCGACCCGCTCGGCCTGGACCGTCACGACCGACTCATCCTCGACACCATCGCCGTCAAGTTCTCCGGCGGCCCGGTGGGCCTCTCCACGCTCGCGGCGGCCGTCGACGAGGAGCCCGACACGATCGAGGACGTCTACGAGCCTTACCTCCTCCAGCAGGGCCTGCTGAAGCGAACCCCGCGCGGCCGCGTGATCACGATGCGCGGGGCGGAGCACCTGGGGGTGCCGCTCCCAGAGGGCGCCGCAAGCCTGTTTTGAGCCTGAGACGGACGTCCGGGGCCCTGAGACAGCCTTAAGCATGCTCGCTAGGCTTGGGAGGTGCCCTTCTTCATCTGCCCGAATTGCGGGAACCGGGAGCTGAGTGGCGAGCGAACGGCTGGCCTTGCCAATCGCCCGAAGGACTGCTCGAAGTGTGGCTTCGGCTTCGTCTTCGAGCTGCTCGACGACTACTACCCGGCTCCGGGCGCTGCCTTTTTCACCTGTGACTCGAACGGCCGGTTGATCGACATCGGCAAGGGTGGATACGAGCTCACGGGCCTCTCCGACGAGCAGGTGATCGGCCGCCCGGTGCGCGAGGTTCTCGGCCTCGAGTGGCTCGAAGCCGGCGACGGCGGCCCAGACGCCGACGCCGACAAGAACGGCACGACCGATCCGATCGAGACCACCCTCGAGTGGGGCGTGCGTTCGCTCGGCAAGCGGGTTTCCGTCCACGCCGAGGGCGACCGCCCCGCGGAGGCCGTCGCCGATCTCTTTCCCGCCTACGACGACGACGGCGGGCTGCTTCTCGTTCTGACGCCTGAGTAGGCGAACGGGTTGGGCAGCCGCCGCCGAAATCTCCTCGTCCTCCTCTTCGTGCTCGGCCTGACGGCCGCGTCGGTTGTCGTGATCGCGCAGAAGCCCACGGTGCTGGGCCTCGACCTGCGCGGCGGGACCGAGCTCGTCTACAAGGCGAGCGCGACGCCGAAGAATCCCAGCATCGACGCCGCCGATCTCGACCGTTCGATCGACATCCTGCGCGAGCGCACCGACGAGCTGGGCGTCTCGGAGCCCGAGATCGCTCGCATCGGTCCGGACCAGATTGAGGTCGGCCTCCCCGACGTCTCGAACGCCGAGCGTGCGATCGAACAGGTGGGCACGACGGCGCAGCTCTTTCTCTACGACTACGAGCTCAACCTGATCGATCGCGATCCGCAGCTCTCCGAAGAGCAGCAGACCTTCGGGCGCCTCTACGACGCAGTCCAGTTTGCCTCGAAGCGCAAGGCCGAATGCCCGAAGGACCTTTGCTCCACGAACGGCCCGCGTTACTACCTGTTCGACGAGAACACGCTGGAGCTCGAGTCGGGCCCGGCCGACAAGGAGGCGGACCTCTATCTCGATTCACCAAGCGGCGAACAGCCCGAGGGCACCGAGGTGCTCGAGGTGCCGCAGGGCACCGTAGTCCTCGAGGCGCCGGGGCCGATCGACGACCCCTCCACGGAGGTGAACGAAGCCACGGCCGCTCCGGCCGAGTGGGTTGTGCTGCGAGACGCGCCGGAGCTGACCGGTGACGAGATCGAGGATCCGAAGCAGCAGACCGACGAGAGCGGCGCGCCGAACGTGACGTTCGAGTTCACAGACCAGGGCCGCGAGGCATTCGCGGAGGTCACGGGGCGGATCGCGGCCCGAGGCGCGGCGAATGCTCCCCCGAATGCCTGTGCGAGTCCTGACCCCACCATCGCGGACTCGGCCTCCGAATCGTTCGCGATCGTCCTCGACAACGAGATCGTCTCCAACCCGATCATCAACTTCTGCGAGAACCCCGATGGCATCGACGGCCGTACGGGTGCGCAGATCTCGGGCCTTGACTCCCTGACCGAGGCGCAGGACCTCGCCAAGTTCTTACAGATCGGAGCCCTTCCGGTCGAACTCACGCTGGTCAGCCAGAGCACCGTCTCAGCGACGCTCGGCGAGGAGGCGCTCAACCAGGCCTTCAAGGCAGGCCTCATCGGTCTCGGGCTCGTCCTGCTCTTCCTGATCGCCTACTACCGGCTCCTCGGGGTCGTCGCCGGGCTCGGGCTGCTGGTGTACGCGATCTTCTTCTACGCGCTCATCGAACTGATCCCGGTGACGCTGACGCTGCCGGGCATCGCCGGGCTCGTCCTGACGATCGGCGTCGCGGCCGACGCCAACGTCGTCATCTTCGAGCGAATAAAGGAGGAGGCGAGGGCAGGGAAATCGATGGCCTCGGCGATCGCGACCGGCTATCGGAAGGGGATCGCGACGATCGTCGACGCGAACGTGATCACACTGATCACCGCATTCATCCTCTTCGTTCTCGCCTCGGCTGGCGTCAAGGGCTTTGCGTTCACGCTCGGGATCGGGACGATCGTCTCGCTCTTCACCGCCGTGCTCTTTACGCAGGCGATCCTCGGCACGTTCGGCCGGGCCAAGTTCATGCGTTCGCCTAGCGCGCTCGGCGCCTCCGGCGAAGGCCGCCCGTGGAACTTCGACTTCACCGGCGCATCGCGCTGGTTCTTCTCGATCTCCGGCGTGATCCTGGCCGTCGGCGCGATCGCCTTCGCGACCAAGCAGCTCAACCTCGGGATCGACTTCGAGTCGGGGAGCCGGATCACGGCGAGCCTGCAGGAGCCGGCGACGGCCGAGGAGATCCGCACGGCGCTCACCGACGCCGGGATCGAGGGAGCGGACTCCGCCGAGATCCAGGAGACCGACGCGACCGAGGGCTCCGGCTTCGGCGAGAACGTGTACCAGATCCAGGCGGACTTCTCGCCTGAGGCAACCGGCGAGGTCCAGGGCACGCTGACCGACAGCTTCGGACTCGAACCCAGCGGCTTCGACAACCAGACGATCGGTCCCACGTTCGGCGAACAGATCGCTCGCAGCGCCGTGATCGCGATCATCTTCTCGCTGCTCGTCATCTGCGCCTACGTCGCGATTCGCTTCGAGGCGAAGTACGCGGTGCCGGTGCTGATCGCCCTGGTCCACGACATCCTGATCACCGCGGGCGTCTATGCGCTGGTTGGTGCGGAGGTATCGAGCGCCACCGTCGCGGCCTTCCTCACGATCCTCGGGTACTCGATGTACGACACGATCATCGTGCTGGACCGCATCCGCGAGAACGTGCCGCGGATGCCGCGCGCCGCCTTCTCGCAGATCGTGAACCGCTCGATGAGCGAGGTTTTGACAAGGTCGCTGATCACGGGCCTCTCGACGGTGTTCCTGATCGGCGTGCTGCTCGTCTTCGGCGGCGAGACGCTGCAAGCGTTCGCGTTCGCGATGCTCGTCGGAGTCGCATCGGGTACGTACTCATCGATCTTCATCGCCTCCCCGGTGCTGGCGGCGTGGAAGGAGCGCGAGCCCCAGTACCGCAGCCGCCGCGCGCGGATTATGGAGGCGATGGGCTACGTGCCCACCTTCCCGGAGCAGAACGTCGTCGCTCGGATCGACGAGGCCGAGCGGCACACGCTCGACGCAGAGGCCGGCGACGGATCCGAGCCCCCGGCGCGACCCGTTGAGCCGCCGCCCCTTCGCGAGGAGCCGGTCGCGGTGGCCGAGGAGCCGGTTGAGCGCTCGGCGCCCGCGGGCCCGGGCGCCGCCGCGTCGACAGGCGCTGCACGCGACCCCGAGCCCACCGAGCGTGGCCTCAGCCGCACCGAGGCTGAGGGCCGCAGCGCCGAGGGCGCGGAGAAGCGGGCACAGCGCCAGCGCCGCCGCCAGAAGCAGCGCCGCCGAAAGCACGGGAGGAACCGCTAGTGGCCGCGCTGGTGTGGTTCACCGTCGGCGTCGCGCTCTGGCACTTCACCGTGTTCCTACCCGACCGGTTCTGGGGGGGAATCGTCGGAGCCTTCCTCGCCGCCGTCGCGGGCTCGATGGTCACCGGGGCGCTCGCGCAGATCGCGACGGCCCAAAGCATCGGCGAGACCGACATCGCCACGGTGCTCGTCGCCGTCCCCGGCGCCCTGATCGGGATGGCCATCGCCTACGTGGTCGGTCAGCGCGCCGAGGACGAGCGCGAAGCGGCCGAAGCGTAAGAAGCCCCCTGAGGTTCCGTCCTACCCCGTCCCTACGGTCGCTTCGGTGGCGGCCTCTGCCCAGCGATCCTCCGTGCCCGAGCAGCAGTTCGTGCTGGAGCCCTACGAGTACGCCCGCGCCCGCGAGCTCGCCCATGAGCTGGCGTTGCCCGAGCCCGTGGCCATCACCCTGGTGCGGCGCGGCTTCGACACCGTCGCTGCCGCCCGGGCTTTCCTCGACGCCGACGAGTCGCATGATCCGTTCGAGTTCACGGGGATGGCCGAGGTGGTGGTGGCGGTGCGGGCGGCGATCGCCGCCGGCAGGGAGATCACCGTCCACGGCGACTACGACGCCGACGGCGTCTGCTCGACCGCCATCCTGGTCGGCTCACTCCGCGCCCTGGGCGCGAGTTGCGACTGGTACATCCCGGGCCGTCTCGGCGATGGCTACGGGCTGACCGCCGAGGGGGTCGAGCGACTGCGCGAGCGCGGGACCGAGCTCCTCATCACCACCGACTGCGGCATCACCTGCGGGGATGAGGTGGCGCTCGCGACCGCGGCCGGCATCGAGGTGATCGTCACGGACCATCACGAGCCTGGGGAGTGCCTACCGGAATGCCTGGTCCTGCACCCGGTGGTCAGCCGCTACCCCTGCGAGGAGCTGTGCGCCACCGGCGTCGCCTACAAGCTCTCGTCAGCCCTGCGCGGCGCCGACGCAGATGCCGATCTCGACCTTGTGGCCCTTGCAACGGTCGCCGATCTGGTTCCACTCCGCGGTGAGAATCGAGCGCTGGTGCGGAAGGGCCTCGAGCGGGCGCGCCTCGCTCGTCGTCAGGGCCTGCGTGCGTTGATGGCGACGGCCTCGATCGAGCCGGAGCGTCTCGACGAAGGGGACCTCTCCTTCCGGCTCGCTCCTCGGATCAACGCGGCCGGGCGGCTTTACCGAGCCGACGCCGGCGTCGAGCTGATGCTGACCGAAGACTTCGAGCGCGCAACCGAGATCGCCGCTGGGCTCGATCGCACGAACCACGAGCGCCGCGACACCGAGCGGGATGTGCTGGACGGAGCGGTGAGGGCTCTCAAAGAGCTTCCCGAGGGGCTCGCCGACGCCCCTGGCCTCGTGATCGCGGGGGAGGGCTGGCACCCCGGGGTCGTGGGCATCGTGGCCTCACGCATGGTCGAGAGGACGGGCCGTCCCGTCGTCTTGATCGCGGTGGATGAGTCGGGGCGCGCTCGCGGCTCAGGCCGCAGCATCCCGGGCTTCGATCTGCTCGGCGGCCTTCAAGCCTGCGCTCAGCATCTCGTGCGCTTCGGCGGGCATCGCGCCGCTGCCGGGCTCGAGCTCGACGCGGCGGGCATCCCAGCGTTCCGAGAGGCCTTCGCCGCCCACGCCCGGGAGGTCCTCGGAGACGAGCCGCCCGCGACGACGGAGGAGATCGATGCGGTGGTTGGCGCCGACGAGCTCGGCCTCGATGTCGCCAGCGAGCTGGCTCGGCTGGCCCCGTTCGGCAAGGGCAATCCCCCGGTGCGACTGATCGTGCCGGCGGCACGGGTGCGAGACGTGCGCCCGATGGGAGAGGGCGAGCGGCACGCTCGCTTCTCGCTGGAGAGCGCGAGCGGCAGGGCCCGCGGCGTCGCCTTCGGGGTCAACGGGAGCCTCGCGCGGGCCGCCGACGCCAGCGCCCTCGATGTGTCCCTTCGGCTCGAGGTCAACCACTGGAATGGGTCCGTCGAGCCGAGGGTGGTGCTGGCCAGCGTCTATGAGGAGTCGGAGGCGCCGGACCCCGCCGTCGGCGACGGCGACCGCTGGCCCGAAGTGGAGGAGTGGAGCACCCGCCTGCACGCCGAGATGGAGCTGCCCCTCGAGCCGTGGCCCCCTGACGCGCTTCGTCCTCGGCCCCGCCGCTCGGTGGTGGATCGCCGCGGTCGATCGGGGGTGGCAAGGGTCGCAGCCCTCGCCTCGAGCGGGGAGGGCGTGCTCGTCATCTGCGCCGATGCGATCAGGCGCCGCGCCCTCGTGGAGCGTGCGGCCGTCCCGGCGCGGTTCGGTGGAGGCGCGATGGTGATGGCAGGCTGCGGCCTGGCCGACGACGCCGTGCGCGAGGCAACAGCGAGGCTGCGACGGAGCGAGCACGGCGGAGTGGTCCTGACCGATTGGCCTCGACTGGCCCGCGACCCCGCCATCGTCGAGGGCTTCGAGCACATCGTTCTCATCGACCCGGCCCCGCTGCCCCGGCTGGAGGATCTGGTCGACCGCTCCGGCCCGGATGGCTTTCTGCACCTCGCATGGGGCGCAGCGGAGGTCGAGCTCTCGCTTCGCCTCTGGGACGCGCGAGTGGCCATCTCGCGCGACTCTCGCCGGCCTCTACCGGGCGCTCTCGGAGGCGCGGGGTGGCGAGACCCCGCTCACGCCCGACCAGCTGCGGGTGACCTTCGCCCCCGGTGCCCCGGCGCGGCAGTCGCCGGAGCAGCTCGGCCGGGCCATGCGCGTGCTCGGCGAGCTGGGGCTCGTCGCCTGGGACCCGCGCGACGGAAAGGCCGCGATGGGAGGGCTCAGGGTCGTATCCTCGGAGGGCACCGACTTGGCGCGCTCGGCGGCGTACGTCGCCTACCGCGCGCGTCATGAGGAAGGCCGCGGATTCCTGAGCAGGCGAAGACACCCGGAGTAGACCGCCCCGCGAAACGTGGCGCGCAGACCCGCGCGGGAGGGAACGGGCAGGGAGGGACCACCCAGAGTCCGGCGGATCGCCGAGGTCACACCCGACTTGGAGCCAGCGACGGAGCCTCGGCACCGGCCCCCCCGGTCAACGAGCTCACCAAGGCGCTCACGGCCGAGGAACGAGCGCTGCTTGGCGACCTTCTGGCCGTCGTCGCCGAGCACTCCGAGGGGGGCGCCGGAGCCATCGACCGTGATGCCGTCGAGGCCGCCTTCGCCTTCGCCTGCGAGCGCCATGCCGACCAGCGCCGTCGCTCGGGCGAGGACTTCATCACACACCCGGTAGAGGTCGCGAAGATCTGCGCCGGCCTGAGGCTCGACACCGAGACGCTCTGCGCGGCACTGCTCCATGACACGGTCGAGGACACGAGCGCCAGCCTCGACGAGGTGAGCGAGCTCTTCGGGGAATCAGTCGCCGGCCTTGTCGACGGGGTCACAAAGCTCACCGGGATCACCTTCCAAAGCCGCGATGAGCACCAGGCCGAGAACTACCGCAAGATGATGGTTGCGATGGCCACGGACGTCCGGGTCATCCTGATCAAGCTCGCCGACCGCCTCCACAACATGCGCACGCTGGAGGCGCTGCCGAAGCAAAAGCAGCTCGACAAGGCTCGCGAGACGCTCGAGATCTATGCGCCGCTCGCGCACCGCCTCGGGATCCACGCGATCAAGTGGGAGCTCGAGGACCTGGCGTTCGCTCGCCTGCATCCGCGCAAGTACGACGAGATCAAGAAGCTGGTCTCCCAGCAGCGCGAGGAGCGCGAGCGCTACGTAACCGAGGCTGGCGAGTTCCTGCGGGAAGAGCTGGCGGAAGTCGGTATCGAGGCGCAGATCTCAGGCCGGGCCAAGCACTTCTACTCGATCTACTCGAAGATGACGAAGAAGGGTCGGGAGTTCAACGAGATCTACGATCTGACCGCAATGCGGGTGCTGGTCGGCTCGGTCAAGGACTGCTACGGCGCGATCGGGATCATCCACTCGATCTGGAAGCCCCTACCCGGCCGCTTCAAGGACTTCGTCGCCACCCCGAAGCTGAACCTCTACTCGGCCCTCCACACCACGGTGATCGGACCCGAGGGAAGGCCACTCGAGATCCAGATCCGGACCTCGGACATGCACGAGCTGGCCGAGTACGGGATCGCCGCCCACGTCATCTATAAGGAGGGCGCGATCAAGTCGAAGTCGAAGGGCGATCCGCAGCGCGACAAGATGACGTGGCTGCGCCAGCTCCTTGACGCCGAGGGAGATCAGGAGCCGGCCGAGTTCTTGGAGTCGCTCAAGGTCGACCTCTTCGAGGACGAGGTGTTCGTCTTCACCCCGCGCGGTGAGGTCAAGAACCTCTCGGCCGGCTCGACGCCGCTCGACTTCGCCTACGCCGTCCACACGGACGTCGGCCACCGCTGCGTCGGCGCGAAGGTAAACGGCAAGATCGTGCCGCTCCACTACCAACTCGGTTCAGGCGACATCGTCGAGATCCTCACCGCCAAGCAGGAGCGCGGGCCCTCACGCGACTGGCTCGCCCTGGTGCGAACGAGTCGCGCCCGCAACAAGATTCGCGCCTTCCTCAAGCGCGAGCGTCGCGAGGACGCGGAGCGCCGGGGTCGCGACGAGCTTCAGAGCGCGCTGCGAAAGCGCGGGCTGCCGATGCAGCGAATCGCAGGATCGCCGCTGCTCGCCGACCTGATTCGCGAGATGGGCTTCCGCAAGGCAGACGACTTCTACATCGCCCTCGGGCAGGGCAAGATCTCCTCGAAGACCATCACGACCAAGGTCTTCCAGCGCCTGAAGCAGGGAGAAGCGGTCGCGGGCGATGAGACGGAGGCGCGCCTGGCGAGCGTGCTTGAGGGCCGCGACGAGCGTCAGCGGCGCACCCAAGACGCCTCCAGCTTCGGCATCGAGGTCGAGGGGGTGGACGACGTCATGGTTCGCCTGGCGAAGTGCTGCCGGCCCGTGCCCGGTGACGAGATCGTCGGCTACGTCTCGCTCGGGCGGGGGATCACGATCCACCGCGAGGACTGCAAGAACGTGGTCGCACTTCGCAAGGACCCGGACCGGTTCACCGACGTGAGCTGGGCGGGTGACAACTCGACCTCCTATCGCGTCGAGTTGCAGGTCGATGCCTGGGATCGCACGCGCCTTTTGGAGGATCTCTCGCGGGCGTTCTCCGAGGCGGGCATCAACATCCTCGAGGCCAAGTGCACGACCAAGCACCCGATGGTCAAGAACCGCTTCGTGGTCGAGGTGGGGGACACCGAGCAGCTCCGGCAATGCGTCGGCCGCCTGCGCAACGTCGAGTCGGTATTCGACGCCTACCGCATCACGCCGACCGAGTAGCCCGCGGATGACGGACGGGCGCCCGCTCGTGAGCGTCGTCGTGCCGTTCGGCGGCGGCAACCCACAGCGCCTGCGAGCTTCGCTGCTCGCCCTCGATCTGATCGATGGGGACGAGGTGATCGTTGCTGACAACTCGCATAATGGCGACGCGAGCGCGCTGGCAGACGTCGCCCGCGTCGTGCCGGCCACCGGCGAGCGATCGTCGTACTACGCGCGCAATCGTGGAGCCCAGGCCGCTTCGGGCCACTGGCTCTGCTTCATCGACGCGGACTGCAGACCCGAGGCGGGGCTTCTCCGGCCATTCTTTGAGCCGCCGCCTGCAAAGCGCGTCGGGGCGATGGCCGGCGAGATCCTGGGTGAGCCTGAACAGCAGGCGTTGGCCGCTCGCTACGCGCGCGATCGCAAGGTCCTGAGCCAGACCGATGGGCTCTACGGGCGTGGACGCACGATCGCGGCGACGGGAAACCTGATGGTTCGAGCCACGGCGTTTCGAAAGCTTGGTGGGTTCGTCGAGGGCATTCGCTCCGGTGGCGACGTGGACTTCTGCCTGCGTTTGCAGGAGGCCGGCTGGGCGCTCGAGTTCAGACCGGAAGCCCTTGTTCGCCACGCGCACCGCGAGACGGTGGCCGGCTTGCTGCGGGCGTTCGCGCGCTACGGCTCCGGCTCGCGCTGGCTCCACGAGCGCTACCCCGCCGTGGGTGGCCGGTGGCCGCTCTCCGTGCGCGAACTCGTGCGCGTCGGAGGCGACGCTGCCCGCCATGGGCTCCGAGGCGATCCCGAGGCCGCCGCTTTCCGGCTGATCGACGGTGCCGGGCTCGTGGCCCACAACGCCGGCTGGGCTGCGGGCAACCGCGCTCGTTAGTCGATCGGTGGGACGCCGCGCCGCTGCGCGTCCTCGGCGGTGAGGCCGTTGGCCGCCAGCGCGCTCGGACGATCGACGTAGAGAGTGATGCTCCGCAGCATGCCGTCGGTGAACTCGTGCAGAACGGCTCCGTCGAGGTTGAACACGTGACCATGGGAAGTGCGCCCCGCGCGATGAAGCAAGACGAGAACGCTGTCGCCGAGCTCGATATAGAGGTCCGGGATCGCCACCAGCGTGTCGAACGATCGGCCGATCTGGCGCAGGCCCGCAAGCGTCGCCTCGAGGCCGAACTTGACGCGGGAGTCCTCACCGGTCGCGGGGAACACCGCCTCAAAGTCAGGATGGATCAGCGGAGCGACATCGGCCAGCCACGTCCGATGGGTCGTGCTCTTGTGAGCAACAGTCCCCCAGTCGTTGCCGCTTGCGGGCAGGAGGCGGCGTGAGAGCTCCAAAACCTCAGAGGTCTCCTCCTGAGATTGGGTGGCAAGGGCGAGATCTTGATGGACTACTTGGGCCGATGTCACTTGGCTGTGGAGCCTCGCCGCCTGAGCGCAGTGCGCACCGACGCGGCTGCAGCTCGCGCCTCCTCATCGCTCTCATACCTCGAGCGGGGCCAAAAGAAACCTCGCAGCCCATCCTTTCGATTGCGCGGAACGAGGTGCGTGTGGAGGTGCGGCACCGACTGGCTCACGATGTTGTTGAGCGCCACGAAGGCGCCCTGCGCTCCCCTGGCCTCCCTGACCGCCTCCGCGAGCAGCCGCACGTTGGCGAAGTAGGGCTCGACCAGCTCGTCCGGAAGGTCCCAGATGGCCTCGTAATGGTCCCGGGGGACCAGGAGCGAGTGGCCCGCGAACAACGGGCGGTTGTCCAGGAATGCGACCGAGACCTCATCCTCGAAGACGAGGTGGGCATCAGCCTCGCCAGCGGCGATCGAGCAGAAGAGGCAGTCGTCGCCCACGCCGCGGGCGTTACGCGACGACGGTGAGCGCGGCCGGCTCGATCCCGAGGTCGAGCTCGCCGTGGTCGCCGATGAAGTCACCGTCCACCTGGACCGGGAACGGCCGAATGCGACCCTCGCGATCGAGCGAGACGGACTCGAGGCGTGCTTCGGTCACACCGTCGAAGTGATCGATGTGGCGGTGGTCAGCGAGATGCAACCGCTCGGAGAGCATGCGGGTCGCGATGGTTGGCACGTCGCGCTGAGCGGCCCGGTGCAGCACCGCGATCGAGAGCGTGCCGTTATCGATCGCCGCACCTTCACAGACCCTGATCGGCTGGCGCCCGAAGTAGGTGAACGGATCGGAGTTCTGGGCGAGGGTCGTGATGCCCTCGGACGCCGGTTCGCCCGCAACGGCCACTCGCATTCGCACCGGATTACGCAGGTACTCGGCGTAGAAGCTGCGCACCGCCGTCCAGGTGTAGAACCAGCGGCCGCCCCGCGCCTTCAGCCTGGGATTCGCGTCGACCCGGCGGGCGCTGGTGGCGTCGAGCCCCGCGCCGCAGCTGAACAGGAAGCGGCGACGATTCGCCAGGCCCAGGTCGATCTTGCGCGGCTCGAAGTCGTCCGCGAGGCCGAGCAGGTGCTCGGTGGCGTCAACGACGTCGTTGGGGATGCCGAGCGTGCGACCGACGACGTTCGTCGATCCCCCCGGGAGGACCGAGACCGGCACATCGGTGTACGCGAGCCCGTTGGCCACCTCGTTCACGGTCCCGTCCCCGCCGAAGGCCACGACGACGTCGTAGCCCTCATCGCGGGCTTCACGGCAGATCTGGGTGGCGTGGTTCTGCGCCTGCGTCGAGACCGCCTCGACCTGATAGCGACCCTGGAGCGCGTAGACCACCAGGTTCTTGAGGCGGTCTGAGACCGTCGTCGCGTACGGGTTCACGATCACGAGCATGCGTTTCTTGCGCGGGCGTCGGGGCACCGGCGCAGGCTCCATCTGCTCGGATGGCGGGATGGTGGGTGTCGCGGTGGCGCTCATCTCTTTGCTTTCTCGTACCCCGGCACGGGTGCCGGTTACCTCCGGGGTTCGGGAAGCATCATGGGAGCTCGATCTCTCCCTCAGCTCCGGTCGACTCGAACCGTACGACGCCGGGCTCATCCGCCGCTTCCCGGACGAGCCCTGATGCAATCAGGAGATCGACGTGGCCCACCACCTCGGAGAGGGTGAGGAACGCCTGTGTAACGGCGACGTTGCCCCACATCTCCTGGGCGAGCTCATATCCCGAGCGTGGTCGCTCGTCGATCAGGGCCCGGAGCTTCTCCGCCCGGCGCTCGTACATCGCCAGGCGCTCATCGATCAGCGCGCGGTGGTCGGTGATCGGCTCGCCATGGCCGGAGAGCACGATCTGCGCGGGCAGCTCGCGGGTTCGCTTCAACGAGCGGATGTACTCCACCAGCGCGCGTGGGCGTTCGTCCGAGCCGTCAAGCGGCCGTGAGATCAGCGGGTTCGAGGAGATGTGTGCGATCAGGTGGTCCGCCGCCAGGAGGATGCGTCGCGCTGAGTCCCAGAAGATCGTGTCCGACGGGCTGTGCCCTGGCCGGTGCTGGACCTCGAGCGTTCGATCCCGCAGCTCGAGCTTCTCGCCATCGGCCAGTGGGCGCGTCACCTCGGCTGCCGCCCCCCAGCCCCGGAAGCTCCGCGAAACCGAACGGAGCGCGGTGACGACGTCGTCGGGGATGCCGTATCGGCGCATCAGCGCGCCGGCGTACTCGTCGTCGCGCTCCGCGTCGGCGCCGAAGTTCCCCAGCCGCTCGACTGCCACATCGATCGCCGCCACCTCGGCTCCCGAGCGCTTCGCGACGATCTCGATCAGGCCGAGATGGTCGATGTGCTGATGGGTGAGGACGATGAGCTCAAGGTCCTCGATTCTGTGGCCGTGCTGGTCGAGCTGGGCCTCGAGCTCGTCAAGCGCCTTGCCGGAGTTGGGGCCCGTGTCGACGAGCGTGAGCGGCTTGTCCTCGATCAGGTAGCAGTTGACGCGGCCGACTGCGAAGGGGGTCGGGATCGCGAGGCGATGGATGCCCTCCGCACCGGCGCGCTCGAGCGCGTCACTCACCCACGGATTACTTTCAGCACCTCGTCGCGCTTTTTCTCCATGTCCTCGCGTGAGACGAGGGATTCGAGGGTGAGGCGCAGCAGCGGCTCGGTATTCGATGGCCGGACGTTGAAGTGCCAGTCCGGGTAGTCCACGGAGACGCCGTCCAGCCGGCTTACCTCGGCGTCGGAGTAGATCTCCGCCAGCTCCTCCATCTTGGCGTCCTGGTCGGAGACCTCCGAGTTGATCTCGCCGGAGATGAAATAGCGCTCGCTGAGGTCGCCAACGAGGTCCGCCAGGGTGCGGTCCTGAGTCGACAGCAGCTCCAGCACGAGGAGCGCCGGGACCGTGCCGGAGTCCGCGCACCAGAAGTCACGGAAGTAGTAGTGGCCCGAGACCTCGCCGCCGAACGCGGCGCCCTGCTCCCGCAGGGCAGCCTTGAAGAACGCATGGCCCGCCCGGTTCATGTTCGACTCGCCGCCCAGCTCGCGGATCGTGTCGGGCACGGCGCGACTCGCCCGCACGTCGTAGAGGATCAGCGCACCCGGTTCCTTCTCGAGCAGCTGCCGGGCGAGCAGCGCCGTCAGGAAGTCGCCGTCGATGAACGTCCCGGCGTCGTCGACGAAGAAGCAGCGGTCGGCGTCGCCGTCCCAAGCGATCCCAAGGTCGGCGTCCTCCGCCAGGACCCGGTCGACCACGAACTGACGGTTCTCCTCGAGCAGCGGGTTCGGCTCGTGATCCGGAAACTCGCCGTCGGGAACCCAGTAGGTCTCAACGAGGTCTAGGCCAAGACGCTCGAGCAGCGGGCCGACCATCGGGCCCGCCATGCCGTTGCCGCCGTCGACTACCACTCGCAGCGGCTCGATCGCATCGGCGTCGATGAACGAAAGCGCCTTTTCGTGAAACTCGTCGTAGATGTCCAGCGCCTCGACGCTCCCACCGCCGGGGGGCTCCTCGAACCCTGCCTCGATCAGTGCTTTCACCTCGCCGATGCCCGAGTCGCCCGAGAGCGCAAGCGCCCCCTCCCGCACGAGCTTCATCCCCGTGTACGCCTTGGGGTTGTGCGAGGCAGTGATCATCGCGCCGCCGTCGAGCTCCCGTGAGCCGACGAGGAAATAGAGCATCTCGGTCGCAACCATCCCGGCGTCGAGCACGGTGCACCCCTCGTCGATGAGCCCCTCGCGCAGCCGCTCGCTCATCTCGGGCGCCTGCAGGCGCATGTCGCGGCCGAGGCCGATGCGGAGCTCCTTGGTCTGCTTCTCGTGCATGTCCGCGAGAACGCGCGCGAACGAGCGGCCCACCAGGTAGGCGGTATCGCCGTCCATCTCCTCGCCGTAGATGCCACGGATGTCGTACGCCTTGAAGATCCCGTCCGGCACGTCCGTCATGCGAATCCTCCCCTCAGGGCCTCATAACTCTGCGCCAGCGACTGAGGCATGACCCGCGTGTCCGCCAGGACTGGCATGAAGTTCGTATCGCCGCCCCAGCGCGGGACCACGTGCATGTGGATGTGGTGCTCGACTCCAGCGCCCGCAATGCGGCCCTGGTTGAAGCCCACGTTGTAGCCGTGCGGTTCGTAGGTGCGCTCCAGGAGGCGCATCGCCTGCTGCGAGAGGGACATCATCTCCGCGACCACCTCGGCGTCGAGCTCGGGCAGCGTCGCCACGTGGTCGTACGGGGCCACCATCAGGTGCCCGTTTGTGTACGGGTAGAGGTTCAGGATCACGAAGCAGCGCTCGGCGCGGTGCACGATCAGGTTCTCCTCATCCTCGTGCGCCGCAGGCTTCGCGCAGAAGATGCACTCCTCCTCGGAGTCCTTCGACGCGTCCTTCACGTAGTCGAGGCGCCACGGCGCCCAGATGCGTTGCCCGGCCACACGGCGGCATCCTAGACAGCATCGACCTGAGGCCGACCGCGGTCTATGCTGGCTTGGATGGCACGGAGGTCATCTGGAGCCTTGCTGGCGGGCCTGGCGGCGATCGCCGTTGGCGGAGCGTCGACGGCAAGCGCCGCGACGCTTCAGCTCGGCAGCACGGGCGGGTTCGCGTATGCGAGCAATGCGAAGGTCGTCACCGGGAATTCCGGTTGGACCACAAAGGCGTCCTGTCCCGGGAAGCGGGTCGCCGTGGGGGGCGGCGCGATTGTCACCGGCGCGCCCGCGACGGGATACCTGAGCTCTTCCTATCCATCGGGCCCGGGCCACCGCTCCTGGACCACCAGGGGATACAACGCGAGCTCCGGACCGATCTCGGCAAACACGCAGGCGATCTGCGCAAAGCCGAAGCTCGGGATCCACTACGCCAGCAAGGAGGGGAAGGTGGGGGTCGGGCCCGCCGGCAGCAGCGTCAAGGCGACATGCAAGAGCGGGCGGCCCGGGTCCGGGGGCGTCCGCGTATTCGGCCCAACCCAGGGTGCCAGCCTCAGGGCCACAGCCCCGTTCGAAGGGCCCGACGCCGATCCCTTCGAGGATGGCTGGCGCGCATCCGCTGGCAGCATCGCCGGGCCCAAGCGCAAGTTCAGGGTGTACGCGATCTGCTCCAACGAGTTCGGCCGGGTCTTCACATCGCAACCGATGGCCGCCGCCCCGAGCACGTTCACCGACGACGTCACATGCGCGCTCGGCCCGGTCGAGGTCTCGGGCCCGACGGGCGCGGGCGTGGTCATTCCCAGCCCCGACCTGGGCGCACACATCCACTCGTTCGCGCCAAGGGACGGAGCTGACATGGACATAAAGCCCGACGACCACTGGGGGTTCTCCATCTCGAACGACGCCGGGCCCGAGAAGCTCGTTGACGAGACGGTCTACTGCCGCGGTGTCTAGCGAGGCGTGGGAAGCCTGAGCTCGGCCAGCACCGCCCGGTGGTCGCTGCCGGCGATGTTGAGGATCTGGGTGTTGGTCACGCTCGCGCGCTCGTCCACGAGCACGTGGTCGACGGTCACCTGTGGTGGGAACACCCTGCCGGCCGGCCACGTCGGGGTGAGCCCCGCGCCGGTTGTCTCCGCGGCGTCGACGTAACCGCGGGCGAGCACGTCGCGCAAGGCGGCGTTGTCGAGCGTTGAGTTGAAGTCGCCGGCGATCACCGTGAGCTGCTCCGCGCCACCGGCGCTGGGGATCGTCTCGAGGTCGGCCTCCAGCTCGGCAACCCTCGTCCCATCGATCGGGGGCGGAGGGTGGACGACGTACACGGAAACGGCGGGGCCCTGCGCAGGCTGGATCGAGCCCGCGGGCAGCGGACCGGCCAGGGAGCTCGGCACGTCGCGAATCTCTCGAAGCGGCAGCCGTGAGTAGAGAGCGCCGCCAGATGACTCCGGCCCGGGCGCCAGCAGCTGGTGCGGCAGCTCGTTCGCGATTCCGGCCGCCTCGAGTCTGGTGGCGAGCTGCGGCGTCACCTCCTGCACGCTCAGGACGTCGATCTCGTGCTCTGCCACGAGCTCGGTCAGCGCCTCCGCGGAGGCGCCGCCGACGAACATGTTCGAGGACATGATGCGGAGGGTGTTCCCACCGGGCTCTGCGCTCTCGCCAATGGCACGGGGGATGACCAGCGCCACCAAGACGGCGGCAGCGATGACGGTTACGGCCGCCGCCGCCCAGCGGCGCAGCAGCAGCGAGACGGTCGCGCAGAGGATCGCGGCGACGGCCACGTACGGCGTGAAGGCGAGGATGGGGAAGAGGGGGAAACCCGACTCGATGCCGAGCAGGCGAACGAGGGAAAATGCGAGTGCGCTCCCCGCGACGAGCCATGCCAGGATCGATGCGAGGACGGTTCGCACCGAGCCGCCGCTTTGCGTCAGAGCCAGCCGCGCCGCCGGAAATAGACGAGCATCACCACCAGCAGCACCAGCATGCCGCCGACGATCGCGTAGAAGTCCGCTGAGTCGCCCTCTCCCGGGACCCCGACGTTCATGCCCCACAGGCTCGCGATCAGGGTGAGCGGCAGGATGATGACGCTGAAGGCCGTGAGGACGCGCAGAATGTCGTTGACGCGGTGTGAGATCACTGATTCGTTCGTGTCCTCGAGCGCCTCGATCACCTCCTTGTAGTTCTCGAGGAGGTCCCAGATGCGCTCGTGCGAGTCCTGGATGTCGTCGAAGTAGACCTCCAGCTCACCCTCCGTTGGCGCCAGGAAGCGCTGCTTTGAGTGCTCGAGGTCGATCAACACGGTCCGCTGGGGCCGAACGACCTTGCGGAAGTTGATGATCTCCTGCTTCACATTGGAGATGTCGCGCACGACCTCTTCGGAGCGGCCCTCGAAGATCTCGTTCTCGACGGCGTCGAGCTTGTTGCCGATCTTCCGCAGCATGGGGAAGCAGTAGTCGAAGGCGTCGTCGACGACCCGATAGAGCAGATATCCGGAGCCGCGGGAGAAGTTCTGCTCGCGCAGCTCCTCCTTGCGGCGGCAGCGCTCGAACAGGTACTCCACGGGCTGCAGCGGGGTGTTGGGGATCGTGACCAGGAAGTCCTGGCCCACGAAGATGTCGAGCTCGCCGGCGTTCAGGCGCCCGACGGAGCGGTCGAACACCGGGAAATGCAAGACGATGAAGAGGTAGGTGTCGTACTCGTCGATCTTCGGCCGCTGGTTGCGCGAGAGCACGTCCTCGAGGTCCAGGGGGTGAAAGAAGCCGAAATGCTCCTCCAGCCAAGCCGTCTCAAGCGGGCCAGGGCGCTCGATGTTCACCCAGCGCAGACCCTCGCCGTCGATCGTTTCGACGTTGGGCTTGCCGTCCCGGGCCTCAGGCGGGGACGCGAGCTGAGCGCCGCGGGCACTGCGGCGCAGCCTGGGCTTCGGAAGGCTCGGCATCGGCTTGGCTCGATTCGCTCGCTCGGTCCATCGGAACTCTCAGGAGGGTACCCCGCTCGTCGGAGGCCGCGCTATATTGCCGGCCTACATAACCGCCACATCAAGAGGGGTGGAGGGACTGGCCCGTTGAAACCCCGGCAACCGCTCGGAGCGCAAGCTCTGAGGAAGGTGCCAATTCCAGCAGGTGGATTGCCTGACAGATGTGAGTAGGTCCCGCGCCAAGGGCCTCTACTCGCACCGGGTGGAGGTTTTTTCGTTGGAAGACATACGACACGGGACCGAAGGAGAACGACAATGGGTGTGACTGAGCTGCGGTGCAAGGAATGCGGGACGGGCTACGAACTCGAGGCCCGATATGTCTGCGAGGAGTGCTTCGGCCCGCTCGAGGCTGCTTACGACCACTCCGAGCTCGACCCTGCCGAGGCGAGGCGCAAGATCCAGGCCGGCAGCGCGGGGATCTGGCGATACGCCGATTTCCTGCCCTTCGCCGACGGGCCACCGCCGACGCGGACGTCGCTCGAGCCCGGATTGACGCCGCTCATCCGGGCGGAGAGGCTGGCCGCCCGCCTGGGCCTGGGGGAGATCTGGATCAAGAACGACGCCGCCAACCCCACGCACTCGTTCAAGGACCGAGTCGTGGGCGTGGCCGTGGCCAAGGCTCGCGAGCTGGGCTACGAGACACTTGCCTGCGCCTCGACGGGCAACCTCGCCAACGCGGTCGCCGCCCACGCTGCCGCCGCTGGCCTCGATTCCTACGTTTTCGTCCCTGCCGACCTCGAGGAGCAAAAACTGCTCGCGACCGGCGTCTACGGCACGGAGCTGGTGGGCGTGCACGGGAGCTACGACGACGTCAACCGGCTCTGCACGGAGCTGTGCGAGACGAGGCCGTGGGCCTTCGTCAACGTGAACCTCCGCCCGTATTACGCCGAGGGCTCGAAGACGGTGGCATATGAGATCGCTGAGCAGCTCGGCTGGGAGCTGCCCGACCGGATCGTGTGCCCGGTGGCCTCGGGATCCCTCTTCACACGCATCGGGCGAGGCTTTACGGAGTGGATCGAGCTCGGGCTCCTCGAGGGCGAGCTGCCGGCGTTCTCAGGCGCCCAAGCGGAGGGCTGCAACCCGGTTGCCGAGGCGTACGCCGAGGGCTGGGAGATCTGCAAGCCGAAGCGTCCCAAGACGATCGCGAAGAGCCTGGCGATCGGTGATCCCGCCGACGGCCCGTACGCCGTCGAGCTCGCGCAGCGCACGGGCGGCGAGATCGAGGCAGTCAGCGACGAGGAAATCCGAGATGGAATCCGCCTCCTTGCTGAGACCACGGGGATCTTCACCGAGACGGCCGGAGGAGTCACGGTGGCGACGCTTCGCAAGCTGGCGGAGTCGGGAAGGATCGATTCAGCCGAGCGCGTTGTGGTTGTGATCACCGGCGAGGGCCTGAAGACGCTTGACGCGACTCGCACGGGCTTTCGCATGAGCGAGATCGAGCCGACCATCGCCTCGTTTGAGTCGGAAGTCGCAGCCGCCGCATCGGTCGCCGCCTGAGTAGATTTCCTGGCGATGTCGGTCACGGTCAAGATCCCCGCACAGCTTCGTGGCGTCACCGACGGCGAGTCGGAGGTCGAGGTCGAAGGGGGGACGGTCGGTGAGGCGCTCGACGCGGTGTTCGACTCCCACGAAGATCTGCGTGCGCGCATCACAGAGGACGGCACCCTGCGCCGGTTCGTAAACGTTTACGTCTCAGGCGAGGACATCCGCTTCCAAGACGGCCTCGAGACAGAGCTGGCCGAGGGCGACGAGGTAACCATCCTGCCGGCCGTCGCCGGCGGCAGCTAGCCCGCCCAGGTTCGCCACTAAGCTCGGCCACGATGGAATCAGGCGTGGCCCCGGTGGCGATCCTCTGCGGTGGGCGCGGCACCCGCCTGCAGGAGCGCACGCGCGCGATCCCCAAGGCGCTGGTTGAGATCGGCGGAAAGCCGATTCTCTGGCACGTGATGCGGATCTATGCGGCTCAAGGGCTACGGCGGTTCGTCCTTCTGACCGGCTACCTGGGAGAGATGATCGAGCGCTTCGTGGCTGAGGCCGATTGGCCCGAGCGGATCGAGGTGGAGTGCGTAGACACCGGGCCCGACACGCCAACAGGCGGCCGGGTCGCACTTGCCGCTGATCGGCTGGGCAGCGGCTCCTTCTGCCTGACCTACGCCGACGGCGTGGCCGACGTCGATCTCGAAGCGCTCATCGCCTCGCACCGAGCCCGAGGGCGGCTGGCCACGATGACCGTCGTCCGGCCTCGCAGCCCTTGGGGGGTGGCGGTTATCGACGAGGACGAGCGGGTGCGTGCCTTCGACGAGAAGCCCCGGCTGGAGAGTTGGGTGAACGGCGGCTTTCTCTACCTCGAGCCTGAGTTCCTCGCCTACCTCGACGCCGACAGCGTGCTCGAGCGCGAGCCGCTCCGCCGACTCGCAGCCGATGGCGAGCTGCACGCCCACCGGCACACGGGGTTTTGGGACTGCATGGACACCTACAAGGACGCGGTGATCCTCAACGATCTCTGGAAGGCGGGGGAGGCCCCCTGGGCGGTTTGGGATCGCGAGCCCGTTGTCAACTCGGGTGGCTGACAGTGCCCTCGTAACCGGAGCCCGAGGCTTCGTAGGCGCCTGGCTCGCAGCGGGGCTGCTCGAGCGGGGTGTGAGCGTGACGTCACTCGATCGGTCGGGCCCGAAGCGCCCCCTCTCGACGCTTGAGGTGCTCGGCGTGGCCGCTGACGTCGAGGATGTGAGCGGCGATCTGCGCGACGGCGAGCTCGTGGAGCGCCTGCTGCGCGAGCGCTCGATCGACACCGTCTTTCACCTCGGCGCCGAGGCGATCGTCGCGGATGTCCAGCAGTCGCCGATCGACGGCTTCGAGACCAACGTGCGCGGAACCTGGACCGTGCTCGAAGCGTGCCGCCGCGCGGGCGTTGCGCGCGTCGTCGTCGCCTCATCCGACAAGGCCTACGGACGACACGACCGCCTGCCCTACAGGGAGGACTTCGCGCTGCAGGCCACAGCCCCGTACGAGGCATCGAAGGCGGCGGCCGACATCATCGCGCGCTCCTATTGGCCCTCCTACGGTTTGCCGGTGGCGGTGACGCGCTTCGCCAACGTCTTCGGGGGTGGTGATCTCAACTTTTCGCGGCTCATCCCCGAGGCCGTCTGCGCGTCCATCGACGGACGGCCGGCCGTGCTTCGCTCCGACGGATCGCCGGAGCGCGACTTCCTATACGTGGAGGATGCGGTTCGCGCGTACCTCGCGATCGCCGAGAGCCTGGATCGCGATGACGTGCGCGGCGAGGCGTTCAACGCCGGGGGTGGCCGGTCCTATCGCGTGGCCGAGGTGCTCGAGACGATCGCCGAGGTCTCCGCCCGCGACGTCACTCCGGGGATCCATGGAGCCGGCAACCCCTCCGGTGAGATCGACCGGCAGTGGGTTGATACGACGAAGATCCTCGAGTGCTGCGGCTGGGCCCCACATGTCGGGCTGGAGGAGGGACTCATGCACACGTTGGGCTGGTACTCGGAGCACCCAGAGGTCCGGCCGCCGGGTTGACGTGTCCGGGCCTGCGCACCAGCCGCTACGCGCCCGACAGGATTCGAACCTGTGGCCTCGCGCTCCGGAGGCGCGCGCTCTATCCAGCTGAGCTACGGGCGCTCGCACGCCAGTCTAGATACCCCGCACGGGGCCGACCGCACCGGCCGCGCTGCCGCGGCTACGGTTGCCACATGGACCTCGACATCGTCTTCCTCGGCACAGGCGGCTCCGTGCCCACGGCGCGGAGGGCGACGGCATGCGCGCTGGCTCGCCTCGGCGGGGATCGAATCCTGTTCGACTGCGGCGAGGGCACGCAGCGCCAGATGCAGCGGTCCACGGGGTTGGTCCAGGCCGACGAGATCTACCTGACGCACTACCACGCCGACCACTACCTCGGCATCCCGGGTCTGCTCAAGACGTACGACCTCACCGATCGCCAGCGGCCGTTGCGGGTGATCGGCCCGCCGGGCCTGCATGATCTCTTCACCGCCCTCGCGCGCATCTTCGGGCGCATCGGCTACGAGCTCGACCTGGTGGAGCTGGGGGAGGGGGAGGCGATCCGCCACGACACCTACGAAGTCCGCCCCTTCGCCGTCGAGCATCGCGTGCGGGCGTACGGCTATGCGATTGTTGAGGACGGCCGCCCGGGACATCTCGATCCGGACCGAGCAGCGGTGCTAGGAGTGACCCACGGGCCCGATCTCGGCCGCCTGCAGCGCGGGGAAGAGGTCGAGGGCTCGAAGGGCACGGTACGGCCGGCGGACGTGATGGGCGACGCCCGCACCGGCCGCAAGATCGTGATCACCGGCGACACGCGCCCCTGTGAGATGACTTCGGTCGCGGCCCACGAGGCCCAGCTACTGGTCCACGACGGCTCCTTCGCCGACGACGAGATCGGCCGGGCGGCCGAGACCGGGCACAGCACCGCACGCCAAGCGGCCGAGCTCGCCCGCGAGGCGGGGGTCGAGATGCTTGCCCTCGTCCACGCATCGACCCGCTATGACGTCCGCGACCTGCTCGCGGAGGCCCGCGAGGTGCTGCCCGAAGCGATCGCACCCCGCGACTTCGACATCGTCGAGATCCCCTTCCCTGAGCGCGGGGGGCCGAGGCTGATAGAGCACGGAGCGCGCCCGGCGCGAGTCGATCGGCGCGATACCCGGCCGCAGGCCGAATAACTCGCCGATCGCCGAGGCGAGCTATCCCAACGGTGCCGCCAGGTCGGCCACGGCATTGGCGATCGCGGGCGCTTGGTCCTCCTGCAGGAAGTGCTTGGCCGGCAGGAGGATCGGGTCGTCGACACCAAGCACGCTCTCCACCACGTGGAGTCGGTCGAGCCCGAGCGCAGGGTCACGCTCGCCCCAGATGATGCGGGCCGGCCAGGGCCGGTCCGCGAGACCCTGCCAAAGGTAGCGCTGCTTTTCTTCGGTGAGCTCGAAGCCGCGCATGATCCGCAGGAAGGCGCGGCCGCGGTCGTTGTGCTTCAGCAGGTGGATGTGGGCCAAGACCTCGGCTCGAGGCACGGCTGCCTTGTTCTGGATCCCCTGGAGGTAGAAGAGCTGAGCTCCCACCGAGGGCTGAAGCATGGCGAGCCACGCCTCGCCCACCACGCGGGTGGCGAACGGGCGCATCGTCCACGGCCGCTTGAAGGTCGCGACGTCGAGGAAGGTATTGAGCACCGTCACGGAGAGGACCCGATCCGGATTGCGGATCGCCCACTCGAATCCGATCGGCCCGCCGATGTCGTGAACGACCAAGTGACAGCGGTCGATCCCGAGGGCGTCGATGGCCTCACCGGTCCATCGCGAGAGGCCGGACCAGGAGTAGTCGAACTCCTCCGGCCGCTCGGCCAGGCCGAGTCCCGGGAGGTCGAAGGCGTATGCCTGCAGTCCCTGCCCGGCCAGGGCCGGCACCAGCTTGCGATAAAGAAACGAGCTCGTGGGCACACCGTGGAGTAGGACGACGTCGCCCCCACCGCCCTCGTCCCGGACGAAGGATCGAACCCCGCCGGCCTCGAATCGGCGCCCAGCCGCCTGGTGGATCGCGATGGCCTCGCGTGTCGCCTCGTTCATCTTCACGGCCCAGAAACTATCCCCCTCGCCCGCCGGTTTTGCATGGGAAGAGCAGCGATCGTGCCCTTGACCGTTGCAGCACTACGCGGTTAAGGTCGAGGTCCCCCCGAAAGGCGACTCGATGGATCTGCCTCATTTCAGCCGCAGGGAAGCGGTGTTCGTCATCGGCGTGCCGATCGCGTGGGCGATCCTCCTCCTATTCCACCCGGCGGTAGGGGATCCGGTGTATGAGTCCCTCGCGGACGACGCCAGCGCGTTCTTCGTCGTTCACGTCGGCATGCTGCTGTTCATCGGTCTCATCGGTGCTGCCCTCTACATCCTGGTCCGCGATCTACCGGGAACCGCGGCTCGCGTGAGCCGTGTCGCAATCGGGCCGTTCATCCTCTTCTACGCTGCCGGCGAGACGGTCCTGGGGATCGCAACCGGGGTCGTCGTCGACTACGGCACCGATGCCCCCGCCGAGGAGCTGGAGGGCGTGGCAGCCGCGGCCCAGGCCCTCTGGGATGACTTCATCGCCGCCGATCTGCTGATTGGCCTCGGCGCGGTGGCCTGGTGGGTTGCGATCGTTGCGGCCGTGGTCGCGTATCGCCGTGTTGGGGCGACGACTCCCGCGCTGGTGTTGCTCGCACTGTCGGTGTTCGTCGCCTTCCACGACCCGCCGATCGGGCCAATCGCCCTCCTGTGCTTTGCTGGAGCCGCAGCGCTGCTGGTCCGCAGGCAGGACGTGTCGAGCGAATCGCAGACAACGCTTGTGAGCGAGGCCTGACGCCGAGCTTCCGGGAGGGCGGCTGGTGGGCTCGCCGCATCGGTTCCTTTAACCCGGTCCGATACCACCGAATCCCGCAGCCTGATGCGGGATTCTCCGCATTGAGACCCTCGCTGCCACGCGTGCTGCCACATGAGGGCCGACGCCGGCGCGATTTGGTCGCTTTGCATGGAAAGCGGTAGGAATCGTCGAGTGCTCCCCCTTCTCGCGCATTGCGACAGTCCGGCGAGGGGCTCCCACCCTCTGATCTAATCGCCGGACCACAGACCAGCGACCGAGGGAGAAGGCCGATCCCGCGAAACGCGGCGTCGGCCTGATGGCCCGCTCGCGCAAACGGCGCTCAGCAGCTTCCAACGCGTCAAGCCCGATAGGAGCCTAGGAACGCCTTCCGGCCCCGGAGTGCTGCATCATGCGAGGCTGTCGAACCGCTCGAGTCTCGCAAGCTAGATAAGGAGCCACCATGACGACGTTGACGAGTTGGGTTCTCAACCACAAGCGACTGGTGGTTGGAGTCTGGGTTGCCGTCACGATCGGTGCCTTCGCCGCGATCGGGCCGGCGGGCGACTCCTTGTCGCAGCAGTTCAACATTCCCGGACGGGAGGGCTTCGAGACGAACAAGGAGCTCAGCGAGATCTACGGCGCCGGCGGCGACGTCGCGCCGATCGTGCCCGTGGTCACACTCCCACAAGGGAGGACGGTTGACACGCCCGGCGTTCGCGAGGAGCTTGACGCGGCGCTGGCGAAGGTGGAGGCGGCGTTGCCGGAGTCGATGAGCGCCTCCTTTGCCTCGACCGGCGACCGGGCCTTCGTTTCCGACGATGGACGGACCACCTTTGCGCTGGTCTACATCCCGGCCGAGGGTGGAGTCGACCCAGGGTACGTGGAGGCCCGCGCCGCGCAAGCCGCGCTGGCGGGCGTCACCGTCGGCGGATCCGTGGTCGAGGTGACGGGGCTCGACGCACTCCGCGCCTCCGCCGGAGACAACGAGGGCGACGGCGCCGGCGTCGTGCTGGGAACGCTCGTGGCCGCGCTGGGCGCACTGCTCGTCCTCGCCTTCGTCTTCCGTTCGCTCCTGGCCTTTGTGCCGTTGCTGATGGCACTCGTCGCGATCCCGACGACCTTCCTTCTGGTCTGGCCGCTGGCGAGCATTACCGACGTCTCGGTGATCGTCCAGTTCCTCGTCGCCTTGATCGGGCTCGGCATCGCGATCGATTACGCACTGCTCGTTGTGGCGCGGTGGCGAGAAGAGAGGCAGCGACCGGACGTCACGAACGAGATGGCTGTCCGGAACGCGATGCGCCACGCCGGTACCGCCGTCGTCTTCAGCGGCACCACCGTGGCGATCTCGCTGCTCGCTCTGCTCGCTTTGCCGGTGCCGTTCATGCGCAGCATCGGCATCGCCGGGCTGTTGATCGCGCTGGTCAGCGTCGCGGTGGCCGTGACGCTGCTGCCGGTCGTGTTGGCGACGATCGGGCCGAAGTTCGACTGGCCTCGGAACCGACGCGACGCGCAGGCCAAGTCGTGGCTGGTCGGCTTGGGCGCGTCTGATCGTGCGCCACCGCTGGCCCGCAGCCGTGGCCTCGACCGCCGTGCTGGTGGCCCTGGTGGTCGCGGCCACGAACATCCAGCTCGGAAACCCGCTCGCCGCCTCGCTCGCAAAGGAAGGGCCCGCGCGGGCCGGCCTCGAGAATCTGGAGGACTCCGGCATCGGCACCGGGCCGCTCTCGCCCTTCGATGCACTCGTCCGCTCAGATGATCCCGGCAACGTGGCGCGGGCGTTCGCGCAGGTCGATGGTGTCCGCAACGCAGCAGCACCTGCTGACTGGCGCCGCGAAGGCACTGCGATCGTCGTCGCGATCCCAACTGCTGATGGAAACTCGCCGGCGGGCCGAGACACGCTTGACCGCCTGCGCGACGATGCCGAGGCGCTGCCGACCGAGGTGACGATCGGTGGCGAAGCGGCGCAGGGCGCCGACTTCCTCGACGCCGTCTACGGCAACTTCCCGCTGATGGTCGCGCTGATCTCGATCCTCACCTTCATCCTGCTCGCGCGCGCCTTCCGCTCGCTGATCCTGCCGCTGAAAGCCGTCCTCCTGAACCTGCTCTCCGTCGCGGCCGCCTGGGGACTGATCGTGCTCGTCTACCAGGAGGGCTTCGGCTCCGAGGCGATCTGGGGCATCGAGGCGACGCAGGCGATCAACGTCGAGTTGCCGGTCGTCATCTTCGCGTTCCTCTTCGGCATCTCGATGGATTACCAGGTCTTCATCATCAGCAGGATGCGGGAGGCGTACGACCGCACCGGCTCGACCGAAGAAGCCGTGGTCGAGGGCATCGGCCGCACAGGTCGACTCGTCACCAGCGCGGCGCTGATCCTCTTCCTCGCGTTCGTCGCCTTCGCACTCCAGCCGAGCACCGAGGCCAAGGTCTTCTCCACCGCGCTCGGCGGCGGCATCCTGATCGACGCCACCATCATCCGAGGCGTCCTCGCTCCGGCCGCCGTCGCCCTCTTCGGGCGCTGGAACTGGTGGCTCCCCGACTGGGCCGCTCGAATCCTCCGCGTCCAACCATCACCTCTCGAGCCTGAGGCACCCACCCAACGGCAGTCGTGAGGACAAATCTCGCGCGCGGAGCAGACCACCCGGACTCCTCCTCGTCGCGCAAAGCGGCACCCAGCGCCGAACCCGGACTAGGACACGTAGGCCTTGCGCACCATGGCGGCCGTCCATCGGTTCGTGCCGGGGGCCGGGGGACATCCTTGCGGTTCAGGGTTTCGGCGATCTCGGCGAGGGACTTGCCTTTCGCGAGCAGCGTCCGGATCTGCGTCCGCCATCCGTAGTCCCGGTTGGGATTCCGAGAGGGCGGCTGATAGGCTCGCCCGGTCGGTTCCTTTAACCCGGTCCGAGAGACCAGGAAGGGGCACGCAAGTGGAAGACCAGCAGAAGGTCGTCCTCGACCGAGACGACCTGCGGCGAACGCTCGTGCGAATCGCGCACGAGATCATTGAAAAGAATCCTGGCGGCAACGGGCTCGCCATCGTCGGCATTCACACGCGTGGTGCCCTTCTCGCCAACCGCCTGCATGCCCTCGTTGGCGAGCTCAGCGGGTCCGAGGTCCCGCTCGGCGACATCGACATCTCCTTCTACCGTGACGACATGGACGGCCGCGAGCCCGCCTCCGCCCCGGTAGTACACGCCTCCCACCTCGACTTCGATCTCGAGGGCCGCACCGTCGTGCTCGTCGACGACGTCCTCTTCACCGGCCGGACGGCACGCGCGGCGATCGAGGCGCTGTTCGACTACGGCCGGCCGGGACGCGTGCAGCTCGCGGTCCTGGTCGATCGCGGCCATCGTGAGCTTCCCATCCGTCCCGACTATGTGGGCAAGAACCTGCCGACGTCGCGGGACGAGCGGGTCTTCGTGCGGATGGAGGAGTCCGACGGCTACGACGAGGTTGCGATCGAGCGCGCGCTGGAGGTCCTGAGCGCGAGCCACGAGGATCAGGAGGAGGACGAGGCATGAGGCATCTGCTGGGCGTCGAGGGCATGGACCGCGTCGACATCGAGCGCATTCTCGAGCGCGCGGAGAGCTTCGCCGAGGTCGGCCGTCGCGACATCAAGAAAGTGCCGACGCTCCGCGGACGGACGATCGTCTCGCTCTTCTACGAGGCCTCGACCCGCACCAGCTCGTCCTTCGAGCTCGCGGCGAAGCGGCTCTCCGCTGACGTCGTCTCGGTTAAGTCCTCGGGCTCGGCCGTGGAGAAGGGCGAGTCGCTCAAGGACACGATCGCGACCCTCTCCGCGTACGGGCCGGAGGCGATCATCATCAGATCGCCCCACGCGGGCGCCGCCGAGCTGGTCACCCACTGGACCCAGGCAGCCGTTGTCAACGCCGGCGACGGCAAGCGCGAGCATCCAAGCCAGGCGCTCCTCGACGTCTACACCCTGCGCAGCCGCCTCGGCGAGCTCGAGGGCAAGCGGATCTGGATCGTCGGCGACGTCCTTCACAGCCGGGTGGCCCGCTCGTGCGCGCTCGCCTTCGCCGAGATGGGCGCAGCCGTGACACTCGCGGGCCCGCCCACGCTCATCCCTCGTGGCATCACCGAGGCGATCGACTGCGAGGTCGCCTACGACCTCGACGAGCTCGGCCAGGCCGACGTCGTCTACGCCCTGCGCATGCAGCGGGAGCGGATGAACGACTCCTTCGTACCCTCGCTGCGCGAGTACGCGGCGTGCTTTCAGATCGACTCCCGTCGGCTCGGGCCCCGACAGCTCCTCATGCATCCCGGCCCGGTCAACCGTGGCGTGGAGCTCTCCGCGGAGGTGATCGACGGACCGCAGAGCCTGATCACGGCCCAAGTCGAGAGCGGCCTCGTCGTGCGAATGGCGATCCTCTACGAGCTCCTCACGGGCGCCGACCGCCCGCGCGGAGTGCGCGAGCGCCCGGAGGGCAGCGACCCCGAGCTCGGGGCGCCAACCCCCATCTCCGAACCGGCATGAGGGAGATCTCGGAGCTTGATTGGCGCGGGCGCGCGGAGGGGGCGTCCGACCTGATTCTCCAAAGGGCGAGTGTGCTGGACCCCCGCGCCGGCATCGATGGCCCTTACGACGTCGTGATCCGCGAGGGGCGAATCGCCGAGCTCGCCGAGGCGGGCTCGGCCGGCAACTCCGAGGCGGAGGTCGTAGACGCGGAGGGCATGCGCGCCTTCCCCGCGTTCTTCGATCCGCACGTTCACCTGCGCGAGCCGGGCGGCGAGGAGGCAGAGGACGTCGAAACCGGCTCGCGCGCGGCAGCGGCGGGCGGCTACTGCGGAGTCCTGGCGATGGCGAACACGCGGCCGCCCGTGGATACCGCCGGGGATATCAGCGCATTGCGCGAGAGTGCCGCCGCAGAGGCCTCCGTCCCGGTTGGCTTTCTGGCGACCGTGACGCGCGGGATGGCCGGGGAGGAGCTCACCGAGATGGCCGAGCTTGCCACGGCGGGTGCCGTTGGCTTCTCCGACGACGGGGTTCCGATCCGAAGCGCTCGCGTCCTTCGTCGCGCGCTCTCCTACCAGCGGCTCGCCGGACTGCCGCTCGCGCTTCACGAGGAGGATCCGGAGCTCTCTGGGAACGGGGTAATGCACGAGGGCGCGGTTTCGGCGTTGCTTGGGCTGGAGGGAATCCCATCCATCTCGGAGTCCACGATGATCGCCCGCGACGCGAGTGTCGCCGATTACGAGGGGGCTCGCGTGCACGTGCAGCATCTGTCCGCCCGCGGATCGGTCGAGGCCGTGGCCGCGGCGAAGGCGACGGGAGTGGACATCACCTGCGAGGTCACGCCGCACCACCTCACGCTCACGGACTCCGAGGTGCGAAGCCTCGATGCCCGCTTCAAGATGAACCCCCCGCTTCGCAGCGAGGACGATCGCCAGGCGCTGATCGAGGGTCTTCGCGACGGCACGATCGACTGCATCGCCACCGACCACGCCCCGCACGCACCGGAGACCAAGGAGGTCCCGTTCGAGGTGGCGGCGATGGGGGTCACCGGCCTCGAGACGGCCTTCTCCGTGATCCACACGGATCTGATCCTGTCCGGCGTGCTCGATCTCGGGCTCGTGGTCGAGCGGATGAGCGCGGGCGCGATCCCCTTCGGCTTCCAACCTCCCACCCTCGAGCCTGGGGCCGAAGCCAATCTGGTCCTCTTCGCCCCCGACGCCGAGTGGAGTGCAGGGGCGGATGGCTGGGAGAGCCGCTCGGCCAACTCCGCCTTCGCCGGCCGCCGGCTGCGGGGCCGGGTGCTGATGACCGTCGCGGGCGGCTCGGTCGCCTACAGGCAGCGCTCGTTCGCAATGGGGGTCGCGAGTTGAGCTCCAAGCCTGGCTACCTACTGCTTGAGGATGGGTCGCGCTTCGCCGGCGAGCTGTGCGGCGCCGAGGATTTCGCCACGGGCGAGGTCGTCTTCAACACGTCGATGACGGGCTACCAGGAGGCGGTGAGCGACCCCTCCTACGCGGGCCAGATCATCATCTTCACCTACCCGCTCGTCGGCAACTACGGCGTCAGCGCCGAGGCGATGGAGTCCGATCGCATCCACGCCCGCGCGGTCGTGATGCGGGAGGGTAAGAATTCCGAGGACGCGTCCGGGGCCGAGGGCGGATGGCTCGACTGGCTCCGCGATTGCGGCGCGCCCGCCATCTCGGGTGTCGACACCCGCGCGCTGGTGCGGCACATTCGGGACCGAGGCGCCATGCGCGGGGGTGTGTTCGGCGCGGACATCTCCGAGACCGAGGCCCGTGAACGGGTCGCATCGGAGCCGGCGATGACCGGGGCCGACCTCGCGCGGACCGTCACGCCGTCCGACCCGGTCGAGCTCGACGGCGCGGGGCCGCACGTGGTGGCGATCGATACGGGCATCAAGCTCTCAATCATCCAGCAGTTCCGCGACCGCGACGCACGGCTCACCCTGTTGCCCTGTGATGCGTCGGCTAGCGACGTCTTGGCCCGCGACCCGGACCTCGTGTTCCTAGCCAACGGTCCCGGCGACCCGGCCGCGCTCGACTACGTCGTCGACACCGTCCGGGATGTCGTCGGTCAGGCACCGGTGATCGGCATCTGCCTCGGCCATCAGCTCCTCTGCCGCGCGGTCGGTCTCGAGACCTTCAAGCTCCAATTCGGCCACCGGGGAGCGAATCACCCAGTGAAGGAGCTCAGCACTGGACGCATCGAGATCACCTCGCAGAACCACGGCTTCGCTGTGCGCCCCCCGGGCGGGGGAGAGCGGATCGAGACCGATGAGCCGGTGCGCTGGGAGACCGACTTCGGCGCCTGCGAGCTCTCGCACCTGAACCTCTACGACCGAACCGTGGAGGGGCTCGTGCTGAAGGACGTAGCCGGGCGCACGGTCCAGTACCACCCGGAGGCCGGTCCAGGCCCTCACGACGCCCGGCACCTCTTCGACGAGTTCCTGGGATTGACGGCACATGCCTAGGCGCGACGACCTTCGCAAGATCATGCTGATCGGCTCGGGGCCGATCGTGATCGGGCAGGCAGCCGAGTTCGACTACTCCGGCGTGCAGGCCTGCAAGGTCCTGCGGGAGGAGGACTACGAGGTCGTCCTCGTCAATTCCAACCCGGCGACGATCATGACCGACCCCGAGTTCGCCGACCGCACCTACGTCGAGCCGCTCACGCCGGAGTCGGTCGCGCGCATCGTCGAGCGCGAGCGCCCCGACGCCCTGTTGCCCACGCTCGGGGGGCAGACCGCCTTGAACCTCGCGAAGGCTCTGCATGACGATGGCGTGCTCGCGCGGCTCGACGTCGAGTTGATCGGTGCCGACTACGACGCGATTCACCGGGCCGAGGACCGCGAAGCGTTCCGCTCCACGATGGAAGCTGCGGGCCTGCGCGTTCCCTGGTCGACGATCGTGGAGTCGGTCGTGGAGGTCGAGCGGGGCATGGCGGACGGCTCGATCGAGCTCCCGGCGATCGTCCGGCCGGCGTTCACCCTTGGCGGCCAGGGTGGGGGAGTGGGCCATACGGAGACGGAGTTGCGCCAGGTCGTCTCAGAGGGGCTCGCGGCGAGCCCGATCAATCAGGTGTTGGTGGAGGAGTCGGTCCTGGGCTGGGGCGAGTTCGAGCTCGAGGTCATGCGCGACCACAACGACAACGTGGTGGTGATCTGCTCGATCGAGAACGTCGACCCGATGGGCGTGCACACGGGCGACTCCGTCACGGTCGCGCCGGCGCAGACCCTCACGGATCACCTCTACCAAGACCTCCGAGACCAGGCCCTGCGGGTGATCCGGGCGGTGGGGGTCGAGACCGGCGGCTCGAACGTCCAGTTCGCCGTCAACCCGCAGAGCGGGGAGATCGTCGTGATCGAGATGAACCCGCGGGTATCGCGCTCGTCCGCGCTCGCCTCCAAGGCGACGGGATTCCCAATCGCGAAGATCGCGGCACGGCTCGCGGTGGGCTACGCGCTCGAGGAGATCCCCAACGACATCACCCAGGCGACGCCGGCTTCCTTTGAGCCGACGATCGACTACGTCGTGACCAAGATCCCGCGGTTTGCCTTCGAGAAGTTCCCCGGCGCGCACGGCGAGCTCACCACCCATATGAAGTCCGTTGGCGAGGTGATGTCGATAGGCCGCACCTTCAAGGAGTCCTTCGCGAAGGCGATGCGCTCGCGGGAGCTCGACTCTCCCGCCGAGCCGCCCGCTGTGACCGAGGAGCTCCTCGCCAGCCTCGAGACCCCGGCCTCGGATCGCTATGACCTCGTGCTCGAGGCGTTTCGGCGAGACGTTTCGATCGAGGACGTCCACGCACGCACCTCGATCGATCCCTGGTTTCTCCGCGAGCTCCGCGAGCTCGCGGTCGATGGCGACGGGACGGCGGGGCTAGAGCGGACCTTCAAGTCGGTCGACACGTGCGCCGCCGAGTTCGAGGCGCGCACTCCGTACTTCTATTCGGGCCACGAGCGCTCCGCCAAGCTGGCGGGCGAGGTCGACCGGGGTGATCGCGGCTCGGTCGTGATCCTGGGCGCCGGGCCCAACCGCATCGGCCAGGGCATCGAGTTCGACTACTGCTGCGTGCATGCGGCCATGACAGTCCGCGAGTCAGGCCGCGACGCCGTGATGATCAATTGCAACCCGGAGACCGTCTCGACGGACTACGACACCTCCGATCGCCTCTACTTCGAGCCACTCACGGCCGAGGACGTGCTCGCGGTGGTCGAGGTAGAGCGGCCGGAGGGCTTGATCGTGCAGTTCGGCGGCCAGACGCCCCTGCGGCTCGCGAAGGCACTCGAGGCCGCCGGCGTACCGATGCTGGGGACGCCTGTCGAGGCGATCGACCTCGCAGAGGATCGCGGCCGCTTCGGAGCTCTGCTGCGGCGGCTCGGTATCGCGCACCCGCCGTACGGCACGGCGCTCTCGGCGGAGGAGGCGGCGGTGATCGCGGAGGACGTGGGGTTCCCGCTCCTGGTCCGGCCCTCGTATGTCCTCGGCGGGCGGGCAATGGAGATCTGCTACTCGCTCGATGATCTCGCCGCGTACCTCGAGGCCAACGTAAAGGCCGATCAGGAGCACCCGCTGCTGCTCGACCGTTTCCTCGAGGACGCGATCGAGATCGACGTCGACGCGCTCTGCGACGGCACCGAGGCCGCCGTTGCCGGGATCATGCAGCACGTGGAGGAGGCCGGCGTGCACTCCGGCGATTCCGCCTGCGTGATCCCGCCCATGAGCCTGGGGGCGGGAATGCTGGAGGAGATTTCCGAGACGACCAAGCGGATCGCGGTCGAGCTTGGGGTCATTGGCCTCATCAACATCCAGTACGCGGTCGCAGGCGGCAAGCTCAACGTGATCGAGGCGAATCCAAGGGCCTCACGGACGGTGCCGTTCGTCTCGAAGGCGATCGGCGCGCCGCTGGCGAAGATCGCGTGCCGCCTCATGCTCGGGGAGCCACTTGCCGATCAGAGGCTCCCGACGATGCACAATGGGCACGTCTCGGTGAAGGAGGCGGTGATGCCCTTCGCCCGCTTCGCCGGCGCCGACACCGTGCTCGGACCGGAGATGAAGTCCACCGGCGAGGTCATGGGAATCGCGCGGGATTTCCCCACGGCCTTCGGGAAGGCCCAGGCGGCGGCCGGAGCCGGACTCCCGACGGAAGGCACCGTGTTCATCACGGTGACAGACACCGATAAGCCCGCAGCGACGCAGCTCGCCGCCCGCTTCCACGATGCCGGCTTCGAGATCATCGCCACGGCCGGGACCGCGCAGGCGATCTCGCGGATGGGGATCCCCGTGCGCACCATCAACAAGATCGCCGAGGGTTCGCCGCACGTCGTCGACTACATCTCAGAGCACTCGGTCGACCTCGTGATCAACACGCCGACAGGGCGTGGCGCACGCTCGGACGGATATGAGATCCGCTCAGCGGCTGTCCGCGAGGGGATCCCGTGCATCACCACGCTGACGTCGGCGTCGGCCGCCACCAGGGCGATCGTCGCAGCGCGCGAGGGTGCGGCCGAGCCGCGCTCCCTGCAGGAGCTCCATGCGCCGGTCACGATCACCGAGAGCGAGCTCCAGGCGGTGGAGGAGCGCGCCGCCCGTGGGTGACGAAAGGATCCTCGCTCCCTTCGGGCGCCGGGCCACGCGGGTCGTGGCCAACCGGGCCTCAGGGGGCTACCGCATCTTCTCCGTTCGCGACCGTGAGGGGCCCGAGCCCGCGCCCGGTCAGTTCTACATGCTGGCGACCCAGGCCGGCTGGAGCGGGGGGGAAGGGCGCCCGTTTCTGCCCCGCGCCTTCTCGGTCGCGATGGCCGAGACGAGCCGTGAGGGTGTGAGGCTCGACTTCCTAGTCGAAGCGGTGGGGCCGGGGACCGCGCGCCTCGCGGCGCTCGCGGAGGGCGACGGCCTGGAGCTCACGGGTCCGCTGGGCCGCCCGTTCGGAGACCCACGCGAATTCTCGCCGGACGCCGCGGGAGCGATCCTGGTCGGCGGCGGCATCGGGATTGCCCCGCTGGCGATCCTCCGCCGACGGCTCGCCCGCTCGGGATTTCCGCAGCGGGTCCTGCTCGGCTTTCGCGATCGCGAGCACTCCGGGGGTGTTGAGGAGCTGTTCGGGTGTGAGGAGACCCGCCTGGCCAGCGAAGACGGCCACGTCGGTCATCGCGGCTACGTCACCGACCTTTTGGCGGTGATGCTCGCTGGCGACGAGTCAGCCTCGGCCGTCGTCTACGCATGCGGCCCGCCCGCGATGCTGGAGACGGTCCGGATCCTCTGCGCGGAGCACTCCGTGCCTGCCGAGCTCGCGATGGAGTCTCCGATGGCATGCGGCTATGGAGCCTGCTTCGGGTGCGCGGTGCCACTTGCCGGCGGTGGATTCATGCGGCTGTGCGTCGACGGTCCCGTTGTCGGAGCGGAGGAGATCGATACCGCACTCGTGGCGGGAGCGGGGCACCGGTGAGCGGCGCCGGAACCGAGCGGGCGGACGATGTCGACCTCTCGCTGGAGCTGTGCGGCCTGCGGCTCGCGCATCCGGTGCTAAACGGCTCCGGAACCTTCGATGCGATCGCGGCCCGAACCGCGTTCGGCGATGAGCTCGTGAGCCGATTCCCGTTCTCGGCCTTCGTCTCGAAGACGATCACGCCCGCGCCTCGTGTGGGCAACCCACCTCCTCGCCTGTACGAGACACCGAGCGGGATGATCAACTCGATCGGCCTCCCCAACAAGGGGCTCGAGGGCTTCCTGCGAGACGACTTGCCGAAGCTCGCAGCGCTGCCGGTTCCGCTGATCGTCTCCGTGATGGGCACGAGCCGCGACGAGTTCGTCGAACTCGTGAACGGTGTTGCTAGCCATGACGCCGTCGCCGCGCTCGAGCTGAACGTCTCCTGCCCGAACGTGAAGTCGGGACTGATCGTCGGCGAAGAGCCAAGCGAAACGCTCGCGCTCATGCAGGAGCTCCGCTCGCTGACCGAGAAGGCGCTCATCGTCAAGCTGACGCCGAACACCGCCGACCCTGCGGCGGTCGCGGCGGCGGCGCAGGCCGGCGGGGCCGATGCGGTCTCGCTGATCAACACCTTGAAGGCGACCGCGGTCGCGGCGGACGGGACGGGGCCGTGGCTGGGTGCCGGAGGCGGGGGCCTCTCGGGCCCGGCGATTCGTGCCGTCGCTCTCGACCAGGTGCGCCGCGTCGCGGCCGCAATCGAGCTGCCGGTCATCGGCATGGGAGGCATCGAAACCGGGGAACACGGGCTCGAGTTCCTCGCGGCGGGCGCGAGCGCCATTGCCGTTGGCACGGCGTCGTTTCGGGACCCCTTGGCCGGTGAGCACGTGAGGATCGGGCTTACGGCCGGAATCGCCGCGCGCGGATTGCGCTCCGCGGCCGAGCTCTCGGGCCCCGGGATCCCCACCGTCTCCGGTGGCCCGACCTAGGTTTCCGAGCGGGCGGACCTCGAGCACCGCCGTCGACCTCAACCTGAGGTCTAATTGAATTTCGTCGGAAACGCCGGAAAAGCCGCAGGTTCGGGTTGCAAGGGGGCCTCGCGGACGTATAATCGCCGCCGCCCGATGGTCCCCCCGGTCGACACCTCTGCGCCAATTCCGGAAAGGACCGAGGAGCAGAGGATGAAGGCCCTCCGGCGGGCCAACGAGATCCGGACCTCGCGCGCGCAGCTCAAGCGCGACCTCAAAGCCGGCAAGGCGAAGATCGAGACGCTGCTGCTCGACCCACCCGAGTACGTGCTCTCCGCGAAGGCCTTCGACATGATCCTCGCCGTCCCGAAGTACGGTCGGGTCAAGGCCAACAAGATCCTCACCCAGTGCCGGATCTCGCCATCGAAGACGATCGGCGGGCTCTCTGAGCGCCAGCGCAACGAGCTGGTGCACATGCTCCGACGCTAGCCCAGCCTGTCCTAGCCCATGGGGCGAGCTCGGCGTTCCCGCCCCTCCGTAGGTCAGGATGCGCCGCATGGCCAAGGTCTTTGTGATCACCGGGCCCTCAGGGGTGGGGAAGGGAACGCTGATCCGCGCGCTGCTCGAGCGGATCGACTCGCTCGAGCTCTCAACCTCGGCCACCACCCGCCCGCCCCGTGAGGGGGAGCAGAATGGGCTTGAGTACCACTTCCTGAGCGCAGAGGAGTTCGCCGCGCGCGCCGACGCAGGCGACTTCCTGGAGCACGCGACCTTCTCCGGCAATCGCTACGGGACCCTGCGCTCGGAGGTCGACCGCTGCCTCGACGCCGGCGTCTCCCTCGTCTTGGAGATCGAGGTGCAGGGAGCCCGGCAGGTGCGGGCCGCCTTGGGCGACGGCGCGGTTCTCATCTTCATCGCGCCGCCGGACCCGAGCGCTTTGCGCAAACGCCTCGCGGGTAGAGGCACCGACTCCGATGAGGCCATCGTCCGTCGGCTCGAGACCGCGAAGCAGGAACTGGAGGCTCAGCAGGAGTTCAAGCACGTGGTCGTAAACGACGATGTCGAGCGCGCGGTGGACGAGCTGGAAGGGATCGTGCGGGCGGAGCTTTCCTGATCGGGACTCGGACGACGCCCTCTACAATGCTCCGCCGATGATCAAGCCACGCGTCGACAAGCTCTTAAACCAGACCGACTCGCACTACGCGGCGGTCCTGGTCGCCGCCAAACGGGCACGGCAGCTCAACAGCTACTACCGGGCGCTCGGCGAGGGCTCCTACGAGGAGTACACGCCGCCGATGGTCGAGACCGGCACCGGCAACTACCTCACCATCGCCCTCGAAGAGCTGGCGCAGTCCAAGATCAAGTACGAGTATCGCGCCTAACCGAGGCGTGTAGGGAGACTGCGATGGCCCGCATCCTGCTCGGAGTGAGCGGCGGGATCGCCGCGTACAAGGCACTCGAGTTCGCTCGCCTCGCCACCAAGGCCGGTCACGGGGTGCGGGTTGTGATGACCCCAACCGCCACCCGTTTCGTCGGGGCCGCCACCTTCGAGGGACTCGTGGGCGCCCCGGTGCTCACGTCGGAGTTCGAGCCCGACCCCATGCGCGGCGCATACCCAGGCGACGCCGACGCCGGGCCGTCCCACGACCCGATTGGACACCTGGAGGTTGCCGCGAACGCCGACGCCTACCTGGTCGCACCCGCCTCGGCCAACACGATCGCAAAGCTCGCGGCCGGCGTCGCTGACTCCATGCTCACGACCTCGTTTCTGGCCTGCACGGCGCCCCGCGCCATCGCCCCCGCGATGAACGACCGCATGTACACGGACGCGGCCACCCAGGCGAACATCGCCACCCTGCGCCAGCGTGGCGTGCATGTGATCGAGCCCGAGGCGGGGGCGCTCGCCTCAAGGGGCGAGTGGGGGACGGGCCGGCTTCCGGACCCCGCCAGCCTCTTGGATACCATCGAGTCGCTGCTGCCTGCGCCGTCAGGCCCATGGGATGGCCTTCGCGTGCTCGTCACCGCCGGCGGTACACGCGAGCCGATCGACCCGGTCCGCTTTATCGGCAACCGCTCCTCTGGCCGCATGGGCCTCGCGCTTGCCGACCGTGCCCGCGCCCGTGGCGCCGGCGTGACGCTCATCGCCGCAAACGTCTCGCTCCCGGCGCCCCCGGGGATCCGGCGCATCGACGTCGAGACCACGGCCGAGCTGGGGACGGCCACACGAGCGGAGTTCCGCTCCGCGCACGTCCTGCTGATGGCCGCGGCGGTGGCCGACTTCGCGCCGCAGGCCAGCAGTGAGGGCAAGCTCGCCCGTTCCGGCAGCGGCGGCCTCGAGCTCCGCCTCACCGAGACCGAGGACATCCTCGCCGGGCTCTCGGCGGTGCGCACCGAGGAGCAGACCGTGGTCGGCTTCGCGGCCGAGCACGGGCCGGAAGCGATCACGAGAGCCCGACAGAAGCTGGCCCGGAAGGGGCTTGATGCGATCGTGTTCAACGACGTGTCCCGCCCGGAGATCGGCTTCGACTCGGAGCGCAACGAGGTAACGATCGTCGAGGCCAGCTCCGAGTATTCGATTCCGATTGCATCGAAGGCCGAGGTGGCCGACGCGGTCCTCGACCGCGTAGCCGCGATGCGCAGCGGCTTACACTCGAAGCGTGGCTGAGGCCAGCCAAGACGAGCTCTACACGCTCTACCGTCGAGGAGTGGAGCTGCTCGAGGACGGAAGCTTCAAGGCAGCGACGGTGCCGCTGGCGGAGGCCGCCCGTCGGGCGCCGGAGAAGAGCTCGGTTCGCGAGGCGCTGGGGCGCGCGTACTTTCGTTCGCGCCGGTACGGCGAGGCCGCGACCGAGTTCGAGGCCGTGGTGGAGACTCACCCGGTCGACGACTACGCGCACTTCTGCTTGGGGCGAGCGCTCACGAAATGCGGGGAACGCGATCGGGCCCGCCACCACCTGGCACTGGCGTCGAACCTGCGGCCGGAGCGCGCCGATTACCGGCTCTACCGCGACCGCCTGCGAGCGGCGTCCTGACCCCTCTGGGCGTTGCGCGCACTCGTGCAGCGGGTAAGCCAGGCCGCCGTGACGGTGGAGGGCGAGCGCGTCTCCGCGATCGGCCCCGGGATGCTGGTGCTGCTGGGCGTCTCGCGGGACGACACCGCTGAGGTCGCGGATCGGCTCGCCGAGAAGGTGCGCAAGCTCCGCATCTTCGACGACGCCGCAGGCCGGCTCAACGAACCCCTCGGCGACCGCGAGGTTCTCTGCGTGAGCCAGTTCACCCTCTACGGCGACGCGCGCAAGGGGAATCGCCCCAGCTACATGAAGGCCGCCTCGCCGGAGCTCGCAGAGCCGCTTTACGACCGCTTCTGCGAGCTGTTGAACGCGAAGCGGGGCGTTTTCGGCGCCTGCATGGGCGTCGCGCTCGTCAACGACGGGCCGGTCACGCTGCTGCTCGAAACCTGAGTGTCACGGGCGCTCTTCGGGGCCGTCGCAGCCAGATACCGCGGCTATACTCGAATTCGTCTTCACGTACCCGAACCCTTGGACGAGGTGGGCCCGGGCCCGCCTTTTTTTGGGCTCGTGTGCGGGGAGGAAAGCCGAAATCGCACAGAGGACGAGTCAGTTGAACGAAGCCGCCGAGCTAGAGGAGACGATCGAGCACCGGCTGGCGGAGGCCGATCCGCAGATCGAGGTGATCGCGGTCGAGCAGCCGGCAGCGACGGCGCTCAGGGTCTACGTCGACCACCCCGAAGGGGTGGACCTCGCGCTCTGCGAGCGCGTCAGCGATACGCTCCGAGACCTGACCGAGCGCTGGTCGCTCGAGGTCTCCTCACCCGGCACGGATCGCCCGCTTACGAAGCCCGAGCACTTCCGCCGGTTCGTCGGCCGCCGCGTGCGAGTGCGCACGGAGCGCGACATCGAGGGTCAGCGCAACTTCACCGGCACGCTCACGGCCGCGGACGATGCGACCGTCTCGCTCGATGAGGGCTCCGCCGAGGTGACCATCCCACTGGAGGGCATCCGCCGCTCGAACCTCGTGCCGGAACTTCCAGGAGGCACCGCATGAGCCGCGAGATCGTCGAGGCCATCAGAGGTCTCGAACAGGAGAAGGGGATCGACTCCGAGACGCTGATGGCGGCGCTCGAGGACGCCCTGCTCTCCGCGTACAAGAAGACCCATGGCGCCGCCAAATATGCGCGCGTCGACCTCGACCGCGAGACCGCGGACTTTCGCGTCTTCGAGCTGATCCTGCCCGCCGAGCTCGAGGAGAAGCTCCTCGATCAGGCCGCCGAGGAGGCCGAGCAGGAGATCGATCCGGAGACCGGCGAGCTGCGTGAGCCCGAGGACCCCGAGCTCGACCCCGAGATGCTGGCCCCGTACGAGGACCAGATCCAAACTCGGGACGTGACGCCCGACGACTTCGGGCGGATCGCGGCCCAGACCGCCAAGCAGGTGGTCCTCCAGCGCATCCGCGAAGCCGAGCGGCAGATGATGTTCGACGAGTACCAGGACCGCGTGGGCGAGCTCATCACCGGGATCATTCAGCAGTCCGACAACCGCTACACGCTGGTCCAGCTTCGCGAGCGCGTCGAGGCGCTGCTGCCCCGGTCCGAGCAGGTGTGGAACGAGCGCTACGACCACGGGATGCGCATCAAGGCCGTGATCACGGACGTGTCAGCCGAGGGCAAGGGCCCCAGCGTCGTCGTCTCCCGGCGTAACCCTGAGCTGATCAAGTCCCTGTTCGAGCTCGAGGTGCCCGAGATCGCCGACGGCCTCGTCGAGATCGTCGGCGTTGCCCGCGAGCCCGGCTATCGCTCGAAGATCGCTGTCATCTCTCACGCCGACGGGGTCGACCCGGTTGGCGCCTGCGTCGGACCGCGCGGCTCGCGGGTGAGAATGGTCGTCTCGGAGTTGCGGGGCGAGAAGATCGACATCATCCCGCACAACGACGAGCCCGCCCGCTTCGTCGCGAAGGCCCTTTCGCCGGCGCGCGTGCGCGAGGTGCTCGTCGACGACGAAGACAAGCAGGCCACCGTGGTGGTGCCCGACGACCAACTCTCGCTGGCGATTGGCCGTGAGGGCCAGAACGCGAGGCTCGCGGCCAAGCTCACAGGCTGGCGCGTCGACATCAAGTCCGAGACCGAGTTCTCCCAGCAGGAGGAGGAGATCGAGATTGAGGGCGCCGACGAGGTCGACGGCCGCTGCGCCGCCGTGCTCTCCGCCGGTCGCCGCTGCCCCAACGCATCCCTTCCCGGCTCGCGCTACTGCGGCCTTCCTGCCCATCAGGCGCTGGCCCGGTTCCCCACCAATGAGGTGACGGTCGTCTCGGCCCTCGCCGACGAAGAGATCGAGCTCCTCGCCAACACCGACTCGGATGACGCCGAGGTTGCGCCCCTCGTGGAGCGCGCGCAAGCCGCGCTCGAGCAGGCGCCCGGGGCGGACGAGGATGAAGCGGAGGAGGCCGGCGACACGGTCGCGGGTGAGGTCGACGCCGCTGAGGAGGCCGAGGCCCCCGACGCCGACAGCGTCGCCGCTTCGGCAGACGAGCCTGGCGAGGACTTCGCTGAGGTTGAGGAGGTCGCCGCCGAGGTTGCGGCGGAGGACGAGGCGCGCGAGGATGGCGGCAACGGGGGCGAGCCCGAGGCTGCCTCCGACGAGGCCACCGAGGAGACGCCGGCCGCATAGGGATGGCGAAGAAGCGAGTTCACGAGATCGCGAAGGCGCAGGGCCTCACCTCGAAGGAGGTGATCGCCGCGCTCCACGCTGCCGGCGTCGAGGTCAAGGCCGCCGCCTCGAGCGTCGAGGAGCAGGTCGCCCTCGACGCGCTCGGCAACGGCAATGCCGCGGCGCCCGCTGCGGAGAAGCCGAAGCCCCCCGCGAAGACCAAAGCCGCTCCCAAGGCGGATGGGACGGCCGCAGAACCCACGCCCAAGCCAGCCGCCTCCGCGGAAGCGCCGGCGACGCCCAGGGCAAAGGCGCCCAAGCCCGCCGCGTCTGACGCCGGCTCGAAGAGCCCCTCGGGCGGCAGGCGCATGCGGCGGGTCGTGATCGACTCTCAGGCCTCGCGTCGTGAGCGCATGCCGGCCCCGCCGCCGCATCGCCCGCCGCGGCGTCGTGGCGGCCGCCGCCGCCGTCCGCTGCTCGAGGAGCCGCCCAAGGGCCCGGTCGAGCAGGTCGAGGCTCCCACGATCCGCATCCCCTCCGGGGCCACGGTTCGTGAGGTCGCCGAGATCCTGGGGCTGAACTCCGCGGACGTGATCAAGAAGCTGATGCAGCTCGGCGAGATGGCGACGCTCACCCAGACCCTCACCGACGAGACCATCGGCGTCCTCGCCGACGAGTTCGATCAGAAGGTCGAGGTCGTGAGTGCGGCCGAGGAGGAGGCACCGGCGCCCGAGTACGACGACGACGACTCCGACCTGGAGGGTCGCCCGCCCGTGGTGACCATCATGGGCCACGTCGACCACGGCAAGACCTCACTTCTCGACGCGATCCGCGAGACCGAGGTCGTGGCCGGGGAGGCGGGGGGCATCACCCAGCACATCGGGGCCTACCAGGTCCACCAGGACGGCAAGACGATCTCGTTCATCGACACGCCGGGCCACGCGGCCTTCACCGCGATGCGCGCCCGCGGCGCCGACGTCACCGACATCGCCGTCATCGTGGTCGCCGCGGACGACGGCGTCATGCCGCAGACGGTGGAGGCGATCGATCACGCCAACGCCGCCGAGGTGCCGATGATCGTCGCCGTCAACAAGATCGACCTGCCCGCAGCGAACATCGACAAGGTGAAGGGCGAGCTCGCCCAGCAGGGGCTCAACCCGGAGGACTGGGGTGGCGACACGATCTTCGCCAACGTCTCGGCCAAGACCAAGGAGGGCCTGGACGACCTGCTCGAGAGCATCCTGCTCCTGGCCGAGGTGGAGGAGCTCAAGGCCAATCCCGACGCGCCAGCCTCCGGCAGCGTGATCGAGTCGCACCTCGACCCGGGCCGCGGCCCAGTCTCCACCGTGCTGATCCAGCGCGGCTCACTCTCGATCGGGGATGCGCTCTTCGCCGGGCCCGTCTGGGGCAAGGTACGCGCCATGCAGGACCACACCGGCGCCACGCTGGAGGCGGCCGGCCCGGGCGACCCGGTGGTCGTGCTCGGGTTCGACGCCGTCTGCGAGGCGGGTGAGCACTTCGAGGTCGTCGAGAACGAGCGTCGCGCACGCCAGCTCGCGGGCGAGCGCGAGCAGCGGCTGAAGACCGAGCAGCTCGCCCGTCGCCAGACCCGACGGGTCTCACTCGAGGACGTGTTCGCGAAGGCCCAGGGCGGTCAGATCAAGGAGCTCAACATCATCCTCAAGGCCGATGTCTCGGGCTCACTCGAGGCGCTCGAGGACGAGCTCGCCAAGGTTCCCCAGCAGCAGGTCGCGGTCAACATCATCCGGGCCGCTCCCGGGGGCATCAACGAGTCCGACGTGATGCTGGCCGCCGCCTCCGACGCCGTCATCATCGGCTTTAACGTGCGTCCCCTCGTGGATGCCCGCCGCGCGGCGGAGTCCGAGGGCGTCGAAATCAGGACCTACTCCGTCATCTACAAGGTCACCGAGGAGCTCCGGCTGGCGATGGAGGGCATGCTCGACCCCGAGGAGGTCGAGGACTCGCTCGGCCAGGCGGAGATCAAGGAGCTCTTCAAGGCGTCGCGGATCGGCACGATCGCCGGCTGCATGGTCGTCGACGGCAAGATCACGCGCACCGCCGAGGCGCGCCTCGTCCGCGAGGGCACCGTGATCTGGACCGGGCGCATCGGCTCCCTGCGACGCTTCAAGGACAACGTCCAGGAGGTCGAGGAAGGGCTCGAGTGCGGCATCGTGCTCGAGGGCTACCAGGACGTGAAGGTCGACGACGTGATCGAGGCCTTCGAGAGCCGCCAGGTCGAGCAGACGCTCGAGTCTTAGGCTCCGAGCGCTCGGCGCACGTCGCTTCAGCGACCTTGCCCGCCAGGGCCGGCGCCTCTTTACGCTCGCCATCATGCCCACCCCCTACGTCTGCATCATCTCCGCCCACCTTCACTTCGGCGAGCTCCACGACCTCAAGGGCAAGCGCAAGGAGTTGCACTCGCTGAAGGCGCGCCTGCGCCAGCGATTCGGCGCCTCGGTGGCCGAGACCGAGCACCACGACGCATGGCAGCGCTCCACGCTCCTCTGCGCTTTGGTCGGCGACGCCGGCGTGAGCGCGCGCGCGGACGAGCTCTGCCGCTTCGTCGAATCACGCTGTCCTGGCGGCTGCTCGTTCGAGCGCGAGCTGCTCAGCATGGAGGACGTGAGGAGCCTGTAGTCGCCCTGCAGCCCGCTTTGGGGGCGGCTGTTATGTTGGCCCGCGGGATGACCACAGAGCGCATGAGGCGCGTCAACGAGGTCATACGCGAGGTGATCGGGGGGGCGATCGCCAGCGAGCTCGACGACCCCAGAATCGGTTTCGTGACCGTGACCGCCGTAGACACCAGCCCAGATCTCCGCTCGGCGCGGGTCTTCGTGAGCGTGCTCGGCGACGAATCCGAGCGAGAGCGCTCACTTGCAGGCCTCGCCGCCTCGCACGGCTTGCTGCAGGCGCGGATCGCCCGGGAGATGCGCATCAAGTACACGCCTACGCTCTCGTTTCACCATGACGACGGCCCCGAGCGCGCCGTGCGCCTGACGCAGCTGCTCGACGACCAATGACCAATGCGACCGCAACCGCGACCCGCGACGATCTCGAGGCCGTCGCCCAGGAGCTGCGCGCCACCGAGCGGTTCCTGCTGACCACGCACGAGAACCCGGACGGCGACGCCCTCGGCTCGCTCCTGGGCCTCCACTCGATCCTGACCCAGCTCGGCAAGGACGCGGTCATGTACCTGGCGGCCAAGGAGTTCCCCCTGCCCGTCGAGTACCGCTTCCTGCCACTGGCAGAGGTCTTCCACGAGCCTCCAGCCGACATCGTCGATCGCACTCTGATCTTCCTCGACTGCGGCAACATCGACCGCACGCCCGACGGCTTCCTTCGCGACGCCTCCGCTCGCGTCGTGAACATCGACCACCACCACGACAACACTCGTTTCGGGGCCGTCAACCTGGTGGACGTCGAGGCATCGTCCACCGCCGAGATCATCTTCGCCCTCTCGAAGCTCCTCGGCGCGAAGCTGACCCCCGAGATCGCCTCGGCCCTATACGTCGGGCTCGTGACCGACACCGGCCGCTTCTCCTATGAGAACACCGACGCTGACACACACCGCCTCGCGGCGGAGCTGATCGAGGCGGGAGTGGACGTCGACGACACGAATCGCCGCCTCTACGAGCGCATCCCGATCGAGAAGATACGCCTCGTGGCCCGCGCTCTCGAGGGGATCGAGCGTCGCGACGACGGCCGTCTCGTGATCACGTACATCTCCGCCCAGGACTACACCGACACAGGCGCCAGCGAGGTGCTGACCGAGGGGATCATCGACCACCTGCGAGCTCTGGAGGGCACCCAGGTCGCGGTCGTCGTGCGCGACCGCGAGGAGTCGTCGGACGCCGCCCGCAAGGTGAGCCTGCGGGCCAGCGACGGTCACACCGACGTCTCGGCGATCGCCCGAAAACATGGCGGCGGCGGCCACCAGCGCGCCGCTGGATTCTCGACCGACCTCTCCTACTCCGAGATCGTCGATGACCTCTGCGCCGAGCTCTCCGCGAGCTAACCCCGCGGGCGTCCTGCTCGTAGACAAGCCGGCCGGGATCACCTCGCACGATGTCGTCGCGCGCGTTCGCCGTGAGCGGACAGTGAAGACCGGCCACGCGGGCACGCTCGATCCCTTCGCAACCGGACTCCTGATCGTCCTGCTCACCCGCGAGGCGACCCGCGAGCAGGCCCGGTTCATGGGTCTTCCGAAGATCTACCGCACGATCGCCCGCTTCGGCGCCGTGTCTACCACGGGCGATCGCGACGGTGAGATCACGGAGACGGGAGCGCTTCCGGACGGGGAGCCCGCACTCCCCACCGGCGAGATCCGCCAGCGCCCGCCCGCATACTCCGCCGTCAAGGTGGGCGGCGAACGTGCCTACAGGCGCGCCCGGCGGGGGGAGGAGGTGCAGGTGCCCGAGCGCATCGTCACCGTCCACCGGTTCACCCAGCTTTGGCGGGAGGGCGACCGCGCCGAGTACGAGATCGAGTGCTCATCCGGCACCTACGTGCGCAGCCTGATCTCCAGCCTCGGCGACGCGTACTGCGAAGAGCTGCGCCGCACCGCGATCGGGCCCTTCGCCGTCGAGGAGGCCCATACCGCGATGCCCCTTCCATTGGAGGAGGCGCTACGGCGCATCGACCCTTCGCCTGCCACAGTTCGCGGCCGATGAGCATCCGGGTCACCCCCCTTGACGAAGCGACGCCGCGCCCGCGGAGGATCGCCATCGGGACCTTCGATGGCGTTCATGTTGGCCACCGCAGGGTCATCTCCGGCGCCGATACCGTGCTCACGTTCGAGCCACACCCCCTCAGCATCATCCACCCGGAGGCGGCGCCGAAGCTGATCATGCCCTTCGAGATCAAGCGCGACGTGATCGACGGCCTCGGCGTCTCGGAGCTCGTCACCATCCGCTTCGACGAAGAGTTCTCGGCGATCGAGGCGGACGAGTTCGTCGAGCGGATCCTGATCGCCACTTTGGGCGCGGAGGAGGTCTCCGTCGGGGAGAACTTCCGCTTCGGCCGCAAGGCGCAGGGCGACCCCGCGATGCTCGCAGCGCGCCCGGAGTTCGGGACTCGGGTCGCGCCCCTCGTCGAGGTCGCCGGCGAAACGGTCTCCTCGACCCGGATCCGCGCCGCCGTCGCCGCCGGCGACGTGGAGACCGCCACCGCATGTCTGGGCGCTCCCTTCCTGCTCGAGGGCGAGGTGGTGATGGGCGATCAGCGTGGTCGCGACCTCGGCTTCCCGACCGCGAATATCGTCCCGGACGACACGTATGTGGTCCCCGGCCACGGCGTCTATGCGGCCTTCGCCAACGGCGTCCCCGCCGCCGTCAACGTCGGGGTGCGGCCGACCTTCGAGACCGGTCGCGGCCTCCTCGTGGAGGCCTACCTGATCGACTACGACGGCGACCTCTACGGCCAGATGCTCCGCGTGGCCTTCATCGCCCGCCTGCGGGGGGAGAAGCGCTTCGCCGACGCCGAGGAGCTCGTGACCCAGATGCACGCCGACGTGGAGGCTGCGACGCGGCTCTGCTCCGAGTTCTTCCCGCCTCGCATCGCGAGATGAGGCCGCTAACCTTCGGCGCCGCGATGACGGTGACAGGTGAGAGAAAGCGCGAGCTCGTCGGCAAGTTCGGCCGCTCCGAGAACGACACGGGCTCGGCCGAGGTGCAGGTCGCGCTCATGACCGAGCGCATCAACGAGCTGACCGAGCACCTGCGCGAGCACACCAAGGACCACCACTCCCGCCGCGGCCTTTTGATGCTGGTCGGCAAGCGCCGGCGCCTGCTGCGGTACCTCGAGCGCTCCGACGTCGAGCGCTATCGCACCCTCGTGGCCGATCTCGGCCTGCGTCGCTAGCGTCGCTCGCCGAGTGTGATCGAGCCCGGCGCCGAGGCCCCCGCCTTTACCCTCCCCAACCACCGGGGGAAGGCTGTGAGCCTCGCTGACTTCGCGGGCCGGCGCCTCGTCCTCTGCTTCTACCCGCTCGACTTCTCGCCCGTCTGCTCGGACCAGCTCTCGGCCTACGCGCCGATCGCCCCGGAGCTCGAGGCTCGAGGGGCCGAGCTCGTGGGCGTCTCGGTCGACCACTCCTACGCGCACAACGCCTTTCGCAAGGCGAAGGAGCTCCCATTCACCCTGCTAAGCGACTTCCATCCAAAGGGCGAGATGGCCGCGAGGTACGGCGCATATGAGCCCGACTGGGGCACGACGAACCGCTCGATCGTGCTCGTGGACGGCGATGGCATCGTCCGCTGGGTGGACACCGAGGAGACCACCGCGACCTTCGCCCCGCCTCAGAGAATCCTCGAGGCCCTCCGCTAAGATCGCCTGCGTTCGAGAACGAAAAGTTCTGAGAGAGAGGCCGCCAACCGGGCGGCCGAAAGGAAAAACGAAATACATGAGCATGTTTGACCCGAAGCGCGTCTCGGTGGACGTCGGCGGCAGGGAAATCACCTTCGAGACGGGCAAGCTGGCGCGGCAGGCAGGCGGCGCCGTGGTCGTCTCCTGCGGCGAGACGATGGTGCTCTGCACCGCGACCGTCGGCGACCTCCGCGACGTCGACTTCCTCCCGCTCACCGTCGACGTTGAGGAGAAGCACTACGCCGCCGGCAAGATCCCCGGCTCCTTCTTCCGTCGCGAGGCCCGAGCGGGCGAGAAGGCGACGCTCACCGCGCGCATGATCGACCGGCCGATCCGCCCCCTCTTCCCCAAGGGCTACCACCACGAGACCCAGATCGTGGCGCAGCCCATCTCGGTCGACCACGTGCACCCCTACGACATCCTCGCCATGAACGGCGCCTCCGCCGCGCTCGCGATCTCGCCCGCACCCGTCGGCACCCACGTTGGCGCCGTCCGCATCGGCAAGCTCGATGGCGACTTCGTGGTCAACCCCGACGAGGAGTCGCTCGGCGAGCTCGAGATGGACCTGATCGTCTCCGGATCCGAGGACGCGATCCTCATGGTCGAGTGTGGCGCGGACGGTGTAACCGAGGCCGAGGTGCTCGACGCCCTGGATATCGCCCATGGCGAGATTCGCAAGATCGTTGGAGCGATCGAGGAGCTTCGCGGCATCGCCGGCAAGAAGAAGATCGAGGTCGAGGTCCCGGAGGTCGATGCTGACCTCTTGGAGCGGATCCGCTCGGACTTCGGCGCGAAGCTCGAGGAGGCCACCCAGGTGCCCGAGAAGCTCGCGCGCCAGGACGCCATCGACGAGGTTGAGGCCGAGGCGCTCGCCAAGCTGGCCGCGGGCGAGGGCGACGTGGAGATCGACCCGGAGAAGGCTCCGGAGGTGGGCCGAGCGTTCGCAAAGCTCGAGAAGGACATGATCCGCAAGCACATCGCGATCGACAAGAAGCGCCCCGACGGTCGCGCTCAGGACGAGATCCGGCCGATCGAGACCGAGGTGGACATCTCGCCCCGCGCTCACGGCTCGGCCCTGTTTACGCGTGGAGAGACGCAGATCCTCTCCAGCGTCGCGCTGGGTACGACCCGGATGGACATGAAGGTCGACAACCTCGGTCTCGAGGAGACCAAGCGCTTCTGGCACCACTACAACTTCCCACCCTTCTCGGTGGGCGAGGCGGGCTTCATGCGTGGCCCAAAGCGCCGCGATATCGGCCACGGAGCGCTCGCGGAGCGGGCGCTCATCGCGTCGATTCCCGACGAGGAGGAGTTCCCGTACGTGATCCGCGTCGTCTCCGACACGCTCGAGTCGAACGGTTCGTCATCGATGGGCTCAGTCTGCGCGTCCTCGATGGCGCTGCAGGCCGCCGGCGTCCCGGTTTCCGCACCGGTGGCTGGCGTCGCCATGGGCTTGATCAAGGAGGGCGACGAACACATCGTGCTCACCGACATCGCCGGCGTCGAGGATCACCTCGGCGACATGGACTTCAAGGTCGCCGGCTTCGAGGACGGGATCACCGCGCTGCAGATGGACATCAAGATCTCGGGGGTCACCTTCGAGATCCTGCGAGACGCCCTCGAGCAGGCGCGTCAGGGCCGGCTCTTCATCCTCGGCAAGATGGCCGAGGCGATCGATGGACCGCGCTCCGAGCTCTCCGAGTACGCGCCCGCGATCGAGTCGATCCAGATCGACCCGGACAAGATCGGAGCGGTCATCGGCAAGGGCGGCGAGACGATCCGCGGCATGCAGGAGGAGTTCGAGGCCGAGATCGACATCGACGATGACGGCACCGTTCGTGTCTACGCGCCATCGGGCAAGCTGGTCAAGGCCTGCATCGATCGGATCGAGTCGATGACCCGTGAGGCCGAGGTCGGCGACACGTTCAAGGGCAAGGTCGTGAAGACCACCACGTTCGGCGCCTTCGTCGAGCTCGTCAAGGGCACCGATGGCCTGCTTCACATCTCCAACGTGAAGCCCGGCGAGCGAGTGGGCGCCGTCGAGGATGTCTTGAGCGCGGGCGACGAGCTCGACGTCACCGTGGTCGAGGTCGACCGCGAGCGTGGCCGGATCGGCTTGCGCCTCTCCGACGATCCCTCAATCGAGGGCAAGTCGGCCGAAGACCTGGCAGGGGTCGGCACCGGCGATCCCGGCCCGCGCCGCGGCGGCGGTGGCGGTGGTGGCGGGCGAGGTCGCGAGCGCCTGGACGGCGGACGGCGCGACCGCGGTGGCCGCGGTGGCCCTGGACGCGATCGTCGCTAGTTAGTTGCTGAAAGACCCGCGCGACAGCCACACCGTAGCTCTACCCGAGGCCGTCGAGCTGACCGAGCTCGACGGGCTCAGGGTCATCACCGAGGTGGTGCCGGCCGTCCGCTCGGTTGCACTCGGGCTCTGGGTCCGCACCGGCTCGCGCAACGAGGCCTCCGGTCAGGAGGGCCTCTCTCATTTCCTCGAGCACCTGCTCTTCAAGGGGACCGAGCGCCACTCGGCGATCGAGATCTCCGAGCTCTTCGACGGGATGGGCGCGGCCGCCAACGCCGCGACCTCCAAGGAGTCGACCCACCTCTACGCCCGCATCCTCGACGAGCACACGGCGGAGGCCTTCGATCTGATGGCCGAGATGCTCTTGGCGCCCTCTTTGCCCGCAGACGAGATCGGCCCCGAGCGTGAGGTCGTGCTCGAGGAGATCGCGATGTATGAGGACGAGCCGCAGGACAGGGTGCATGACGTCCTGGCTCACGCCGTCTATGGCGATCATCCGCTGGGGCGTCGCGTGCTGGGGGAGACCGACGTGATCGCGGGCGTCTCGCGCGAGCAGATCGCCTCCTATCACTCCGGGCACTACACGGCCGAGAACATCGTGGTCTCGGCGGCCGGGCACCTCGACCACGCCGAGATCGTCGAGCTCGCCCGTCGCCACCTTCAGCCTCCTGCGGCGGGCTCGAACGGCTCCAGCGACACAAGCTTGGCCGAGCAGCCTCGGCTTCGCTTCCACGCGAAGGACACCGAGCAGTACCACATCTGCTTTGGCGGCCAGGGAATCCGGCGCGACGACGAGCGCCGATTCGCGCTGGGAGTCCTCGACTCGATCTTCGGCGGATCGACCTCTTCCCGCCTCTTCCGCGAGATCCGCGAGAAGCGCGGGCTCGCGTACGCGGTCGGCTCCTACACGGAGCAGTACGTGGACCGCGGGATGGTCGCCATGTACGTCGGCACCCGCGAGGAGAACGTGGCCGAGGCGTGCGAGATCTTCGGCCGCGAGCTCACCATGCTGCGAGACCAGGGCGTGCACGCCAACGAGCTCGACCGCGCGAAGCAGCACCTGAAGGGGCGCATGGTGCTGGGCCTCGAGTCCACCGGCGCCCGCATGGCGCGGCTCGCCCGCGCGCTCCTCTACGACCTGCCGGTGCTCTCCATCGACGAGATGCTCGACCGCGTCGAGGCGGTCACCGCCGACGACCTCGCCGCCCTCGCACAAGAGCTCTACGACCCCACCCGGCTCAGCGCCGCGTGCATCGGCCCTGACGAAGATCGTTTCCGCAGCGCCGCCGCCTCCGTGAGCGAATCGCTCGCAGCCGCGTGATCCGGGTAGCCGTCTCAGGCGCCGCCGGGCGCATGGGAAGCACGGTCTGCGAGGCGGTCGAGCGAGCCGAGGATCTCGAGCTCACCGGCAGGGCCGATCCGGCCCTCGATGCGCCCCTGGCCGACATGCTGGCCGACGCTGAGGTCGTCGTTGACTTCTCGACGCCGCAAACCGCGCCCGACAACGCCCTCGCGTGCGCGCGCGCCGGCGTACACGCGGTGATCGGCACCTCGGGCTGGGATGTCGAGGCGCTGCGCGGCGCCCTCGAGCGCGAGCGAGAGGGCGATGCCAGGGTGCTGTTCGCGCCCAACTTCGCGATCGGCGCGGTGCTCATGATGCGCTTCGCGCAAGAGGCGGCGGCGCACATGCCGGACTGCGAGATCGTCGAGCTCCATCACGACCGCAAGCTCGACGCGCCGTCGGGGACGGCGAAGCGCACGGCTGAGCTCATCAGCGGCGCTGGGGGGGAGGTCCACGAGCCGATCCACTCGGTGCGCCTCCCCGGGCTCGTCGCCCATCAGGAGGTCATCTTCGGAGGACAGGGCCAGACCCTCTCCATACGCCATGACTCGATCGATCGCAGCTCGTTCATGCCCGGCGTGCTGCTCGCGATCCGGAGGGTCGGCGGGCTTCCCGACCAGCTCACGGTGGGCCTCGAGGCGGTTCTTTAGGTGGCGGATATCCCCGAGCTCGCGGAGCTCGACGCGACGGGACAGGCGGAGCTGGTCCGAAGCGGCGAGGCGGATCCCGCCGAGCTGGTCGCCGCGGCGATCGAGCGGATCGAGGCGCTCAACCCGACGCTGAACGCGGTCATCCATCCGCTCTATGCGGAAGCCGAGGCCATGGCGGCCAACAAGCTCCCCAGCAAGACGCAACCGAACCAGTAAAAAAAAAAAAAAAAAAAAAGAAAAAAAAAAAAATTGCGGGCGCCCTTCAGGAGGGTCAAACCAGGCGCCTGACATGCGCCGGAGCGGCTCCGAAAAGGTGCGGGCCGGGGAACGGCGCTGTCGCCTGAAGCGCGGGCGATGAGGCGCAGTGCTAACATAACCAGGATGTTGCAAGTGACGTTTCCCGAAATAGCTCGTGTGCTCGAAACACTGAGCGCGACGGCGCCGCCCGCCGAAGGGCACGGTTGCTTGTGCGGTGCGCTGTGCACGACGCAGCACTATCCGTTCGATCGCTGGCTCGATGAGATCATTCCGGACGTCGAGGACGCCAGTGACGGCGATCGTCGCGCGCTCAATCTGCTCTTCACCGACACGCTCAATGCGTTGCGCAGCGACAGTATGGAGTTCGAACCGCTCCTGCCTGACGACGATGCGACGCTCGAACTGCGCGCCACCGCGCTGTCGCAATGGTGTCAGGGATTCCTGTATGGCTTTGGATCTGCACAACCGCAGAAGGGCGAAGGGCTGCCGCCCGACGTCGAGGAGATTCTCCGCGACCTGACGCACATCAGCCGCGCTACCGTCGCGGCGGAAGACGCTGGAGAAGAGGAAGAAAGCGCCTATGCGGAGGTCGTCGAGTACGTTCGCGCAGGCGTACAGCTGATTCACGATGAGCTGACCGCCGTGCGCGCCGGCGATGCCCCTTCCTTCGAGGCGCCCCCAGAAGAAGACGACCCGGACCCCAGGTTCAATTGATCCAACGATCAGGTTTGCATGCGCAAAGACGAATTCGCTCGCCGTCGCCGGCAACTCATGAAGATGATGGGGAAGGGCGGCATCGCCATCCTGCCCGCCGCGCTCGAGAAGCCTCGCAACAACGACGTCTTGTATCACTACCGGCCGGACAGCGATTTCTTCTATCTGACGGGCTTCGCTGAGCCTGATGCGGTCGCAGTCCTGATCCCGGGCCGGAGCCAGGCCGAGTATGTGCTGTTCGTCCGCGACCGCGACCCCGCCCGCGAGACATGGGATGGTCGCCGAGCGGGGCCCGACGGCGCGACGCGTGAATATGGCGCGGACGACGCGTTTCCCATCAGCGATATCGACGACATCCTGCCGGGACTCATGGAGCACTGCTCCCGCGTGTACTACACCATGGGTCTGCACCCGGAGTTCGATCAGCGCGTCATCGGCTGGGTCAACGGACTCAAGACGCAGGCGCGTACGGGCGTGCATCCGCCGCAGGAGTTCGTCGCGCTCGACCACTTCCTGCACGACATGCGGCTGTTCAAGTCCCGACCGGAGCTCGACGCGATGCGTCACGCGGCGCGTATCGCCGTGACGGCGCACAAGCGCGCGATGCGCTTTACGCGCCCCGGTCGCATGGAATACGAAGTGATGGCCGAGCTGCTCCATGAGTTCCGGCGCAGTAACGCGGATATCTCGTATCACCCGATCGTCGGGGGCGGCGCCAACGCGTGCATCCTGCACTATCACGAGAATTCGGAAACCCTCAAGGACGGCGACCTGCTGCTGATCGATGCCGGGTGCGAGTACGAGCTGTACGCTTCGGACATCACGCGCACATTTCCGGTAGGAGGGCGTTTCACTCCGGAGCAGCGCGCTGTGTACGAAGTCGTGCTGGAGGCGCAGAACGCGGCAATCGACAAGATCCGCCCGGGATGCCACTGGAACGAAGCGCACGACGCCGCCGTCAAGTCGATCACGCACGGCCTCATCAAGCTCGGCCTGCTGAAGGGCAAGGCGCCGAACCTGATACGCGACGGCGCCTACCGCAAGTTCTTCATGCATCGCACCGGCCATTGGCTGGGCATGGACGTGCATGACGTCGGCGACTACAAGATCGGCGATCAGTGGCGCGTCCTCGAGCCCGGCATGGTGATGACGGTTGAACCGGGTGTGTATATCCCGGCTGGAACCAAGGGCGTGCCGAAGCGCTGGTGGAACATCGGTGTGCGTATCGAGGATGACGTTGCGGTGACGCGCGACGGCGCTGAAGTCCTGACTGCGGGTCTGATCAAAGAGCCAGACGCCATCGAGAAGTGGATGAGGGCGGCATGACCGTGAGTCGTGCGTCCCCGGTCCGGAACTCGAGCCCTGCGGCGCGTTGCGATGAGCGTCGAGCCAGTCCCGACCGTCGACGTCGCCATCGCAGGCGGCGGTCTGGTCGGCGCGAGTCTGGCGCTGGCGCTGTCGCAGCTGCGTCTCAGAACGGCGCTGATCGAAGCGGTCCCCTACGGGGCCAGCAATCAGCCGAGCTTCGATGATCGCACTACGGCCCTGTCGAACGGCAGCCGCAGAGTGTTCGAAGCATTGGGCGTCTGGCCGTTGATCGAACGGGAGGCGACTCCGATTCGTCGCATTCACGTCTCTGATCAGGGGCGTTTCGGGTTCGCGCGCATCGACGCGCAGGAACAGGGTCTCAGCGCGCTCGGCTACGTCGTCACCAACCGCGTGATGGGTGCGGCCTTGTGGCGGCGTCTGCAGGAGGAGGCCGTCCGGATCGTGGCGCCCGCGCGCGTCACGGGAATGACTCTGAGCGGCGCCCGACAGCGGATCGACTGGGCGCACGAGGAGGAAACGCACGTTCTCGAGGCGCGTCTGGCCGTCGCCGCAGACGGCGCTCGTTCCACATTGCGCGAGGCGGCGGGAGTCGGCGCCAGCACCTGGAGCTACGACCAGGTTGCGCTCGTTGCGAATGTCTTCACACAGCGGTTTCACAATCATGTCGCCTACGAGCGCTTTACGCCGTCGGGACCGATTGCGCTGTTGCCGATGACGGAAGGCCGACTGGGGCTGATCTGGACCTTCGCGCCCAAAGAGGCCGAGCAAGTCGCGCAGTTGTCGGATGAAGCTTTCCTTGCGCGCCTGCAAAGGGAGTTTGGCTTTCGGTTGGGCCGGTTCACGCGCGTCGGGGCTCGGCAGGTTTATCCTTTGGCGCTGACGCGGTCCGATGAGCATGTTGCGCCGCGACTCGCCGTCGTGGGCAATGCGGCGCAGTCGTTGCATCCCATCGCCGGGCAGGGATTCAATCTCGGCTTGCGCGACGCAGCGAGTCTCGCTGAAGTTCTTGCGGACGGGCGTGTGCAGCAGGGCGAAGACTTCGATCCCGGCGACGGCGTGTGGCTCGAGCACTATCGCGAGTGGCGCGAGGCGGACCGCGTGAATATCGTCCGATTCACCGACGGGCTCGTGCGCTTGTTCACCCAGCCGTTCGGCCCTGCAAAGCTTGTTCGGGATATGGGCATGCTCGCGTTTGACCTCATGCCCGCCGCGAAGGATGCGCTGTCGCAGCTGTCGCTCGGCGCCGCCGGCAAGGTTCCGCGACTCGCCGCGGGGCGCCCCGTTGATATGAGGTCCGCGCGATTTCAGTACTGAGTTGCATCGATTTCGGATTCCGAGCCTCCGCCCTCTGGCCTGCAGCCCGTAGCCCGTAGCCCGTAGCCCAAAGCAATGCGTCACGACTTCGACCTTCTGATCATCGGCGGCGGCATGGTGGGCGCCTGCGTCGCGGCGCTCGCTGGTTCAAACCGCGATCTCGCTGACCTGCGCATTGCGATGCTCGAGCCGCGTCCGCCTGCGACGCCGCCGCCCGACGATGACGTCGAGTTGCGCGTGTCGGCGATCTCGCGCGCTTCCGAGCGCATCTTGTCCGCCGTCGACGCTTGGTCGCGCATCCCCGCGAAACACCGGTCGGCGTACTCGGAGATGAAGGTGTGGGATGCGCAGATGAAGCCACACGGCGCCGGCTCCATCCATTTCTCGGCGAGCGCGTCGAGCGAGCCGAATCTTGGTTACATCGTCGAGAACCGACGCATCCAATGGGCGTTGTACGACTGCCCGTCGTTCCGGCGACGCGTCACCGTGCTGAGCGCCGAACTTGCGGCGCTCGAGTTCGGTCAGGACCAGGCGATCGCCGTGCTCGCGGACGGACGCCGGATCTCGGCGGCGCTGGTGGTCGGCGCTGACGGCGCCGCTTCGGCAGTCGCAAGCTTGCGGGAATCGAGACGACAGGCAAAGAGTACGACCAGCATGCGTTCGTCACGCACGTGCGCACCGAGCGTTCCCACGAGCGTACGGCGTGGCAGCGGTTTCTCGCGACCGGGCCGATTGCGTTTCTCCCTCTCGCCGACGGACGCAGCTCGATCGTCTGGACCACGACTCCAGAGCACGCAGCCAGTCTGGTTGCGCGACCGGTCGAGGCGGCGGCGATCGAGATCGCTGCGGCGATCGACGACGTTCTTGGTCGGGTTGAGATCGCCGGACCTCGCGGCGCCTTTCCGTTGCGCATGACGCACGCTCGAGCCTATTGCCGGGAGCGTTTCGCTCTCGTTGGCGATGCGGCGCACTCGGTGCATCCACTCGCCGGTCAGGGCGTCAATCTCGGGCTTCTGGATGCGCCGCGCTGGTCGAAGTGCTGCTCGGAGGAGGTCGCCGCGAGCGATCGACCCGAAACGATATGCAGAACTGAAGGCGTTGCGCAGGTACGAGCGCTGGCGCAAGAGCGAGAACACGATCGCGCTCTGGCCTGATCGACGGTCTGAACCGACTGTTCAGCACGTCGAATGATGCACTCGCCTGGGCGCGGCGACTTGGTCTCACCGTGGTCGATCGCAGGAGCCTCGCGAAGCGATTCTTCATGGGGCGCGCCCTGGGAACGAGAGGTGAGTTGCCCCGCGTCGCGATGAGCGGAGGGATTCCTCATGACCGAGGTGTTCGTGCAGACGCCGCCGTCTCTCGGCGATGTTTTCGAGGACGATGCGTTCCTGCGCGGCTATCTGCGGCGGAAACTCCCGGACGACGCCAGGCGATCGATCGAGCCCGATCTGCAGGAGCTCGGCAGGCAAAGCGGCGGCGAACTCTACGAGCTGCAGCTCGCGGATCGCCTGCACGAGCCCGAGCTCACGCAATGGGACGCCTGGGGCAATCGCATCGATCGCATCGACGTGACGCCGCTGTGGCAACGCGCGGCAGAGATCGCGGCCAGATCGCGGACTGATCGCAATCTCCCTACGAGCGCGCGCACGGCCGCTACTCGCGCATTCATCAGTTCGCCGCCGTCTATCTGTTTCATCCCTCCTCGGACGTCTACACCTGTCCGCTCGCGATGACCGACGGCGCCGCGCGGACGCTGCTCGCTCACAGAACGAGCGCGCTGATCGCGCGCGCCGTGCCGCGCCTCACGAGTCGCGATCCGCTGCCAGCGCGTGGACCAGCGGCCAGTGGATGACGGAATCGACCGGCGGCTCTGACGTCGGCGCCTCGCTCGACGCGCGCCGTGCAGGAAGCAGGGCGTCTGGCGGCTGTACGGCAAGAAGTGGTTCACGTCGGCGATCACCGCCGACATGGCGCTGACGCTGGCGCGCCCGGAGGGCAACGGCCCGGGCGGCGGCGGGCTCGCGATGTTCTACGTCGAGACTCGCGATTCATCCGGGCGCCGCGAACGGAATTCGCGTCGAACGCCTCAAGGACAAGCTCGGCACGCGCAAGGTGCCGACGGCGGAGCTGACGCTGGACGGGCGCTCGCGCCGAACTCGTCGTCGGAGGCGCGCAACGGTACGCGCCACATCGAGCCCATGCTCGTCGTGACGCGCACGTGGAACAGCGTCACGTCGGTCGCATTCATGCGCCGCGGCCTCATGCTCGCGCGCTCCTACGCGGCGCAGCGCCGGGCGTTCGGCGCGCCGCTCGGTCAACTGCCGCTGCACGTCGATACGCTCGCCGGACTCGAAGCCGAGACCCGCGGCGCCTTCCTGCTGGCGTTCGAGCTGGTGGAGCTGCTCGGACGGCTGGAAGCCGGCGAGATCGACGACGAGCAGCGCGCGCTGCTGCGCCTGATCACGCCGATCGCGAAGCTGCTGACGGCGAAGCAGGCGGTCGCCGTCGTGAGCGAATGCATCGAAGCGTTCGGCGGGGCAGGCTACGTCGAGGACACCGGCTTGCCGACGCTGCTTCGCGATACGCAGGTGCTGCCGATCTGGGAGGGCACGACGAACGTGCTGTCGCTCGACGCGGTGCTGCGCAGGCGAGCTGGCGCGCGGGTTGCCGGCGTTGCGGACGCGGGTGGAGCAGTGTGTGGAAGGCGCTCGCGACCCGCGCCTGAGAGCGGCCGGCGCGAAAGCGCTGCGCGCCGTCGATCACGTCGGAGCAATCGCTGCGTCAGCAGGGCGACGCCAGTGCAGGTCCAGTCAAATGCACGACGCCTGGCGATGACGCTGGGACGTGCACTGGAACTGGCGTTCCTGGTCGAGCACGGTCAATGGGAGCTGGACGCGCTGCGCCGCAGAGCGGCGTCGCGGCCGGCGTGCGCTTCGCCGCGTCCCCGATCGATCTCCTCGCCGAGGTCGATCCTGAGGACTCCGCGCAGCTGTTGCGCGAGTGACCTGCGGCGCCGAGGCGCTGTTCGTTTGAGGCACTGCTGCAAACCCGCTAGTCTTGGCCCCTTTCGAACAGCCTGTACGCTCGCTCGCAATACCACGGCTCGACCCTGAATCCGGGCCGGCAAATGCAGATCACGCGCCAATGGACAGGTTCAGCCGCTCAAGAACGCGTTGTCTTTCGCTCAACGCCATACGTCGCATGGCGTCAGCTGCGGCTTGATTCACGCTCCTCCAGATTCAATGAATAACGACACATCTACGTGCTGTCCGCGGTGCTGGCAGTGCTGAGCCTCGCGCTGTTCGTATACAAGTCGCGCGTCCTCGGTTTTCCCGTGAGCCCGCAGGAGGAGACGCAGATCTGGAACGTCGAGGCTGCGCTGTCGTTCGATCGCCGGCCCGGCGGCGGTGAAGGCGACGCTGCGGATTCCCGGCCTCACGCCAGGCTTCGCGATTCTGGATGAGAACTTCGTTTCACGCGGATTCGGACTGACGACGCGCAATGCGCCCGCAGGCCGTGAGGCGCAGTGGGCGCTGCGACAGGCGAGCGGGCGGCAGACGCTGTACTACCGCGCGCTCGATCTACCGGGACGACAAACGCATCGCAGAAGACACGACGCCGCCGTTTCCGGCGCCGCCCGTGCTCGATGAGCCGTCGCGCGCGGCGCTCGAAGGTCTGATCGCAGAAGTGCGTCGCCAGTCGGCGGACGTCTGCGAGCTTCACGACCGAGCTGCTGCGACACATCAATCAGGCGGAGAACGATCCCTACGTGAGCCTGTTTCTCAAACGCGGCAGCCACCGTGGCGGAACGTGCGCAGCTCGCAACCGTACTGCTGGCGGGCGCGCAGATTCCCGCGCGCGTCGCGCACGGCATTACGCTGCGCAGCGAGGCAGGACCGGTCGAGGCCGACCCGCTGCTCGAGGTGCATGACGGCGTGCAGTGGCTTTACTTCAATCCGGAGACGCTCGAGCAGGGATTGCCGAGGGACTTTCTGATCTGGTGGCGCGGCGAACGAGCGCATCGCCGAGATGGAGGGCGGCTCCGATCCCGACGTCAGCCTCGCGGTACAGCAGAACTCTGCTCGACTCGATCGTGGTCGCCGAGCGGCGCGCGGAGCAGGCCGGATCGCACTCGATGGACTTCTCGCTGTTCTCCCTGCCGATCGCAACGCAGGCGGTCTACAGCGTGCTGGTCATGATCCCGGTCGGCGCGCTCGTGATCATGCTGTTGCGCAACTTCGTCGGCGTGAAGACGTTCGGCACCTTCATGCCGGTGCTCGTTGCGCTCGCGTTTCGCGAGACGAGGCTCCTGTGGGGTCTCGTGCTGTTTCGCGATCATCGTGTCGCTCGGCCTGCTGATTCGGTTCTACCTCGAGAAGCTGCGACTGCTGCTCGTACCGCGTCTCACCTGCGTGCTCACCGTCGTCGTGATCCTCATGGCCGGCATCAGCGTGCTCAGTCAGAAGCTCGACATTCAGCCCGGTCTCTCGATAGCGCTCTTCCCGATGGTCATCATCTCGATGACGATCGAGCGCATGTCCATCGTCTGGGAGGAGCGCGGCGCGTCCGAGGCGCTCCAGGAAGGCGTCGGGCAGCCTGATGGTTGCGGCGGTCGCGTACGTCGTCATGGGCATCGCGTGGCTCGAGCACCTGGTGTTCGTATTCCCCGAACTACTGCTTGCTCGTGATCGCGCTGACGCTGCTCGCGGGTCGCTATACCGGATACCGTTTGCTCGAGTTGCGCGCGCTTCAAGGCGCTGCGTCGCTCGGAGAGCGCGACGTGAAGCCGGCTGGGGCTGGAGCGCTGGCGGTAGGCGGAGCGGGTCTGGAGGTCAGAGCTCAAGCGACGCTGCTTGCCGATCTGAGCCCGGAGTTCTAGGTCTTCGACCTCCGAGCCTCCAGCCCTCCAGCCTCCAGCCCGACGTCTCTGCGGAGCGCGTCTGATGTTCTCGCGCGCACGCAATCTCACCGACGAAGGCGTGCTTGGACTGAACAGGCGCAACGGCGACTACATCCTGCGCTTCAATCCACGGCGGCTGTTTCCGCTCGTCGACGACAAGCTCAAGACGAAGCGGCTCGCGCTGCAGGCGGGAATCGCCGTGCCGAAGCTCTACGGCGTCATCGAAACCCAGCATGACATTCGGTCGTTGCCGGATATCGTCCGCGACCATCCGGAGTTCGCGCTGAAGCCTGCGCATGGCAGCGCCGGCGACGGCATCGTCGTCATTTCCGGTCGCAGCGGCTCGCGGTATCGGACGATCGGCGGAACGCTGCTCGACGCCGACTACATCTCGCACCATCTGTCGAATGCGATCAACGGCCAGTTCAGCCTCGGCGGCGTGCCGGACGTCGTGATCGTCGAGTACATGGTGCGCTTCTCGCCGCTGTTCGAGCGCATCAGCTACCAGGGTGTGCCGGATATTCGCGTCATCGTGTTTCGTGGCCATCCGATCATGGCGATGGTGCGTCTGCCCACCCGTACTTCGCAGGGCAAGGCGAATCTCCATCAGGGCGCCGTCGGCGCCGGCATCGATCTTGCGACTGGCGTGACGCTCGACGGCGTGATCGGCACTGAGGTCGTGACGCATCACCCGGACACGACGCACGCGATCGCGGGACTGCGCGTGCCTGACTGGGACACGATCCTCGACATCTCGTCGCGGTGCTACGAGCTGACAGGTCTCGGCTACATCGGCGTCGACATCGTGCTCGACCGCGATCTCGGGCCTCTGGTTCTTGAACTTAATGCGAGGCCGGGACTTGCGATCCAGATCGCGAATCGACAGGGATTGTTACGACGGCTCAGGATCTGCGAAGATCGCGCAGACTTCAGCGCGGGCCCAGGCGAACGCATCGAGTTCGCAAAACGAGAATTCCGGCACCCCGTCGCTGCGGCCGGCTGAAAAAATCAAGCGGCGGATCGTCGCTCACGAGTGATGTGCGAACCAATGTCTGGGAGGACGGTTCATGGAGAGCGTGCGCAAGCTGATCTTGTGTGGCCTGTTGTTCAGCGCCGATGCGACCTGCGCGGCTGAACAGGGCTTCTACTTCGGCGCGATGGGCGGACAGAGCGACTACGCGTTCGAGAGCGCCCGTCTCTCGCTGGCGCCAGGCATTAGCAGCATCACCTGGCCCGAGGACGCAGAGAACGACGCGAGCGCCTGGGGGCTGTCCGCGGGCTATCGCATCTTCCGCTACGCGGCGGTCGAGTTGAACTACGTGGATCTCGGGAAGCTCGAGCGCACGGAAACGCACAGCGCGGGTCGCCCGCCGCTGGTCAGCATTTTCACTTTGAAACATGAACTCGAGACGAGCGGCCTCGCGATTTCAGGCCTGGGCGTGCTGCCTGTGTCAGACGCCTTCGAGTTGTATCTGCGCGGCGGCGCATTCTTCGCCGACATGGAGGCGACGACTTCAGTCGTGAGCAGCTTCAACGCGATCGGGATAGGCGGCGGCTCGATCGACTTCTCGTCGCAGTCGCTGCTCTGGGGCGGCGGCGTGCAGTTCAACTGGAGCGATCACTGGTCGGCTCGGCTGGACTACCAACGGCTGGAGAGCGTAGGCGAGGACAGCGGCGCCGGCGTCGCCGACATCGATCTGTTGTCGCTCGGCGTGCTGTACAGGCTCTGAAGTCAGCTGGCAACGATTGCGGCAAGGCAAGATTGCGGAGGACGTCGCATGGGGATCACCCGAAAGATTCTGATTTGCGGACTGCTGGCGACGACTAGTGCGGCGTCTGCCGCCGACCATGGCTTCTACTTTGGCGTGCTCGGGCGGGCAGTCCGACTACACAGTTCGACAACGCACAGTCGATTCCCCTGGCAGGCTTTCCCAGCGCGGCGTTTCCTCTCCCGGAACCCAGCCTGCGCTTTCCCATCCCTTCCTTGCCCCCGAACCTGTTGAATCCGGTCTTCGCAGTCCCAGTCGCCTTCGCGAGCCCGTTGACTTGGCCGCCCGATGCGGACGATGAAGCGACGGCGTGGGGCGTGTTGGCGGGCTATCGCATCATTCGCTATGCGGCGGTCGAACTCGCCTATCTGAACCTCGGGCAGCTCGAGCGCACCAGCACGTTGTTCACGTTCGCGCCCGTGCCGGGCGGTTCTGATATTCGCCACGAGCTCGAAACAACCGGTCCCGCGGCGTCTGCGCTGGGCATCCTGCCGCTGGGCGCCCATTGGGAGCTGTTCGTTCGCGCGGGCGTGTTCTTCGCCGATATGGAATCGACCATCTCGATCGGCGGCCGCCGAGTTCGCTCAGCTTCGCCTCGCAGTCGCTCCTTCTGGGCGGCGGCGTCCAGTTCAACTGGGGCGATCACTGGTCCGCGCGCGTCGACTATCAGAACTTCGACAGCGTCGGCGACGACAACGGCGCCGGGCGAAGCCGACATCGATCTGCTGTCGCTCGCGATCCTGTATCGGCTCTGAGCGGTTACAGGGTCGGCAATGCGTCGATCTTCGCCGCGCAGATGAAATCGTTTTCGGAGAGTCCGCCGATCGGCGTGGGTGTTGTAGCTGCACGCGGCAATAGCCCCAGCCGACTTCGAGATCGGGGTGATGATCCTCGGCGTTCGCGATGTGCGCGACTGCGTTGACGAAGCTCATCGTGTGGATAGAAGTTCCGGAACTTCCATTCGGAGCGAATGCTCTTGCCGTCGTCCGCAAGCGTCCAGTGCGGGCCCAGCTGCTTCATCATCGACTGCGCCTGCTCGCGCGACAGCGGCTGCACGCCGCCTTCGCAGGGAACGCAGTTCTTCTGCGTCAGGTCGTTCATACAGCCTCCTTCCGCTCGTAAGTGCGGGACGACATACTCCTCGACCAGCGCCTGAAACTCTTCGGCGATGCGGTCGCCCTTCAGCGTCGGGCCCTTCTCGCCGTCGATGTAGACCGGCGCGACCGGACGTTCGCCAGTGCCGGGCAGGCTGATGCCGATGTTCGCGTGTTTGCTTTCGCCGGGACCATTCACGACGCAGCCCATGACCGCGACGGTCATGTCTTCGACGCCGGTGTAGCTGCTTGCGCCATTCGGGCATCTGATGGCGAATGTGCGCTCTGAATCTTCTGCGCGAGCTCCTGGAAGTACGTCGACGTCGTGCGGCCGCAGCCGGGACAGGCGACGACCATCGGCATGAACGAGCGCAGCCCCATCGTCTGCAGAATTTCCTGCGCGACGATGACTTCCTGCGTGCGATCGCCGTTGGGCTCAGGCGTCAGGGACACCCGGATCGTGTCGCCGACGCCTTCCTGCAGCAGCACCGCCATGCCGGCGGTGGAGGCGACGATGCCCTTGGAGCCCATGCCGGCCTCCGTCAGTCCGAGGTGCAGCGCATAGTCACAGCGCTGCGCGAGCGTGCGATACACCGCGATGAGATCCTGCACGCCGCTCACCTTGCACGAGATGACGATGCGGTCGTGAGCGAGCCCGAGCTCCTCGGCGCGTTGCGCCGATTCGAGCGCCGAGACGATCAGCGCCTCGCGCATCACTTCGTTCGCGTCGAGCGGCTGCGCCTCGCTTCGAGTTCTCATCCATCAGCCGCGTGAGCAGATCCTGATCGAGGCTGCCCCAGTTCACGCCGATGCGGACCGGCTTTGCATTCCGGCACGCCGTTTCGATCATCTCCGCGAACTGCGGGTCGCGCTTGCTGCCGCGGCCCACGTTGCCCGGGTTGATGCGGTACTTGGCCAGCGCTTCCGCGCACGCCGGATGCGCCTTGAGCAAGCGATGTCCGTTGAAGTGAAAGTCGCCGACGATCGGCGTGAATACGCCTTCGCGGGCGAGTCGGTCGCGAATGTGCGGCACTGCGGCCGCGGCCTCATCCGTGTTGACGGTGACGCGCACGAGTTCTGAGCCGGCGCGAGCCAGCGACTTGATCTGGCGCGCGGTCGCCGTCGATGTCCGCCGTGTCGGTGTTCGTCATTGATTGCACGACGATTGGCGCGGCGCCGCCGACAGTGACGGACCCGATGTGGACAGGAATGGAGCGGCGACGAACGACAGGCGACATGGAAAAAGCGCGGACTGACTTGCGGACAGGCATTGTAACTTCGGAGCGACCGGCTACCATACGCGCACCCATCGCAAGGCGCGGCCGGAGAGTGTGCGCATGGGAAATTGGGACATGCTCCGTTTCGCTGCGTACGTGAAGCGATTCGTCAAAAATGAGGAATCTCCCCATTTCCCGCCGCACCGCCGAAGGCGCAACCGCCCGGAAACGCTCAGGCACATGAACGGCGCGCCCTTGTGAGAGGAAGGAGGACAGTCCTGGGACAGTCTTCCAGGGCGCTGCTGATCAGTCGCCGGACTGTCCCCTTTTCGCTCCTTCGCTCGAGGGGCTCTGGAGAGTAGCGACGGAAAGTCTTTTCCGCGCTCACCGAAGGGGAGAGGCGCAGGATTCAATCCCGCGGCGCCGGATCTCTCAGGTCGCAGGACAGAGGGGCGGCGGACGCGCATGCGGTCCGGCGTCCCTGATTTGTTCTGCCTGACCGTAGACCGGAGCCCACATGGGTCACAAGACGCCTCTTTTCGATACGCACGTCGAAGCCCACGCCCGCATGGTCGACTTCGGCGGCTGGGACATGCCGGTCAACTACGGCTCGCAGATCGAAGAGCACCATGCAGTGCGTCGCGACGCCGGCATGTTCGACGTCTCTCACATGCTGATCGCCGACGTGACCGGCGCCCGTGCACGCGACTACCTGCGCCATCTCCTGGCGAATGACGTCGCCAAACTGCAAGTCGCCCGGCAAGGCGCTTTACAGCTGCATGCTCAATGAAAAGGGCGGGGTCGTCGACGATCTCATCGTCTATTTCCTGCGCGAAGACTGGTACCGGGTGGTGGTGAACGCAGGTACGCGCGACAAGGACATCGCCTGGCTCAAGCGGTCACGCCGGCGCATTTGCAGTCGACGTTCGCCCGCGCACCGACCTCGCGATGATCGCCGTACAGGGACCCAACGCGCGCGCCAGGGCCGCGACGCTGATCGGCGCGAAGTCCGACGCGGCGCTCGATCTCAGACGTTTCTTCGGCCGCGATTTCGATCCCTGGTTCATTTCGCGCACCGGCTACACCGGTGAAGACGGCTGGGAAATCATGCTGCCCGTCGCCGAAGCGCCGGGATTCTGGCGGGCCCTTCGCGACGCGGGCGTTGCGCAATGCGGACTCGGAGCGCGCGACACGCTGCGGCTGGAAGCGGGCATGAATCTCTATGGGAACGACATGGACGAGACGCAATCGCCGCTCGAGTCCGGTCTCACATGGACCGTCGCCTTCGATCCTCCGGAGCGGGACTTCATCGGGCGCGCAGCGCTGGATGCGCAGCGCCGGGCGGGCGTGCGGACGCAAGCTCGTCGGCCTGGTTCTGGAGGAGCGCGGCGTGCTGCGCGGCCATCAGAAGGTCGTCGTTCCCGGCGTCGGCGAGGGCGAACTGACCAGCGGCACCTTTTCACCGACGCTCGAGCGCTCGATCGGTTTCGCGCGCGTGCCCGCCGCAACGGGCGAGCGCGTCGACGTCGACATTCGCGGCAAGCTGCTTGCCCGCGCGCGTCGTCAGGTATCCGTTCGTCCGCAACGGCAAAGCCTGCATGGCGCTGATCTCCTGGCCGCACGCGTCCGCAATCCCAGCCAGACATCCAACAGTCAAGGATTACTTCCATGAGTTCTATCCCGTCGAATCTCAAATACCTCGACTCACACGAATGGGCGCGCGTTGAAAGCGACGGCGTCGTCACGATCGGCATTTCCGATCACGCGCAGGGCGCACTCGGGCGATCTCGTGTTCGTCGAAACGCCTGAAGTCGGTCGGGCCTTGAAGAAGGGCGGGGCGGCGGCGGTGGTTGAATCGGTCAAAGCGGCCTCGGACGTCTATAGCCCGGTGTCCGGCGAAGTGGTCGCGGCGAACGAAGCGCTCGGCGCGTCGCCCGAACTCGTGAACTCTGATCCGTACGGCGCAGGGATGGTTGTTCAAGGTGAAGCCGAGCAACCCCGCCGAACTCAATCAGCTGCTGGACGCGGCCGCCTACGGCAAGGTCGTCGAGGACGCGGGCACTAACGCGGTCCGTGTGATGTGTAGGGTGTAGACGTGTGTCGAGCCAAGAGCGTTGGAGCGACACGCGCACGCCGCCGACACACTCTTCTCAGTCACACTTCACCCCTTACACGTCCACACGTTTACAGCACACGCAGCGACGACCATGCCCTTCATCCCTCATACCGAAGCCGACGTTCGCGAAATGCTCGACGCCATCGGCGCGTCGGGCATCGACGCTCTGTTCGAAGAAATACCGGCCGCGCTGCGCACGAAATCGCTCGCGGGAATTCCTGAAGCGCTGACGGAAATGGAAGATCGGGCGGTTGATGACGCAGCGCGCGCAGCGGGACGGTCGCCCGCTCAACTTCCTCGGCGCCGGCGCCTACGAGCATCACATTCCGGCGGCGGTGTGGGCGATCGTGACGCGCGGCGAGTTCTACAGCGCGTATACGCCGTATCAGGCCGAGGCGAGCCAGGGCACGCTGCAGCTGCTCTACGAATACCAGACGATGATGACGAACCTGACCGGCATGCAGGTCTCGAACGCTTCGCTGTATGACGGCGCGTCGGCGCTCGCGGAGGCATGCCTGATGGCGGTGCGGGCGCACCGCAAGTCGAAGTCGGCGCGCATTCTCGTGCCGGCGACGCTCAATCCGACGTACCGCGAAGTCGCGCTTGCGATCACGGAAGGCCAGAACCTGAAATTCGACGTGCTGCCGTATGACCATTCCACCGGTCTGTCGCAGTTTGCGGCGCTGGAGGCGCACAGCGGACAGGACATCACGGCCGTCGTCGTTCAGCAGCCCAATTTCTTCGGCTTGCTGGAAGACGTGGACGCAATCACCGACTGGGCGCACGCCAACAACGCCCTGGTGATCGCCGTCGTGAATCCGCTGTCTCTCGCGATCCTGAAGCCGCCGGGCGAATGGGGCGCGAAGGGCGTCGACATCGTCGTCGGCGATGGTCAGCCGCTCGGCGTGCCGCTTGTCCTCGGGCGGTCCGTACTTCGGCTTCATGACGACGCGCATGGAGCACGTGCGCCAGATGCCGGGCCGCATCATCGGCCGCACGGTCGATCTCGACGGCAAGCCTGGCTTCACGCTGACGCTGCAGGCGCGCGAGCAGCACATTCGACGCAGCAAGGCGACCTCGAACATCTGCACGAACCAGGGACTGCTGGTGACCGCCGCGACGATTCACATGTCGCTGCTCGGCGCGGCAGGTCTCGAAAGCGTTGCGGCGGCCTCGCAGACGCAGACACGCGCGCTCGTCGAGGCGCTCACGAGCATCCGGGGCGTGCGGCTCGCGTTCGCCGGACCGCGTTTCCACGAAGCCGTGCTGCAACTGGACCGCAAAGTGAGCGATGTCCTCGATGCGCTCGCCCGCCGCAACATCATCGGCGGGTATGACCTGTCGCAGCGCTATCCCGAACTTGGCGACGCGCTGCTCGTGTGCGCAACCGAAATGCGGACGCAGGCGGACATCGACGCGTACGCCGGCGCCCTGGCCGATCTCCTGAAGTAACACCGCTATGCACGAACCGTTGATCTTTTCCCATTCGCGCACCGGCCGCAGCGCAGCCGGCCAGTATCCTCAGGGCGTCAGCGCCGACGTGCCGGAGCGGTTCCGCCGCAAGCAGCGTGCGGCGCTGCCGGAAGTGTCCGAACTGCAGGCCGTCAGGCATTTCACGCGGCTGTCGCAGCTCAACTTCTCCATCGATACGCACTTCTATCCGCTCGGATCGTGCACGATGAAGTACAACCCGCGCGCCTGTAACCAGTTCGCGATGCTGCCGGAATTCCTCGGACGTCATCCGCTCGCGCCCGCCGTCGCGAGCCAGGGATTCATGGCGTGCATGTATGAACTGCAGGAGATGCTGAAGGAAGTGACGGGCATGAAGGGCGTATCGCTCACGCCGATGGCGGGCGCCCAGGGCGAGTTCGCGGGCGTCGCGATGATCCGCGCCTATCACCGCGCCCGGGGCGATCTGGAGCGCACCGAAATCATCGTTCCCGATGCGGCGCACGGCACGAATCCCGCAACGGCGACGATGTGCGGATGCTCGGTCGTCGAGATTCCGTCGCTGGCGAACGGCGACATCGACATCGATGCGCTGAGAGAGGCGCTGGGGCCGAAGACCGCCGGCATCATGCTCACGAACCCTTCGACGCTCGGCGTGTTCGAGCGGCGCATTCAGGAAGTCGCGAAGCTCGTCCACGAAGCAGGCGGCCTGCTGTACTACGACGGCGCGAATCTCAACGCGATTCTCGGCAAGGTGCGGCCGGGCGATATGGGATTCGACGTGATTCACATGAACCTGCACAAGACGTTCTCTACGCCGCATGGCGGCGGCGGACCGGGCTCCGGCGCCGTCGGCGTCAATCAACGGTTGCTGCCGTTCATGCCGATTCCCGTCGTCGGCAAGGACGGGGATGAGTTTCGCTGGCTCGACGAGCGCGACTTGCCGCAGACCATCGGCCGGTTGTCCGCGTTCATGGGCAATGCGGGCGTATTGCTGCGCGCTTATGTCTACATGCGAATGCTGGGCCGCGCCGGCATGCAGCGCGTCGCGGAGTATTCGGCGCTGAACGCGAACTACCTGCTGGCGCGCCTGAAAGCGGCGGGCTTCGACGCCGCGTATCCGGAACGTCGCGCAAGCCATGAGTTCATCATTACCCTGAAGCGTCAGGCGAGAGATCTGGACGTGAACGCCATGGACTTCGCGAAGCGCCTGCTCGACTTCGGGTTCCACGCGCCGACGACCTACTTTCCGTTGCTGGTGCCGGAATGTCTGCTGATCGAGCCCACCGAGACGGAGGCGAAGGAAGAACTCGACGCATTCGTCGACGCAATGGTCGCGATTCAGGCTGAAGCGGAGCAGGATCCTGGAAAGGTCAAAGGCGCCCCGTATACTCTCCCGGTGCGCCGCCTCGACGACGTGCGCGCGGCGAAGCAGTTGGATCTGGCCTGGCGGCCAGAACGAAGTGAATAGTGACTGGGACGGTGAATAGCGCCGGAGTGAAGGCGCAGCGCCTTCTGGCTAGTCACGCGTCACGAATCACCAGTCGACTTGCCGAAGGCCCCAAATGATTGACCGTCCCAAGCTTTCCGGGATGCACCGGCTGTTGCTCGCGTTCGTAAACTCCTGGCAGGGATTCAAGGGCGCCTTTCGCGAGGAGGCGGCCTTTCGACAGGAAGTCGCCCTCGCCGATGGTTCTGCTGCCGCTGGGCGCCTGGTTGGGGAAGACCCCGGTCGAGAAGGCCCTGCTGATCAGCTCGGTCCTCCTGGTGCTCATCGTCGAACTGCTGAATACGGGCATCGAAACGGTGGTGGACCGGATCGGTCTCGAGCGGCACGAATTGTCAGGACTTGCCAAGGACGTGGGTTCGACGGCCGTGCTGCTATCCTTCGGCGTGCTGGCCGTGGTCTGGGGTTTGTCTGCTGTTCGGTTGAGCGAACAGCGGAACCGTTCGGCCGATTAGGCTCTATCAGTGTTTCTCGCGCCGCGACGTCGGAAGCATCATGGCGCGGTGCTCACCAACCGGCTTCGAGTTGCCCATGCAAGAACGCTCGCCGCCCTCGGCCTGATCGTCGCTGCGACGCCCGCCGTCGACGCCGAGCGACCTCCCACCGCCGGTGGTGACGGCCCCGTCGCGGAGGATTCGCGCTGGACGCGCACGCTCGAGCGCGTAGCCACCGGCGTCGTCACGATCCAGGTGGATCTGGCGCGTGCGTTCGACACCGAATGGAACATGTCGAGTCAGGCGACGGGGTTTGTCGTCGACGCCAAGCGAGGGCTCATCCTCACGAATCGCCACGTCGTCACGCCGGGACCGGTGACCGCGCAGGCGGTGTTCCTCAACCGTGAGGAAGTGACGCTCTATCCGGTCTATCGCGATCCGATCCACGACTTCGGGTTCTATCGCTACGATCCCTCCAAGCTGCGCTTCATCAAGCCCACGGAGCTCAAGCTCTATCCGCAGGGCGCGCAGGTGGGCCGCGAGATCCGCGTCATCGGCAACGATGCCGGCGAACAATTGTCGATTCTGGCCGGCACGCTCGCGCGCCTTGATCGCGAAGCGCCGAACTACGGGCTCGGCAAGTACAACGACTTCAACACGTTCTACTATCAGGCGGCCTCGAGCACCTCGGGCGGTTCGTCGGGTTCGCCGGTGATCGACATCGAAGGCCGCGTGCTCGCGCTGAACGCGGGCGGCAGTTCGGCCGCCGCTTCGAGCTTCTATCTGCCGCTCGATCGCGTCACTCGCGCGCTGAAACTGATTCAGGACGGCAAGCCGGTGGCGCGCGGGACGCTGCAGACCGTGTTCATGTACACGCCGTTCGACGAAGTACGAAGACTTCGGTTGCCCCCGAAACCGAAACAGAAGTGCGGCGCAAGTTTCCCGGCAACACCGGCATGCTGGTCGTTTCTGAAGTGCAGAAGGGATCGCCCGCCGAGCAGGTGCTCGAACCCGGCGACATCCTTGTCAGGATCAATGGCGATCTCGGCGCCGATTTCGATGCGCTCGCACGCGTGCTCGACGACGGCGTCGGCAAGACAGTCACGCTCGCGATCCAGCGCGGCGCACAGTCGTTCGAGCGACAGCTCGTCGATTCAGGATCTGTATGCGGTGACTCCCAATCGCTTTCTCGAGTTCGGCGACGCCGTCGTGCACGACTTGTCCTGGCAGCAGGCGCGGCACATCAACGTGCCGATTCGCGGCGTGTACGTGGCCAATCCTGGCTACGTGCTCGGCGCCGCCGCCGTGCCGCGCGGGGCCGTGATCACGGAAGTCGACGGCAAGGAGATTCCGGCTCTTGCGGAGTTCGAGCGCGTCGTGGGTGCGCTGAAGGACAACGAGCGCGCGACGGTGCGGTTCTTCACGATCGACGACCCGAACACCGCTCAATGGCGCGTGATGCGCATGGACCGCCGCTGGTTTCCCGCCCGCGTCTGCGAGCGCAATGACCAGCTGGGCGCCTGGCCGTGCGCCAACTGGTCCGAAGACGGCGAGGTCGAAGCGCTGAAGCCTGCGACCACGAGCTATACGAAGACCGCCGACCCGATCGTGAATCGACTCGCGCCGTCCCTTGTCCTCGTGAATTTCGACATGCCTTACTCGGTCTCGGGCGTCACTGAGCGCAACTACTACGGCACCGGCCTGATCGTCGATGCCGAGCGCGGACTGGTGGCGGTCGATCGCAACACCGTCCCCTCGCCGATCGGCGATGTGCGTTTGACCATCGCAGGCACGATCGAGGTTCCCGGACGCGTCGAGTACCTCCATCCGCTGCACAACCTCGCCATCATTTCCTACGACCCGGCGCTGATCGGCGCGACGCCGGCGCGAGCTGCGACGATCCGTGCGGTCGATCTGCAGCCGGGCGCGGAGGTCTGGGCGGTCGGAATGCGCGCGGACGGCAAGGTTCAGTCGCGGCCGGCGACGGTTGCTTCCGTGGACGCCGTCGCCTTCCCGCTGTCGCGCACGCTCCAGTTCCGGGACTCGAATCTCGAGACCGTCAGCCTCGTCAACGGGCCGACGGACTACGATGGCGTACTCGTCAACAAGAGCGGCGAGGTGGTCGCGAGCTGGGCGAGTTTTGCGTTCGAGGCGGGACGCGAGATCGCGCAGGAGAACCGCGGCATACCCGCCAGTCTCCTCCTCGAGATGGTCCGCGTCGTGCGCGACGGCGGAACGTTGCATTCGCTCGAGGCGGAGTTGCAGCCGATTCCGCTCGCGAGCGCTCGCAAGCTGGGCCTGTCGGATGAGTGGATCAAGCGTCTCGAGCAGCACAGCCCTGATCGTCGTCAGGTGCTGAGCATCGTGAGGCTCGTGGGCGGTTCGCCGGCCTCGGACCTGCTGCGCTCAGGCGATCTGCTGCTCGATATCGACGGCGCGCTCGTCAACCGGTTTCGTGAAGTCGAACGCGCCGTGCAGAAGACGAACGTGCGCGTCACCGTGCTGCGCGACGGCGTCGAGCAACGCCTTGACGTGCCCACGGTAGCCCTTGTGGGTCGAGATCTCGACCGCATCGTGGTGTGGGCGGGCGCGGTGCTGCAGAAGCCGCATCGAGCCCTGGCGGCGCAGCGAGGCATCGAGCCCGATGGCGTGTTCGTCGCTTACTTCTCCTATGGATCGCCCGCGACGCGCTACCAGCTCTGGGCCGGTCGACGCATCGTCGAAGTCGACGGTCAGCCCGTCGCCGATCTGGACGCCTTCATCAGGGCCGTGGCGGGAAAGGAGGATCGCGCGTCGCTGCGCTTGCGCACAGTGACGTGGAACGGGTCCGTCGAAGTCATCACCTTGAAACTCGACAAGCGCTTCTGGCCTACCTACGAGTTGCGCAGGACCGCGCAGGGCTGGAGCAGAGCGGCGCTCGATTAGCGCGCGTTTCACTGGGCGACTGGCAAGCTGGCCAACTGGCAAGCTGGCCTTCGGGGCCGGGCTGCGACCCCTGGCCGGGGCCGGGACGTGACCCCGTGCTCACGAACGAGCGATCATCGCCGAGACGCCGCCGAGCACCCGCGCTCCGAAGAGCACGACGTCACTCGGCGCGAACGCAGCAAGCAGACACGCTGGGACCGACAGCCCCAGGCCCAGCAGCAGCATCATCTTGCGCCCATAGCGGTCGCCCAGCGCGCCCAGGTAGAGCACGGTGCCCGCCAGGCCGAGCGAGTACCCGACCGCGATCAGGTCGAGCATCGTCTGCGAGGAGTCGAAGTGCCTGCCGATGTCGGGCAGCGCGACGTTGGCGACCGACAGGTTCAGGTTGGCGACCCCTGCGACGAGTATCAGGGCGACGAGCACCAGCCCGGCGCGGGGCGGCGCGGCGTGTTGTGTGTCCTCGGCCATTCGCCTGATCCTCGGCGGCGCGGGCACTCGCCGCATCATCCGATCGGAATGAGGCGCGCCCGCCGCCGGGATCACATGATCCCGCCAACGCGACGGAAGGTATAGGCCATGCGGAAGAGCAGACTTATGCTGCACGGGCGGATGCGCCACGAGAGCGGGGAACCGGAGCGCGAGGAGGGCGACACCGAGTTCGTCGAGTTCGACGCGCGCGAGCTCTCGGGCATCTTCGCGGCACCGGCCTGGCTGCGCGATCTCGGCTTCATGGCCTGGATGCTGGTGGGAGTCACGCTCCTGCTCGTCGGCATGGTGTGGCTGCTCGCGCTCACGCAGACGATCGTGATCCCGGTGGTCACGGCGGCGATCCTCGCCTCGGTGCTGTCGCCGCTCGTCCGCCGGCTGAAGCGTCGCGGCGTGCCGCGCGGGGCCGGCGCCGCGATCGTGCTGCTGTTGATCGTGCTCGCGGGCGCCGCGCTCGCCTGGCTCGTCATCAGGGGCATCTCCGCCCAGTCGAGCGAGCTCAACTCTCAGTTGCAGGGCGCGGCGACCAAGGTCGAGGGCTGGCTGAAGGACCTCGGCGTGAACTCGCCGACGGCGGCCGACGCCAAGCAGGACGCGAGCGGCTCGATCAGCAGCGCCTTTCACTTCCTGCTCAGCGGGCTCGGCAAGGGCCTGAGGGAGCTGGGCTCGCTCGCGATATTCCTCTCCTTCACAGTCCTGAGCCTGTTCTTCCTGCTCAAGGACGGGCCGACGATCCGGGCCTGGCTCGAAGCCCACTCGGGCGTCCCGCGGCCCGTGGCGCGCACGATCAGCGGGCGCACCATCGGCTCGATGCAGGGCTACTTCGCCGGCGTCACCGCGGTGGCGGCGTTCAACGGCATCGTCATCGGGCTCGGTGCCTTCGTGCTGGGCGTCCCGCTCGCCGGCTCGATCGCGGTCATCAACTTCGTCGCCGCCTACATCCCGTACATCGGCGCATGGACGGCGGGCGCGTTCACCGTGCTGGTCGCGCTCGGGGAGGGCGGCCCGTCGACGGCGCTGGCGATGGGCGTGATCACCCTGCTCGCCAACGGGGCACTGCAGCAGCTCATCCAGCCGATCGCCTACGGGGCTGCGCTGGGCATCCACCCGCTCGCGGTTCTCATCGTCACCATCGCCGGCGGCGCTCTGTTCGGGACCATCGGGCTGATCGTCGCCGCACCGCTCACGGCCGCGGCGACGAAGATCGCCCGCGATCTCGCGGTGGCCCGGGCCCCGGAGGAGGACGAGGCCGCGACCACGCCACCATCATCACCGGCAGCCCCCGCACCGACCTGAGTCCGCCGTGTCCGGCGACGACGTCCTCCTCGGGCTCGGCCTCGTCCTGGTACTGGCCGTCGCCGCTCAGCTCGTGGCACGGCTCACGCGGCTCCCCGCCATCGTCGTGCTGCTCCCGGCAGGCTTCGTCGCCGGCGCGCTGACCGATGTCGTGCACCCCGACAAGCTGCTCGGCGACCTCTTCCAGCCGTTCGTCTCGATCGCCGTCGGGGTGATCCTGTTCGAGGCGGGTCTGCGGCTCTCGTTCGGCGCGATCGCGCCCGGCGCGCGCCGCCTCGTCGTCCGGCTGATCACGCTCGGAGTGCTGGTCACGTGGCTCGGCGTCGGCGGCAGCGGCGGCCCTGCTGATCGGTGGGCTCGACACGCAGGGTGGCGCTGCTGATCGGCGCGGTGCTGGTGGTCTCGGGACCGACGGTCGTGCTGCCGCTGCTCTCGTTCGTGCGCCCGCAGCGCGAGGTGCGGTCACTGCTCACCTGGGAGGGCGTGCTCGTCGATCCGATCGGCGCGCTGCTGGGCGTGCTGGTCTTCCACGCCGCCGTCACCGGCCAGGCGTGGCACCCGGGCGAGATGCTGCTGAGCATCGGCGTCGGGCTGCTCGTGGCGGCGGTCGGCGTCGTGCTGCTGCGGTTCCTGCTCGACCGAGGCGCAGCGACGGGCGCCGCGCCAGGCGGTCCCGGTCACGCTGGCGACGGTGGTCGGCGCGCTGGTGGCGGCCGACCTGATCCGCGACGACTCCGGGTTCGTCGCCACGACCGCGATGGGCATGGCGCTGGCCAACCAGCGCGCGATCGACGTCTCGCTGATGCTCGAGTTTCAGCAGACCCTTGTGCAGCTGCTGGTCGGGGTGCTCTTCGTCCTGATCGCGGCGTCGGTGTCGCCGGCCGAAGTCGAGGCGGTCCTGCCAGAGGCGCTGGCGCTGGTCGCGGTCATGGTGCTCGTCATCCGGCCCGCCGCCGTCGCGCTGGCGACATGGCGGTCGCCGCTGCCGCTGCGCGAGCGGGCGTTCGTAGCGTGGATGGCGCCACGCGGCATCGTCGCCGGCGCCTCAGCGTCCGCGTTCGGGCTCCAGCTCGAGCAGAAGGGCGATCGCGGGTGCGGACGCTCATCCTCCCCGTCGTCTTCGTCGCCATCTTCGCCACCGTCGTCCTGTACGGGCTGACCGCCGCGCCGGTCGCGCGCCGGCTCGGGGTCGCCGGCGCCGAGGGCATCGTGGCGCTCGTGGTCGGCGGCCACGGCTGGGCACTCGAGGTCGCCCACGCCCTGCGGCGCGCCGGCGCCGCGGTGAGGGTGTGGACGGGGGACACCGACGAGCAGGCGGCCGCGCGCGCCGCCGGCCTCGAGGCCGACCGGGGGCGGATGATGGTCGACGCGGTGACTCGCGAGGCGGAGCTCGAAGAGGTGACCGACGCGCTGCTGCTCACGAGCAGCGACGACTTCAACGCGCTCGCCGCCGAGGAGCTGCGCGTCGAGCTGGGCCACGATCACGTGCAGCGGCTCGCGCCCGACCCGGACGCGCCGTTCCTGGTCCCGCCCGCCCACGAGGACGGGCTGCTGCTGAGCTACGCCGAGATGAGCGATCACTTCGCCGACGGCGCGGAGCTCGTCGCCGAGACCACACGGGCCGGGACGATCAGGCTCTCCTTCGTCCACGTGGACGGGACTCGGAAGGCTGTGCGGTCGGGCGCGCGCCCTCCTCGATCAGACTCCGTGGCGCGAGCGTGAAGAGCAACCCCAGGAGGATCAGCATCATGGACGGCGTCAAGATGGTCAGAACGAGAGGCGGTCGCGGATGCCTGCCCTGGCACGTCGCCAGCGGCCCGGGGTCGTCCTGGAGCGGCGTCGGCGAAGCAGCTCCGCCTCGAAGCGATGGATCAGCGCCGGGCGGCGTCGCCGCCGGGTCGTCCTCGACTGAGGCGAGCCGTCGCGCTGCGCGCGGGTGGTCGATCGTGTGGATCAGCAGGATGAAGCTGAGGGCGACGCCGATCGCGACGCCCGGGAGGATGTCGATGAGGATCACGCCCAGCAGGGCGCCGAGCGCCGCCCAGAACTCGAGTGACTGCGCGCGCCAGTACTGCGTGACCCGCCCGAAGTCGATCATCCCCGACACCGCCCAGATCACGATCGCGCCGAGGATCGCCTCCGGCAGGTCGGTGAACAGCCCGGCGAGGAAGAGGATCGTCAGCAGCGCCATCAGCGCGGTCACGAGGAACGCGACGGGCGACTTCGCGCCAACGCGCTCGGCCGTCGCCGTCGCGCGACGAGCGCGCCGGTCACTGTGTAGCCCTGCAGCGCGCCGGCGCCGATGTTGGCGGCGCCGTAGCCGAGCATCTCGCGGTTCGCGTCGACGGCGTAGTGGTACTTCGCCGCGTAGCTCTTGGCGATCGCGAGCGACTGCGCGAGTCCGACGATCACAATCGCCAGCGCGCCGGGGAGCAGTCCGACGAGCTCGCTCGCCGAGACGCTCGACAGCGAGACCAAGTGAAAGCCGGTCGGCACGTCTCCGACGATCGCCACCCCGTGGTCCTGCAGGTCGAGCGCCCCGACCGCCAGGATCGCAACCACGACCACGATGATCACCCCGGGGAGCTTCGGCACAAATCGCGCGAGCGCGAACAGCGCGACCAGACCGGCGATCCCAACCGCGACCGTCGCCCATTCCCAGCTCCCGACATCGACGACGGTATGCGCGAGCACCGAGAGCGTGTCGCCCGACGGCTTCTCGATTCCCACCACCTTCGGCAATTGGCCGATCGCGATGTAGAGGCCGAGCCCGACAATGAAGCCCTCCAGCACCGGCCGCGCGAAGAAGCGGGCAACGAAGCCCATCCGCGCGAGACCGCCCGCGACGTAGATCACGCCCACCATCAGCGTCAGCACACAGGTCAGAGCGATGTACTCGCCCGAGCCCGTGCTCGCCGTCGCGACGACAGCCACGGTGGAGGCGGACAGCGTCGCCACCGTCGCGCTGGGGCGAAGAGGTGCCGCGAACTGCCACAGCGCGTAGCCGACGACTGCGAGCGGCATGACGTAGAGCCGTTCTGAACACCGGCGTAGGCCATCGCCTGCGGCACCATCAGCGCCCAGATGGTCAGCCCGGCCATCGCGTCGGCGGGGAGCCATCCGCGGTCATAGCCGCGAAGCCAAGTAGGGATCAATCTCACATCCGGGCCCTACAGCCCCGTTTCGACGGCGATCCTGCCGGCGTCGACCGCGTGCCGGAGCGCGGCGTAGTCGGCGTCGTTCTGGTCGGCGTGGCGAACGACGCCATCGCGCGGTCGAAGCCGTCGCTGACCGGGTAGCCGGACGGTGTGCGTGGGCGCGCGCGAGCGTCCAGCCGCAGATCGCGCGTATGGTCATCGCGGCCGGCTTCATCGCCTCGATGATCGCGGAGCCCTTGCCGTCCCACAGTTGGCGGATGTAGTAGTCGCGCTCGACGCCGTCGAAGCCGGGCATGCGCAGCCAGCCGAGCATGATGTCGCTGGCGGCCTGCATCGGGCGACCCCACCGCCACATGCCGTCTTACCGAGTACTGCGAGCGAGCGTTGCGTGCAGGCGGAGCGCGACGCCGAGCTCGTCGCGGCGTGCGGCGAGCGGCCGGCCGAGACGCTGCTCGATCGTCGCCACCCGGTAGCCGATGGTGCGTTCGTGCACGCCGAGCCGTGCGCCCGTCGATGCCGCGCTCCAGCCGCTGCTCACGTACGCGCCGAGCGTTTCGAGCAGGATCTGCGTGCGCTTGTCGCCGTCCAGGAGCGGGCCGAGCTCGCGTGCGACGAAGTCCTGCGCCGCACGCTCGTCGCGCAGCATCAGCGCTTCGAGCGAGACGTCGTCGTAGATGGCCAGCGGTGCTCCGGTGCGACGGAGCACGCGGGCTGCCTCGAGCGCCTCGTGATGGCTGAGCCGGAATCCGGTGGCGCCTGCGCCGGGCGCGCCGAGCGCGAGGAACGTGTCTGCGGGGAGCGGGAGCTCGCGTGCCCGCTTCGGCCAGCTGGGTGCGATGGAGGGCGCGCCCAGCCATCCCCACGCAGCGCCGCTCTGGCCGGGCACAGTGAGCACGGCCGCTTGCAGTCGCTGTCCGAGGTCGGCGATCGCGCGCTCGCCGTCCGCGCCCCAGGCGACGGCGGCGAGATGCTGGAAACCGAGGTCGTACTCGCCGCCGGAGTCGGAGCCGGCGACGCCGGCCAGCACCTCGCGCACCCAGGTGCTGCGACGAAGCTCGCGGCCGCGGATCTGCCGGTCGCGCTCGGCCTGATGGATGTCGGACAGCCCGTCCGCGACGTGATCGACGTACCGGAACAGGAAGTGCGAGAGCACCCGCAGCAGGTCGAGCCGGTCCGAGCTGTCGAGTCGCCACGACTCGACCTCGACGAGCAGCTCCTCCCAGAAGACGGCGTGGCCGACCCGGTACGTGCGCTCGATCAGTGGCCATGGGATTCGCTGGCGGGCGGCGGTCAGCGCCTGCTCGATCGCTCCCGGTGGCAGCTGGGCGGGGCGCTCGCGCTCGCTCTGCAGCGCGTCGGCGACGGCCTCCAGGTTGGCGACGATGCTCTCTCGCGTCGTGTCGATCAACGCCGGATCGGTCGATTCGAAGTAGGCCGGGACCTCGGTGCGGATCCGCGCGAGCATCAGCTCGACGAGCTGCGGGGTCGTGTCCTGCACCCACGCCGCGACATCGTGCAACCGGCGTTCCACGGTAAGCACGCGCCGATTCTAAGGCGAAATTTGCCGGATCCGGCAAAGTCGTCACAGCGGGCTTCCGAATCGGTGACCGGACGGGCTCAGCTTCGGGCCAAGCTCTCCGCCCCGTTCCGAGAGAGAAAGCGATCCTGATGGAATCCGTTGATGTCGTCGTCGTGGGGGCCGGTCTCGCCGGCCTGACCGCTGCCCGCCGCCTCCGGCAGGAGGGCCGCAGCGTCGTCGTGCTGGAGGCTCGCGACCGGGTGGGCGGGCGCACGCTCAACCACACCTTCGCCGACGGCACGATCGTCGAGCTCGGCGGGCAGTGGGTCGGCCCGACCCAGGACCGCGTCCTGGCGCTCGCCGACGAGCTCGGGCTCGCCACCTTCCCGACCTACGAGCAGGGCGATCACCTCCTGGGCATCGACGGCGACGCCCGCCGCTGGGCCGACGAGACGTTCGGGCTCGACGAGGAGACGCTGATGGACGTCGCCGACACGCAGACCGCTCTCGAGGCGCTGGCGGCGACCGTCCCGCTCGACGCACCGTGGGACGCGCCCGGTGCCCGCGACCTCGACGCGCAGACCGTCGAGTGCTGGCTCGCCGCGAACGCGAGGACCGAGACCGGCCTGCTCTTCTGGCAGACGCTCATCCCCGCCATCTTCTCCGCGGACTGCGACCAGATGTCGCTGCTGCACTTCCTCTTCTACATCCGCTCCGGCGGGATGATCGACATGCTCGTCGCCACCGGCGGGGGCGCCCAGGACAGCCGCATCGCCGGGGGAAGCCAGGCCATCGCGCTGCGCGCGGCCGCGGACCTCGGCCTCGCCGTGCGCCTCGGGTGCCCCGTGCACCTGATCCGCCAGGACGCCGACGGCGTCCAGGTCGTCCACGAGCACGGCAGCGTGCGCGCCGAGCGGGTCATCGTCGCCCTGCCACCCGCGCTCGCGGGCCGCATCCGCTACAGCCCGGCGCTCCCGGGCCGGCGCGATCAGCTCACCCAGCAGGTGCCGATGGGCGCCGTCATCAAGGTCCAGGCCCGCTATGACGAGCCGTTCTGGCGCCGGCGCGGGCTCTCCGGCTTCGTCGTCAGCCTCGACGATCCGCTCTCCGTCACGTTCGACAACAGCCCGCAGGACCGGCGCTGCGGCGTGCTGCTCGGCTTCTTCGAGGGCGAGCACGCGACCGCAGCGGGGCTCATGGATGCCGTCGAGCGGCGCGCGCTCGCGCTCGGCTGCTTCGCGACGTACTTCGGCGAGCGTGCGCTGCACCCGGGCGAGTACGTCGAGCAGGACTGGACCGCCGAGGAGTTCTCACGCGGCTGCTACGGCGGGCGCATGGGGACGGGCGTGTGGACGCGCTACGCGCAGGCACTCAGCGAGCCCGTCGGCCGCATCCACTGGGCCGGCACCGAGACGGCCGACGTGTGGAACGGCTACATGGACGGCGCCGTCCGCTCCGGCGAGCGCGCCGCCGAGGAGGCGCTCACCGCCCTGACCGAGTGGACGGCGGTGGCGTGACCACAGCGATGCCGCGCTACCCGAGGCGGCGCAGGCCGTCGTCCACCGCGGCCACCGCAGAGACGTAGGCGACGTGTGTGCCGATGCTCGTGGCCATTACGTCCGGCGGCCATCGCCACGGCGGCGGGGTGCGGCCGAGCAACGGGAACAGCGTCAGCGTCGCGGTCATGAGCGTCGCACCGAACGCGACGCTCGCCCACGGCTCGCGGACGATCCGCCGCAGCGTGCCGTGCCACATGCCGAACGCGGAGCCGTAGCTCCAGCGCAACAGCAGGCCGAGGTCGTGCTCCTCGCGGTCCGTGACGTGCGGCAGGTGCATCACCGCGGCGACGATCTGCCCAGGCACCAGCGAGTCGTCGTAGTCGAGCGCGCCCGTCACGCCACGACGGAGCCGGTGCTCGGCCCTGTAGGCCAGCGTCATTACGGCGGTACCGGCCGTCCCCGCAACGACGCTACGGACTGCCCAACTCGCACTCGAGACGCGCATCACCACAGCACCATCCCGCACGAACCCCATGTCGGCCTCGTCCAGATCGGATGACGGGACCGCGCACTTCTGATGCGCTGGTCAGGAGCCGGCGCCCAAGACGTTCACGGCACGGGCGACGACGAGAATCACGACGGCGTACGAGATCAGCGACTCCACGGCCATCAGGCCTTTGGCGCGGCGTGTCAACGGCATCGTGTCCGTCGGGCTGACCGCGATCGCATTCGTGAGCGACACGTAGAGGTAGTCGCTCAGCCGTGGGCTCCAGCCCGCGCGCCCACGGGCGTCCTGCGGGAACTCGAAGTCGGGGTCGGGCCGCCCGCGTTCGGCGCGCACGCGCGGGCCGCCCGCGTCGAGCTGCCAGAACAGCAGCCCGAACGTGATGATGTTGGTGAGCCACACGACGGTCCCGTGGGCGAGCAGGTCGCCGGCGCTGAGGCTCCCCGCGTCGCTGCCGGCAAGGGCGGCGAGGAGCACCCCGACGCCGATGGCGTCGGAGGCGACCAGGAGTCCCAGCAACGCGAAGCCGGCGTTCCGCACCCGCCCCGGGCTGAGCTCGGCGAGCGGCACGGCAAGCAGCAAGACGATGAGAATCAGGGCAGGCGCCGCGTGCACCAGCCACACCCACCATGGGAGGTCGAGGATGTCCCAGCCCATGGCCTTGTCGATCGAGGCGAGGCCCCCGAGCAGCGCGACCTGAAATGACAGGACGACCGCCGCCTCGGTGCGTGCCACGCGCAAGGCCCGGCGGACGCGCTGGTCCAGCTCGGGGCCGGGCGCACTCGAAATCGCAGGCGGCTCGGCGGGTTCGCTCATGTCAGCGACATTCTGATGACGGACGGCGTCCCCACGCGCGGCGGCGCGCCGGCGCGTCATTCGATCGGGATGACGCCGGCGCGGCAGCGTGCACGTAGAAGTAAGGCATGAGCCTCGATCTAGCTCTGGCCGTGTTCCGCCACGTCGAAGGCGCCGACCATGCGTACGCCGACGTGCTCGACGCCGTCGGCGACGTTCCGTGGGTACACGAGATCGCTCTCGTTGAGCACCACCGTCGCGATCGGCTCGTCGTTCGCGGGACGTTCGCGGGCCGCTACGTCGACGTCGACGACCAGCGTGACCCGATCGGCAAGAGAACCGCGGAGGGCGCCCTCACCGGCGCGCTCGCAGGCGCGCTCTTCGGGCCCCCGGGGCTCGCGGTCGGGCTCGTGGCCGGAGGCATCGCCGGGGGCGTCGCACAGGCGGGGGTCCCCGAGCTCCACGATGCGCTCTTCGACGAGGTCCGTGCCGACGTGCCTCAGGGCTCGTCCGCCGTCGTCCTGCTCGCCGCGCCGGACCACGTCGACGCCATGGCGACCGCGTTCGAGGGCCACGGTCGACAGCTCGTCCGCCGCCATCTGTCAGCCGACGCGGCGCGCGCGTTCGAGGCCGCCGTCACCGGCCGCCCGCTCGCCGCGGCGCCCGACCAGGGCGACTGACAGCAGCCCAATAGCCGCCGAGATGGCGACCAGCGTCCCTTGGCCGAAGCTGATCGTGAGCGGCATCATCAGCCGAGCAGCCGTATGAGCCCGCGTCCGATGAAGAACAGCCCGGCGGCGATGAGCAGCCCGACGGTGAACCGGCGACCGCGGCGAGCGATCTGATCGCGCACTGCAGCGAGCCCACGCTGGCCGGGACCGGGGGCAACCCTGGTCAGGCCGAGGGGCACCCACGCGGGCATCGACACCAGCACGACGAGCACGAGGACGAGCACCACTTCAGCTGCGATCTCAACGTCAGCTCTGGAGATCTCCTTGGCGGCCGGTGCGATCAGGGCCAGCGTCGTGACGTTCGTCGCCATGGCGAACACGCCGAACGGAAACGCCGCCCGCGCCTGGCGCGAACCACGCGCACTCAGGTCGTCAGGGCCCTTGCGACTCGGCGACCCGCCCCGGCGCCGTCCCGAGACGAGCACGAGAACAGCCACGTTTACCAAGACCAGGCCGAGAATGAGGTCGAGCGTCGCGTCGAGGTGCGGCTCGGTCGGGAGCGAGATCGCGCGTCCGAACAGCACGATGGCGACGACTATCACGAACGTGGTGAGGACCACACCGGCGGCGTAGCGCACCCCTGCCCTACGACCGTCGGGGCCGGCGAGGAGCACGGTTTGCTCCGTCAACATGACCGGGCTGACCGCTCCGCCCAGACCGAGCGGGATGACGACCGCGAGCGCCGCCAGCACCGACCGGACTATAGATCTGCGCCCTGCCGTCGCGCCTAGCAGGACTTCGCGGTCGCTGCTCGAACTGTCGCAGGACCGGTAATCGGTTGCGTGTCCGCCGCTGGTCCGGAGACGGCGCGCGAGAGAAGGAGCACGTCGATGGCGCAACAGGTCACAACACAACGCTCCGGCTGGGTCACCTTCGCCGGCGTGGCCGCGTTGATCGCGGGCGGGTACAACGCGCTGAGCGGCGTCGCCGCTCTCGCCGACGACGACACGCTCGCCGCCCAGGCCCGGGAGGTGCTCTATGGGATCGATCTCACGGCCTTCGGCTGGTTCTGGCTGCTCGTCGGCATCGTGCAGCTCATCACCGGGGTGCTCATCATGCAGCGCAACAAATGGGGCTTCTGGCTCGGCGTGACGATCGCAGGCCTCAGCGGCATGCTGACCCTGTTGGTGATGTTCGTCTTCCCGCTGTGGGCGCTCGCGGTCCTCGCGATCGACTTCCTCATCCTGTTCGGGCTGCTGACGCAGAGCGACGAGTTCTTCTCGCTGTGACCAAGTGAGCTGACGCGGCCGAGGCCGGCTCGACCAGGGACGCGTCACCCCTTCCGGATGAGAGGCAGCGTGAGCACGCGGTCGACGAGATCGAGCCCTTCGTCCC
>CAWAKK010000005.1:0-553921 GCA_963782605.1 uncultured Solirubrobacterales bacterium
TGGTCGGCGCCGTGACGGTGCTGATCGCGATCCTGGCGGTCTTCCTCGCCTACAACGCGAACAACGGTCTGCCGTTCGTCCCCACCTACCGGATCTCGGCGCAGGTGTCGGACGCGAACACGTTGCTGCCCGGCAACGAGGTAGGATCGGAGGCGTGCGGGTGGGGGTTGTCGAGGACGTCGAGCCGATCTCGCACGAGGACGGAGCGTCTCGGCGAAGCTCGACCTCTCGCTCGACGCCGAGGTGGAGCCGCTGCCGACGGACTCGACGATCCTCGTTCGCGCGCGCTCGGCATTGGGGCTGAAGTACCTCGAGGTCGCTCGCGGCACCTCCTCGAGAGGGCTATCCGGCCGGGCGATCATGCCGCTCGCGGCCGCGAAGACCGAGCCGGTCGACATCGATCAGGTGCTGAACACGTTCGACGAGCCGACGCGACGTCGCGATCCAGGCCAACCTGGTGGAGTTCGGCAACGCGCTGGCCGGACGCGGACCGACGCTGAACTCGGCGATCGGTCGACTGGAGCCGCTGCTGCCCCGGCTAAAGCGCGGTGATGACCAACCTTGCGGACCGCGCACCAAGCTCGGCCGGTTCTTCTCGCGCTCAGCGACACCGCGGCCGAGGTCGCGCCGGTGGCGGCTCAGCAGGCCGACATGTTCGTCGCGCTCGACACACGTTCACGGCCCTCTCGCAACGTCGCGCGGCCGTTCATTCAGGACACGATCTCGGAGAGCGTGCCGACCCTTGGAGACCGGCACCGAGGTGCTGCCGCGCATCCGTCCGTTCCTCGATCACAGCGCAGCGCTCTTTGCGGACCTGCGCCCGGGTATCGCCTCGCTGCGCGCGAACGCGCCCACGATCGCGTCAGCGCTCGAGGTCGGCGGACCGGTCCTGCCGCCGCTCGCCTGAGCTCTACAACGAGCTCGCGCCCACGGCGGCGGCGTTGCGCCGGCTCAATGACGACGCGCGACGCTCGGGACGGCATCGATCGCTTCGACGAGACCGTCGAGACGCTTCGGCCCACTCTCAACTTCATCACGCCCTCCCAGACCGTCTGCAACTACCCCGCCCTTGCTCCTGCGCAACGGTGAGCAGATTCTCTCGGCGGGAGACGGGAGCCGGAACCTGGCTCCGCTTCTTCGTGAAACAGGGCCCTCTCGGTCCGAACAACGAGAGCGTCCCGTCGTCGAGCCGCCGGAGACGGCCTCCCCATCACGCCGGCACGCCGGGAACTTCCTCCACTACAACCCATACCCGAACACGGCCTCCCCGGGACAGACGCTCGAGTGCGAGGCGGGCAACGAGGGTTGGATCCAGGGTCGGCCGGTGATCGGCAACGTTCCCGGGAATCAGGGGACCGTCACCGAGGGGCAGGGATGACGCGGCAGGTGCGACACGAGCCGCGCGTGTCCAATTGGGTCTGGGGCCTGATCCTGGTCTTCGTCCTGGCATTGGGCAGCTACCTCGCTTACACCAAGGAGCTTCCCTTCAGCGACAAGGGCTACGAGCTTCACGCCACCTTCGAGAACATAGCGACGCTGCGGGCGAGCTCTCCCGTGCGGATCGCCGGCGTGAACGTGGGTGAGGTCACCGAGGTCGAGTCCGACGGCGACGCGGTCGACGTCACCTTCACGGTCGATGAGGACGGGCAGCCGATTCACGAGGATGCCCAGCTGGAGATCCGGCCGCGCCTCTTCCTCGAGGGCAACTTCTTCCTCGACCTGAAGCCGGGCAGTCCCAGCGCTCCCGAGCTCCCGGACGGCGGCGACATCACCATCGCCCAGACGACCACGGCGGTCCAGCTCGACGAGGTGCTGACCGCGCTGCAGTCCGACTCACGTGAGGACCTTCAGCTGCTCCTCACCGGCTATGGGACTGCGCTCACCTATCAGCCCACTCCCGAGGACGATCGCGACCAGGACGAAGACGTCAAGGGCGAGTCGGCAAGCGAGTCGCTGAACGACACCTTCGCCTACGGCGGCCCGGCCGGACGCGACACGGCGATCGTGAACGAGGCGCTGCTGGGCGAGAAGCCGCACGACCTCTCCGAGCCTGATCGAGGGCACAACGCGACACGCTCGCGAAGCTCCAGGGTCGTGAGGCCGACCTGCAGGGCCTGATCTCGAATTTCAACACGACCATGGGGGCGCTCGCGACCGAGCAGGCCAACGTCTCCGCGACCTTCAGGGAGCTGGCGCCGACGCTCGAACAGGGCGAGCCGACGCTTCGCAAGCTGAGCGACTCGCTGCCGCCGCTGCGCGCCCTGGCCGCGCGAGCTCGAGCCCAGCGTTCGCGAGCTGCCAGGAACGATCAGGGCCTCGGGCCCCTGGCTCGATCAGGCCAACCTGCTCCTGCGCGACGAGGAGCTCGGGGGGCTCGCTCGACTGCTCGGCGACTCGGCCGCACCGCTGGCGCGCACCGCCAACACGTCGCTTGACCTCTTCCCCGAGCTCACGAAGCTCGGACGGTGCGCCTCGGAGGTGCTCGAGCCCGACCGGCGAACATCGAGGTACACGGACGCGCTTCGCGAGCGGCCAGTCCAACTTCCACGAGTTCCTCTACGGCCTCACGAACCTGCCGGAGAGGGCCAGGGGTTCGACGGCAACGGCCCATTCCAGCGTCTTCAGACCGGTGGCGGTCCCGTCCTGGTCGGCGCGGACAACACGGCCAACGACATCGACTCCCCGGCAAGACCCGGATCTGGGGCAATGCGATCGAGGCGCCGGACGGCGTCCAGCCCGTCGTCGTCCGCCGGTGAGCAGCCCACATTCCGGACGGACGTCCCCTGCCACTACCAACCCGGTCCCCAGCGTCAACGGCCCCGCCGGCGCCGTCGGCACGCCCGACCTGCCCACCCCATGACGAAGGCGATCAAAGACAGGTTCCCGGATGTGGTCGCGATCGTTCGCACTGACCATCTTCGCGCTCGCGATCACCATCTACATCCTCTCCCAGCAGCAGCAGCCGTATCCGTCCTGGCTGCCGATCCTGGGCGATGACACGTTCGAGCTCAAGGGTGAGTTCGAGTCTGCCCAGGCGGTCACTCCCGGGCAGGGTCAGACGGTGAACATCGCCGGGATCAAGGTCGGCGACATCACGGAGGTCGAGCTCGAGAGCGGCAACGCGGTCGTGACCATGGAGATCGAGGACGAATACGAGGAAATCGTCCACTCCGACGCGACGATGCTGCTGCGCCCCCGCACCGGCCTGCAGGACATGAGCGTCGAGCTCGACCCCGGCAGCGAAGGCGAGCTCCTCGGGGATGGCGATACGGTGCCGCTGGCAGGCACCGAGGGCAATACCCAGGTCGAGCAGCTGCTCGAGTCGCTTGACCGTGACACCCGGGATTACCTCGTTCTTCTGCTCGAAGGCGGTGCGACCGGCATCGGCCCCAATGGCGAGGAGCTCTCGGCGGTGCTGCGCCGCTTCGAGCCGACGGCACGGGATCTCGCCAAGATCACCAAGGGGCTCGCGAAGCGCCGGGCCAACATCGCTCGGTCGATCAGCAACTTCAAGAAGGTGAGCGAGGAGCTCGGCGCCCGCGACACCCAGCTCGCCGAGTTCGTGAGCAGCTCGAACGAGGCCCTGGCGGCGTTCGCTGATCAGGAGGCCTCGCTGCGCGAGACCTTCCAGGAGCTGCCCCCAGCGCTTTCGGCCACGAGAGCCGCGCTCGAGAGCGGCGACCGGTTCGCCGAGGTGCTCGGCCCGTCGTCGCGCGCATTGATCCCCTCCGCGCGGGCGCTCGGCCCGGCGCTGCGCGAGACGCGCCCGTTCTTCCGGGAGACGGTGGTCCCGATCCGCGACCAGATCCGCCCTTTCACCCGGGAGGTTCGCGCGCCAATCCGAACGCTGGTCGACACCGCGAATGGCCTCAGCGAAGCGACCCCGCCACTGACGAGCTCGCTCGGCGAGATCAACAAGCTCTTCAATTCACTCGCATTCAACCCGCCTGGCCAGCAGGAGGGGTACCTCTTCTACCTCGCCTGGCTCAACCACAACCAGAACGAGATGTTCGCGTTCCAGGACGCCCATGGGCCGCTGCGCCGCGGACTCGATCCTGCAGTCGTGCAACACCGCCAGGACGGCGGAGGGCGTGCTCAGCGAGCCGGAGAACAGTCTGCTGCGGACGGTTGCAGCAGCTCACCCGGGTGCCGGCCTCGGGAATCATCGATCAGGACCCCGACCCCAACCGCGAGCTCTGCACGCTCGACCCGACGGGCTGATGCAGAAACAGGGCCCGACAGTCACTCGCATCCTGATCGCCGTCGGCTTCGCGATCTCGTGCTTCGGCCTGGCGCTGTTCCTATGGATCGCCTTCGGTGGACCCGTCCCATTGAAGCCCGAGAGCTACCGGATCTCGGTGCCGTTCGACGAGGCGACGACGCTGGCCACGGAGTCCGACGTGCGGATCTCGGGCGTCTCGGTTGGGAAGGTGAAGTCGATCGAGCTCGGCGATGAGGGACTGGCCGTCGCAGAGCTCGAACTCCAGGAGGCATACGCGCCGCTGCCATTGGAAACGCAGGCCACGCTGAGGCAGAAAACGCTGCTCGGCGAGACTTACGTCGAGCTCACCCCGAGCGAGGGCTCATCGGCAACGATCCCCGAGGGCGGCGAGCTCGACGCCGCTCAGGTTTCCGACGCCGTCCAGCTCGACGAGATCTTCCAGGCATTCGACGAGCCGCACCCGCGCGGCGTTCCAAACCTGGATGCAGGGCCAGGCTGCCGCCCTGCGCGGGCGTGGCGACGACCTCTCGCTCGCGATCGCCAGCCTCGATCCGTTCGCCGAGCAGGCCGATGACACCCTCAGGGTTCTCGACTCGCAGGACGTCGCGGTCCAGCGCCTGGTGCGCGATGGCGGCGAGGTCTTCGAAGCGCTCTCCGAGCGTCGCGGCCAACTCCGCGGCCTGATCCAGAACTCGAACGAGGTCTTCCAAACGACGGCAAGCCGCAACGCCGAGCTGGAGGAGATCTTCCGGATCTTCCCGACCTTCCTGCGCGAGTCGCGGGCCACGCTCGTCCGCCTCGACGAGTTCGCCGCCGACACGGACCCGCTGGTCCAGCAGCTGCGCCCGGCGGCGCTGGAGCTGAGCCCGACCCTGATTGCGCTCGGTGAGCTCGCGCCCGAGCTGGAGGCCTTCTTCGTCGGTCTGCGCTCAACGATCTCCGCGGCTCGTCCAGGTCTTCCGGCTACGCGCCACCTGCTCGATGACGATCTGCGTCCACTCCTAAGACGGGTGGACCCCTACTTCGGCGAGTTCAATTCGCTCTTCGAAGCCCTGCGCCTCTACCGCCGCGAGGTCACGGCCACGTTCGCGAACCTCGCCGCCGCGTCGAACGCCTCGCTGGAGTCGGGCAAAGCGCTGCGCACCGAGGCCGTGCTGAATCCGGACGTGCTGGCTGCCTTCCCGAACCGGCTCCAGGTGAACCGCACCAATCCCTACCTCGCGCCCGGTGGCATCAGCGATCTGGCAGGGGGACTCGACTCGTTCGAGACTCGTCACTGCGCTACCGGCATCGACGCCGAGCTCAATCCGGCGGATGCGGGCGTCTTCCCCCCAGGCCTCTTCGACCGAATCGTCGATTTCGCCTACGCCGACGTCCCAGCTCAAGGGGATGGCAACTTCCACGCGGATGACCTACCGACCCCACCGTGCACGCAGCAGCCCGACTTCGACTCGATCGGCCCTCCCAGCGAGCAGACGCAGTACCTGCACACGCGGGCTCAGGGGGCGCCTTGATCCGTAGTTTTCCGCAGCTTTCGCGGGAGGAACCCGCGAGGGGACAGAGGGTGTCGTACCCTTGTGCCGCGTCGCCAGCGCTCAGCGCGCGACGTCTACATGGGCAGAAGACCCAGAACAGCGCGTCGGCATGAGGCCGTTCGCGCAAACCCATCAGGAGGAGAATGTGAGACACATTCCGCGCAAGAGCGCTCTGGTTGCGATCGCCGCGGTCGCGACCCTTGGCGTGAGTGGCACGGCCTTCGGGCAGGTAAACGCTAACCAGACGTCCGAGATGGCAGCTGGAATCAATCCCCAGCTGCAGGACAACAACGACGCCGGCAAGGGCAGCCTGTTCGTCCAGGTGACGACGCTGGACACGGACAACAACCCGGAGGTACCGGCAGACTCTGCGGAGGTCGTCAGGATCGACTTCCCGGAGGAGATGAACTACAAGGTCAACGGCAAGCTCGACAAGTGCAATGACGGGGCTATCGACGACGCGACGACCGATGCAGCACTCGAAGAGTGCGGTTCGGCCTACATCGGCTCAGGAACCGCGTTCGCCCGGGTTCCGGGCCTTCCGCAGCAGGAGTTGACGGTGTCGGCATTCAATGGCCAGACCTCCGTGGCAGGTGAGCAGGACAGCGACGACGTGCCGACCGGCGGTTTCGACGGCGGGAACCCGACGGTCGTGCTGCACGCAGATAACGCTCTTGTCGAAACGACGGTCCTCCTCGGCGAGGTCCGTGGATCGCAAGATGATGCCTTCGGCGAACAGCTGAACGTCACCGACGCGCCAGACACAGGAAATGACGCCGGCGCGATCGTGCTGTTCAACGCCCAGGTCGCGAGGACGTGGAACAACGGCAAGAAGGGCAACAAGAAGAAGACCTACAACCTGATCAACGCCACCTGCGGCGGCGACGGTGACTGGGACTTCCGGACCAACTGGATCTACGACGGGTCGTCGACCGACACGTTCGACTACACGCAGGAGTGCGCCAGGAAGTAGTTTCGGACGGTCCTAAGAACTAAGCAAAGAAAGGGGCGGCCTTCGGGCCGCCCCTTTCTTTGCTGCGAGGCTTTGCGGACGACCGCCGCGGTGGATAGGTTTCCCGCCACATGCGTAGCCGGGGAGGGACCCTGATCGTGCTGAGCGCTCTGCTGGTGGGGTTCTCCGGCTGCGGCGAGGAGGGCGAGCGCGTCGCCGACGCGAAGATTTCCAAGGCCGCGAAGGTGCAGAACAGCAAGGTCAAGGGCGACCCGTTCTGCGCGGTCGATCAGATCCTGAACGACGCCGACGAGATCAGGAAGGCCAAGCGGCAGGACGCCGTGATCATCACCAGCAAGGTTGGCAACGTCGGAGTCGCCGTGGTGCCGCCCTTCCCCAACGACTGCGAGGCGATCGTGGTCAAGGGCCTCTCCAAGCTTGACCCGAAGCCGAAGGAGGAGTAGCCGCCCGGCCGACGGCCGACGCCGCTAGATTTGTGGCGATGGCCACCAAGCGCGACCCTCGTCTCGTCTCGCTCGGCTACGGGCGCTTCGTCCGCGCCGATCGTGTCTTCGCTCTGGTGCCACTCGCGGCGGCCGAGCGTGGCGACGGCCGTCGCACGTACGTTCACGTCGAGGGGCTGGCCGAGCCCCTCGTCGCCTCGCGCTCGGAACGGGCGATCCTCGCGGACGTCGAGGCTGCCCTCGCCGAGGCCGCCGGAGTCCCGCGCCGCCGGCGCACGCCGAGGGGCCAGGACTCGCTGCTCTAGGTCGCCGGGCTGAGGATGCCCAACGGGATCTTGCGGTCCGTGCGCTGCTGGTAGTTCGCGTAGTCCGGCCAGATCTCGACGAGCTTCGGCCAGAGGCGCTCGCGCTCGGAGTCCGTGGCCTGGCGCACGTTGACCCGCCGGCGCTCGCCGCGGATCTGGATCGTCGTCTGGTCCATCTCGCGGAGGTTGAGCCACCAGGCAGGGTGTTTGTGGGAGCCGCCCTTGGAGCCCACGACCACGATGTCGTCGCCGTCGGCGAGGTAGAGGAGGGGCGTCGCTCGCTTCGTTCCGCTGCGGCGGCCGACCTGATCGACGAGCACGGTCCTCGAGCCTCCGAGCGGGCCGGGCAGAAGGCGCCCGCCCCCGAGCCGGTAGGCAGCGACGTGGACTTTGGTGAGCTGGTTGAAGACGGTCCACTGCCAGTCGTGCATCGGCGCGAGTCTATGCTGCTCCGCTCGGCGCACCGCGGCGCTGGCACATGAGCTTCTACATCACGACCCCCATCTACTACGTGAACGCCGAGCCCCATCTGGGGCACGCGTACACGACGATCGCCGCGGACATCGTCGCCCGCCACATGCGCCAGCGCGGGGAGGACGTCTTCTTTCTCACCGGCACGGACGAGCACGGCGAGCCGGTCGTCCAAGCCGCCGAGAAGGCCGGGCTCACGCCTCGCGAGCTCGGCGACCGCAATGCCCCCCGGTTCCAGGAGATGGGAGCCCTGGTTGGGGCCACCAACGACTTCTTCATCCGGACCACGGACCCGCGGCACATGAAGCGCGTCCAGGAGGTCATCCAGCGCGTCTACGACAACGGCCACGTCTACGAGGGCACCTACGAAGGGTGGTACTGCCCCCGCTGCGCCGATTTCAAGACCGAGTCCGAGCTGGGCCCCGATAACACCTGCCCGATCCACAGGATCACGCTCGAGCGGGAGCGGGAGGACAACTGGTTCTTCCGGCTCTCCACATTCCAGGAGCCGCTGGAGCGGCTCTACGCCGAGCGGCCCGAGTGGGTGATCCCCGACTTTCGGGCGAACGAGGCACTCTCGTTCATTCGGGGCGGGCTCCGCGACGTCTCGCTGTCGCGGCCGAAGCTGAAGTGGGGTGTGCCGCTGCCGTGGGATCCCGAGCAGGTGATGTACGTGTGGTTCGACGCGCTTCTCAACTACTACACCGCTTTGTCGTTCGCGCGCGAGGGCGAGGATATGACCGAGCGTTTCTGGCCGGTCAATTGGCACTTCATCGCCAAGGACATCCTCAAGTTCCACGCCGTCTACTGGCCGGCTTTCCTGATGGCGGCCGACATCGAGGTGCCACAGCGGGAGCTGATCCATGGCTACCTCCTGATGGAGGGGCACAAGATGTCGAAGTCGCTCGGAAACGTGCTCGACCCGTTTGAGGTCGTCGAGCGCTTCGGGGCGGACGCACTGCGCTTTTACTGCTTTCGCGAGGTTTCCTTCGGCCAGGACGGGGCGGTATCCACGGAGGGCTTCGAGCAGCGCTACGAGACGGAGTTGGCGAACGACTGGGGCAACCTCGCCAGCCGCACGCTGGCGATGGTCGAGCGCTACCGCGATGGTGTCGTGCCCGAGGGCGAGCTCGACCCAGCGCTCTCGGAGGGCGGGGATGCGCTCGCGGGGCTCGACGCGAGGGTCCGCGAGTTGCTCGACGAGGTCGAGCTGACTGCCGCCCTCGAGGAGATCTGGTCGCGCGTGCGGCGCCTCAATCGATATGTCGAGGAGAGCCGCCCCTGGGACCTCGCGAAGGATGAGGCCCAGGCGGGGCGCCTGGACTCGGTTCTCTACAACCTGGCTGAGGGCCTGCGGATCCTCGCCCTCATGCTGCTGCCCTATCTCCCCGAATCATCTGCTCGGGTGCTGGACGCTCTGGGCGAGGATCGCCGCGAACTCGACACCTTCGGGGCGCGCGGCGGCGGTCACTCGACCGAGCGGATCCCGCCACTGTTCCCGCGAATAGAGGCCTGATGCACTCCGCGGCGGGGGCAGGCCCCGAGTGGTATCTGCAGCTGAAGGCCGGGGGAGCACCGCCCGAGCAGATCCCGGCCGACTAGGGCGTGGCGCAGGCTTTCCAGGCCAGCGGCCTCCGCAAGCGATACGGGGCCACCGAGGCCCTTCGCGGCGTTTCGCTCGAGGTCGGGGAGGGCGAAGTCGTCGGGCTGCTGGGGCCCAACGGTGCCGGTAAGTCGACGTTGGCGAAGATCGCGTGCGGCCTTGTGCGGCCCACCGACGGCGAGGCGTGGGTCACCGGGAGCCCGGCGGGATCGCTGCCGGCCCGACGCGCGATCGGCTACCTCGCGGAGCTCTTTCGGTTCCCGGCGTGGTCGACCGCCGATGAGCTCTTGCGCCTGCATCAGGAGCTGGCGGGCTCTGCGGGCGGCGCGAATGAGCGGCGCGAGCTGTTGGCCCTCGTGGGCCTCGAGCAGGCTGCCGCGACGCGCGTCGGAGACATGTCGAAAGGGATGCAGCAGCGGCTGGGGATCGCCCAGGCCATGATCGGCAGTCCACGCCTGCTGCTCTTGGACGAGCCCACGAGCGCGCTCGACCCCGCCGGACGGCGCGTGGTCCGTCGTCTGCTCACCGAGTTGCGCGAGCGCGGGATCGCGGTGCTCCTCTCCTCGCACCTGCTGAGCGAGGTCGAGCGGGTCTGCGACCGGGTCGCGATTCTGCTGGCCGGCGAAATCGTCGAGGAGGGTTCGCCGGGGCAGCTCGCCCAGCCGCGAGGTGTCGAGATCGAGACGGCGGCGGGAGCGTGGATGTTCGAGGGGGTGGGGCGCGATGACGTGCCCGCCCTGGTGGCTCGCCTGGTTGGCGAGGGCGAGCAGGTCTATGGAGTCCGCGTGCTGGCGAGCACGCTCGAGGATGCCTACCTCGAGGCGGTGGGTGAGGAGGTCTCGACGTGAACGCCGCGCTCGCCGTCATGCGCCATCAGCTCGCCGAGAGCCTGCGCCGGCGGGTGTTCCTGGTCGTCTTCGCGCTGACGGTGGCCTTCCTCGTCCTCTACTCGCTCGGTGCGCATTTCGCTTTTCGCGACATCCGAGGTTTCGCCGGCTTCGACCCCGCCATCCTCGATCCGCGAGCATTCGTAGGCGCCACGATCTTCGGCCTCGCCATGTTCGCGACGCTTTTTCTGGGCGCCGTGCTTGCCGTGTTCCTGACAATTGGCGTCGTCCGCGGGGACGCGGAGACCGGCCTCTTGCAGCCGCTCGTCGTGCGCCCGCTCGGGCGGGGCGTGATGCTCGTAGCGCGATTCGCGGGCGCCGCACTGGCGGCCTCGATCTACGTGCTGGCCGTCTACGCGATCGCGATGGTGATCACGTGGCTCGCGGGTGAGTGGACGCCGGATCACCTTCTCCTGCCCGGTTTGGCGCTGGCGCTGGGGGTCACGATCATCGCTGCGATCTCCGTGCTCGCATCCACGGTCATGACCTCGACGGCCCAGGGGATCACGGTCTTCATGATCTTCGGCGCCGGCCTGACCGCGGGTCTCTTGGGTCAGATCGGCAAGGCTGTGGGCTCCCCGAAGCTGGAGTCGATCGCGAACGCGACCGCTCTGGCACTGCCGTTCGAGGCGCTCTACCAGGCCGGGCTTCACCTGCTCTTCTCGGACACGAGTGGCCTCGCGCGCACGGCGGTCGAGCTGGGTCCCTTCGGGGGTTCGGCGCAGAGCGGGCCGGGGCTGATCGTATGGGCAGCCGTCTATGTGGCGGGCGTGGTCGCCCTCGCGATCTGGTCGTTCTCGCGGCGCGACCTCTAGCCCAGCTCGGATCCGAGGTCCAGAGGCGCTCCTAGACTCACCGCGTGGTCGATACCCATGCCCATCTGGGCCTCTGCGAGGGCGACGACGCCGAGCTGGTGGCTGCGGCGCGCGCGGCCGGGGTGCGTCGCATCCTCACCGTGGGCCTGGGTGAGGAATCGAATCCGCAGGCGGTGGCCGCGGCGGAGCGGTTCGAAGAGGTCTTCGCGTGCGTGGGGCGCCATCCCAACTCGGCCGCCGGCTTCGACGACGGCGCTGCTCAGCTGATCGAGGAGCTCGCGCGAGCTCCAGCCGTGACCGCGGTGGGTGAGACCGGGCTCGACTACTTCCGCCACCGCTCTCCGCGCGATGACCAGCGGCGGGCGTTCAGGGCGCAGATCGAGATCGCGCGGCGGGTCGAGAAGCCGCTCGTGATCCATATGCGCTCAGGCGACGGTCCCGAGAACGATGCGGTGGACGAGGCGCTCGCGATCCTCGCGAGCGAGGCCGCGGGCGTGACGGTGATCCTCCACTGCTTCTCGGCCCCGGCGAGGCGCGTGGCGGAGGCCGCCGAGCGGGGGTGGTATTGCTCGTTCGCCGGCAACGTCACCTATCCGAAGGCCCGGGAGCTCCGCGAGGCTGCTCGGCTCGTGCCCGAGGAGCTCCTGCTGGTGGAGACGGATTCACCGTTCCTCGCACCACAGCCGGTGCGCGGGAAGCCCAACGAGCCGGCAAACGTCGTTGAGACCGCTGAGGTCGTGGCCGGCGAGCGGGGGGTCTCGTACGGCGAGCTGGAGGCGGCGGTTGAGGTGAATTCCGCGCGGGTGTTCGGGTGGTGATGGCTGCCCGGCTCGGCCAGAACTTTCTCGCCGACACAAACCTGCTCGACGCCATCGCCCGCTCGGCGGAGCTCTCGGCCGAGGACGTGGTTTTGGAGATCGGTGGTGGCGAGGGGGTATTGACACGGCGGGTTGCGCCGGCGGCCGCACGCGTATGGGTGGTCGAGCTCGACCGCCGGCTCGAGGCCGCGCTCGCCGCGGTGGCAACCGAACACCCGAACGTCGAGGTGGTCTGGGGCGATGCGATGCGGGTGGACCTCGCCCGCCTTGACCCGGCGCCGACCAAGGTCGTCTCGAACCTGCCCTACTCGATCGCGACCCCGGTGATCCTGAGGACGATCGCCGAGCTGCCGAGCGTCGGGGCCTGGACGGTGATGGTCCAGCGCGAGATCGCCGATCGGCTGCGGGCGGCGCCCGGCTCGAAGACCTACGGCGCTCCCAGCGTCCTCGTGCAGCACGCGTGCGCGGTCGGGATGCTGCGGGCGGTCGACCGGGCGGTGTTCACACCACGGCCGCGGGTGGACTCGGCTCTCTTGGCGCTGAGGCGCACCGGCCCGGCCGCGTCTCCGCAGCTTGTGGCCCTGGTGCGAGGGGCGTTTGCCCACCGGCGCAAGACGCTCGCCGGATCGGTGGAGCTGGCGGGAGGGCCGCAGCGGCCGGAGGTGCGGGCCGCGCTCGAGGAGGTGGAGCTCTCCCCGGCTGCTCGCGCGGAGTCGCTTCGGCCGGGTGACTTCGTCCGCCTGTGCGAGCGGTTGGATTTGGGAACGACGTGATGCTCCGCGCGCCCGCCAAGCTCAACCTCTGCCTCTATCTGGGGGCCGCTCGCGACGACGGTCTGCACGAGCTGCGCTCGCTCTTCTGTCCACTGGCACTGGCGGACCGGCTGGTCATCTCCGAGACCGACGGCGAGGAGGATGAGGTCGTCTGCCCCGGCGTTGAGGGTCCCAACCTCGTCGCCGTTGCACTCGAAGCGCTGCGGGCGCGAGGGTGGAGCTCGCCGCCGCTGCGGGTGGAGATCGAGAAGCGGATTCCGGTTGCGGCGGGCCTCGGTGGCGGCAGCGCGGATGCAGCGGCGGTGCTCCGGCATCTGGGGCGCGGGCGTGATGATCTGGAGGAGATCGCGATTGGGCTGGGTGCCGATGTGCCGTCGCAGCTCGAGCCCGGGCTGAAGCTGGTGGGCGGCGCGGGGGAGCGGCTCGAGCCGCTGCCGACGCCGGCGGAATTCGGGGTGGTGCTGATTGCGGTCGAGGAGGGGTTGAACGTGAGCGAGGTCTACGCGGAGGCCGATCGGCTCGGGATCGGCCGCGAGCCAGGCGAGCTGGCGGAGGTCGAGGTGCTCCTGCGCACGGCAGCGGCCGCGGGCGCGTCGCCGCTCGATTATCCGGATCTGCTCGTAAACGACCTCCAGGGTGCAGCGCTGTCGCTGCGTCCTGAGATCGCCGAGGCGCTGGCGGCGCTCGAGGAGGTTGGGGCGCCGGTGGCCCTGGTGAGCGGATCGGGGCCGACCGCGGCTGGGTTCTTCCCCGATCTGGCGAGTGCCGATGGGGCTGCCGCGGCCCTGCCCCCGCGGTACGCCGATGCGATCGTGAGCGCGCCGCAGGCCTTCCTGTAGGAGGCTTCCCTGATGCAGCTTCCGAAGACCAAGACCGAGCGGATCCGATTCATCGTCATCGCCCTGGCGATCGGGGTCGGCGGCTGGTTCATCTCGCACCAGTTCGAGTCGCTCGACCTCGAGGAGCTGCTGAAGGACGTCTCGGAGACCCTTGGGGCATGGACCTACGCGATCGCCGGGGTGCTCGCATTCTTGGAGACGGGGGCCTTCGTCGGGCTCGTGGTGCCCGGCGAGACGTTCGTGATCCTGGCGGGGGCGGTTGCCGGGCAGGGCGCGACGGACGTCTTCGTGACGGTGGCGATCGTGTGGTTCTGCGCCTGGGCGGGCGACACCACGAGCTTCTTCATCGGGCGCAAGCTGGGGCGCGGGTTCATCCTCGAGCACGGCCCGAAGCTGAGGATCACCGAGGAGCGTTTCAAGCAGGTCGAGGGCTACTTCGACCGGCATGGTGGCAAGACGATCCTGGTCGGGCGGTTCATCGGCCTGGTACGCGCGCTGGCGCCGTTCGTCGCCGGGAGCTCGGGGATGGAATACCGGCGCTTCGTCCCCTACAGCGTGCTCGGGACCGGCCTTTGGGCCGGCGTGTTCACGTTCCTCGGCTACTTCGGATCGCAGTCGATCGAGGAGATCGCGAACGTGGCGGGGCAGGGGGTCCTGCTGTTCGGGATCACGGTTGGGCGTGATCGTGGCGATCGTCGCGGCGGTGCGCTTCTTCCGCGAGGCGGCGAACCGCCGGAAGACGGTTGCGTGGATGGAGCGGAGGGCGCTCCTGCGCCCGCTCGTCTCAGCCGGACGGACGGTGCGGCCGCAGGCGAAGTTCGTGTGGAAGCGGCTCACCCCTGGCGACCTGGGGTTGGAGCTGACGGCGATGCTCGCCTCGGTCGCTGTCGGCCTGTTCGTACTCATCACGTTCGCCTCGGTCGTCGACGCCGAGCCGGGCCCCACGCCCGGGAGATCAGACGGCACTCGACGTGGCCGCGGATCTGCAGGCGGCTTGGCTCACCGACATCGCCAAGGTGGTGACCAGCCTGGGGAGTGTTACGGCGGTGCTGATCGTCGGAGTCATCTCCGCGGTTGTGCTGGCGCTCCACCGGAGATGGTTCGACGTGGCTGCGCTCATCGTCGCATTGGCGATTTGCTTCACGGTGGTCCCGAACCTGAAGGAGGTCTTCGACCGTCCCCGCCCGGATGGGGCTCTGGTGGCGGTCGAAGGCGACGCCTACCCAAGCGGTCATGCGACCTACGCGGTGATCTACGTGTGGCTGGCGCTGACGTGACGGTGCGTCTGCGACCGGGCAAGGCGGGTGGAACGGCGATCCTCGTGGTGGGGATCGCCCTGGCGGCGGCGATCGGCCTCTCGCGCGTTTACCTTCGGGTCCACTACATGAGCGACGTGATTGGTGGCTGGGGCTTGGGCGTGGCGGCGTTCTCCGGGTGCGCGATGATCGCGCTCGTCGCGAGTCACGTGGGCGACTTGCGGAACAATGACCCGCCATGAGCTTCGCGAAGATCGGAACGGAGATCTACCTGTTCGGCGGCGCCGCGCTGCTCAGCGTGCTCGCGTTCGCGGTGCTCATCCTGGCGCCGGCGATCGGCTCGTACTCGCGTACGTGGGAGAAGGCGACGGCGGCGCTGCTGTCGATCTTCGTGCTTGCGGCGCTGCTTTTGATCGGGGTCGGCGTCGGCGTCTTGATCGTCTACTACTGGGACGAGATCAACGGGCTCTTCACCTAGCTGGGGACCAGGTTTGCCCGGCTGGTGGCCCGCCTAGACTTTGCCGGTGCCACCGAAGCCGGCGGAGAAGCCAGTCGCTGCGAGTCAGGCTGAGGCGGGGACCCTCGAGGAGCTCTCCGAGGCGATCGAGTCGGGAGCCGGGCTGCCCACCGTCGCGCGTGCCGCTGCCAAGGCGCTGGGGGCGAGCGTTGCTCTAATCGACCGATCGAGCGCGGTGCTGGCGGTGGCCGCGACGTCTTCGGCGGAGGAGTCGAAGCTGCTCGCGGGCGAGAGCTCGGTGACCTCGGGGGAGCTGCGAGTGGCGGATGCGGTCGTCGGCGAGCTCCGCTACCGCCCCCGTGGACCGGAGCCGGCGCCGACGCTCCTGCGGATGGTCTCGACTTTGGTGGCGCTCGAGCTGGAGCGGTCGCGGGCGCCCGACTGGGCGTCTGATGAGGCGGCGGGTGAGTTCGTGCGAGCGTTGCTGGCGCGCCGGGTCACGGACCGCGGGGACATCGTGGCGCGGGCGGCCGAGCTGGGTGCTGACGTCGAGGCGGGGGCGGGGGTCCTGATCGCGCGTGCGACTCCACATGTGGCGCAGTCGGGCGATTGGCGGGCGCGGGTGATGACGGTGACTCTGCGTGCCCTGCGCGGGGTGTGCTCGGGATCGCTGGCGGCCCTGGGGGAGGACGGCGAGCCCGCTGAGGTGGTCGCGATCGTGCCGTCGCCGGAGGCGAAGGATCTTGAGCGGGCGACCGCGGGGGTCGAGCGCGAGCTCGTGAGCGGGCTGCAGGGATTTACCGCCACCGTGGCGTGCAGCCGCGTGACGGGCGACCCGGTCGATCTCTATCGAGCGGGCAAGGAGGCGTTGCTCGCGGCCAATGTGGCGGAGGCGGAGGGACACCCGACGCTGGCGTTCGAGGCGACGGGGTCGTACAGGCTGTTGCTGCCGGCGATGAGCGAGGACCCGGGGGAGTTGGAGCGGTTCTACGAGGAGACGGTTGCGCCCCTGTCCGCTTACGACGAGCAGTATGAGACGGAGCTCGTGAACACGATCGAGGCCTATCTGGAGCAGGACGGGAACGTGACGCCGACGGCCGAGCAGCTCTTCACGCATCGGCACACGGTTCGGTATCGGCTCGAGCGGGTGAAGGAGCTGTGTGGCCACGACATCACCTCGACCGACGGGCGGGAGAAGCTGGGGCTCGGTCTCAAGGCGATGCGGGTGCTGGGGATCGCGCCGCCCCGTGGCCCCGCGATGGAGCCGGGGGCCGAGGCGGGCAAGGTCCGCCGGCCGAAGGAGGACTAGGCCAGCTCGTGGCGGGGGCAGTGGAGGCGAGCGTGCGTGTTGAGGCTCCGCGGGAGGAGCTGTTCGAGCGCCTGGCGCGGCTCGAGAACCACTGGGACCTCGCCGACCGCTGGGTGGAAGTCGTGAGCCTGAACGGGGCGGATGGCTCACCCGCGGATGGGGGAGTCGTGCGGCTCAACGGGCCCTTGGGATTCAGCCGCACGGCGCTGACAACGGTTGACCGCGTGGAGGCGCCAGAGCGGATCTCGGGGACGGCGCGGGTGGGGCCGAAGACCCGGGGCGCTGTGAGCTGGACGCTGGTGCCGGACGGTGGCGCGACGCTGGTGACCTTGCGAGGGGAGCTGGTCGAGGCGGGACCACTCGACCGGGCGATCTGGACACTCGGGGGGAGGGTCTGGATGGAGCGTCGGCTGCGCGTGACGCTGGAGCGGTTGCGGGCGGAGTACGCCTGAACGGGCCGTTCCCGAACGTACACTGACGGTGCTCTGGGGAGTCGTCCAATGGCAGGACTCGCGGTTTTGGTCCGCGCAATCCCGGTTCAAATCCGGGCTCCCCAGCTCGCCGAAAGCCCGCTCTCATCACACTCGAACCGCGCGCTTTACGATCTGAGCCGTGGCCGGCCCCACCGTTCTGATCATGGCGGCGGGCGAGGGAACCAGGATGCGCTCCTCGCTGCCCAAGATGCTGCACCCCATTTGCGGGCGGCCGATGGTCGCCTGGCCTGTGCTCGCCGCCCTCGAGGCCGGCGCCGCGCGGGTCGCCGTGATCGTTCCCCCCCATCGCGACCTCTCGGCAGCCCTCCCGAAAGGCACGGAGACCGTGGTCCAGGACGTCGCCGACGGCACCGGCGGCGCCGTGCGCTCGGCCCTTCACCTGATCCACGATGCCGAGACCGTGCTGGTCGTGCCCGGCGACCATCCACTCATCTCCGGCGCCCTGCTCAGCGACATGCTCGACGCCCACAGGAACGCGGGAGCGGCCGCCTCGGTCATGTCGGTCGAACTCGACGATCCCGGCGCCTACGGCCGCCTCGTGCGCGACGACGCCGGTGAGGTCGACTGCATCGTCGAGACCAAGCACGCCGACCGGGTCTCGGACGCGATCCTCGCGATCCGCGAGATCTCGACGAGCACGTTCGCCTTCGAGGCTCGCGGCCTCGTCGATGCCCTCGAGCGCATCACGACCGACAACGAGGCGGGGGAGTACTACCTCGGTGACGTGCTGCCCATCTTCAAGGCGGCGGGCAAGCGAGTGATCGCCTTTTCCGCCCCCGATCCGGCCGCGAACCTGGGGGTCAACAACCGTGCCGACCTGGCCATCGTCGCGCAGGAGACCCGCCGGCGCATCCTCGAGGGCCACATGGTCGCCGGGGTGACCGTTACCGACCCCAGTTCAACCTGGGTCGACGCGGACGTCGAGATCGCCGCCGACGTCACCCTCGAGCCCGGCTCGGTGCTCCACGGCGCAACGCGCATCGGCGCCGGATCGGCGATCGGCCCGCACACCACCCTGATCGATGCCGTACTCGGGGAGAACGTTCGTGTTCCACACTCCTACCTCATCGAGTGCGAGGTTGCCTCCGGCTGCTCGGTTGGTCCCTTCGCCTATCTGCGCCCGGGCGCCCACCTCGCCGAGGGCGCGAAGGCGGGCACCTTCGTCGAGGTCAAGAACTCGCGCATCGGTGAGGGAGCCAAGATCCCGCACCTTTCATACGTCGGCGACACCGACGTCGGCGCGGAATCGAACATCGGGGCAGGAACGATCACCGCCAACTACGACGGATTCACCAAGAACCGCACGAAGATCGGGGAACGTGCGCGCATCAGCGTTCACACCTCGCTGGTTGCCCCTGTCGAGATCGGCGACGACGCATACACTGGCGCCGGAGCGGTGATCCGCGAGGACGTCCCGGACGGCGCCCTCGGGGTCTCCAAGGCCGAGCAGCGCAACATCGAGGGCTTCGCGGAGCGCAAGGCAGCCCAGCACGCCGCGGAAAAAGACCCAGAGCCAAAGACAGAGCGGAAGGACACGGGGGAGAGCACGTGAGCGTCGTGGAGGAGGAGCCGCAGGTCAGAAGCTCGCTCGAGCACGAGTACAACAAGCGTCTGATGGTCTTCGGCGGCCGGGCCTCGATGGAGCTCGCCGCGAGGATCGCGGGCCACCTCGAGGTCGACCTCGGCACAGCCGACCTGCGCACCTTCGCCGACGGGGAGGTCTACGCCCGCTACGAGGAGTCGATCCGCGGCGCGGACGTCTTCCTGGTGCAGTCCACCGCTGCAAATGAAGCGAACGGGATGACCCCGAACGACGCGCTGATGGAGCTGCTCACGATGATCGACGCAGCCCAGGGCGCCTCCGCCCACCGGATCATCGCCGTCATGCCCTGGTACGGCTACGGTCGCCAGGACAAGAAGTCCCAGCCTCGCGAGCCGATCACCGCCCGCGTGGTCGCCAAGTGCCTCGAGGCCGTCGGGGTCGATCGCGTCCTCACCATGGACCTTCACTCCGGTCAGGTGCAGGGCTTCTTCGAGGTCCCGGTCGATCACATGACCGCGATGCCGAACCTGACCCAGTACTTCCTTGATCAGGCCTGGGGGGACGACCTTGTGATCGTCTCGCCCGACGCCGGCCGGGTGAAGGTCGCCCGCAACTTCGCCCGCAAGCTGGGCGTCCACTGGGCCGTGATGGAGAAGGAGCGCCCGGCCCAGCAGGTCGCGGAGATCGGCTACGTGGTCGGCGACGTCAAGGGAAAGACCGCCGTCCTCGTCGACGACATGATCGATACCGCCGGAACGCTCTGCGCCGCGGCGAACACCGTGCGTGAGGAGGGCGCCGCGCGCGTGATCGCGTGCGCCACCCACGGGGTCTTCTCCGGGCCCGCCTACGAACGGCTGGGTTACGAGGAATCTGGGATCGAGCGCATCGTCGTCACCGACACGATCCCCCTGCGCCCCGGCGCCCCCGAGAACATCACCGTGCTCTCGACGGCGCAGACGCTCGCCGACTCGATCCGCCGCATCTTCGCGGACGACTCGGTATCGGAGATTTTCGCAGGGGAGAATCAGCTCTTCTAGAGCTGATTCGGGCTGGCGCGGTGCTTTAGCACCGCGAGCAGCAGGTAAGGCGGCGAAGCCGCCGCAGGTGATTCACGGGCTACTCATCGGCTCGAATCAGCCGAACCCCGGGTCGTAGATGGCCCACTCTCCGTCGTCCGTCTCGAGCAGGACCGTGCGCTGCTGCGGTCCGCGTCCGCCCTTCACGATCAACTCTGTCTCCACCCGGGCGCGGTCGCCGCTCACGCTCGAAAGCGTCACTCGCAGTCGGCTTCCCTTGAGCTGATCGCCCACCAACGCGTCCAGAACCTCGACGCAGCCGTCGAGGTTCTGCTCGGCGGCCAGCGCCCCGGCACGGACCTCGATCGCGTTTCGCGCGGGCCGCGTGAGCAGGCCGCAGAACGTCCCGAAGTCGCCGGCGGCGCCGGCCGCGAAGAAACGCTCGACCGTGTCCTGGGCGAGCTCCTCCTGGGTAGGCGGATCGGAGAAGGGCCCGACGTCGAAGACCGCGAGCGCCGCGACGGCGATGACGATCACCAGCAGGACCGCGGCGACGCGCCGCCGGGTGTGCTCGTCCAGGTATCCCAAGGCGCGGTGACCGTACCGCGCAGCCGCAGGGGTGAACCCCACATCCCTACGGTTCGCCCGTGGATCGCAAGCTGCTTCGGATCGGGCACAAGGGAGCCGACGGGATCGTTCCCGGCAACACCCTCGCGAGCTTCGAGGCAGCGGTTGCGGCCGGTGTGGACGTGATCGAGTTCGACGTGCTGCGACCCCGCGGCGACTTCGCCGAGACCGACGATTGGCGCGATGCCGAGGGCGGGCCCGCCTCCGGCACTGGTCCCCTCTTGATCGCGCACGACTGGGCGGCCGCACGGCGGGGCGATCCGCCCACGCTCGCAGCGGCGCTCGACGCCTTCACCCGGCCCCCTCTCCAAAACGTGGACATCGACCTCGACCTGAAGATCGCCGGCCGCGAGGACGAGGTGGTCGCGGCGCTGCGCGAGCGTGGGCTCCTCGACCGGGCGATGGTTTCCGGAATGGAGCTTCAAGGCCTGCGCTGGGTCGCGGCAAACGCTCCGGAGGTCCGCCTCGGCTGGACGGTCCCAAGGATCACTCGCGACTGGCGCAGGGAGCGCTGGGCCAAGCCGCTCGTTGCGATCTGGCTGGCCTGGTCACGGTGGCGGCTGCCGCTCCGCGTGGAGCGCGAGGCACCGACGCTGGGCGCGTGGGCCGTCTGGATCTTTCACGCACTCGTCACGCCACGGCTGATCGCCGCTGCCGAGCGGGCGGGCGTCGCCGTCATCACCTGGACGGTCGACAGCGAAGCCGAGGTGAGGAGGCTGAAAGACCTCGGGGTCGATGGCATCGTCACCAACGACCCACGCGTGTTCGAAAGCCTCTGAGCGACCTCCCGGCTACACCGGCCGGCCCGCATAGCCCGGCACGCGCCTTTGCCCGCGGGACTCGAAATAGGCCCACTCTGCTTGCCCCAGCTCGGTCGCCGGGTCGTCGGCGTACACCCACTCGCGCATGATCCGATGCCAGTTGCGCCGAGCTCCCAGCTGGGCGAGCACGGCCAGAACCCCCGTCTCCATCCGCCGGCCCATCAGCTCCTCCGCGGGCACGCTCTCGCGCCGCATCAGGTCGTAGTACTCCGAGCGTGGGTCCGATGTCGCCTCGATCACCTTCATCACCCGCCGTTTCGAGACGGTGTATTCGCTGTCGTCGAGATACCAACCGCCGACGAGCATGACGTGCTCCATCAGCCGCTCGGCGTCGAGCTTCGACGGGTTCTTGACGAAGCCGAGGTCGTGGAGCGCTTGGCGGAGCGCCTCGGGATCCTTGCGCGACGCGGCATCGATGGCCGCCTGCTCGAGCTCGATCTGCTCGAGGTCGAGCTTCTTCGTCATCCCGAAGTCGAGGAAGGCCACCCTGCCGTCCTCCATCAGGATGTAGTTGCCGGGATGGGCATCGGCGTTGAAGTGCTGCAGGTGGTAGATCGAGCCGAAGCAGAACCGGAAGACGATTTCGCCGAAGCGGCTTCGCTCTGCCTCACCGAGCTCCTTGACCTCCTCGAACCCCTTGCCCTCGACGAACTCGGTGACGAGCACGCGCCGGCGCGAGAGGCGAGTGACGACGTCGGGCACCTGAATGAAGGGGTGTCCGCGATAGGCGCGGGCGAAGGCCCGCTGGTTTTGCGCCTCGTACTCGTAGTCGAGTTCTTCCAGGACGCGCTCGCGCAACTCTCCGGCCACCGCCTTCGCGTCGAGCCCGGGCGCGAGCGCCTTCGCGAGTCGCACGAGCATGCCCGCGTTCGCGAGGTCGGCCTCGAGCGCCTCGGCCACCCCCGGGTACTGGATCTTCACCGCGACGTCGCGACCATCGAGCAGCTTGGCGCGGTGGACCTGGCCGATCGACGCAGCGGCGAACGCTGCGTGCTCGAACTCCCCAAAGGTGTCGTCGAAGCTCTCGTCGCGGTACTCCTCGTCGAGCACCGTCCGGACCTGCTCCCACGGCATCGGCGGAGCGTCGGTCCGCAGCTTGGCCAGCTGCTCGTGGTAGATCTCGGCGTACTCGGGCGGAAGAAAGTCGGTATCGATGAACGAGGCGAGCTGCCCCAGCTTCATGGCCGCGCCCTTCATCTCGCCGAGAACGTCCAGCATCTTCATCGCCGTCTCCAGATGGCGGGCCTCAAGCTTTGTTTGCGCCTCCTCGTCGGAGCGGGCGAGGGATGCAGCTCGGGTTCCCGCGTACCTGGTGGCCTGGCCGCCGAGAGCGGTGCCGAGCTTGGCGGACCGGCGAATCCGCCCCTTTGGGATTTCGGGACCCTCACCCATCCAGAGGAATCTAGATGAGCGCCCACCCCTGTTCCGCCAGTTCGAGATCAAGCCGGCACCCTCTATCCTCAGCCGTCGCCATGGCTTCAGACCGCGCCACGCTCAAGGTCGACGAGCGCACCGAGTTCGGCTCGCGCTCGACGCGACGCTTGCGCCGTTCCGGGCTCGTGCCCGGCATCGTCTACGGAGGCGATTCCGAGACCCGTCACTTCCAGGTGGGCGTGGGCGAGCTGCGGAGCGTGCTGGTGCATGGTGGCGCCCTCATCGACCTCCAGTTCGATGGCAAGGCGACGCCGGTCGTGATCAAGGACGAGCAGCGCCATCCCGTGCGCGGCCAGGTCATGCACCTCGATCTGCTCGAGGTCAAGCTCGACGAGGCCATAGAGGCCGACGTCGAGGTCGAGCTGCTCGGCGCCGAGGAGGCCCCCGGCGTCAAGGAGGGCGGTGTCCTCGAGCACGTGACACACCAGGTCACGATCTCGGCGCTCCCGACCGACATCCCGGAGAGCATCGCCGCCGACGTCTCGGGCATGGAGATCGGCGACACCCTTCAGCTTGCGATGGTGCCGGCGCCCGAGGGGGTTGAGTACGCGCTCGGAGAGGACGAGGACCCCGAGGAGATCACGATCGCCACACTCTCGCCGCCGCGCATCGAGGAGGAGCCCGAGCCCGAACTCGAGGAGGAGGCTGAGCTCATCGGCGAGGACGGCGAGCCGATCGAGCGCGAGGAGGGCGAGGAGGGCGAGGCCCCCGCCGAGGGCGAGGGCGATTCGGCCGCCGAGGGCGACGAGTCGGGCGACGAGGGTTAGCCCTTGCGACTGTTTGGCCGGCGTCGCTTCGAAGACGCTGGCGAGGGAGGCGACCGCTTCCTGGTCGTGGGTCTGGGAAATCCGGGTTCGCGGTACGCGAAGACCCGGCACAACGTGGGCTTCGAGGTGGCAGCCGAGCTTGAGCGTCGATGGGATTTGCCGCGCGCGAAGCGAAAGTTCCGCGGCCTCTACTCCGAAGGGCGCATTCGGCCCGGCGGGCCGCGGGTCGCGGTTCTTCGCCCCCAGACGTTCATGAACGAGTCCGGCACCGCCGTTGGTCCCGCCCGCGGCAGCCTGAAGGCTCCGCTCGACCACGTGGTCGTCGTCCACGATGAGATCGATTTGCCGTTTGGGGAGGTGCGATCGAAGCCGGGAGGCGGTGTCGCCGGCCACAACGGCTTGAAGAGCCTCAAGCAGGGTCTTGGGAGCGCGGACTTCTGGCGCGTGCGGACAGGGGTCGGGCGACCCGACTCCACCGACCCGGAAATCGTCTCAGCGCACGTCCTCGGCCGCTTCTCCGAATCCGATGACGAGGTGCGCGGACTGATCGCGCAGGCGGCCGATGAGGCAGAGCGAGTGATCGAGAGGATCCCGGCCGATGGGTGAGCTCACGACCTACGAGGTGGGCGGGGCAGGCGCGGAGGTCGCTCCCGCAGGGGTGGCCCTGCTTCGCCTCAACCGTGCCGAGGCGCGAAACGCGGTCAACACAGGCATGTTGATCGAGCTACTGGAGCACGTGGGTCAGGCCAAAGGCGATGAGAGCGTGCGGGTCCTGGTCCTGTCTTCCTCCGACCACATGGGGCTGTCTGCCGGAGCCGACGTCCGAGAGGAGCTCGACGAGGAGGGGAAGGTCCGCCGCATGCAGCTCTTCGCCGGCCTTTACGACTCACTCACGGATTTCCCAAAGCCCACGATCGCCGTCTGCCACGGTGCCTGCGTGGGTGCGGGCGCCGAGATCGCAGTCGCTTGCGACTTGCGGGTGGGCGGCTCAAATCTGCGCCTGCGCTTTCCAGGCGGCGCCCTGGGTGTCCCGGTGGGACCCGCGCGTCTCGCCACGCTCTGCGGCCTGTCCGTTGCCAAGTACCTGCTCCTGACCGCGAAGGAGATCGACGCCGATGCTGCCTACCGCTGGGGCCTCGTGCACAAGGTTGCGCCGGCAGCGGCTGCGGAGTCGGCCGCTCTCGCGCTCGGCGAGCAGGTAGCCGCAAACCCGCCGGAGGCGGTGGCGCGGCTGAAAGCGATGCTGCACGAGTGGGACGGCGTCGTTGAGCGCGCCCGCACCGAGGGGGAGGCTCAGGTCGAGTGGGAGCGGTCGGGGCCGGGCCTGCCCTATCGACCCTAGGCTGCCTTTGCCGCGAGCTGACCGCAGGCCGCGTCGATGTCGCGACCGCGCGTGAGTCGCACTGTCGCCCGCAGGCCCCGCTCCTCCAGTGCCGCGCGGAAGGCATCGGTCGCGCGCCGTGAGGAGCCCTCGTAGACCGAGCCGGTGGGGTTGAAGGGGATCAGGTTCACCTTGTAGATGCGCGGATCGAGGAGGTTGGCCAGCGCCGTCGCCTGCTCGTAGCGATCGTTGACGCCGCCGAGCATCACGTACTCCACGAAGATCCGCCGCCGCTTGCGGGCGTGGTGGCGCTCGCACGCCGCCAGCACCTCCGCGATCGGGTAGCGGTCGTTTACCGGCATGATCTGCGAGCGCAGCGCGTCGTCGGGTGCGTGCAGGCTGAGCGCGAGGCGGATGGGCATCTCGACCTCGGCGAGGCGATCGATTCCGGGCACCCAGCCGACCGTTGAGATCGCCGTGCGTCGGCGGGTGATCCCGATGTCCGGCAATCGTTCGCAGGCGGCGAGGACGGCGTCCAGGTTCATCATCGGCTCGCCCATGCCCATGAAGACGCAGTGATCGACCGGCCCCATACGCCGGAAGTGAAGCGCCTGGTCGAGGATCTCTGATGCGGTCAGGTTGCGGCCGAAGCGCATCGACCCTGTCGCGCAGAAGGTGCAGGTGAGCGGGCAGCCCGACTGCGAGGAGAGGCACACCGACCGGCGCCCGTCGCGGTAGGTCATGAGCACCGCCTCCAGCGGGCGCCCGTCCCCTGTCGCGAAGAGCGCCTTGATCGTGCCGTCGGTCGAGCGAGCCTCGTCCTTAAGCGACAGGGTCGAGAAGGGAACGGCCTCCGTGAGGGCATCCCGGAGCGCCTGGGGCAGGTTCGTCATCTCGCCGTAACCGGCGGTCCCGCGTGCAGCCCACTCCCACACCTGCGCGGCGCGGTAGCGGGGCTCGTCGCGTGAGGCGAGGAAGGCGGAGAGGGCGGGGAGGTCCATGGCGAGATGGTGGCAGGCCGAAGGCTCGCCGGGCCGTCGTAAAATTGCTCTCGGAAGGGCCGGACCGCGCGTTCGGTCTTTCCGCGTGCCATGAGCCTGAGACCTCTCCTCGAGATCGCCGCCGAAGACGAGCGCTTCACAGCGCTCGCTGAGGCTGCCAGGGCAGGCGCGGAAAATGGGGCGGCGAGCACGGCGCTCGTCTCGCCGGCGATCCGGCCCTTCGTGCTCGCGGCGTTGCTCGACGATTCTGGGGCGCTCGGAGGCCGGCCGGCGCTGATGGTCGCGGCCGACGACATCGGCGCCCGCGATCTCACCAGGGAGCTGGCCGCGTACCTGGCGCCGCGGCGAGTTCGTTTCTACCCGTCGCGAGGCACGGGGTATGAGTCACATCTCACGCCACCCCCACATCTCGTCGGCCTGCGCATCGCCGCCTTGGATGCGCTCACGGGCTGGGACGGCTCGAACGGCGCTCCGGCGGAGCCGCCCGTCGTGGTCGCCGGCGCTGTCGCGCTCGCCGAAGCGGTGCCGGATGCGTCCCTGCGCCCGAGCGGATTCTCGCTTCGACGAGGGGAGGAGGTCGACCTGGATCTGGTCGCCGAGCTGCTCGTGGAGGCGGGATACGAGCGAGTCGACCAGGTTGAGGACCGTGGCCAGTTCGCGGTTCGGGGCGGCATCCTGGATGTCTTCCCCGCCACCTCCGAGCGGGCGGCGCGCCTCGAGCTCTTCGGCGACGAGATCGAGTCGATCAGGTGGTTCTCCACCTTCACCCAGCGCTCGCTCGGAGAGTCGGAGGGCCTCGAGCTCTCGCCGGCGGCCGAGCTGGCACTGGAGCATCGCGAGCTCGCGGAGGTTGCGCTGGACAACGATGATGAGACCGCGCGGCCGGACCTCGCGGAGCTCCTTCCCCTCGAATCCCTTCGTGCCCCCCTCGACTTGCTGCCTCAGGGGACCGCCGTGCTGATCGCCGGCTCCGAGGAGATCGACCCGGCGCTGCGCGACCACTGGGACGACGTCACGACCGCGATGGAGGGCGCCGACGCGCGGCGCCTCTACGTCGACGTCGCAGCTGCGCTCGCGAGAGCGCTCCACGCTCACGCTCTCGGGCACCGACTCCGGGCAGAAGATCCAATTGCGCGCTCAGCCCCCGGCGTCTCCCGCGCGCACCCTCCGTGAGGCCGAGTCACAGCTCGAGCGCGAGCTGCGTTCGGGCTACCGAGTCGTGGTCGCGTTCGAGCACAAGGGCGAGGCCGAGCGGGCCCGCTACAACCTCGAGCGACTCGACGCCGAGGAGCTCGTCCCCGCTTCCCCCGCCGGGTCACCCGAGGCACGGGGTGGGCTGTTCTTCGTGGCGGCCCGCCTCGCGGACGGGTTCCTCTCGCCAGAGCTGAAGCTCGCGGTGATCCCGTACCGGCGGCTCGTTCACCGCCGGCGAGCCGCCGCTGCACCGGCTGTGCGCGGGCGCTTCGCCGCCGCCGTCGACCTGCGGGTCGGCGACTTCGTGGTCCACGAGGACCATGGCATCGCGCGCTTCGCGGGCTTCGAGACGAAGACGGTGGGCGGGGTCACGCGCGACTACCTCGAACTCGAATACCGGGGCGAGGACAAGGTCTTCGCGCCCACCGACCAGCTCGCGAAGATCACCCGCTACGTCGGTGCCGGCGGCGATGCGCCGCAGCTCTCGGCGCTTGGATCGAAGCGCTGGGAGGCCGTCAAGGCGCGCGCTCGCCGGGCGGCGCGCGAGCTGGCCGGCGAGCTCCTCAACCTCTACGCTGAGCGCAAGGCTCGCAGCGGCCACGCGTTCGGCGCCGACTCGGAGTGGGAGCTCGAGCTCGAGCGCTCGTTCCCCTACCGGGAAACCGCCGATCAGATGGAGGCGATCGAGGCCGTCTCCGCGGACATGGAAGCGGCGAGGCCGATGGATCGCCTCATCTGCGGCGATGTCGGCTACGGGAAGACCGAGGTGGCGCTGCGCGCCGCCATGAAGGCCGTAGCGGGCGGCAAGCAGGTGATGATGCTGGTGCCCACCACGATCCTTGCGCAGCAGCACCTCGGCACGTTCCGGGAACGATTGCGGGAGTTTCCCGTGGAGGTCGAGATGGTCTCCCGGCTGCGCAAGCCGGCGGAGGTCCGCGACACACTCGCCAGGTTCGGGGAGGGCAAGGTCGACATCCTGGTCGGGACGCACAGACTGCTCTCGCGCGATGTCCAAGCGGACGAGCTGGGGCTCCTGATCGTCGACGAGGAGCAGCGGTTCGGCGTTCGCCAGAAGGAGCTCCTGCGGCAGCTGAAGCTGAGGGTCGACGTGCTCTCGCTCTCGGCCACCCCGATCCCGCGCACGCTTCAGATGAGCCTCGCGGGACTGCGTGACATCTCGGTAATCGAGACCCCGCCGGAGGGCAGGCGGCCGATTCGCACCTATGTGGGCCCGTTCGAAGAGGAGCTGGTTGGGAAGGCGATCAGGCGGGAGGCCGCCCGCTCGGGCCAGGCGTTCTTCCTTCACAACCGCATCGACACGCTGCACGAAACCGCCGAGCGCCTGCGGGCGCTGTGTCCCGGTGTGAGGTTCGGCGAGGCGCACGGCCAGATGGACGAGCGCGACCTCGAAGCGGCGATGCTGGCGTTCCTGCGCGGCGAGGACGACTGCCTTGTGGCGACGACGATCATCGAGTCCGGGCTGGACATCCCGCAGGCCAACACCCTGATCGTCGAGCGCGCCGATCAGCTGGGCCTCGCGCAGGCCTACCAGATTCGCGGGCGGGTGGGTCGCGCCAAGGAGCGGGCGTTCGCCTATCTGCTCTATCCCTCTGAGGCGGGCATTCATCGCGACGCTGCGGCTCGCCTGGCGACACTCTCCGACTACACGGAGCTGGGCTCCGGCTTCGCGATCGCGATGCGGGATCTCGAGCTCCGTGGCGCGGGGGATCTGCTCGGCGACGAGCAGTCCGGACATGTCGCCGCCGTGGGCTTCGAGCTCTACGTCGCACTGCTCGACGATGCAGTCGAGGCGATGCGGGCGGAGGGCGACGGCGTTCGGGCCGAGGCGCGCGTGCGCCTCGACGTCGACGTCGACGCTTACCTGCCGGCCGACTACATCCCATTCGAGGCAGCGAAGATCGACGTGCACCGCCGCGTCGCCGGCGCGAGGGAGCCAGCCGAGCTCCGTGCCCTGCGAGACGAGCTGCGCGATCGCTTCGGCCCGCCGCCCAGCCCGGTGGAGAACCTGCTGGAGCTGGCCCGGGCCAGAGTGGAGCTGGGGCGGCTCGGCGCCAGGACGGTCGAGTTTCGCGGCGGACGCCTCTCCATCGTCCCGATCGAGCTGGAAGCACCAGCGGTCGGCCGCGTGCGCGAACGGATCCCGGAGGCGATCTATGAAACCCGCACCAAGACCCTGGGGCTCCGCGTCGACGACGACCCCAGCTCGCGCCTGGAGGCGGTGCAGGCGCTCACCGCAGCGCTCGGTGACGCCGTGGCCCCAGGGGCCGGCGAGACCACGATGGCTTCCCGCTAGGCTTCCGCGCTCGTGCAGGGAGCAAAGCCGCAGAGAAAGCGCCTCATCGCGTTGATACTCGGTGTGGCGCTGATCATCGTTTTCGGCCTCTTCGTCGTGACCGGGGCGGTCGGTGACCCGTCGATCCCGGACGACGGCGTCGCGCTCGTCGAAGGCGCGCCCGAGGAGACGATCACTCAAGAGGAGTTCGCCTCTGCCCTGCGCCAGGCGGCGTTCAACCTGCAGCTGCGCGAGCTCCCGCCGGAGGATGATCCGCAGTTCGAGCAGATCTCACAACAGGCGCTCGCCACCGAGATCCAATCCCGGTGGGTGCGTGCGGAGGCGGCCGAGCGCGACATAGAGGTCGACGAGCGCGACATCGACCAGGAGCTCGACACGATCATCAACGAACAGCTTCAGGGCCAGAAGGGCTACGAGCGTTTCCTCGCGCAGTCCGAGGTCGACGGCGAACCGGCGTTCACCGAGGACGACGTGCGTGAGGTCGCAGAGCTCACGGCGATCAGCAATCGCCTGCAGGAGCAGGCGATCCCGAGCGATCCGCCCGCAGCCTCGGAGCGGGATGTGGAGCTCTTCTACGAGGCGAACTCCGAGCAGTTTGAGGTGGCCGAGACACGTGACGTCCGCGTGATCCTCAACACGGACTCCGCGGAGATCGAGCAGGCGATCGCCGATCTCGAGCAGGACAACTCCCCCGAGGCATGGGAGGCGGCGGCGAAGAAGTACTCGACCGACGAGGCCACTGCGGCCCAGGGTGGCCTGCGGCGTGCCGTCGCGGCGGGCCAGAACGAGCCGGCGCTCGACGAAGCCATCTTCTCGGCAGAGACGGGCGAGGTGGTCGGCCCGATCGAGGGCGACAGCGGCACCTACGTGATCCAGGTCGAGGAGATAACCGCGGCCGAGACGACACCGCTCGAGGACGTTCGCGCGGATATCGAGACGACGCTCCAGCAGGGCCTCCAGCAGCAGCAGATCGACGCCTTTCGCAACGAGTTCGTCCAGAAGTGGACGTCGCGCACGTTCTGCAGCGACGACGTGGTGATCGAGCTATGCGCCAACGCCGATCCGCCCGAGGAGCCATGCACCTTCGACGATGAGTCGGAGCGCGAGCAGGCGGCGCCGGAGGACATCGAGGCCGGTTGCCCCGCTCCGGCGCTTCCGCGCAACGTCGTCAACCCGGGTACCGGGCAGATCTTCCCCGGCGAGCAAACCCCTGCCCTTCCTCAGATTCCCTGCGGATGGCTTGACCCAGCTGACCCGAGCGCCGGCCCGGCGTGCGCGCCGTGGCCGATTCAGAAGGTGCCCGAGGCGCCGGCGGGCGCCCTGCCGGGCGGCACCCTGCCGATCGGCCCTGACGGCGCCCCGGTGCCGCCGGGCGGAACGGCCCCGCCCACGGGCACGGCCCCGCCGACCGGCACTCCGTAGCCGGAACGGCATGGCCGAGCGCTCGCGCGAAGCCACGCAGCGCGCTCTCGCTCGTCTCGACGAGATCACCCGCCGCCTGCGGCGGGAGTGCCCTTGGGATCGCGAACAGGACGAGCGCTCGATCGTTCCCCATACCGTTGAGGAGGCCTACGAGCTGGCCGACGCGGCCGCGCGCGGCGACGACGAAAAGCTCGTTGACGAGCTCGGCGACGTGCTCTTTCAGGTCCTGTTTCTCGCCTTGCTCTTGGAGGAGCGTGGCGCCGGCGATCTCGGAGACGTGGCCGAGGGCATGATCGCGAAGCTCATCCGTCGCCATCCGCACGTCTTCGCGGAGAGCGAGGCGCGGGAGTTGCTGGGCGACCCGAGCGCCGAGAACGCGGGCGAGGTGCTCGCCAACTGGGACCGCATCAAACGGGAGGTGGAGGGCCGGGCCGCCGAGGGGCCATTCGGAGACGTGCCCGAGAACCTGCCGGCATTGCTCTACGCCCGCAAGCTTCAACGGCGAGCGGCCTCCGCCGGAATCGGCGACGGCTCGGAGCCTGACCGCCTCACCGACGCCGCCGAACGCGACGAGGCTCAGCGCCGCCTGGGCGCCGCACTCTTCGAGCTCGTGGACCAGTCGCGCCGCTTGGGCATTGATCCCGAGCTGGCGCTGCGCGCGGAGGCCGAGCGGTTCCGCTCGATGCACGACTCGGACGACTAGCTGGAAAAGGCACGCGCCGGCCCGGCGTCGTGCCGGGGGTGCCGGCGCCTTTTCGAGGCCGGTGCGGAATACTGAGCTCGGCACATGTTGCTGGAAAACAAGCGCCGAGTTGTGCTCCACCGCGGCGAGTTCAGCCCGGATCCCCGCGAGCTGCGCCGGAGCCTCAGCCGTCTCGAGGGATTGCTGAGCGGCACGGACTCGGGCGTTCGCCGCCGCGTCGGGCTCACGTTCACGGAGCTCATCGGGCACTGGCACAGAGTCGCCGACGGAGGGCCTTTGGTGCTGAGCTTGGAACTGCTGCCAGAGGCGATTCGGTTGACCGCCTTTGCCGAACGCAAGCAACTGACCGAGGCCGAATGGGAGAGCCTGGTGGCACCGGTGGCGCTTGAATTCATCGATGCCTGGGGGCTCGACCGCCGCCACCCGGGCGCCGCCTGGTTTGAGTTCTGGAGCACGCCCGGCAAGCGCCCAGCCGACCGTTCAGCCACTTCTTAAGCGTCCCTGCCAGAATTGTGAGCTTGCGCGGGCGCCCGCTGGGCGTGCTCGCGCTTTCGTTCACATGGGTGCCATCGACCGCATACACGCCCGCCAGATCCTCGACTCGCGCGGGAACCCGACCATCGAGGTGGATGTGGGGCTTGACTCCGGAGCGACGGGCCGAGCGGCCGTGCCCTCCGGCGCCTCCACTGGGGAGTTCGAGGCTACTGAGCTGCGCGACGGTGGGGACGCCTGGCAGGGCAAAGGCGTGACCAAGGCCGTTGCAAACGTCAACGAGGACATCGCGGCCGCGCTCCTGGGTGCACGCGCGGGCGAGCAGGAGGCCGTCGACCGCACGCTGATCGATCTCGATGGCACGCCGAACAAGTCTCGCCTCGGCGCGAACGCGATTCTGGGCGTCTCGCTTGCCGTGGCGCGGGCGGCGGCTGCGGAGGCCGAGGAGCCGCTCTACCGCTTCCTCGGCGGGCCCGAGGCGAACGTCCTGCCCGTCCCGATGATGAACGTGCTGAACGGTGGCGCGCACGCCGACAACAAGGTCGACTTCCAGGAGTTCATGGTGATGCCCGCCGGCGCCTCTTCCTTCGAGGAGGCGCTCCAGATGGGCGCGGCGGTCTTTCACGCGCTGAAGGCGATCCTGAAAGACCGAGGTCTGGGAACGGCGGTTGGGGACGAGGGGGGTTTCGCTCCGGATCTCGATTCCAACGAAGCAGCGCTCGGGTCGCTCGTGGACGGAATCGAGGCATCTGGATATCGGCCCGGGGAGGACGTCTACATAGCGCTCGACCCCGCAACCAGCGAGATCTACTCCGACGGTGCTTACGTGCTCGAGCACGAGGGCCGATCGCTGTCGGCCGAGGAGCTGACGGACTACTGGGAGGACATTCATGGCCGCTACCCGGTCGTCTCCCTCGAGGACGGCATGGACGAGGAGGACTGGGACGGTTGGGCTCGGCTCACCGAGCGGCTGGGAGACAAGTGTCAGCTCGTGGGCGACGACCTGTTTGTCACCAACCCGGAGCGCCTCCGGCGAGGGATCTCTTCCGCGGTCGGAAATTCGATCCTGATCAAGGTCAATCAGATTGGGACGCTGACCGAGACACTCGAGGCCATCCGGATCGCGAGGGAGGCCGGCTTTGGAGCTGTCATGTCACATCGTTCCGGCGAGACGGAGGACACGACGATCGCCGATCTCGCGGTGGCGACCGGGGTCGGTCAGATCAAGACAGGTGCACCCTCGCGCTCCGATCGCGTGGCCAAGTACAACCAGCTCCTGAGGATCTCCGAAGAGCTCGGTGCCGCGGCAACCTTCCCCGGTCTCGACGCACTGCGGCAGTCCTGATGTCCCCACTTGCGCGTGCCGAGCCCGATGACGGCGGGCAGAATGCCTCCCGGGAGCAGGACGACTCAACCAAGCGTCGAACCACCGGCCATGAGCGCGCGCTCCCAGGCCGCCCGCGGCGGCTATCGCTTAAAGCCGGTCCCCCGCCGTGGCGGCAGCCGGGCCAGCCGCATTCACTGGGACAAGCTCGGCCGTGTCGTGCTCGTGTTCGTGCTGTTCGCGATCCTCGTCTCCTACGTGAACCCCGTCGTCAACTTCGTCGACGCGTGGCGCGATGCGGGGGCGGAGCGGCTGGAGCTGCGGGAGCTCAAGCGTCAAAACCAAGCTCTCCGCGCCAAGGCGGGGAGCCTGGAGGGAGCGGCCGCGGCCGAAGGCGCGGCGCGAGCGCTGGGCATGGTCGCCACCGACGAAGCTCCCTACACGATCAAGCGCTGAGCGCTTCGCCAGGGCTCGTGGCGCCCGCCGAGCCCGGGCTGGGAGCTCTCCGTGTCTGACTTCTCGATCGGCCGCGCCGACGAGCGCATGCTGGGGGTCTTCGACTACCTCCTCGGCTTCGCCGAGCTCAGCCTGATCTTGGCGGCGCTCGGGTATGGCGCGGTTCGGATTCGCCGCCTGCTGCTGCCGGGATGGGGCGGGGCGCTGGGCCTGCTGGTCGATCTGGTCCTCGGCACTTCCGCCGCGGTGCTCATCTCCGAGCTGCTCGGCACCGTCGGGATCTTCGGCGAATGGGAGCTGATCGTGGCGGTGATCCTGTTTGCTGTCGGCGCGGCCGTCGTCTGCGATCGCGTCGGCGATGGACGCACGCCGGCGGCGGCGCCGGTGCCCCCGCAGCCGCCACACGACACCTTCCCGACGATCGTCGCAATGATCGGCGTCGCCGGCGTCGTCGCCGCGTGGATGGTCCCCACGCTGGGCACCCTCGCCGCGGGCATGGACCGGGCCGACTCCCTCTGGTACCACATGCCGCTCTCGGCGTCGTTCGTGCAGACGGGATCGCTCGGGGACATCTTCTACTTCGACCCGATTTTCTTCGCGTCGTTCTACCCGGCCAATTCGGAGGTCCTGCACGCGATCCCGATGCTGGTCTGGGATCGCGACATCGTCTCGCCGCTGCTCAACATGGCGTTCCTCGGGATGGGACTCGTGGCCAGCTGGTGCATCGGCCGCCCCTATGGCGTCGGCCCCCAGGCGCTGATCGGAGGGTCGATTGCCCTAGGCGCCCAGATGCTGGTCGAGTTCCAGGCCGGAGAGGCCCTCAACGACATCGTCGGCGTCGTCTTCATCCTCGTCGCCGTGGCGCTGCTCGTGAACGGCTACGCCGCGCGGGCCCCGGGACAGAGCGACGGGCATTGGATCCCGGCAGGAGCATTGGCGATCGCGGGGCTCGCGACAGGGCTCGCGGCGGGGGTCAAGCTGTCGTTCCTGGCACCGGCCGCCGCGCTCACGATCGGCGTGATCGTGATCGCTCCGAAGGGGCGCCGCCTCTGGGCCGCAAGGGTCTGGAGCCTGCCCGCGATCGCCGCCGGCATCTACTGGTACGCGCGCAACGCGATCGCGACGGGGAACCCGATCCCCTTTGCGAGCTCGATCGGGCCGATCAACCTGCCGTCACCGGCGCGGGACTTCGAGCTGCGCCCGGGCCACGCCGTCGCCTATTACTGGAACGACATCGGCGTCTGGAGCGACTTCTTCGTCCCCGGGCTGATCGAGTCCTTCGGGATCCTCTGGCCGGTGACCCTGGTGGTCATGCTCGGGGGCGCGATGCTCGCGCTCGCGCGCCGCAACGATCCGATCCTGCGGCTGCTCGGCGTCGTCGTCCTCGTCACGACCGTCGCCTACCTGTTCACTCCGCTGACCGCGGCGGGCCAGGAAGGGAAGCCGATCGCCTTCGAGTGGAACCTGCGCTACCTCGCCGCCTCGGTGGCGGTGGGCATGGCGATGCTGCCGTGTCTGCCGATCGCGCGATCCACGGCACGACGACGGCTGATCTCGCTGCTGGTGCTCTTCGCGATCCTGGCGGTGACGATCGGCTCACTGGTGCAGTGGAAACAGGGTCACGTGCGTGGGGCGGTGGCCGCGGCGATTCTGGTGATCGCAGGCACCGCGGCATTCAATTGGATGCGCTCCCGCGGCTACATCGGCCCTGCCGCTCGGCGGCGCTCGGTTCTGATCGCCGTGGCGAGCACCGTCTTTGTGGTCGCCGTGGCCGGTTGGTTCGAGCAGCGCCACTACTTAAAGCACCGCTTCGAGAACACGAGCCCCCGCCTGGGCCTGGCAGATGCCCTGAGGTTCGGCCGCGACCTGCGCGACGGACGCGTGGCCGTTGCCGGGATCCGTGGCGTCTTCAACCAGTATCCGCTCTACGGGACCGATCTCTCCAACGACGTGCAATGGCTTGGCATCGAGGGGGAGCACAAGGCCTGGCTTCGGATCCCGACCTGCGAGCAATGGCGGGAGGCACTAAACGCCGGTGACTACACGCACGTCTTCACGGCGTACGATCCCTATAACCCCGACCTCCTCAGCGACACGAAGGAGGCCCTTTGGACCCGCAAGGACCCGGCCTCCGAGACGTTGCTTCGGAAGGGGCCAGTGAGCGTGTTCGAGATCACTGGCGATCTCGACCCGGCGGGATGCGAGGGCCTGCCGTCGCTGAGCAAGGCCGAGCTGAACGGTCGTTCAGTGAACGCCGAACCGCTCGCCAACCAGCCCTGAGGGCAGCCGCGTGCTGATCTCGATCCTGCTTGCGCTTCTGGTCGTCTTGGCATCGCTCGGGGCGGGCGGGATCACGCTCGCGCTGTTGGGCGCCCGGCATCGAACCTGGCTCGCGGGCCCCGTGGGATTCGCGGCGCTCACGGTCATCGCGGGCCTCTGCATCCGGCTGCCTGGCCGGGCGGCGAGCGCGGCCGTCGTGATCGTCCTCGCGTTCGTTGCCGGTCTGCTCGTGGTGCGCATCGCAGCACGACGCCCGGTGGCTTCCACGGACGAGCCCGCCGGCACCCTGGGCGCCGGCGTCGCTGTGATCGCCATCGCGCTCGTGGCGGCGGCGATCCCGTTCGTGCTGGAGGGGCGAGCCGGCGTCCTTGGAGAGGGCATCTACACCAACGACCACGCCGCCCAGCTCTACTGGACCGACTGGCTCAAGGAGGGCTTCGGGCCCGAGCCGAGCGCGGTCGCCTGGGGATATCCGGTCGGCCCCCAGTCACTGGTTGCGGTGATCGCAGCGGGCACGGGCGCCTCGCTCATCGACGCGTTCAACGGGTTGCTGATGGCGATCCCCGCGCTCACCGGGCTTGCGGCTCTCGCGGTCCTCGGAGCCCTTCGGACTGTGCCCCGGATCGCCGTCGCGGTGCTCGCCGGGCTGCCCTTCCTCGGGGCCTCATTCCTGGCCCAGAGCGCGTTTAAGGAAACGACGATGGCCCTGCTGGTGATCGCCTTCGCCGCCACCTTGGCGCTGGCCAGCGAGCACGAGGTCGTGGGCGCGCCACGGCTCGGGCGAACCGCCGCCGCCGGGGCGGGGGTGCTTCTTGCCCTGGCGGCGCTTTTTGCCTACAGCGTCCCCGGCTTGGTCTGGTTCGCGCTCACGCTCTTGGGTTGGCTGGCCCTGCTCGCAGCGGTTGGCGAGCGCAGAGTCGACTGGGTAGCCGTCCGGGCGACGATCCGGCGCCGGCGGGTGCTGCTGGCGCTTGTGCTCTTGGCCGTGATCGGCGTCGCCGCCCTCACTGTCGGGCGTATCAGCGACTTCGCCGACCGTATCGGCCAGGTGCAGGCCTCGGCGGGGAGGCTCTCGTCGCCCGTGTGGCCGGGCGAGGCGCTCGGGATCTGGCCCGAGGGAGACTTCCGCGTGGTTCGCGGCGAGGTCAGCGGCTCCTTGGTCGCAACGGCGATCGGCGTACTCGTCGCGCTCGCCGGTGCCGCGGTCATGTGGCGCCGACGCGCCTATGCGCTGCTCGCTGCGCTGGGAGCAGCCGCCGTCATCTACATCGGCGCCCGCCTCTTCGCGAGCATCTACGTGGAGGCGAAGGCCCTGGCGATCATGGCGCCGCTGGTGATCGTGGTCGGAATCGGAGGGCTCATCGCGGCCCGTAGCGGCAAATGGGCGCGAGCGCTCCGCGGCCTCGGCATCGCCGCGCTGGTGGCCGGGGCGGCCTCCACGTTCCTGGCCTTGCGCGAGGCGCCCGTGGGCTTCTCGGACCGGGGCTCGGAGCTCGAGACGCTCGCCGAGCAGATCGAGGGCGAGCGAGTCGCATTCTTGGGCGTCGACCGCTTCGCCGCCTACTGGCTGCGTGGCACGTTGATCGAGAGTCCCGGGGGCTACGTCCCGCCCGAGGTCCGCGCCCGCCCGCGGAAGGCTTGGCAACAGGGCCTCGCGATGGACTTCGACACGCTGGCGTCCGGGCGCCTTGATCGCTTCGATTACGCGATCACGACGACGGCGCCGTTTCAAAGCACGCCGCCGGCCAACTGGTCCGAGGTCGATCGCACAGACTCATACGTGCTCTGGAAGCGGGAGGGGAAGACGCCAAAGACCGAGGTCTTCGAGCGGTCCGGGAGGCCTGGCGCACGGCTCGGATCGAGCGGGGCGTGCCGCCGCGCCGGCGAGGCCGTCGTGCTGCCCCGGCCGGTCGTCGGAAAGCGGAGTGGGTGGAGCCTGCCGAATCCATTCGCGCCACCAGCCACAAGCACCCAGACGCTCGAGCTTGAGCCCGGGAGCTGGCTGCTCTCCCTCCAGTACCACAGCCAGGTCGACCTGACCGTGCGGGCGGGGGACCTCGAGGCGGAGCTGCCCGCGTCGTTGGTGGGCATGTACCTGACCCATCAAGGCCAGAGCGCGTTCTGGCAGGTCGGCGAGGTCGATGTCGAGCGAGGTGGCGCACTCGACGTATCGGTGGGTGCCGAGGAGCCCGGCGGGCTCGAACGGGCCATCGGGGCCGAGCGGCGCGTGTGGCTCGGCGAAGTCGCAGCCATGCGCGTCGATCCGCTCGCCGGGGACCCCGATGAGGTGCCGCTCGGCGATGCGTGCGGCGCCTACGTCGACCATGCCCAGCCGGGCGGAGGCAGCACAAACGTTGGCTAACCTCCCGCGCCGATGAGGCGCCTAAACCCACCCCGCAGGGCGCGTCAGCGCAGGCCTGGGAAGAAGACCCCGGGAGGAGCCCCGCTTCGCGGCATGCGGCGGGTGCCGCCGGTGACCTTCGTCGGCGGGACCGGTCGCAGCGGCACCCACATCATCGCCAAGCTCCTTGGTCGTCACGGAAAGCTCTATCTGATTCCGGTCGAGTGCCGGTTTCACGTGGAGGAACGCGGCTTTCCGGGCCTGCTGGCGGGGACGACGACGAAGCAGGCCTTCCTGCGTCGCCTGCGCGGCTTTTGGTGGAAGGGGTTTCAGACGTCGCGTTTTCGGGGCCTTTATCGCTTCGTTCCCCGCGAGCGGTTCGACGACGCCGTGATGGCGTTCGATCAACGCTTCGACGACGATGCGGAAGGTGCCTGCCGGGATCTGTTCTGGTCGCTGCTATGGCCGTACGAGGCCGAGGGGGAGGTGAGCGGGATCGTTGAGCAGAGCTGCGATTCGATCGCTCAGGCCGAGACGCTGCAGCGACTCTTTCCGGAAGCCGGCTTCGTTCATGTGGTCCGTGACGGGCGCGACGCCTCGGCCTCTCGGGTCGCACAGACCCGCGGCATCATCTACCCCCGCACCCGCGCCCAGGGGCTCGAGTGGTGGGAGGCGCGGATCCGCTCGATGGATGCCGGCGCGCGCACCGTCCCTCCGGAGCGCCTGCGCGAGATCAGCCTCGATGAGCTCCTCGAGGACGAGGACAACGAGATCCTCGCGGAGATCATGGGCGTCGTGCGCCTTCAGCCCGCCCGCATGGTGCGCAAGTTCCTGCGCAACCAGATGAGCACGCGTGGCGCCAACGCCGAACGATGGCGGCGGGGCGTCTCGGCCGGAAAGCGTGAACGGCTGGATCGCCTTTACCTCGAGGCGCTTGACCGCCTCGAGGCCGACGGTGTGCGCACGGTGCCGCTCTTGCGGCAGACGTACGAGCGGCGCGCAAGGGTCGTCGCGTGAGCGATCGCGAGCCGGCCCAGCTCGTATTCGTCGGCGGTACGGGCCGCAGCGGGACCCACATCACCGCCCGTCTGCTGGGCGAGCATTCGCGTTTCGCCGCCGTCCCGATCGAATGCCGCTTCCACTGCAATCCACGCGGCCTGGCCGAGGTGGTGACGGGCGAGACCACGCCCCAGGAGTTCGTGTGGAAGCTGCGCCGGTTCTGGTGGCACCGGGTCCGCCGGGGTGGCAGGGCGACCGTCCGCCTGCGCAGGTTCGTGAGTCGCGAGACCGGAGATTTCGGCGAGACGAAGGTGCGCGGACTGCACCAGATCATGCCGCGGGAGCGCCTCGAGGAGGGCATCGCCGCCTTCGAGGCCGAGGCCCATGACGACGTCGCCGCCGCCTCGCGGGAGCTCTTCTTCCACCTGCTCGGTCCCCTCGCTGCCGAGGAGGGCAAGCCCGCCCTGGTCGAGATGAGCTGTTTTACGATCGCCTCAGCACCCGGCCTGGAGCGGATCTTCCCCGATGCTCGCTTCGTTCACTCGGTGCGCGACGGTCGCGACTCCGGCTCATCGAAGGTCTCGAAGCGCCAGAAGGACCATCATCCCACCGACGCGACCTCTGGGATCGAGTGGTGGGAGGACCGGTTGACCCGCGCCGAAGAGGGTGTACGCGGACTTTCGGATCCTGTCGGGCGTCTGCATGCGGTCTCGCTCGACGACCTGGTCTGGGGGGATCGCGAGGCGAGCTACGCCGGCCTGCTCGAGTTCCTTGGGATCGAGGACGAGGCAGCCATGCGCCGTGTCTTCGATGAGGAGATGAACGCCGGCGCGGCCCACCGTGAGCGTTGGCGGGAGGGTCATACGAGGGCCGAGCAGGACGCCATCGTTGCTGCCTACGAACAAGCGCTAGAGCGCATCGAGGCCGACGGCTTTCACTGTGCCGGGCTCCTGCGGCGCTCGTTCGAGCGAACCGCTCCGGCGCTCGGATGAGCCGCGTCCTCTTCCTCTCCTCCAACGGCACGGGGTTGGGTCACCTGACGCGGTCGATGGCGATCGCACGCCGCCTCGATGGGCTCGATCCGTTCTTTCTCACCCTCTCGGGGGCGGCGCCGGTGGTCCGGGACCAAGGCTTTCCCGTCGAGTACGTCGCTTCCTACTCCACGCCGGGGGCGGGAAGCAACTGGCGATGGTCGCGCCGGCTGCGCGGGAGGCTGCGTGCAGTTCTCGCCGAGTTGGCACCGGAGCTGGTCGTCTTCGACGGCGCCCACCCATACCAGGGACTCGTCGACGCGCTGCCGGCAGCCCGGGGTGCCACCCGCGTGTGGTGCCGGCGGGCGATGTGGAAGCCGGGCTCAAACCCCGGTGCCCTCGGTCGCGAGCGATCCTTCGACCACGTCCTCGAGCCGGGAGAGTTCGCCGCGAGCCAGGATCGAGGGCCAACCGTCGGGCGGCGGCCCCACGCGCACGTCGTGGACCCGATCGTGTTCTGCGCTGACGAGGACCTCTTGCCTCGCGCGGAGGCAGCTCGGGAGCTCGGCCTCGACCCGACCGCGACCTGTGTCTTGATCAACCTTGGCCAGGGCGAGGAGGTCCGGGGGCTGGCTGAGCGGTGCGTCGCGCACCTCGCGGGGAGGAAAGGGGTCCAGGTGGCCGTGCTCTCCTCGGCGATTGCAGCGGGATTGGAGCCGCCGGATGGCGTCGTCCATCTGCGGGCGACGTACCCGATCTCCCGTTACTACCGGGCGATCGACGCCGCCGTCGCGGCCTCCGGCTACAACGCGTACCACGAGCTGATTCGCTGCGGCGTGCCGGCGCTCTATGCGCCGATGCGCAGGGAGACCGACAACCAGAGCGCGCGGGCTCGGTTCGCACAGGAGGCAGGGGTCGGCCTCTCGCTCGAGGGCGCTACGGCGGAAGCACGGCTCGACCAGCTGCTCGATCCGGTGGCCCTGGATCGCATGCGCGCCAAGCTGGTGGAGCTGCGTCCGGGCAACGGTGCCGACGATGCGGCCCGCTGGCTTTCTGACCTCGTCGCCTCCGGGAAGCCCAAGCCGCGGGCGAGGACAGGTGGCTGGCGCGCGCAGGTCCGAGATCTCATTTCGACCGCACAGAGCGACCCGGGCTCGCTGGCGCGCATGCCGCGCGAGCTCGCGGCGATCGCGCAGCAAACGATCGAGCGACCAGCGGCGAGAACGGTCGTCCTGGCGGTGGACGTCCCGGCTGGCGGCATCGAAGCGATCGTGGGCGACGCGCTCGCGCGGACGAGCGACCCCCCTGAGCGGGTGCTCGTGGCCACGGACTCACTTGAACTCGCGACACTGCGCGAGGCGGGCGTCGGGTTCGAGCACGTTCCCGCACGCGACGAGCCACAGGCACGGCTCGCCGCGGGCTCATATGAGGACTTCGTGGCGGCGCGCCTACGCCTGATCCTGGCCGAGCGCAGGCGTCCGCAGCGTTTCATCGCGATGGGCGAGACCGCTGAGGCGGTGGCTGCCTCCGGTACCCTGAGCGGCTGAGCAGGCAGTCAAGCGGCGTCGCAGCGCCACTGCTCGCATCACCCCCATGGAGGCCTCAACCCGCACCATCGAGTCCAGCGGGCGGACCGTCCCAGAGAGCGCGGACGCCGACGCCACCAGCGCGATCGCGCGGGGCGCGTTGCCGAACCTCGTCGTCGTCGGTGCCCAGAAGTGCGGGACCAGCGGGCTTCACTATCACCTCGGGCTGCACCCCGAGATCATGATGTCGAAGCCCAAGGAGCTCAACTTCTTCATCTCCGAGCGCGCATGGCCGCGCGGCGTCGAGTGGTATCGCGGCCATTTCGACCCACGCGCCCGGGTTCGGGGCGAGTCGTCGCCGAACTACACGGCGTTTCCCCATCACCTCGGCGTTCCCGAGCGCATGCACTCCGTGATCCCGGATGCGCGTCTCATCTACGTCGTCCGAGACCCGCTGCTTCGGATGGCATCCCACTGGGTCCACAACTACGCGAAAAGGCGAGAGAAAGGCGATCTCGCGAAAACGCTGGCTCACCCGAACACCTCCTACGTCGTGCGCAGCCAGTACTTCATGCAGCTCCAGCAGTTCCTGAAGTACTACGACAGGGAGCAGGTTCTGGTGCTCCAGCAGAGCGAGTTCCGCAAAGACCGTCTGCAGGCCCTTCGGCAGGTGTTCGAGTTCGTGGGAGTCGATGCCGACTTCACCCACCCGAGCTTCGAGCGCGAGCGCCACGCCACGGCTCGCAAGACGCGAGCGACACGCCTCGCTGCCTGGCTCGAGAGCATGAGCAAGGGACGCGGCGGGCGCGTGCTTCCGCCGAAGGTGTGGTTCGCCCTCGACGAATACCTTCCGCTTCGCAAGTCCATCGAGCGGCCGGACGTCCGTGGCGCCCTGTCCGACGAGACGCTGCGCGTGCTTCGGGAGGACGCGGAGCGCTTTCGCGACCTGGTCGGGCGGGACTTCCCGAGCTGGTCGATCTGGGACGTATGAGCCCCGCGTCAGGCGGCGGCGGCGATCCGAGCGCCAAGGGGGGAGCTCCCGGCGGAGCGGGCGCGGTCCTCGGATTCCGGGTGATCCGGTATTCGGGCGTTCAGGGGGTCGCCCTGGTGATCAGCAACATGCTGCAGCTCGCGACGATCGGCGTCGTCGCCGGCTTCCTCGGGGCGGCCGATCTCGGGCGCTACAGCCTGCTCCTGTTTTTGGGTGCGCTGGTGACGATGGCCTTCGGCCTCGCGGTGAAGCCCGGCACGATCCGCCGCACCTTCGGAGGCGGGGACGAAGACGATGAGGACGATGACGATGATGAGGAGGAGGTCTCGGGCGCGCCGAAGCGCAGCCTCGGCGCTGGGCTCATGTGGTCGATCGTGCTTGGGCTGGCCGCGACGGCACTCGTCGTCGCGTTGCGGGAACCTATCTCCGACCTCTTGTTCGGAGGAGATGCGGACACTGCGCTCGTGCTCTGGGCCGGGCTTCTCGGCGGCACGGGGGTTCTGTTTCGGGTCGGCTCGATCTGTCTTTGGTTCGAGCGCCGCCCGAGCGCCTTCCTGATCGCCGAGGTGGCGCGGCCATTGGTGGGGCTGGCGCTGATGACCGCATTGCTCGTCGCCGGGGGTGGTCTCGCGGATGCCGTGGCGGGAGTCGCGGTCGGAACGGGGGTGGCAGCCCTGCTCACGGTGATCCTGTTGCGCGGCAGCTTCGTGCCGAACCTGTGGCCGAGCGAAGTGGTGCCGATCGTGAAGGCGGCGGGACGCAGGGTGCCGATCGTGAGCTCGCTGTGGACGGTTCAAAACGCTGATGTCTTTCTGCTCTCCCGAGCGGTGGACGCCACCGACCTGGGCATCTATACGCTCGCGGCCAGGCTCGGGCTCGTGGTCTCGTTCCTGCCTCAGGGCTTCCGCGTGGCGATGCGTCCGCTGCGAAAGAGCGCAGTCTTCAGGGCGGTTCAGAAGGAGTACGGGCGACCCACCGCGAAGGGCCAGCTGCTCGCCTACTTCGTGCTCGTCTGCATCTCGTCGATCCTCATCATGGTGCTCGCCGGCGAGCTGATCGTGAGCCTGGCCCCTCCGGAGTTCGCCGATGCCGCGCCGCTGGTGCCGCTGACGGCAACCGCGCTGATCATGCCTCCGCTCTGGCGCACTATGAACGGCCAGACGAACTGGCCCAGCAAGTCCCGCGCGACGTTCGTCGCCGGCACCGTCGGAGCGGCGCTGGTCTTCATCGGCCTCTGCCTTGTCCTCGCACCGGAGATCGGGATCTACGCCCCGCCGGTGGCGATGCTGGTCGCCTTCGTCCCGCCGATCTCATATTTCTTCATCCGCTGCCAGCTGGGGCCCACGCCGATCGATTTCCCCTACGGCGAGGTCCTGCGCGGGCTCTTGATCGCAGTCGTCATCGGCGGGGGTTTCTTTGCGCTCCCGAGCTTCAACCCGGTTCTGGAGGCGTTGGCGATCATCGTCCTGCTCGGCCTCTACGTGTCGCTCCTGTTCGTTTTTCGCGTCGTCCCCGAGAGCCATTGGCCGGCGATCACTCAGATGGCCGGGTCCGTCATCTCGGGGCGCGGCGATCGGGTGAATCCCAGGCTCGGGCTGCGCTCGATCGATCCGGGTGATCGCGCCGAGCTGAGGTTGGCGATCACCGAGCGATTGCCGCCCGAGGCGCTCGCCGCGCCCGCGACCCGAGCGGACCCGGCGCCTCGCGACGAGGCCACGGAGTTGGAGCTGACGGAGGGGGCGCGCTTGGTGCGGGTGCTGCGACTCGCGGGCCGCAACGGTGGCGCTCCTGTGAGGAAGCGCTCCCGCCTCGATGGTGGCGTCGCGGAGTTCCTGTTCGCCGACGAGCCCATCGCCGTCCGCAACGCATCGATGCGGGCGCTGCTCGACCAGGGAGCGAGCGCCGACGACCTCCGAGGCCTCGAGGATCTGGTCGAGCACCTGGCAAAGGTTCCCCCAGAAGCCTGGGAGGGCGCCGCGCTCTCAGAGAGCCCACCCCGCACACGCCGGCTACGGGCGGGACGCCGCGCCCGCCAGACCCTGGCGAAGACCGCCAAGTCGATCGGCAAGCGGATCTAGGGCGTTCCGCTTTTGCGTCCCGGAGCGTGCCGTGGCTACTCGTCGCCGTCGGCGCGGCGGATGATGATCTGCTCGGGCTCGATCGTCACCGTGATACGGCGGTGGCCCTTCCAGTTTTCGGCGTAGACGGGGTCGCCCTCAACCGCCGGGTCGAGCCAGAGGCCGAAGCCCTCGTCCTTGCCGTGATCGAAGGTCGCCTCGAGCCCTGCGCCCGGCCGCTTTGGGCCGCGCCGGCGGCGACGACGGCGCTTCCGGCCACCCTCCCGCGCCGGGCTCTCCCCGTCGGACTTGGCGGCCACCTCTTCTCGCTCGTCGGCTCCGCCTTCCTCCGCTTCCTCCGCTTCCTCCTCTTCCACCTCTTCCTCTTCCTCTTCCTCTTCCTCCATGGCGGCCTCGATCTCGGCCTCGATCTCGTCGCGGAGATCGCTGTCGTCGGGCTCGCCTTCTTCGGCGGAGAGGTTGTTGCGGCGGATGAAGTCGCGCAACTCGGAGGCGGAGACCTCGAGCTGATGAGCGATCCAGGCGTCGGTCCTGCCCTGGCGGACCCAGGCCCGGATCTGGTTCAGCTGTGAGCGCATCGGCTTGCGGGCCATGAGCGCGGAGATACTAGTGGAGGACCGGATGAGCTCCGGGGCCATGGTGGCGTCGGTTGTCGGTGGCGGTGACGGGATTCAGCGGCTACCCTGATTTCATCACGCCGCGATGGGGGCATCCGGCGGCAAACTCGAACGGAAGCGAGATGCTGGTCCTTACCAGAAAGACCAATCAGAGCATCATGATCGGGGACGATGTCGAGGTAACCGTGCTCGCGGTTGCCCGCGACAAGATCCGCGTTGGGATCAACGCACCTCGGGACGTTCCGGTCTTCCGCAAGGAGGTCTGGCTCTCGATCCAAAACGAAGGTGGGACCCTGGACGGCGAGGGCGATCAGCGGGAAGCAGCCGTCGCCGCCATCAAGGAGATCGAGAAGGCTGAGTAGCGTCGGTGATGTCGGTGCGCCGAGGCGCTAGGACATCAACCAGGCGAGCGTCTCGAACATCACCACGGTCACCGTGACGACCGTGAGCGTTAGCGCTGCCAGGAGGGTTCCGAACGCGACCTTGCCGCGCTGCTCGGTGCGAGCGATGCGACGCGCACGGGAGCGGTTGACCGCTCGCTGCCGGAGCTGAACGCGACGCCGGCGCTCGAGAGCGGCCTCTTGCTCGAACGCGAGCTCGAACTGATTGAAGGTTTGCTGCATCCTCATGGGGCGGGTTCGGGAAAGCTAGCAGACGCTCATATGGGAATCAGGCCTCGCTCATAAAGTGGCGCCCGATACGAGCCCCTTAGGGCTCACACGAGCCCCAGAGCCCGCGACCGGCATTGCCGGCCTGCTGTTCGAGGCGGTCGAAGAGCGTGGCGTGCTCGGTGTTGGGCGAGATCGCGAGCGTGCGGGCGAAGCCATCGCGGACCAGCTTCGCGTTGACGAACAGGTCGCCAACGTAGACGTAGGCAAGCAGGCGCCCGTACTGGTCGCGCCGCTCCTGATCGAACACGAGCACCACACGCTTTCCCTCGACCAGGCGCCGGTTGAGCGCGCTGGCGCGCTCTCCGAAGCACTCCACCGGCTGGTCGGGCGCGACCGACTCCGGCGTGTCGATGCCGATGTAGCGCACATCCTTTATGCCGCCGGGCAGTGCCACCTCAACGGTGTCGCCGTCGACGACCCGCGTGACCGTCGCGGGAGTACGGCCGGGTTTGCCGCTTCCGCCCTCGCCTCCCTTGCCGCCACCGTCCCCGCCATCGCAGCCGTCCGTGAGGAGGAGGACGACGCCGAGCGCGAGCGCCACAATCGCGATCGGCCGCGGACTGCCTTTGCTCGCGAGCACTCGCCGAGCCTTCCACATACTCCGGAAGAGCTCACGGCATCGGCGTTTCGCCCCGCGGCACAGGTCCGCCGCGGAGCGTCCGAGGTTTAGGCGGGACGTTCGGCGGGGCGATCGTCGCGTCCGACGTTCTCCCGGCCAGCGCGGCGATCACCCGCCCGGTCGACGCGGCGGTGATACTGCTCGCCGGCCTTACCACCGGCGACCGCGGCCAGGAGCGTGGCGAGCACCAGAGCGATGAGCAGGATGATCCCGCCCGTAGTCGTGTCCTCGTCGATCGGGATGCGCGGGAGGTCGAGCCCCGCGAAGACGTTCCACTCATCGCCGGCAATGAGCCCGATCAGGGCGAGCACCACGGTGACGATGATCGCCCACATCCAGACGCCGAAGCCCTGACGAGCGCCATCGAACCGCGACATGCGCCCGGCAACGTACCCGCCTGCGAAATACGCGACGAGCGCGATCACAAGCAGGGCGATGCCGCTGGCCAACCCGATCGTGTCGGCGCTACCGATCGCCTCACCGGCGCTGTCCAGCTCTGAGATGGCGACGGCGGCGCCCGCAGCGCTCAGCAGCGCCGTGAGCAGCACGGCCATGCCCACTGCCACCAGCCAGCCGAAGAAGGCGGCTCCCCAGTTCAGTCCTCCGTAATGCTCGCGCTGGCGCTCCACCGGCGTCGCCCCGTGAGCGACGTCATCGTCGCGTCGGTCGTAGTCATCCCGCTCGCGCGTGGTCCGGCCGCGCAGCCTGTCCATGACAGCCATCTGTTCTCCCTTCGGGCTTCCCCGTCCGGGTGACGGTTGCCCCGCGCCGGGCTGGGCAAACCCGCGTTAACGCAGGGGCAACAAAGAGGCTTTGCGCTAGGGGATGCGCGAGACGTTCGAGAGCATGAGCTCCTTGATCTGGTCGATCATCTCAACGGCCTCGCTCCATTCGCGCTGCCAGACGTTGCGTCCGTAGATGACGCCCGAGCCGCCGGCCCCCATGATGAACCGGGTCTGCTCGAGCAGTTGCTCGTCGTCGATCCTCGAGCCGCCCGAGAGCACGACCAGCGAGCGACCGGCGGATTCGACGACGCTGCGGATCGCGTCCTCTTGGGAGACGTCCATCTCGTTGTATGGGTCTGGGGTGAGCTTGTCCTTGTCAGGGTCGATCTTCGGCATATTCAGCTTGACCACGTCGGCACCCATCTCCATCGCCATCCTCGCCGCGTAGTCGATCGCGTAGAGGGTGTGCTGCCCGCCCTTCTCGTCGAGCGCGGACCCGCGTGGGTAGGCCCAGACGACGAGCGGCATCCCGTAGCGGTCGCAGTCCTGGCGCACCTGGCGGAGCTGTTCGAGGTCCGTGTCCTGGCGCGGCGAGCCGACGTAGAGCGTGTAACCGACGGCGTCCGCGCCGAGGCGGACCGCGTCTTCGACGGAGGCGTTGCAGGTCGAGAGGGCATCGCCGGATGGCGGGATGTCCGTCTTGCCGTTGACCTTGAGGAGCAGCGGGACCTGGCCGGCGTAGTCGGGGTAGTACTTGGTTGCGAGGCCGATCTGGCAGGCGATCGCCGAGTAACCCGCCTCGGCCGCGAGCCGGAATTGATATTCGGGATCCTTCGAGTCCGGGTTCGGGAAGAAGTCCCGCGGGCCGTGCTCGATGCCCTGGTCGATGGGGAGGAACAGCAGGGTTCCGTTCCCTGGCCCGAACTCGAACAGGAGCCGGCGCAGACGGGTGCGCTTGCCGGGGGCGAGGGTGTCGAGGAGTGACTTCTGCTCTGTGGCTGCTTTGATCTCCATGGCCGGAGGGTACCCGCCCGCAGGCGCCTATAGCATCCGCGTTCGCCGTTGGCCCGGAGGCCTGACGGCACCCTCCAGAGGCCACGCCGTGATCGAGCACAATTTCACAGGCCCCCCCTTCACGATCGGCGTGGAGGAGGAGCTCATGATCCTCGACGGCGAGACCCACGACCTCGCACAGGGCATCGACACGATCCTCGACGCCGTGCCCGATGACCTCACGGGCTGGGTCAAGCCGGAGCTGATGCAGTCCGTGCTCGAGATCGCCACGACACCCTGCGACGACCTCTCCTGCGCGATCACGGAGCTCACGAACCTGCGGCGCTGCGTGGGCAGCCTCGCCGAGGAGAACGGCATGGAGATCGGTGCCGCGGGCACGCACCCGTTCGCGCAGCCGGAGGATCAGCTCATCACCGATCGCCCCCGCTACAAGGCGCTGGCCGAGGAGCTCGGCTTCATCGCTCGCCAGGAGATCATCTTCGGCACCCATGTGCACGTGGCGATCGAGGGGCCCGATCGGGCGATCTACGTCGCCGACGGGATTCGCCGCTACCTGCCGATGTTCCTCGCGATCTCCGTGAACTCGCCCTTCTGGCGGGGGCACGAGACGCACATGATGTCGGCGCGCACCCCGATCTTCCGCGCCTTCCCTCGGATCGGCATCCCTCCCCACTACGGCACGTGGGACATCTACTCCCACCGGGTCGAGATGATGATGCGTGCGGGCGCGATCGAGGACTACACGTACATGTGGTGGGACGTTCGTCCGCATCCCCAGCTCGGCACCGTCGAGACCCGTATCTTCGACCAGCCAACCCGGCTCGAGCACACGATCGCGATGTCGGCCCTGACGCTGGCGCTGGCGCACCGCCTCTGCCGCCAGTACGACGAGGAGGAGCCGTTGGTCGAGCTCCCCACCGAGCTGATCGACGACAACAAGGTCCGCGCTGCGCTGCGCGGCATGGAGGGCGAGCTGGTGGACTTCCGGGCGGGCCGCCGGGTGCCAGCGCCCGAGATGGTCCACCGCGTCGTGGACGAGGTCCGCGAGGACGCGGAGGCGCTGGGTTGCGATCGCGAGCTCGAGGGCATCGAGGATCTGCTCGCCAACGGCACCGGGGCGCGGCGCCAGCTCGACCTGTGGGACGGCGGCGAGGACCTGACCCCGGTGACGCGAGACATCGTGGAGCAGACGAAGGTCTAGGCACCCTATCCGGCGCGTTGTTCCACCATATGTGGAGGAAAGTGCCATCTTCGAGCGCCAGACCCCTCCCGTAAGCTCATCTCGTGGAGTCACCGCCTGAGCTGAGCGTCGTCTGCAAGAACTGCGGCTCGGAAGTAAGCCCGTACGTGACGGAGTGCCCCTACTGCGGCACGCGGCTTCGCAAGCGGGCGCCAAAGCTCGAGCGCCATGGGGACGAACTCACGGCTCGCGAGACTCTGCGGGACCGCCGCCGCCGCAAGGCGGCGGAAAAGCGCGAGCGCCGCGCGCCAGAGGACCATTTCTACGATGAGCGGCGACCGTGGGTCACGATCGTGGCGATCCTGGCACCGGCGATCGTCCTCATCGTCGAACGCGCATCGAACCTCACCGTGGTTGATCTCGGGGCGATCGTGGATCCGGTCGGCAACGAGGCGTGGCGCTACTTCGCAGCGCCCTTCATCTACGACGACACCGGCTACCTGTTCGTCTGCTGCCTGGCGTTCGCCATCTTCCTGCCGCCCGTCGAGCGGCGGCTCGGCATGATCCCGGCGGCCATGCTGGTCCTCGCGAGTGGCGCGCTCGGCGCCCTGGCGGCCTCCGGCCTCGAGTCCGCGTTCGGCGATGGCTTTCCCCTGACCGCCGGCGGCAACGGGATCGCGCTCGGCGTCCTCGCCACATGGCTCGTGCTGCGCGACGCTGACCACCGGGCCGATCCGACGGACGAGTACGACCGGATCGCCGTCGGCATCGCCGCCGCGGTGCTCCTGCTGCTGCCGCTCGTCGAGGACCTCGCCTCTCCCTGGGCCGGGCTCGCCGGCGGACTGGTGGGTCTGGGGTGCGGGCTCGGCGCCGCCCTCGGGCGCGGAAGGAGCGCGGCGGGGTGAGCAAGTTCACCGTCATGGACGACGAGCTCCACGCCTACATGGTCGATCGAGGCTCCCGCCAGGACGAGGCGCTGCGCCGCATCCAGGCGGAGACCGATGCAATGGGCGACATCGCGGTGATGCAGATCGCCCCCGACCAGGGCGCGTTCATGACGCTGATCACGCGCGCGATCGGCGCTCGTGAAGCCCTCGAGCTTGGAACCTTCACCGGCTACTCGGCCATCTGCATCGCGCGAGGTCTGGCGCCTGGCGGGCGCCTCATCTGCTGCGAGCTGAGCGAGGAGTACGCGGAGACGGCGGCCGCCAACTTCGAGGCCGCGGGCGTCGCCGATCGGATCGAGATCCGTATCGGGCCCGCCCTCGAAACGGTGCGCGCTCTGCCTGAGCGCGAGGCTTTCGACCTCGCCTTCATCGACGCGGACAAGACGAACTATCCCGCCTACTACGAGGAGTGCCTGGTGCGAATCCGTTCCGGTGGGCTCATCCTCGTCGACAACGTGCTCGGCGCTGGCCGCGTGCTGCACCCCGACGATCTGGAGGAGGAATCGGCCGGCCACGTGGCCGCAATCAGCGAGCTGAACGACCGCATCCGTGATGACGATCGCGTGGACATCGCCATGGTCGGCATCGCTGATGGGCTGACGATCGCGCGCAAGCGCTGAGCCGGGCGTGGATCGGGCACAGGCCGTCGAGCGCCAGCATCGCTGCATCCAGGGCTGGATCCCCACGCTCGTGCACGCCTCGCGCGGAGCGGAGATGCTGGCCCTCGACGGCGTCGTTGCCGCCGTCCTACCCGAAGCACCACAGCGCTCCCTCTTGAACGGGGGCACCTACGAGGACGTGCGCGGGCTTCGCACGGCGCTGCCGATTCTGACGGACGCATACGATCGGGCTGGCGTGCGTGCTTCGACGATGTGGATGGTCGAGCGCAACCCGGAGGCTGCCGCGGTGCTCGAGGAGAACGCCTACGTGCTCGACGGCGAGCCGGCCGCCATGCACCTGGAGCTCACCGACCTGACCGAGCCGGAGGTTGAGGGTCTCGACTGGGACGATGGGGCGGCGCCCGAGGAGGTTGCCCTGGTCAACGACGTCGCGTACGGCTACCCGGAGGGCCAGGGCGTCGGAAGCGGGATCGGCGCCGGCCCACCCGGCATGGGGATTCGCTCCTATCGCGCCCGCGCAGGCGGCGAGCTGGCGTGCGTGCTCCAGACGCTCGACATCGGCTCCGATTGCCTGATCATGTGGGTTGCGACATTGCCCGAGTACCGCGGCCAGAGGCTGGCGTCCCGGCTCCTCGGCGGCGCGCTGATCGAGGCGCGGTCTCGCGGCGTTCGAAGCTCCAGCCTGCAGTCGAGCATGCTCGGCCGGGGCGTCTATGAGCGTCTGGGGTACGAGCTCGTCTTTCAGCTCGGGCTCTACGAGCGCCGCGTCTGAGAGCCGGCGGGTAGGGTCCGCGCGGTGCAGCCCAGGTACACCGAGGACGAGCTCGAGGCCGCGATCGACGCGCTCAGCGATCCGGAGCGGTTTCGCGCCGCGGAGAGCCTCGTCGCCTCCGCAGCGCCAAGGCTCCAGCAGGTGCTGGCGCAGGCGCTCGAGGCTGGTGGATGGTTCGGCGAGTCGCACGATGCCGAGATCCGTAAGGCTGCGAGCGCGGCTGACGAGGAGGAGCGCCTCACGGTGCTGCGCACCCTGCTGGCCGAGGAGGCCCGGATGGGGATGATGGTTGGGGTCGCGGTCGGATGGGCACTGGCCGACGAGCTGAAACGAGACGACGATGAGGAGGACCGAGACTGATGGAGATCCACTACCACGGGCATAGCTGCTTCGAGCTGGAGGAAGGCGATGCCCGTGTGCTCATCGACCCGTTCTTAAAGCCGAACAATCCCGCTGCCGTCATCACGGCAGACGACGTCGAGCCCACTCAAATTCTCATCACGCACGGTCACGTGGATCACATGGCGGACGCGGTCGGCGTCGCCTCGCGCACGGGCGCGCCCCTTGCAGCGCACGTGGAGGTCGCCAACTGGATGATGGCGCGCGACCTCGAGAACGTGTCGGATCCCAACCTCGGCGGAACGGTCGAGTTCGAGGGCGGCTGGGCCAAGCTCGTGCAGGCCTTTCACTCGAACACGCTGCCCGGCTCTGATGAGACACCGTTCTCCGCCGAGGAGGGCACACCGGTCGGCCAGGCCGCCGGGTGGGTCGTCAACCTGGGAGGAACGACCGTCTACCACGCGGGGGACACGTGCCTTTTCGGCGATATGGAGCTGATCGCGCGGCGGACTCCGATCGACATCGCGCTGCTGCCGATCGGCGGCCACTACACGATGGATCGCCATGACGCCGTCGTCGCCGCGGCGTTCACCGGCGCGAGCACGGTGATCCCGATCCACTACGACACATTCCCGCCGATCGAGACGGACGCGCAGGCGTTCAAGGCCGACGTCGAGTCCGAGACGTCCGCAAGCTGCGTCGTGATGTCAGCCGGGGAAACGCACAGCGCCTAGCGAGCCGCCGGTACGCTCAGAGCGAAACCGTGGAGGCCGAGGCCAAGGAAGATCGCGTCCGGACGCTGAGCTCGATCGCGACGCGGGAGGACCTCAAGGCGACCTCGGATCCTGCGCTTCAGCCTGCCGCCGACCGCGCCGAGGCGCAGCTCCTCGACTATCGCGAGCTGTACCTGCTGTGGGAGCGCCAGCAGTGGTCGACCCAGGAGCTCGACTTCACCCAGGACCGGCACGACTGGCATGAGCGCATCGACGCCGAGGAGCGGTTCGCTCGCATGTACGGCCTCTCCGCGTTCTTCATCGGCGAGCAGAAGGTCGCCGACGAGCTGGGCCCGATCATGCGGGCTGCCCCGACGGAGGAGCAGCGAATCTTCCTCTGCACCCAGATCGCCGACGAGGCGCGCCACGTGCGCTTCTTCGACCGCTTCTACAGCGAGGTGGGTGTGCTCGAGGGGGCCAATGACCTGCCCGCGCGACTCGTCGAGACCCGTCAGCACCTAAACGATGCCTTCCACGAGCTCTTCGATGATCAGCTCCGCCGCCGAGTAGACGCCCTCGCGGCGGATCCTGGTGACACCGAGACCCTGGTCGAGGCGATCACCCTCTACCACATGGTGATCGAGGGGGTCCTGGCACTCACCGGTCAGCACTTCATCATCGACTACAACACCGAGGTCGGCACGTTGCCGGCCTTCGTCGAGGGCTTCAGCAAGGTCGCGCGAGACGAGCATCGCCATATCGCCTTCGGCGTGCGATTCCTGACCGACATGGCGCGGGAGGACGAGCGCTACCGCGAGGCCATCCAGCGGACGCTCGCCGAGACTCTTCCGATCGCCGACGGGGTGCTCGAGCCTCCTTGGGTGGAGAACGAGGAGGATTGGGAGATCTTCGGGGCGACCAAGGCCGAGACGCACGAGTTCGCAGCCGAGTGCCTCACGCGTCGCCTCAAGGTGATCGGGCTCGCCTGAGTCCGTCCGACCGAGCCGCGTCGAAAGACATCCGATCGGAGGGCGCGGAATCACCCGAGCATATGACCGAGCGGATGATGAGGCTGCGTGGGTTGAGGGTCAGCATGGCTATCCCCCCATCAACGCCACCGCGTTGGGGCGGGAACTGAACGTGGAACCGATCGCAGATCCATATCCGCGTCTAACCCCCGAGCACGAATCCGAGCAAGACGCTCGGAGAACACTCGGGGGCGTTCTCGAGCCCGGCCGCGGTGAGCTGGACGCCGGCGGCCCGAAAGAGCCGTAGCGGCGCCCTGTCCCGTACCCGGCTGTCTCAGCCCGAGGTCAAGGAGGATCTCGGGCTGAGCAATCGGGTCGCTGCGGCGAGCAGGACCTGAGGTCTGAGCGGTTTCGACCGGGCAGGCCGCGCGGCGGGAGCGCCTCTCCCTTCCGTCGTAGACTCGCCCTGTGAGCGTCAGCGCGAAGCAGGCGAGGGTCCGAGTGGTGGTGGCGGACGATCATCCGATCTATCGCGAGGGCATCGTGCGAGCGATCAAGGAGCGACCCGACCTTGAGCTGGTCGGGGAGGCCGAGGAGGGGAGGAGCGCGCTCGAGGAGATCAAGCGCGCCGGGCCCGACGTGGCCCTGCTCGACATTCGGATGCCCAACCTCGAGGGACCCCAGGTCCTAAACGCGCTCCAGCGCGACGGCATCAAGACCCGCGTCATCTTCCTCTCGGCGTTCATGGAGGGAGAGCTCGCCTACGAGACCGTCGCTGCCGGCGCCCGTGGCTACCTCTCGAAGGAATCGGCCCGGGAGGAGATCTGCGATGCGATCGCCTCCGTTGCCCGCGGCGGCACCGCTCTTGCTCCCGAGGCCCAGGCCGGCCTTGCCGCCCAGGTGCAGGAGCGCGAGCGGACCGATCGCCAGCCGCAGCTGACACCGCGCGAGCGCGAGGTGCTCCAGCTCATCTCCGAGGGGCTCTCCGCCCCGGACATCGGCAAGCAGATCCACCTCAGCCCGACGACGGTGAAATCGCACCTTCACAAGCTCTACGAGAAGCTCGGTGTCTCCGACAGGGCGGCGGCGGTCGCAGAGGCGATGCGCCGCGGCCTGCTCGAGTGAGCGTAGTTTTCGTCGCGCTGATCGCCGCGGCCGTCGGGGCGGGCATCGTCTTGCTCGCTACCCGGCGGGATACGCGGAGGCTCACGGAGGAGGTCGAGCGGCTGCGCGCCGAGCGCGTGACGCTGGTGTCGCAGATCCTCGACGCCGAGGAACGGGAGCGCAGCCGGGTCGCCCAAGCGCTCCACGACGACGCGCTTCAGAGCCTGCTGGCGGCGCACCAGGACCTGATCGAGGCAGCGCCTGGCCGGGCGCAGGTGACACGGGCGCACGAGGTCGTCGGCGTCGCCATCGATCGCGTGCGCGATGCCGTCTCCGCGCTGCACCCCGTGATCCTCGAGCAACGAGGGCTCGAGCCGGCGCTGGCGGCGGTTTGCGCCCAGGCCGAGGGATCGGCGGGGCTTGAGGCCGAGTTGCGCGTCGACCCTGCGGCGGTGGGCTCAAGCGACGGCCTGGTCTTCTCCGTGGCAAGGGAGTTGGTGACGAACGCAATGAGACACTCGAAGGCAAAGCACCTCGTCGTCGCGGTCGAAGCGACCGCAGAGGCGATCGTGCTCGAGGTAAGCGACGACGGTCAAGGGATCCCGGAGGGTCGCCGCGATGAGGCGCTCGACGAGGGGCACGTCGGCCTCGCCTCGATCCACCAGCGTCTCGACGCCATCGGCGGCACCCTCGACCTGGAGTCTCCACCGGGAGGCGGCACCAAGGCGACGGCGCGCATCCCGCGCTAGCACCCCCAGCCCATCCGTTGACGACTTTCGTGCGCCATGTGCATCTTCCCGTCAACGGATCTCTCGCTCCAGTGCCCGGGGCGGGGCTCGAACCCGCAACGCCCTTTCGGGCCGCGGCTTTTAAGGCCACTGCGTCTACCAGTTCCGCCACCCGGGCCCCGAGATCGTAGTTGTGGGCGCCTCGATGCCAGTCGTTGCTGGGCCCGCCACGGCACGGAGCAGTCAGCCGGGCGCGGTGTCGCTACTCCTCTACCGGCGGGGCGGCCTTGGCGGTCTCGGGCTCCGGCTCCTCCGCGGGCGGCTCGGGCGTCGGCGGCTCAGAGGGTGGTAGCGGTGGGTTGGCCGGAGGCTGGGAGTCGGTCGGTGGCTTCGGCGGGTTGGGGTTGGGGCTGGCACCGACGTAGTCGTGTCCGTTTTGGCCGTGGTGCTGCCACCAGAGCCTTGCCGCGAGCCGATCCTGTGCGAGCAGCTCGCGCAGGCGCTCGCGGCGAGCAGCGAGCAGATCTTGGCCATCGGTTTCCCCTCCGGCGTCGGGACCGGAGTAGTCGGTGCCGGGGTCCGGTGGCGTCGCTGTCGGCTCCTCCACCGCCGGCGCCTCCTTCGGTTCGCGAGGTTTTGACTCATCGTCCTCGCCTTCTTTCGTGTCATCTCTGGCGCCGGCGGGGCCGCCGGGCCCCGGGTGGCCCTGCCCCTGCGCCGAGGTGCCCTCAGCGCCGGGTGGGCTCACGGGCTCCGTGCCGCTCACGGCAGCGACGATGCTGGCGGGCGAGGGAAGCTCCGGCTCGGTGACCGCGACGGTCGCGCCCCCGGCGCCGAAGAGGGCCGCCACCGCTGCGCCGGTCGCGGCCTTCGTGCCGAGGAGGCCGGCGCCGCCAGCTGCGGCGGCGCCGCCCATCCCGGCTCCGGCGGCCCCTGCGCCGCCGGCCAGCCCCGTGCCTCCAGAACTCGCGCCTCCGGCGACGCTCGCGCCGCCACCGGACCCGCCCAGCTTCACCTCCAGCACGCGCTTCAGCAGCAGGACCGGCCCGATCGGGGCGAGCGCCGCCAGGCCGCGTGTGGTCGAGCGAAGGTGAGTGCGGTAGTCCCGGCAGTCGCTGCAGCGGCGGACGTGATGGCGGACGGCGCCTGAGGTCTTTCCGATGCCCTCGGCTGCCGCAGCAAGCTCGAAGCGGACCTGAGAGCAGCTCAGGTCGTTGGCCTGGCTCGCCTCCGCAAGGCTGACGCGTGCCCTCACGAGCAGCGACTTGACGGCGGGCACGCTCGTCTCGAGCGTCGCCGCGATCTCGGCGTACGAAAGCGCTTCGAGCTCCCGCAGGAGCAGGGCGCTGCGCTGCGCCTCGGGCAGCTCCCGGATGTGCCGTACCAGTAGGCGAAGGTCCTCCCTTGACTCGGCGCGATCCTCGGTCGTGGCGCCGTTCGAGTGAGGATGCTCGTCGAGCCCTTCCTGTGCCTCCGGCTGCGGGCGGCGCATGTGGTTGAGGCAGCGATTGCGGGCGATCCGGTAGAGCCATGGGCGCACGTCGAGCTTTCGATCGTCGGCGAGGATCGCCGAGTGAGCTGCCGCAAAGACCTCCTGGAGCACGTCTTCGGCGTCCTCGCTCGAATGCAGCATGCCTCGGCAGAACACAAGGAGCCGCGGGCGATAACGATCGAAGAGCGCCTCGAAGGCGCGTTCGTTGCCACCCCGCAGCTGGGAGACGAGGCGTTCGTCGCGGTGGGCGCGAAGCAGTGCTCGTGGGCGGCTCATGCCGTCGCGAGCGCTACCGAGTGCTGTGGCGTGCGAGATGCTGCCCAAGGGCGCGGTCCTCCCTTTCTGCCAACACGAGAATTGATTCGAAGTTTCGGTGCGGCCCGCGGAAGCCGCCGATTGGTCGCGGAACCAGCGCGAGCCGGGGGCACGCCACCCCCGGCTCGCCGCTTGCCCTGCCTGTGGGCTCTCGGTGCTATCCGTTGACGACGGGGTCGAGCTCCTCGTCGTCATCCGCGGGGTCGGGAGCGCCCCGGGCCACGTGCTCGCATGATCCCGTCGGATGCGCCGGGTTTGCGTCGGTGATCACGTCGAGCTCATCGAGGCGGGCCCGATCGTCGCCCCTCCCGCAGGTGATCTCGTCGGCCTCACCGTCGCGGGCATGGAACTTGTCGTCACCAATGCCTCCCCAGAGGGTGTCGACGCCCGCGAGCGCGACATCCGTTTGGATCAGCGCCCAGAGGTTGTCGTCCCCGGCGTGGCCAGCGATCCGGTCGACGCCCTCCTGGGCGAAGATCGTGTCGCCACCGGAGCCGCCGCGGGCGCCGTCGTCCCCAGCTCCCGCAGCCATGCGATCGTTGCCGTCGCCGCCGCCGAGGCCGTCGTTACCGGGCCCGGCGCGCACGGCATCGCCATCATCGCCGCCGCGGAGCTTGTCGTCTCCATCAGCGCCGGCGATGTAGTCGTGCGAGTCGCCACCCTGGACGCCGTCGTTGCCCTCGCCGGCCTTGACGATGTCGCGGCCGTGGCCCGCGTTGACCCTGTCGTCGCCCTTGCCGGCGCGGACGCCGTCGTTGCCAGCCAAGGCCGCAACGCGGTCGTCCCCGGCTTTGGCGCTGATTCGATCGTTGCCACGCGAGCCGACGATCCTGTCGTCGCCGTCCGTGCCGATGATCGTAAGCGCAGCCGCGCTCGAGGCGACCACGAGCGAGACGGTGACCGTCGCCGCGCTCGTTCTCGCAAAGCCTCGTTTCAGTCCCTGCATTCCACGCACCTCCAGAGTGGATCTCAATTGCCTTCCATCCCGGGAACACGCCCCGCGCACCGGAAGTTGCGGTTACGGCCGAGCGATCAGCAGGGCTCGCAACGTCTCGACCACGACGTTCGGCTCGTGGAGAAGCTGGCGCGGGGTACTACGCAAAAAATTCGGGTAGCTCCGGGCTGGGAGCCAGGCCTAGAGCTGCGTCCAGACCATCTTGGTCTCGAGGTAGGCCTCGAGGTTGGCGTGGCCCTTCTCGCGGCCGATGCCCGACGCCTTGTAGCCCCCGAACGGGGCCGCGGGATCGCCGCCGCCCCACGTGTTGATGTAGACGCTGCCCGCCTTCAGCATGCCGGCGAGCTTGTGCGCCTTTGAGATGTCTCGCGTCCAGAGGCCCGCGGCGAGGCCGTATTCGGTGTCGTTGGCGCGGCGCGCGACCTCCTCGAGGTCGTCGAACGGCATCGCCACGAGGACGGGGCCGAAGATCTCCTCCCGCGCGATCGTCATCTCGTCGGAGACGCCGACAAAGAGTGTCGGGTCGACGAAGTAGCCATCGCCGTTTCCGCTCGGCCGGCCGCCTACCACCGCCTCGGCGCCGTCATGGAGGCCCGAGTCGATGTAGCCGGTGACCCGGTCGAACTGCTCCGCCGAGACGAGCGGCCCGAACTGAGAGTTGGGATCGAGACCCGGCCCGACCTTCGCGTTGCGCGCGAACTCCGCGAGACCCTCCACGACCTCGTCGAACAGATCCGCCTGGACGTAAAGGCGCGAGCCGGCGTTGCAGGCCTGGCCCGAGTTGTAGTAGATGCCCTGGAAGGAGCCTTCGATCGCCGCGCCCAGGTCGGCGTCGGGAAGGATGATGTTGGGGCTCTTGCCTCCCAGCTCGAGCGTCACGCGCTTCAGCGCCTCGCCGCATTTGCGGCCGATCTCGCGCCCGACTGCAGTCGAGCCAGTGAAGGCCACCTTGGCGACGCCCGGGTGGTCAACCAGCGCGGCGCCGGTTTCGCCGTCGCCCGTGAGCACGTTCAGGGTCCCCTCGGGGAAGCCCGCCTCGAGCGCCAGCTCGCCGAGCCGCAGCGCGCTGAGCGGCGTCTGCTCGGCTGGCTTCAGGACGATCGAGCAGCCGGCCGCAAGCGCTGGAGCCACCTTCCAGATCGCCATCAGCAGGGGGAAGTTCCACGGCACGATCTGCGCGCATACCCCCACCGGCTCGCGCAGCGTGTAGCAGAGGACGTCACGAGCGGAGACCGGAAGGGTCTCGCCCTCGATCTTGGTTGGCCAGCCCGCGTAGTAGCGAAGGTGGTTGACCGACGACGCGATATCGCTCTTCGCCGCCGCCATCGGCTTGCCGTTGTCGAGCGCGTCGAGCTGTGCCATCTCCTCGCCGTTTGACTTGATGAGCTCGGCGAGCGCATAAATGAGGGCGCCGCGCTTCGCGGGGCTCAGCTTTTGGAGCGGGCCATCGAGGGCCTTGCGGGCGGCGTCCACGGCCGCCGCGACATCGGCGGGCCCGGCCTGAGCGACCTCGCAGATGGTGTTTCCGGTCGCCGGATCTAGCGTCTCGAAGACCCGGCCATCCTTCGCCAGAGGCCGTTCGCCCCCGATCAAGAGCGGCTGCGGCGAGCGCCGCAGAAAGTCCATGGTCTGCCCGGACAGAGCCTCGACGAGGGTCTCGGTCATCGCCTAAAGCTAGCGCTGTCGGCTAGGGGGCGGGCTCGGGCTCGGGGCAGTCGTCGTCGGTGAGCGCCGCCGGGCTCTGGCTCGACACAGCTTCGGCGCCGCTCGTCGGACCGGGGTCGCCGCCCGCCCCCGGATCCTCTGGCGGCGCCTCGGCGACCGGCGGTTCAATCGGCTCCTCACAGTCCGGGACCTCCGGCTCAGTGCTCGGTGGCTCCTCGCCGTCGGGCACTTGCTCCTCGCCGTCGGGCACTTGCTCCTCGCCATCCGGCTGCGTCCCGGTGGACGTTCCGCGGGAGTCCCCAGCGCTGAAGGACTCGGATCGCGTCTGCTGGCGGTCCCCTCCCCCATCGGAGCTGCCCTTCGCGATCACCTCAGGCTCGTCCGCGCCAGGCGGGGTCCCGTAGGCCAGCACGGTCACGGTGTAGGTCCCGTTGCCCACGTACGGAACCGAGAAGGTCCCCGAGCCGCCGCCAACCTCGCCGAGGTCAACGACGGAGCCGTCGATGCTCGTGACGCTCGCTGTGTAGCGGGTCGCGCCCGGGACCTCGCTCCAGCTTGCGCTGATCTCACACACCAAGTTGGCCCCGGCGGTACCGCATCCGTCGAGCGATGCGGCGACCTGGATGCTCGTTGGCTCCGCGGGGTCGTCACCGCCCGTGAGGGCGAGCGCGGGCAGCGGCACCGCGAGGGCGAGCAGGACGTAGAGGATCACCCTGCGAGGCATCGCTCAGCCGTCTCCTTCCGGGAGGGCACCCGTGGGCAGGAAGGAGCCATGAAGCAGTTGAATCGCCTCGAGGGTCTCGGGCGCCGCATCCGGCTGGGCGGTGGTTGACAGGTAGTACCGGTAGGGCCCAGACGAGCGCAGGGTCACCTCATAGGCCGGCGAGCCCTCCGGTGCATCGGCCGCCAGCTTGACGATGGTGGCGTCGGCGGTTGGTGCCGCGATGCGCTCGACGACGCTCGCCGAGCCCGCGAGTGACTCGAGCTCCTCAAGCGACTCAGCCTCGAACTCCGAGAAGGCGAGCTTCGGGTTCTCCTCCACCCAGAGCGTGGCATCGGCGTCGCCCTCCGACGACGCTGCGGCGAACGTGGCGCCGCTGGGCGGCTCGGTCTCCTGCCATCCGGCGGGCAGGGCCAGCGAGAAGCTGGACTCGGTGATGAGCTCGGACGAGCCGGCGCCCTGGGGCTGCCCCGAGGCTCTCTCATCGCCAGGTGCGGCGGGCGTCGTCGGCTCCTCGGCGGCCGGGCCCGTCGCCTCGAAAGCCACGTCGGGCTCGTCATCACCTTGGATCAGGAGCAGGATCGCAACCACCGCGATCGCTGCGATCGGGACGCTCAGATATCGCCACGCGCGGCTGCGTGGATCGCGCAACCAACCCGCCCGGTCACCGGGCGAGGTGGGGGCGCTCGCCGGCGGGGGCGGCGGAGCCGCGGCCTGCGCCGGTACCTCTGCCTCGGCCACGGCGGGCACCACGAACGGTTGCGCACAGCCCTGGCAGACCACGCGGCGAACCACCTCGGTGGGCAGGTCGGCCGGCAGGCGTACACGCGTCTCGCGCCCACAGGCGCGATGGGAGGTTCGGACGACGCGCACCGGGCCCCCAACGGGAGGCTCCGGGAAGCCGCCGTTGGCCGGCGCGGAGCCATCCGCGACGGGAGCGGGGTGGTTTTCGGCAGCATCCTTCTTGGAGATCACTCTCTCCACTTAGATCTCATCGGAGCGTTTGGCGCGGCCCTTGAGAACCGAACCCTTGTTGAACCGCTTGCGCAAGCCAGTTCGCAGGGTACGTCACACATCGGCCACCTGATGGCTGCCACAATCGATCAATGGCGCTGGGGGCACTGACATGGCTCTATCGCAAGCTCGGAGCGCACTATCCCGCATTCTTTCTCGCGCTTGAGCTGCAGACAGCCTTTCTGATCACCGCCGGCACGCTCGTCCTCTTCACCTTCTACTGGGAGATGTCGAGCGAGGAGTTCCTGATCATCTTCGCGATCGCGATGAGCCTCACGGCGGTCGCGGTGGCGCTCAACCTGGCGCGCACTTATCCGCTGCTGCGCCCGATTCGCGACTGGATCTCCGGGCCGAGGACCGAGGAGCGGACCGCGAGCGCCTGGGCTGCCGCCGTGAACCTCCCGATGGGCTTCATCAAGCGGGATCTCGTCCTCCCCTTCGTGATCGTCGTCCTGCCCGCAACCGCTGCCGCCGTCGCCATCTTGGGTCTTCCGTGGTACACGTTCATTCCGTTCTTCCTGGGCTCGGCGGCCGCGGTCGCCTACGGTGGACTGCTGCATTACCTGGCGCTGGAGGTCGGGCTGCGGCCCGTGCTGATCGACTTAAACCAGGCGGTGACGCCGGGGCTCCAGCGCGAGGTCTCGGCCTTTCCGCTGCGCGTGCGGCTGATGGGCGCCCTGCCGCTGATCAACCTGGTCGCGGGTCTGGTGGTCGCCGCGCTCACGTCGGAGGGCGGGGGAGGGGCCAACCTCACGGTCGACGTCCTCATCGCCCTCGCCGTCGCGACCACGATCTCGCTCGAGCTCTCCCTCCTGCTCTCGAAGTCGATCCTACGGCCGATCGCCGACCTGCGCCGGGCCACGGAGGCCGTCCGGGAGGGGCGCTTTGACGTCTCAGTCCCGGTGACGACGGGCGACGAGCTGGGGGACCTGGCGGCGTCGTTCAACCAGATGATCGAGGGTCTCGCCGAGCGCGAGCGCATCCGCGAGGCTTTCGGCACCTACCTCGACGAGGAGGTGGCGGAGTACATCCTCAGCGAGGCCTTCTCCGAGGAGGGGGTGGAGCTCGACGTCTCGGTCCTATTCTGCGATGTCCAGGACTTCACGAGCCTCGTCTCCGGGATGGGCGCGAAGGAGATCGTCGCTGCGCTCAACGGCCTGTTCGAGGTCGTCGTGCCGATCGTCGCCCGTCACGGCGGTCACGTCGACAAGTTCGAGGGCGACGGCCTGCTGGCGGTGTTCGGCGCGCCCGAGAACTACCCCGACCATGCCGATCGCGCCGTGCGTGCGGCATGCGAGATGGTCACGGCGGTAAACGGCGAGGAGGCGGCCGGAGGGGGAATCCGCATCGGCGTCGGCATCAATACCGGCATGGTCGTGGCCGGGTCGATCGGCGGGGCCGGGCGTCTCAACTTCTCGGTCATCGGCGACCCCGTGAACGTCGCCTCTCGGGTCGAATCCGCAACGCGCCAATTCGACGTGGACATCCTCATCACCGGGCACACACGCAAGGCGCTCTCGGATGAGTACGAGGTGGGGGATCTTGGGCGGCACCAGCTCCGCGGTGTAGGCGACCCGATCGCCCTTCACTCGCCCAGCCTGGTGCCGCGCAGGCGGGGCGCCGAACCGGCCGCGGCGATGGGCGCGGACGGCGACGGTCGCTCACACTCGCCTCTCCGCGCCGCGGCCGAAACCGCGCGTCGGGCTGCCCGCCGCGCGACCACGCGCGGCTGAGCGGGCGAGGGGCTAGGCTGCGCGCGGTGGCCACGACCGAGGAGCAGAGCGCGATCAGCGCCGCCAGCAGAGGTCCGCTGCATGGAGGCCGGCTGGCCGCCAAGGCCTTGAAGGCGCGCGGGGTCTCACACCTCTTCACCCTGTCGGGCGGGCATCTCTTCTCCCTCTATGACGGCTGCCTGCAGGAGGGCATCGAGATCGTTGACGTCCGCCACGAGCAGGCAGCGGCCTTCGCTGCCGAGGGCTGGGCGAAGGCCACACGCGAGGCCGGTGTCTGCGCGCTCACCGCTGGCCCGGGGGTCACGAACGGGATGAGCGCGATCGCCGCCGCGCAGTCGAACCGCTCGCCGCTCGTGGTCCTGGGCGGCCGTGCCGCGGAGGGCCGCTGGGGCTCGGGAGCGCTCCAGGAGATCGATCATCTCCCCTTCGTCGCGCCGCTGGTCAAGGCCGCCGAGACGGTGAAGGCGACTGCCGACATTCCGGCCGCAACCGCTGCGGCCATCGACGCCGCCATGGCGCAGCCGAGCGGTCCGACTTTCCTCGACTATCCGCTCGACGTCGTCTTCAGTGAGGCGGAGGCCAACGCTGTGCCGCCCCCGCAACCGCAACCCGACGAGCCCGCTGCCGGGGCAGATCGCGCCGCCGAGCTCCTCGCGGCCGCGGAGCGCCCCGTGATCATGGCCGGCACCGGGCTTTATTGGGCCCATGGCGAGAATGAGCTCCGGGCCCTCGCGGAGGCGCTCGGAGCGCCCACCTTCCTGAACGGCATGGGCCGCGGCTGTCTGGACGCTGATCACGAGCTCTGCTTCTCCCGGGCGCGCGGCCACGGGCTCAACGAGGCCGACGTCGCCCTCGTCGTGGGGGTCCCGCTCGACTTCCGCCTCGGCTTCGGGGGCTCGTTTGGCGAGGAGACGAAGATCGTCTGGCTCGATGCCGGGCCGAACACGCTCAGCGCCAACCGCACCCCGGAGATCGAGCTCGTTGGGCCGATCACGCCCACGTTGCGTGCGATCCGCGAATTCACCGCAGCCGACCCCGCTCGCACGGCTTCGTGGGTTGGAACTCTCCAGGCGACCGAGGCCGAAAAGCGCGAGGCCGAGCGCGGGCAGCTCGACGACGACCGCGCTCCACTTCACCCGATGCGGATCTACCGCGAGCTGAACGACATCCTCGACCGCGATGCGATCGTGATCGGGGACGGCGGCGACTTCGTCTCCTATGCGGGCCGTGTGATCGAAACGCACGAGCCGGGTTGCTGGATGGACCCCGGGCCGTTCGGCTGCCTGGGTGCCGGTCCTGGCGCAGCGATCGGCGCCAAGCTCGCGCGGCCCGAGCGGCAGGTCTGCCTCCTGCTGGGCGATGGTGCCTTCGGCTTCGCCGGCATGGAGTTCGACACGCTCGCCCGTCACGGGCTGCCTGTGGTCGGCGTGATTGGCAACAACGGGATCTGGGCGCTCGAGCATCACCCGATGAAGTTCCTCTACGGCTATTCCGTTGCCGCAGAGCTTCGCCAGGGGACGCGCTACGACCAGATCGCCGAGGCGCTCGGTTGCCACGCTGAGCTGGTCTCGGAGCCCACCGAGCTGCGCCCGGCCCTGGACCGGGCTTTCGCAGCGGGCAAGCCGGCGCTGGTGAACGTCCTCACCGATCCCGAGGTCGTCTATCCGCGCAAGGCGGTCCTTGCCTAGCGATCCCCGAGGTCCGGCTGCGGCCGTGCCCTGGTGGCGCGACGCCGTCGTCTATCAGGTCTACCCCCGGTCCTTTCAGGACACCGACGGCGACGGTTTGGGGGATCTTCGCGGCGTCACCTTGCGACTCGACCACCTCGCATACCTGGGTGTCGACGCGCTGTGGCTCTCGCCCTTCTACCCATCAGGGGGCGCCGACATGGGCTACGACGTCACCGACCTCACCGGCGTGGACCCAGTCTTCGGAACGTTGTCCGACGTCGATGAGCTGATCGCCGCCAGCCACGAGCGGGGGCTTCGGTTGCTGTTAGACCTCGTGCCGAGCCATACGTCGATCGAGCACCCCTGGTTCCGCGAGCAGCCCGAGCGCTACGTCTGGGCCGACGACGGGCCGCCCAACAACTGGGTTTCCGCCTTCGGCGGCTCCGCCTGGACGCGCGACGAGCGGTCCGGGCGGTGGTATCTGCACTCCCACTACTCCGAGCAGCCCGACCTGGATTGGTCGCGGACAGACGTTCGAGCGGCCTTCACGGAGGCAATGCGGTTTTGGCTTGATCGTGGGGTCGATGGCTTTCGTGTCGACGCGCTGCACGTGATCAGCAAGGACCCCGAGCTCCGCGACGACCCTCCGGCCGGCGAGCCCTTCGGCCTTCCATTGCCCGAGGAGTTCGCCCGACTCCAACACGTGCACTCGATGGACGGCCCCGGCACGGGGGAGGCGCTGGCCGCCCTGCGCCAGGGCGCGGGTGACGCCCTCCTGGTCGGCGAGGTCTACCTGCCGAGCAGGCGCCTGGGCCGCTACCTCGAGCACCTGGATCTCGTGTTCGCGTTCGAGTTCCTTCACGCCCCGCGCGATGCGGAGCAGCTGGCCGAGGTGATCCGCTCAGCAGCATCACTCGATGGCACGGCCTGGGTTCTCTCCAACCACGACTTCATGCGGCTCGCGAGTCGGTTTGGCGCGCCACATGCCCGGTTGGCGGCCATGCTGTTGCTCAGCCTGCCCGGCACCGCCTTCGTCTACCAGGGCGACGAGCTGGGCATGGGCGATGGTCCCGGCGTGGAGCCTCCGCTCGACCCGTGGGGACGTGACGCCTTCCGGCATCCGATGCAATGGGAAGGCGGCGGGGCGGGGGGATTTACCACGGGCACGCCGTGGCTCGCCACCGTCGATCCGGCGACGAGGAACGTGGCCGATCAGACCGGCGATCCGAACTCGATGCTCGAGCTCTATCGCACGCTGATCGCCTTTCGCCGCGAGCTCGAGCCGGAGATCTCGAGCATCGAGGCACATGGGTCTGTCTTGAGGTTTGACCGCGGCAGCCACGCCGTCGCGCTCAACCTCGGCGACAGCGAAGCGCCGTTCGAGGATCACGGCGAGGTCGTGCTCTCAACGGCTACGCACCGGCCCGGCCGGCTGGGGGCGGGCGAGGGACTCATCGTCCGCGCGCGTTAGGAAGAATCGGCGCCGTTGGTTTGCGCCTGCGTGCCATTGGATACATGCGCATTGAGGAGAGGATGGATCGAGGCGCGACCCCTTGCAACGCGACGGTTGAAGGCAGCGATATGCGCTGTCGTTTTGGGCGTCGTGGGTTTCGCCGGCTGTACAAGCGACCCTGAGGCCGGAGCGGGCACTGAGCTCTCCTTCTTCATCTTCAACGAGCCCTCGGGTGCCTTCTCGGAGGCCGCCACAAAATGCTCTGAGGATTCCAACGGCGAGTACAGCATCGTCTTCGAATTCCTCCCGGCCCAGGCGGACGCGCAGCGCGAGCAGCTCGTGCGGAGGCTCGGAGCCGAGGACGACTCGATCGACATCGTCGGCATGGACGTGATCTGGACGGCCGAGTTCGCCAACGCGGGTTTCGTCGCGCCATGGGAGGGCGCCGACGCTGATGCCGTCACGCAGGACGTATTCGACAGTGTGGTCGAGTCGGCATCGTTCGAGGGGGAGCTCTACGCCGCGCCGTTCACCTCGAACACCCAGCTCCTCTGGTACCGCAAGGACCGCGTCCCGAACCCGCCGAAGACGTGGGACGAGATGATCGCTCAGGCCGAGGAGATCGGCCCCGAGGAGGGGCAGATCCAGGTCCAGGCGAACTTCTACGAGGGCTTCACGGTCTGGGCCACGGCGATGATCTCCTCGGCCGGGACCCAGATCCTCGACGGGCCCACGGAGGTCGGGCTCGAACAGGCTCCCACCGAGCGCGCCCTCGAGGTGATGGGGAAGTTCGCTCGCTCCGACGTCGCCCCGCCGGACATCGACACCTCGACGGAGGACACGGCCCGGCTCTCGTTCGAGGCGGGCGCCTCCTCCTTCATGCTGAATTACCCGTTCGTCTACCCGAGCGCCCAGGAGAACGCGCCCGACGTCTTCAAGCAGCTCGAGGCGACCATCTACCCGGCCGTCGACGAGGGAACTCCGAGCGCGCCGCCGCTCGGCGGGATCAACCTGGGCGTGAGCGCCTACTCCGACAATCAGGACCTGGCGTTCGAGGCGATCAAGTGCCTCGTCCAGCCCGAGAACCAGATCACCGCGGCGACCCTTGGCGGGCTTCCCCCCACGAACGAGTCCGTGTACGGGACCAAGGAGATCGAGAAGGCGTATCCGGGCTTCGCCGATCTGATCAAGGAGTCGATCGACAACGCTGCGCCGCGCCCGATCACTCCTGCGTACACCGACCTCTCGCTGGCGATTCAGCGTTCACTGCACCCGGTTGGCGACATCGACCCAGCCGACGTGGGGTCCACCTACGAAGAGCTCTTCGACAATGTTGAGCAGGCGGTGAAGAGGGAGGGTCTCCTCTGATGGAAGCCACGACGGCACCCACCCCAGCCGCGCCCGCTCCTCGGAAGGCGCACCACGGACCGCACCAAGGCCGAGCGAAAGCTCGGATGGATGCTCTGCGCCCCAGCCGTGATCGCGATGCTGCTGGTGACGGCGTATCCGATCGGCTACGCGATCGTCCTCTCGCTCCAAGACCTGGACCTGCGCTTCCCCGACGAGGGCGGTTTCGTTGGTCTTTCGAACTACGAGGCGGTGCTTGACCTCCGAGCTCTGGTGGACCGACGTCCTCAACACGCTGTTCGTGACGGTCGTGTCGGTCGCGATCGAGCTCACCCTGGGCATGATCATCGCCCTGGTCATGTACCGGGCGATCTTCGGGCGTGGGCTTGTGCGCACGGCCGTGCTGATCCCCTACGGCATCGTCACGGTCGTCGCTGCCTTCTCGTGGTTCTTCGCGTTCAGCCCGCTGACGGGCCTGATCAACGAGCTCCCGTTCGTCGCCGACGACTTCGCGTTCTTCGGTGAGCGGTTCTCGTCGCTCGCTGTGGTGATCATGGCCGAGGTCTGGAAGACGACGCCGTTCATGGCGCTGTTGTTGCTTGCTGGGCTGGTGACGATCGACGACGGCCTCTACGAGGCGGCGCGCGTAGACGGGGCATCCGCATGGCAGCGTTTCTGGAAGATCACGCTTCCTTTGATTAAGCCGGCGATCCTGGTGGCGTTGCTCTTCCGCACGCTCGACGCTTTCCGGATCTTCGACACGATTTTCATCATGACCGGAGGCGCCCAGGACACGGAGTCGGTGTCGATCCTCGGCTACAACCAGCTGATCGAGCGCCTCAACTTGGGATTGGGATCAGCCGTCTCGGTGCTGATCTTCTTCGCGGTGCTGATCATCGCCTTCGTCTTCGTCAAGGGGTTCGGCGTGAAGATGGCCGAGGGCCGGCCGGGGAGCTGAGCGATGGAGCGAGGCACGCGCGAATACGCCGTCTGGTCGCTTGGGATCATCGTGATCCTCCTCTTCGCGCTGGTTCCGGTGCTCTGGATCGTCTCGCTTTCGTTTAAGGACCCCGCTGCGATCACGGCCGGCGACACACTTCTTCAGCCGCTTCATTCCGCAGGACTGGACGTTCGACAACTACACCTCGCTGTTCGAGGGCGGCCTGTCGGAGAGCCCGTTCATCGCGCCCCTGATCAACTCCATCGGCATCGCGATCATCGCCACGCTGATCGCGATCGTGCTCGCCGCCTTTTGCGCCTACGCGATCGCCCGGCTCAACTTTCCCGGGAAGACGGCGATCCTGGCCGGGGCTCTCGCGATCGCGATGTTTCCAGCCATCTCGACGGTGGGGCCGCTGTTCGATATGTGGCGCACACTCGGCCTCTACGACACCTGGATCGGACTGATCATCCCCTACCTGACCTTCTCGCTTCCGCTCGCGATCTACACCCTGGTGGCGTTCTTCCGCGAGATCCCCTGGGATCTGGAGCAGGCCGCGCAGGTCGATGGGGCGACGCCGTATCAGGCGTTCACGAAGGTGATCATCCCGCTGGCCGCACCGGGCGTCTTCACGGCGGCGATCCTCGTCTTCATCTTCTGCTGGAACGACTTCCTTTTCGCGATCTCGCTCACCTCGTCGGACGCGTCGCGCACCGTGCCGGCCGCGCTGGCGTTCTTCACTGGCGAGTCGCAGTTCACGGCGCCCACCGGCAACATCGCCGCCGCGGCCTCGATCGTGACAATCCCGATCATCATCTTCGTCCTCATCTTCCAGCGCCGGATCGTCTCCGGTCTGACTGCGGGCGCCGTGAAGGGCTAACCCAGAAACGAAGGAGCGCAACCCATGGCTGAGATCACGCTGAACAACATCTCGAAACGGTTCGACGACGGCTTCGAGGCGGTCACGGACCTCAACCTGGATATCCAGGATGGCGAGTTCATGATCCTGGTCGGGCCCTCCGGCTGCGGCAAGTCGACCGCGCTGCGGATGATCGCCGGGCTCGAGGACATCACGGACGGTGAGGTCAAGATCGGGGACGACGTCGTCAACCAGATGGCGCCGAAGGAGCGCGACATCGCGATGGTGTTCCAGAACTACGCGCTCTACCCGCACATGAGCGTGGGCCAGAACATGGCGTTCCCGCTGAAGCTCGCCGGAGTCGACCAGGCGCACGATCGACTCCAAGATCGACGACGTGGCGAAGGTGCTCGACCTCGAGCAGCACCTCGACCGCAAGCCGGCCAACCTCTCGGGCGGTCAGCGCCAGCGTGTCGCGATGGGCCGGGCGATCGTTCGCGACCCCAAGGCGTTCCTGATGGACGAGCCGCTCTCGAACCTGGACGCGAAGCTGCGCGTCCAGATGCGCACCGAGGTCTCGCGCCTCCAGCGGGAGCTGGGCACAACAACCGTTTACGTGACCCACGATCAGACCGAGGCGATGACGCTCGGCGACCGGGTCGCCGTGATGCGCGCCGGCGTCCTGCAGCAGGTTGGCTCACCTGCGGACCTCTACGACACCCCAACCAACCTCTTCGTCGCCGGCTTCATCGGCTCGCCCGCGATGAACTTCATGGCCGGCGGGCTCTCCGGCGACACCGTGAGCCTGCCGTTCGGCGAGGTGAGGCTGCCCGACTCCATGAGGGACGCCGTTGGCGACGGCGAGGGGCGCAAGGTGATCGTCGGCATCAGGCCGGAGGCGTTCGAGGATGCCTCGCTCGTCGGCGATGCGCTCGACAAGGGCATCACCTTCAAGGCGACCATCGAGCTGGTCGAGTCGATGGGGTCCGAGAAGTACGCCTACTTCTCGATCTCGAGCGAGGAGGAGATCGAGTCCAAGGACCTCGAGGACCTCGCTGCCGATGCCGGGATGGAGGAGGTCCCGGGCGGGGGCCAGGATCAGGTGATCGCGCGGCTCGATGCGGGCAGCGGCGTCGAGCGCGGCAAGGAAACCGAGCTCTGGGTCGACTCCACGAAGCTCCACTTCTTCGATCCGGACTCGGGCGAGAGCCTGACGAAGCAGACAGTCCTGAGCGGAGCCTCCCAGGGGGCTAGGCGCGCAGGTCCCCGCGCATCAGGTGCGTGAGGGTGTCCTCGTCGCGTGGCCCTGGGCCTCGGAGCTCCTCGCGCAGCCGCTCGAGCACGTCGGGGTCCCAGTCGTGGGTGCGCAGCAAGAGGTAGCGAAGGCTCACGATTCGAGCGTACGCCTCGGCCTCCGTCTGGTTGCCGATGAGGTCGGCGTCGCGAAGCATCGCAACGACGGGCTCGAATTCCTCGGTGAACCACTCACGCGCAATCTGCTCGCGGCTCATGAACTCCCCCCGCGCCTGCATGGCGCGAAAGCCCCACGCCTCCACGCCCTCGGCGAGTCCCGCGTACCACGACCCCTGCGAAAGCGCGATCCGCGAGCGGTGCTCGCCACGCAGGGGGACGCGCTCGAGGAAGAGTCGCTCATGGCTCTTCAGGGCGAGGTCGTGGAGACGAACGTCCGCGTCGGCGCCGACCTCGGTGATGATCTCGGTCACGTGAGCCTCGATCACCTCGAGTTTCTGCGCGCGCGCGACCGAAACACGGTGGTGGCCGTCGCGCACGAAATGAAGCGAGCCGATGCGGTAGACGTCGATCGGCGGCATCGCCTCGCCGCGCCGCATGGCCTTCGCGATGCGCTCCCAGCGCTGCCTCGCGCTTCGGGACGTGGGACGGAAGTAGCGATCGAACTCGCGCGTGCGGTCGACGGTGCCTACGATCGAGTCGAGGTCGATCGTCTTCAGGCCGAGCCTTCGCTCGCCCCGGCGTCCGAGCGCGGCGACCACTTCGTCGAACGGCAGGATCTGGTTGACGTCGTCGGGCTCGCGCCGCAGCCGGCGGGCGAGGTCGGCCGTCACCTGCCGGCGGCGAGCGCGGGAGAAGTCGGTCTGAGCGTCCGAATCCGGGAAGCCTGTGTCCATCGCCATGCAGCCTAGAGCTACCCGAATCCGCCGATTCGAGCCGCCGCCGTGAGCGACGGCACGGGTACCGCGCGGGTTCTCTGCCTGGGCGAGGCGCTGGTGGATTTCGTCTGTCCAGAGCCCGTGGCCAACCTCGCGGACGCCAGCGAGTTCGTGCCGATGCTCGGTGGCTCACTGGCCAACGTGGCGGCTGTCGCGGCACGCTTCGGAGCCGAGGTCGCGTTCACGGGTGGTGCCGGAGACGACGACTGGGGCCGGTGGCTGCGGGAGCGCCTCGCGGATCAGGGGGTCGATGTAGACGGGTTCGTGCTGGCGCCGGGGACGAGCTCGCTCGCGTTCGTTGCGGTCTCGGCTGAGGGCGAGCCCTCGTTCGCCTTTTATGAGGCAAGTCAGCGGGCGGGCCCTCACGCCTGGAGAGCCATCGAAGCTGCACTGGACAAGGAGGCCGGGGTGTTCGTCTTCGGCAGTGACACCCTCTTCGATCCCGAGGAGCGGGAGGTGACCCTGAGGGCGGCAGGCCGCGCGCGCGATCGCGGATGGACGGTGCTCGCCGATCCGAACCTGCGGCCCGCGCGATGGACCGACCCGGGGGTGATGGAGGACGCCGTGGGGCAACTCATCGCTCGCGCCCACCTGCTCAAGTGCAACGGCGCCGAAGCGCGTAGGCTCACGGGCAGCGACGATGAGGGCGAGGCCGCGCGCGAGCTGCTCGTGCGTGGCCCCCGAGCAGTGGTCGTAACCATGGGCGCGCAAGGCGCGCTGGTCGCCAGCGGGGCTGGGCTCGCAGCTGTTCCCGCCGGCGAGACGACCGAGATCGTCGATGCGACGGGAGCGGGCGACTCTGTGACGGGGGTCCTCGCCGCCGCCCTCGCCGCGGGAGCCCCCTCGGAAGATCTCGAATCCGTGCTCATGGTCGGGATGCGCACGGCCGCCGGCGTCGTGGCGCAGTGGGGCTCCGTCGCGGGCCTGCCTGAGCCCGGCGTGGCGGAGGAGAGGCTCGTCGCGGCGATGGGGCGGCCGGGGTCCGGCGCCAGCTAGATTTGCTCGCTATGGACGGCCTTGGCGCCCCTTCCTCATACCTCGCGCTCCAGGAGGGCACCGCCGTCGATCTCGAGCGACGGCGAGCAGCTCGGCGTGGTCGAGCACGTGCTGGCCGATCCCGACGCCGACATCTTCGATGGGCTCGTCCTGGACACGAGCGTGCTGCCGGGCGGGCATCGGTTCGCCGATTCAGAGCAGGTCGACGAGATCTACGAGCGCGGCGTCGTGCTCCGCGTCGACAGGGCCGCTGCGGAGCAGCCTTCCCGAGCCAAGCGAGAACCCCGCATCGATGGACTCGGGCCCGGAGGACACCGTGCCCGACGATCTGGGCGACAAGCTGCGCCGCGCCTGGGACGTGATCTCCGGCAAGTACTGACGGAAATCCCGGCGGCGCCCTCGGTTCCGTACGGGCGTGGGTGTACAGTGGGCGCGCATGGAAGCCACAACCTCGCCCAGTCCGCCACCGCCCGCCGCAAGACAGCTGACCGTTGGCGGGGTGATCGAGCGCGCCTTCGCCCTCTACCGCGCGCACGCGGGGACATTGATCCCCGCCGCGGCCGTGGTGTTCGTGGTTGCCGGGGTGATCCAAGGCTTGCTTCGCGACACCGATAGCGCGCTCCTCAGCGTCCTCGGCTCGATCGTCTCGCTGGTCGCAAGCGCGCTCTTCACCGGGTTCGTCGTCACCCTGGTCGCCGACGTCCGCGACGGCAAGCGCGAGTTCACCGTGGGGGAGCTCTTCTCCAACGCCTCCCACGCCATCCTGCCGCTGATCGGCTTCGGGATCCTCGCCGCGATCGGAATCGGAATCGGGTTCATCCTGCTGATCATCCCCGGCCTCTACCTGCTGACGATCTGGTCGGTGGGCTCGCCGGCGATCGTCGTCGAGCGAACCGGCGTGTTCGAGGCGTTCGGGCGCTCCCACGAGCTCGTCAAGGGGAACGGCTGGACGGTCTTCGGAGCGATCGTGACCGTCTTTCTGATCCTGCTCGTGCTCGGGATTGCGGCGGCCGCCATCGGCTTCGCGATCCAGGGCGTCGCGCTCGCTGCGGTATTCGCCGTGATCTTCAACGTCTTCGTTGCGCCGCTCGTCTCCTTGGTCGCGAGCGTGCTCTTCTTCGAGCTCGGCGGCGGCGGGGCTCCGGCCTCGGCGACGCCCCCGCCGGCCCCGGCGCCTGCCGCCTGATCTCGCGCGGCGGCTGAGCTTCGAGGACCGCCAAGATGACACGCCGGTTGCGGGGCGCTAGGGTGCCACGGCGCTCGCAGCCTCGAGCGCGGCGCCGTAGAGGATGTCGTGCTCGGAGACCTCGATCTCCGAGAGGCCGAAGGCGCGCATCGCCTGAATCAGGATGACGACGCCCGCCACGATCGTCGGCGCACGGTCGGGATGCAGGCCGGCCACCTCGAGCCGCTCGGCGAGCGGCATCGCGGCCAGCCGCGAGAGCATCCGCTGGATCGTTGCCAGACCAAGGCGATGGCCTTGCACGGCCTCGGGGTCATAGGGATCGAGGGCGAGATCGATGGCGGCGAGCGAGGTCGGGGTCCCGGCCACGGCGATCCCGTCGCGGGCCCGCGCGATCGCTTCACCCTTGAGCTCCGCGTCGATCAGAGCATGCACGTCGGCGGCGAGGGTCTCGAGCTCCTGCGCCGTGGGCGGGTCATCGGGCAGGTGGCGCTCGGTGTGGCGGACCGTGCCCGCCTGAAGCGACGTGCGCCAGGCGATCTGCGAGCCCGAGCCGAGGATCAGCTCCGTGCTGCCGCCGCCGATGTCGATCACGAGGGTGCGGTCGGTGCCGTTCGGCCGCCCCGCGCAGGCGCCGAGGTAGGTGAGCCTCGCCTCCTCCGCGCCATCGAGGATCGAGGCGGCGAGGGCGAAACGCTCCCGCAGCTCGGCCTGGAAGGCAGCTCCGTTTGAGGCGTCGCGCACGGCCGAGGTCGCGATCGCGATGACGCGCTCCGGTTCGAGCTCCTCATACAGGGAGATGTAGTCGGCGACGGTCGCGCAGACGTCCTCGATTGCCTCGACCGCGAGCGCGCCAGACGTGTCGACGCCACGCCCGAGCCTGGTCACGGTCGAGCGCCGCTCGAGTTCGGCGAGAGTCCCGTCTCGAACATCCCCGACCAGCAGCCGCGTCGAGTTCGTCCCCATGTCGATCACGGCTACGCGCATGCGCGATGCACCTCTGCACTCCCCGATGGCACGGCGGCAGGGTAGCGGTGCCCCCGTGCGGGCCCCTGCGCCCACCGGATCCCCGCACCGTTGCTACATTTGACCCACGCCGCGGGGTGGAGCAGTCAGGTAGCTCGCCGGGCTCATAACCCGGAGGTCGCAGGTTCAAATCCTGCCCCCGCTACTCACGAAAGGCCCGCTAGAGCGGGCCTTTCGCGCTGGAGAGTTTGTCCCGCTGTGCGGCAGCAGGCATCAATTGCGAGTTTTCGGTCCGCGATGGGGGCGTTCGATCGGAGAGGAGTCTGGACTGGATGGGCTGCCGGCTCGCGCATCGAACGACGTTGACGAGCTGGACGAAGATGGCGACGGCATTGCCTGCGTCTCGCTCCCTTCGGAATAGGCTTGCGCTACTCGCGCTGCGACGTCTCGAGCTGACTATTCGCCCGCCGCCTCTGGGCGGGCGAGCGCGCCGCGCCGCCCTAGATCTGAAGCCGCTTAAGCGCGGCCCGAATCTGCTCCTGGCTCTCCTCGTCTAAGACCGGATCGTGCTCGAGCCAGAGGACGAAGGCGTGAAGCCAAAGCAGCCGCACGTCCATCTCGAGCTCGCTCGCGTAGGCCATCAAGACCTCCTCCGGCTGCCGCGGCCAGGCGCTGCCGTCCTCAAAGCGCGCGATCGTCGCCTGGTTTACCTCGATCGCCGCCGCGATCTTGACCTGAACCACGCTTCGGTCCTCTCGCGCCTGGCGACAGGCGCGCCCCAGCCACGGCAGCAAGGGACGCGCAACCTCCTCGGCCTTCATGCCACAGCTCTATCCGAGCGGCGCGGCATGACCTTTGGAAGCTGGAGATTCGCGGCTCATATGCACAGCGTATCATCGTCCTGGTTATATGCATCTTCTTGACAACTTACAATCAATATGATACAACGTCGAATATGAGAGCGGTGACGAAGCAAGCATCCAGGGAGACGCTCTCGTCCGATTGGAATCGGGAAGACTGCCGAGCCATCTTCTACGGCAACGAGCTACCCGACTCCCCCTGGCACTTCGCGGACGAATGTGATCTTGAGTTCTCCGGTTCACGACTACCCCACCTACGAGGAGATTGAGGGCGGGGCTGTGACCTGCCGAGCCTGCCACGGACGCGGGAAGGTGCTCGATGTGGCGATGGTCCGCAAGCGGGGCCGGCGCAAGCTCGTCACGGTTGAGTACCGCTGTCCCAATCCAGCCTGCGATGCGCGGAGGCGGGCGTGAACCGCTGCCCCTTTCGAGCCGCCGAGCCGGACCTAGGACTGCGGTTTCCCCTTGCGCCGGACTCCGTGCTCCGGCTAGGCTCGCGCCCAGTTAGGTTGAGCCAAAACGGCCAAGGGGGGATGATGAAGTTCGTTGTTGGGGCAACCGCCACGCTGTTGGCGATGCTTTGCGTCTGGATGCCGGTGCAGGCGACCGCGGCACCGCCTGACCATGGATGGGAACGGCACTGCGGGTCGCAGAACGCCCCCGGCTACGGGTGGTACAACGTCCGCGCCTACAACACGAGGTGCAATGTCGCGCGGCAAAGGGTGGCCCAGCACTACAAGGAACACCCCCGGGACTACCACTTCAACGGCTGGGATTGCGATCGAGATCAGACCGGCTACGAGACTTCGCGCGTGGACTGCATTCGGATGCACAGCGGGCAGCACCAGCATGTCCGCTTCGAGTTCGGAGCCTAGGTCCAAATGAGTAGACGACACGCCATCTCCGCCGTCGCCCCTGTTCTGCATCCCTAAAGGGGCGCCGGGGCCCAGGTCCAAGGAACAGGCCGGCCCCGGGTTGGCCCCCACGCCACCTGGGCGGATAATGCGGGACGATGTCGCAGGAGAATGTTGAGAGGCTCAGGCGTGCGTGGGAAGCGGCCCCGGAGAATCCGGAGCCCTTCTTCGCCCTCTTCGACGAAAACGTCGAATGGGACATGACGAGCGGACCATTCCCGGCACAAGAGAAGACCTACGGTCCCGCGTCCGTGCGAGAGTTCTTCCGCACCTGGGCCGGGACCTTCGATGATTGGGCCTATGAGGCGGAAGAGATAATCGATGCCGATCCCTCCGTTCTCGTGTACATGCGACAGTGGGGGCGAGGAAAAGGCAGCGGCGTCCCCGTTGAGAACCGCTTCTTCCAGGTGTGGACATTCGAGAACGGCAAGGTGATCCGCTACCGCGGATTCACGGACCGAGCCGAAGCCCTCGAAGCCGCCGGGCTGCGCGAGTAGGCGCTTAGGACAAGAGCGGTAGTTCTTCAATCATGCCGCCAGGCGCACGCGCTCGACTATCCGTGGGTGATAGCGAGAAGGGAATCGACCCGGGTAGACATCTGCCGCTGCGACACACGACTCAGGCGTGTGACTTCCACTCTTCGCGCGGAGCAGAAACGCTTGAGCGGCGCATCCGCTCGCAGAGCAGGGGCTAGACTGAGCCTTCGGGTCGGGCGTTCGTTCGACCGAAGTAGTGTCCAGCGTTTTCGCAGTCGTTGCCTCCGGCACCCTCCGCATGCGCAGTGCACCAACGGAGGGAACCGAGAGATGGCCACAGGAACAGTCAAGTGGTTCAACGACGACAAGGGCTTTGGATTCATCACGCCGGACGATTCCGGCAAGGACCTGTTCGTGCATCACAGCGCGATACAGGGCAGCGGCTTCAGCACACTGGTTGAGGGCGCGAAGGTGAGCTACGACGCCGAGCAGGGCGATAAGGGCCCGGCGGCCGCGAACGTCCAGGCCCTCTAAGGAGAGCGGCACATGGCCTCAGGCAGCAAGCGCAAGACCACGATGGCGAAGCTCAACCGTGAACGCAAGCTTCTTGAGCGTCGGCAAGAAAAGCAGGCCAAGAAGGCTGCACGGAAGCAGGTGGCCGCAGACGCCCGGGCCGGCGCGTCTAGCTAACTCGGCAACGTCCGGTAGTCCCACTTCGCTTCGCGCCCTGGCGTAGAAGCGATGCTCATGCTCACGTCCTCAGGCGTATAGCTCGACTATTCCCGGGTGGTAGCGAGAGACGAATCGGGCCCCCGCTATTTCCCTCACTACCCTGCTCACGCCTGCTCGAAGTAGCGGCGGCGCTCGAACTCGTTCACTCGGTCGGGGTCGCCCCCAGCGGTGTGGAACGCCATCCATTCCCACTGGCGGCTCCCCAGCCAGTAGTCCACCACCCCCTCGCCCAGCGCCTCGGCGAGGCGGGAGTCGGCGCGAAGCGCCGCCGCCGCCCGCATCAGCGAGTCCGGCAGTCGCGGGGCGACGCCCGGCGGCAGGAGCCAAGCCATGCCCTCGAGCTCCGCGGGCGGCTTCAGGTCGTCCTCGATTCCGATCAACCCGCCAGCGAGCATGCTCGCGATCGCCAGGTAGATGTTGCAGTCGGCGGACGGGACCCGGTGCTCGATCCGCGCCGCGTCCGGCTCGCGCGTGACCGTTCGCAACGCCGCAGACTTGTTGTCCTCGCCCCAGGTGACGGTCATCGGCGGGCCGGTCAGCTCGACCAAGCGCCGATAGGAGTTCACGTTCGGAGTCAGAAACGACATCGCGGCGGGCAGCGTCGCCAGGATCCCGGCGACCCACCGACGCATCAGGTCCGATCGGTTCCCCTCGGCGGACTCGTCGTAGAAGGCGTTCTCCCCGTCGCGCGCGACCGAGAGGTTGAGGTGCATGCCGCCCCCGAGGTGCTCGTCGATCCCCATCGCCATAAAGGTCACGCTGCGACCCATCGCGGAGGCAATCTCCCTGAGCGCGAGCTTCGTCCGGGTGACCGCGTCGCCAGTCGTCACGGGGTCGGCGGGGGCGAGGTTGATCTCGGCCTGCCCGGGGGCGGTCTCGTTGCTCCACGACTCCCACGCGATACCCAGCGCCTCGAGTCGGCGAACGACGGCGTCCATGAACTGCGCCAGCTCCCGCGAGCTCGACATGAGGTAGGTCACCCGGGTGCCGCCCCCGAGCGGAGTCATGCCCTCGAAGCCCTGCGCGCGCGCAACCTCGATCGGCTCCTCGAAGACCATGAACTCGATCTCGGGCGCGACCGCTGCCGCGAGCCCACGATCGCCCAGCCGGCCGGCAAGACCCCGGAGCAGGCTGCGGTAGCACGCGGGCAACGGCTCGCCCGCGACGTCGGTGAAGTCGCAGACGACCGACGCGAGCCCCGGCAGCTCCGGGTCCACCGCCAGCGTCGCGAGATCGGGAATGATCTTGATGTCGGTGACCTCACCCCGCCAGCCGCCCCAGTTCCAGCCGAGCGCGACCTCTCCCCCGGGGTCGACGCCGAAGCAGGTGTCGGCGAAGGCGAACCCGTTGCGGGCTGAGGAAGCGAACTTCGGGGCCGCGACGTACTTGCCCAGCACGAGGCCGTCGTGGTTCGTCGCGAGCAGGCGGACCGACGAGGTCTCGTGCTCGTCGACCCAACCCTGGAGCTCGGCCGGCTCAGGCATCGTCGGCCTTCCCGACCGGGTCGGCGCCGAGCCCGTAGCGAACGCAGAATCCGGCCCCCGCCAGCACCGAGAGCTCGGCGAACGAGCCACGGACGAAGACCCTGCCGGCGAACGCGGCGTCGACGACCGGTGCCCGGCCGGAGAGCACGGCGGCTAGCTCTTCGGCTCGGCCGTGAAGCTCGTAGGCGTACCCCTCGTGCGACCCGTACCGCCGCTCCGCGCCGCTCTCCAGCTCCACCACCCGAAGCGCGGCCGGGGCGCCGTCGATCCCGACAAGGGCCGACCAGAACAGCGCCGCCGCCTCCTCCCAACCGACCGGCGCGGGGCTCAGCAGCGCCCGCAGCCACTGGGCTAGCTCCGAGTGCTCGGCGGCGCCCTCGAGCCGGGGTTCGCCCGGCTCACCGAGGCTCACCGTGGCGCGGAGGTCGGCGATCTCGCTCGATCCGTGGGCGAGCGCGATCGAGTCCCCGGTGAGCCGGATCGTGACCGCCTGCGGCGTGGCCGCGTCCCGCAGGCTCACCGTGCCGACGAGGTCGGCGGTCGCCTCCACGAAGGCGGGGTCGGAGAGGCGCGCGGCGAGGTCGCGAGCGAGCGCCCTGACGACCGGCGGCGGGTCGTCTTCGACCCGAAGTTCGATCCCGCCGGTCCCCGCCGGGCGCGCCTCGATCTGGCTCGGATCACTCACCGGGCGAGCGATGCTATCCGGAACCCGGTTCCGGCTTTGACCGGCGACGGCGCGAAGCGCTAGCGTCCGGCCGCGGTGGCGACTTCTCCTGGCAGCGTTGCGCGGCCCGGCCCCCGGCACGACCCGCTCGGCTTCTGGCTTCGGGAGGCCGGGCCGGTCGAGCCCACGGCCCCGCTGTCGGAATCCGTGCGGGCGGACCTCGTCGTGATCGGGGGCGGATACGCCGGCATGTGGACGGCTTGGGCGATGCGCCAGCTCGACCCCGAGGCGCGGATCGTCCTGCTCGAGGCTCGGGTCTGCGGCTACGGGCCGAGCGGGCGAAACGCGGGCTTCGTCAACACCTTCTGGCAGCGGCTAGCGGAGCTCTCGGAGCGCGTCGGGGAGGCGGCGGCGCTCGACCTCGCCCGGGCGGCGGCGCGGGAGGTGGACGCGATCGGCGCCTGGGCCGAGGGGCGCGGTCTCGACATCTGGTTCCGGAAGGGCGGCCATCTCAAGGTGTCGACGAGCGCCGCGCAGGACGACCGCTGGCTCGACTCGGCGCGCGCCTGCAGCCGGGCCGGCGTCGCCGAGCAGTGCGAGCCGCTCCCGGCCGCCGCGGTCCGCGAGCGCTGCGGCTCGCCAGCCTTCCGTGGCGGCGTCTTCACCCCCGATGCGGCCACCGTCCAACCGGCGCGGCTCGCGCTCGGCCTTCGTGCCGCCCTGCTCGAGGCTGGCGTCGCGGTCCACGAGCGGACGCGGGCCCAGCGCATCGCGCCGCGAAGCCCCGGCGGCGTCGTCGTCGAGGTCGAGGGGGGCCGGGTCGAGGCCGCGCGGGCCGTGCTCGCGCTCGGCGGCGCGGCGGCCGGGTTCGGGCCGCTTCGCAGCCGGCTCGCGGTCACCTCGACCCAAATGGTCATCACGGAGCCGGTGCCTGACGTGCTGGAGGGGGTCGGCTGGGTCGGGGGGGAGTGCATCTCGACGGCGCGCATCCACGTTCACTATTTTCGGACGACTCCGGACGGCCGGATCGCGTTCGGCTCCGGGGGCGGCCGGATCGCTTTCGGCGCCCGGCTCGGGGGCCGCATCGAGGTCGATCCCCGGGCCGCGCGCCAGGTCCACCGCGACCTGGTCACGCTCTTCCCGACGCTTCGGGGGCGGCGAATCGAGCATGCCTGGGGCGGCCCGGTGGACGTCTCCCCCAACCACCTGCCGGTGATCGGCACGCTCGGGGATGGCGTCGTCCATTACGTGTGCGGGTTCACCGGCAACGGGGTTGGGCCCTCGCGACTCGCGGGCGCCATCCTCGCGCGGCTCACGCTGGACCGCCGTGACGAGCTCACTCGGCTCCCGATCGTCGAGCCCGTGCTCGCGCGGGTGCCTCCCGAGCCCGCCCGCTTCGTCGGTGGGATGCTGGTGCGGGCGGCGCTCGCGCGCAAGGAGGCGAGGGAGGACGAGGGCAGGCGCTCCCCGCGCCTGGCCGAGGCAATCGTCGAGGTTCCACGTCGGCTCGGGATTCACATCGGGCGCTGACCGGGTCCCGGGCGGGTGGGGCGAGCGAGGAACGGATCCGGGCGTCCTCGAGGTGGCGTCCGCGTTATGGCGAAACTCCGTTCCTGCATACTGTTCGGCCGTGGGTCGCGACGGCCAATCCGCGGTCGAGAAGGTGCGGCGGGTGCTCGAATCCTTCATCCGCAGTGGCAGCTTCTCGAGGACGTTCACACAGCTCCTCGAGGGCAGCGGCGTGAGCCGGGCCAGCCTGCACCGGACCCTCTCGGACATGGTCGCGAACGGGCTCCTCGCGCAGGCGGGACCGCGCGAGGAGTACCGCCTCGGGCCGCTCTTGCGATCGTCGGGCGCGCTTGCCGCCGCCGCCTCGAGCGTCCCGAGCGTGGCACGGGCTCACATGGCGCGCCTTCGCGACGAGTGCGGCGAGACGATCGTGCTGGCCGAGCTCCACGGGACCGGCGTCGTGCCCGTACTGCGCGTCGACGGGCTCCACGAGATGCGCATGAACCAGACGGTCGGCCGCCGCTACCCGGCCCACTGCGGTGCCACAGGGAAGGTCCTGCTCGCGAACCTGCCGGCCGACGAGCTTGAACCGCTGCTTGGCGATGGGCCGCTCGAGCCCCTCACCCCGTCCACGACTACCGACCGCGGGCGGCTCGCCGGCGAGCTCGAGCTCATCAGGGGAGCCGGGGTCGGCGTCAGCCACGGCGAGCGGGTTCCCGACGCGCTCGCGATCTCGGCGCCCGTCTTCGACGCCGACGGCGAGGCGGTGGCGGCGTTGACGATCAGCGGCATCGCCTCGCGCTACGCACGCGACGGCATCGTGGCCGACGCGCTAAGAGTGCGCCAGGTGGCGGAGGCGATCTCGGTCGACCTCGGCTACCCGCCGCCGGCGGATCCTCCCCTCGAAGACCCCGCGAGCCCGGCGAGGAGGGCGCTGGAGGCGATGTGCGACGTCGCCTGGGGGCGGGCGGGGGTGCGCGCCGCCGCCGTGGCGCCCGCCTGAGCCAGCCGGCTCAGCCCCCGGCGCCCTCCGGCTCGGGACGATCAGCGAGGCGCTGGGCGCGGCGCTGCTGCCACACCGTGAACGCCATCGCCGCGATCGTGATCGCGAACAGGATCGTCGCGAGGACGTTCACCTCCACCGGGATCCCCCGCTGCGCGGCTCCGAAGATGTAGAGCGGGAAGGTCACGGTCGTGCCGGAGTTGAAGTTCGAGATCACGAAGTCGTCGACGGAGAGCGCGAACGCGAGCAGCGCCGCGGCGAGGATCGCGGGGGCCATCAGCGGCAGTGTCACGGTCCGGAACGTCGCCAGCGGGCCCGCCCCGAGGTCGGCTGCGGCCTCCTCCAGGAGGCGGTCGAACCCGATCAGGCGCGAACGGACGACCACGACCACAAAGCTGATCGAGAACATGATGTGGGCGATGAGGAGCGTCGTGAAGCCCCGCGCGATCCCGACGTAGACGAACATCGAGAGCAGGGCGGCGCCGATCACGACCTCCGGGGTCGCCATAGGGACTAGGACGACCACGTTCGCCGCCCGCCTGCCACGGAACCGGTGCCGGACCAGCGCCAACGCCAGCATCGTGCCGATCGCGGTCGCGACCACGGTCGAGAGGGCCGCCAGCTCGAGGCTCGTGACCATCGCGTCGGTGAGGTCGCTTTGGGCCAGCGGGTCCTTCCAATAGTCAAGCGTGAACCCCTGCCAGTCGATGTTGAAGCTGCCGGCTGGGTCGTTGAACGAGAAGAGCGCGATGACCGCGATCGGGATCAGCATGTAGGCGATCGCGAGCGCCGCGTAGATGTTGAGCGCCCGCTCGCGCAGCCAGCGCCAGGGCCCGTGGCCCCCGGAGCGGATGCTCATGGGACCCCCTGCCTCGACCGTGGCGCTCTCCTCGTCGCCGATCAAGGCGCTCGGCCCGGCGACTCGGAGGTAGGCGAGGACGGCGATCATGATCAGCGCCATGAGGACGAACGAGAGCCCCGCCGCGACCGGGTAGTTCGAGAGCTCCAGGTACTGGCCCTGGATCACGTTCCCGATCATCGCCTGGTTCGGGCCGCCGAGGAAGTAGGCGTTCACGTAGTCGCCGACTGCGGGGATGAATGTGAGCAGGATCCCGGCAACGACCCCCGGTGTCGACAGCGGCAGGGTGACGTTCCAGAACGCCGCCCTCGCCGAGGAGTAGAGGTCCTTCGCCGTCTCGATCAGTCGCTGGTCGAGGCGTTCGAGGACCGCGTAGATCGGCAGGATCATGAACGGGAGGAAGTTGTAGGTGAGACCCGCGATCACCGAGACGGAGGTGTCGAGCACGCGGCCGTCCTGGGCGACGACGCCGATCGCGCGCAGGAGCTCGACCACCGGGCTTTCGTCGGAGAGGATCGTCTCCCAGGCAAGGGTCCGGATCAGGTAGGTGGTGAAGAACGGCGCCACCACCGCCGCCAGCAGCACCGTCTTCCAGCGGCCGCCGCGAAAGGCGATCGCGTAGGCGAGCGGGTATGCGATCAGGAGCGCCAGCACGGTCGCGATCGCCCCGTAGGCGAACGAGCGCAGGAACTCCTCGCGGTGCTCCCATACCGAAACGGTGAAGTTTTCCCACTCCCAGGTGAACTCGAACCCCGTCGACGCCGTGCCGCTCTGGAGCGCGGTGACGCCCATGAAGCACATCGGCACGACGAAGAACAACCCCAGCCAGACGAGGCCAGGGGCTAGCAGCGAGTAACCGCCGACACCCCGGCTCACGGCGCGGCCCGCGAGCGGTGAGGCGACCGCGATCCGGCGCTGAGCGGGGCGCGGGTCAGCCGGCGACCAGCTCCCCCCACGCCTGCTCGATCTCGGCCTCGTCCTCGGGATTGAGCGACGGCTGGGTTATGCAGCCGCTGGTGAACTCCTCGCTCGGGAAGATGAGCTCGTTCTCGGCCAGGTCCTTCTCGCCCTGGCGCTCGAACACCTCGCGGACGCCATCCACCGGGGTCGTGTAGTTGACGTAGGCGGCGATCTGAGCCGCGTTCTCCGGCTCGTAGACGTAGTCCATAAAGGCGTAGGCGGCGCCGGGGTTCGGCGCCCCGACCGGGATGATCATGTCGTCTGACCAGATCACGCATCCGTCGACCGGCATCACGAACTCGATCTCCGGGTTGTCGTACTGGAGCACGACCGCGTCACCGGACCATCCGATCGCGGCGACGATGTCCCCGCGCGGAAGGTCGGCAATGTAGTCGTTGCCGGTGATGTCGCGGATCTGCCCGGACTGAACCGCCTCGTCGAGCATGTCGATCGTCTCCAGCCACTGCTCCTTGGTCGCCTCGTGGGGGTCGATGCCCTCGGCCAGCATCACCAGCGGCACGGTGTCCCGGAGCTCCTCGAGCAGCGTCACCTTGCCCTTGTACTTGGGGTCGAAGAGGTCGTCGATCGAGTCGATCTCGGGGGCGAGGTCGCTGCGGACCACGATCCCGGTCAGACCGCTCTGCCACGGGACGGTGAACGAGCGGTTGGGGTCGAAGTCCGGGCTCTGGAGGCTCGGCAGCAGGTTCTCCTCGACGTTCGGGAGCGCCGACTTGTCAAGCTCCTGCGCGTAGCCGAGGTCGTAGTAACGGTTCGCCATCCAGTCGGTGGCGACGATGATGTCGCGGCCGCCAGACTCGCCGTTCTCGAGCTCGGGGCGGACCTTGGCAAAGAACGACTCGTTGCCGTTGATGTCTTCGAGGTAGTTGACGTCGATCCCCGTCTCCTCCTCGAACTCGGCGATGGTCCCGCCGGGCCCGTCGACGCCGCCCTCGCCCTTGTCGATGTAGAGCGGGCCGGTGGACATCGTCAACTCGCCCTCCGCCGGACCGGCCTCGGCGACCTGCGCCTCGCCCTCGTCGCCGGAGTCGTCGTTGAGCCCGCACGCGCCCAGGCCGAGCGCGAGCGCCAGGGCGGCGATCGCCGTCGCGGAGCGGGCGCCGGGCCCGCCTCCGCGCTCCCAGATCCGTCCTCTCATTGCGCCCCCTCCTGGTCGCTTCCTTCGGGCCTTCTCATCCTAAAACAAGAACACCGTTCCGAGGTTTAGTCGATCACCGCGTCCCGCCGCCAAGAGGGCTTTCGCGTTCTCGAAGGCCTCCGCGGCGCTTCGACACGGTTGCGGAGAGTTCAACGTTGAATAAGCTCCGGCCGGATCTCGCCGCCAGCCCAAGGGGGTCAACGTCATGAGCGACAAGCAGCCGAACAGCGCGATCGTGACCTTGAACACCGACGCCAGCGTTCGCTGGGCGACCGTCATGGATGCTCGCGCGATCGCGGCGGTCCACATCGCATCGTGGCGCGCCGCCTACCGCGGCCTCTTGCCCGACCGAATCCTGGACGAGCTCACGGTCGACGGACGCGAGCGAGACTGGCAGGGGTGGTTGGCCGAGGGAGGCGCGCGGCACCACACGCTGGTGGCTGAACGCAACGGGGTCATCGAGGCGTTCTGCACGCTTGAGATGCCGTCGCGCGAGGAGGATGAGCCCGAGGATGTGGCGGGGATCCCCGCCCTCTACGCACACCCCGACGCTTTCGGCCGGGGCGCCGGAGCAGCCCTGATGGACGCCGCGATCGAGGCCATCCGGGAGCGCGACTACCGCGAGGCGATCCTCTGGATGCTCGACGGGAACCGCCGGGCGGAGGCCTTCTACGAGCGCCGCGGCTGGAAGCGGGACGGCGGCAGCCGGCGAGCCGACTGGCCGGGCATGACCCACGCCTCGGAGGCCGATCGCCCGAGCGAGGTCCGACTTCGCCGATCGCTGCGGGTACTGGAGCCCTCGCCAGTGCGCTAGTCGGGTGCCGACGTGGCTCCACCGCGCTCCGTCATCTCGCCCGCCTCCTGGCGCTCCTCACCGTGCAGCTCGATGCGGATCGTCAATAGGTCCGTCTGCAACAGGCCTACGGTCGCCGTACTCAGCCGCGCGACCGGACGCCTCGACGCGATGTAGCGCAGTCGCTTTCGTGGATCATCGTCGGGGAGAAGCCGGGCAGTGCCTCTGCGCCATCGTCGGCCGATGCGAAGCCGGACCTGGGGATTCGCCTCGATGTTCCTGACATAGCTCGCCCGACGCCCGTGCTCAGCGACGATCCAGAAGACGCCGTCGTCGAGGCCGTTGGTAACCGGGTTGCGTCTACGCCGCCCGGACTTGCGGCCGGTCGTCTCCAGGATCGCGATCCCCGGGGCCGGAAGCCCGAGACGAAAGAGCCCGCGGACGACGGGATTGAACACGTACTTCGCCGTCCCGCTGGCAAGCCTCCGCTTCGTCTCTCGGCGATTTGGCACGGACTCACGAACGGCTATCACACTTCACCGAGATGAGCCGGCATGACAGAGGCGCTCGTTCGAGCTGAGGCGCGCGACACGTATGGCGCTCTGGCGACATGCCGTACGCCGCCCGAGTACTTGAACGGGTCACTACCGCCAGCTGAGCCTTTCGGAGGAGGCGACCGCCCTCCCGCTTGCCTTCCACCTGTCAGCGACTGGCTGCAGCGCTCGCCCACGGCTCATGCCTCGAGCGACGCGTGAATGGAGCGGACCACCAGCGCGCCGTCCCCCACGGCCGCCGCGACGCGCTTCGTCGACCCTCTGCGGACGTCGCCGATGGCAAAGACGCCCGGACGCGTGCACTCGAGCATCTGCGGACCCCCGTCCGACCCTTCCCAATGGCCGGAGAAGTCCGCGTGGCGCCGCGCTTCCCCGCCGGTGACCACGAAGCCCTTGTCGTCACGACCGACGTAGTCGACCAGCCCCTCCGACCTCGGAGAGGCGCCAATCATCGCGAATACGGCCGTGGTCTCGACGCGGCGATCGGGTCCCGCACCCGAGATCACGACCGCCTCGAGCTTCTCGTCACCCTCGAGCGCTCGGACCTCACACCCGGACCAGACGCGGACGTTCGACTTGGCCTCGATCTGGTCGACCAGATAGCGCGACATCGCCAACTCGAGCCGTCGCCGGGCGACGACGTGGACCTCACGTGCGTGATCGGCAAGCTTGACTGCGGCTTGGCCGGCCGAGTTTCCTCCGCCCACGACGACGACGTCCTCCATCGAGCATTGCTGGGCCTCGATGTGGGTTGCGGCGTAGTACAGGCCCGAGCCCTCGAACCGATCCGCGTTCTCAGCCGGTAGTCGACGATAGTCCGCGCCCGGGGCCAGGACGACGCATCGGCCTCGTACACGCTGACCGTCCGCAAGCCGGATTTCGCGCGATCCCCCGGCCTCCGGCTCGGACACCTCAGAGGCCTCATGGACGCTTGAGATCACGGCGCCGAACTTTCGCGCCTGGAGCGTCGCCCGCCGGGTGAGATCCGCGCCGGTAAGACCCGTGGGGAAGCCGAGATAGTTCTCGATCCGAGCGCTCGTGCCCGCCTGACCGCCCGGGGCGAACCGTTCCACCACCAGTGTGCTGAGGCCCTCGGAGGAGGCGTAGACCGCGGCGGCTAACCCGGCCGGACCGCCGCCGAGCACGACCACGTCGAAGCTCTGACCGTCGACCTGCGCCCGGAGGCCGAGCTCATCGGCGACCGAGGTCACCGTCGCTTGGCGGATGACGCTGTCGGAACGAACCAGTACCGGGCACTCAGCATCGCCGATGCCGAGGCCGTCAAGCAAGACCCGGCTCTCTTCGTCGGTGGCGAGGTCGTGCCAGGTGAAGGGAACCAGGTTGCGCTCCAAGAGGTCGCGCACGGTGAACGCCTCGCTCGACTGTCGTGAGCCGATCAGGCGCTGCTGACCCAGGCCGCGGCCCTGCAGCCACTCCCGGCGCGTGACCATGGTTCGCAGGAGCAGGTCGCCGAGCTCGGCCGTGGTCGCAACAACCTGGCGCACGTCCTCCGGCGGGAGCGCCAATAGCGATGTCGGCTCGGCCGCGAACCCGGCGGCGATCGTCGGCTCGCCGGTGAACATGGAGATATCGGCGGCGAAGGTCCCCTGCCGGCATTGGGTGAAGTAGCGGTCCCCCTCCGGCGCTTGGTCGATTACGTCCAAAGCTCCGCTGAGGACGACGTACAGCGGGGTTTCACGCTGGCCGTGCTCCCAAACGAGGTCCCCGCGTGCGAATGACACCTGGGTGCCGATCTCAGCCAGGTACTCGACCTGCTCGGGCGTGAGCCGGGGGAAGAGCGTCGGGTGATCGGGATCGAGGAAGTCCTCTACGGGGGTCGGTGCGTAGTCGCTCGTCATTCCGTCGCGTCGAGCCTATGGGGCCGAGCCGGCGCAGCCCCCGCAGCCGATGGTGACGCCGGTGCCGGTCTCCACGCACCCGCCACTGGGGGTCGCGCCCTCCGGCAGCGGGCGGACGGTGATGCCGGGCGGCGGACCCTGGTCGGGTATCGGCTCAGCGACGGGCTCGGGCGCAACCTCGCGCTCTCGCGAGCGCAGGAAGCTGAATGCGACAGCGATCGCGACCAAGACCAACCCGGCGCCGAGCAGGTACGCGAGGTGGTAGCCGGCGTTGAGTGCCTCCGCCGCGACCTCGCCCTCGGCGACCAGTCGGGCCGTACGTTCCGTCGCCAGCGTCGCGAGCGCCGCAAGGCCGATCGCGCCGCCCACCTGGACGCTGGTGTTGACGAGCCCCGAGGCCAGCCCGGAGTCGCTTTCCGTGGCTCCCGACATGGCGAGGGTCATGAGGGAGGGAAAGCCGAGCCCCGCGCCGAGACCGATCAGGATCATCGCCGGCAGGAGGTCAACCGCATAGGTCGCATCGAGTGGGGTCCGGGCGAAGAGGAGCAGCCCGGCGAGGATGCAGAACATCGCGGGGATGAGCGTTGCCTGCGGCCCGTACCGGAGGTTGAGCTGGCCTGTGATGCGGAACGACATCGTCCCCATGACCACCGTCATCGGTAGGTACGCCAGGCCGATCTGCAGCGCGTCGTAGCCGAGGATCCGCTGCATGTAGAGGGCACCGAGGAAGAACGCCCCGAACATTCCGACGACGAGAAGCGCTTGGACCAGGTTCGCGCCGGAGACGTTGCGCGAACGGAACAGGCGCAACGGCATCAACGGGTTCGCGACTCGCGCCTGGCGGGCGACGAACACGCAGAGCAATCCGATCGAGACCACGCCTAGGACGACCGTTTGGGTTGATCCCCAGCCTTGTTCGGCGACCCCAAGGATCGTGTACACGCCGAGCATCAGACCACCGGTGAGCAACGCCGCGCCGGGGAGGTCGGCGCCGGCTGCGAGCCCGATCCCCTCGCGGTCGGGGACGAGCCTGATCGCCAACGCCGCGGTCGCGAGCCCGATCGGGATGTTGACGAAGAAGATCCAATGCCAGTTGATGGTCTCGGTGAGGACCCCGCCCACCAAGAGCCCGATCGATCCGCCTGCCACGGCTACGAAGGTGTAGATCCCGATCGCCTTCGCCTGCTTCTCCGGCTCCGGAAACATGGTCACGATCATCCCCAAGATCACCGCGGAGGTGAGCGCACCGCCGACCCCTTGCACGAAGCGGGCGCCGATCAGCAGCTCCTGGCTCTGGGCGAGCGCGCAGAGCAGCGACGCGCCGGTGAACACGGCGAGTCCGAGGAGGAAGATCCGCCGCTGGCCAATCAGATCGCCGATCCGCCCCGAGAGCAGCAGCAGCCCGCCGAACGCGATCAGGTAGGAGTTCACAACCCACGCCAGGTCGCTCTGGGAGAAGCCAAGGTCGTCCTGGATCGAGGGCAGCGCGACGTTCACGATCGTCGCGTCGAGGACGATCATCAGCATCCCGACACAGAGGACGTAGAGAGCGGCCCTGCGCTGGGGGTCAGTGGTCGTATCAGCAGTCAAGTTTTAGCTCCTGGTCGATGTGGATTAGACCGGGCGGAGGCTCTCAGCGTCAGTCGCCGACGCCAGGCGGCCCATCGAGCACCGTGGGAACGTACTCGAGCAACTGGAGGCGACCGTCGAACTGGCGGCTGTCGACAAGCTCAAGGGCTATGTCGGGGCATCGATCGAAGAGGCGGTCCTTCCCAGTGGCGCCGGTGATGACTGGGAAGACGACGACCCGGAGGCGGTCCACCAGGCCCGCTTCGAGTAGCGACCGGCACAGGCTGATGCTGCCGATCGTGTGCAGCGGTCGCGAGTCGCGCCGCTTCATCTCCTGTGCGTCGTGATCTCCTCCACCTTGCGGTCAATCCGGCGAGGCCGGGATCGTCGGCATCTCGGCGGCGTATCCGGACATCTCCCGGTACGTGGTCGCGCCCATGAGAGCGGTGTGCTCACCCTTTTCGTCTTCCTCGATCCAGGCGAGATACTCAGGGCCCTCCATGCCCCAGTAGCCGGGCCAGCCCCCTGTGGTCCCCCCATGGTTGTCCAGTGAGGTGATGAAGTCCACCATCACGCTTGACATCGGGCCCTCCTTTCAGTTGACCGATCTGTTAATTAACATCATTATCAAATAGCCATGGCCACCGATCAGCTCAGCCTCACATTCGCCGCGCTCGCCGATCCCACTCGGCGCAGGATCCTCGCGCGGCTCAGCAGGGGGGAGGCCACCGTCACCCAGTTGGCGGAGCCGTTCACGATGACCCTCCCGGCGATCTCGAGGCATCTGAAGGTGCTCGAGCGGGCCGGGCTCATCGCTCGCCGGCGCGTCGCCCAATCGCGGCCTACCGCCCTGCGGCCGGAGGCCCTGCGAGAAGCGAGCACGTGGATGGAGACCTGCACGGAGATCTGGGAGGGGCGCATGGATCGGCTCGATGCCCACCTGGAAGAGGCTCAGAGGACGCGAGGACGCCATCGCGAGTGACGCTGAGTCCGAAGCGACGGCCGGCGAGGTTCGGATGACCCGCTCGTTCGCCGCGCGTCGCGAACTCGTCTTTCAGGCGTGGGTTGATCCCGGGGCGGTGAGCTCCTGGTGGGCGCCGGCAGGATTCGAGGTCCCACCCAACACGATTGAGATCGATCCGAGGCCAGGCGGGCGGATTCACTTCACGATGGTCGCCCTCGAGGACGGCACCGAGCACCCCGTCCGCTTCGAGATCATCGAGATCGCTGAGCCCGAGCTGCTGGTGCTGAGGTCGGAGGCGATGCCGGAGGTCGGGCTCGCTTTCCCCATGGTGACGCGCGTAGTTTTCGAGGACGAGGGCGAGCAGACGAGGGTGACGCTGACTCAGGGCCCCCACACCGACGAGATGCTTCGAAACGCACAGGCGGGCTGGAGCAGCTGCTTCGACAAGCTGGACGCGCTGCTCGCCACTTAGTCTTTCTTGCCGAGCCGATCTGCAGATCGAACGAGACGACGGCGATCCTCTGTCCGTCGCGCGGAGTAGGTTCGCATGACTATCAGCTACCGGATTCCCACTCGGGTCGGTTGCCCGAGCCAGGGAAGGAGGGACCCAGATGAACAGCAGCTACGAATCCGAGGCTGTGCGAGGCGAGGGCTGGCTCATCTTCGCCGGGGTGATGCTGACGCTGGCCGGCTTTCTGAACACGATCTGGGGCATCGCTGCCATCGACGATTCCGCGTTCTTCACCGACGAGGGGCGCTATGTCATCTTCGACAACCTCAGCACCTGGGGTTGGTTCCTGTTGATCGTCGGCATCCTGCAGCTTGTCGCCGCGTATTCGGTCTACAGCCGCCAGACCTTCGGTCAGCTGTTCGGGATCATGTGCGCAACCCTGAACGCCGTGATCCTGTTGTTCACGGTCAATGCGTTCCCCATCGCCGCGTTCATGCTGTTCATCGTGGACCTGCTCGTCATCTACGGGCTGGCTGTCTACGGTGGACGGCCTCGCCGGGTCTGACAACCCCCAAGACGTAAGGAGACATGATGCTGCCCATAGCCGCCGATTATCCGTTCCTGGAGGTCTTCTGGACGATCGTCGTCTTCTTCGCCTGGGTCGCCTGGTTTTGGGTCGTGATCACGGTCTTCGCCGACCTCTTCCGCCGCCACGACGTAAGCGGTTGGGGAAAGGCGGCGTGGATCGTGTTCGTGATCGTGATCCCGTTCCTCGGCGTGCTCGTCTATCTGATCGCCCAGCACGATGGGATGCGGGAGCGCAGCCTAAAACAGGCGCAAGAACAAAAGGCGGCGGTGGATCAATACGTGCGCGAGGCCGCCGGCGGTTCCGCCGCCGAGATCGCCAAGGCCAAAGAGCTCCTGGACGCGGGCACGATCACCCAGGAGGAGTTCGACGCGATCAAGGCGAAGGCCCTCGGCTGACGCCTTCACGTCCGCCTTGCATGGAAGGCGGCACGATCCGCGGCGGGTCGATGTCTTGTCGCCACCCGTAATAGGCTCGAGCCACCACGAGGCAAGCGCCACCGGCGGAAAGGGATCAGAACATGCTGCGACGAATCGACGACATGCCGCCTGGAACGATCGGTTTCGAGGCGATCGGCGAGGTCGAGGACGACGACTGGGAGGAGCAGGTCGAGCCTCTGCTGCGGCGCGAGATGGCCGACGCACGGAAGATCCGCCTGCTGTACCTGCTCGGTCCCGAGTCCCGTGAGGTCGAGGGCGACGCGATGACCGCCGACACTGGCTTTCGCGCCCGCTACGCAACCTCGTTTGAACGGGTCGCCGTGGTCAGCGACGAGAGCTGGATGCGGCCAGCGATGAAGGGCCTTTCGTTCCTGCTCCCCGGAAGGGCGCGCGCGTTCCCCGTCGCTGAGCTGGCCGCGGCAAAGACCTGGCTCGCCGAGAACGGCAGCTAGACCCCAGGCGCGGTCACCGTCAGGGTGCGGCGGCCACTTGCCCTGCTCAGCGGGATCTCGCTTGGAACGAGAAGCGCCGTCGCCGAGGACGGGTCGAGCTTCGGGAACTAGGCCATCGGAGGCGCCTGTTCGACGGCGAAGATCGCCACCTCGTAGTGACCGACCGAAGCCGTTTCGCCGGAGCTCGTCACCTCGTCGCGCAGGCGGGCGGCTTCCGGTTCGCTCGCGTTCAATGCTTCGGCGCTCTCCCACAGGGACATGACGAGGATCGTGCCGCTGTCGCGGTCGACCAGGAACACCGTGCCCTTCATGCCCTCCGTCTGCCCATACTCGGTCGGCAACACCTTCTTCTTCGTCTCTAGCGCGTCGTCGATCGCGTCGGGTGGGGCTCCCTCATATCGGGTCAACCGAGCGAACATCTCATGCACCTCCAGGTCGCGACCTCAAGTCCCGCCGCCTACGGTATAGCGCTCCGTCCGCCGGCGATTCCTGTCGGCCGACATAGGCTCCAGGGCATGCATCGCACTCGCGTGCTTCGACCTGCCGAGAACGTTCTCGCCTTCTATGACGGCCGGATCGAGGGTTACCGCTTCGCTCAGACCGAGAACTGGGTCGACCAAGGGGCTCTCGGCCTCGGCATTGCAAGCTACGCGCTGGTCGACGGAGCGCACGCACTCGTCTACGACACGCATGTCTCGGTCGAGCACGCCCAGTTCGTTCGCCAGACACTCGAGGCTGAGGGCGTCGAGCACTTTGTCGTCGTCCTCAGCCACCACCACCTTGACCACATAGCGGGCACGCAAGCGTTCACGGGCGCGGAGGTGATCGCCGGCGAGCGGACCGCACGTCACATGAGGCGCCACAGAGCCGCCATCGAGGCGGGCACCCATGAGGGACCCCCGGGAATCGACCCTCTCGTGATGCCTACTCGAACCTTCACGGGTCGGGAGCGGCTCCAGGTCGGCGGGCTCGAGGTGGAACTCGTGGCGGTCGACATCCACAGCGACGACGCCACCGTGCTTTGGATGCCCGACCGCAAGCTGCTCTTTGCCGGCGACACCCTCGAGGACACCATCACCTACGTGGCGGAGCCCGGTCGGCTGGGTGCCCACCTGGCCGACCTGCAGAAGCTTCGCCAACTCGGGCCCGACAAGATCCTGCCTGGCCATGGGGATCCCGAGGTGATCAGGATGGGTGGCTATGGGCCGGGATTGATCGAGGCCACGGAGGAGTACACGCGGCTGCTACTACGGGCTCGGGACGAGCCGAGGCTGGCCGCGCCCACTCTGCGTGAGCTGCTCAGAAGGCCGATCGAGGCGGGCTGGATCGTCTACTACGCACCCTACGAGCAGGTCCACATCGAGAACCTCGAGGCGCTCGACGTGAGAGTTGATCGAGGGTAGGCCGGAGGTTCACCGGCGCTCTTCGCTGGGGCGGTGATCCACGTGGATGGCGGCTGGGTAGCGGCCGGGCAAAGTCGCAGCGAGAAACGAATGGGGCCCCGCTGCTGGAGGGTCCCGTAAGCCCAAAGGGCTCCTTTGTGCGGATCGGCGCTTGAGCACGCGCCGCCTCCGGGAGCGGAGGGGGTTGTCGTTTAGGCGCGTGTCAAACGGTTACTCAAAGAGGCGGACGCCGTGCTCTTGCTTTTCACGGGATCCGAACCGTGGCGGGATGCGGGAGCGCCAGGCGCCTTGTCAGGCGCTTGGGATCGCAGTGTGCGGGATCTTTGTCCTGCGTGACGGCGGCCTGATCGAGATGGTCGAGCAACGCTTCAACGCCGAGAGCGCCCAGCAGCGATACCTCGCCGCCCAACCGAAGCGGCGGCGCTGACCGATGGCAAGGGGGCGAGACACGGGCATGCGGCGGGTGATCCTGACCGGCGGCGAGTACCTGGGCGGCCTTGCGGCGGTGCGGGCTCTCAGGGCCGCCGGATACGACCCCTGGGTCGCCGGCAGCCGTAGCGCGAGCTACGCCGGTCGCTCTCGCTCGGCGGGTGGAGTGGTGCCGGTACCCGAACCGCACAAGGACGCGGAGGGCTTCAGCAGAGGGCTGGCGGATGCTGCCTCGCGGCTTGGGGCGGTGGCGATTCTGCCGGGCACCGACGGCGCCCACCTCGCCCTCGCTTCCCACGCCGAGCTGTTCCCGGGCAGGGTCGCGCTCGGCACCTGCGCGCTCGAGATCGTAGAGCGGGCGGTTGACAAGGAGTGGCTGAGGCGGGCCACGGCGCCAGCCGGCCTCAAGACCCCCCCGACCGTGTCCGTCACGGCGTCCGACGTCGAACGAGGCGCCGCAGACCTCCGCCTACCAGCGGTCGTAAAGCCGGCACGCTCGGAGATGCGCGTCGATCACGGGCGGCTCCGGCACTTCCGCGTGCGGCGGGTCGAGAGCCAGTGCGGAGCTCGCCGGCGCCCTGCGCAAGCTCCCGCGGGCACGCGGGCTCGTCCAGCCCTATCTCGACGGACCGATCTTCGGTGTCAACGGCGTCTCGTGGGGGGGCGAAGTGGTGTGCGCGGTGCACCAGATCGCGGACCGAGTCTGGCCTCCGGACTGCGGCGTGGTCTCATACGCCCAGACCGTTCCACCCGATCCGGAGCTTGAGGAAGCCACTCAGCGCCTCCTCCGTGGGCTGCGCTGGAGCGGCCTCTTCAATCTCCAGTTCATCGCGCGCGACGGCGAGCGCTACGTGATCGACCTCAACCCCCGCGTGTACCTCTCGCTCGCGCTCGCGTGGCGCGCCGGCCTCAATCTCCCTGCGATCTGGGTCTCGCTCATGCTCGGCGAGCCGGTCTCGGCGCATGGATATCGCGAGGGGGTTCGCTTTCGTTCCGAGATTCACGACCTGCGGGCCGTCCTGGCCGCCCTGAGACGGGGAGAGCGCCGGCGCGCCCTCGCGGGACTGGTGCCACGGCGCGGGACGGCGCACGCACTGTGGTCGGTGAGCGATCCGATGCCCGTCGTGACGGAGCTGGCGCACTTTCGAAGCTGGCTGGGACGGCGGAGCCGGGCGCGATTCGATCGGTGACGCCTGGCGGCACGCCGGTTGCTCACGGCTGCGCCCGTGCCCGAGTGGGTTCGGGCGTTCAGACGCGCGGTCGGGTCACGGGCCGATGCCGAAGAGGTGGCGCAGGATCCTCTCGGAGGCCTCGTGGGAGGGAGCTCCATCGCGCATCCCGTTGATCACGTAGAGGCTCGGGGTGGTGTTGACCTCGTTGATCACGGTGCCTGCCCCAGTCCGCAGATCGGGGACGATCAGGTCGACCCCCGACAGCACGGGTCCGAGGACGTTGGCGGCGGCCAGCGCCATGTCGCGATGATCGGGAAGGAGGCTTTCGGTCATCTCGACGATCTCGCCGCCCTCGTCCGCGTTGCAGACATCGCTGAGCCAGACGTCTCGGCCTTCGGGCGCAACCGAGGTGGGCCCCAGTCCCTGGCGCCTCAGGATGCGCTTCGCCTCGCCGTCCAGGCGGATCGGGCGCAGCAGCCGGTTCTCGGGAGTGCCCGCTCGCCAAAGCGCGTTCTTGCGCTCCACGAGCGACGCCACGGACGCGCTTCCGTCGCCGGTGACGTGCGCGGGCACACGGTGGACCGCCCCGATGACAGAGCCCGCCAGGACCGTGACCCGCAGGTGCTCGCCCGCGACCTGCTGCTCGACAACGACGCCACGCAGATGAACGGCCGCTCTGGCAAACCCGGCACGGAAGCTGCGCCGCGTGGTGATGTTCAGGGTGACCCCCGCGCCTCCGGAGGTCCCTCGGGCCGGCTTTGTCACGACCGGCTTGTCGAGCTGGGCGAAGAAGCGCTGCGCGCGGTCGTAGCCGGTCAGCTCGAATGCGGCGGAGGGGGGCACCGGTAGGCCGGCCTCGGCGAGGAGGGCAGCGGTCAGCGCCTTGTCTCCGCAGGCGAAGAAGGGGACCAGCGGCTCGAAGGCGAGGTTGGACGCATAGGCGTACGACACCTCGTCTCCGCGGGTGAGCCTGAGCATGTCGCCGGGTAACCGCTCGACGCCGACCTCCAGACGCTCACCCGCCGCCCGCAGGCTGGCGATGTTCAGGTCCGTCGCCGTGGGCACACCGCCGCTGCCTTGCAACAGGCTTCGGGCGCGGCGGGCGTCAGACACCGCTCGCCGTATCCCCACGTTGACGGCCAAGGCCGCGAACGACGCGGATCTCCGACTGCGGTTCGGCAAGCGGGCAGTATCGGCATCTGACTTAGCCACGCGCTCATCGGACCCGTACTTCGCTGGTCAAGCGTCCCCAGTCCCGGCGTTCGGGCCTCGTCGGTACGTCGGGCCCAAGGTTATCGCCGCGTCGAGGACCCCGCGCGCGAGGAGCTACCCGAGCGCATCTCGCCCAACGGCGCGGTCGAGACCTACCAGAACTATGATCGGCGTGCCGTGGAGGCCCCTGCCGATGATGCCACCGAGCTGCGCCTCGAGTTGCCGCCCGAGCCAACCAGCGTGCCGCGCGCGCGTCACGCCGTCAGCGAGCTCGCCGGAAAGCTCGGGGCAGAGATCGACTCGGTGGCGCTGGCGGTGAGCGAGGCGGTGGGCAACGCGGTCCTGCACGGCTTTCGCGGGCGCAAGGGCGGGCGGATCTCGGTGCGTGCGGGGCCGGTCGAGACGGACCTGGTGGTCGTGGTGGCCGACGACGGCGTGGGCATGGTCCCGCACGTCGAGAGCCGCGGCCTCGGGATGGGCACTTCGCTGATCACCCGGATGGCGACCGAGGCGAGGTTCCAGTCCTCTCACAGGGGCACGACGGTAACGATGCGCTTCGCCCTCCCGGGAGGCGCGCAGGGTGGAGGTGGCGAGAGCGATGCCTGAGCAGCCGCAGCTCGAGATCGGAATCGAGACAAGGCCGGTGGACGGCGCGGAGGTGGCGTTCGTCACCCCCACCGGTGACATCGACCTCTCCACCGCCGACGAGCTGGCCGGGGCGATGGCCTCTCCCGCCTGCCAGCGCGCCGAGAAGGTCGTGCTCGACCTGCGCGCGGTGCCGTTCATGGACTCGAGCGGCTTTCGGGTCGTGATGATCGCCGTGCGCGACAACGAGCCGAACTTCGCCGCGGTCATCACCCCGTACTCATCCGTGGCGAAGCTGCTGGAGCTGGTGGACGCGGGGGGGCGGATCCAGGTCGCAGCCGACAAGGACGAGGCGCTGCGCAAGCTCGGGGTGGGCGGCACGGATGCCGGAGGCTGAGGCACCAGGCGGGCTCGCCCTCGCCCAGGCCGAGGATCACTTCGCCGCGATCGTCGCGAACTCCGACGACGCGATCCTGAGCAAGGACCGCGACGGCATCATCACGAGCTGGAACCCCGCGGCCGAGCGGATGTACGGGTACGCGGCCGAGGAGGCGGTGGGGCGGCCGATCTCGATCCTCATCCCGCAGCACAGGGTGGGGGAGGAGCGGGTGATCCTGGCGCGCGTGCTGAGCGGGGAGCCGGTCGACCACTACGAGACCGAGCGGGTCACCAAAGCTGGCCGCATGCTGAACGTGTCGCTCACCGTCTCGCCGGTGCGCGACGCGGAGGGGACGGCGGTGGGCGCTTCGGTGATCGCGCGCGACGTCACCGCCCGGCAGCGGGCGCTGGCGCTGGCGGGCGCGTTGCAGGAGGTGAGCACGGAGCTCGCGAGCGAGCTCGCGAGCGAGCGCATCATCGACCTGGTACTGCGCAACGTGACCGGAGCGCTCGGCGCGTCCGCGGGCGCCGTGGGCCTGGTCGCCGGAGACGAGATCGAGCTGGCGGGCAACGTCGGGCACTCGCAGTCGGGCCTTGCCGGCTGGGAGCGTTTTCCCGTGAGCGCCGAGGTGCCGATGGCGCGCGTGGTGCGCTCCGGGGAAGCGCTCTGGGCGGGCAGCGCGGAGGCCCTCACCGAGCGGTTCCCGTCGCTCGCCGAGGCGTCGATCAGGCTGCCGTCGCTCGCCGTGCTGCCGCTCACCGCGGCGGGCACCACGTTCGGCGCGCTCTCGGTCTCGTTCTCAGAGCCGCGCGAGTTCGAACTCGAGGAGCGCGCCTTCCTGATGGCCGCCTGCCAGCAGGCGGCGTACGCGATGGAGCGTGCCCGGCGCTTCGAGGCGGAGCGGCTGATCGCCGAGCGCCAGCGGTTCCTGGCCGAGGCGGGCGAGCTCCTCGCGGAGTCGCTCGACCCCAGCGAGGCGCTCAGCCGGATCGCGACCCTGGCGGTGCGGCACATCGCGGACTGGTGTGGCGTTGACATGCTCGACGAGGAGGGGGAGCTGCGCCCCGTGGCCGTCGCTCACGCCGATCCGGAGCAGGTGCGGCTCGCGGAGGAGCTGCGCGAGCGCTACCCGCCCGACCCCGACAGCGAGACAGGGGTCCCGAACGTGATCCGGACGGGGGTGAGCGAGCTCTACCCGGAGATCCCTGACGAGCTCCTGCGAGAGAGCGCCGAGGACGAGGAGCACGAGCGGCTGCTCCGTGCGCTGGGGCTCACATCGGGAATGGTGGTGCCGCTGCGCGCCCGCGGCCGCGTGTTCGGTGCGATCACCTTCGTCGCCTCGGACCCGGCCCGCAGCTACGACGAGAGCGACGTGGCCTTCGCCGAGGACCTCGCCCGACGGGCGGCGCTCGCCGTCGACAACGCCATGCTGTTCCGTCGCGAGCACGACGCGGCGGTGACCCTGCAGCGGTCGCTGCTACCGGAGTCGCTGCCAGAGATCGCCGGGATCGAGCTCGACGCCCGCTACCGCCCCGCGGCGCCGGGGCTCGAGGTGGGCGGCGATTGGTACGAGGTGGTGGGGGCGGGGGATGGGTCGGTCGCGGTGACGATCGGCGACGTGGCGGGCCGCGGCGTGCGGGCCGCCTCGGTGATGGGCCGCATCCGCCTCGCCCTGCGTGCGTATGTGCTCGATGGACACGGTCCCGGCGAGGCGCTGGCGAGGCTCGACCGCCTCATGAAGGACCAGACCCGCCCCGAGATGGTCACCCTCTTTCACCTCCAGTACGAGCCGGAGTCGCGGCGCGCGCGCTACGTGCGGGCCGGCCACCCACCGGCCCTCATCCTGCGCCCCGGCGGCGAGGTCACCGAGCTCGCTGGGGCGGGCCCGCCTCCCCTTGGGATCCTCGACGACGTGGAGTTCGAGGAACACTCCGTGGAGGTGCCGCCCGGAAGCCTGGTCGTGCTCTATACGGACGGCCTCATCGAGCGCCGCGAGAGCGACCTGGACAGTGGGTTGGACCACCTCAAGCGCACCCTCGCCTCCGCTCCTGCAGGAGCCACCGAGTGCCTCGACTGGATCGAGCGGACGCTGGAGACGAAAGCGATCCCAGACGACGTCGCCATGCTCGCGATGGCGACGGGGAAAGCCGAAGCGGCCGCGTAGCCCTGCTAGAAGTCACTCCGAAGCATGGATTCGCCACCCGCCCTCCACTCCCGCGTCGATCGGATCGCAGTCGTCGGCCTTGGCAATGTCGGCCGGCTGATCGCCGACATGCTTGTCGAACGCGGGTTCGAGGTGCGGGAGGTCGACGCCGACGAGAGCCGGGTCGCCGCTGAGCGCGGGTCGGTTCTGGACGTCAGCGACCCTGCTGCGCTCGAGGAGGTCTTCGGGGGCGTCGACGCGGTCATCTCGTGTCTGCCCCACTACCTGAACGCCGTGACTGTCGGGGCTGCTCATGCCGCCGGGGTCCACTACGTGGACCTGTCAGAAGACGTCGCCACCTCGCGCACCGTAAGGCAGCTCGCGCGGAGCTCGAACACGATCTTCATGCCGGGCTGCGGCCTCGCCCCAGGGTTCATCTGCATGGTCGGCGGCGCGCTTGCGGCCAGCCTCGAGACCGTTGATCGGATCGAGCTGCGCGTCGGCGCCCTTCCGCGCAGCCCGAACAATGCGCTCGCCTATGCGTGCAACTGGTCTCCCGACGGGCTCGTCAACGAGTATCTGAATGACTGCGAGCAGCTGCGTGGAGGCGAGCTCGTGACCGTGCCGTCGCTCTCGGACCTGGAGACGATCGTGATCGACGGCGCGACCTACGAGGCTTTCACCACCTCCGGCGGCCTCGGGACGATGTGCGACACGTTCGCCGGACGTGTCGACAGCCTCGACTACAAGACGATCCGGTATCCGGGGCACCGCCACCTGATGCGATTCATGCTGCGAGAGCTTGATCTAGGCCGGCAGCGAGAGGAGGCCGTGCGGCTCCTCGCGGACGCCTATCCTCCGGTCCAGGACGATCTGGTGATCGTCTACGCGGCGGCCGATGGGAACAGCGAGGGACGCCGCGCCCGCGAGGAATTCGTCCGCGTTTACCGGCCGCGGCTCGTCGCCGGCGCCGCCCGGACCGCCATCGCTTGGGCGACAGCGGCGGGTGCGGTCGGGATGGTCGAGTTGCTTGCCGAGGGCTCGCTGGCGGAGTCCGGCCTCATTCGCCAGGAAGACGTGTCGCTCGACGCCTTCCTAGCCACCTCAGCCGGTCAGCTGCTGGCGCGCGAGCCCTACGCGGAGGTGCGTGACGGCAGCCCGCTGCTGCCAGTCGCTTGAACGGAGCCTACGAGCGCACGCGCGGCCGCATCGATCTCGGCTTCTTGCAGGAGGACGTGGTCAGCGGCTGCCCCCAACGGAATAAAGGAGTCCTGGCTAGTCACCCGCGAGATCGTCCCCTCGAAGTTCGCGTCGACGAGCGCGCCCACGACGCCCTCGGAGACCCCGCCGCTCCGGCGCGTCTCATCCACGATCAGCACGCGTCCGGTCGCTTCGGCCTCTCGGAGGATGTCGGCGACCGGCAGTGGGACGAGCCAGCGTAGGTCCACCACGCGCACATCGATCCCATCGTCGGCGAGTCGCTGCGCGACGCGCAGCGACATGTACGTGCCGTTGGCGAATGTGACGATCGTCAGGTCGCTGCCGTCGCCGTGGACTCGTGCCGAGCCAATTGGAGCGTGAGCGGCCGACCATTCGCTTGGTGGGGGATACGGTGCGACCCAGCCACCATCGTCCGGGCCAAGCAGATCACGGGTGTGGTAGAGCGCGATCGGCTCTAGAAAGACGCATGTCGATCCGTCAACGGCCGCGGACGTAAGGCAGGTGCGAAGCACGGCCGCCGCGTCGTCCGGTCGCGCTGGAGACGCCACGACGATCCCGGGTATGTCTCGGAGGACCGCCACGGCGTCGTCGTTGTGGAAATGGCCGCCGAAGCCCTTTTGGTAGCCGTATCCGGCGATCCGCAGCACCATCGGGTTGTGGTACTGGCCATTGGAGAAGAACGGCAAGGTCGCGCCCTCGCCTCGAAGCTGATCCTCGGCATTGTGCAGATAGGCCAGGTACTGGATCTCAGGAACCGGAAGCAGGCCGGAGACGCCGCAACCGAGCGCGACGCCGAGGATCGTCTGTTCGTCGAGCAGCGTGTCGAAGACGCGAGTGATGCCGAACCGGCGCTGCAGTCCACGGGTGACGCCGTAGACGCCTCCCTTATGAGCAACGTCTTCGCCGAACACCAGTAGCTCGGGCCGGGCTGCGAGTGCATCGGTCAATGTCGCGTTGATCGACTCGGCCAATGTCAGCGGGCCTGCTTCCTCCGGAAGTCTCCCTCCGAACGTGCTCGCCCTCGCGTCCGGCCTCGCCGCCCGAGTCAAGTTCTTGGCGACCTCTTGCGGCCGTTGTCGAGTGATCGGCTCCATCACCTCTGATGCGCTCTGAAGCCGTCGTTGATCGGCTGCCTCGTCCGCCAGGCGGCGCACGTCCGCTGCGACTGCGTCGTGCCTGGCGATCAGCTCGCTGGGCTCGGCGATCCCGGCCTCCGCGAGCAGGCGCGCGGCGTGGACGAGGGGATCGCGCTGCAGGTCCTCGCCGATCTCGGTACCGCTGCGATAACCGATCTCGGCGTCGGTGCCCGCATGACCCAGGAAGCGAACGCACCGGAGGTGGAGAAACGCGGGGCGGCGCGAGCTGCGCACGTATTCGGCTGCCGCCAGGGCCGCGTCATAGGCGCCTGCGATGTCTGTCCCCTCGGCGCTGAAATAGCGCAGATGTGGCCGATTCGACCAAGCTACGTTCACCCAGTCGCGAGGCGTGCGGACGCTGATGCCGAAGCCGTTGTCCTCGCAGCAGAACAGCACAGGCATCCGCAGCCCCTGGTGCACGGTGTACTCGGCGGCGTTCAAAGCTCCCAGGGCAGTCGAGTGGTTGAGCGAAGCATCGCCGAATGAGCAGGCCACGATCGCGTCCGCCGGCCACGCCGGGCTGACGCTGATCCGCTGCGCGCGCTCGATCGCGAACCCGACCCCCATCGCACGGGGCATATGAGACGCGATCGTTGAGGTCTGAGGGATCACCGCGAGCGCGTGGTTGCCGAACACCTTGTGTCGGCCGCCGGAAATCGGCTCATCTGCCGCGGCGACCAGACCGAGGAGGATGTCCCGCAATGGCGTGGAGCCCGAGACCTGCTGAGCCCGCGCGCAGTAGAACCCACCCGATCGGTAATGGAGGAGCGCTGGATCGGTGGGTCTGAGCGCCGCTGCGATCGCGGCGTTTGACTCGTGGCCCGCGGAGCCGATCGTGTAGACGCCGGGGCCCTCCTTCCGCAGGTAGCGCGCGGCCAGGTCGAGATTCCTGCTTGCCAGCATCGCGTCGAACAACGCGAGGGCCATCCGCGCGGTCAGCCGGGTGCCGTCGCGCACCGGCTGATCGAGCTCTGAGTCGCGAGCCCCTCCGCTGCTGAGCGCAGCCACGCGCTCGCGGAAGTGACGCTCGAGCGCTTGCTCCGGTGTCTCGGTCGCCGCCAAAACTGCCCTCTACGCCCGGCGGATCAGCAGGACGGCACGGACCTCACCCAAACTCCACACCCTGGGCCAGCGGAAGCTCGTCTGAGTAGTTGACGGTGTTGGTTGCCCGGCGCATGTAGGCGCGCCAGGCATCCGAGCCGGACTCGCGGCCTCCTCCGGTGGACTTCTCACCCCCGAAGGCACCGCCGATCTCGGCGCCGGAGGTGCCGATGTTGACGTTGACGATCCCGCAGTCGGAGCCCTCGGAGGAAAGGAAGCGTTCGGCCTCTCGTTGATCGCCGGTGAAGATGCTGGACGACAGTCCTTGGGGAACACCGTTGTGGAGCGCGATCGCGTCCTCGAAGTCTTCATAGGTCATCACGTAGAGGATCGGGGCGAACGTCTCGCGACGCACCAGCTCTGTCTGGGCGGGCATGCGGACGACCGCGGGCTCGGCGTAGTAGGCATCCGGGAGGCCCGCGGCCTCACGGCGCTCACCGCCAACGATCAGCTCGCCTCCGTCGGACTGCGCCTCGGAAAGCGCCGCGACCATTCCCTGGTACGACCTCTCGTTGATCAGCGGACCAACCAACGTCCCGGAGGCATTCGGGTCACCGATCGGGAGTCGGCCGAAGACGTCGCGCAGCGCGTCGACGAGCTCGTCGGCGATGTCGTCGTGTGCGATCACCCGGCGCAAGGTCGTGCAGCGCTGGCCGGCGGTCCCCGCGGCAGCGAAGACGATTCCCCGCTGGGCGAGCTCGAGATCGGCCGAGGGTGCCACGACCGCTGCGTTGTTCCCGCCGAGCTCGAGCAACACTCGCCCCATGCGGGCGGCCACGCGTGGCGCGACCTCCACCCCCATGCGCTCCGATCCCGTGGCGCTCACCAGCGCGACGTCGGGGCTGTCCACCAACGCTTGGCCCGCGCTGGCGTCGGCGATCACGAGCCGCTGCACCGCGGCCGGCGCGCTGCACTCCGATGCAGCGCGATCCACCAAGGCCGAGCACGCCATCGAGGTGAGAGGAGTCATCGGCGAGGGCTTCCACACGATGGTGTCTCCGCAGACGAAGGCGACCGCGGCGTTCCAGGACCACACCGCCGCCGGGAAGTTGAACGCGGTAATGACGCCGACCACGCCCAGCGGGTGCCACGTCTCCATCAACCGGTGGCTTGGCCGCTCGGATGGCATCGTGCGCCCATCGAGCTGGCGCGACAACCCGACCGCGAAGTCGCAGATATCGATGGCCTCCTGCACCTCGCCGAGGGACTCCGAGGGAATCTTCCCCGCCTCGATCGTGATCAGTTCGGCGACGTCCGCCTTGTGCTCGCCCAGTAGCTCGCCCAGACGCTTAACGAACGCACCCCGGACGGGCGCGGGTACGGCACGCCAATCACGAAAGGCACGCGCAGCCTCGGCGATCGCCGCCTCCACCTCCGCCTGGCCCGCGGCGGGTACATCGAACAACTCTTCACCCGTGATCGGCGAGCGAGCGCTCACGGACGATCCGGTCCCGGGCGAGGAAAGATCGATGCCACAGTTCTCAAGCGCCCCTCGGGCACGTGAACGAAGCTCGTCGGTCGATGAGATGGACAGCTCGGGCTGGGATTGGGTTGTCGTCATTGGTTCTCCGTGAGTTCTGGGGCGGAAGATGAAGACGGCTTATACAACGTTGTACTCGGGCCGAAGGGCGGACGTGTCGAAGCGTTCCAGGCTCAACGCTCCTATGTCGACGAACGTCGGGCGATGGAAAACCAGATCGCGGAGGATCTCGCCGACGGCGGGCCCCTGGAGGAATCCGTGCCCGGAGAACCCGGTCGCGTAGAGGAAGCGCGAGACGCCCTTGGCCTCCCCGATGATCGCGTTGTGGTCTGGCGTCATCTCGTAGAGCCCGGCCCACCCGCCGCGGATACCGGCGTCGGCGATCCGAGGCGCCCGCCGCCGGACCACCTCCATCAGGCCAGGGATCCAGTCGTCGGTTGTCTCGACGCTGAAGCCGGGCTTCTCATGCGGATCGGACATCCCCATCAAAAGACCGGGGCCCTCGCGGTGAAAGTAGAAGCTCGACTCGAAGTCGATCGTCATGGGGATCTGGGCAGGGAGCCCGTTTATCGCCTCGGTGTGAAGGATCTGGCGCCGCAACGGCGTGACCGGCAGATCCAAGCCCACCATGGCGCCGCAGCTTCGCGACCAGGCGCCGGCGGCGCAGATCACGGTGCTCGTCCGGATCGACCCGTGCTCGGTGACCACCTCGGTGATCTCGGCGCCACTTGAGTGGATGTCGAGTACCTCGCAGTTGACGCGGATCTCCGCGCCGTGGGCACGGGCTCCGAACGCGTATCCCTGGACCACGCTCTCGGGGGTTGCGTGGCCGTCGCCGGGTGAGAACGCGCCAGCGAGGATGTCGTCGCCCTGCACCAGTGGGCATACGTCGCGAGCTTCGGCGGCCGTAAGCATCCGGGAAGTCAGTCCGTATTCGTTTTGAAGCGCGACGCTGCGCTCGAACTTCTCGAGATCGGGCTCACGGCTGAGGACGAACAGGTACCCGACCTGCTTGAGGTCGATCTCCCACCCGGGCCGCTGGCCGAAGCTGCGGAACGCGTCCAGGCTGCGCTTGGCAATCTCGACGTTCAGCGCATCAGAGAACTGGGTGCGCACGCCGCCGGCCGCTCGGCACGTGGAGCCGCTCCCGAGTTGCCCCCGCTCGACGAGCGCAACATCGACGCCTGCCTCGGCCAGGTGGAAGGCGGCGCTGGTACCGATCACTCCGCCGCCGAGGATGACCACGTCGGCGGAGTCCGGAAGCGGTGAGACCGAGCGGGGCACTTCCGGATCGTAAGCTTTACCTCGATTGCGATGAGCAAACCAGAGGTCCTTCGCTTCAGCGCCCGACTCTTCGAGCATCCTGAGATGGCCGAGAACGGTTCCGGGACGCTGCTCGATGTTCCTCAGGACGTCAGCAAGGAGTTGCGTGACATGCCCACGGTCGAGGGCACCATCAACGGCCATCCCTTTCGAGCGGCGTTGGAGCGCAACCCGTCCGGCGGCCGCTGGCTCAAGGTGAACAAGGCCATGCGCCGGGGCGCCGACGCCGACGACGGCGACACGGTCGAACTGGCCATTCTGGGACCGGAGCCCGATCCGAAGGGTCCCGCCGATCTGCGGACAGCCTTTGGATCTTCCCCCGAAGCGAAGGCTGTGTGGAAGGAGCTAACGACCATGGGTCGGCAGGATTGGGTGCGCTGGATCGAGTCGGCCAAGACCCCCGAGACCCGAGCGCGCCGCATCAAGCGCACCGTCGAACAGCTCGCCGAGGGAAAGCGGCGCGCCTGCTGCGTGAACGTCTACGAGTACATGCTGAATCGCGTCGAAGAAGACGAGCGGGCTTGAGGGGCACCGCCGGGGTGGAGGCCGCTCCGGTCAGGATCTCGGAGCCCAGGATGGGCGGCGGGGCGAGCGTCGCTGAGGCGCAGTTCACTCCGCTCGACTGGGCGCTGCTGGCGGGTGCAGCGCTCGGCTGGGGCGCTTCGTTCCTGTTCATCGAGATCGGGCTCGAGCACTTCAGCCCGGGCGCTGTGGCCTTCCTGCGGCTGCTCTTCGGAGCCGCGACCCTGGCTCTTATCCCGCTCGCGCGCCGTCCCGTGGCCCGGAGCGACCTGGGGCTGACCGCGCTCCTGGGAATCGTCTGGATGGCGGTCCCGTTCCTGCTGTTTCCGATCGCGCAGCAGTCGATCGACTCCTCGCTCGCCGGCATGATCAACGCGTCCGCGCCGCTGTTCACGGCGCTCGTAGCCGCGCTCGTCGTCCGTCGCCTGCCGACCCGGCTGCAGGGTCTCGGGTTGGTCGTTGGCCTTGCCGGCGTGGTCGCGATCGGTGCACCGTCGGTCGAGAGCGGCTCGAGTGGCGTCGGCGTGCTCCTGGTCGCGCTTGCGACCTTTCTGTACGGATGCGCGTTCAACCTCGCCGGTCCGCTGCAGCGGCGCAACGGGGCGCTCTCGGTGATCTGGCGAGCTCAGCTCGTCGCGCTGGTCGCGCTCCTTCCGGTTGGTGCGATCGGGCTCGCCGACTCCGAGTTCGCCTGGTCGAGCCTGCTGGCGATGGTCGCGCTCGGCGCGCTCGGCACCGGAGCGGCGTTCGTGTGGTTCGCGATTCTCGCCGGGCGGGTCGGCCCGACCCGCGCGTCGATCACGGCTTACTTCCTCCCGATCGTCGCGATCGCGCTCGGAGCGTTGCTGCTTGACGAATCGATTCACCCAGCGGCGCTCGTCGGCACCGCCCTCGTGCTCGCCGGGGCGTACCTCGCCAGCCGCGGCGAGTCCTCCCGCGGATGGCCGCCGGATGAGGCTCGCGCGCCGCACGGCGGTGGCGTGCGTGGATAATGCGCCCATGGCCGCGGCGCGAGGCACCCCGCCGGAGTTCGATCTGAGCCTGGCCGAGGCGAGCGCCTGGGTCGGCGCGGGGCCCGAGGGGATCGGCGAGACCGCGCTCGAGCCGACGACACGGGAGCTGCTGGACATCGAGGGGGACGACCCGGCGGTGGCGTTGCGCCAGACGCTCGGGATGTTCGCGACGGGAGTGACCATCATCACGACGCGCGTCGGGGACCAGGTCCACGGAATGACCGCCAACGCGTTCATGTCGGTCTCGCTCGAGCCGCCGCTGATTCTGATCTCTGTCGACCGGCGCACGAAGATGTGCTCGCTCCTCAACCACGGCCAGCGCTTCGCGGTGAGCGTCTTGGCGGATGATCAGGACTCACTCTCGGACCATTTCGCGGGGCGGGCGCCCGAGGGTGCGGCCTTGCCGACCTTCGCGATCGTTCATGAGACGCCCCTCGTGGAGGGGTCGGCGGCCCAGTTCGTTGCCGCCGTCGTGCGCTCCCATTGGGGCGGCGACCACACCCTCTTCCTCGGCCGGGTGGTGTACGCGCGCCGAGCCCCTGACGCGCGACCGCTCCTCTTCCACGGCGGCCAGTACGGCCGGCTCGGCTAGGAACGCGGGCGCTTCTTCTCGGGGTCGTAGAAGGGGATCGTCACGACGGTCGCGGGGATCCGCTTCTGCTGTCCGTCGAGCTTCCCGACCTCGACCTCGGTGCCGGGCTCCGTGTGCTGCACGGCCATCCGGCAGAGGGCGACGTTCTTTCGCAGCGTCGGACTGCGCGTCCCGCTCGTGACGACGCCGACCGACGTGCGCGAGCCGGGCACGTGCACGCAGTCGCCGTGCTCGGCCACCTCGTGGCCCTCAAGCTCGAGGCCAACCAGGCGCCGCTGCGGGTGCGCCTTGCGCTCGATCAGTGCCTGCTTGCCGACGAAGTCATCCTCCGTGTCGAGCGCGACCGCGAACCCGATGCCAGCCTCGAACGGGTCCACCTGGTCGTCGGCGAACTCGTAGCCCGCGAAGATCAGCGCCGACTCGATCCGCAGCACGTCGAGCGCCGACAGCCCCAGCGGCGTCAGGCCTCGAGGCTCGCCCGCGGCCCAGATCGCGTCCCAGACGGCGGGCCCGTCGTGGGGGTGGCACCACACCTCGTATCCGAGCTCGCCGGTGTAGCCGGTTCGCGAGACCACGATCGGGATCCCGTCGTAGGCGCCCACGCGCCCGATCGAGAAGCGGAACCAGCGCAGCTCCTCCATCGTGGGCTGCGCCGGCGGCGTCCAGACGACGTCCGCGAGGATCTCCCGGCTCAGGGGCCCCTGCACGGCGACGTTGTGGAGCTCGTCGGTGGAGTGCTTCACCCACGCCCGCATCGACTCCGCCTCGGCGAGCTCGCGGAGGTGCACCCCGGTGTACTCGTCACCTGTGACGAAGCGGAAGTTGTCGTCGGCCAGTCGGTAGACGGTCGCATCGTCGATCATCCCGCCGGTCTCGGCGCAGACCGCGGTGTACGTAACCTGCCCCACCGACAGCTTGCGCACGTCGCGAGTGATCGTTCGCTGCATCAAGAGCTCTGCGTCGGGACCGACGACCTCCCACTTGCGAAGCGGCGACAGGTCCATGATCGCCGCCTTCTCGCGGCATGCCCAGTACTCGGCGATCGTGCCCTCGCCCTCGAAGCAGTCGGGAAGCCAGTAGCCGCGGTACTCGACGAAGTCGCGGGTGAGCGCCGACGTGCGCGGGTGAAAGGCGGTCTCTTTGGTCATGACGGGCTCGGCCTCCGGGGTGACGCGATGGGCTATCGCCAGCGAGAAGCGGTTCTCGGGGCTATACACGCGGACGTGGACATCGGTGATCTCCCAGCCGTTGGCAGGGTCGATGTCGTCCGGGCATGCCGACGACGCGCACAGCAGGTCGGTCGAGGCGCGCAGCAGGACGTAGTCGCCCGGGCGTGACCACGGCTCGTCGGCCATAAACCGGTTGTCGTCGTCGAATGCCGTGTTGTAGAAGAAATTGAGCGCCTCCCAGCCCTTTCGCGGCGCGACGTCGTACGGCGTTACCTGCCCGTTGAAGTTCTCCGAGCAGTTGGTGTGGCCGAAGTAGCCGAGGTCCTCGTAGTACTTGGCGTTGCAGGCGAGCGCGAAGCTGTCGTGTCGCCCCACGGTGTCCTGGACGACCTCGACGAGCGGGTCCATGTCGACGTCGAAGCTCTTGCGGTAGAGCCCGGGCTGCGGGTATGCGGCGCCCATCAGCGAGCGGGTCGTCGTCGCGTCCAGGCCGCGCTCGAGGCCGCGCTCGAGCTTGTCGCGATTGAAGGCGAGGAAGTCCGAGCACTGCTTTCCCTGCACGTCGATGATCTGGATGTATTCGCCCTCCTTCACCTCGTAGCTGGCGGCCGTCGCGCGGTCGACCCGAAAGTCGAGCCGGGGCTCGGCGAGGGGGCTCGGCAGCTCGACCTCCTCGAGCTTGCGTGGGACCGCGCGCCTCACCTCGATCAGGAGCGGCGACGCGGGCCAGTCACCTTCGACCACCCGGCCCCCGGGGGCGGCGACGATCGCGATCGCCTCGCGCTGGGCCACGAACTCCTCGGTGGTGTCGGGAGGGGTGTCATTGTCGAACAGCCGAAGCGCCCGGGCGTCGTGGGGGAGGAGGCCCTGATCGTGCAGTCGCTTCAAGAAGCCGCCCTCGACCCCGGACACGACGAGCCCGCGCAGGACGCTCGCATCGGCGTCGGCGCGCAGCCCGAGCGCCGCCGTGTCCTCGCCTCCCTCCGTATCGATCACGGTGAGCTCGGCGGCCTGGCCGCCGTCGCGGTTTAGGACCGTCAGCTGGTCGTCGGGGTTCAGGGGAACGGCGGTCGCTGCGCCCGGGCGCACCCAGTGCGTCTCCAGCGACCGGTCGACCGGCCTCAGGCCGGGCGTGACGAGCGCCGGTCTCGTGGCCACCGCCATGGCTCAGGCCTTCGCGGGCTCGGTCCCCTCGGCCTTCTCAGCCTGCTCGACCAGCTCTTCGGCGAGCTCACGCTTGCCGGCGGCGTCGAGCTTCTTGAGCTCGTTTTCGACCACCCTTCGATTGTAGGTCTGGTTCCAATAGTCGAGGGCGTCGAAGCCGAGCAGGACCGCCCTGCCGACGAACTGGCGCAGGACCTCGTTGGTCGGGCCCATCACCCAGCCGGCCTTGGCGTCGCGTACGTAGCGCTCGAGCTCCATGTCGCGCTTGTAGCCGGAGCCGCCGCAGGCGTGCAGCATCTTGTCGACGACCGTGGCCACGTTCTTGGCTGCCTCGAACTTGATCTGCCATGCCCAATGCAGGAAGTCGGCGCGCGCGGTCTCCCCGGGCTCGAGGACCCTGGTGTTGTCGTCGGTGGCGCGGTCCATCGCCTGCGCCACCGAGAGGACGAAGATGCGGCACGCGTTCGTGTCCATCACCGCCTCGCCGACGTAGTCCTGAATCGTTGGGTAGTCGGCCACGCGCATCCCGACGTCGACGTGCTTCTTGCGCGTCGTGTGCCGCTTGGCGATGTCGATCGCTCCGAGCGCGATCCCATTCCAAACGGACGACGAGCCGATCAAAAACCAGGGGTCGACCGCCTCGTCGTTGGAGGTCGCGCCATCGCCGATCGGGCCGACGACCTGCTCGGCGGGGATCTCGATGTCCTCGACCTCGATCGGCCCGGACTGGTTGCCGCGAAGCCCGAGCGCGTCCCACAGAGAGGGGTGGGCCTTCACGTCGTCGCCATCGATCACGAAGACCGAGAGATCGTCGTAGCCCGAGAAGTCGGGGCTCGTCGTCTGCACGACGTAGAAGTCGGCGAAGCCACCGGACGTCGTCCACGACGACTTCTTGTTGACCTTGAAGCCACCGTTGGAGCGCTCCGCCTTGGAGGAGAACGGGTACCAGAAGTGCGAGCCGGTCTGGGGATCGGAATAGGACAGCGTTCCGATCCGGCAGTCCGAGTCGAGCGTGCGGATGTACTTGTCGACGAGCTCCGGCGTCGGCCGCAGCATGATCGTCTGGACGGCGCCGACGTGCATGACGTAACACATCGCCGTCGAGGCGCAGCCATAGCGGGCGAGGGTCTCGCAGAACATCGAGAAGGCGACATGGTTCTCGCCGAGGCCGCCGTGCTCCTCGGGCACGGTCAGGCTGAGGAACCCGTTCTCGGCCAGCACCTCGAAGTTGCGCCGCGGATACGCGAGCTCGTCGTCGGAGCGCTTCGCGTTGGCGCGCAGCTCGGTCTCGCAGAGCTCGATCAGCTTCGCTCGCAGCTCCTTCTGGCGCTCGGTCAAGGTCCAGTCCGGGTCCCACTCGTAGCCCAGCCCCCAGAACGGCTCTTCGCCCCACATCTTCTCCGACATTCCGTATCTCCTTCCCGGTAAGCAACCGTCTGTACAAATCTGTACAGACGGTGATTGTGTCGCACCCGCGCGGCTCGTGTAAGCCTACGCCTCGTCGGCGAGCCAGACCAGGCAGGCGGCCTTGCGCCGGATCGCGCGCGCGGCGCGGCGGTAGCGGCGTGCCTTGATCCGGGTGCGGTCCGGGCCGAAGACCAATAGACCAGCCTGCCGGTCCCGGACCACCTCGAGCAGGGCCTCCACAGGCCGCTTGCTGCTCACCCGCAGATGCTCCGTGCGGATCCCCAGTGCCGCGGCGCGTTCCGCAGTGGCCCGGACCTCCTTCAGCTGCTCCTCGTGCGGGAGCGTTGCCGCGTCCGGCCCCGCCAGCATCAGCGTCGTCGGGTAGCTGGGCAGGTGGACCACGTTGGTCACGAGCAGAGTGGAGCCGACCTCGAGCGCGGACTCGATCGCCATGCGCTCGGCGGCAGGGTCGATCGGGCAGGCGAGCGTGCCGAGGACCACGGGCCGTCCGGGGTCGCGCTCGACCTCGGCGGTAGACGCTCGGTCCCCACGGTCTCGTACCTGCGTGCCCATGCTTCTCCCCACGAGGATCCCACGATCCGGAAGGACCGCAAGGTCCGGGCATCTCGCCATGCCCGCGACGGGGCAGTGCACAAATAGGTTCAAACAGATACGTTTCGCCCGACAGCGGAGAGGAGGCCCGGATGGCAACTGCCCAAGTCGAGGAACGCCAGCTGCTCAAGGCGATGACGTGGTGGGACGGATTCGTCATAGCCCTGGCCAATCCCGGCTTCCTGATCGCGGCGCTGGGATTCTCGATTGGAGCCCTCGGCACCACCGGTGCGTTCGTCCTCTGGACGATCTCCGTCTGCCTCGGGGCGCTGCAGAACAACGTCTACGCCGAGCTCGCCACCATGTTCCCCACCAAGGCGGGTGGCATCTCGCTGTTCGCCCACGAGGCATGGCGCAAGTACTTCACCTTCGTGGGGCCCGTGGCTACCTTCGGCTACTGGTTCGCCTGGTCGAGCGTGCTCGCGATCAACGGGCTCGTCGTCGGCACGTTGATCCAGGCCGAGTGGTTCTCCGACTCGACGTGGGCGGAGGCCGCCGGCGGGTTCGACTTCACCCTCCCGATCGTCCTCGGGATGGCCGCGATCCTGCTCGTCTGGGCCTTCAACGTGTTCGGGGTCCGACCGGCGGTGTGGCTGGGGTACGTGACGGGAGGGCTCCTGCTGATCCCGGCCTTCGTGTTGATGTTCCTCCCGTACATCACCGGGGATTGGTCTAGCGACAATATGCAGTGGGAGATCGGCGCAGGCGGAGGCCTCGGCCTGGCGCTCGTCTGGCTCTACTTCATGGGATGGTCCGCCTACGGGTTCGAGACGGTCGCGGCGTTCGCACCCGAATACCACGACACCGAGACGGACACGCCCCGGGCTCTGCGCGCGTCCGCGGCGTTCTCCGTCGTCGTCTACGCACTGCTGCCGCTCGGCGTCGGCGGGACGCTGGGAACGGCCGCGGTCGCTGAGGACGCCACCGGGATCGCCTTCTACACGCAGGCGTTCGACACGATCGTCGGCGACGCGCTGGGCAACGTGATGATCGTGTGCCTCGTCGCCGGCCTGCTGCTCTCGATGAATACCGCCACGATGGACGGCTCGCGCGCCCTGTTCGGCATATCCCGGGACGGAATGACGATCAAGCAGCTCGGAGTGTTGAACAAGTTCAGCGTGCCCGCGCGAGCGATGACGCTCGACGCGCTCCTGAACCTCTTCCTGATCACGTACTTCGCGAGCGCGATCGAGATCCTGGCCGCGGGCAACCTGGGCTACATCCTTGCCCACGTCTTCGCCCTCAGCGGGTTCCTGCTCCTGCGCCGCGACCGGCCCAACTGGCCGCGGCCGATCAGGCTGTCGGCGATCTGGGTGCCGATCGCAGGGTTGCTCGCGGCGATCAACCTCGCCTTCATCATCTGGGGCGGCTTCATCTACGCCGACGAGTACGGCTACGGGTTGGACAAGACCCTGATTGGTCTGATCGTGCTCGGGGTCTCGCTGTTGCTCTATGTCTTCCGGCACGTTGTCCAGGACCGCACCGGGATCCGGCTGCGGGAGGAGACGCCGACGATGCCCGAGGAGGCGGCCGCGGAGCCGACGGCGCGAGCGCCGGCGTAGCGCCGGCTAATCGGCGCGCAGGTCCCAGCGCGGCAGGTCGGTGATCGCCTCGCGGTAGCGCCTGCGATGGACCGGCCGGATCAGCATGAACCACGCCATCAGCGAGACCGGCAGCCAAAGGAAGATGCTGAACTCGTTGCCGGTTACGAGGAAGAACACGGCCACCGCCGAGACGAAGAGCGCGTAGGCGATCGGGAGGATCCGGAAGCGGAGCTGGGTGCGGCGGATCCGTTCGTAGTCCTCGCTCGGGATCCTGGTGGTGTCGTAGCGGCGTCCGCAGGCCGGGCAGTCCCAGGCCTCCCCGTAGGGAACGTCCGCACGCTCGCCGCACTCGCAGGTCAGCGTGATCGGCGGGCCGCGCAGGACCGCGCCCGGTTTCTCGTGGCCTAGCCGCTCGCGTGAGCGGCGGCCGCGACGCCGGAACGGGCCCATCAGGCCGGGGCGGGCTCGGCCTCGGGCGCCGCCGTGGCGTCGAGGAGGCCGAGCTTGCCGGCGAGCCAGGCCGCCGGCAGCGCCTGGAGGATCAGGGTCATCACGATCGCCAGCGCGACGACTGCGGCGTAGACGTCGACATTGGGCACGCCGAGACCGGCGAGGACGCCGACGAGAGCGGCTGGGACGACGCCGGTCTCGCGCGTCCAGCACAGAAAGGCCAGCTCGGGCCGGGTCCAGGCGCCGCGGCGGTCCGGCAAAACGCAGGCCAGTACCGTGATCGGTCGCGCGATGAGCAGCAGCGTTGCGAGCACCGCCAGCGCCGGCAGCAGGTATTCCCCGAGGGTGTCGAACGGGATGTTGGCGCCGAGCACGACGAACACGAAGAGCGTGACCAGGTCGGCGACGTTGAAGGCGAACTGGCGCAGCTCGCGCTCGTGCTCGGAGTGCATCGCGAGCCCGAGGCGCTCCATGTTGCCGACGATGAGGCCGGCCAAAAACGCACCCAGGTAGCCGCTGCCGCCCGCGGAGTCGAGCGAGAAGTACCCGATCGTGACGACGGCGAGGACCGCCGCCGCCGAGGACTCGCGCCAGATCCCCGTCCGCCGGCTCGAGATCGTCGCCGCGAGCAGCACTCCGGCGACGATGCCGATCACGGTGCTGATTCCGAGGTCCACGGCGAACTCCATGACCGGCGTGGCGATCGATTCGTCTCCGGTGAGAAGGACGCCGGCGAGGGTCAGGGCGAGCACTGCGCCGGTGGGGTCGTTGAACGCCGACTCGGCGACCACGGTCTGAGCGAGTTTCGGCCGCAGCCGCGAGCTGATGAACAGCGGGATCAGGATCGCGGGGTCCGTTGGCGCGAGGATCGCGCCCATGAGCAGCGCGGCCGTCCATGAGAGATCGAAGACGACGTGCGCCACCGCGCCGGTGATCAGGGTGGTCAAAAGCACGCCCGGGATGACCAGCATCCCGAGCCCGACGCGCACGCGTTGGAGGACTCTTAGCGAGAGGTTGAGGCCGCCGTAGAAGAGGATCAGCGAGACCCCGAGCGTGAACAGGAGCTGGGCGCCGATCGAGTCGAGGGGTACGTCGACGACGTCGAGGACCGAGGGCCCGAACAGGGCGCCGAGAAGGACGAGTACGAGGATCTCCGGGATCCGCAGGAGGCTCGCCAGGAATCGCGCGGCGAGCGCCGCGCCGAGGAGCAGGCTCAGCGTGAGAAGGACGTCCTGGGTCACGAGCTCTGGTCGTCAGGCCCCTCTTGCCCGCGCACCTTGCGCTCGCCCTCGAGCGCCATCCGAGCGATGTCGTTGGCCGTGACGAGCAACAGGACGATCACGACGCCGGCCCCCAGCGCCACCGCGATCAGCCGTCGTCGCGCGTCGTCGCGCGCGTCGTCAAAGGCCACATCCGTGGCCTGCGCCTGTTCCTGCTGGTAGGCGGCGAGCTCGTCCGCGGTCGCCGCCATGGTCTCGAAGCGCTGGAGCTCGGGCCCGAGCAGGATCTGCTTGGTCCGCGCGACGTCGCCCTCTTGGAGGCTGCCCCAGGCGACCTCGTCGAGTCGCATGAACGCCCGGAACTCGGCCTCGAGCTCGCGCAGCAGCGCGGTCTCCTGCTCGTCGGTGAACGACTCGCCGGCGAGGTCGAGCTCGTTCCGCAGCTGCTGCGCCGACGCGACGAAGCGTGGCCGGAACTCGCCGCCCGCACCCGCATACCCGTACGCGGTCTGCCATCCGTTCACGTCCGTGACGAGGAACTTGAGCTCGCGGGCGATCGATTCGTTCTCGAAGCGATCGCGCACCTCGTCGAAGCGGTCGCCGAGCTGCGTCATCCCGTGGAGCGCCACCGCCGTGGTCGCGAGCGGGCCCAGGATCGTCAGCACGATCGCGGCATAGAGCTTCCCCCTGATGGTCATGGCCGTGCCCCGCCGGTAGGATCGCGCCGCCGATGATCCTCTTCGTCCTCACCGGTCAGGCGCCTCCGATCCTGATCGCGACGCTTCTGATCATGGCCTACCTGACCGGCTACGAGCTCTGGAAGGAGGGCGAAGACGTCCCCTTTCTGTGGAAGGCCTGGTGGGTGCTCTTCGTCGTGTTGCTGAACGTCGTCGGGTTCGCGATCTTCTGGATCTGGCTGGCTCGTAGGCGCGTGCGCCGCGCCGGGACCTCCTAGCGCCATCGGTCTACCCCCGCTCGGCTCGTGCCTGATGGAGCCGGGCGAGCTTCAGCGCCAGCTCCAGCGAGAGCAGGTCCTCCTTGGGAAGGTCGAGCTCGGCTACCCGCTCGATCCGCTCGAGACGCTGGCGAACGGTGTTGGGGTGCACGTAGAGCGCCCGGGCGCTGGTGGTGACGCTGCCTCGGTCCGCGAGATACCGCTCCAGCGTCTCGACGAGCGCTGAGCCGCGCCGATGGTCGTACTCGCTGAGCGCCGCCACCGACCGGCGGTAGCGATCCCGTGGCGCGTCATCGAGCTCGAGGTGCACGAGGTAGCGGTAGGCGCCGAGCTGCTCATAGGACACGGCGCCCCCGTCGACCACCAGCGACCGGCCGATCCGCGCCGCATCGGCGGCCTCGCGCATCCGGCGCCGGGCCCCGGCCGCCCCGCGGTCGACGTCGCTGAGGCCGACGATGAGAAGCTCGTCGCGCCCCAGTGAGTCGCACTCGGCGCGCAGCGCCGCGAGCGCCTCGCCATTTCCGTTCGAGAGCGGCACCAGCGCACGGACCCGGTCGCGGCGGGAGTCGAACAGGGCCCGTGGATAGAGCTTGCGCAGCCGCGTCTCGAGACGGGCTGCGAGCTCCGGCCAGGGCAGGGCCCCCTCGTCTGCACCCGGCCCGCGCTCAGCGTGCAGGAATAGGTGCGAGCGGCCGAGGTCGCAACGCGTCTCGCTCGCCTTCGCCTCGGCCGTCTCGACCGAGCCGGCGGCGAGCGCGTCGAACATGTCCCTGACCGTGTTCTCTGCGGTCAACCGCTCGATCAGCTCCGCCTTCTTGAGCCCGACCGCCGTCTGGTCGGCGACGGCGCCCAGCAGCTCTGCGTCCTCCTCCGTGAACTGCCTCCCGTCCGCCAGGCAGCAGAGCACGCCGAGCTGCTCGTCGCGGGCGACCAGCGGCGCCACCAGCAGCGACCCCTCGTCGACGTCCGGCCAGAGCTCTCGCGCGACCCGGCCCCGTCCGCCTCGGCCCCGCCCGTTCGCCCGCCGCATCAGGTCGAGCACGAGGCCGGCCCCGCCGGGGCGTGCGCTGGGCGCGGGCGCGCCCTCGGGATCGGAGCTCGCCAGCCGGAGCTCGTCCGTCTGGACGTCGAGGCGGTAGATCTGGCAGGCGTCGGCGCGCAGCAGCTCACGGGCGCCACGAGCGACGGCGTCGTAGAGATCCTCCCGCAGCGTCACCGCCGCCAGCACCTGGCTCAACTGAGCGAGGGTGGTCAGCGCCTGCACCCGTCGGCGGGTCTCCTCGTAGAGCTGCGCGTTCTCGATCGCCCCGGCAACCAGCGACGCGGTATGGACGAGGAAGTTGAGGACGTCGTCCTCGAACTCCCGCGGCGCCTCGGTGTGGAGCACGATGACGCCGATCACGTCGCCGGACTTGGCCAGGATCGGGACCGCGACCATCGACTGGAAGTCCTCCTCCTCGAGCTCGGGGACGAACTTCATCCGCGGGTCCGCCATCGCGTTCTCGCGGATGAACTCAGGGGTCTCGGTGCGGGCGACCCAGCCCGCCAGGCCCTCGTTCACTCCCAGTCCGAGCTCGCCGACGAACTGCGAGTAACGGGGCGAGGCCGCCCGCAGCTCCAGGCGGTCATCCTCGAGGAAGTAGATGAAGCAGGCGTGGCAGGCGGTCGCATCGGTTGCGATGTCGACGATGCCGCCGAGCACGCGGTCGAGATCGAGCGAGGAGGAGACGGTCTTGATGACCGCGTAGAGCGTCTCGTTCTCCCGCCGCACACGGCGCGCGGCCTCCTCCTCTTCGACGAGCTGCAGGTTCAATCGACACCTCCGTTTTGTGGGGAGTCCGCGGGCGGGTTGGCGCATCCTAGTCACGAGGGCGCGTGTGACGCTGCTATGGGTCGACCACACACTCGCAGTGGCCAAAGTATGGGCTGATGCCTATTGTCACAGGCGCTCCCAGTAGGGATACGTTTGCGAACGGATGGACTTCCTGCTCGGTCAGGTTGAGAACCTCGAGGACGCGGCTTCCGCCGAGAGCCTCGGGCTCGACAGCGTCATCCTCGGCGAGCAGTTCTACTTCTTCACCGTCGTGATCATGTGGCTCATCCACGTGGGCTTCATGACGTACGAGACCGGCGTCGCGCGCCGCAAGAACGCGCTCGCCACGGCGATGAAGAACATCCTCACGATCGCCGTCGTCACCCCGAGCTTCTACTACTTCGGTTGGTGGATCTACAACTGCAACATGCCGGGCTTTCCGCCGATCGGCCCGAACAGCACCGACTTCACGGCCGCGGCGTGCCAGGGCGGGATCCCATGGTCGGACATCTTCGGGCCGAACCTGACGAACAACATCAACCTCGTCTTCTTCCTCGCCTTCCTCCTGTTCAGCTGGACGACGGCCTCGATCATGTCCGGCGCCCTGCTCGAGCGGGTGCGGCTCTCCGCCTACCTGGTGCTCGCGGTCCTGCTCGGGTCGGCCGTGTGGATCCTCGACGCCGCCTGGGGCTGGAGCTTCGGCGGCTGGCTGACGCTGCGCTTCGGCTTCCACGATTCGATCGCATCCGCGGTCGTCCACGGCGTCGCCGGCGCCTTCACCCTCGGCGTGCTGTTCAACCTCGGGCCGCGCATCGGCAAGTACACGAAGGAGGGCCTGACCCGCACCTTCAGACCCCACAACATCCATATGACCCTGATGGGGCTGATGCTGATCTTCACCGGCTTCTACGCCTTCTATGCCGCCTGCCTCGTGATCGTCTCGACCACCTTCCCCGGCTGGGCCAACATCTACCTCAGCCCCACGACGCTTGGCTCGATCGCGATGATCATCACCTTCGGCTTCGCCGGTGGCTTCACCGGTGGCTACTTTGCCAGCCGCGGCGACCCGTTCTGGACGGTGTCCGGCGGCCTTGCCGGAGTGATCTCCGTGTCCGCAGGGGCCGACGTCTACGCGCCCACCCTGGGCTACCTGATCGCCGCCGGCACCGCAGCGCTCACCGTCTGGGTCGGCAACTGGATCGAGACCAAGATGCGGGTCGACGACGTCGTCGGCGCGGTCTCCGTGCACGGGTTCGCCGGGTTCATGGGGATCCTCTGGGTGGGGGTGTTCGCGGCGGGGTACCCAACCGGGGTGAACAACGTCGAGAGCTCGATGGGTGGTCAGCTGATTGGCCTGGCGACCTTCCTGCCGCTCGGCTTCCTCACCGGGTGGTTCGCGTCCTGGGTTCTGAAGAAGCTCAACCTGCTTCGCGTACCGCCGGAGGTCGAGGTCGACGGCATAGATATGGCCGAGTACGACCCCGATATCCACGTGCCGGAGTTTGCCCCGGCTGAGGATCTCGTGATTGAGCCCGATGGGACCCGGGTGCCCGCCGACGCGGTGCAGGCCGCCGCGGCGCGCGAGCTGGTGACGCCGATGGCAGCCCGATCCACGCCTAGGGAAGGACCAGGCTGATGGCAGCGATCATCGACAGCGCCCCGGAGTGCGTCAGCAAGGATCCAGGGACCACGGACGCCCGGGTCGAGGATTCGGCCGACTTCGTGATGGGCGACCCCTACACCGAGTGCGCCGGGTTCATGACGTTCGGCCCGGGCTCGACCTACGGCGAAGAGGGCATCGGGGCGGAGGGCGCCTACATGGTGCTCACGTGGATCGGGATCGTCTTCATGGTCCTCGCGCTCGTCGCCTGGGTCGCTTATGAGAACCGTCGTCTGATCGCCTACTCGCTCGGCGTCGGCCGCGGATATCGACGAGCCGGACGTGCCGCAGCCGGGAATGACGCCGGAGGTCAAGGAGTAGATGAATGAAGCGTAAGCAGATCGAGTTTCCGCCCAAGCAGACGCACGTGCGGTCGTTCGAGCTCGGGTTGCTCGCGATCTCCATCGTCTGCGTGATCATCGTGCTGATCATCGTGCTGGGCACCGATCTCGGCGACGAGTTCCGCCCGACGGTCTGAGCTACGCCGCCTACACTCGTCCCGTGTCGACTTCGAGCGACGCGGGCGCCGGGCCGCTCGCCGAGAAACGCGCGCGCCGGGCGCCCACCTGGCCTCGGTTCGCGGTCGTCGCGGCGGTGCTCGTGCTCGCCTTCGTGATCTCGCGGGCCTCGGAAGTCCGAGGTGACTCAGGAGGATGCGATCGCGACGGCGACCGAGCAGATCAGACTTCGTCCCCGAGGACACCCAGATCCGCCTGCTGCGACAGGGGCTGGACCGCCACCCGTTCTGGATCGTCTCGCTCTCGATCCCAACGCCGAACACGGGCGACCAGGCGTATTCCGAGCTCGCGGTGGTTCGCATCGATGCCGAGAGCGGCGATATCGTCGAGTTCCGCGAGCAGAAGGACACCCCGCGCGGTTCGGAGCAGGCGCCCTGAAGGCCGGCCCGGTGCGCGTACTCGTCCTCCAGCACATCGCCTGCGAGCACCCGGGAGTGTTCTCCGAGGTGATGCGAGAGCACGACGCCGAGGCCGTGGCCGTTGAGCTCGACGAGGGCGAGCCGCTGCCGGACTGGCGCGAGTTCGACGCGGTGCTGGCGATGGGCGGCCCGATGGGCGCGGGCGACGATGCGGAGCACCCCGTGGCTCGCAGCCGAGAAGCGGCTGGTCACCGACGCGGTCGAGGCGGGGCGCCCCTTTCTGGGCGTCTGCCTCGGGGTGCAGCTCCTCGCCGCCGCGCTCGGCGCCCCCGTGTACGCGGCCGAGCAGGCCGAGGTGGGGCTGCTCGAGGTCGAGCTAACGGGCGAGGGACGCGAGGACCGCCTGTTCGCGGGCATCGACGAGCCCCTGGTCTCGCTCCAGTGGCATGGCGACACCTTCGACCTGCCGCCGGGGGCGGTTCGCCTGGCGCGATCGCCGCTGGCCGAAAACCAGGCGTTTCGGGTCGGCGAGCGCGCCTACGGCGTCCAGTTCCATCTCGAGGTGACCGGCGAGATGGCGCGCGAGTGGGGCGAGGTCCCGGCGTATCGCCGCTCGCTCGCCGAGACCCTCGGCGAGGAGCGCGGCGCCGAGTTCATCGCCGACGTGGAGCGTCGCGGAGAGGAACTGCACGCGCTCGCTCGGCAGCTGTTCGCGAATTGGCTCGAGATCGCAGCGAACGGCAGCGCTTGAGAATGTACCTTTTTGTCCAATCCCCGGATATAGTGCGGCGAGACCGCACCCGCCCGCAAGGAGGCTGACCGATGGCGACGATCCTCTGCGTCCTATACGACGACCCAGTCGACGGCTACCCGCCCGACTACTCACGCGACGAAGTGCCCAAGATCGAGGGTTACCCCGACGGCCAGACAGCGCCGACTCCCGACGCAGCTCGACTTCACGCCGGGCGAGCTGCTGGGGTGCGTCTCCGGCGAGCTCGGCCTGCGCAAGTTCCTCGAGGACGCCGGCCACACCCTGATCGTCACGTCCGACAAGGAGGGCGAGGACTCGGAGCTCGACCAGAACCTGGCCGACGCCGAGGTGGTGATCTCACAGCCGTTCTGGCCGGCTTACATGACCCGTGAGCGGATCGCCAAGGCCCCGAACCTGAAGCTCATCATCACCGCTGGGATCGGCTCCGACCACACCGACCTCGACGCGGCGAACGAGGCGGGAATCACGGTTGCCGAGGTCACGTTCAGCAACTCGATCTCGGTTTCCGAGCACGTGGTGATGATGATTCTGAGCCTGGTCCGCAATTACATCCCGATGCACCAGATCGTCCTCGACGGCGGCTGGAAGATCGCGGACGCGGTCTCGCGCTCCTACGACCTCGAGGGGATGCAGGTGGGCACCGTCGCGGCCGGCAGGATCGGCACCGCGGTGCTGAGGCGGCTGAAGCCGTTCGAGGTCGGCCTCCACTACACGGACCGGCACCGGCTTCCGGCCGAGGTCGAGGAGGAGCTCGGCGCGACCTTCCACGAGTCCACCGAGGCGATGGTCCCGGAGATGGACGTGGTCACGATCAACTGCCCGCTCCATCCCGAGACCGAGCACATGTTCGACGACGAGATGATCGGCAAGATGAAGCGCGGATCGTTCATCGTCAACACCGCGCGGGGGAAGATCTGCGACCGCGACGCTGTCGTCCGGGCGCTCGAGTCGGGCCAGCTCGCGGGCTATGCGGGCGACGTCTGGTACCCGCAGCCGGCGCCCGAGGACCATCCGTGGCGGACGATGCCCCACCACGGCATGACCCCGCACACGTCGGGCTCGAGCCTCTCGGCCCAGGCCCGGTACGCGGCCGGCACGCGCGAGATCCTCGAGCACTACTTCGCGGGGGAGCCGATCCGCGAGGAGTACCTGATCGTCGAAGGCGGCAAGCTGGCCGGCGCCGGCGCCCACTCCTACTCGACGAGATGACCCCGGTGGCCGTGGCAGGCGACCACCTGAGGAGAGCGAGCATGGGGTTCTCGAACGTGCACGGCATCCCGGGTCTGCCCGGGGTCAGCCGCGAGGCCCGGGTCCTCGACGGCCGCGCGGCGGCAACCGCGGTTTGCGATCGCGTCGCAGCGCATGTCTCCGACCGCCACGCGGTCGGCGAGGCCGCGCCGTCGCTGGCGACGATCGTCGTTGGCGAGAGCCCGGCCGCGTCGGCGTTCGTCGCGGCCACCGACGCGGCGTGCAGCCGGACCGGCGTGTCGTTCTCGCTCCACCGTTTCGGGGCGGAGGTATCCGAGGACAAGCTCGAAGCATGCATCGGCGCGCTGAACGACGATTCGACGGTCAGCGGGATCCTGCTCCAGCTACCGCTGCCCGTGACCCTCGATCCGAGGCCGCTGCTCGAGCGGATCGACCCGCACAAGGACGTCGACGGCCTCCACCTCGCAGACCCCGGGCGGCTCGCCAAGCACGGCGCCCTGCCGCCGGCCACCGCGAAGGGCATCGTCGCCCTGCTCGATCATCATGGGGTCGAGCTGGCGGGCCGCCGCGCTGTGGTGATTGGGCGCTCGGAGCTGGTCGGGAGGCCGGTCGCGGCGCTTTTGAGCCGTCGCGACAGCACGGTGACCGTGTGCCACACGCGAACCCGCGAGCTTGAGCATGAGTGTCGGAGGGCGGAGATCCTGATCGTCGCCGCTGGCCGGCCGCACCTGATCGGCGAGGCTCACGTCCGCCACGGCGCGACCGTCATCGACGTCGGGATCCATCGCGTGGGCGAGCGCCTCACCGGTGACGTCGATTTCGAGGCCGTGCGCCGCCGCGCCGGCGCGGTGTCCCCGGTCCCGGGCGGGGTGGGTCCGATGACAGTCGCCTCGCTGCTCGAAAACACCCTGGTGGCGGCGACGAGCCGAGCGCCGGTGGCTGTCGGCTGAGGCCTCTGGATCTAGGCGACGGCGACGGCCGGGCTCTCAACCCGTGCCATCAGGGCCTCGAACACCCGGTCAGCGGTGTCGATCGACGCGTTCGGGCCCATCAGCCCGACGCGCCACATCGGTGGCGCCTGCGGGCCGAGGCCGCCGCCAACCTCGATCCCCTCCTCGTCTAGGAGCCGCGTCTGGACCGCCTTCCCGTCGGTCTCGTCGGGCACCCGGATCGCGGTGAGCTGTGGGAGCTGATGGTCCGGTTCCGCGACCAGCTCGAGGCCCGCCGCGCGTACCCGCTCCTGCAGGTGCGCTCCGGCTTCCGCGTGGCGCGCCCAACGTTGCTCGAGGCCCTCGAGCAGGAGCTGCCGCAGCACCTCGTGGAGCGCGTAGATGTGGAGGATCGGTGCGGTGTGGTGGTAGGTCGCCGGGCGCTCGACCCAGTAGTCGCGAAGCAGCTCGAGGTCGAGCGAGAACGGGACCGGCGTCCGCCGCTTGCGGCGCCGCTCGAGGGCGCGATCCGAAACTGCGACGGGGGACATGCCGGGCGGCGCAGCGAGGCACTTCTGGGTGCACGAGTAGGCGTAGTCGATCCCCCACCCGTCGAAGTCGAGCTCGACGCCCCCGAGGGTCGTGACGCAGTCGACCATGAGCAGGGTCTCGCCTCCGCGCATCGCCGCTCCGAGCTCGGCGACCGGGTGCTCGCTGCCGGTTGAGGTCTCGCCGTGAACCACCGCCAAGAGAACGGCGTCGGGGTGGCGGTCGAGCGCATCGAGCAGCTGCTCGTTGGGGACGTGCTCTCCCCAGTCCGCCGAGACCTCGTGGACGCGCGCCCCACAGCGTCGTGCGACCTCTGCGAGGCGCGCGCCGAAGAACCCGCTAGCGCCAACGATCACGGTCTCGCCAGGCTCCACCAGGTTCACCAGGCCCGCCTCCATCCCGGCCGTGCCGGTGGACTGGAGGGGGAGGACGAGGCCGGACTCCGCCCGGTAGGCGCTGCGGAGCAGCTCGACGAGGTCGAGCAGGATGTCGTGCAACTCAGGATCGAGGTGCCCGAGCATGGGCCTGCTCATCGCTTCAAGCGCGGCCGGGTCGACGTTGGTCGGGCCGGGGCCGCAGAGCAGCCTCGTGGATGGTGAAAGGGTGTCTGGTAGTTCGGTCATGGCGGGACATTCGCACAGCTTGCTCATGCGTTCAAACTAAGAAAAACGTTGAATCAATAGAGATAATCCTATATATTGACCGACGGTTCCGTGGCCGTGACCCTGACTCAGCTCTCCGCATTCCTGGCGGTCGTCCGGACTGGTTCGGTCACCGCCGCGGCCGAGGAGCTGGTCGTCACGCAGCCCTCTGTCTCGGCCGCGGTCGCGGCTCTCGAGCGCGAGGTCGGTGTCGAGCTCACCGAGCGGGCAGGGCGGGGCATCCGGCCGACTTCGGCGGGCAGGGCCTACGCGCGCTACGCGAGTGACGTCGTCGCACTGCTTCGAGAGGGGTCGGAGGCCGCTGCCAACGCGGCGCGCGGCGGCTCGGAGCGGGTGCGGGTCGCCGCGGTCACGACCGCCGGCGAGTACCTGCTGCCGGCCCTCCTGCGGGAGTTCCGCCAACGCCGTCCCGACCTGGAGGTGAGCGTCTACGTCGACAACCGCCAAGAGGTCTTCAGGCAACTCGGCGCCCGCGAGGCCGACGTGGCCATATCCGGGCGTCCTCCCGAGGACGGCGGCTTCGAGGGAACGGCGTTCCTCGAGAACGACTTCGTCCTGATCACCGCGACGGCGGACCGTATGGCGCAGCGGCCCTGGGTGCCGGTCGCCGAGCTCGCCGAGCGCTCATGGCTCATGCGCGAGCAGGGCTCCGGTACGCGCCGGCTCTGCGAGGCCTACCTCGCCTCGCACCAGCTCCAGCCACCGCTGCTTACGCTCGGCTCCAACGGCGCGATCAAGAGCGCTGCCCGGATGGGCCTGGGGATCGCGCTCCAGTCCCGGGCGGCGGTGGGGCTCGAGCTCGAGGCCGGCCACCTCGCGACGATCCGCCCGCGCGGGGGCCTGCCCAGCCGCCAGTGGCACGTCGTCACCTCCTCGGTCGGCCCGGTCTCGGAGCCGGTGGAGGCGTTCGCCGAGTACGTGCGTTCGTCCGCTCGGGAGGCGCTGGAGCGCGCCGCAGCCGAGCCGGCCGGCTGATCGCCACTCCTACGCGCTATGTGTGAAGCGCCGAGTCGGATCCGATCCCGCTCGGCACCTGCAGGTCGTGGGGATCGATCCCAGCCGCGACCTCGGCGCGGGTCGAGACGAGGTGATAGAGGAGGAGCGTCTGGGCGAGCGCGAGCGACTCGGAGCGGTGCAGGTCGGTCCCGATCGTGAACTCCCCGAGCCGCTGGGCGCGCAGGTGGCTTGCGTACTGCATCCGTTGCCATACGGCCTCCTCGAGCTCCGCCGCGAGGGCGGGGTCGGTGTCGCCCGGGATCCGCAGCAGCGATTCGTGCCCGCGACGCACGAGCGTCGGGCCTTCGCCGTCGGGCCCCAGAAGGGGGGAGAGGTCCGGGTGCCGCAGGGAGTCGCGAAGGATCAGGTGCGCGTCGAGCAGCTCCGGATCGCCGCCTCCGGCGGGCATGAACGACATCACGATGTCGGCGTGCCGTCGCTGCGGCCGGATGTAGCTCTCGACATCCGGCTCCCGGCGATCGAGCTCCCGGAAGACCTCGTGGGTCGTGTAGCCGCGCCGTGTGCAGTCCCGGGTGAGCTTCCAGGTCCGTCGCAGGTCCTCGGACGGCGCCAAGAACACACGGATGTCGTGAGCCGAACGTAGCTCCTCCGAGTGGAAGTTGAGCAGGCCCTCGACCACCACGTAGGGATGTGGTCGAACGTACTCGGGCGCGCGGAGGGTCCCCGTGCGGTGGTCGTAGATCGGCTTTAGGACGGGCTGGCCGGCCCGCAGGTGCCCGAGGTGCTGACCGAGGATGTCGAGGTAGTTCGCCGCCGGGTCGAGCGGCGTGACGCCGAGCTCGGTGCGCTGCTGGCGCTCGTAGCGGTGGTAGTCGTCCCCACTGAGTAGGAGACGCTGTCGTCTCCGCCGAGGATGCGAACAATGCCGCGGGTGAGCGTCGTCTTTCCTGCTGCCGAGTCACCGACGATCCCAAGGACGACCGGTCGGGTCATCCCGGAAGAATGCCACGAGCGAGGCTCAGGCGCCGGCCGCAACCTCCGCGCTGACGGGCGTGACGCCGTTCTGGCGCTCCTCGATCAGCTCGATCTTGGTCAGCAGGTGCTCGGCCATCCGCAGGGACGCTGCGTCGATCAGGCGACCGTCGAGCGAGACCGCGCCGCGGCCGTCGTCGGCAGCCTCCTTCATCGCCTCGATGATGCGCCGGGTGCGCGAGACGAGCCGCTCGTCGGGGGAGAACACCTCGTTGGCGAGCTCGATCTGGCTGGGGTGGATGCACCACTTGCCCTCGAAACCGAGGATCGATGCTCGGCGAGCAGCGACGAGATAGCCCTCCGGGTCGCTGAAATCGCCGAACGGCCCGTCGACGGGGCGCAGCCCGTTGGCGCGGCAGGCGACCGCGATTCGCGACAGCGCGTAGTGCCACTGATCGCCCCAGTGCAGGTCGCGATGGTCCTCACCCTCCGAGTCACCATCCAGGTTCGAGTCGGTGATGACCGCGTAGTTCGCGTCCGAGCCCCCGATCGAGGCGGTCTGGCTCTGGATCGACGCCGCGTAGTCGGCGACGCCGAAGATGAGCGCCTCCATCCGCTCCGGGCAGCTCGCCGCGATCTCCTCGAGGTTGAGCATCCCCGGCGCGGTCTCGATCAGCGCCGAGATCCCGATCTGCTTCTCGAGCCCCATCGCGTCCTCGATCTGGGTCAGCAGGGTGGCGACCAGGTGGATGTCGCCGGCGCAGCTCGCCTTCGGCACCAGGACCGTGTCGAGCCATTCGCCGCTTTGTTCGACGACGTCGACGATGTCGCGGTAGCAGTAGTGGGTGTCGAGCCCGTTGATGCGCAGCGTCACCGTGCAGCCGCTCCAGTCGCGCTCGCGGAGGGCGTCGATCACGTTCGCTCGCGCCTCCGGTTTGTCGTCGGGGGCGACAGCGTCCTCGAGGTCGAGCATGACGACGTCGGCCCCCAGGCTGGGAGCCTTCTCGAGCATCCGTTCACTCGTGCCCGGTACGCAGAGCTCGCTCCGATGCAGACGGACGGGGATCGGCATGTCTCCTCCTGGTTCGGCTTACGTTCGCGACAGTGAACTCGCTGGAGCGCTCGTGATCAAGCGGACTCGCCCGTCAACCCATAGAGAGAAGTCTTTGAATTATGCTTGGACCTTAGCTGGAACGTTCTGTGTTCACGAACCCGTCGTCGGGATCGTCGCCCAACTTGAGGCCGCGGATCACGTGCAGGTCGATCGAGCCCGGGGCGAACACCTCGATCGAGTAATGCACGGCCGCGCCGCCGGCGAGGTGCATCACCTCGACCAGCTCGAGGGCGGCGGCGAGGCGGGTCGCTCCCATCGCGTCCCCGAGCCGACTCGCCGGCTCGACGAGGCGCGGCCGCACCTTCGTCTCCGCGAAGGCGATTGGGATTCCCAGCTCGACCAAGACGTCGAGGACCATCCGGCCCGCGGCGAGCTCCGCGCGCAGCTCTGAGGCCGGCGGCAGGGCGACGTCGGGATGGACGACGTCCCGCATGTGCGCGGCGACCTGCCCATCGGCCAAGAGCGTGCGCTGGATCAGCGGTGCCCTTGTCCCCCTACCGATCCCGAGCGCTTCGGCCACGTACCCCGGCGTTCGCGCCTGCTCGACCTGGAGGTTGCGAACCGTAAGGCGCTTGCCCTGCCGTCGCGCGAGCGATGCGTACGACTCGAGCACCTCGAGCCCTTCGCTGAACGCCGCGCCCAGCGCGACCCTGCCGACGAACGTCCCGCTGCCCTGTCGGCGGACGATCTCGCCGTTTGACTCGAGGCGCTCGAGCGCGAGCCTCAGGGTGCCCCTAGAGACGCCCAGAGCACCGGCCAGCTCCTTCTCCGGGGGAAGGCGGTCACCCTGGCGCGCGCGACCCGGTGAGAGCCGCTCGCGAAGCGCCGTTTCGGTCGCGTCCACGAGCGAGGCACGAGGCGTTTGTACCTTTTTGTTCAATCGCTGGTTATAGTAGGGCGAACTCGCCGTGGCGACCGAAAGTGACCCCTTCGGGCGCGCAGCACGATGTACCGCCGAGCAAGGAGGGCGATAGTGGCGACAGTGGAGACTGGGGCGGCGAAGGGCGAGGTCCAGAGGGTGCTCGACTCACCCGCGATCGAGCCGCCACCCGCGACGCTCGAGGAGGCCCGCCAGGCGCCTGGCCGTGCGGCGAGGATCGAGGAGCTGACCGCCGAGATCGAGCGCGAGGGGATCGAGTACGTCTTCTTCCAGCAGGTCTCGGTCTCAGGCCACATCAACGGCAAGGGGGTCGTGGCGAGCTACTTCCCGCAGGTCGCGGAGCGTGGCTACCAGCTCGTCTACGGCGCCACCGCCGACCTCTTCACGGATCGCGAGGAGAACTACATCGGGTTCGGGCCGGAGGAGTCCGAGCTCGCGGCGATCGCGGACCTCGACACGTTCTGCCGGCTGCCGTGGGACCCGCGGGTGGCGCGCGTCTACTGTGATTGCTACGACACCGAGACGGGCGAGCTTCTCGACGCCGACCCGCGGCAGAACCTGAAACGGATCGCGCACGACGTCGAGCAGGAGCTCGGCTACACGTTCCTGTGCGGCATCGAGCCCGAGATGATGTGGCTGAAGCTGGGCGAGGACGGCGCTGCCCCGGAAGGGGTGACCAAGCCCTACTGCTACCACATCAACCAGTTCGAGCAGCTGCGGCCGGTGATCCTCGACGTCGTCTCGCACGGCCGGGCGATGGGCCTCGACATGAGCTACGGCGACCACGAGGACGCGCCGGGCCAGCTCGAGCTCAACTTCCGCTTCGACCGCGCTGTGCGCACCGCGGACAACATCACGACATACCGCCAGATCTGCGCCGCGGTCGGGCGAGATCACGGGCTCCACGCCTCGTTCATGCCGAAGCCGTTCACCGGCGTCTCGGCCAACGGGCACCATCACCACTTCACGCTGGTGGACGAGGAGGGAACGAACGTCTTCCACGACCCCGATGGGCCTGCGCAGCTGTCGAAGGTCGGCAAGCAGTTCATGGGCGGGATCCTCGACCACTTTGGAGCGCTGGTCTGCATCGGATCGCCGACCGTCAACTCCTACAAGCGGATGTGGGACTTCGGCTTCTGGGCGCCGGTCTATCGAAACTACGGCTGGCAGAACCGCACGTGCACCGTCCGCGTTGCCAGCGGCGGCCGCTTCGAGTTCCGCGGCGTCGACTCCGCCTGCAACCCCTACCTGACCCAGGCCGCGCTGCTCACGGCCGGCCTCGACGGGATCAAGCGGGAGCTCGACCCCGGCGAGCCACAGCAGCGCAACACGTACGACCTGCTGGCGGAGGGCACCACCTTCGAGCGCGTCCCGGACCACCTCGGTGCAGCGCTCGAGGCTCTCGAGGCGGACGAGGTCGTGCGCTCGGCGCTCCCTGGGCGCCTCTACGACGTGTTCATGCACTACAAGCGCGACGAGTGGGAGCGCTACCTCGCGGCGGTCACCGACTGGGAGCGCGACGAGTATCTGGAGGTCCTGCCCTAGTCATGTGCGGGATCGCCGGGATCATCTACCGCAACGGCGATGGAGAGCACCAGGTTGGCCGTGATCTGACGCGGATGCTCCAGGCGATGAAGCACCGCGGGCCCGACTCAACCGGATACGCGCTCTACCGCGGCCACCGCGACTCTTTCATCATGCACGTGAAGCTGAGTGAGCCGAACGACTCCGACCCCGAGCTCGCCCAGCGCGTCGAGCGCCAGCGCGCCCAGGTCGAGGCGCGGATGCGGGCGGCGGGGGCGCGGATCGAGGAGATCAAGGAGACCCCCCGCACGATGACGATCACGTTCGACTTCGACGGCGACCTGAAGGTGCTCGCCGATGCCGTCGAGCGCGTACGCCACACCGAGGTGCTCTCCCTGGGGCGCTCGCTCGAGATCGTCAAGGACCTGGGCGACGCCGAGACCGTTTCAGGCGAATACGGGCTCGGGGAGTTCACCGGCACCCACGCGATCGGGCACGCGCGCATGGCCACCGAGTCGGACGTGGACGTCGCCAACGCTCACCCGTACTGGGCCTACCCCTTCCCGGACGTCGCCGTGGTCCACAACGGGCAGCTCACGAACTTCCACGACTGGCGCCGGCGCCTCCAGCGTGCGGGCCACCGGTTCCAGTCCGAGTGCGACTCGGAGATCATCGCCGTCTACCTCGCCGAGCGGATGAGCGAGGGGCTCTCGCTCGAGGAGGCGATGCGCGAGAGCCTCTCCGACCTCGACGGCGTCTTCACTTACATCTGCGTCACCGAGGACTCGCTCGGCGTCGCCAAGGACGAGCTGGGCGCGAAGCCGCTGGTGCTCTACGAGGACGACGAGGTGGTCGCCCTGGCCTCGGAGGAGATCGCCATCCGCCAGGTGCTCGACCGCGAGATCTCGACGCACGATCCGTACGAGGGAGAGGTACTCGTTTGGAGCAGATGAGCGAGGCCCCCGTGCGGATGGACGAGCGCGGGCTCGTCGAGCTCGACGACTCGATCCCGAAGACGGCCAAGATCGAGGGCGGGCGGGCCGTGATCGACGCGGCCGAGCTCACGCCGCGCAAGATCAACGCCGAGCTGCGCTGGCTGATCTACGAGGAGGGAATCACCGACGTGACCGTGCTCAACCCGAGCGCACGGCACTCGCTGGGCGTCGCGATCCTGACCCGGTGCCGGATCCGCTTCGAGGGCAGCCTTGGCTACTTCGGCTGTGGGCTGATCGACGGCCCCGAGGTCGAGATCACCGGGCGGGTGGGTTGGTCCGTCGCCGAGAACATGATGTCCGGGGTCGTCGTCGTCGAAGGGAACGCAGGCTCGCTCGCCGGCGCCGCGCTGCGCGGCGGCGACCTCGTCGTCAAGTCCGACGTCGGGGCGCGCACGGGGATCGATCAGAAGGGCGGCACGATTATCGCCCTCGGCAACGCTGCGTCGATGACCGGCTTCATGATGCAGCGCGGGCGTCAGATCATCTGTGGCGACGTGGGCCCGGGGCTCGGCGACTCCATGTACGACGGCACGATCTACGTGGGGGGGAAGATCGCCTCGCTCGGGATCGACTGCGTCGAGGGCGAGTGGACCGACGCCGACACCGAGCTGGTCGAGCGCAAGTTCTCGATCTATGGGCTTGGCGCGCCGCCCGAGCTGCGCAAGTTCGTCTGCGGGAAGAAGCTCTACAACTACGACAACCTCGAGCCCAGCGAGCGCAAGCTGGTGCTCTAGGAGGACCGCGATGGCCGACGAGACACCCGACCAGAAGGCACCCGCCACTCCCCACAAGGAGTCGGCCGGCGCGCGGGAGGTGCTGGGCCGCAGCCCGATCTTCACGCCGCAGGTCATCAACGACATCCACATGAAGGCGGAGCTCGGCCGCTACCGCATGCGCGGCTTCTCGATGTTCAAGAAGCTCCCCGGCTGGGACGACCTGATCTTCCTCCCGGGGACGCTGACCCGCTTCGTGATCGAGGGCTATCGCGAGAAGTGCGATACGAAGACCGTGCTCGGCAGCCGCTTCGCCAAGAAGCCGCTCGAGCTCGACATCCCCGTTTACATCACCGGCATGAGCTTCGGCGCGCTCTCGCTCGAGGCGAAGATGGCGCTCGCGAAGGGTGCCTCGATGGCCGGCTCGGCGACCTGCTCGGGCGAGGGCGGGATGATTCCGCCGGAGCGGGACCTCTCGACCAAGTGGTACTACCAGGTGATCCAGAGCCGCTACGGCTTCAACCCGCACCACCTGATGCTGGCCGACGGGATCGAGTTCTTCATCGGCCAGGGCTGCAAGGTCGGCCTCGGAGGACACCTGATGGGCCAGAAGGTGACCGAGCAGGTAGCCGAGATGCGTTCGCTCCCCGCCGGGATCGACCAGCGCTCGCCGGCGCGCCACCCGGATTGGCTCGGTCCCGACGACCTCTCGCTCAAGGTGCAGGAGACCCGCGAGGCGACGAACTACGAGGTCCCGATCCAGCTCAAGCTCGGCGCCGCCCGCGTTTACGACGACGTGCGGATGGCGGCCAAGTGCGGCCCCGACATCATCTACCTGGACGGGGCCGAGGGTGGGACCGGGGCAGGTCCGCACATCGCCGCGGAGGAGACAGGCATCCCGCTCCTGGCGGCGATCCCGGAGGCGCGCCGCGCGCTCGAGGACGTCGGGCTCGTCGACGAGGTCGACCTGGTCGTCGCGGGCGGGATCCGCAACGGCGGTGACATCGCGAAGTGCCTGGCGCTCGGCGCGGACGCGATCGCGATCGGCCACTCGGCGCTGATGGCGCTCAACTGCAACAAGGAGATCCCCGGCGTCACCGACTACGAGGGCACCGTCGGGGTTCCCGCAGGCCAGTGCTACCACTGCCACACCGGCCGCTGCCCGGTCGGGATCACGACCCAGGACCCGGAGCTTCGCAAGCGCCTGCACGTCGAAGAGGCCGCCCAGAGGGTGTTCAACTTCCTCCACACGCTCACGCTCGAGGTGCAGATGCTCGCCCGCGCCTGCGGCAAGACCAGCGTGCACAGCCTCGAGCCCGAGGACCTCGCGGCGCTGACCGTCGAGGCCTCGGCGATGGCGAGGGTGCCGCTAGCCGGGACCGACTACATCCCAGGCGTCAGCGAGGAGCGGGCGCTGGGCGAAATCCGCACCATGCTCGACCGCTACCTCGAGAACCCGGTCGACTTCCTGCCCGAGCGGCGCGGGCGCGACCGAGGAGTCCTGATGGCCCGCGCCGACGACGTGCGCGAGCCCGAGAAGGTCGTCTCGATCGACGCCGAGTACCTCTCCGGGGAGCGTTTCCCGTACCAGGAGGACATCTCGCTCCTCGAGGACATCGACCTCGAGGCGGCCACGCCCGGCCAGGACCTCAACTGGCTCGAGGATGTCGAGCTGCTCGAGGAGGAGGGCGTGCCGGCGGTCTTCGACCGCTACTCCAACTCCTTCCTTCGCATCTACTTCGACATCCCCGAGGGCCGCGAGGACGAGATCGCCCGCAAGGTCCTGATCGCGCACCTCCAGGGCGGTAACTCCTACGGCATCCGCCTCAAGCAGGCCCACGCCAAGTTCCCTCAGCCCGAGCTCGGGCCCTGGGTCTCCGACTCGCCCGTCGTGGGCGAGGATTGGAGGCCGCCGGTGCTCGAGGGCTGGGAGCGGCCCGACCACTAGCGATCCTTATGGCCTCGTTGCCTGACTCCGCCCGCCACCTCGTGATCGGGGCGGGCGTCCATGGGCTCTCGACGGCATGGCACCTGGCGGCGGCGGGGGAGGAGGCACTCGTAGTCGACAAGGCTTCGGTCGCGTCCGGCGCCTCCGGCATCGCCTGCGGGGTGATCCGCAACAACTACTTCCAGCCGGCGATGCAGGAGCTGATGGCCGCCTGTGTCGAGATCTGGGAGTCCGATCCCGAGGCCCTCCACTACCACGGGTCGGGCTACATCGCGCTCGGGCCACGAGCCCAGGAGGCGGAGCTGGCCGAGGTCTTCGAGCGCCAGCAGCGGATCGGGTACCCGTCGGAGCTGCTACACCGGGGCGGATGCTGTCCGCTCCCACATGCGGGAGCTCTACCCCGACTGGCGGGCGGAGGGCCTCACCGCCTGCCTGCACGAGCGCGCCGGCGGGTTCGCGTTCAACCGGGAGTCGATGCTGGGCCTAGCGTCGAAGGCGCGTGCCGCCGGCGCGCGGATCTCAGAGGGGGTCGAGGTCACCGGCTTTCGCCGCGACGGGTCGGGAGCGGTGGCCGCGGTGGAGACGACGGCTGGCGCGGTCGAGGTCGACCAGGTGGTGATCGCGGTGGGCCCGTGGATCGCACACCTGTGGCGGCTGCTCGGCCTTCCCGACCGGATCGACGTCCGCCATCCCGATGGCGAGCTCGAGCGCGATGCCCCGATGTGGACGTACTGGTACCTGCAGGAGGGCGAGGTCGCCATGGCGCCGGCGACCCTGGACACGGCCTCAGGCGCGGAGGCTCCGGTGCTCCACGTCGACGCGGAGGGCCCGCTGCGAGCCGACGACGGCACCGTGGTCAGCGAGGGGTCCTGGGGCATCTACGTGAAGCCTGACCGCGAGTCGGTCCAGGGTGGGGCGCAGCCGCTCCGCCTCGGGCACGAGATCGAGCTCGACCCCTACCCCACGGGCTCGGTCGAGGCGAGCTTCCCGGACCTGTGGTGCGCGGCGCTCTCGCACTGCATGGAGCGGTTCGAGGGCTGTCGCCGCAGCTACGTCCAGGTGCGGTCGGGCGGCGCGGGGGCGTTCACCGCCGACAACTTCCCCATCTTTGACCGCATGCTCGACAACGTCTACGTCGCCGCCGACTCGAACCACGGCTACAAGATGATCGCGGTCGGCCGCGAGGTCGCTCGCGAGCTGCGCGGCGAGCACTCGACGCTGCTTCAGCCGTTTCGCTTCGAGCGCTTTTCGACGGGCGAGCTGCATCCGGTCTCGCAGAGCCCGTACCCGTGGAGCTGAGGCCGGCAAGCCACGTCGTCGTGGGCGGCGGGGTGCTCGGCCTCTCGGCCGCCTGGCGCCTCGCCGAGCGCGGCGCCGACGTGCTCGTGTTGGAGAAGGGGCTGATCGGAAGCGGCGCCTCGGGCGCCGCCGGCGGCATCGTCCGCAACTACTACCGCTCGCCGGCGATCACCGAGATCATCCGGATGTCCGTCGAGCTCTTCGAGGCCGAGCCGGAGGAGTTCGGCTTTCGCCAGATCGGCTACCTGGCGGCCGTGCCCGAGCGCCAGGTGGACGACCTCGTCGCGATCCGCGAACAGCACGAGCGCGCGGGCTACGAGTCCGAGCTCGCGCTCGGCGCCGATGACTGCCGCACGTACCTTTCCTTCACCTGGCCGGATTGGGAGGCCGACGTCGCCGCGATCCTGCACGAGCGACGGGGCGGCTGGGCCGATCCGATGCAGACGGTGCGCCACCTCGCGTCGCGGGCGCGGGCGGCCGGCGCGGTGATCGAGGAGGGGGTGGAGGTGACTGGGCTTGAGCTCGGGGTCGGCGGGGTGGAGTCGGTCCAGACCTCGAAGGGCAGCATCCCGTGTGAGACGCTCGTGGCCGCGCCGGGCCCATGGGTCGAGTCGCTCTGGCGCATGCTCGGGCTGCGCCCGGAAATCGAGCCGTCTGACGGCGGAGAGCCCCGGCCGCTGATCGCCTACTTGAAGGCCCAGGAAGGGGAGTTCGCCCTGCCCGGGGTCGGCCTCGGCGGCCGCGCCGGGGCCGAGCCGCCTGTTGTGCATCTGGACCAGGCCGGTGAGCTTCGCTCCGACTCCGACGGCCGGGTGCTCCACCCCGGCCCGTGGGGGATCTACCTGCGCATGGGCCGCGACGGCACCGGGGTGACCGGCGGCGGCCTGCCGGTGTTGCTCTCGCAGCCCGACCTCGATCCCTACGGGCCCGACAATCCAGCCCACGCGGCGGACGAGGCGTTCGGCGAGTTCTTCACGTCCGGGCTCGCCCAGGCCTTCGGGCGCTTCCGTGGCCGGGCGGCAGAGTGGCGGATGACGCTTGGCGGCGGCATCGTCGCCCACACCCCTGACAATTACCCGATCTGCGACTGGGTGCTCGAGAACGCCTACGCGATCGTCGACTCGGGCCACGGCTTCAAAATGCTGGCGCTGGGTCGCCTCGCCGCCGACGATGTCCTCGACCGTGGCGACCGGCTCGAAGCCTTCAGGCTGGGGCGCTTCGCCCGCGGCGAGTCGCACCTGGCCTCGAAGGGCCCCTATCCCTGGACGTAGGCGAGGCCGGAGCGGCCGCTACTCCCGCCACTCATATGGCAGGAACTTGCCGTTCAGCACGATCTCGACCCGATCGCCCGCGGGATCAGGAATCCGGTGGACGGTGAAGCCGAAGTTGATCGCGCTCATGATCCCGTCGCCGAACTCCTCGTGGATCAGCTCCTTGATCGCCGGACCGTAGACCTGGACGATCTCGTAGAAGCGATAGACGGTCGGGTCCGTGGGGACGGCCTCGTCGAGGCCGCCACGCATCGGCGACGCCGTGAGCTCGGCGACCGCGTCGGCATCCAGCCCGAGGGCTTCGACCGCGGCTCGCGCCTGTTCCTCGGAGAGCGGAAACTGGCCCAAGAGCGCGCAGGTCGACCACTCCACCGGCGCCCCGAGCGTCTCGGCGAGCTCCGCCCAGGTGAGGCCGTGAGCGCGTTTCGCCGTGAGAATCTGCTCCGAGAGCTGCCGCCGCCGGGTCACGAAGGGAGCCTATTCATCCCGCGGCTATGAGCGCGACTCCCGTCAGCGCGACCGCCACCCCGGCGGCCTGCACCGTGGCGAGTCGCTCGCCGAGAAGCGCCCTCGCCAGCACCACCGTGCCGACCGGGTAGAGCGAGGCGAGGACGGCGACGACGCTCAGGAGTCCGGTCTCGGTGCCCAGCGCGAAGCAGGCGTTGGCGCCCACGTCGAGGAGCCCGATCAGCGCCAGCGCCGGCAGGTCCGTCGCGCTGCCGCCCAAGCGCGGGCGCGCAGCGACGAGGACCACGGCGAGCGCCGCGGCGGCGGCGATCCGCGCAACGAGGAGCGCGCCCAGGGGGTCGGTCGAGTCGGCCGCCGCATCCATGCCGACGTAGAAACCGCCGAAGCCAAGCGCCGCGATCGCGCTGAGAACCAGGGCCTCACGCGAGGGCCCGTCCTTCATGCGGCCATCCACGCTGCGCGTCGCGAGGGCGACACCGGCGAAGACCCCAAGCATCCCCGCCACCTGAAGCCCGCCCGGCCGCTCGCCCGCGGCGAGGCCGACCACCACCGGCAGGACCGCGGCGCCGCTCGCGGAGATCGGCGAGATCACGCTCATCGTCCCGATCGCCAGGGCTCGGTAAAGCGCCGCGATCCCGGCCAGCTGGCAGACACCGGCGATCACCGCGGGCGCGACATCGGAGCCTGAGGGGACCTCCAGGCTGCCGGCGCCCACGACCACGGTGATCGCCGCCAGGCCGCAGAGTTGGCTCGCTCCGAGCACGAGCGCGAGGGTCAGGCGCCGGGTGCGCAGGCCGCCGAGAAAGTCCGCGAGGCCCCAGCACAGCGCGGTGGCGAAGCCGAGCGCGACCGCAGCCACGGCGGATCGTCAGCCCGCCGCGCGCCGAGCCCGCTCGGCGGCGGCCAGGGCCCGCTCGGCGCGAGGGTCCTCGCGATCGGCAAGGTTCGCCGCCACGAGCGAAGCCGAGCTGACCGCCGCCGCCACCGCGAGGTGGGTCGCGGTCAGCGCGTCGGGTGTGAACGGCCAATCGCCGGCGGCCGCCACCTCAGCGCCCGCCTCGGCGAGCTCGGCGGCCGACTCAGCCACCTCGAGCGGAGGCTCGGCGGCGAGCGCCAGAGCCTGTGCTCGCGCCTGCGGATCAGCGGCTTCGATCACCCGCTCGTAGGCCTTGGCATCCGCGTCTGCGACGGCGGGGAGGCGAGCTCGTAGATCGCCCGCCGCGGCACCGAGAGCCCGCATGCGCTGCTCCTGCCGCGGTTCGGTGGCCTCGCCGCCGGCTACCCGCTCGGCTGCGAGGCCAGCCGTCAGCTCGACCAGCGAGGCAGCCGCCGCGCAGGCCAGGGCAGCGGCGACCCCAGCCGCAGCGGGCTCCTCGCGCGACGCGAGGTCGGCAAGCGCATCGTCTATCCGGCGGTCGGCGAGCCCGGCCATGGCCCGCATCTTCGCAGCGCGCTTAGAACAGCCCGACGGTCCGGCCCTCGGCGTCGATGTCGACGCCGAACGCGGCGGCCGTCTTGCCGAGTCCGGGCATCTGCTGAATCTCGCCGCAGAGCGGGACCAGCCACCCGGCGCCGGTGTACGCCCGCACGTCACGGACCGGAAGCTGGAACCCGCGGGGCGCGCCGAGGAGCTCGGGGTCCGCCGAGAGCGAGAGCGGGGTCTTGGCCATGCAGACCGGGAGCCCGCCCAGCCCCTGGCTCTCGAACCGCTCGAGCTTGTGCTCGGCCTCGAGGTAATAGACGACCTCCGACGCGCCGTAGACACGCTCGGCGATCGTCTCGATCTTCTCCTTGATCGAGCTGTCGCCGTCGTAGAGGAACCGGAACTCGTTCGGCTCGTCGCACGCTGCGACGACGGCCTCGGCGAGGTCGGCCACGCCCTTGCCGCCCTGCGCGAACCCGTCGCTGACGGCGGCGCCGAAGGCCCCCGCCTCCTGCGCGAGGCGACTCACCAGTTCGACCTCCTCGTCCGTGTCCTCGGGCCTGCGGTTGACCGCGACCACCGCCGGGAGCCCGAAGTTACGCACGATCTCGAGGTGGCGAGTTAGGTTCTCGACGCCGGCCTCGACCGCACGCAGCCCGTCCCTGCTGTCGGTGCCAGGATCGTCGCCGAGGCCGCCATGGTGCTTCAGGGCGCGCACGGTGGCGACGAGGACGATCGCATCGGGCGCGATCCCGCCGGCGCGGCAGACGATGTCGATGAACTTCTCCATCCCCATGTCCGACCCGAACCCGGACTCGGTGATCACGTAGTCGCCGAGCTTCAGACCGAGCAGGTCGGCCACGACGGAGGAGTTTCCGTGGGCGATGTTGGCGAAGGGACCCGCGTGCATGAGGCACGGCTGACCCTCGAGCGTCTGAATCAGGTTCGGCTTGATCGCGTCCTTCAGCAGCACGGTCATGGCTCCCGCCGCGCCGAGATCCTCGGCGGTCACCGGCTCGCCCGCGCGCGTGTACGCGGCGGTGATCCGGCCCATCCGGCGGCGCAGATCCTGAAGGTCGTGCGCCACTGCGAGGATGGCCATCACCTCCGAGGCGGCGGTGATGTCGAACCCCGTCTCGCGCGGGTAGCCGTTGGCGGCGCCCCCGAGCCCGAGCGCCACATGGCGCAGCGCGCGGTCGTTCATGTCCACCGCGCGCTTCCACGTCACCTGCAGCGCGTCGATGTGGTGCGGATTGCCGTGCAGGATCGAGGCGTCCAGGATCGCGGCGAGGAGGTTGTTGGCGGCGCCGATCGCGTGGATGTCCCCGGTGAAGTGCAGGTTCAGGTCCTCCATCGGGACGACCTGCGCAAACCCGCCGCCCGCGGCCCCGCCCTTCATCCCGAACACCGGCCCAACCGAAGGCTCGCGCAGGCACAGGACCGGGCTGCGCCCGATGTAGCCCATGCCCTCGGTCAGTGCCACCGAGGTCGTGGTCTTGCCCTCGCCCGCCTTGGTCGGCGTCATCCCGGCGACGCAGACGAGCTTGCCGTTCGGCCGGTCCGCCAGGCGGTCCAGCGCTTCCAGCGAGATCTTGCTCTTGTACCGCCCGTACGGCTCGATTTCCTCGGGCTCGAGCCCGAGGCGCTCGCCGATCTCATCGATCGGCTGAAGCTCCGCGTCCTGTGCGATCTCGAGGCTTGACTTCATCTGGCTCGCTCTCCTTCTCTTTGGTCAGTGCGACACGGCGGCTGCCCCCACCTCGGAGACGAGCCGGTCGCGGTAGAAGCGCTCGAGCGCGAACGGCTCGATCAGCTCGGGAGTGGTGCCGGTCGCCACCAGCTCCGCCATGGTCTTGCCGACTATCGGCGCCGCCTTGAAGCCGTAGGTGCCCCACCCGGCGCTGAGCAGGAAGCCGTCCACCTCGGTGCGGCCGAGGATCGGGCTGTAGTCGGGGCTGATGTCGCAGAGGCCGGCCCAGCTGCGCAGCATCCGCGCCCGCTCGAGCTGAGGAAAGAGCTCCAGCGCATTTCGTGATGCCTCCTGGAGGAAGTTGAGGGTGCCCTGCTGACGGTAGGTCGTCCAGGGCTCGATCTCGGCGCCGATCAGGAACTCGCCGCGGTCGGTCTGCGAGATGTAGACGTGCATCTGCGAGGAGACGATCACGACGTCGAGCAGCGGCTTCAGCGGCTCGGTCACGAACGCCTGCAGGATGTGTGTCGTGATCGGGAGCTCGACTCCGGCCATTGCCGCGACGGTCGAGCTCCAGCCCGCGGTCGCGTTGACCACGGTCCCGGTGCCGATCGTCCGCCCGTCGGCGAGCGTGACACCGCTGGCCCGCCCGTTGGAGCGCTCGACGCCGGTCACCTTCGCATACGGGTGGATCTCGGCCCCGCCTGCGTCGGCACCGCGCGCGAGCCCCCAGACGACCGCGTCGTGGCGGATGATCCCGCCCGGTGGGTGGTAGAGGGCCCCCATCACCGGATAGACGGCGTCGGGCTCCACCGACATCGCCGGGGCCAGGCGCTTGACCTCCTCGGGCCCGATCACCTTCGAGTCGATCCCCTCGAGCCGGTTGACCTCCGCCCGTTCGTTCATCACGAACATGGCTCGGTCCGTGTGGGCGAGCGTCAGATGCCCCTCTTGGGAGAACAGCAGGTTGTAGTTGAGCTCCGCCGAGAGCCTCTCGTAGAGCTTCACCGAGGCGTCGTAGAAGCGGGCTCCCTCGGGCGTCTTGTAGTTGGAGCGAAGGATCGTCGTGTTGCGGCCCGCCGCGCCCGAGCCGATGTAGCTCTGCTCGAGCACGCAGACATCGGTGATGCCGTGGTCGCGCGCGAGGTAGTAGGCCGTCGCGAGGCCATGGGAGCCGCCACCGACGATGACGACGTCGTAGCGATCGCGAAGCTCGGTGGCGCGCCGCCACATCCGGCGCTTGCGAAAGAGGTCACGCACGGAAGCCCACCTCCGCCGGGAGGGCGTCGACGCCGACCGCGCGCCCGCCGAGGTGCTTCGCTGCGTCGACGAACACGGTCCAGACGTACTGGGCATACCCGGCGCCGAACATGTGCAGGAAGCCGTCGTCTGCTGTCCGCAGGACCATCCCCGGGACCCGCGCCACCGACACCGGGGCGAAGGCCGCCTCGCCGAAGGCCTGCGGGCGCATGTCCAGGGCCGTGCTGCGCGCGAAGGCCTCGCGGGCGAGCGGCCCGACGCAAGCGTTCGAGCCGAGCGCCGTCGTCAGCTCGTGAACCGAGGCGAACGGCACGTCAGCCGCCGCAGCCTCGAGCTGATCCCGCACCGCCGCGGTCGCCTCGGGAGGCGTCACCGCCAGCACGCGCCCGCCCGTGAGCGGACACCACCACACCCGTTGGTGGAGCGCGGCCTGTCCGAGGGCGAGGCTGGTGCCGCCCGCGAGGCTCGAGACGATCTTCGACACCACCTCCGGCGCAGCTTGGAGCTCGAGCTTGCCGAGGCAGGAGAGGTCCGCCACCCCGACGGTTCGCTCGCAGGCGGCCGCCTCCCGAGCGGAGTCACCGTAGTCGGCCACCGAGCGCCACCCGGCCCGTACCGATGTCCGCGCCCCCGCCTCCCGATGCGTCCACTCGATCGGGCTGCGGAGAACGGGGGCGTCTCCCGCGAAGGGCTGGGCTGCGTCCGGAGCCAGGAACTCGAGCTTCATCCCCGCAGGCGCTCCTGGTCGGGGTCGTAGAAGGGGGCGGTCTGGACCCTCGCGCTCAGCCGGCGCCCGTTGTCGGCGAGCGTGATCGAAACGCCGTCGGAGGCCAGGCCCGCAGGGACCCAAGCCATCCCGATCGTCCGCTCGAGCCGGGGGGAGAAGCGGGAGGAGGTGACCCGGCCAACCGGCCTCTCGTCGACGACGACGGCCGCTCCCTCCGCCGGTACCGCTCCGTTGCCGACGGTGAAGCCGACGAGCTTGTTCTCCTCGCCGCGCTCCTGGACGGACTCGAGCGCCCAGCGGCCGATGAAGTCCTCCTCCTTGTCGAGCTTCACGATCCACGGCATCGCCGCCTCCAGCGGGTTCGACTCGGCATCCGTGTCCTGGCCGACGAGGATGTGCAGCTTCTGCAGGCGCAGCACCCGCTGTGGCTCCAGGCCGAAAGGCCGGATTCCGTGCGGCTCGCCGGCGGCCATGATCGAGTCCCAGAGGTGCTCGGCGAGGGCGCCGGGGCAGTGGAGCTCGTAGCCGAGCTCGCCGACGAAGCCGATCCGAAGCAGCAGGCAGGGCACCCCGGCGACGTGGGCGCGCTTGCCGTCGAGGTAGGTGAAGGACTCGTTGGAGCAGTCGAGGTCGGTGAGCCCGGAGAGAATCTCCCGCGACCGCGGGCCCGGCGAGGTTGAACGCGGCCAGGCCCTGGCTCACGTCGGTGAGGTGGACGTCCATGTCCCAGTCGGCGAGCCACCAGGCGAACCAGCTCTCGACGGCGTCGGCGCCGCTCGAGGTGGTGGTGACGTAGAACGATTCGTCGTCGAGGCGGCAGACGGTGCCGTCGTCGGTGATCCGACCGGCATCGTCCCCGAGGACCCCGTAGCGGATGCGACCGGGCTTCAGGGTGTCGAAGCGGTTCGGGTAAAGACGGTTGAGGAAGTCCGCCGCCTGCGGGCCGCGCACCATCAGCTTGCCCAGCGTGGAGACGTCGATCAGGCCGGCACCCTCGTGGACCGCCATCGTCTCGCCCTTCGCGTCCCCGTAGTCGTAGGGCCGGCGCCAGTCGCCCGCCCAGAGCACGTTGCCGCCGAGCTCGCGGTGGCGGCCATGGACCGCGGAGCGCTTGGCCGGCTCGAACGGCCGGCCGGCAAGGACCCCCAGCGGCACGCTCGACCACGGCGGCCTCGCCGTCGTCAGCCCAACGTCGCCGACCGCGCTCCCGGTGTCCTCGGCCACCTTGCGGATCGAGGGGAGCTGGCACATTCGGCCTTGGCAGGGACCCATGGTCACGGTCGTGTAGCGCTTCAGCAGCTCGAGCGAGTCATAGCCCTCCTCGAGCGCGTAGGAGATGTCGTCGGCGGTCACGTCCTCGCAGAGGCAGGCGAAGCAGCGCCCATGGCCGCGGGCAGCACCCGAAGCCGCGGCCGGCACCGCCTCGGAGCCGGCCTGGCGGACCCCGTTCATCGCAGCGCGATCGGCCTCGAGCCGGGCGCGGTCGTCGGCGTCCCCGAGCTCGAGCTCGATGGCGGCCTCCGCTCCGGCGATCGACCCCGAGGCGGCGGCCGCCTCCAGCGAGCCGTGGCCGGCGACCGCCCCGGCCGTGTGGACGCCGGGCGGCGGATCCTCGGGCAGATAGGCACCCTGGGCCTCATCCCACCGGGACTTGGCTCCGGCCTGGAGCAGCAGCGACGTCGCCGGCACCGTGCCTCCGGAGACCGCGACGAGGTCGCAATCGATGCCCCGCTCCCGATCTCCGATCCAGCGGCCGGTCTCGTCGAGGTCCGCCACGACCACTCCTCTGACGCGCCCGCGCCCGAACGCGCGGACCACCGCGGTCGCCCTGAGGAGCTCGATCCGCGCGCCCTCGAGCCGTGCCGCCAGTACCTCGCTCGGCCCCTCCGGGCGCGCGTCGACGACAGCGGCGATCGCCACCCCCGCCTCCTTGAGTGCGAGCGCCGATGCGACGCCGCGGTCGGCGGTCGTGGCGACCACGGCCACGTCACCGGGCTTGACGCCGTACAGGGAGGCAAGCCGCTCGGCGCCGGAGCAAAGCATCACCCCGGGAAGGTCGTTGCCCTCGAACAGCAGGGGCTGCTCGATCGAGCCGGTAGCCGCGACGTGGACGCGAGCCCGGATCTGGTGCAGCGTGCTCCCGGCCCAGACGGGGACGATCCCGTCGAAGAACCCGAGCGCCGCTGCCGGTGCCAGCACCTCGACCCCCGCGCCGGTGAGGCGCTCGGCCATCGCGCGGGCCTCGGCGCCGCCGGCGCCCGTGAGCATGTTGCCGCCGAGCTCGGGCCCGTCGTCGACGAGCGTCACGTCGGCACCGAGCTCAGCCGCGCGCAGCGCCGCGGTCATTCCGGCCATCCCGCCGCCGATCACGAGCACGTCGCAGTGGCGGCGGCGGTACTCGGTGCGCCACTCCCGCTCGGGCTGTCGGCGCGTGATCCGGCCGAGCCCGGCCGCGTTGCGCAGGACCTTCTCGTAGAGCGGCCACAGCCGCCGCGGCCGGATAAAGGTCTTGTAGTAGAAGCCGGGCGGGGTCAGCCGCTTCCCGAAGTGATCCGTGGCTCGCATCACGTCGAACCGAAGCGAGGGCCTGGCGTTCATCGGCTCGACCCGCATGCCCTCGCGGACCGGCTCGGTGCAGGCGCGGACCCCCGGCCACCCGTCGACGTCGACGAGGCAGTTCGGGCACTGGCCCGCACAGCAGAAGAGCCCCCGGGGGCGGTGGTACTTGAAGCTTCGCGAGAGGACTCGCTGGCCGTCGGCCGCGAGCGCCGAGCCGATCGTGTCGCCCTCGAGGGCCTGCACCTCCCTGCCGTCGAACTTGAAGGTCACGGGCCGGTCGCGATCGATGCGCTGGCCGCGGCTGGGGGGGAGGCGGCTCATCGCTCCGGCAGGCCGACCCACTCGACGCGGTTGGTGGTTGTGTCGCGGTCGGCCAAGAACCACTCGCGGCAGCCGGAACGGTGGTACCACCACTCGCGCTGGAGGCCCGCCTGATTGCGGCGGAAGTAGTTGTAGGAGTTCAGCTCGCGCTGGGAGGGCTTCGCCTTCGGCCGCGGGACGACCTCGCCGCCGTACGCGAAGTCGGTGACTTCGCGCTCGCCGCAGTTGGGACAGGTGAGGAGAAACGACATGGCTTTGACGGCCTCTCGGCCGCCCATGCGCAAGACTAGACAAATTGGTACACAGACGCAAGGGGCCGCTCGCGGGCGTCACTGGGAGCGCGGAGGCGGTGTGTTCGAGCCGCGCCCGGGCTATGTATGCCGCCCACATATCGGGCGCCGAAATGCTGGCACGTGCGCCATTGCGCCTACCAGCTTTATGTGAGATACAACCAGCATGGCGGCGGGCCTGACAGCTGACGATGTGCGCAAGGCGGTAGCGGACGAGGGCGTCGAGTTCCTCTTCGCCCAGTTCGTCGATATGCACGCGAAGCCGAGCGCGAAGCTCGTGCCCGCGCAGGAGCTCGACGGCCTGCTGAGCAACGGGGCGGGCTTCGCCGGGTTTGCGGCAGGGGACATCGGTCAGACGCCCGACAACCCCGACCTGATCGCGATGCCGGACCCGAGCACCTTTACCCGGCTCCCGTGGCGGCCGGAGATCGGCTGGTTCGCCTGCGATGCGACCGTCGAGGGCGAGCCCTGGCCGTATTGCCCGCGGACGATCCTGCGGCGCCAGGTCGAGCGCGCCCGCGAGGCCGGCTACGAGCTCAAGATCGGCTGTGAGCTCGAGTACTTCCTCGTGCGCAAGACCGACGACGGCGGGATCGAGCTCGCCGACCCCCTCGACACCCTCGAGCAGCCCTGCTACGACATCCGCGCGCTGACCCGCTCGTTCGACTTCGTCGCGGACGTGACCCGCAACGTCAACTCGCTCGGCTGGCAGATGTACGCGACCGATCACGAGGATGCGAACGGGCAGTTCGAGCAGAACTTCGGCTACGCGGACGCGCTCACCACCTGCGACCGCGCGGTCTTCTACCGCTACATGGTCGAGGCGATGGCCCAGGAGCGCGGGCTGATCGCGACGTTCATGCCGAAGCCCTTCGCGCACCTGACCGGCAGCGGCGCTCACTTCCACATGAGCCTGTGGGACGGTGAGACGAACCTGTTCGAGCGCGACGCGGAGGACGACCCGCGGGGCCTCGGGCTGAGCGACGTCGCCTACAAGTTCATAGCCGGCCTCAAGGCGCACGCGAAGGCCTACATCGCGGTCAGCGCACCGACCGTCACTTCCTACAAGCGCCTTGTGATCGGTGCCCCGACGAGCGGCGCCACCTGGGCACCGGCCTACGTCACCTACGGCTACAACAACCGCACGATGATGCTCCGCATCCCGGAGGCGGGGCGGGTCGAGGACCGGACCGTCGATGGTTCATGCAACCCCTACCTCGCCGCGACGGTGATCCTCGCCGCGGGTCTCGACGGGATCGAGAACGACCTCGACCCCGGGGACCCGACCGACGCGAACATGTACGAGACGAGCGCCGAAGACCGCGAGAAGATGGGGATCGAGACCCTGCCCGAGAACCTCCTCGACGCCACCCGCGAGCTCGAGGGCGACGACGTCTTGCGCAAGGCGCTCGGCTCGGTCGGCGAGGAGGACTACGTCGACTACTTCGTCCGCTGCAAGCGCCGCGAGTGGCAGACGGCACACGAGCAGATCACCCAGTGGGAACTCGACCGCTACCTCCAGCTCTATTAAGGAGATGCGCTCATGTGTGGGATCGCCGGTCTATTCAGCAAGTCGGCCTCGACCGAGGAGGAGCTCGGAGCACACCTGAGCTCGATGCTGTCGCAGCTCGCCGACCGCGGGCCCGACAGCGCCGGTGTCGCCCTCTACCGCGACCCCGCGCCCGCGGGCTCCTGCAAGGTCTCGATCTTCTCGGCGGACGACGCGGCGCCATGGGGCGCCCTCTCCGACGCGCTTCAGGAGGCGTTCGGCGGCGAGGGTGAGCCCGAGATCCGCGCTTCGCACGCCCTGTTCGTCGTCCCCACCGCCGCCGAGGACGTGCAGGGCTGGCTGGCCTCGCACCACCCCGAGCTGCGGGTGATGAGCGTCGGCGAGCGCATCGAGATCTACAAGGAGGCCGGAGACCCCCGCGACTTCGTCACGCGCTTCGCGCTCGAGGACATCTCGGCGACGCACGCGCTCGGGCACACCCGGATGGCGACCGAGAGCCGGGTGACCACCGAGCACTCGCACCCCTTCTCGACCGGGCTCGATCTCTGCCTCGTACACAACGGCTCGCTCTCGAACCACAACCGGCTGCGCACATTCCTGCGCCACCAGGGGATCAGCTTTCAGACCGACAACGACACCGAGGTCGCTGCCGGTTATCTGACCTGGCGCCTCCACGAGGGCGACGACATTGAGATGGCGCTCAAGCGCTGCCTCGACGACCTCGACGGCTTCTACACGTTCGCGGTCGGGACGGCCGAGGGCTTCGCGGTGCTGCGAGACCCGATCGCGTGCAAGCCGGCTGTGATGGCCGAGACCGATGACTGGGTGGCGATGGCCTCGGAGTACCGCGCGATCGCCGCCCTCCCGGGAGCCGACCAGGCGAGGATCTGGGAGCCCGAGCCGGGGCGCGTCTACTCATGGGAGCGGGCGAAGGTCGCGTGAGCAAGACGGAAGTCGCTGTGGAGACGGTCGACCTCGCGACCACCACGGTGCGGGAGTTGAACCAGCGCCTGCACGAGCTGGAGCCGGACTCCTCGTCGCGCTGGCGGGTTGAGAACCCGAACGGCGCCCACGCGCTCGCGGTCGGGCTCGATTCGCCGGTCGAGGTCGAGATCGACGGGCACGTCGGCTACTACTGCGCGGGCATGAACAAGCTCGCCACCGTGCGAGTGCTGGGCAACTGCGGTCCGGGGGCGGCGGAGAACATCATGTCCGGGCAACTCGTCGTCGAGGGCGACGCGAGCCAGTCGGCCGCGGCGACCGGCCGGGGCGGGCTCGTGGTCGTGAAGGGCAGCGCCTCCGCTCGCTGCGGCATCTCGATGAAGGGGGTCGAGATCGTGGTCCACGGCTCGATCGGCCACGCCGGTGCCTTCATGGCCCAGCGCGGGACGCTGGTCGTCTGCGGCGACGCGAGCGAGGGCCTCGGGGACTCGATCTACGAGGCCAGGCTCTACGTCCGGGGAGAGGTCGCCGGCCTCGGGGCCGACTGCGTCGAGAAGGAGATGCGCGACGAGCATCGCACGGAGCTGGGGGAGCTCCTGGAGCGGGCGGAATCCGAAGCCGACCCGGGGGACTTCCGCCGCTTTGGGTCCGCCCGGCGCCTCTACAGCTTCGATATCGACAACGCGGGCAGCTACTGATGACCGAGTTCGACGCGCTCTCGAAGGAGGAGGGGTTCCGGCCGGGGCTCGCCGGGCGCTGGCGGCCGGGCCTGCGCGAGTCGGCTCTGTTCGACCGCAACGCGATCCACGAGATCCACCGGATGGCCCGGGAGGGCATCTACGACATCCGCGGGTTCGGGGCCAAGCGGCGCGTGCCCCACTTCGACGACCTGCTCTTCCTCGGCGCCAGCGTCTCCCGCTATCCGCTGGAGGGGTACCGCGAGCGCTGCGGGACCGACGTCACCCTCGGCACGCGCTTTGCCAGCGAGCCGATCCACCTCGACATCCCGATCACGATCGCCGGGATGAGCTTCGGCGCGCTCTCAGCCCCCGCCAAGGAGGCGCTCGGCAGGGGGGCGAGCGCGGTTGGTACCTCGACCACCACCGGCGACGGGGGCATGCTCCCCGAGGAGCGCGAGCACTCCGAGACGCTCGTCTACCAGATCCTCCCGTCCCGCTACGGGGTGGACCCGGACGACCTGCGCCGTGCGGACGCAGTCGAGATCGTGGTTGGGCAGGGCGCGAAGCCGGGCGGCGGGGGCATGCTCTTGGGCCAGAAGATCTCCGACCGCGTCGCCGAGATGCGTGACCTGCCGCGGGGCGTTGACCAGCGAAGCGCCTGTCGCCATCCGGACTGGACCGGTCCGGACGACCTCGAGATCAAGATCGGCGAGCTCCGCGAGATCATGGACTGGCGCAAGCCCGTCTACGTCAAGGTCGGCGCCACGAGGACCTTCTTCGACGTCGCGTTGGCGGTGAAGGCCGGGGCCGACGTGATCGTGCTCGACGGGATGGAGGGGGGGACAGCGGCGAGCCAGGAGGTGTTCATCGAGCACGTCGGCATCCCGATCCTGGCCGCGCTGCCCGAGGCCGTCCGCTCGCTTCAGGAGCTCGACATGCATCGCAAGGTGCAGCTGATCGTCTCCGGCGGGATCCGCTCAGGAGCCGACGTCGCCAAGGCCCTGGCGCTCGGCGCCGACGCCGTCTCGATCGGGGTCGCTGCGGTGGTCGCGCTCGGGGACAACTCCCCCTCGCACGAGGAGCAGTACGAGGAGATCGGCACCTCGGCCGGGTTCTACGACGACTGGCACGAGGGTCGTGATCCGGTCGGGATCTCGACGCAGGACGACGATCTGGCGAAACGGTTCGACCCCGAGCTCGGCGGCCGTCGCCTCGCCAACTATCTGCGGGCGATGGTGCTCGAGGCACAGACCCTGGCCCGCGCCTGCGGCAAGTCCCACGTCCACAACCTCGAACCCGAGGACATGGTCGCGCTCACACTCGAGGCCTCCGCGATGTCGAAGGTTCCCCTGGCGGGGACGGGCTGGGTGCCGGGGGCGCAAGAGGCGCAGCGCGGCGAGCCGTAGGCGCCCCGTCTATCGGCTTACGACCCGGAGCACCGCATCGGCCTGCCGGTGGTAGGTTGGCGCCGATCGTTCAACGCCAATTCAAGGAGGAGCAAGATGGCTGAGACGCTTACGGGAACCTGCCTGTGCGAGGGCGTGGAGTACGAGGTTGAGGATCCCCAGGCACTGGGCTATTGCCACTGCAGCCGCTGCCAGCACTGGACCGGCTCGAGCCTCGCGGGGGTGGTGGTGGCCAAGGAGAACTTCGGCTACACGAAGGGCGAAGACTTGGTCAAGACCTACGAGAGCCACCTTGCCCCCCGCAACTTCTGCAGCAACTGCGGGTCCAGCATCTACGACGACCTCGGCGAGGTCTACTTCGTCGCTGCAGGGCTCATGAGCGACCTCGACATGGAGCCGAGCTTCCACCAACAGGTCGCCTACAAGGCCAGCTGGCACCAGATCGGCGACGACGCGGAGCAGTTCGACGAGATGCCGCCGGGCTGAGTCCAGGCCCACCGAGCACTTCGAACGGTTGGGTGGACAGGCGCTTCATTTCGAGCCGCTCTGAGAGCTCGGCTCCCCTGCGGATGAGTGGCCCGCGTTGAGGGTCTAGTAGCTCCAGCCGTCGACTGGGTGGCTCGAATCGTTCGAGCCTGAGATCGAGTTGTAACTCCAACCGTTAACCGGCTGGCCCCACGCCGCTTACCATCGGCTCATGTCCGAGATGCGCGCAGCCCTTCAGTCACAGCCCACGGAGCTCCGGCGCCTGCTGGCCGACCTCGATCCCGTCGAAGATGTCGTCGGCCGGATCCGCGACCGCGAGATCCTGCTCGTTGGGATCGGGACCAGTTGGCACGCGGCGCACCACGGCGCATGGCTCCTCGGAGCGGCGGGCGTCCGCGCGGCGGCGGCGCACGCGGCTGACCTCGCCCCCTACGACCGACCGATCGACCCCGACATCGGGGTCATCGTGCTCAGCCACACGGCCGAGACGGGCTATTCGAGGGATGTCCTGACGCGGGCACACGATGCAGGAGCGCCGACGATTCTCGTGAGCGGGATCGGTGCCGGTGGCGAGCTCGAGACGGTCGAAATGGAGAAGTCCTACGCCTACACCTCCAGTCATACGGGGGCCCTGATGCGCCTCGCACAGCTCGCACGGCTGCTGGGTGCCGATCTTGCGCACCTGGAAGCCGTGCCGGATGCGGTCGAGGGGGCGCTTGAGGCAGCGGGGCCACTAGCCGAAGTCCCAGAGCGCCTGGTGGAGGTCATCGGAGCCGGGCCGAACGGCTGGACCGCTCAGGAGGCTGCGCTCAAGATCCGTGAGGCGTCCTACGTCGCCGCCGAGGGACTCTCGGCGGAGCAGTTCTTCCACGGGCCGAGCGTGGCCCTGGACGAACGCGATCTGCTCGTCGTCCTCGACGGCGGCGGGCCCATGGTGGCACGCGTCGACGCCATCTCCGATGCCGTCGCCGTTGGTGGCTCGCCGGTCACCCGTTTCGCCGAGCACGATCTCGGCGAGCACCTCTCAATCTTTCCGCTCACCGCGCTCGTCCAGCGAGTCGCGCTCGAGTTCGCCGAGGCTCGGGGCACCAATCCGGATCGCTTTCGCTACGACGAGAGCCCGGATCGAGAGCGGGCCTTCGAGTCGCTCGGGTTCTGATGGGAGACGCGATCGCACGGCATCCACTGCCTCGCTCGGTAACTCGACCTCGTAGCCGCGAAACGTAGAGCACACCTTTGATGAATGATCAAGGTCTGGACGCCGCTGCTGCACAGACCCGGACCTACAAGCGAGCCCCCGCTGACAGCCGGGTCTCTGGACCCATGGCGGGGGCTCGATTGCGTGCGTAGTAGTGCCTTCGACTCAAGGACACCCGTTAGCGCCCGAGGGACCGCAGCGGAAGCTGATTCCGTCGAGAGAGACCCAGCTGCCGGCTGCCGAGACCGGCAATGGAGCGACGACCCCGTTCCCGTCGATGTTGAGGCGCCCGTTGCCGAAGGAGAACACCGGCCCGTAGATCTCGTTCTTCTCCGGACGGAAGCCCGCCGGCAGCACCAGCCCCGTATTCAAAGCGGCGTTGCACTTGACCGCAACCCCGCGCAGATGGACGATGCCAGTCGGGTCGCGGTAGTACGAGACCCTCTGGTTTACGTCGGGGCTGAGGTTGGCCCACGTATTGCCCACGGCGCCGCAGCCACCGAAGGCATCGGGGAGGCCCAGGGATGTGAACTGCGCAGGGGTCTTCAGCTTCGCGGCGCTGACGGCTCCATCGCCGAGGTCCCTGTTCCTCACCTCTCCGTCCCTGATCGACTTCGAGACGACCGAGTTCTTCTGCGCCGTCGCGACCGCCCAAGCACCGCCCCCGAGCGCGAAGAAGACGGCGGCGGTTGCCATCACGTTGACGTAGGTGAGTCTCGCGAGGGCCCTCTTTCGGAGCGCTTTCATGACCCCTCCACCCCAACAGTCGTCGTCTGCATTCCGGGCTGACTCCTCCGCCTCGTAGCGGCGAGCATTGCCCCCGTGCCCAGCATCACGCTCAACACGGCGCCCGCGCCGACCGCCGCATCGCCCCAGTCGAAGCCATCCGGCTCGCTGGCGCTGCTCGACGCACCTGCGTACGGGACGAAGGGCACGGCCTTGGACCCGTCGCGGCGGAGGACCAGCTTGTCGTGGTCGCCGCCGGCCGCCGACGCCGTGGCCTTGGTGTCGTTGCTGTCGCCCGCGGCCGGCGCAGCCGAGACCAGTGCGACTCCGGCGAGGGCGATGAGAACCGCTCCTGTGCTCATGGAAATCCTCATTGGTGTCCCTTCTGTCGACCTCGCTCGGCCGACTCGATTGACGGGCGGAGGATGTGCAAGAGCGCTGAAGGCACGCTGAAATTCCCAGTCCCGAGCGCATGCGCGGGCACCAGAAGGGCGGCCTGTCGCGAGCTCGGGAGGAATTCGGGCCCGGTGGTAGCGTCCGCGGCAAGGGAGAGCAATGGACTTTCAGATGCTCGGGCCGCTCGAGGTGCGCCGTGAAAAAACGCGGGTGGCGCTCGGGGCTGCGAAACAGCGCGCCTTGCTCGCGATCCTGCTGGTCCACGCGAACGAGCTCGTTTCCAGTGATCGCCTGATCCAGGAGCTGTGGCCGCAGCCCCCGGAGACCGCCGCCAACGCCCTCCAGGTCTACGTGGGGAAGCTACGCAAGGCTCTCGAGCCAGAGCGAAAGCGGGGAGCTCCCGGCGAGATCCTCGCGACCAGAGCCCCGGGGTATGTGCTTCGGGTCGATCCGGACGAGCTGGACTCCGACCGTTTCGAGCGCCTGCTGAGCGAGGGGAGAACCGCAGGCAAGGCAACCGATTACGCGACTGCGGCAAGGAGACTTCGCCAGGCGCTCGAGCTCTGGCGAGGACCGGCGCTGGCGGACTTCACCTACGACCCGTTCGCTCAGACGGAGATCGCGCGCCTGGAGGAACTGCGACTCGACGCCGTTGAAGAGCGCATCGAGGCCGACCTCGCCCTCGGCAGGGCGGCCGACCTGGTCGGGGAACTCGAGGCCCTGATCAAGGACAACCCGTTGCGTGAGCGGCTGCGAGGCCAACTCATGCTCGCGCTCTACCGCTCGGGGCGCCAGGCGGATGCCCTCGAGACCTACCGGCAGACCCGCGAGACGCTTGACGAGGAGCTCGGACTCGCCCCGAGTAGGCCGCTTCAGCGCTTGCAGACAGCGATCCTCCGCCAGGAGCCCGCGCTCGAGGTGTCGATCGAGGCCGGGGAGGCCGACCTGTCGGTGCAGCCCGAGAACCTGGACCGGGCGTCGCCCGCAGCCACCGCAGCTGCGTCCGACGTGCGTAAGACGGTGACGGTGTTGGTCGCGCGAAGGCCGAGTGTTCGGGGCCTTGACCCCGAGGCTCTCAGCAGCGAGGACGAGCGCTACCACCGCGACGTCGCGCGGACTGTGGAGCGCTACGGCGGAGCGATCGCGAGCAGCCTCGGCAACGCGGTGATTGCGGTGTTCGGGGTTCCGCAGGTCCACGAGGACGATGCTTTCCGGGGCGTGCGTGCAGCGCTTGAGCTTCGTGACGAGCTGACTCGCGAGACGACCGGCTCCGGCCCAGCGATCCGCGTTGGAATTGCGACCGGTGAGGTCCTGGCGAGCGTTCCGCCGCAGGCATGGCATCGGTCGCTGGCGAACCCATGACGACGGCGGCCGAGCTCGGAGACGCTGCAGCCGCCGGCGAGATCCTCCTCGGAGGCGGGACCGAGCGGCTTATTCGCGAACGCGCCCGGATCGAGCCGGTTACGACCGAGGCGGGTCGGGCATGGCGGCTCCTCGACCTTGCGCGCGAACGGCCGGCGGTTGGGTCGCTGAAGGCGCCGCTGGTTGGCCGCGAGCCCGAGCTTGCCCAGCTCCAGAAGGTGTTCGAGCAGGTGGCTCGCGAGCGCGCACCGCACCTGCTCACGATCCTTGGGACCGCGGGTATCGGGAAATCGAGGCTCGCACAGGAGCTGGCCTCGCTCGCCGCCCAGCAGGCCACCGTTCTCGCCGGCCGCTGCGTGCCGTACGGGGAGGGCATCACGTTCTGGTCTCTGCGCGAAATAGTCAGCCAGCTCACGGCTGCAGAATCGGCGGATTGCCTTGCCGACGGGCACGAGGCGCGGCAGCTCGCCGACAACCTGCAGGCGGCGATCGGGATCGCCGCATCAGAGGCGATTGATCGTGAGGAGATCTTCTGGGCCACGCGGAGCCTCCTGGATGCACTCGCGAGGGAGCGGCCCCTCGTCGTCTTCTTCGAGGACGTGCACTGGGCTGAGCCCACCTTTCTCGACCTCGTCGAGTACCTGGCGGAGCGGGTGCAGGGGGTCCCGATCCTCCTCGTTTGCATCGCCCGTCCCGAGCTGCTCGAGGAGCGACCTGGCTGGGGCCGCGGAAACCCGAACGCGAGCTCTCTCCTGCTCGAGCGCCTTTCGGATTCCAGATTGCGAGGCGCTGATCGCCAACCTGACTCAGGGTCTCTCGCGCGCCACAACGGACCGAGTGCTGGAGACCGCCGATGGAAACCCTCTCTTCATCGAACAGCTCGTCGCCATGCTCGCCGAAGGAGGCGGACACGAGGCCGAGCTCCCGATCCCGCCGACGATCGCAGCGCTCCTGTCGGCGCGGCTCGACCGTCTCGGGCCGGGAGAGCGCGCGGTGATCACCCGGGCTGCCGTGGTCGGAAAGGAGTTCTCCGCTCAGGCCGCGACTGACCTCCTGCCAGAGGACGCCCGCCGGTTCGCCAGCCGCCACATGGAGACCCTGGCGCGCAAGGACTTCGTCGGGCCCGCTCCTTCACCGGGGCCCGGCCAAAGCCACCGCTTCCGGCACATCCTGATCCAGCAAGCCGCGTACCGAGCGACCCCGAAGAGGATCCGCGCAGAGCTGCACGAGCGATTCGCCAGCTGGATTGACGAGCGCGCGCCTGGCGGAGCTGCTGAGCGTGCGGAGATCGCCGGCTACCACCTCGAGCAGGCGTTTCGCTACCGGGCCGAGCTCGGTCCCGTCGGTGAGCAGGAACTCGAGCTGGCGCGTCGGGCCGCCGACCACCTCACCTCCGCCGGCCAGCGCGCCTTTCAGCGAGGAGACATGCCGGCGACGGTGAATCTGCTCGGTCGGGCCGCCTCGCTTCCCCACCCGGATGGCGAGCAGAGCTTCGCGGCGCTCGCGGAGCTGGGCTATGCGCTATTTGAGATCGGCGAGGTTGACGAAGCGAGCTCCTTGCTTGCTCGCGAGCGGGTGGATACGCGGTCGAGCCGCGACGACCATCTCGGGTGGCGCGTTGCCGTCACGCGCGCGCGCATCGAGATGTACAGGGACCCCGAAGGAATTGACCTGGATGCCCTCGCCACGGAGACGGAGACAGCGATCGAGATGCTCGGCGAGCTCGGCGACGAGGCCGGACTGGCGAGAGCCTGGATGGTTCTCTCCGATCTCCACTGGAGCAAGGGGCGCCTTCGCGAAACGATCGATGCGGCAACGCAGGCTGCGGAAGCCGCGCGACGGACCGGCAATCGCCGCGAGGTGGGCTGGGCGCTGGGCCAGAACGCCTTGTGTGCGATCCACGGCCCGATGCCGGTCGTGGACGGTCTGAGCTGGCTTGAGCGGTTGCTGCGAGCTGAGCCGGAGAACCGCACTCTGGATGCGAACCTGTCGGGGTTCGTCACGGTGCTCGAGGCAATGAGCGGCCACTTCTCCGACGCCCGCAAGCACATTGAGGAGTCCCGCGCTCTCGCGCGTGACCTTGGTCTCACCTGGCAGGCGGCCGTTCAGGAGTTGCTCAGCGGCTATGTCGAGTTGCTTGCCGGCGACCCGGTCGCCGCCGAGCGCGACATGCGGACCGCCGAGCAGGCCTTCCGCGAGATCGGCGAGGGATGGTTCTTGTCCACGGTCGCTGTCGATCTGCCTCGCGCCGTCTACGAGCAGGGACGCTACGACGACGCATTCGCCCTCCTCAAGGCCATCGACGAAACGCCAGCGCCCACCGATCGCGAGTGGCAGATCAAGCGCACGGGTGTCCCTGCGCGACTGCTCGCCAGACGGGGACTGTTCGAGGAGGCGGAGAGGCTCGCCGGCGAGGGGGTCGCGCTTGCCGCGGACAGCGAGTTCCTCGGTTTGCATGCGGACGTCCTCCTTGACCTCGCGGAGGTCCTTCGTCTGGCGGACCGATCTGAAGACGCTGCCGCGACCGCTGCCGAAGCCGTGAGCGTGTACGAGCGCAAGGGCAATATCGCGTCGGCGAGGAGGGCCCGGAGCGAAGCCGGGGACTAAGCACGCGCTCGTGCGAGAGCAGAAGCTACAGTCGCCAAATCGATCCCCGCTACGAAGTTCTCGACGACGCCGCTCGCCTCGCGCACGAGTACATCGACAGCCTGCCGTCGCGTCCAGTCGGGGCGACCGCCGGCCTGGAAGAGCTGCGCTCGCGGCTCGCCCGTCCGCTCAGCGAGGGCGGGGAGGACCCGCGGGCGGTGATCGAGGACCTGGCCCGCGACGTCGACCCGGGCCTGATGGCCTCGGCGGGGCCGCGTTACTTCGGCTTCGTCGTTGGGAGTGCGCTGCCCGTCGCGGTCGCCGCGGATTGGTTGACGTCGGCCTGGGACCAAAACGGCGGTGGCTACGTCGTCGCCCCCTCGCTGTCCGTGGCGGAGGAGGTGGCGGCCGACTGGGTGCGTGACCTGTTGCGCCTGCCCGCCGACTGCGGGGTGGGGTTCGTGACCGGCTGCCAGATGGCCCACTTCACCTGCCTCGCGGCAGCGCGCCATGCCGTGCTGCGCGACGCGGGATGGGACGTGGAAGCGCAAGGTCTTCACGGCGGGCCGGAGGTGCGTGTGATCGCGGGAGATGCTGCGCACGTGACCGTCGAGGTGGCGTGTCGCATGCTTGGGCTCGGTGCCGAGCGCATCCGCCTCATCCCAAGCGACGAGCAGGGGCGAATGATTCCCGCAGACTTGGAGGACGCTCTCGTCGAATACGACGGCCCCACGATCGTCTGCGCGCAGGGCGGCGAGATCAACACCGGTTCGTTCGACCCCTTTGTGGAAATTACGGAGGCCTGTCGCGCCCACAACGCGTGGTGTCACGTGGACGGCGCTTTCGGGCTCTGGGCGGCGGTTAGCCCGACGCGCCGGCGCCTGCTCGAGGGCTTCGAGCGCGCTGACTCTTGGGCGACCGACGGTCACAAGTGGCTGAACGTGCCGTATGACTGCGGGATCGCGGCGGTGGCCGACAGGGAAGCGCACCGGGCCGCCATGACCTCGACGTCCTCCTACATCCCCGCGCACGAGGAGGGCATCCCCTGGGGGTTCGACTGGACGCCGGAGTTCTCGCGTCGTGCACGCGGCGTCCCCGTCTACGCGGCCCTGCGCTCGCTGGGCCGAACGGGGGTCGCCAAGATCATCGATGACTGCTGCTCGCACGCGGAGCGCATGGCCGGTCGGCTCGCCGACGCCGACGGCGTCGAGGTGCTGAACGACGTTGTGCTCAACCAGGTGCTGGTGCGCTTTGCCGACGACGACGAAGTGACCGACGCGGTGATCGAGCGCACTCAGGAGGATGGAACCTGCTGGCTCAGCGGCAGCAGCTTCCGCGGAAAGAAGGTCATGCGTGTTTCGGTTGTCGGGTGGCAAACGACGGCGGACGACATCGACCGATCAGCCGATGCGATTCTCGCCGCAGTCGCCGCGGTGGCGCCTGGGACAGATCGCTAGTCGCCGCGAAGGGCTCGCGCGCCCGCTGCCATTCGCTCGCGCTCCAGGGTCTGCTCCTGGGTGGCGGCGCGCTCGATCAGTCGCGGGAGGTCGAGTACCGCGAGGGCCTCATGGCGTTCGCCCACCTGCTGCAGGGCCAGCCAGAGGCATTTCTTTCCCGCAACACCCAGCCGCAGGCTCTCGAGCGCCATGAAGGTTCCGTGGTCGGGCTCGCCCGAACCGGCGCCGCTGAACTTCACACGGCTCGCCTTCTCCGCCACCCAGCCGGTCGACCTGCTTGACGGGATTGCGCGATACGTCCATGGCCTCCATCAGCTCGACCAGCGTCTCGCGGTCCTCCTCGATCTCAGCCGCGATCTCCGTCATCACGTCGCCCAACGCCGTCCCCTCGCTCTGATCACGAATCTGCTCTGCGAGATCGCTCCCGAGCATCGCCCCGCCCAGGTGATCGTTGAGGTACACGTCCATCGGTTTGTCGGCCATGATCGCCTCCAGTTGCGCGCGCCCGGTTGGAAGCGCTGTACCCGGCACGCGGCCGAGGAATCGCCGCGATCGCCGCGACCTGCCGGGGGCCTCAGCAGTTGCCGTTCACGGTGTCGGCGGCGTCCGCGACGTTCGTGTCGTTGCCGCCGTTCACGCAGTTGATCGTGTCCGGCGCCGCCGCCGCCGTCGAGCGTGTCGTCGAATGGTCCGTCGGTCAGGATGTCGGCGCCGCCTCGGCCGAGCAAGCGTCACTCCCACCTGTGCGAGGGCGGCGCCGAGCGAGTCGCGCCGGCTCGTCCCGGTGATCCACTCGACGCTCGGGCGTCACATCGTCTCTGTCGCTGCCACCGTCGGAGCTGTTCCCATCGTCGTCGCTGCCTGGGCCGGTCGGCTCGATGTCGACGACTGACCCCCGCAGGTGGTCCGTGTAGAGGGCACGGTCGATGCCCGCGCCCCCGTCGAAGAGGTCAGCGCCAGCCCCACCAAGCAGGTTGTCGTTGCCAGCGCCGCCGTTGAGAGTGTCGTCACCCGGCCCCCCGTCCAGGGTGTCCTTCTTGTCGCCGCCGCGAAGTACGTCGGCTCCTTCGCCGCCGCTCATGGCGAAGCGCCGGTGGCCGGTTCCGGAGGTGCTCACCGTGTCGTCACCGTCGCCGAGGTTCATCGTCACCCAGGTCGTATTCGCAGTGCTGCAGTCCACCCTGGCCGCGTTGACCTGGGTGCATCCCGGCCCGGCGGTGATCCCGCTCTCGACGAAGCTGAGCGTCCCGGCGGACTGCGACACCGCGACGCTGTTGGTTGCGCCGGCAGCAGCCTGATAGGTGATGTCGCCGCTCTTGGTGACGGTGGCGGCATTGGCGGCACCGGCGGAATAGGTGCCGGTGAGCGTCCTCGTCGCGTCCGCAACGATCTGGTGCGACTGCGTCCCTCCATCCGACCAACTGCTGAAGAGCCAGCTCTGCGCGCCGAGCGTCTGCGGCGATGGGGCGCTCACCGAGTTCTGCGATCCGAGGATGAGCGGCCGGGTGAACGGCGCCGTCGCCGCGGCGCCGTTTAGCACCAGGTCGAGCCCCGCGGGGTTCGAGGCCAGCGTGAGCTGCACCGTCTGGGGGGTGAGCACGACCTGCTCGGTATCAGTGAGCCCGCCGGAGTCGGTCACGGTGAGGCCGAGCCTCAGGTTCGATGGATACTCGTGATCGGGCGCGTTGAAGAAGCCGCTCTTGGCCGCCGCGAAGTCCTGCACGTCATGTGTGTGGCAGCCGCCGGGACAGTGCTCGAGGTCGAGCGACCAGGCGAAGGCGGACGGCGGCAGGTTGGTGCCGTCCTGGGCGTCGGTGGCACTGCCCGAGAAGTCGATCCGCTGTCCGACGCGCCAGTTGAGGCTCGCCGACGGCGCGTCGATCGTCGCCTGCGGCGGGGTGTTGCCGGCGCTTACGGTGATGGCATCGGTATCGGAGGCGCCCAGGGCGTCCGTGACCCTGACGGTGGCGGTGTGCTGCCCGGCCTGCGTGTACGTGTGCCTTGGGGTCGCGGAGGTCGAGTCGTCGAAGGCGCCGTCATTGTCGAGATCCCAGGCGAAGGTGAGGGAGTCCTGCTCGGGGTCGCTCGACCCGGTGGCGTCGAAGTCGACGATGAGCGGCGCAGGCCCGCTTGTCGGTGTCGCATCGGCGACGGCCGTCGGAGGCTGATTGCCCGGCAGATAGCGGACCCGCCGGATCGTGCCGCCGTCGAAGTCGGCGTAGAAGAGATCTCCGCCGGGTCCCATCTGAAGCGCGACGGGATTCGAAGCCGCGGCTCCGAAGGTCTGGATGTTGGCCGGGTTCGGCAGCCCGTTGCCGCCGCGCAGCATCGCCCAGATGCAGTCGCGCGAGTAGTCGGCGAAGAACAGGGCGCCGTCGTAGGAGTCCGGGAAAGGGCCTCCTTGGTAGAAGCTCAGGCCCGCGATCGAGGACGTGCCCGTCGGGCAGCTCTCGCCGCCCACGACCTGGTCGGCATGTCGGTAGGCGCGGTACGGCGCGGTCACGGCACCGGCGCCCTCCGAATAGAGCCCCTCGCAGAGGGGCAGGTTGGCCCCGTCGTAGCCGGGCTGCCGCCCCGTGCCCTCGTAACAGGGCCAGCCGAAGTTCTCGACCACGGCGTCGGTGGGGTTGGGGACGCGGTTGATCTCCTCCCATTCGTTCCAGCCGACGTCGCCCAGCCAGACCTCGCTCGTTCCAGGGCGGATCGTGAAGCGGAACGGGTTGCGGAGCCCGTAGGCGATCGTGCGCCGAACGTTCGCGTCGGGGCTCGCTGCGAAGGGGTTGCCGGGCATCGAGGCGCCCGTGGCCGGGTTCACGCGGAGGACGGCTCCGTCGAGCCCGGCCGGATCGCCGGTCGAGCGAAGGTCCTGGCTTCTCAGCGCGCCGCCCTGGTTGAGCGGGTCGGCACAGGGGTTGACGGGGCTGCCGTCCTGCCCCCAGTCGGTGAAGGTGAAGCTGGCGCCGTCGCCACCCGTGACGTAGAGAGCCCCGTCGGCGCCGAACGCGAGGTCGCCGGTCGAGTGGCTCGGGTACTGCTGGCACCAATCCTCGATCAGCACGTTCTCCGGCCCGCTCATCACGTCGCCGACCGCCGTCAGGCGGGAGAGCCGGCCGCTCACGACGCAGCCGTCGGTCGTGGGGCCCGGCGGGGTCGGACAGGGGTCGGAGCTGACGCCCGGTGCCCCCCAGCGCGGGGCCGTGCCGCCGATCGCGGCGTCGTGTGCGTAGAGGACGTAGACGTAGGGCTGGGCCGGGAAGTTGGGATCGAGCACCATCCCCAAGAGCCCCCGATCCCAGAAGTTGTAGACGTTGGTGCGCAGGTCGGCGAAGACGGTCGCGGAGGGATCGGAGAGGCTGTCGTAGACCTTGATCAGCCCGCTCTTCTCGGCGACGAAGACCCGCCCGTCCTGTGAGAAGCGAATCGCGGTTGGATTGGTCAGGCCGGAGATCGGCGTTGACTCCTGGAAGTTGGGCGGCAAGACGACGGCCTGAGCTTCACCGGCCCCCAAAGACGCGAGCGCGACTCGCGCCGCCTGCGACGCACGCAAGGCGACACACCCATGCCTTTAGTCGATTGATGCGGACTCCCATGCTCGGACCCGACGTCCTCCCCCGAGGAAGCGGGTTCTCAGCTATGCGCCAGGGAGCCTCTCACAAAAAGCCGGCCGCGTGTGGAAGCTGTGGCTTGGTCGGCCCTTATGCTGGCGATCGAGGTCACGGAGGAAGCGATGCTCGACCAGGTCTTGGGGTGGGCCACATGGGCGTAGGAGCCGCGATTGTGCTTGGCGCGGTGGTCGGGCTGGCCCTCGGCATCGCGGTCAGCGTTGCCACGGACGTGCCGCTTGCGCCCGAGGTGGGAATCGCTCTGGGTGCGCTCGCGGGCTGGCTCTTGCGCAGGAATACTGCATAGGGTCGAGCCTTGGCGGCGGTGGATCTCTACTGGCTGCCCCTCGGTGCCGGCGGGCACTTCGTCCGGCTCAACGGGCGTGTCTACGAAGCTGTGGCCGCAAGATTGGCGCGACGCCAGGTTTTCGACCTCTATCACGCTGCGCTGGAGGTCCACCTCGGCTCAGAGCGGTACGTGATCGAGCAAGCGCCCGTGCCCGACCTGAGGGGAGAGGCCCGTGGCGTTGTCGCTGAAGGCCCTGTTGTCGCCAGATGGGCGGGCCGGTTTCGATTCTTCCGCTACGAGATTCGAGTGTGGCCCGGCGGGCATATCCCAGACGTGGCCGAGGCCGTTGACAGTCCGCGACGACTCACGGTCGAAGAGGAACCAGCGCGGCGCGTCCTTGAGGTGGTTCGCCGGGTCCCGCGCCTTGTCTGGGGACGCGACGAACTCGGGGCCGGAGAGATGTGGAACTCAAATGCCATCATCGCCTGGGTGATCGCGTGCTCCGGCCTCGACGCGGACGCAATCAGACCCCCCGTCGGCGGCCGGGCGCCAGGATGGCGCGCCGGCCTGGTGGCTGCCAAACGATGACGAAGCGCGCGAAGCGCGACCTTCATCTGGAAGAGGTCTCATCTTGAGCGAGCTGAGGGGAGAGATCCCCGTGCGATGGCGCACGGGTCCCGTCATGAGGGACTCTTGCGCCACCCGGGTGGCTGGGGGCTTCGATCAGCCGGGCGCGGCGATCTCTTCGACGGCGGCCAGGAACCGGTCCACGTCGTCTGCGTTGTTGTAGAGGACGATGCTGGCGCGGACTGCGCCGCCCGATTCGGCCAGGCCGAAGCGGTGCATCAGCTCGTAGGCGTAGTTGTCGCCGGCCCAGACCGCGATACGCCTGCGGGCCAGCTCGCGCTGCCACGAAGTCCGGCGCCAGCCCGTCGATCGTGAACGACACGGTCGAGGTCCGCCGGCGAGGCGCGCCGAGCAGCCTTACCCGATCCAGCTCCGCGAGGCCTTGGACCATCTCTGGCGAGCAAGGCCTGCAGGTAGTGCTCGAGGGCGGCGAATGTGGTCAGCAGGCGGTCTCGCCGGGAGCCGTCGCCGTTCGTAAGACCCGCGAGCCAGTCGACAGCCGCGCGAACGCCGGCCAGCAACTCGAACTGGCCGGTGCCCCGCTCGAAGCGGTCCGGCACCTCGTTCGGGGCGGGCGCCAGCTTGTCGGGATGGAGCGACTCGAGCACTTCGGGGTCGGCGATCACGGCGCCAACGTGCGGTCCGCAGAACTTGTAGGCGGAGCAGGCGTAGAAATCCGCGCCCATGCCTTTGATGTCGGTCGGGACGTGGGGGGTGGAGTGGACTCCGTCGACATATGTGAGCGCTCCCGCCTCGTGAACGCGGTCGCTGATCGCTCGGATATCGGGGCGAGTGCCGATTACGTTCGACGCCGCCGTGACCGCGACGAGCTTCGTGCGATCGCTCAGCTGTGCTTCGACCACCGAGGCCGGAAGCTCGCCCGAGTCCGAGTCGAAGTCGGCGACGCGAACGGTTGCGCCCGCACGCTCCGCCGCGATTCGCCACGGTCGGATATTGGCGTCGTGATCGAGAGAGGTAACCACGATCTCGTCGCCTTCCCCCCAAGCCTTCGCCATGGCGCCCGCGATGCGGAAGGTAAGCGCCGTCATGCTCGGGCCCAGCACCACTCCCTCGGCCACGCCGCCGACCAGATCGGCGATCGCCGCACGTGCCTCGTTCACCGCCTCGGTACTTGCCTCGCTTCCGGGGAAGGCGCCGTGGACGTTCGACATCGATGACCGCATCGCCTGGGCAACGGCGTCGATCACGGCCTGGGGGACCTGCGTCCCGGCCGCGCCGTCGAGGGCCACCTCCCCGTCGCTCAGTGCCGGAAACTGCCGCCGGAGCTCTGCAATCGATGGCAGCGCGCCCGCCGCTCGAGCCGGCTCGGTCACGGTCGCGTGGAGGGCGCGCTGGTAGGCGTACTACCGCCCGCCGTCGCCGCCGCCGGTCGCAGCCTGAGGTGCCGCGCCCGCCGCCTGGTGCAACGTGTCCTCGATCTCCTCGAGGCTGCGGCCCTTCGTTTCCGGCACCTTCGCCTTGACGAAGAAGAACGCGATCACGCCGATCACGGCGTAGCCGAGGAACACGGGCCCCGCGCTCCAGGCATCGAGCATGATCGGGAAGGTCTGCGAGACGAGGAAGTTGGCGCCCCAGTGCAGGAAGATCGCCAGGCCCATCGCCGTGCCGCGAACGCTGAGCGGAAGCACCTCGGGGAGCAGGACCCACACAACCGGCCCCCACGTCGCGGCGAAGGACACGATGAACCCCGCAAGGCAGATCAGCGTGATGATCGCCGCAGGATCGCTGGCCGTGGTGGGCTCGGCCAGGACCTCCGAGGAGACGCCCAGGACGACGAGGCTGGTGACCATGCCGATCAGGCCGGCGAAGAGCATCGGCTTGCGCCCGACGCGATCGACGATTCGAATCGCCACCACGGTCATCGCCACGTTCAAGACGCCGATGACGAGGTTGGCGTAGATGGCTGACTCGGAGGCAAAGCCGACGCTCGTAAGGGTGGTCGGGGCGTAGTAGATGATGGTGTTGATGCCAATCAGCTGCTGAAACACCGCGAGGCCGATGGCCACCACGAGCGCCGGGCGAACCCAAGCCTGCTTCAGCAGCTCCCAGCCAGCGGCGCCCTCCTGCTTGTCGACCTCGCGGATCTCCTCGACCCGCCGCTCCGGCTCGTCCTCGGCGGATGCGTCGTCGGGCTTCAGCTCCTCGAGCACGTCGCGGGCTTCGTCCTCGTCACCCTCATGGACGAGGTAGCGCGGCGTCTCGGGCATCGAGAGCATGCCGAACAACAGTGTCAGCGAGGGCACGACGGCCAGGCCGAGCATGATTCGCCATTCCCCGGAGGAAGCGAAGATCGCGTTGACGATGAACGCGACCAGGATTCCGATCACGATCATGAGCTGGTTCAGCGAGCCGATCGCGCCCCGCTGTTTGGTCGGGGCGATCTCGGAGAGGTAGAGCGGGACCACCAGGGCAGCGCAGCCGACCGCGAGGCCGAGCACGAGACGCGCCGCTACGAGCGCCCCGGCGCTGGGCGCGGCAGCGGCGCCGATAGCGCCGATGGTGAACGTGATCGCGGCGATGATGATCAGGCGCTTGCGGCCGAGCGTGTCCGACAGGGGACCGGCAAGGGCTGCGCCCACCATTGCGCCGAGGAGGAGCGACGCCACCACGGCGCCCTGCATGAAGGGCGAGAGAGCGAAGTCCTCCGTGATGAAGAGGATTGCCCCCGAGATCACGCCGGTGTCGTAGCCGAACAGAAGGCCACCGAGGGCGCCGAAGAAATAGATCCGCCGTCCGCTTGCCTCTAGCGCGCCTTGCATGATGGCTCCTCTCTCTCCTCGGCTTTAGCCGGCTCGCTGAGAGGCCGGTTCCCATATCAGCGGGGGACCAAACGCTGGGGGCGCCGACTGCGGCGCCCCCAGCTATCGGCGGTCTAACGGGAGCTTGCGCCGCCGTCCTCCAGCAGCGACTTGAGCCCGGAGAGCCGCTCGCGCCACCAGGCCTTCATCTCCGCGGCGGTCTCGGCGTCGGGGAGCCGCTCGTGCGATAGCGAGACTCGGCTCTTCGAGACACCGAGCGCCTCGAAGCCGGCGATCAACCGGGTCGAGCCGTCCTCCCAGTCATAGCGGGCGCTCCTCGGGGCAGTGGCGGTTCGTACGCCCAACTCCGCTCCCGGCAGCCACCGCTCGCGTTCGGCGTCGTCCGTGACCGCGATATAGAGCCGCTCGACCGGGACGTCAACCGTCCGGGACGTACCCGCCACGAAACCGTCGGGCCTTTCGCCCGGGGCACGCAGGCCCCGAGCGCGCTCGAAGCCGACGGTTATCGCCTGGGAGTACCAGCCCGCAACTCCGTGCTCCTCGCGTAGCCAGCGCGCCGTCTCCGTGTGCGTGTGCCCCGCGGCTCCCCAGTCATCGAGCATGCGCAGCCACTCGTCCCAGCCTCGCCCTGTCGATTCGAGCACCCTTGCATCCGCGACCGGCGGCTCGAAGTCGGGCGGCGCGGCATCCGGTCGCTCGCCCTGGGCGATCAGCATCCGACGTGCAGCCGTGTAGCTCTCACCCGTCTTCGTCATCCGCTCGCGGACGCGGCGCTTGAATGTTCTCTGCTTGGTCATCTGTTGCTCCTCTCGACGGCAGGCAACGGAACTCACGCTCCCGATGCCCCACCGGAAAGGGCCTTCACAAACGACCGGCGTCCCGAGGGCTTCGGCCCCCTTTGCCCCCGCTACAGCCGACGGCGTGAGCGCCGGATCCGAGGGTTGGGCGCGGGACGCGCCCTGTGGCAAACACTATCTGCTGAGACCGCCCGTCGGCGCGGAACTCATCGCGGTTGCCCGGACGGGATAGGCCAGGAGTTGTGTGACGAAAACACCCTGTGAGTGTGCGCGGCCGCACGTTTGGACGTCGGCATCGGATCTAGCGTTAGTCGACAAGCTCGGGTCAGCCCCTAACGGCACAACCGAGAACACCCGGGCGAAGGATGACTCAAATGACTGACCAGCTCATCACAACCGCCAAGGCCCTCGGCGGCTTCGCCGGCCGAGATGAGGCCACGCAGGTGGACCCGCTGATCGTGGTTTCCGTACTCGTGCTGCTGCTCGCGAGCATCCTGCTCGTACGAGCGCTGCTCGCCCTGAAGCCGGTCGCCGGCGCGAGGCCGAGCCGAGCGAGAGCGGCTGACGCGGGGACCAGCGCCTGACGCTTTTCGACAGCCGACTAGGCGCGCAGGTCGGTCCCGGTGGCCGCCGCCGCGTAGCGCAACAGGAGCTCTTGCGCCTTCGCTTGGTGGACCGCCGGGTGCCCAACGACGATCTGCAGGCCGAGACCATCCTCGAGCGCGACGATGCTCCGGGCGATGTCGACCGCTGTGCCGGTCAGCCGAAATGCCCCGCGAGCCACTCCGTACTCGAGCACGCTCTCATAGAGGGCCACCTGGCGATCGAAAAATGAGGTGGTCAGGACGGCGAAGCCGGAGCTGACCCCCGCCATCGCATCCAGCTCATAGAGGATGCGGCTCTCCTCGTCGCCCATCCCCTCCGGGATCCCGAGCTTGATTGCGAGGCGAAGCCGCGCGACTGGATCCTCGAGCTTGCGCACCGAGTCGGCGCGATTTCCCGCGTATCGCTCGATCGCGTCGCGAGCGACGTCGAACAGCAGGTCATCGAGGTTCGGGTAGTAGTAGAGGAGCGAGCTGGGGGAGAGGCCCGCACGCTCTGCCACGTCCTTGACGCGCACCCCGACCGCTCCGCGCTCGAGCAGGACCGCCCGCGCCGCGGTGGCCAGCTGTTCCTTTCGTGCTCGTTGATCCTTATGGCGCATACCCTGAACGGTATTTCAACCGGCTGACGCTCTTGCGATGCAGCAGCGTAGACGTCTGCTGTGATACTTTGAATTGCGTTCAAAGTATCGAAGAGGAGCTCATGAGGTCGAAGCACGCGCTGGTTGTCCTGGTCGTTGCGAGCTGTCTCGGTGGCTGCGGCGGCATCGAGGGGGCCGAGCGGGAGGGAGAGATCCCCATCGCTGATACCGGGGATCCGAAGGGCGAGCTGACCATCTCGCAGTGGCCGCTCTACGTGGATCCCGGCAAGGACGGCACGATCGCCGAGTTCGAGGGGGAGGCCGGTGTCTCGGTCAAGTACCTGGAGGACATCAACGACAACCAGGAGTTCTTCGCCAAGCTGCAGCCATCGCTGGCCAAGGGAGAGTCTGCCGATCGGAGCCTGATCACCGTGAGCGACTGGCTCGCAGCGCAGATGTATGGCCTCGGCTATCTGCAGCGCCTTGACTACTCGGCGCTGCCCAACGTGGAGAAGAACCTGCTGCCGGCGCTGCGGCACCCGGCGGCTGATCCCGAGCGCGAGTTCACCGTGCCCTGGCAGAGCGGCATGACCGGGATCATCGTGCGCAAGGATCTGGCCCCCGACATCGACGAGGTGGCGGATCTGTTCGACCCGAAGTACGCCGGGCACGTGACGATGCTGACCGAGCTGCGAGACACGGTGCCGATGACGCTCAAATCGATGGGAATCGACCCCGACGAGGCCACCACCGAGGAATGGCTTTCAGCCGTCGACAAGATCGATGAGGCGGCCGAGAGCGGGCAGATCCGCGACTTCACGGGCAACGACTACATCCGCGACCTCGCCTCCGGCGATACCTGGGCCGCGCTCGGCTGGTCGGGAGACGCGGTCCAGATGCAGCGCGACGATCCGAACATCGAATTCGTGATGCCAAAGGAGGGCTGCATGCTCTGGTCGACGAGCCTCGAGATCCCGGTCGGAGCACCGAACCCGGAGGCGGCGCAGGCCTTCATCAATTACGTCTACGACCCCGAGGTGCAGGCCGACATCGCCGAGTACGTCAACTACGTCACGCCGGTGACGGGTGTGAAGGAGATCCTGCGTAAGCGCGACCCGCAACTGGCCCGCAACCCGCTGATCTTCCCAAGCGAGGAGTACACCGCGAACTGCACCTTCGAGCCCGTCCTGGACGGAAAGGAAGGCGACGAAATCACGCGCGCGTTCCAAGGGGCACTCACGGGCTAGGGTGGCTCCAATGCGCACGCTCTCGCTCGCCGCGCTGCAGACCGCCCCGGTTCCAGGCGACCCGGCGGCGACACTCTCGCGACTGAAAGAGCAGGCGCATGGAGTGCGCTCCACTGTCCCTCACGCGCAACTGCTGCTGCTCCCCGAGCTGCACCTCTCCGCTGCACCCCTGCCGTTCTCTGGATCCGCCGGGCATGCGGAGGAGGTCGCCGTGGAGATCCCCGGCGATCTCACCGAAGCGCTGGCCGAAATCGCCAGGGAGACGGCCCTTTGGCTGGTCCCGGGGTCGGTCTATGAGGCCGCCGATGGCGGCGTCTACAACACGGCGCTCGTGCTCTCGCCGGAGGGAGAGCTCGTCGCGACGTACCGAAAGGTGTTCCCGTGGGAGCCGCACGAGACTTCGCTGCCGGGTGAGCGCTTCGTCACCTTCGACCTCCCTGAAGTTGGCCGAATTGGGATCGCGATCTGCTACGACGCCAGCTTCCCCGAGACCTTTCGGCAGCTGGCCTGGATGGGCGCGGAGGTGGTGCTTCATACCAGCCTCACGACAACGAGTGACCGCGAGGCCGAGCTCGTGCTCGCTCGCGCGAACGCCATCTTCAATCAGGTCTTCGTGGTCTCGGTAAACGCGGCGAGTCCGGCGGGCCTCGGGCGCAGCCTCATCGTCGACCCTGAGGGCCTGGTTCGCTTGCGCGCCGGCAGCGGGGAGGAGCTCCTGACCGATGTCCTCGACCTCGACGCGGTTGCGCGGGTACGTGAGTTCGGAACCGCCGGGGTGTCGCGGTTCTGGGAGCAGATCGAGCGCCGGGCGGGCTCGCTCGAGCTTCCGATGTATCGCCGCTCAGGGACGGGCTCGACGACCTGAGCGGGGCGGCGGTCGCGTAGGGTCAGACCATGGAGGGGCTGAGAATTGCGCGACGCGACGCGACGCTTGAGCTGACCATCGATCGGCCCAAGGCAAACGCGATCGACTCGGTGACCAGCAGGGCGATGGGCGAGGCGTTCATCGCGTTCCGCGACGACCCGGACCTGCGCGTTGCGATCGTCACCGGCGCCGGCGATCGCTTCTTCTCCGCGGGGTGGGATCTGAAGGCATACGTCGACGGCGATCCTGGCGATTCCGAGGCGTTCGGGCCGGGGGGACTCGCCGGGCTCACCGAGCTCTTCTCCCTCGACAAGCCGGTGATCGCGGCGGTAAACGGCTACGCCGCAGGTGGCGGGTTCGAGCTGGCGCTGGCGTGCGACATGGTGGTTGCCGTGCCCAGCGCTCGCTTCTCGCTCCCAGAGGTACGGCTCGGCTTGGTCGCCGACTCCGGGGGCCTCTTTCGGCTCTCCCGCCGGCTGCCGGGAGCGCTCGCAAGGGAGTTGCTGCTCACGGGCAGGCCGATCGATGCCACCGAGGCGGCACGGTGGGGGCTGGTCAACCGCGTGGTCGAGCCCGAGCGCCTGCTGGACGAGGCCCGGTTGCTTGCCGCGGAGGTCGTTGAGGTCGCGCCGTTGGCTGTGCAGGCTGTGAAAGCGGTCCTGTCCGCGACCGAGGGGATGACCGTTGAGGAGGCGTTCGCCGCGATCAGGAGCGGTCGCGTCCCGGCCTATGACCGGGCGATGGCCTCGGAGGATGCCGAGGAGGGGCCACGGGCCTTCGCCGAGGGTCGGGCTCCGGTCTGGCGCGGAGAGTGAGCGGGGTCCTGGACCCCGGTGCGAATCGGGGCAAGGTCGTGTTGATCACCGGTGGGGGAACCGGCATCGGGCGCGCCACCGCGCTCGCGTTCGCCGGCTCCGGCGCCCGCATCGCGATCTGTGGCCGCCGCGAAGAGCCGCTCGAGGAGGTCCGCATCGAGCTTGAGCGTGAGGGCGGCGAGTGCCTCGCACTGCCCTGCGACATCCGGGAGTCCGATCAGGTGCAGGCGCTGGTCGCAGCGACGCTCGAGCGCTTCGGCGCCATTGACGTGCTGGTCAACAACGCCGGTGGGCAGTTCACAGCGCCAGCCGAGGAAATCACGCCGAACGGGATGCGCGCGGTTCATCGGCTCGCCCTCGACGGGGCCTGGGAGCTCACCCGGGAGGTCGCCACGCGGTCGATGATCCCGGGTGAAGGCGGGCTGATCGTCTTCCTCGGCTTCTCGCCGCGGCGGGGGATTCCGGGCTTCGCCCATGCTTCAGCGGCGCGGGCGGCACTCGAGAACCTGGCACAGGGGCTCGCGCTCGAGTGGAGCCAGCACCGGATCCGCTCGCTGTGCGTGGTGCTCGGCAGCTTCGACACCGAGGGCCTCGCGAGCTACGGTCCCCAAGCGCTCGACGAGGCACGCCGACAGGTGCCGCTGGGGAGGCTCGGCCGGCCACAGGAGGCTGGGGAGACGATCGCGTTCCTGGCCACCGCGAGCGCCGACTATATGACGGGGTCGAGCATCGTGGTTGATGGCGGCCTCGACGCGTGGGGCCTGGGTGAGGCACCCCCGCCGCCGTCGGGCGCGTGAGCCCGGTGCCTATCGGCAGCTTTGGCCCGCGCACGCCGTGAGGCGGTTCTTGGTCGCGCTTAGCTCGGCCCGCACGCCACGCATGCGCGGTCGTGCAATCAGGTTCTCGAGCTCGCCCACGTCGCGCTCGGACTCGTAGAGCTCTGCAGCCCTGCCGGTGCATCCCCGGTTTGGTACGCGGAGTCGATACGTCACATAGGAGTAGGCGCTCGTCCTCACACCTCGCCAGCGGCAGACGCCGGGCACGCGCTTGTCCGATTGCATGAGAATCGCGCGTTCGGAGCTCCAGTCGGAGCGGACGCCCTCAACGAGCGGCCGAAGCGAGCGCCCGTCCACCTCCCGGCACTCGCCGCCGCCCACGCACGGGTCGGCGCCGGCGTAGTCCAGGATCGTGGGTGCGAGGTCGACGTTCGCGGTGATCGCGCTCAGCTCTTGCGGCTTGGCGCCGCCCGGGGGGCGGATCGCCAATGGGACCCGTACGGCCTCCGCGTAGGGAAGGCTCTTGCCGCCGGCGATGCGGTGCTCGCCATGAAGCAGACCGTTGTCGGAGGTGAACAGGATCAGCGTTCGATCGAGCTCACCGGCCCTCCGTAGCTCAGCGACGATCTTGCCGAAGCCGCGGTCGACGGCGCGCAAGGCGGCATCCTCACACTTGATCGCTTGCGTGATTTCCGCGAGGCCCGCCTGATCGAGCGGTGGCCGCTCCCGGATGAAGGGCGGCTTGTCCGACGTGTCCGCTTCGTTCAGCCCGTCGGAGGCCAGGGGGGTGCCATGGGCCTCCGCAATCTCCAGGTCCCGGGTGGTCGGCACGGCTTTACCAGCCGCTCCGCAGATTCCGCCACGCGCTGGTCGCGAGTTGTCCTTGTGCGGAGCCAGGTATGCCAGCGAGAGAAAGAACGGCCGCTTGCTCCCGGCCGCCTGGCGGACGAACCGCAGGCCGTGACGTGAGATCACGCGGTCCGCGTGATCGCTGGGGGCGTCTCCTTGGTGCGTGAGGCGGCCGTCCACGCTGAGGTCGTAGTCGTAGTACTTGGCCGAGAGCATCCCGTCCCACTGATCCCACCCCGGGGCTGGCGCGAGACCGCCGCCGGTTCCCGGCGCGGATTCGTATCCCTGAAGCCATTTGCCGACGTGCGCGGTGCGATAGCCCTCCTGCCGGAGCCACTCCGGCAGGACCGACGCCGGCTCGCGAAGATCGGGGTAACCGGGGCTGTTTTCGCGGACCGCGCTGTTGTGCGAGTACTGACCGGTCAGGAAAGTCGCACGAGACGGGCAGCACAGAGGGGTGCTCGCGAAATTCTGCGAGAACGTCATCCCACGGCCCGCGACGTGTCGAGCGATCCCAGGCAGCCGCTCTTGCCAGTTCGCCTCGACCTGATCGTCGGTCATGACCACGACGACATTGGGCGCGTGCCTGGGTGCCGGTGGCCGTGGCGCGTTCGATCGCGCGTTCTCGGCGCCATCACCACCGCAGCCGTAGAGGACCATCCCCGCGGCGAAGCAGGCGGGCAGGAGTATCGACCGAGTCATTTGGATCAGGCGGCGGTCGCCTCGATCAAGTCGGCTGCGCGCTCCGTCCCGGGCGCGGCCCGCAGTCGCGCCGAGAGGGAGGCCAGGCGTCCGGCCGGCGCCTCGTCGGCGAGCAGCCGGTCGATCGCGGCGCGCAACTCGTCCGGCTCGTGTCCGTAGGTGGATAAGCGGGTCCCGAACCCGGTCTCATCGATGCGCTGGGCGTTGTCGTACTGGTCCCAGAACAGCGGTAGGAGCACCATCGGCTTGCCGAAATAGAGCGCCTCCGTGACCGTGTTGTTGCCGCCGTGCGTGATGATGAGATCGACCTGCGGCAGGATCGAGGTCTGTGGCAGGAACTCGGCTCCGACCATGTTCGCGGCGAGCTCGAGCTCCGCGTGCTGGGGACCCATCGACACGATCACCCGGTGTGGCGTCTCGGCAAGGGTCGCGATCAGGGTTCGCATGAGGCCGACGTCGGCCGAGCCCAGCGATCCGAGGCTGAGGTAAACGAGCGACCCCCTCGCGGACGCCAGTGGCTCGGGCAGCTCCCAGGCTTCGTCGGTCGTTCTGACGCTCGCCTCGAGGTTGTGCCATCCGTCCCCGAGCGGATGCGCGCGCGAGTAGTCCACCTCACGCGGGTAGAGCCAGAGGTTCAGATGCTCTGACGTGTGGATGAACTCGAGCTCGGCTAGCGGCGGGGCGCCCCGCTCACGGCAGAACTCGTCGAACGAGGCTTGCAGTGGCCCGAGGGCGCGGGAGTATTCGGCGCGATACTCCTCCCAGCCTGAGCGGTCGGCGGCCGGGTAGCCGGAGAAGGGGGGAGGGACGTCGGGGTCCTTGACCTCGGTTGGATTGCAGGAGACGATCCGAACCCAGCGCCGTCCACTCGCCGGCAGGGCGGGGAACGACACCACGTTGTCTTCAACGATGACGTCGGGGTCGACCTCTTCGATGATCTCGACCAAGCGCTCGTCGACGTGGCGAGCACCGTCGCAGAGCGCCTCGAAGGTCGGGCCGATGAAGCCCTCGAGTTGCTCGATGGTCGGCTTGCGGAAGACGGGCGCGGTATCGCGGATGAAGTCCTTCCAGAACTGCCCCGGGTCTTCCTCGGCATCCGAAGGCGGGGTGAGGCGCATCAACTGCTCCTCGAAGCCCTTCTCGGCCAGGGCGCCCTTGAACGATTCCTCGATGATGAACACGACCCTGTGCCCGCGTCGCCTCAGCACGTCTCCGATCCCGACACAGTTGTTCGTGGGCCCGTAGGCGCCCTCGGGAAAGAACACAAACGTGCGTCCGGCCATCCCGACGCAATGTATGGCACAGTCCCCCGTCGCATGACCCTCGTCACCGGTGTTGATTTCGTGACTCTGCCCACCCGCGACTGGGAGGCAGCGAGGGAGTTCTACGGCACAACTCTCGGGCTGCCCTTCTCCAAGGGCTGGGGAAAGATGCCAGCCGGCGAGTTCGAGACAGGAACCGTCACCGTTGCCGTGATGCAGTCGGATGCCTTCGGGATCGAGTTCAAGGCGCACTCTCACCCCGTGGCGCTACACGTCGAGGACGTAAGTGCCGCTCGGGAGAGGCTAGAGGCGGAGGGCGTCGAGTTTCTCGGCGACACGATCGACAGCGGCGTCTGTCACATGGCGCACTTCAAGGATCCGGACGGCAACGTCCTCATGTTCCATAACCGCTACGCCCCGCAGGGCGAACAGCCCCCCGCGCCGGACGGTCAGTAGGCGACGGTCGCCGTCACGGCGCGATGGTCCGACGGCCACGGACGGACCACGATCTCGGCCTCGGGGTGCGCCTCGCCGACGATCGAGGCGCCTTCGACCGTCAGGTCGTTGGCGCGAGCGAGGACGAAGTCGATTCGATCGTGGTGATCCCACTTTACGGTCGGCTCGCTCGTCGGCGTCCAGGTGAACGCCGGCTTGGCGACCGGATCGGGATGCGCTGAGCGGTACGCGTCAACGAACCCCTCGTCCTCGAGGGCGCGGGTGGTGGGCCAGTTGACGGCTACCGGTTGGTTGCCCGCGTCCACGGCCTCGGGCGTCCAGTCCCGACCCGACGGCTCATTGAAGTCGCCGAACACGAATGCTGCGGCCGCGTCCTCTGCCTCGGCGAGGTCCTCCTTGAGCAGATCGATCCCGGATCCGCGCGTTCGTTCTGCGAAACGGATGGCCTCGGCCTCCGTCTCGATGAACGGCGCCCCGCCATAGGGGATGTCGAGCAGCTGGTAGGGCTGGTAGGGGGCATCGTCGAGGTGGATGTTGAACGCGTACACCTCGCGATCGTCGACCTCGATCGGGACCCCGAGATCATTCCCGGTCGGGTCGCCGATCGGGTGCCGGCTCAAGATCGCGTTCGCCCACAACGCGTCGTTGACCTGCTTCTGCTCGTAGACCTCATAGCCCAGCGCGTCGGCGAGCTCCTTGGCGACGCTGTCTCCTCGGGGCGGGCAGAACCTGGCAGTGCATTTTGGCCCTTCGAGCTGGGTCTCCTGGATCCCGACGATGTCCGGGTCCGCGGCCTCGATCGCCGCCACTGTCTCGTCGACGGGCTTGCCCTCGTTCGCGCCGCCGCCCCAGATGTTGAAGCTCATGACGGTGAGGGTTGTCCGCTCGTCCTCTTCCGACGAGCAGGACGCTGCGCCGATGGCCGATCCCACCAGCCCGGCCACGAGCACCACCGTCATGATTCGCCTTCGCATGCGCCCTCCTTGGATCGTCGCGGTGGCCATCCTAATCCGATGCCCGAGGCGGGCCTAAGCTTTGTCCACCGCGAACGGGAGCGTGACGATGGAGACGGTGAGCTTCACCAGCATGGCCGAGGGGACGACGGCGGACTATGAGCTCCTCGCCCGGCACGAGGATGAATATCTGCGAGGCCTTCCAGACCGGCTGCTCGAGGCCGTGGGTGTGCTCGAGCACTCGTTTGCCGGTTACCAGGTCTCCCGTCTCGAGCACTCGCTGCAGTCGGCGACACGAGCGTTGCGCGACGCACGCTCCGACGAATACGTCGTCGCGGCGCTCCTGCATGACATCGGCGACGAGCTGGCCCCCTACACCCACGGGGAGATGGTTGGCGCGATCCTTCGCCCATTCTTGGAGCCCCGGCTCTGCTGGATCGTCGCGCACCATGGGGTCTTCCAGCAGTACTTCTACGGCCGCCAGACCGGCGAGGATCCCGATGCGCGCGAGCGCTACCGCGGCCATGAATGGTTCGAGGACTGCGCCGAGTTCTGTGAGCGCTACGACCAGAACTGCTTCGACCCCTCCTACGACTCCCTCCCACTCGCGGAGTTCGAGCCCTTGGTCAGGGAGGCGTTCGCGGAGCCGCGCTACCTGGACCGGTAGGACCGGCGGCGGGGTTGCGACGCCCTCTTCGAGGGAACCGTCAGGGCATGGAGATCGAGCGCAAATTCCTCGTGGATACGCCGCCCGAGCTGGATGGCATTGAGAGCGTCGAGATCGAGCAGGGGTACCTCGCGGTTGCCGACGACGAGGGTGGCGCAGAGGTCCGCCTGCGACGCCGGGGTGCGGAGCATGTGCTCACGGTCAAGTCCGGCGGCGGGATGATCCGAGCCGAGGAGGAGATAGCGCTCGACGCCGAGCCCTTCGAGGCGCTCTGGGGGTTGACGGAGGGCAGGCGCGTGACCAAGACGCGGCACCTGATCCCACACGCCGGCCTGGAAATCGAGCTCGACGTCTACGGCGGCCCGCACGACGGTCTGGTCGTCGCGGAGGTCGAGTTTCGCGACGAGGAAACCGCGGAAGCGTTCGACCCTCCGAATTGGTTCGGCGAGGAAGTGACCGGTGAGCACCCGTATCTCGCCGGCACCCTGGCAACGCAGGGGCTCCCGCGGTGAGCGAGTTCAAGCTAAAGCGGAAGGAATCGGCCAAGCAGGGCATCCGGCGTGTCGCGCACGGCCGCGCCCAGGATGCCATTGGCCTCCTTCGTGACCCCCAGGCCGATCCCGTCAAGGCGGTTCACGAGGCGCGGAAAGACATGAAGAAACTGCGGGGGACGCTGAAGCTCGTGCGGCCGGTGCTCGGCGCCGACACGTACCGCCACGAGAACGAGCGGTACCGGAAGGCCGGCCGGCTGCTGTCGGACGTGCGCGACGCTCAGGTGCGGACACAGACCGTCGACGCGCTCGCCGAACGCTTTCCGGACGATGCGCCGAGAGGTGGTTGGGACGCGATTCGCAGGCGGCTTGGCGGCGACGTTCCCGGCAAGGCCGAGCTTGAGTCGCGGCGAGAGCTCGCGGCGGTGGAGATCGAGGGCGGCGACGATCGGATCGACGCCTGGAGGCTCGACGGGAAAGGCTTCGAGCTCCTGCGGCCCGGCCTGAAGCGAGCCTACTCCCGCGGCCGTAAGCGTTTCCGCGCAGCCCGGAAAGAGCCATCCGATGAGTCGCTTCACGAGTGGCGCAAACGGTCGAAGGACCTCTGGTATCACCTGCGCCTCGTCCGTCGCGGCTGGCCGGAGGTGCTCGACGCGAGCGCCGACGAGGCCCACGAGCTCTCCGACCGACTCGGCGACGACCACGACCTGGCCATCCTGAGGGAGTACATCCTGAGCGACGAGGAGCCACTCACGGAGGGCCAGCGCGACCACGTCCTGGGGCTGATTGCGGACCGGCGAGCGGAGCTTCAGGCGGATGCCTTCGCATACGGAGAGCGCCTCTTCGCCGAGAAGCCGAAGCGCTTCGTAGGGCGGCTGGGGGCGTACTTCACGGCGAAGCCGCTCTAGCGGCGCCGGTCTCGGTAACCCGGCCCGAGCCAGAACGGAGAGGGATGAGGGGCGCGATCACAGGGATCTTCTTCCTGAACGGCGTCGTCTTTACGAGTTGGTACGCGCGGCTCCCGGCGATCCAGACCGACCTCGAGCTCGGCCCGGGCGCTCTGGGGCTCGCGTTGCTCGGCGCTCCACTGGGGGCGCTCGCAGCGCAGCCGCTGGCCGGGGCTCTTGCGGCCCGCCGCGGATCCTGGCCAGTCGTCGCAGCGGCACCGTTATGCCTCAGCTCGATCGTTCTGCCCGCGCTGGCCGTTGGCGCCCCGACGCTGTTCGTGGCTGTGCTCGTCGTGGGCGTGTGCACGGGAATCCTCGACCTCGCCATGAACGCGCAGGGAGTGGTGGTGGAACGTGCGGTCGAACGCAGGATCTTCAGCTCCTTGCACGCCGCGTTCTCCTTCGGGGCGCTGGCTGGAGCGGGAGTCGCGGCGCTGGCCGCAGGCCTCGGCATCGCGCCGCTGCCGCATCTGGCGGCCGTGGCCGGCATCGGGGCTCTTGCGGCCCTCGCGCTCACGCCGAGGCTGATTCGGGATCGCGGCGTCCCCGGAGCTCCCGCGATGGCTCGTCCCTCTCGTCGCCTTCTCGCGCTTGGCGTGATCGCTTTCTGTGCGCTCTTGGCGGAGGGCGCCGTGCTCGACTGGAGCGGCATCTATATGGCCAGTGAGGTGGGCGCGAGCGCCGGCGTGGCCCCGCTCGCGCTCGCAGGCTTCTCTTTGACCATGGCCTTTGGTCGTCTTGGCGCCGATCCGATCGCTGCTGCGAGCGGCACGGAGTGGACTGCCCGAGTGGGGGCCACGCTGGCAGCGCTTGGCCTTGCGCTCGCGTTGGCCGTGCCGCAGCCCGTGCCGGCCATCGCGGGATACGCGCTGATGGGCGTGGGGCTCGCGGCCGTGTTCCCCCTGACACTGCAGGTGGCCGGTGGAATCGAGACCACTCCCGGACCTCAGCTTGCAGCGATCTCCACGTTCGGTTACACGGGCTTCCTGCTCGGGCCACCGATGATCGGCCTGCTGGCCGAAGGCCTTGGCCTGCGCTGGGCGCTTCTCTCCGTATGCGGCCTCTGCCTGCTCGCGGCCGCGCTGGCTCATCACGCACGCGACTGACGCCCAACACCAGCTGGATGCCGGGGCCTGGTATGGGAACATACGTTCGTGGTAGACAGCGAGCCGACGATCATCCACGCCGACCTCGATGCCTTCTTCGCCTCGGTCGAACAGCGAGACGATCCGAAGCTTCGCGGGCGGCCCATCGTGGTCGGGGGTGGAGTCGTCCAGGCGGCGAGCTACGAAGCACGTGCGCGCGGGGTGCGTTCAGCGATGGGCGGCCGACGCGCGCGTGAGCTCTGCCCCGAGCTGATTGCCGTCTCGCCTCGCTGGCCCGCGTACGTCGAGGCGAGCCGCGCCGTCTTCGACGTCTTCCGCGAGTCGGCGCCGGTGGTGGAAGGTCTCTCCATCGACGAGGCCTTCCTGGACGTCCGTGGCCTCGACCACGTGCGCGGGACCCCACGTGGTATCGCCGCCCGGCTGAAGCACGATGTGGCACGCCGGGTTGGGCTACCGCTGACGGTGGGCCTGGCCGGCACCAAGTTCCTGGCGAAGGTGGCGAGCGGCGTCGCCAAGCCCGACGGCTCTGCTCGTGGTCGAGCACGGTCAGGAGCTTCGCTTCCTGCACCCGTTGGAGATCGAGCGCATCTGGGGGATCGGGCCGAAGAGCGCCGCGAAGCTTCGCCGCCGAGGGATCGCCACGGTGGGTCAGCTCGCAGCGATCCCGGAGCAGGAGCTCGTCGACATACTCGGCCGCGCCCAGGGACGGCATGTCCATGCGCTGGCACACAACCGGGACCCGCGCCGGGTGCGCGCCGGCCCGAGCCGCAGGTCGTTCGGTTCGCAGTCCGCGTTCTCGATGCGATCGGGGCCCCCAGGATCCCTACACGCGACGCTGGGCGGGCTCGTCGACCGCGTCACGCGACGAATGCGGGCGAAGGGAGCGCAGGGGCGGACCGTGACCCTTCGCCTTCGCTTCGCCGACTTCGAGCGCGCCACCCGGTCGAGCACGCTCGCGACCGCCACCTGCTCCTCGGCAACGATCCTGGCGACCGCCCGGCTCCTGCTGGAATCGGCGATGCCGCTGATCGAAGGACGCGGCCTGACGATGGTGGGGATAGCGGTGGCCAATCTCGATGCCGGCGGAGGCTCGGTTCAACTCGAGCTGCCGATCGACCGGGCGAGCCGGCGGCGCGCCCTGGACCTCGCCCTCGATGACGTCCGTGCGCGCTTCGGCCCGAACGCGATCTCGCGCGCGTCACTCTTGGGCCGCGACCCCGGCCTGGCCGCTTGGCTAATGCCGGGCGAGGGCGAGTGAGCTCTTACGCGGCCTCGAACCCGAGCAACGTGGCGAGCACGAGCGGGCCGATCGTGTCCAGGTCGTAGCCGCCCTCCTGGACGATCACGGTTGGCAGGCCCATCGCGCCCAGCACCCCACCAGCTCGCTCGAAGCCTTCAGGGGTCACTCGCATCGGGCTCTCGGGGTCGCCCGTGGCCGCGTCGACCCCCAAGCCGACCACGAGGGCCACGGCGCCGCCATCGGTGGCCCAACCCGAGACCGACTCGATGGCCTCTAACCAGGCGTCGTCTCCCACTCCAGGCTCGAGAGTGACGTTGCGGTTCGCACCCTCGCCGGCCGCTGAGCCCTTCTCGTCGGAAAAACCCTCGAAGTGCGGAAACCAGCCTGCCCCCGGGTCCACGTGGACCGACCCGACCAGGACTGAGGGATCCTCGTAGAAGATGGCCTGCGTGCCGTTCCCGTGGTGGGCGTCGATGTCGATGATCGCCACGGGCCCATCCAGCGCCTGCCGGAGCCGGACGGCCGCCGCGGCCGTGTTGTTCAGGTAGCACGAGCCCCCGAAGCACGCCCGCGCGGCGTGGTGGCCGGGTGGTCGCGTGGCCGCGTACGCCGCCCGCTCCCCCGAGAGCACGAGGTCTGCTGCGGTGAGCGCCGTATCGACGGCGGCGCGCGCCCCTTCCCAGGTACCGGGGCCGATCAGGCTCATGGTGTCGTAGGCGAAATATCCAGCGCGGGCACTCATCGCCGTCGGTGAAGCGGGGGGATGTGTGCGAAACAGGTCCGGATGGGGGAAGACATAGGGGACCACGCGATCCTGACCGGGATCACCGACCAGGCCCGCTGACTCCCACTCCGCCCATGCCCCCGCGAGGTGATCCAAGAGCGAGCGATCGTGAACGGCGAGCAGCATCTCGTCGGGGTGCTCGTCGGCTTCGACGAATCGGGCCCCCTCGCCAGCGAGGGCCTCGCGGATTCGCTCCGCGCGGGCCGGCAGCTCGGTTCCGGGCGTGCGCACGCCAACCCAGATCTCCCCTCCGGGCTCGTGCTGGCGGTGGAGGTCACTCCACACCACTGGCATCGCTAACGGCAAGGCGAGGCGGTGATACCACAGCGCAGAGGTACGCGGCGCCCGTGTTCTGGGTCAAGCCGTACTACGACATGACCAACTCTTGTCCACTCACGTCATTGACGCCGCGGCTCGTTTGGGCATAGGTTTCCCTAACGATCGTTCATGAAGACCGGGTTCATGTCCGACATGGGAGAGAGGCTCGGCGCCGACAGGGTCTTGGCGCCCCTCGGCGCGTTGCCGCAACCCGCCGAACGTCTGGACACCTCTGGCCCGGTGCGCCCCTACGAGGTGGAGGTCGATGTCGAGCGCCTTTGCCTCGACTCGACTTCGTTTCGAAACCTCCGAGAGGGAGCTGAAGGAGATCCCGGCCGGATGGGGGCACGGATCCTCGAGATCGTTGCCGAGCGGGGCAAGATGCACAACCCCGAAACGGACTCGGGCGGAATTCTGCTTGGAACCACAGCGGCCGTCGGCGACCGCTACACGTCGCCGCCCGCCATCGGGGAGCGGATCGTGACGCTCGGATCCTTGACCCTCACACCGCTGCGACTCGATGGCGTGACGCAGCTCGACGCGGGCTACGCCCAGGTGGGCGTGACCGGGACCGCATACGTCTGTGATCGCGCCGCTTGGGGCCCAGTGCCGGATGACCTCCCACTCGACACCGTGATCGACCTCTACGACGTCTGCCCGGCGGGATCGCACACGCGCGACCTCGCGCCGGCGGACGGCACGGTTTGTGTGCTCGGCGCGGGCCATGCAGGCAAGCTCGCGCTCGCGGCCGCGCGCGACGCCATGGACGGCGGCACGCTGATCGCGGTTGACATCGACGCCCAGGCGATTGAGCGCGTCGCCGAGGTGGGCCTGTGCGATATCGGGGTCGTGGCGGATCTCCGCGACCCACTGGCCGCCCTCGACGCCGTGCGTGAGGCTGGCGCGTTGCCAGCCGACCTCACCGTCGCCGTCACGAACGCCACGCGCACCGAGCCCACATCGATCCTCTTGACCGCCGACGACGGCACCGTCCTCTTCTTCTCGATGGCAACGAACTTCGGGACGTCCGCGCTCGCCGCTGACGGGATCGGCTCGGGCGTGCGGATGCTGGTCGGAAGCGGCTTTGCCCGCGACGGTGGCTCTTATGCGCTCGACCTGGTGCGCCGCTCGGAGCCTCTGCGCCAAGCGCTCGACTTACCCGTTGAGGAATGGGCGTAATGAGGTGCTTCAGCATCGAAATCGGCATGTCAGGCGGCGAAGCCGCCGCAGGTGCTTCGTGAGCGATAGGAATGGCCACAGCGTCCAGATGCGTTGGCGCGATCTCGATGGCCTGGGCCACGTCAACCACACGGTCGTTCTCACCTATCTGGAGGAGGGCCGTGACGTGTTCTTGAAACGGCACGGCATCAACCGGGACGAGTACGTCGTGGGTCGTTGCATGGTGAGCTTCAACAGCGAAATCGACCCTGCCTTCGGCTCGGTCAACGCTCAATGCGCCGTCCGTGAGCTCGGCCGTTCGAGCCTCACGACCACCGAGCGGCTCCTCGACCCGAGTGGCGGGGTGCTTGCGGAGGGGGAGTTCACGCTCGTCCTCTGGGATCCGGCGAACCGCGGCTCGCGCCCGATCAGCGATGCGGAGCGCGCCTCACTGACGGCAACGGAGGAGGTTTCAGCGTGACAGCTTGGAATGCCAATCCGGTCGTGCTGACCTGCGCCATCACGGGCGCGGACGTTTTCCGCGAGAACAACCCCAACATCCCGTACACGACCGAGGAGATCGCGGACTCGTCGATCGAGGCTGCCGCTGCCGGCGCGACGGTCGTGCACCTCCACGTGCGGGAGGACGATGGGACGCCGAGCGGGCGACCCGAGCTGTTCATCGACGTCATCGATCGCATCCGCGCCTCCTCCGACGTCCTCACCATGGTCTCGACCGGCGGCGCCAACGACATGACGATCGAGGAGCGGACCACGGGCCTCGACGCGAAGCCCGACATCTCGGGCGTCGAGTCGGGGTCGATGAACTTCGGCGACGAGACGTTCATCACGCCGCCCCCTGCCGGGCGAGGCATCATCGAGCGGGCGACCGACGCGGGCATCGCGCTCGAGGTCGAGGCCTTCGACGTGGGGCATGTGATGAGCGCCGTGCGCTGGCTGGAACAGGGGATCCTGCCCTCCCCGATGCGGATCAACCTCGTCTTCGGTGTGCCGGGAGGCATCGATGCCTCGCCCGAGGCGCTCGAGGCAATGCTGCCGGCCCCTTCCTCCCGAGACGTTTTGGACCGTCACCTGCATCGGCCGCCACCACCAGCGGCTGCTTGGGCTGGCCCTGCTCATGGGCGCGCCCGGGATCCGGACTGGGCTTGAGGACGTCTCCTACATCAGCAAGGGCGTGCTCGCGCCCTCGAACGGCGCGCTCTGCGAGAAGGCGGTGAGCCTCGCGGACACCCTGGGGCGTGAGGTGGCCACCCAGGAGCAGGCGAAGGAGCTACTGCACCTTGGCTAGCGCCACAGCCACCGCACCAGTCGCCCCCGGACGCAAGCGGGAACGCTCCGCACGCCGAGGGGCCGGGACGCAGGAGGCGATCCAGCGTGCCGCGCTCGAGCTGTTCGCGAGGCGCGGCTACCACGCGACGTCGATGCGCGCGATCGCCGGGGCCGCCCAGGTGCAGCCGGCGGCGATCTATCACTGGTACGAGGGCAAGGAAGCGATCCTGGTCCAGCTCCAGGACGATTTCATGGAGCAGCTCACCGAGAGGGTCGTCGCGGCTATGAACCGCCACGAGCGGCCGGCCCTGCGCCTCGCGGCCGCCGTGCGCGAGCACGTCGTCTACCACGGGCTCAATCGTCAGGAAGCATTCGTCACCGACAGCGAGATCCGGGCTCTGACCCCGAGCCCCCGCCGTGCGCTGGTTGCGAGCCGTGACTCCTATCAGGAGATCTTCGGCAGCGGAGATCCGCGATGGGATCGCGGATGGGACGCTCCGCGCCAGGCACCCGAACGTCGCGACCTACGCGATCCTGCTGCAGTGCACGGGGGCCGCCCTCTGGTTCGACCCGGCGGGCCCGCTCACGCTGGACGAGGTGGCCGAGGCATACGTGGAGCTCGTGCTGGGCTCGCTTCAGGCCTCGTCCTCGCTCATCGCCGAGGCCACGGAGGACGGCGAGTGATGGTGAAGGAGCGTCTCAAGCCACCCGCCCTTCCCGAGAACGCGACGATCGCGGTGGTCGCGCCCTCGAGCCCGGCGCAGACGCGATCGGAGATGGAGCAGGCGACCGAGTACTTCGAGGCCCGAGGTCACGAGGTCGTCTTCGGGCCCAACCATCGCAAGGTGCACGGCTACCTCGCGGGAACCGACGAAGAGCGCGCCGAGGACCTGCAATGGGCGCTCTCCGAGCCCGGCATCGACATGGTCCACACGCTCTGCGGCGGCTACGGCGTCGGGCGGCTTCACGACCTGGTGGACTGGGACGCCGTCGGCGATCCTCGCATCGTCTGCGGTTTCAGCGATATCACCGCCCTGCACCTGGCGCTCGCCGCGCACGCGGGATGGGTCTCGTTCTACGGCCCGAACTTCCTGCGCTTCACCCGCAAGCGCAAGGAGCTCACCAAGGAGACCGAGGAGTGGTTTCACCGCGCCTTTCGGCCGGAACCGCTGGGCAGGGTCTTCGAGGATCCGGAGGACCCATACGTGCTCACGATCAACGGTGGCCAGGCAGAGGGACCGCTCGTGGGCGGCTGCCTCACGCTTCTCTGCTCGAGCATCGGCACCCCCGCGGAGCTTCAGACCGACGGCTGCATCCTGATGGTGGAGGATCTCTTCACCGAGACCTACCTGGTGGATACCGCGCTCAACCACTTGATCCGCGCCGGCAAGCTCGACGACGCGGTCGGCTTCGTCTTCGGGACCAATGTGGATCTGAAGCCGCTCACCGTGCCCGACGAGGCCGCGTCGATGCTCTCGATCGAGGAGATCCTGGACGAGCTGATCGCCCCGCTGGGGATCCCGGCGATCGCCAACGTGCCGGTCGGCCACGGCAGGCACATGGCGACGATGCCGCTTGGTGCCAGCGCCCGGCTGGACGCGGACGCGAAGACGCTCGAGGTGACCGAGGCTGCTGTGCAGCAACGTGATGAACAACAAGGAGGAGCCCAGTGAACCGTTCGAAGATCCTGTATGCGATGGGGGTGCTCCTGGCCGCGATCGCGTTCGGGGTGCTCGGGTCCGCTGCGGCCTCGGCGCAGGATTCCGGCACTGACTCGGGCGGCGACGGGGACGTCTTCCGGATCGGCTGGGCTCAGGACCCGAAGACGCTCAACCCCTTCGTCGGGGTCAACGAGGAGGAGTACACGATCTGGGCGCTCAACTGGGAGCTCCTGATCAACTTCAACCCGGAGGATCTCTCGCCTGCCCCAGGCATCGCCGAGTCGTGGGAGACATCCGAGGACGGCAAGACCATCACCTTCGACCTGATCAAGGGAGCGAACTGGTCCGACGGGGAGCCGATCACGTCCAAGGACGTCAAGTTCTCGCTCGAGGTGCTCGGCGACAACGGCCTGCTGTTCGCCGGCTACACCAGCAACATCAAGGAGATCCTGACGCCTGACGACGAGACGGTGATCTTCGAGATGAAGCGCCCGGACGCGCGCGCCATCGGCGGGATGTACATCTACATACTCCCCGAGCACATCTGGGGCAAGGTCCCGGTCGATGAGCTCACGGGGGCCTACCAGCCCGAGCTCCCGCTCGTCGGCAGTGGCCCCTACATCGTCACCGAGTTCGAGCGCGGGGGGATCTCGCGGATGGAGGTGAATCCGGAATGGCGCGGCGATCCACCCGGGTTCGAGGAGATCCAGTTCATCCGCTATGGCAGCCAGGACGCGGTCGAGCGCGCCCTCAGCCTGGGCGAGCTCGACTTCATCCCCGAGGTGGAGCCCGCGACCTTCGAGCGCCTCAGCAAACAGGAGGACATCGAGACGATCAACTCGCCCACGTACGCCTTCACCGAGCTCTCCTTCAACCTCTGTCCGGAGGAGGAGTGCCCGGACGCGCAGTTCAACCCCGCGATCCAGGACGTCGCGATCCGGCAGGCGACCGCCTACGCGATCGATCGGGAGCGGATCAACACGATCGCAACCCAGGACACAGCGTTCGTCGCTCACGGGCTCTTGCCCTCGTTCTACAAGGACTTCTACGAGGAACCGGAGCAGGACTACGCCTACGACCCCGAGATGGCGGAGCAGATCCTCGACGACGCCGGCTGGGAGCTGAACGAGGACGGGATTCGCGAGAAGGACGGCATGGTCGCCTCATTCGACCTCTACGCCCGCTCTGAGTCCCCGTACACGGTCCAGATGGCGAAGCTGATCGCCGAGCAGGCGATGGAAGTCGGGATCGAATACAACGTCCAGATCGTGAGCACGGACAAGCTCACGGAGCTCACGATCCGTAAGGAAGGCGGCTAGCCAGCCCCGGAGTTCGACGCCTTCATCTGGGGCTGGGGCGGCGACCCGTACGACCCGAGCTACCTGCTCAGCCTCATGACCACGGACCAGATCGGGTCCTCGTCGGACGCCTTCTATTCGAACCCCGAGTACGACCGCCTCTACGAGCAGCAGCTGACTCTTGTCGGCCCCGACAACTTGGAGGAGCGCAAAGCGGTGATCCAGGAGATGATCGCGATCCTCCAGGAGGACCTGCCCTACATCGTCCTCACCTACGACCCCGACCTCGAGGCCTACCGCACCGATTCCATAGGCGACTTCGAGCGCACCTGCCCGGCTGAGACCGGCACGGTCTGGTGCCAGCAGGTCTCCTACGAGCCGATCGCGAGCCTGGAGCCGGGCGGGAGCGGAGGCGGCAGCGACACGGTCTCCGGGATCCCCGGCGGGCTCGCGGCGATCGGAGCGCTGCTGATCGCGGTGGCGGGATTCGTGATCGGTCGCGCCCGTGGCCGGCGCGAGATCGAACCGCTCGAGTTGGAAGCGTGAGGAGGCTCGCATGAACGCACGTTGGCTCGGGGGCAAGCTGGCGGCGGCGCTGCTGACGCTGGCGTTCGTGCTCGTATTCAACTTCTTCCTGTTCAGGGGAATCGGAGACCCGACGGACCAGCTCGCGCGCCTGCCGCAATCGACCGACGAGGAGATCGAGAAGCTGCAGGCGGAGTACGGGCTCGACAAGCCCCTGATGGGCCAGTTCGTGGACTACGTCGGCGACACGCTGACGCTGGATCTGGGGATCAGCTTCACGACCCGGGAGCCCGTCTGGGACGAGATCAAGGAGGCGATCCCCTGGACGCTCTTGCTGGTCGGAACGGGCACGCTGATAGCCACCATCGTTGGCGCTTGGATGGGGGTGAAAGCCGCGACCAAGCGCGGGAAGCGAACCGATGACACCTTCCTGGGAATCAGCCTGTTCACGTACTCGGCACCCGAGTACTGGATCGGCATCATCCTCATCCTCGTCTTAGCCGTGGCGATCCCGATATTCCCCGCCGGGCAGCAGGTGAGCGCCGGCGTGGAGTTCTCGAACTGGTTCGCAGAGGCTGCGGACGTGCTTGACCATCTGATTCTGCCGGCGACGGCGATGACGCTGCTGCTCTTGGGCCAGTACTTCCTGATCATGCGCTCGTCGATGGTCGACGTCCTGACCGAGGACTTCATTCAGGTCAAACGGGCGACCGGCCTCCCATGGCGGCGGGTGGTGAGCAAGCACGCCGTGCCCAACGCGCTGCTGCCGCTGGTGACGCTGGCAGCGATCCAGTTTGGAGCTGTGGCCGGAGGCGCGATCACGATCGAGACCCTGTTCTCGTGGCCGGGCCTGGGCGAGCTCAATTTCGAGGCCATCAACGCCAAGGACTTTCCCGTCCTGCAGGGCACGTTCCTCGTCTTCTCGATCGGCGTCATTCTCGCCAACTTCATCGCTGATTGCCTCTACTTCTTCCTCGATCCGCGGGTGCAGGCACGATGAGCGCCTCGCGAGCAAGGGAGCAGCTGTTCGGGACCTGGCGCGGGCGCTTCGGGCTCTCGGTGCTGGCGATCTTCGGCTTGATGGCGATTTTCGGCAGCGCGATCGCACCCGACGATCCCTATGCGTCGGGCCTGGACACGCTCGCGCCACCGAGCTCGGAGCATTGGCTGGGCACCACCGAGAGCGGCTCGGACGTGCTCTCTCAGCTCCTCGTTGGGGCGCGAGTCTCGGTCGTCGTAGGGTTCGCCGCCGCGATCATCTCAGCGGTGATCGGAGCGGCGGTGGGCCTCCTCAGCGGCTACTTCGGCGGTTGGACCGACCGCATCCTCGACGCCGTCGACAACTGGTTCCTGGTGATCCCGACGCTGCCGCTGATGATCGTCCTTTCAAGTCTCTTGAGCCCGTCACTCGGCGTGCTGATTTTCGTGATCGGCATCACCTCCTGGGCGGGCACGGGTCGGATCGTGCGCTCGCAGGTGCTGACGCTGCGCGAGCGCGCCTTCGTCGAGCGTGCCCGCGCGCTTGGGGCGAGTCACTGGTACATCCTGAAGACCCATATCTTCCCCAACGCGCTGCCGCTGATCTTCGCCAACACGGTGCTGATCGTGGCCGTCGCGATCCTCGCCGAGTCTGCCCTCGCCTTCCTCGGCCTCGGCGACCCGACGAAGATCTCGTGGGGAACGATGTTGGAGAACGCATTCTCCTCAGGCGCGCCCAGCGCGGAGGCATGGTGGTATGTGATCCCCCCGGGGCTCTGCATCACCCTGCTGGTCCTCTCGGTTGCTTTGATCGGCTACCTGTTTGAGGAATATGTGAACCCACGACTGATGGAGGAGAATTGAGCGCGCTGCTCGAGGTCGCTGACCTTCACGTTCACGCGAATGGCAAGCAGATCGTCGATGGAGTCGACCTCGTGATCGAGCACGGAGAGGCCTTGGGCCTCGCCGGCGAGTCGGGCTGCGGTAAGACGACGACTGCGCTCGCGATGATGAAGCTCCTGCCGGGGGCGCTGGAGCAATCGGGGAAGGTGACCCTGAGCCCGAAGGGCGAGGAGGAACCGATTCACATCGACCGGCGTACCGAGACAGGCATGCGGTTCGTCCGCTGGCGCCACATCTCGCTGGTGTTCCAGGGGGCGATGAACTCGCTCGATCCGGTGCAGCGGGTGGATGACCAGTTCGCGTCGGCGATTCGGGTGCACTCCCCCAGAGCGAAGTCGAGCGAGGTGGGGGAGCGCACCAAGGAGCTGCTCGCGACGGTAGGCCTCACCGAGGCGCTCGGGCGACGGTACGCCCACCAGCTCTCGGGCGGCCAGCGCCAGCGGGTGATGATCGCGCTCGCCCTCGCGTGCAACCCGTCGCTTGTGATCGCCGACGAGCCGACGACCGCCCTCGACGTGGTCATGCAGGCGCAGGTGCTGCAGCTGCTCGAGGGGCTGCGCGAGCGGCTCGGCTTGGCCCTGATCCTGATCTCGCACGACCTCGGGGTGCTCGCGGAGACGTGCGATCGCATCGCGATCATGTACGCGGGCCGGATCGTCGAGATCGGCCCGGTTTCGAAGATCTTCACCGATCCTCAGCATCCCTACACCGAAGCGCCTGCTCGAGACCATGCCCAGTGATCGGGGGTAACCGGGGCCTCGAAGAGCCGATTCCCGGCGGACCTCCCGACCCCGGCAATCTGCCACAGGGGTGTCGCTTCCGCCCCCGCTGCCCCTATTCGGCCGAAAAGTGCATGGAGGATCCGGCGCTGCGCGGAGTGGGCGCCAACCACGCGGCGGCGTGTCACTTCGCGCCTTGGACCGAATGGCCCGAGCACGCCACGTCAACCGCGTGGAAGGAAGGGGCGACCGGATGACCGAGTCACTGATGGAGATCCGTGACCTCGCGGTGGAGTTCAAGGTCGACCGCGGTGTCGCACGTGCGGTCGACAGCGTCACCCTCGACTGGCACAAGGGCGAGATCCTCGGCATCGTGGGCGAGTCCGGGTGCGGGAAGTCGACGCTCGCGCGAGCCATGCTCAATCTGGTCGACCCCGCAGGCGGCGAGGTGAAGCTGGAGGGGCACGATCTCAACGGCAAGGGCAAGAACAGCGAGTTCCGCCGCCGCCTGCAGATGATCTTCCAGGACCCCTATCAGACACTGAATCCGCGCCAGCGCGTCCGCACGGTCGTCGCTGAGCCCCTTGTCGTTCAGGGTGTGGACAAGGAGGCGCACGATGAGCGTGTACGCAGTGCGCTCGAGGATGTCGGCCTCGACTACGAGCGCTTCGCAGAGCGCTACCCGTTCCAGCTCTCCGGTGGCCAGCGCCAGCGCGTTGCGATCGCCGCTGCGCTCGTGCTCGAGCCCGAGGGACTGATCTGCGACGAGCCGGTCTCGATGCTCGACGTCTCCGTGCAGGCGCAGATCCTCAAGGTGCTGCTCGACCTGCAGAAGCAGCGGGAGCTCGCGATCATGTTCATCACGCACGACCTCAGCCTCGCCTGGTCGCTGTGCGATCGGATCGCCGTCATGTACCTCGGCCGTGTGGTCGAGCAGGGCTCGGCGGAGGACGTGATCGAGCGGCCCGGCCACCCGTACACGCAGGCGCTCGTGGCGGCGATTCCGATCGCCGAGCCCGGCGGCGGCGGTGAGCGGGACCTCCTGAGCGGCGAGCTCCCCGACGCGACCGCCGCGCCCTCGGGATGCCGCTTTCATCCCCGTTGTCCCAAGCGCTTTGAGCCCTGCGACACGGTGGATCCGCCCCTGCTGCAGGTGGGCGGCCGCGATCAGCTCGCGGCGTGCCTGCTGCACGACCCAACGGCGGGCCGTGCGTCCGACGGCTGAGCCCCTAACCAGAGTCCCTGGTCGCCACAGTGAGCACTGAACGCTGGCGCGATGTAGCCGGTCCGCTTGGACGCTTGGAGCCGGGGCTCCGGAACGCGATCACGGACGTCCCAGGCGTCCGGGTCGGACACGCTCAGGCCGAGAGTGGAGAGCGCACAGGCGTGACTGTGGTGGCGCCCCCGTCCCTGCCCGTTCCCGCCGGGACTCGAACCACGAACGGCATGGGCGAGCTCACCGGCAAGCTCGAGATCTCAGAGCAGGGCGCGATGCCGAGCGCGGTCTACCTGTGCGGGACCCATGCCGTCGGCACGGTCTATGACGCCGCGGTGCGCCTCTCCGGTCGCGGTCCGGACCACGTGCTCATCCCGGTGGTCGGCGAATGCGACGACGGCGACATGGCCGATTCCCGGACGACGACCTTCGGCGATGTCGAGCGGGCGGTGGAGGCCCTCGGCGAGGAGGTCGAGGAAGGCAGCGTGGGCGCCGGCACGGGGATGGTCTGTTTTGACTTCGCCGGTGGGATCGGAACCGCCTCGCGAGCCGTGGGGTCACACCACGTGGGCGTCCTGCTCCTTTGCAACTTCGGCGAGCGGGAGGACCTCGACGTCCTCGGCACATCGCTTGGCCCCGCTCCGGGCCCGCCCTCCAAGGAGGGATCGTGCATCACCGTCTGCGCCACCGACGCTCCCCTCGTCCCGCACCAGCTGCGCCGACTGGCCCTGCGCCCGCTCCTCGGGTTGGCGCGGGCCGGCTCCTACGCGGGGGAGGGCTCTGGTGAGATCGGACTGGCGTTCGCCACCCGCGACGACGGTCGGGTCCGCGACGACGAGCTCAATCCCTTCTTCCTCGGGGCCTGGGAGGCCGCCCACGAGGCGGTCCTGAACTGCCTCGTCGCAGCCCGCCCGGCCGAGCGACTCGACGGCACCATGCAGGATGCGTTTCCGGTTGAAACGGTCCGGCGGCTCGCGCAGGAGCGGCGGGGCAAGTGAACAGCTCCGAGATTCGCGACGAGGTCGTCGGCCTGGCGCAGGCGCTGATCCGCATCGATACCTCAAACCCCCCGGGGCGCGAGACCCCGGCCGCCCAGCTCCTTGCCGACCACCTCACTGCAGCGGGAGCGGAGTGCGAGCTCGTCGGCCCCGATCCGGAGCGGCTCAACCTGGTCGCCCGCGTCCGCGGTCGTGATGGGGCACCCTCGCTTCTGCTCATGGCGCACACCGACGTGGTGCCGGCACCGTCCGACGGTTGGACCGTTGGGCCGTTCGACGCGGAGCTGCGAGATGGCCACTTGACCGGACGAGGGGCCGGTGACATGAAGGGCGAGCTCGCAGCACGGGCGGTGGCGCTTGCGGCCCTCGCGCGCAGCGGTGAGCCTCCGGCCGGCGATGTGGTCCTTGTCGCCGAGTCCGACGAGGAGAAGAACACCTCCGACGTCGGGATGTCGTGGCTCGTGCGAGAGCGCCCGGACGTCCGCTGTGACTACGCGATCAACGAGGGTGGGGGCCTGCTTCTCAACCTGGCATGTGGTCGCCAGGTCGTGACCGTGGCGGTCGGCGAGAAGAAGGTGTGCTCGGTCCGGATCCGAGTCAGGGGAAAGGCTGGCCATGCCTCGGTCCCGGCCGCCTCGGACAACCCGTTGCGGCACACGGCGACTCGCGATCCAGCGTTGCTGGCCACCAAAGCCCCCTCACGCCCGGCCCCCGAGGTCGCGGCCACCCTTCGGGCGCTCGGCGCGCCGAGCGCAACCGAGGAGGAGGTCTTGTTCTGGGGGGCGGCGCAGCATCCGGTCCTCGCCGATCTGCTCCCGACCCTCACCCGGATGACCGTGACCCCGACCGGCACCCACACCTACGAGCCTTCCAACGTCATCCCGCCTTATGCCGACATCGTTTGCGACGTCCGCGCGATGCCCGACGAGACCGAGGCGGACATCCGAGCCCACATTGACGATGCACTGGGAGCGGAGTTCACCTACGAGGTGGAGCTGCTCGAGGCGCTCGAGGGCGGTACCGCGTCTCCAATCGACACGCCCCTCTACCGGGCCTGCGAGGAGTTCGCCGGCGACCGCCTCAACGGCGCCGCCCTCTTCCCGTACGTCACGCCGGGATTCACGGACTCGCATTGGGTACGCCAGACGGGGACCAAGGCCTACGGCTTCGCTCCGGTATTCGTGACGAACCCCGACACCTACCTCGACGGGATGCACGGAGCGAACGAGTGCGTGCGCGTCGACGACCTCGTGACCATGACCGAGTTCAACCTGCACGCCGTCCGGTCGCTGGGAGCCGCGGGTCCCGCGTAGGACCCGCGGACGCACAAGTGGCGCGCAAGTCCCGACATCCGGGACTCGCGCGCCACCCTCGGCCGCGCTTTGTGAGTTCAGGCGGCCGAAGTCTGAGCCTGCTCGCTCCGGCGGAACCCGAGCAGGAGGGCCGCGCCGACACCGATCGCGACCAGTGCGATCACAGCTCCGGCGCCGATCGCCGCGTCACCCCAGTCGAAGCCGCCCGACGCGCCGACGTACTGGACCGGGGCCTGGCCGGTCGCCTCGTATACCTGGGGCGAGCTCGGCAGCGCCGGGTCGTCGATCGGCCGCGCCATGGCCGAGGGGGCGATGAGGGCGCCGAAGACGAGAGCCGTGGCCAAATAGGTGAGGTGGCGCTTCATGCTGGTCATCCTGAGAACCTCCTAGTTGCCGATCGCCCATCGCGATCGAATCGATGTCACCCTGCACGGGGCCGGCAAACGTCCGGTTGAAATGACCGTCACACCGGTAAACAGCCTGCAGAACGGGGGTTTCTGATGCTGAGATTCAGGATCCTGGGAGCGTTCGAGGTGAGCGACGGAGGGCGGCCGCTAGAGCTCGGCGGGGCCCAGCAGCGAGCCCTGCTTGGCGCCCTTGTGGTCCACCGGCGCGAGGTCGTCTCAACCCACCGGCTGATCGACGAGCTCTGGGGTGCGAGTCCACCCGCCACAGCCGCGAAGACGGTGCAGGTGTACGTCTCGAGGCTGCGCAAGGTGCTCGGGGCAGATGCCCTGGTCACCGAGGGCAGGGGCTACAGGCTCGACGTGAGCGCTGAGCAGGTCGATGCGGACCGCTTCGAGGCGCTGGCGGCTCGCGGCCGGCAGGCGCTCGCCGAGGGTGACGCGGAACAGGGCTCGGAGCTGCTCGCCGAGGCCCTGGCGCTCTGGGGCGGCGAGCCCCTGGCGGACTTCACATACGAGTCGTTCGCTCAGGACGAGATCGCCCGCCTCTCGGAGGTGCGGTTGGCCGCGACGGAGGATCGGATCGACGCCGACATCGCGCTCGGCCGGCACGAGCTCGTCGCCGGCGAGCTCGAGACGCTGACGCGTGCCCACCCCAACAGGGAGCGCCTGGCCGGCCAGCGCATGCTGGCTCTTTACCGGTCGGGACGCCAGGCGGAGGCATTGGAGGTGTACCGCGAGCATCGCCAACATCTGGTGAACGAGCTCGGGCTGGAGCCCGGCCCGGAGCTCCAGCGGCTCGAGCGCGCGATCCTCGCCCAGGATCCCGCCCTCGAGGGCCCGCCGCGGCGGGGGCCGCTCGCCGCTGGAGGCCGACGCCGGCGCAGCGGTCTCCTCCTTGCCTTCGGGGGCGGGCTGCTGCTCGCCGCCGCGATCGCTGCGATCCTGGCGATCGGCGCGGACGAGGGCTCGGAACCTGTCGCCGCCAACTCGCTGGCGGTGATCGACCCCGCCTCCGATGGCGTGGTCGCCGCCGTGCCCACCGGGGTGCGGCCGGCGGACGTCTCCGCGGACGCCGACAGCGTCTGGGTCGCGAACCGCGACGACGACACCGTCACCCAGATCGACCCGAGGACGCAAGCGGTGGTCAGCACCACGGCGGCGGGCACCGGCGTTGGGGGGCTGGCGGCGGGCGCCGGAGCCGTCTGGATCGGCGACAGTCGCGGCGAGGAGCTGGTGCGCCTCGAGCCTGACTTCAGGTCGAGGCGTTCCATCCGGCTCGCGTTCGGGTCCACAGGTGTTCGGCTTCGACCTGAACCCGGTGGCGGTCGGTGGCGGCGATGTCTGGGTCGGGAAGGCCCCGGGCGGAGTGGCGCAGGTCGATCCCGACAGCGACCGAGTGGTCGGCAAGGTCGCGGTGGGGAACGGCCCGAACGCGATCGCCACCGGGCTCGGCGACGTCTGGGTTGCCGACGACGTCGACAACACGCTCACCCGGATCGACGCCGAGAGCGCCAACGCGGTCACCGCGACGACCCCCGTCGGACAGGGCCCGGCCGCGGTGGCGGTCGGCGAGGACGCGGTGTGGGTCGCGAACACGCAGGACGACACCGTTTCGCGCGTCGATCCCGAGACGGCCACCGTGACCGAAACGATCGCGGTCGGAGCCCGACCGACGGGCATCGCCGCCGGGTCAGGCGCGGTGTGGGTCGCGAACAGCCTCGATGGCACCGTCTCGCGCATCGACCCCGACGCAAATCAGGTCACGGCAACCATCGAAGTCGGTGAGGCGCCGCAGAGCGTCACGGTCGCGCACGACCTCGTCTGGGTGACCGTCCAGGCGAGCGCGGCACCGCCCGAGACCCCGACGACCCCCGCCGAGGACGACGTCGCCCGACTCATCGTCGCCTCCGATCCGGGCCCGCTCGATCCAGCCCTCAGCAACGACCTCGACGACTACATGCGCCTGGGGGCCACCTGCGCTTCCCTCTACAACTACCCGGATCGACCGTTTCCGCTGGGGGCGCGGCTGCAGCCCGAAGTGGCCACCGGAGAGCCCTCGGTCTCGGGTGACGGGCGCACCTATGAGTTCACGCTGCGCCGCGGTTTCCGTTTCTCGCCGCCTTCGAACGAGCCGGTGACCCCGGAGGCGTTTGAGCGCGCGATCGAGCGCGTCCTCGATCCGAGGATGGGTTCTTACGCGGACGTCCTCGCAAAGGACATCGTCGGCGCCGACGACTACGCGGCTGGCCGGGCTCGACACGTCGCCGGGGTGGCTACGCGAGGCGACACGCTGAGCGTCCAGTTCGAGCGGCCCACGGGCAACGTGGTCGAGCGGCTTTCCAGCCCCTGGTTTTGCGCGGTACCGCCCGATGCCCCGATCGACGGCGAGGGTGTCGACCTCCTGCCTTCGGCGGGTCCCTACTACGTCGCTTCGTACGTCCCCGACCGATCCTTCGTCCTGCGTCGAAACCCAAACTACGCAGGCGAGCGGCCGCATCAGCTGGAGGAGATCCGCTTCGAGATCGGCGCCTCGCCCGAGCGCGGCGTCGAGGAGGTCGACGCGGGCGAGGCCGACTACGTAGCGCTCAATCCGCTCGTCGAGACCGCCGCGCCGCCGGATGTCTTCCGGCGGCTCACCGCCGAGTACGGCCCTCGAAGCGAGGCCGCCCGCGCGGGGCGCCAGCAGCTCTTCACACAGCCGCAGCCGGTCCTCTACTACTTCATCTTCAACCCCGAGCGTGGAAGATTCGATGACGTCGGCCTACGCCGGGCGGTGAACTACGCGATCGATCGACCCGCGCTGGCGGCCAACGCAGGGCTGGGACAGAGAGGCCGACCGACCGACCAGTACATCCCGCCGGGTATGCCCGGCTTCGAGGACGCGGCGATCTATCCGCTGGGCGGCCCGGACCTCGCCACCGCGCGTCGGCTGGCGGGGGACGCGAAGGGCCCGGCCGTCCTGTACACGTGCGATCTCCCGGACTGCACGCGCCACGCCGAGATCCTGCGGTCGAACCTCGGCGCGATCGGGATCGAGCTCGAGATCCGTCAATTCCCGCTCGAGGAGTTCTTCACGCGGATTAGCAAGCCGGGCGAACCCTTCGACCTGACCTATTGGAACTGGATCTTCGACTATGCCGACCCCGCGACGTTCATCAACGATCAGTTCTCGACCAAGCGGTTCGGGCTGCCCCCCGTCGTCACCGATCCGGAGATCCAGCGCCGGATGGAGGCGGCGGCGCTGCTCACCGGGGATGCGCGCCTGCGCGCCTACGCGCGGCTAGACCGCGACCTCGCCGAGCAGGTGGTGCCGGCCGCGGCGTTCGCCAGCGGGACGATCACTCATTTCTTCTCCGCTCGCATGGGCTGCCAGATCCTGCATCCGATATACGTCCTCGACCTCGCGGCCCTGTGCGTCCGAGATGAGGGCGAGGCTGGGTGAGCCCCGCCCTCAGGCGAATGGGACGGCTGGCTAGCCCTCCTCGCCCGGACGTCGTCCTCACCGGCCCCGTCGGTCTCGTCGCCCACGACCTCGAAGTCGCGGTTGAGCTGGACGTCCACGGAGCTGCCGTCGTCGAGGGCGACCTCGACCTCGTAGTAGCTCTCCTCGTCGCCTGCCTCGGTCTCGGCGACCGAGCCTTCGCCGGTGAACTCGAGCGCCGCGGCGCTCGCCTTCTCGAGGTCTGACCCCTTGATCGGAACCTCGTTGTCATCGCCACCGGTCGCCACCGCCACACCCGCGCCGCCGGCCGCGAGGGCGGCGACCACGCCGCCGGTGATCAGGATCTTGCGTCGGTTGTTCATCTTCATCGCCTCCTGGCTGGATCTTGATTGTGCCCGGTTCTACGGGCGGGCGATGAAACGGGCGTGAAAAGGGGAGGGAGCGTCGGCGCAGTTGCCAGTGGTCAGTTTCGGTCACAGACTCGTAACAGGCTCTCTCCAGAGCGTTAACACGGCGCGGGTCGCCCCCGCCTACCGTGGGCCCATGAGCAATTGGGGCAACGCACTTGTGCCGGCCCTGATGGAAGGCGCCGGGGTCTTCCTCGTAGCCGCGATCGGTGGGGACCTCATGTTCAGCGGCGAGTTGGAGGCGGCCGGCCTTGCGACCGCGCTGGTCCCGGCCCTGGCGTTCGCGCTCGTCACGACCGTCTACCGAACGCTGGTCCCAGGGATCGGGGCGACCCGCGGATTCGCACGACGGTCCGTTTTGGCTCGCCTCGGTCACGAGGCTCCATCCACCTCGTCGTGAGCGGCCCCGCGGCACTCGGCGCGCGGCCTAGCGCGTTCAGCTCGCTGCGGCTATCTCTTGCTCCCGGCGCGCCGCCTTGCGGCGCTCCGTCCTGCCCAGTACCGCCTTGCGCAGCCGGATGTTCGCGGGGGTGATCTCGACGGCCTCATCGTCGCGGAGGAACTCGAGGGCCTGGTCGAGCGCGAGCCGGCGCGCGGGGACGAGGCGCACGAGCAGGTCGGCGCTCGCGGCCCGAACATTGGTCTGCTGCTTCTGCTTGATGGGATTCACATCGAGGTCGTCCGAGCGCGAGTTCTCACCGACGATCATGCCTTCGTAGACGTCCTCGCCAGGCCCGATGAACAGGGTCCCGCGCTCCTGCAGGCCGAACAGCGCGAACGACGCGCTCTCGCCGCCGCGGTCCGCCACCAGCGCACCGGTCGGCCTCGTGCGCAGCTCGCCCGCCCAGGGCTCCCAACCCTCGAAGACGTGGTGAATGATCCCCGTGCCGCGGGTCTCGGTCAGGAACTCGGTCCGAAACCCGATCAGCGCCCGGGCAGGCACCAGGTACTCGAAGCGAACCCACCCCGAGGAGTGGTTGACCATCTGCTCCATGCGGCCCTTGCGGAGCGCGAGCATCTGCGTGATCACACCCACGTAGTCCTCTGGAGCGTCGATCGCGAGCCGTTCCACCGGCTCGTGGATGGCGTTATGGATCTCGCGCGTGAGCACGCGCGGCTGCCCGGCGGTGAGCTCGAACCCCTCGCGCCGCATCATCTCCAGCAACACGACGAGCTGGAGCTCACCCCGTCCGTGCACCTCCCAGGCGTCGGGGCGGTCCGTCTCGCGAACGCGCACGGAGACATTGCCCACCAGCTCGGCGTCGAGGCGGGCGCGGAGTTGGCGCGCCGTCAGCTTCGACCCGTCGCGCCCGGCGAGGGGGGACGTGTTGATCCCCACGAGGATCGACAGCGAGGGCTCGTCGACCGTGATCACGGGCAGGGGAACGGGATCGTCGGGGTCCGCGAGCGTCTCGCCGATGGTCACCCCGGGTATCCCCGCCACGGCGATGATCTCGCCGGGCCCCGCCTCGGCTGCCTCGACCCGCTCGAGCGCCTCGGTCACGTAGAGCCCGGAGACCGTTGCGCGCTCGATCGTGCCATCCGCGCGACACCAAGCGATCGGCGCACCTGCGCGGATGGTGCCGTTGCGGACCCGGCAGAGCGCCAGTCGCCCGACGTAGGGCGAGGCGTCGAGGTTGGTGACGTGGGCCTGGAGGGGATGATCGGCTTCGTATTCTGGAGGCGGGATCCGCTCGACCATCAGATCGAGGAGCGGACTGAGGTCGGCTCCCTCGACCCCCTCGGAGAGCGACGCCCAGCCCGCTCTGGCGTTGGTGTAGACGATCGGGAACTCCACCTGGTTATCGGTTGCGTCGAGGTCGAGGAACAGCTCGTACACCTCATCGACGACCTCGGCGACTCGCGCATCCGGCCGGTCGACCTTGTTGACGACGAGGATCACGGGAAGCCCGGCCTCGAGCGCCTTGCGGAGCACGAACCGCGTCTGCGGCAGCGGCCCCTCGGAAGCGTCGACCAGGAGCAACACCCCGTCGACCATCGTCAGGCTGCGTTCCACCTCGCCGCCGAAGTCCGCATGCCCAGGCGTGTCGACGATGTTGAGCTTCACGTCGCCGTGGCGGACCGCCGTGTTCTTGGCGAGGATGGTGATCCCCTTCTCGCGCTCGAGATCCATCGAGTCCATGACGCGCTCGGCCACGTCCTGGCCCTGGCGAAAGGCCCCCGATTGCCACAGCATCGCGTCGACCAGGGTCGTCTTGCCGTGGTCGACGTGGGCGATGATCGCGATGTTCCTGAGGTCGTTGCGAGAGGCCGTTGGATCACTCATCTTGGGTGCGTTGATGCTAGGGCGGGCCGATACGGCTGCTAGCGTCCTTGCCACGGACGAACCGTTCGTCCGCGAGTTTTCGTTGTTTCCAGGTGCGCTTCACGCGATCAGGGGTCAGCTAGGAACTCCCCAATCGCAAGGGCGGCACAGGCCGCTCGAGGAGCAATACCCATGTCTCAATCATTTGCCGAGCTCGGCGTTTCGCCGGTGCTCACCAAAGCCCTCGCCAGGGAGGGAATCACGGAGCCTTTCGCGATCCAGCGACTGGTGATCGGCGACGTGCTCGCCGGCGCGGACGTGCTCGCCAAGGCCCCTACGGGGTCCGGCAAGACGCTCGCGTTCGCCATTCCCCTGATCGACAGAATCGATCCCTCCTGGAAGTACCCGGGCACGCTCGTGCTGGCGCCAACCCGCGAGCTCGCGGTACAGATCGCCGATGCCGCCCGGCCGCTCGCCGCCACGCGCCAGCTGCGGATCGCGGCCGTCTACGGCGGCGCCGGGATCCAGCGCCAGGCAAAGCTCGCCAGCCGCGCCCACATTCTGGTCGCGACCCCTGGCCGGCTGCTCGACCTGATGGGCCGCGGCAGCGTGCGCCTCGATCACGTCCGCCAGCTCGTGCTCGACGAGGCGGACCGGATGCTCGACATGGGATTTCGCCCCGACGTCGACAGGATCGTTTCGGCCACGCGCAGGGACCGGCAGACGCTGTTCTTCTCCGCGACTCTCGACGGCGAGACGGGCCGGCTCGCCTCCTCCTACACCCGCTCGCCCGTCCGCCACGAGCACGTCACTCCCCCCGAGTCGCGCGGGCTGATCGAGCACCGCTTCGTGAGCGTCTCTCACGATGCGAAGCTCGATGCCCTGATCACCGAGCTCCGCGCGCAGGAGGATGGCCGCACGCTCGTCTTCGTGCGCACGAAGCGCGGCGCGGACAGGCTCACCAAGCGCCTCACCGGGCGCGGGGTCAAGGTCGCCGCGATGCACGGGAACAAGTCCCAGGCCCAGCGGATGAAAGCCCTCGGCTCCTTCGACGCCGGCCGCATCGAAGCACTCGTGGCCACCGACGTGGCAGCGCGCGGAATCGACGTAGACGGGATCACCCAGGTGATCAATTTCGACCCCCCTGGCGACCATCAGGTCTATACCCACAGGGTGGGTCGCACCGCGCGCGCGGGCGCGAGCGGAGTCGGTGTCACGCTCGTCACAGGCAACGACCAGGCCGACGTCGCCACCATCGCCCGCAGGTTGAAGCTGGGCGCCGAGCTCGCCGAAGGCGGATTGCCGGCCGACACCAGCCCGCCCAGGCGGCAGGCTCATCAGAACGGGTCGCGCAGCAATGGGACACACGGGCGGGCGAACCGCGTGCACTCGGGCTCCCGGCGGCGGCGAAATGGGCGTCGCGGTCGCCGCTATTAGCGGAAAATGGGCACAAACGAGCCCTAAATCGGCCCTTGACATATCCGACTAATTAGCTATACTTTTTGAAGCTTGGGGAGGTCCGGAGCGTCATCGGGGCGTTTCGTGGCAGGGGAAACCACCCGTAATGGAGGTAGTAACTATGCCTCGCTCTAGAGGTGCTGCCGGCCAGCGCAGCGAAACACGCCGCCACCGCGGCGAGCACGACAACCAGACTTCGAAGGCCACAGTCGCGGCGCGCGAGCGCCGGGACCGCCACGCCGTGGCCGAGCCCACGACCGACAGCCTGCAGATCTTCATCAACCAGGCGATGAAGTACCCGCTGCTCACCAAGGAGGAGGAGGTCCAGCTCGCCCAGGCGATCGAGCGCGGTGACCTCGCAGCGAAGGAACGGCTCATCAACTCGAACCTTCGCCTCGTGATCAAGTTCGCGCGGCGCTACCAGGGGCACGGCCTCGACCTCGGCGACCTCGTTCAGGAGGCGATGCTGGGTCTGATCCGCGCCACCGAGAAGTTCGATTGGCGCCGTGGCTACAAGTTCTCCACCTACGCGGTCCTCTGGATCAAGCAGTCGATCCAGCGCGGCCTTGACAACACCGGGCGGCCGGTGCGGATTCCCGCGCACGTCGCCCAGCGCGAGCGGACGGTGAACCGGATCACGAGCGAGCTCACCGCGAAGCTCGACCGGCCTGCCACCGACGAGGAGGTCGCCGAGGAGGCGAAGCTCCCGCTCGATGAGGTCATGGCCATCCGCGACCTGACCCGCGTCACCACCAGCCTCGACTCCACCATCGGAGAGGACGACACCACCTTCGGCGAGCTTTACGCCGAGAGCACGGTCGACCTCGAGGAGGAGGTGCTCGAGCGCCAGCAGGAGGAGGCCGTCGAGGCCGCCCTCGCCAAGCTGCCAGAGGACGAGCGGCAGATCATCCGCGCTCGGTTCGGCACCGGTGGCACCCGCGCGCGTACCCTGCGCGAGGCCGCTCGCGAGGCCGAGGTCACGCAGGAGCAGGCGCGCAAGCTCGAGGAGCGGGCCCTCGCCCGCCTCTCCGGCGACGAGTCGCTCGCCGGCTGGCGCGCAGCCGCGTAGCCAAGCCCTCTCTGGGGTAGGTGCCCTCCCACACGAACGGGAGGAGACACCCATGCCTGACGAGCACGACAACGAGACCGCCGAAGACGCCACAGAGACGTCACTGCACGCCCACGGTGAAGGCCGCGAGGACGACATCGAGGGCGATGTCGGTGGCGGCGAGGGCGACGAGCAGGATGCCGATACCGCCGAGAACACTGGCGGCGCCACGTCCGGCGGACCCGGCGGCTCCGGCCAAGGCGAGGAGGATCCCTCAGACGTCTAGCGGGAGGAGCACTCGTCCCCACCAGCTCCGACTGATCGCTAGCCGTCGTAATCCAGCGTCTCGCGCTGGATGGTCCAGGCCGACTGCACCGGGTCGATGAAGTGCGGCGGCTCTTGGAAGTGGAGCCGGTCGTCGTAGGTGTACGCCTTCGCGTAGCCGGTGTTCTGACTGCCGAAGGTGCCGACGGGCCCACGGAACTTCTGCGAGATCGCGCCGTTCACGGTGAGCGTGCCGAGGTGCGCGCCACAGTCGTAGTGGTCGACGATGAAGGAGTGGTTGACGGCGAGGATCGCCGCGTCGATCCGCAGGTTGGGCAGGCTGCCCGCCCCATTGCTGCCGCCGTTGCACTGGCCTCTGGCCGTCTGCGCCGAGAACGGATGCTTGACGCGCACGAAGTTGTTGGCGATCAGGCCCAGGATCCCGTTTGAGGTCCGCGTGATGCTCCCGTCGACGATGATGTCGTTCTCCGCGGCGATGGTGAGCCTGCTCGAGTAGGTCCCCGAGACCAGCACGTTGCCACACCCGGAGGTCGAGGGATAAGTCACGGTAAACGGCGAGTAGCTGGACGAGCAGGAGCCGTTCGCGACGTAGATGAGGCCGCTCTCCGGGATCGCGATCGGGCCGACCGTTCCGGAGCTGGTCGTAACGGTCATGTTGGTGCCGTTGAGAACGATCCTTGTCTGACCGGTGTAGCGGGCCGCGCCCGGGACCGACGCCAAGGCGCTGTTGGTCGGAGGTGGCGTCAGGACTCGCGAGTTGGTCGTGTATGTCCCGTCGAACTGCGGCTGGTTGCTGCCGGTGCAGCTGGCAAACCAGCCTTGCGGGGGAGCGCTCACCTCAATCGCATCGGCCGCGGTGCGGCCGAACCGGGGCGTCCCGCAGATGGCCATCGTGTCGTTCGTGTGAAACGGGCCGGCCACATGGTCGGCGGTGATGAATGAGATGACGGTGCAAAAGAGCCCGCCGGAGTTCGGGATCGGGGCGTTGTTTCGACCCTCCTGCGTCGTTTTCGTGCACTGCTGGTAGGCGCCCGCAATCGTCTGGGCGTTCCCGTACGTGACCGGGTCGGAGGTCTCGAGCTGGGTGAAGTAGACGTAGTCGAGGAAGCTCGATCGCTTGAACGTCGCCACGACCGAGCGCTTGGTGTCGTTGCTGTAGCCGGTGGAGCGAATGCGAAAGGTGCCGGTGTTGGTGCCGGTCGACTCCAGCATGCTTGCCTCGGGATCGTTGACATCGCAGCTCGAATGCCCGGTCGCCGGAAGGAGCTCGATCGCATACTCGGCCCCGGTGTCACCGGGGACGCGCCTGCGGTTCGCGGTCGCCCCGACCTGGTTGACCGCGTTGGGGGTTGGCACGTCCGTGCAACGGAGCCAGTAGTGCGTGTCGCGGTTCAGGTGGAAGGCGTAGTCGGCGATGCCGGCCTTCGCCGCCGCGTAGGCGCGCTTGTGATCGAGGTCGTTGCCCGTGAGCCGCAGATCCATGTTGACGGCCGCCAGCGCGCCGCCGACGAGCAGGGAGACGACCAGCGTGGCGATGAGGGTCAGGATCATGGTGAACCCCGCCTCGCCGTGAGGGACCTCGCGCTGCCACCGGTCAGGCATCTCGAAGCCCTGCCCTACGCGCATGGGAGATTGGGTGGGTCGACGATCTGTATGGCGGGGGAGAGGCGTAGTACGGCCGAGTCGGTGAGCGTGATCTCCGAGTGCGCATCAGCCGTGGGCGACTGACCGGGGAAGGTCGAGAAGGCCACCCGCACCTCCACCGCCCGCGCCGCATCGGCGGTGCTGAGCGGCGTTGGTAGCAGCGTCGAGAGGTTGTCGCTCGAGTAGGCGAGGTACTGGAAGAGCGGGGGTTGCGTGCGACCGACCACGGCTGGCCCGACGTTCGTGAGGAGTTGGCGGGTCGAGGACGGCGTGGAGGAGAAGGTCCAGTTCGGGGCCGTCCCCCCGGTCGCCGGATACACCGACTGCGTGAGGTTGTCGCCGGCAAGCGAGATAACCACCCTGTCGGGCGTCGGGTTGACAGCCTCTCCTGACTGGTGCAGGAAGGACACGGACGTTCCCGTGCTGCCCGCCCGAATGGGCGTGACGTTGGCGCCCACGCAGCTCGAATGCAGCTGATCCATGATGCGCTGCATCACCGGTCGCGCTCGCTGGTTGGCGTCGACTCGGCTGACGACCCGGGCGCTGGAGCTCATCGAGGTCTCGATCAAGGTCAGGGTGCCCATGAGCACGCCGATGCCAAGGACCATCGCGAGCAGGAGCTCCACGAGCGTGAAACCGCCTTCGTCCCTCATGGACAGTCCCCAGTCGCCGCGCCGGTGCCGCCCATGTAGAGGTCGAGGTCGGTGCCCTGATCGAGATCCTTGACGCTCACGTCCTCGGCGGCGACATGCCTGGTTCCGTCCTGAGCGCAGACGTCGTAGCTCGACCATGGCAGGCCGGGATTGGCGAGCCCCCCGTTCGCGTCGGTCGCGAAGGCGCGAGTGTCGGCCCCATCATCGGTGCTGCAGTTGCGATCGGCGACCAGTACCTGCGCCCCGCGGACGGGCGTGCCGGGGGTCGACCGCGACGTGCCGCTCCACACGGTGAGGTGCAGGGCGGGGAGTTGAATCGTGGCGTCGATTCGCCCTCCCGCGGGCACCGTCACGTTGGCCATCGCGGCCGCTCCCGGCGGGTCCGTCTCGCCCGTTGGGTTGGGGTTGTTGCCCTCGCAGGTTCCGGCGTACGCGGTCACTGGTGAGGCGAACGGGAAGACCGGCTCCGCGCGGATCTCAGCCGCCGACGCGCCAAGCTCTCCGAACTCCTTGGCCTCCGTCATGCCGGTGTTGAAGACGACGACCGAGTCGGCCTCGGACTCGAACAGCTCGCCGCCGACCTTGGTCGTGAAGGTGACGTCGATCGCGCCGGGCTGGTCGTACTGGAGCGCGACCGTGTTGGTGGTACCCGCGATCACGCTGGTGGTCTGGGGCGCGGGCGGGTTGCCGTCCTTGTCCACGAGACCGCTCCCCGAGGGGGTAAGGGTGTAGTTGCCGGCAGGGAGGTTTCCGAAGATCGCGCATCCTGCGCTGCCCGTCGAGCCCGTGAACGAGCCGGCCCCGGTGCCACTCAGCCCGACGCCGGAGATGCCTGCGTTCTGACCGTCGTCGACCTGGATCGCAAGGGCGCCACGGTCGGCGGCGATCGAGCCGTTTGGCGGCGTCACGATACTCGCCGCTTTCACTGGCGGGCGGCCTCCCATGGTGGGCCAGGTGACGGTCGAAGTGACCCGCAGGTAGTCGGCTGAGGCGCTGCCGGGCGTGCATGTGGCGGTTCCCGTGTTATCGCTGACGAACTCCGCGCGCGAGGAGATCGTGTAGTCGTTGTTATCGACCTCGACGGTCCGGGTCTCGAAGAGGTTTGCGAGATCCCCGATGCTCATCGATCGCATCCGCGCCTGGTCCTGCTCGGCGAGCCCATCGGCCTCCGCACGGTTTCGCTCCTCGCCCGAGGCGCGAGTTGCGGCGTCGACGACGCTGAGGGCCGCGATCGCGAGGATGACCGAGAGCAGTGCGCTGACGAGGACCTCAAAGAGCGCGAAGCCGGCCTCCGCGCGAAGCGGCTTGGCCGTCTGGTCGGAGCTCTGGGTGTCCATGCAATCCGTGCTTGATCCCCTGCCGACACGGAAAAACATCGGCTTGTCGACCGGGCTTACATCCATCGGCCCGTCCGCCATCCCCCTTTAGGGGGATGGACGCACATAGGAGCCATAGATTTTGGGGCGGAATGGACCCCCTTGATACGCCGCCCGATACGTGCGACGTCGCCGTCGTGGGGGCGGGCATCCTCGGCTTGGCAGCCGCGCGCGAGCTACAGCGCCGCCATCCGACCCTGAAGGTCTGCGTGCTAGAGCGCGAGAACCGGATCGCCGCCCATCAGACGTCGCACAATTCGGGGGTCCTGCATGCGGGGCTCTACTACACGCCCGGCTCGCTCAAGGCGCGCCTCTGTCGGGAGGGCCTTGACGCCATGTACCGATTCTGCGACGAGCGCGGAATCCCGCACGAGCGTTGCGGCAAGGTGGTTGTCGCAACCGAGCTCGCGCAGGTCGATCGGCTGGCGGAGCTCGAGCGTCGCGGGAATGCGAACGGCGTCACCGGCTTGCGGCGGCTCGACTCGGACGGGATCCGCGAGCTCGAGCCCCACGCGAAAGGCGTGGCCGGCCTGCACTCACCCGAGACCGGGATCGCCGATTTCGAGGCAGTTGCTCGCGAGCTCGCCGCCGACGTTCGCGAGGCTGGTGGGGCGGTGACGTGCGGGAGCGGGGTGGAGAAGGCCACGGTCGAGGGGCGCGTGCTGCGGCTGGAACACTCCCGCGGCATCACGCGCGCAGGCCATGCGCTTTACTGCGCCGGTGCCTGGTCGGATCGGTTGGCGGTGGCCGCCGGCGCCGGCCCCGACCCCCGCATCGTTCCCTTCCGTGGCGCATACCTGCGTCTTCGCGCCGACCGGCGCGAGCTCGTTCACTCGCTGATCTATCCGGTTCCCGATCCCGAGTTGCCGTTCCTGGGGATTCATTTCACCCGGCTGACCTCTGGGGAGGTGCTGATCGGTCCCACGGCGCTTGTGGCTCCCGCGCGTTCGCAGGGTGCCGGGAGCGCGGCGCGAGATCTCGGCGCCACTCTCGCGTGGCCGGGCACGTGGCGGATGGGGCGTCGCTGCTGGCGTACCGGCATCACCGAGTTGCGCCACGCGGCCAGCCGCCGGACGGTTGTCGCGACGGCCCGCCGCTTTGTGCCGGAGCTGCGCTCAAGCGACGTGGCGCCGGCGTTCGCGGGCGTTCGGGCACAGGCTCTCGCGCGCGACGGCACCCTGCTCGACGACTTCGCCTTCTCGGCGACCGAGCGCGCACTGCACGTCCGCAACGCGCCCTCCCCGGGCGCGACGTCTGCCCTGGCGATCGCCCGCCATATCGCCGACGAGGCGGACCGCTCGTTCGCTCTCTAACGCGCGCGAACGCGCATGGGCAGGCCGCCCTCGGGGCCGAGCGTCGGTGCCTGGCGAACGGTCATCTCATGGCCCGGGAGAAGCTCGAGCGCGAAGCGCTCGAGGAGCATCGCCGCGACGAGCTTCACCTCGGTCTGCCCAAAGCGCTTGCCGATGCAGATCCGTGAGCCCCCGCCGAAGGGAACGTAGGCGCCGCGGGGGAGGGCGGCCTTGCGCTCGCGGGTAAAGCGCTCGGGCGCGAAGCGGTCCGGATCCTCGAACACATGCGGAAGGCGGTGGCTCGCCCACGAGCAGTAGTTGACGTACGCTCCCCTTGGCACCTCGGCGCCTGCGAACTCGAACGTGTGCGTGGCTTTGCGCGGGCCGATCCACGCGGGGGGATAGAGGCGGAGGGTCTCGGCCATGACCATCTCCAGGTAGGGGGACTCTCCGTCTGGGCGTCCACCCTCGGCCGCTGCCCGACCCGCGATCTCATCCAGCTCCGCGACGAGGTGTTCGCGAGCCTGCGGGTTGTGCGCCAGCTCGTAGAGCAGGAACGTGACAGTGGAGGTCGACGTGTCGTGACCCGCGAACATGAGCGTCATGAGCTGGTCGCGCACCTCGGCGTCCGAGAGCTGCGAACCGTCCTCGTCTTGGGCTCGGAGCAGCAGTGAGAGGACGTCCAACCGCGCCGGGTCCGGATCCCTGCGGCGGCGCTCGATCTCGGCGAAGACGATCCGATCGAGGACAGCGCGACAGCGGTGTAACCGTCGCCAAGGACTCCACGGATCGCGGCGCACCCGCTGGTGCGCATCGGTGCTGAAGAACGACAGCGCGAGCTCGAAGTGGCGGGCCGCTTCGACCCCGTGACCATCGTCGTCGGGGTCGAGCCCGAGCAGCGCGCGCATGGCGATCCGCATCGCGAGGTCGCGCATCCAGGAGTAGACGTCGACGATGTCACCGTCCCGCCAGTCGGCGGTTGCTCGCTCGGTTTCGGCGGCCATCACCCGGGCGGAGGCGTCGATCTGCTCGCGGTGAAAGGCGGGCATCATGATTCGCCGAGCCCGATCGTGGTAGGCGCCGTCGATCGTGAGCAAGCCGTCGCCGAGCAGGGGGATCAGATCGGCGAAGCCCCCCTCCCGCCAGACGAAGTTCCCTGGGTGCGAAACGAGGATGTAGTGGTTCGCCTCCGGCCCAAGCATCCAGATCTGGTTGCCGTGAAAGAGGCGCGTGGTGAAGACCGGACCGTGCCGCTCGTAGAGGTCGAGCAGCATCGGCAGCGGATCGTGGACGACCGCCCAGGTGTTGTGCATGGAAGGATGGGTGGGACCAGGCGGGTAGCGCCCGCGTGCGCGCCATTCGGCGCGCAGGTCCTGGACCGTGCGGGCCAGCGGGTTTTGCGAGAGAGGTTTGGGTCGCCCGGCAGCGGCCTCCACGGGACAAGCCTACGGATAGGGTGGACCGATGGACGTACCTGAGGGGTTCGAGCCCTTTCCCGGCCAGGGCCCCTTTCTCGAGCACATCGGGCCGATCTACATCCGCGAGGGCTCAGAGGGCGATCCGGTCCTCGGTGTGCGGGTCACCGAGCGCCACGCGAACCATCGCGGCAGCGTTCAGGGCGGACTGCTATCGACCCTGGCCGACTTCGCGCTCGGCCGAGCGATCGGCGCCGACGCCGACGACGACCGCGATCGAGTCACCGTGAGCCTCACGGTCGATTTCCTCAAGCCGGCCAAGCCGGGGGATTGGATCGAGGCTCGCGGGAGGGTCGACCGGGTCGGCTCCACACTCGCCTTCGCCGACGCCTCGCTCACCGTGGACGACCGCGAGATCGTGCGGGCCCGGGGAGTCTGGGTTGTCGCCGGATAGCTGCGAGCGTCGCGGTTACGCGCACAACAACTGGCATTGAAGGAGAGCGGAGCGGGGGATCAGCGCAGCCGCTGCGCGGTGTCTACACCGCAGATTGGCGCGCCAGTCCCGCTATTCGGGACCTGTGCGCCAGTGCGGGTCGGGCTCTCCGCCCAGTGGCGCGCGAGTCCCGCCACACGGGACCGAAGCGACAACTTTGCCGGTCTGCCTTCCCCGCATTCGCGCTCCTTCAACGCCAGTTGTTCTTCTGGTTCGCCGCCCTAGGCCGCCAAGGCCTCCGCCTGCGCCACCGCCGGCTCCAGTGCCAGCTCCAACACCTCGCCGATCGTCATCACGGGATGGAATCGCATCGCCTCGCGCACGTGCTCCGGCACATCCTCGAGGTCGCCGCGGTTTCGCTCGGGGATGATCACGTCGGTGAGGCCCGCGGCGTGTGCCGCCAGGACCTTCTGCTTGAGGCCGCCGATGGGCAGGACCCTGCCTTGAAGGGTGACCTCGCCGGTCATCCCGACGGTGTGGCGGACCGGACGCCCGCTCAGAAGCGACGCGAGCGCCGTCGTCATCGTGATCCCGGCGGACGGGCCGTCCTTCGGGATCGCCCCTGCCGGCACGTGCACGTGGAACTCGCTGTCGGCGAAGGCATCCTCGTCGATGCCGAGCTCGTCGGTGTGGCCGTGCACGTATGAGAGCGCGATCCGCGCCGACTCCTTCATGACGTCTCCGAGCTGACCCGTCAGGACCAAACCCTCGGACCCATTCATCGAGGTCGCCTCCACGAAGAGGACATCCCCGCCGACGCCGGTCACCGCGAGACCTGTGGCGACGCCCGGCACGGCCGTCCGCTCGGCGGCCTCCTGGAAGTGCTTTTGGCGGCCGAGCGCCGACCGCACGGCATCGATGTCCAAGATGATGGGTGCCTTCGCCTTCGCGGACGCGATCTGCGTCGCGGTCTTTCGGAGGATCTTTCCCAGCTCGCGCTCGAGGTTGCGGACGCCAGCCTCGTGGGTGTACTCGCTGATGACGGTGCGGATCAACTCGTCTGAGATCTCCACCTCGCCTTCCCGGAGCGCGTTGCGCTTGAGCTGGCGGGGCCAGAGATAGCCGCGCGCGATCGCCGTCTTCTCCTCGGTCGTGTAGCCGTCGAAGCGCACGACCTCCATGCGGTCGAGCAGTGGGGGCGGGATCGTCTCCGCGATGTTCGCGGTCGCGATGAACAGGACCTCTGAGAGATCCACCTCGACGTCGAGATAGTGATCGCGGAACGAGTGGTTCTGCGCGGGATCCAACACCTCGAGCAGCGCCGCAGACGGGTCGCCGCGCCAATCGGCGCCGACCTTGTCGACCTCGTCGAGCATGATCACGGGGTTCATCGTCCCTGCGTCGCGCAGCGCCCGGACGAGACGGCCTGGAAGTGCGCCGATATAGGTGCGCCGGTGACCGCGAATCTCGGCCTCGTCGCGAACGCCGCCCAGCGACATGCGCACGAACTCGCGCCCGGTCGCACGCGCGATCGACTCGCCGATCGAGGTTTTCCCGGTGCCGGGGGGGCCGATCAGCGTGAGGATCGCGCCGGCGCCCCGGCCCTCGTCCTCGACGCCGCGCTCCTCGCGCAGGCGGCGGACCGCGATGTACTCGGTGATCCGCTCCTTCACGTCCTCGAGCCCGGCGTGATCGTCGTCGAGAACCTCACGAGCATGAACGGGATCGAGCCGCTCGTCCGAGCGGTTCGACCACGGCACGTCGACGAGCCAGTCGAGGTAGGTGCGGATCATCGAGGACTCGCCCGATGCCTCGCCCATGCGCTCGAGCCGGCCGAGCTCGCGCTCGGCCTGCTCGCGCACGGCGTCGGGCATGTGCGCGTCCTCGATCTTCTTGGTGTATTCCTCGACCACCGACGCCTCGTCCTCGCCGAGCTCCTTGCGGATCGACTCCATCTGCTTGCGCAACAGGTACTCGCGCTGCTGGGCCTCAGCCCCCTCCTGAACGTCATCGCGAATGCGCCGGCGGATCTGCAGCTCGGCCAGCCGCTCGCGCTGCATCGCGACCGCCATCTCGAGCCGGTCCGTGACGTCGAGCGTCTCGAGCAGCTCGCGCTTTTGCTCGTAGGTGAGGTCGGGCGAGTAGCCAGAGGTATCCGCGAGTGGCCCGGGCTCGGAGATCGAGCGCAGGAAGGCGCGGATGCGACCGTCGGCACCACGGAGATCGAGGATCTCCTCGATCACGGCGTGGTACTCGCGCTCGAGCTCGCGAGTGCGCTCGTCCGCGGGATGCTCGTCGGTGATGGCGGTCGCCTCGACGCGAAGGCTGCCATCGGTGGTGTTGCGAGCGGTGCCGGCGCGGGCGCGCATCACGCCCTCAACGGTGGCCGCGACCTGACCGCCCGGCAATCGCGTGGTCTCGATGACCTCCGCGACGGTGCCCACCGAAGCGAAGTCGTTCTCGTGCCGAGGCACCAAGAAGACACGCTCCTCATCGCCCACATCCGCTGCGATGGTCACGGTGGTGCCGGGGAAGACGACGGTGTCGTCGGTCGGGATGAGCAGCAGGGTTTCCATCTGAGTCTCGATTCGGTCGCTGTCAGGCATAGGCAAATAATAGCTTGAAATGATTATAAATACCAACTATTATCAGGCGTCATGAACGTTACGCTGGCGAAATGAAGTCCGCCCCCACAAGCCCGGCCAGAAGTCCGCAGGGTGCGGCTGGCTCCGCGAGGCCGGCATCGTCTGCATGTGGCCTGCTCTTTGTGCGGCTCGCACACGTATCCCGCGCCCGGCTCGCTGAGGCCCTGGAGGGCCTGGGTCTCCGGCCGGCCGAATTTGCGGTCCTCCATCACCTTGCCGAGGCCGGCGCCGCCACGCAGTTGGCGCTCGCGAGGGCGCTGCGGATTCATCCCTCGAATTTGGTGGCGGTGCTCGACGGCCTCGAGGCGGACGGCTTTCTCGTTCGAACCCGCGATCCCGACGATCGCCGCCGGCACGCGGTGGAGCTTACGACCGCCGGTGCGGCCGTAATGCGCCGTGCGCAGGACGCCGCGCGCGAGGCCGAGCGGGAGCTGCTCGAGCCGCTCGGCCGCTCAGAGCGCGCCCAGCTCGAAGCGTTGCTTCGCAGGCTGGCCTCCCACTCCTGCGGCGGCTCTCGCTGCTGAGGCGCAGGCGCGCCCACGCAAGGCTCAGCGTGCGAGCGGGCGCAGTGCCCAGCTGGCGAAGCCGACCATCCGCTCGACGGAATGCCGCTCGGGATCCTGCAAGACCGCTCGAGCGAGCTCCTCCGCGACCGCTTGGAGGGTGCGCGCGACCAGCTCGGGCTCGGGCGATGACTCCAAGCCAAGCCACGGTTCCACCACCGACGCGAGCTGAGCTGTGACCGCGGCGCGTTCGGACTCGAAGCGCTCGCGCAGGATCTCGGGTGTCCCCTCCGTGGGCATCAGGATCAGCTGCCATCGGACGGGTTCGGCCTGCACCGCCCCGAGGAAGGCTCGCAGTGCATCGAGCAGTTGCTCGCGTGGGTCCGCGGCGGGCTCGGTCGGCAGGAGCGCGGCCAGCTGGACGGTCGCCCGCTCTCCTTCGCGGTCGACGAGCGCGTTGAGCAAACCGGGCAGGTCCCCGAAGTGGCCGTACACGATCGGGCGGGAGATGCCGGCTGCGCGTGCGACTGCCTCGATGGAGACTCCGTGGAAGCCGCGCTCCAAGGCGAGCTCTCCAGTTACGTCGAGGAGTTGCTCGCGCCGCATCGGACTGCTCATCCGAGCGCGTTGGGGGGACCGACTGGGTGCCGTCGTGCTCATGGCGCAGTTCAGGTTACACTAGCGTAAGTTACGATGGTGAAACCAATGATGAGCGCCGAACGCCCAGACCACGACGTCGTCGTCATCGGCTCCGGCTTCGCGGGGCTCGCCATGGCGCACGGCCTCAAGCGGGCCGGCCGCGACGACTTCGTGATCCTCGAGCAAGCCGACTCGGTGGGGGGCACCTGGCGGGACAACCACTACCCAGGCTGCGCCTGCGACATCCAGTCCCACCTCTACTCGTTCTCGTTCCTCCCGAATCCGGATTGGACCCGGATGTTCGCGACGCAGCCCGAGATCCGCTCGTACCTCGAGCGTTGCGCCGACGAGATCGGCGCTCGCTCGCACCTGCGTTTCGGGGCTCGTGTGACCGCGGCCCGATGGGACGGGACGGCCGAGCTGTGGCGTATCGAGGTGAACGAATCAGAGGAGATCACGGCGCAAATCCTGGTGAGTGGGATGGGAGGACTCTCGAAGCCCGCGTACGCGCAGGTGCCTGGGCTCGAGCGCTTTCAGGGACGCAGCTTTCACTCGGCGGACTGGGATCACGAGTTCGACCTGCGAGGCAAGCGCGTAGCGGTGATCGGTACGGGCGCGAGCGCAATTCAGTTCGTCCCGCAGATTGCGCCTGACGTCGAGCGGATCCACCTCTTCCAGCGCACCGCACCGTGGATCATCCCCAAGCGCGATCGCCCGATCGCGCGCGTTGAGCGTGCGCTCTATCGGCGCTTTCCCGGGCTCCAGCGCGGCTACCGGAAGCTGATCTACTGGGCCCTTGAGTCGCGTGTGGTCGCCTTTGCGAAGGAACCGGGCATCCTGCGGTTGGCGCAGCGCTGGGCGCGAAGCAACATGCGCCGTCAGATCTCGGACCCGGTGCTCCGCCGCAAGGTCACGCCGGGCTACACGATGGGCTGCAAGCGGATCCTGATCTCGAACGACTACCTACCGGCGCTAAACCGCGAGAACGTTGAGCTCGAGACATCCGGCATCGAGCGGGTGACCGAGCGCTGCGTCATCACCGCCGACGGACGCGAGATCGAGGTCGACGCGATCATCCACGGCACTGGCTTTCACGTCCAGGACATGCTCACGGGCATTTCGATCCGGGGTGGCAACGGCGTGGAGCTCGATCAGCTGTGGGCGGCGGAAGGGATGCAGGCCCACCGGGGCTGCACGATCTCGGGCTTCCCAAACCTGTTCTTTTTACTCGGGCCCAATACGGGCTTGGGGCACAACTCCATCGTCTACATGATCGAGGCGCAGGTCGACTACGTGATCGCCGCGCTTCGGGCGATGGCGGCCCGCGGAGCGTGGTCCGCGGAGGTCCGCCCGAGCGCACAGGCCGCGTTCAACCGCGCCCTGCAGGAGAATCTCTCCGACGCCGTCTGGTCGGTGGGCGGTTGCCGCTCGTGGTACCTCGACGCTGACGGGCGCAACACGACGCTTTGGCCTGGGTTCACGTTCCGCTTCCGCGCGCAGAACCGTGAGTTCCGAACCGAGGAGTACGAGCTTTCCGCTCGGTCCCGATCAGCCCACCGTGAGCCCGCAGAGCTCGCGGCGGTCTGAGCGGCTCAGCCGCCTCCTTCCTCAAGCCGCTCCTCGCGGGCCTCGGCGGCCTCCTCCTGGCGCTCCTCTTGCGCCTCGAGCCGCTCCTCGCGGGCGTCGAGCTCGGCGATGGGAGTGGGGCCAAGGCGCGCAGTAACGGCGATGATCACCGCTGCAACGATGGCGATGGCCACGAGCAGCGAGGCGATCATCTGACGCGTGTGGGAGCGGGCCTCGTCCATCAGCCCAGCACGTACTCCGCCGCGGCCGTTGCCCAGGTCGCCCAGAACAACACGAAGACGGAGACCCCGAGGGCGGGGAGCAAACCGCCGAGCGAGTGCCACCAGCGGAGCACGACCACTTTGAAGGCAAGCACCGCGAGCAGGGCGAGTGCGACCACTATGTGCGCGGACGCGTCGTCCTCCGAGAACCCGAAGACCGCGACGCACATCGCCGCGACGATCACGGTGAGGATCACGATTGCGTCGCCGATCGCACGGTGCGCCGACGCGGCGGGACCCGCCGCCAGGAAGGGGAGGCGCACCTTCCCGTAGCAGACCGCCATCAGCGTCACCTGGTAGACGGCCAGGGCCGCGACTATCGAGGCGAGGACGATCTTCACCTCCGCGACGTTTCCGCGCGTGAGCGTCTCGATCGCGCCCTCCATCGGAACCCCCTTACCCCGGACCAGCCCGTCTGGCACGTCGCTCTTGGTCGATCGCCATCCCGAAGAGGAGGAGGAGATTCGACATCCAAGCCCAGACGAGGAAGGCGATGCTCCCCCCGAGGGCGGCGCCGTAGGTCTTGTCATAGCTGCCGAGCGTGCGCAGGTAGACCTCGAAGCCCAGGGTGGCCCCGATCCACACGCCGATCGCGATCACCGCGCCGAGGGTTGGGAGCCACCGCCGCTCCTTGGTGGGATCGAGCGAATAGAGCCCGGTGACGATCGCCAGCAGGCAGGCGAGGATCACGGAGTACTTCATGAGTGGAAACAGCTCGGTCGAGAAGACCCCCCAGCCGGTGACACCCGCCAGCGCGTCGGCGAGCCGCTTCGAGATGACGACGAGCAGGAGCGTCAGCGCAAGCAGCAGGATTCCGCCAAAGGTCGCGAGCGCCTGCAGCGGACGTTTGCGCAACGCGCCCCGGCGTGAGTGCCCGGCCAGCGCGTTCGCGGCCCGTGAGAAGGCCGCGACGTAGAGGGAGGCCACGTAGATCGTCCCGATCGCACCGACACCGAGCGCTGTGCCCGAGCGCGGCACCGACGAGAGCGCCTGCTCGAGCCCGGAGCGAATGGTCTCGGCCGCATCTGCAGACGCGCCCTCCTCGATCACCTGGAGGAGCGCGTTCGTCGTCTCGGGATCCTTCCCGATGAGTCCCACGAGCGCGAGCAGTAGGGTGAAGCAGGGGACCAGCGAGAGGATCACGTAGTACGTGAGGGAGGCGGCGCTGTCGACGATCCCGGCGTCGAGGGTGCGCCGCAACGCGGTGCCGAACACCGACCCGGTCACGGGCTCGAGGCGGCGCTCCACGGTCGTGCGGGCTTGGTCGAGGCGGGCTCTCAGCACGCCGCGATCGTAGGAGAGGCGCCGGAGATGCCCCGGCGAGGGCTGGCGTTACGAGCTGCGGCGGGCGCGCAGGAGGAAGTCGACCTGGTTTTGCTTGCGCATGATCAGATGCTCCAGCATGTGTTCGAGGGCTTCGGAGCGACCCTCGCGGCCGGTCGGCTCGATCGCTGCCTGGAGCGCCTCAATCGTCTCGCCCTCGCTCTCGATCAACCACTCGACGGCGTCGCCGGGGTCGCCGGTCCACTGCAGCGGTGCGATCTCGGTCGTGGGGTTGCCCCCGAGCGCGACGACCTTCTCGACAAGCAGGCGCATGTCTTCGATCTCAGCGACCGCGAAGTCCCAGAAGCGGTCGCCGAGGGACTGGAACTCGAACCCGAAGAGGCTGCCTGAGTCCATCGTGTACTGAAGGACCGAGCGGTGTTGGAGGCGCAGTGCCTCGTTCAGGCACTCGACGGCCTCCTCCTCGTCGAGGAGCTCCTCCTCCTTGCTGTCTTGGGCGTCCGACGCTTCGCTCATCGAGGGCGGCAGACTACTTCTTCACGAGCCTCGCATACCGTTCGGCCTTGGCCCCGATCGGGTAAGACGAGCTCACCCCCGGCATCGCAGGGGCTCCGCGAGGCCATCTGCACAACCGATCACCGCTCGCGCCCGTATACCTCGGAACCCTTGCTCTCCAACGCTCTGGACCACGCGCTCGATCTCACGGTCGCCCCTGGATACGGGTCGATCGGATACAGCCTGCGCTCCCGCAGCTGGGACCCTCGTGTCCCGGCCGGAGCGCTGGTGGGACGGGACGTGCTTGTGACGGGGGCCTCGTCGGGCATCGGCGAGGCCGCCTGTCGCCAGCTCGCGGAGGCCGAGGCGAACGTGCACCTGCTCGCCCGCAACCGCGAGCGGGGCGAGGCGGCGCGAGAGCGGGTCGCCGCACGCGGAGGCGAGGCGACGCTCCATATCTGCGACGTGTCCGACCTCGACTCGGTGCGGGAGTTCGCGCCGCGCTTTATGGCCGATGTGCCGGAGCTGGCGGGGCTCATCCACAACGCCGGAGTGCTCACGGCCGAGCGTCAGCGCAGCCCGCAGGGTCTCGAGCTCACCTTCGCCACCGCCGTCGCCGGCCCGTTTCTCTTGACGCGACTGCTCGAGCCCTCATTGCGCGCCGGCGCTCCCTCGCGCGTGGTGTTCGTTGCCTCGGGCGGAATGCTCACAGCCAAGCTCGAGGCCGGTGACCCCCAGCTCGACGCTCAGGATTTCGACGGCACGCGCTTTTACGCTCATGCGAAGCGGGAGCAGGTGGTCCTTGCACGGCTCTTCCAGGAGCGGGACGGCGGGCGAGGCGTCGACTTTCACTCGATGCACCCAGGGTGGGTCGACACGCCCGGCCTAGCCGCTTCGCTGCCGCGCTTTCGATCGGTCATGCGACCGATCCTGCGAGATTCCGACGAGGGGGCGGACACCGCTGTGTGGCTGCTCGCCTGCTCGGAGGCGGGTGATCACCCAGGCGCCTTCTGGCACGATCGCCGGCCTCGATCGCCGCACAGGCTCCCGCGGACGCGGGAGACGGCGACCGAGCGTGAACGGCTCTGGGTCGAGTTGGAGCGATTGACCCGGATGAGCACCAATTCCGCAGGGAGTGTCTGAGATGCCGCACTACGTGGGGACCGTTTCCAGCCCGCTGCCTCGGGATGAGGTGTTCGACTACATCGCGGATTTCGCGAACGCGAAGGATTGGGATCCGAGCGTGGTTGAGGGGATCGCACTAGACGCCCAAGGACCGCGGCTTGGCGCCCGCTACCGGATCGTGGTCAAGGCGCTCGGTCGGGAGACGGCGTACGAGTACGAGACGATTGAGTACGAGCCGCCAAGCCGGGTCGTCCTGCGCGCCGAGACGGGGGCGGTGGTCTCCCTCGACACCGTCACGTTCAGCGAGAGCAGTTCCGGGACCGACTTCACCTACGACGCGAAGCTCGAGCTGAAAGGGGTACTGCGGGTCTTCGAGCTCCCCATGCGGTTGGGGTTCGCGCGGCTCGCCGACAACGCGAAGGCCGGGCTTGAGCGCGAGCTCGGTTCAGGATCGGCCCGCGCCCGGCGCAGGGCGTCATGAGGATCGCAGTCGTCGGCTCCGGCATCTCCGGGCTCGTGGCCGCTCGCGAGCTTCACCGGGCGGGCCATGCGATCGACATATTCGAGGAGAGCCCACGGATCGGCGGCCACTCGAACACCGTCCACGTCTCGACCGCTGCCGGCGAGTGGGCCGTCGACACCGGGTTCATCGTCTTCAACGATCGCAACTATCCGAACTTCACCCGCCTGCTCGGTGAGCTCGGCGTCGCCACGCAGCCCTCGACGATGGCATTCTCCGTTTCCGATGGACGAGGCGAGTTCGAGTGGGCAGCGACCCCGCTGGGGCTGTTCGCGAACCTCGGCCACATCGTGGATCCGTCCTTCCATCGCATGCTCTTGGATCTTCGGCGCTTTTTTCGCGAAGCGCGGGGGCTGATCGGTTTGAATGGCTCCGGGCCGTCCCTGCGCGAGTTCTGCGAGCGCCGCGGTTACTCGGACTACTTTGTCGAGCGGCTGATCGTTCCTCAGGTTTCAGCGGTCTGGTCGGCCGATCCGGAGCAGCTCTGGTCGTTTCCAGCGTCCTTCGTCGCCGAGTTCTTCGCCAATCACGGCTCGCTGCAGTTCCTGAGGCGACCGCGCTGGCACACGATCCTCGGGGGGTCGCGCCGGTATGTCGAGCCGCTCGCCGCCCCCTTTGCGGATCGGATACGGACAAGCTGCCCCGTTCGCGAGATTCGCCGCTTCGACCACGGGGTCGAGGTCAGCTCGGAGAGCGGCGGGCGGGAGCTGTTCGACCACGTTGTCCTGGCCTGCCACTCCGATCAGGCTCTCGGGATCCTCGCTGACCCGACGCTTCAGGAGAATGAGGTCCTGGGCGCGATGGCCTACCAGCGCAACGAAACCGTGCTTCACACCGACCGGCGGGTGATGCCGCGGCGGCGTACCGCCTGGGCCAGCTGGAACTATCACCTCGACGGAGAGGCCGGAGGGCGTACCACCGTGACGTACCACATGAACCGCCTGCAGTCGCTCGATGCGGATTGCGAGTTCTTCGTCACGTTGAATCAAACGGAGGCCATCGATCCTGGCCAGATCATCCGTCGGTTCACCTACTCGCACCCCGTCTACACGCCCGAGTCGGTCGCCGCCCAGGCGCGGTGGCGCGAGGTGAGTTGCGGGCGAACTCATTTCTGTGGTGCCTACTGGCGCTGGGGCTTTCACGAAGACGGGGTCTGGAGTGCACTGCGGGCATGCGAGGCGCTTGGCGCGCTCGAGCGCGGCGCCGCGCCCGCCCTCGACGAACCCCTCGCGCTGGCGGCATGAGCCAGTCGGCTCTCTATGAAGGGTGGGTGAGCCACCGCCGCGCCGAGCCCGTTGAGCACTCGTTTCGCTACCGCGTTCTGATGGCCTACCTGGACCTCGAAGAGCTGCCGAGCGTGCTCGACCGGCACCCGCTCTGGTCGGCTCGCCGCACGGCGCCGGCCCGCTTCCGCCGCGCCGATTACATGGGAGATCCGGACACCCCGCTCGCGGACTCGGCTCGCGCGCTTGTGGAGGAGCGACTCGGCTTCCGGCCGACGGGCCCCGTTCGCCTGCTTACCACTCTGCGCCTCTGGGGCGTCGGGTTCAATCCGGTGAGCTTTTTCTACCTCTTCGCGCCCGACGGGCGTAGGCTCGTGGCTGTGATCGCTGAGGTCACGAACACCCCGTGGGGCGAGAGCCACTCGTACGTGCTCGACGCCACCGTGGAGGGAGCGCTCGAGGGGAGCTTCGGCAAGGAGCTCCACGTCTCACCCTTCATGCCGATGGAGCAGACCTACCGCTGGCGGGTTGGCGAGCCGGGTGAGAGGCTGAGCGTGTCGATCTCGAGCGATCAGTCGGGCCGCCGGGTCTTCGAGGCGGGCCTCGGCCTGCGGCGTCGTCCGCTGAGCCGCGGTGAGATGACCAGGGCCCTCGTCGTCCATCCGCCCGCGGCCGCGGCCACGCTCGCGCGCATCTACTGGAACGCGCTGAAGCTGAAGCTGAAGGGCGCTCCTTACCATCCTCGCCCTGCTGCCGGCTGATGGCGGTACGGGGAGCACGGCGAGCGGCGGAGTCGGCGTCAGGGCGCGCGCATGAAGCCCAGATCGCCAAGCCCGGATCCGAAGCGACTGGTGGGCCGGTGGAGCGGGCGGCACGGGTTGTCGTGCATCGAGCGCTTCGAGGCATTCGCTCAGGTCGTCTCGAGCTAACCGAGACTTGGTCGGGGGAACGCCTGGTCTTCGGCGGTGATCCCGAGCCCGCAGCCAGGATCGAGGTTCGCTCGCCACGGGCGTACGTCGACGTGGCGCGCCGGCGCTCGATCGGCCTCGGCCAGAGCTACGCGGCGGGACTCTGGGAAGCCGACGACCTCGTCGCCGCCATGCGGGTGGGAGCTCGGGAGGTACGTCGCGCGGACCGCTTTCGTCGCCGCATCGCACCGGCACAGGGGCCGATCGAGGCCGTTCGGCAGCTGCCGGTGCTGAACACGAAGCGCAGGGCCCGGCGGAACATCGCCGCCCACTATGACCTCGGCAACCAGCTGTTCGAATGCTTCCTCGACGAGACGATGATGTATTCCTCGGCGGTCTTCGAGACCGGGGCGGAATCGCTGGAGGACGCCCAGCAGGCTCGTCTGCACCGTGTCTGCGAGCGTCTCGAACTGGTCGGAGACGATCACCTGTTGGAGATCGGCACGGGTTGGGGAGGGATGGCCCTACACGCCGCCTCCAGGTACGGGTGTCGAGTCACGACCACGACCATCTCCCGCGAGCAGCGGGACTACGTCGAAGCCAAGGTCCGGGCTGCGGGGCTTGAGCACCTCGTCACGGTCCTGTGCCAGGACTACCGGGAGCTGCGGGGTCGGTTTGACAAGCTCGTCTCGCTCGAGATGATCGAGGCGGTTGGCTGGCAGTACTTCGGTACCTACTTCCGGTGCTGCTCGGAGCTCCTCGAGCCCCACGGGCTCTTCTTCCTGCAGGCGATCGTGGTCGAGGACGGAGCCTTTGAGGCCGAGAAGCGCTCGCGCAGCTTCGCGAACGAGCTGATTTTCCCGGGCGGATGCCTGCCCAGCCTCGAGGTGATCCAGCGCGACCTCGCCTCCCAGACTGATTTCCGCACGGTATGGCTCGATGACATCAGCCCCTCGTACGTCCTCACCCTGCGCCGGTGGAGCGAACGCTTCAGCGCGGCGGCCACGGAGCTTCGCAAGCTCGGCTACGACGAGAGCTTTCAGCGGCTTTGGAGGCTGTGGCTGGCGCTGTCGGAGGCCGGCTTTCACGAGGCGCGCATCATGGACGTCCAGCTCCTGGCGGCGAAGCCGGCCTGGCGCGGGCGTCTCGTGCGCGACTGACGCGGGCGGTTCGCGGGACTAGCCTCGAGAGGTGGGTTGCGCGGGCCCACCCGGCGGCATTGCAACGAGTAGGCGCAGCCGGCTGCGCAGGCCCCGCGCTGCGGCGAGCTCGCGCCGTGCTGCACTCCGGTTTCGCAGCGTGGGCCCCGCCTCTGGCTGCGGGGCGTAGCGAAATGCGAGCAGGCGACTCGCGTAGTACGCGGCTGCCGGGCGTCGTGCGCCGCGCAGCTGGCGTTCGAGTTGGAGGAGGGTGGCGCCATCGCGGCTGCGGTAGCGCGTGCCGTCGAACGCGAACTCGAGCTCTCGCACCTGCGCCTCCGCCCGCTCCCGGGGGGAGAGGGCGCCGAAGCGAAGACGCCTGCGAGCCAACATGGCCACCATCGCTACCGTGCCGATTCCCAGCAGGAGTGGGATCGCTGCGAAGACCTCCCAGGGAAACTCGGCGCCGGCATCTTCGGTGGGGTCAACTCCACCCGTGGGGCGAGTCTCGCGCGGCGCGGCGCCTTCCCGACCTGGGATGTCACCGGGGGTGGCCGCGATCGAGTTCAGGCTCGTCTGTGATTGAGCGGGCGACGCCGTGGGGGTCGGGTCGAACGGGACCCAGCCAACGCCCATGAAATAGACCTCCGTCCACGAGTGGGCGTCGGTGTCGCGCACGGTGAAAACGCCAGGTTCGTCGGCGGCGACGCCGGGGCTGAAGCCCGATACCACACGCGCGGGAATCCCGTTCATCCGGAGCATCAGGGCCATCGCGCCAGAGAACTGCTGACAGTAACCCACCCGGTCGGTGAGCAGGAACGAGCGCAGCGGACGGTCGTCGTCCTGCGGCGGCACCTCCGAATAGGTGAATCCCGACTGCAGGTGGCGCTCGATCGCCTTAACCGCGTCATACGCCGTGGGTGCATCGCGCGTCAGCTCACGCGAGAGCGCGAGCACGTCGCCGTAGCCCGCGCTCTGGATCTTGCGACGGGCCTCGCCGAGCGGCTCACCGCGCAGAGGCACCGGCACCGGTTCAAGCAGCAACCGCCGCTCTGGGGGCGTGTCGGCGGGGGGTTGGGAGGCGGCCGTGATCGGGATCTTTCGCGTGGGCATGTCGAGCAGCGTGAAGCGCTCCAAGGTCAGCACGTAGTCGTCGGGCGCAGCGCGCATCTGCGCGGCGCTCGGGTCGGGCGCGTAGGACGTGACCTCGTATGTCTGCCCCGACGAGGGAATCTCGCCGGCCAGGGCCGTACCGTCGCCCGCGATCGAGCCGGCGAGCCCTGAGATCGCCTGCACGCTGCCAGGGCCGACGACGAGACCGCTGCGCAGCTCGCGCACGGTCACCTCGGCCCGCTCATACCACTCCTCGTGGACCCCGAGGTCGATGCCCTCGACCTTGTTCGGCAGTTCCAGCGGGGTGGTCTCGCTCTCCGAGCGGACCCAGCGAAAGCCGTCGAAGCGCTCTAGCACGGCAGCGCGCCAGTAGTGAGGGGCGTCGGCTCTGACATCGAGCATGGCGGTCCCGTCGCGGGGCCAGTCGAGCGGCTCGTAGGTGTGATCCCAGTCGAATTCGACACTCGGGGTGGCGCCCGTCCACGACCAGGAGCGATAGTCGAGGATCGGGTCGGAGCGATCCATCGCACCGGCCACGGGGGCGGCGATGATTCCGGCAACCCCGACCGCGATGCCGGCCAGGCCAACCCGCCGGCCCGGAAGCGAGGGCGCCCAGAGCCAGGCGGCGATCAGCGCGAGCAGGATGATGCCGTTCAACAGGGCCAGCGCAGGCGCGTAGAGGATCACGGCGACCCCGTAGGCGGCAACGAGTACGCCCAAGGCAAGCCAGCGAAGGCCGGCGCCACGCTTCGGAGAGGGCCAGAACGCCAGGCTCGCGGCCAGCCCGAGCGAAGCCGGAAGGCCGAGCAACAGGACCAGCCGGGGCCAGGACCCCTCGCCTTCGTAGGGGTACGTGGCATCACCGAGCTCGATCAGGCCTCGCTCGATTCCGGTGATCAATTCCCCCCAGTTGCCGGGCGCGAGCAGGCGCGGCTCGAGGCCCACGGCGACGAGCCCCGCCGCGATGCCGGCTGAAGCGATCACCGCAGCGACCACATGCCGCCACGGGCGGGCGCCCACTCGCCCGCCCAGCTCCGCCAGCGCCGCCGCCGTTGCGCCGGCGATCGCCACCGCGAGAACGATTCGCCCGGCCGGCGGCGCGACGACAAGATGACTCCAGTGAAAAGCGCAAAATGCCGCGAGGGCGATGAGCGTGAGGAGGCGCACGCCGGTGTTGCCTTGGCTCGAGCCCGAGGTCACGCGGCGGCCCTCCTCGTCAAGGAGCCCCCTCGGGCAGCCAGCGCCGATCGTTGCGCAGAGCATTCCGCGACAGTGAAAGCGACCGGCACCCCGAGCGCCGGCGCGGGCGTCACCACGAAGCAGCCGGGGGAAAGACGGGTTGCGGGCCGGGCGGCGCGCGGAGCATCGGCCCCGCTCACCCAGATCGCGCCCGCCCGTCCGCTGATGCCTCGGGGCATCGGCGTGGGCTGATCGGCCTCAACCAACGCCAAGCGCGCGTGCACGTCTGGCCACGCGCGAAGGCGCGGGTCGACGAGTGTTGGCGCCACGGCGTCGGAGAGAAGGACCGCGCAGCCGCCGCGCGCGGCCAGATGAAGGCAGAGCGAGGCCGCAGCCCTCACTGCCTGATCGAGTGCCGCCTCACTTTGAGGCTCATGTGGATCCAGGACGATCAGCGGGGCGGCGTCGGCACCTGCGACCAGCCGCCGTTCGTACATGTGCCCGGTGCGGGCGACGGTACGCCAGTGAATCCTCGACGCTGGGCTGCCCTGCCGGTAGGGACGCAGTCCATCGATCTCCAGATCGATCGCTGCGGCTTCCAACGCGGCTCCAGCACCGTGGTCCAGCCCGTCGAGAATGCCGGCGTCGCGTCCACCCGCCGCAGGGTCCGAGCGCCGGACCTCCTCGGTTCGGGGGAGCACGAGCAGCTCGCCGTGGGTCGTCCTTCCCCTGAGCTCTCGCTCGCAGAGGCGCACCGGATCCGAGAGTCGGAGACGAGGAGGAGACAGCGAGTGCCGACCACGACGTGGGAAGCGAAGCACCATCGAGATCATCGCCGGCCCTCGGGCTCCGACCGCCACAGGCTCGGGGAGCAGGTCGTCGACGAGGGTCGCCGGCGGGAGGGGGAGCCCGCGGCGATCGATGCGGACGCGCAGCGGATAGGCCTCGCCCTCCACGACGCGTCCGGGGCCCGGGAGGCGTTCCAGGCGTGTGGCGGCCGCCGCGGCGGCGACCCACGCCAAAGCCAGCCCGGCCAAAAGCGCCAGTGCGAGGCCGGGAACGAGGAAGGAGGCAGAGGCGAAGACGAGGCCGGCGACGACCAGCGCGATCGCCAGGCGCATGACGCTGCGAACCCCGATCACCGAGGGGCTCGGTGCGGGGGTCGTCGAGTCGCTCATCTACAGGGCGGAGACCCGCTCGATGGCGTCGCGCACGACCGCATCGCGTTCATCGGGCGCGCCCCCTGGGGCGAGCAGTAACCGATGGGCCAGTACCGAGGGGGCGAGCGCTTGGACGTCGTCAGGCAGCGCGTGGTCGCGGCCGTCGAGCGCGGCTCGAGCCTTGGCAGCCCTGAAGAGCAGGAGGCCGGCTCGAGGGCTGGCGCCGAGGTCCAGTCGCGGGTCCTCGCGCGTGGCTGCGCACAGGGCGACCACGTAGCGCCTCAGGGCTTCGCTTCCGTGGACGGAGCTGCACGCGATCTGCGCCGCCAGCACAGTGGACACGTCGGCGACCGGCTGCAGGTCAAGCACGCGGTCTCCCTCGGCGTGTGCCTCGTACATCTGAGCCTCGTCCGCGGCCCCGGGATACCCCAGTTGCAAGCGGACCATGAACCGGTCGAGTTGTGCCTCGGGCAGCGGGTAGGTGCCCTCGTACTCAACGGGGTTTTGGGTGGCGATTACGAGAAAGGGCCGGGCGAGCTCGTGCGGAACGCCGTCAACGGTCACGCATCGCTCCTGCATGCACTCGAGCAGCCCCGACTGGGTCTTGGGGGAGGCGCGGTTGATCTCGTCGACCAGCACTACGTTCGCGAACACCGGACCTGGGTGAAAGTCGAAAACCTGTGTGCGACGGTCGAAGACATTGGTGCCCATGAGATCGGCTGGCAAGAGGTCGGCGGTGCACTGCACGCGCGCGTACTCGGCCTCGATCGAGCGGGCGATCGCGCGCGCGAGGGCGGTCTTGCCGACCCCGGGAAAGTCCTCGATCAGCACGTGCCCCTCGGCGAGCAGCGCGACCAGCACGTCGCGAACGACCTCGTCTTCGACCTTGACCGCGCGCTGAACGTTGGCGCGCAGCCGGGAGCCGATTTCCGCCACCGCGCCTGGGTCGAGCTCTGGAAGAGTCGCCACGCTCAGGGCATGGTACGGGGGCGGGAGCTCGGTGGCCCTTAAGCGACCGCGTGTCCCGTGGTCAGGCGGTTGACTCGCGCTCTTCCTCGCCGGGCCAGCGGCCGGTGAACCGCTCGTAGCCTCGGCGAGAGGCATTGTCGACCAGTCCGCGGATCACGCGGAAGATGGCACCTTCGACCGCGAGCGCGAGCCCCAGCTTGAGCCAGGAGACCTCGCGGTGCTCGGGTTCGGGAGCCTCCTCATCGTCGAAGACGCCCCAGAGGAGCTCGAATAGCTTGCCGCCCAGGAAGCCCGCCAGGAGACCGGCGCCGATCGAGACTGGGAGAAAGAGGATCTTGCCCACGCGCCAACCAGCTTAGTTCGACTCCGATGCCTCGCGCGGCTCGAGAGCGATGGTCCGGTCCTCGGGCACCCCCGCCTCGAGCTCACGGGAGCGCTCCATCTCCGCATTCATCTCCGCGCCGAGGAGGAGTGCCAGGTTCGAGATCCAAAGCCAGACCAAGAAAACGATCACGCCTGCGATCGATCCGTACGTGGCGTTGTAGGAGGAGAAGTTCGCGACGTAGAAGGCGAACAGGGCCGACGCCGCGAGCCAGAGCAGCAGCGCCACAACGCCGCCCGGCGTGATCCAGCGAAACCCTGGCTGCTTCACGTTCGGTGCGGTGTAGTAGAGGATCGCGAAGATCGTGATCACCACGCCCGCTATCGCCGGCCACTTGGCGATGCCCCAAACGGTCACGGCTGTGTCGCCGGCGCCGACGACGTTGCCAACGGTCTCTGCGAGCGGGCCCGAGACGACGACCGCAAGGGCCGTGGCCGCCAGCAGGATGATGAGCACGAAGGTGATCGCGATCTGCTGCGGTCGCAGCTTGATGAAGCTCCGGCCCTCCTCGATCTCGTAGATCGCGTTCGAGGCCCTCGAGAAGGCGCCGACGTAGCCGGAGGCCGACCACAGAGCGCCGGCGAGACCGAGCACGAAGGCGAACCCCGCCGCGCCACGGCTGGCGGTGATCTCGTTGACGGCGTTGGTGAGGATGTCGTTGGCCGGGCCTGGCGCCAGCTCGGCGAGGTTGTCGATGAGGGGGTCCGTCGCCGAGGCGCCGACCAGCCCGAGGATCGAGATGAGCGCGAGCAGCGCGGGGAAGATCGCGAGCACCGCGTAGTAGGTGAGCGCGGCGGCCCAGTCGGTCAGGTTGTCGTCTTGAAACTCGCTGATCGTCCGCTTCAGCATCGGCCACCAACTCCCCCTGGAGAGCTTCGTTGGAGCCTCGGGCGCATCCTGGCGAAGCTTCGCCTGGTCCATGAGGCCGTCGCCACGCTCGGGGTCGGTGTCGCGATGCGAGGTGTCGGTGCCGCTGATGCTCAAGATTCCTACCCGCAGCGGGGGTACCCCGCGCCACCTGCTTCCATTCGCTCATGGAAGTCGACTCCGCACGCACAGAGGACATCGAGGCGCTGCTTCCGTTGATGCGCGCGTACTGCGATTTCTACGAGGTCGACCCCCCGGACGAGGGCCTCAAGGAGATGGCGGAGGCGCTGATCGCCGAGGACGACTCCCGAGGGATGCTGCTCGTGGCGCGCGACGACGACGGCGTTCCGATCGGCTTCGCCGCCGTGGCCTGGAAGTGGGCGAGCACGCGCGGCGCCCGTGTGGCGCACCTGGAGGACCTGTTCGTCGATCCGAAGGCTCGCCGCGGCGGAATCGGAGCGGCCCTGATCGAGGAGTGCGGCCGCCGCGCCAAGCACCACGGCGCGCCATGTCTGCTCTGGATCACGGCGCTCGACAACCACCGGGCCCAATCCGTCTACGAGCGCGTCGGCGCCCACGGCGAGCAGTGGCTGGAGTACGAGCTCGAGCTGGAGTAGGCGGCTCGGCCCCGAGGTCGGGGCCGACGAAACAACAACTGGCTCGTGGGGGTGAGGTAGCGGTTCCTCTGGCGGGAATGGCGCACCGGTCCCGCATTTCGGGACTCACGCGCCAGTAGCGGAAGCGCTAAGCAAGGCGTGGCGCGCCGGTCCCGCATGACGGGACTGACGCGCCATTACTGCTGGGTTGTCGCCGCGCGACCGCGTCGCGGCCCGCTCTCGCCGCCTTCAATGCCAGTTGTTGTTGGTGGTGGTCGGTGTCCCTCACACCGCGAGCCTCCCGCGTCAACCGTGAACCAAAGCGTGCAGAGGCCCGTAACGCGCGCAAACCACGGCAGGGTGCCTTGCGGCGGCAGCGAACGGCCCACAGGCGGGGAACGAAACGAGCCGTCGAAGGGGCTGAACCAATGGGACGCAACCGATGGGGAATCGCGGGGGGGCTTGCCGCGTTCGCAGTCAGCTGCGGAGCGGGGGCGGCGCATGCCGCGGCGCCGCACGTCGTCCAGCCCGGCGAGACCTTGTGGTCGATCTCCGTCGCGAACAACCTTACGACGCGCACGGTCGCGGTCTTCAACGGCATCGCCGAGGATGCACATGTGGTCGAGGGCACCACGATCCAGGTGCCTACGGTGGACGAGGGTGCCGCCGCGCTCGCGGCAGCTGGCGCGACCGCCCCCGCTCCGGAGCCGGCGGTCGCGGAACCCGTTGCACCCGAGGGTGGAGCTCCCCCGCCCGACCCGGATGCCACTTACGGCCTTGGCCAGGTGACCTCGCCGTGGGGCAGCCTCTACCTCGATCCGGCAGCGGCCGACGCATGGAACGCGATGCGTGATGAGTCGCTCGCCTCCTACGGGGTTGACCTGTATCCCGCGGGGCCGGTCTCAGCCTTTCGCACGTACGAGCAGCAGAGCTACCTCTATGACCTGTACCTCGCCGGCCAGGGCGCGCCGGCGAATCCGCCGGGATCGTCCGCGCATGAGATGGGCGTTGCCGTGGATCTCGCGACGGAGGACATGCGCTACGTGATCGATCAGATCGGGGCGGCCTACGGCTGGTACCCACCGCATGCGGACGAGTGGTGGCACGTGGAGTACTGGGGCTAGCAGCAGCAGGCGGTTCGCTGGCCCGCCGGCGGATAGGCCGGCGCTGTCGGGGTAATACGATCGCGACTCATGGGCGACTCCGACCCCGCCAGTGGCGAGCGCACCCCGGGCGACCGCGCCGACGCCGTCGCCGTTTCCTTTCGAGGCGCAACCAAGCGTTACGAGGGGGCCGAGGCCCCCGCGGTCGACGATCTCACGCTCGAGGTCGAGTCGGGTGAGATCTGCGTGCTCGTGGGCCCCTCGGGATGCGGCAAGACGACCGCGATGCGCATGGTCAACCGCATGGTCGAGATCACCGACGGCGACATCCTCGTCGGAGGTACGTCGGTCCGCGACCGCTCGCCCGCCGAACTGCGCCGCGAGATCGGCTACGTGATTCAACAGATCGGCCTCTTTCCCCATCGCACGATCCTGGAGAACATCGCCACCGTCCCACGCCTTCTCGGCTGGGACGCCGAGCGCTCCCGCAAGCGAGCCGAGGAGCTGCTCGCGCTTGTCGGCCTCGACGAGGAGCTGGGTGAGCGCTTTCCGACGCAGCTTTCGGGCGGCCAGCAGCAGCGCGTCGGCGTCGCTCGCGCCCTCGCCGCGGACCCCGGGGTGATGCTCATGGACGAGCCCTTCGGCGCAGTCGACCCGATCAACCGTGAGCGCCTCCAGAACGAGTTCCTCCGCCTCCAGTCGGAGCTTCGTAAGACGATCCTCTTCGTCACCCACGACATCGACGAGGCGATCAAGATGGGGGATCGGATCGCGGTGCTGCGCGAGGGTGGAAAGGTCGCTCAGTACGCGACGCCCGCGGAGCTTCTGATGGCCCCCGCCGATGACTTCGTGGAGGACTTCGTGGGCGCGGACCGCGCGCTGAAGCGCCTCGCGCTCCTGCGGGTGTCCGACATCAACCTGTGGGAGGCACCGCTTGCGTTCGTCGGGCAGGCCACCTCAGAGGTGCGGCCGAAGCTCGACGGCGCGGAGGTCCCACACGCCCTGCTCGTCGACTCCGAACGCCGGCCGCTGGGCTGGCTCTCGGACTCGGACCTCGCGCAGGAGCACGTGCCCGAGAAGCCCGACTCAGGCCCCGAGCCGAGGATCGAGCTCGACGATGTCATGCGGGACGCGCTCTCGGACATCCTCCAGGCCGAGACTCGCTGGGCGCCAGTGGTGGATTCGGATGGCGCGATCGCGGGCGTCCTCTCGGTGGAGATCATCTCCGAGTTCCTGGTCTCCGACGACGCGCTCGTGGAGGAGCATCCCGCGGCCGAGCGGCCGCTCGTGGCCTGAGCCGCCAATGGAGCTCCCGCTCGCCCAGATCAACGAGGACTTCTTCCAGGACCGCAGCGAGTCCGACTGCATCGTCGACAACGGGACCTTCTGCGCCAGCTGGGCGATCGACAACTTCAGCGATCGCTATCTGCCCGACGCGCTCGAACACATCGCTCTCGTCGCGATCTCGGTCGCTCTCGGGTTCGTGATCGCGATGGGCTTGGCCCTGCTCTCGCACCGGCGGCGCTGGCTTGTCCCCCCGCTCAACGCCACGACGGGGATCCTTTACACGATCCCGAGCATCGCCTTCTTTTTCCTGCTGCTGCCGATCACGGGGCGAGGGGACGTCACGGCGGTGGTCGCGCTCACGGTCTACACGCTCCAAATCCTCTACCGCAACATCATCGCTGGGCTCAACAACGTGCCGGCCGACACCAAGGATGCCGGGCGCGGAATGGGAATGTCCCAGCGTCAGCTGCTGTGGCGGGTCGAGCTGCCCCTGGCGATGCCGGAGATCATCGCCGGCCTGCGGATCGCGACCGTGTCGACGGTCGCCCTCGCCACCTTGGCCGTGTTCGCCGGCGGGGGTGGGCTGGGCGAAGAACTGATCAGCGGCTCAAATATCACCTTCAAGACCGGGGTCATCCTCGCCGGCGGCCTCGCGATCCTGATCGCGGTCATTTTCGACCTCCTGCTCGTGCTCGCCCAGCGATTCCTCGCCCCGTGGCGAAAGGTACGGCCCGTATGAGTGGCGCACTGGTCCTCGGCGGGATCTTCGATTCGTTTGGCGGTGCGATCGAGTTCATCTTTCAGTCCCAACCCTCGGACTTCGCCGCGGGTGGAGGCGAGGTCGGGGGCCTGGCCGAGGTCGGCGACCGTCTGCTGACCCACGTGAAGGTGAGCGCGGTGGCCTTTGCCGTGTCCATCCTGGTGGCGCTCCCCATCGGGGTCTGGCTTGGGCATCGCGGCCGCGGGGAAGGGCTTGCGATCGCTGTCGGCAACGCCGGACGGGCCGTGCCAGAGCTCGCCCTGATCGCGTTCATGGTTGCGTTCGTCGGGCTGGGATTCGCGAACGTCGTGGTCGCCCTGGCCGTGCTCGGCGTTCCGCCGATTCTGACCAACTCCTTTGTCGGAGTCAGTCAGGTAAACCGTGATGCAGTCGAGGCTGCCAAGGGCATGGGGATGAGTGGCTGGGAGGTCGTGCGCAAGGTCGAGCTGCCGCTCGCCGTGCCAACGATCTTCACCGGCATCCGTACCTCCGCGATCAACATCATCGCCACGGCTACGGTGGCAACCCTCGCGGGAACCACCACGCTGGGGGACTTCATCATCCAGCAGAACGTCTACGGCACTTCCGGCGTGATCGCGGGCGCCATCCTTGTTGCGTTACTCGCGATCAGCGTCGAGTTCGCGCTAGCCGGCCTGCAGCGCTTCCTGACACCGGAGGGTCTGAAACTCCAGCAGGCGGCCGCGGCGCAGGCGTAGCTTGGGCCGATCGGCACCCAATGGGTGAATGGGGGAGGGTTCGCGCACCCATTGGGCGTAGGATGCGCGGCCACGCACGGCCTTCCGAGCGGGAGGCGACCCAAGAGAGAGGATTTCCCCCGATGCACTCAAACGCCCGCCTGCGGCTTACCTTCGCGCTGCTGGCTGCCCTCGTACTCGCCCTGGGCGTGGTCGCCTGTGGTGACGATGACGAGTCGAGCTCGGAGGACAGCGGCGAGCCCAGCGCCAGCGTGATCGAGGCCAACCCCGACAACGAGGCGGTAGAGCTCACGATCGGCTCCAAGAACTTCGACGAGCAGTTCATCCTGGGCGAGATCTACGCCCAGGCGCTCGAGGCCGCCGGTTACACGATCCAGACTGACCTGAACCTTGGCTCCGAGCAGGTCGCTCTGAAGGCGCTCGAGTCCGGCGAGGTCGACGGGTATCCCGAGTACACGTCCACGGCCCTGACCTCGTTCTTCGGCTTCGCACCGGAGGACGTCGCGGGCGATGCCCAGACCGCCTACGAGGACTCGCTCGACGAGTTCGAGAAGGAAGGCCTGACGGTGTTCGCGCCCACGGAGTTCTCGAGCGCGAACGCGGTCGGCGTGCTTTCGAGCACCGCTGAGGAGCTGGGCCTTGAGTCGATCTCCGATCTGGAGGGGCAGTCGGAGGATCTGACGCTCGCCGGCTCGCCCGAGTGCCGCCAGCGGATCGACTGTCTGAAGGGGCTCGAGGACAACTACGGCCTCTCATTCGGCGAGTTCACGCCGGTCGACATCGAGCTTCGCTACGAGGTGCTCGACAAGGAGGACGCGGACCTCTCGATCCTCTTTACGACCGACGGCCAGCTCGCGGAGTCCGAGGACTACACGATCCTGGAGGACGACCAGAGCCTGTTGCCCGCAGGCAACATCCTCTTCGTCACCACCCAGGAGGCTGTCGAGGAGGCGGGCCCCGACTATCAGGAGACGATCGAGCTGGTCCAAGGGGAGCTCACGCTCGAGGTGATGCAGGAGCTGAATGCTCGTGTCTCGCTCGACCGTGAGAAGCCCGAGGACGTGGCGGCGGATTACCTCCAGTCGGCGGGCTACATCGAGTAGCTCTCGTTTCAGAACGCCAATCGAGACGGGCCGGGCACAATCCCGGCCCGTCTCTTTTCTGCCGGGGGTCGTCCGGGTAGGGAGGGCGCCGTGGGCACTCTCGCCATCGTCGATGTCGACGGAACGCTCGTCGACACGAACTACCACCACACGATCGCTTGGGGTCGCGCTCTTTACGAGCACGAGGCAACCGTGCCCCTGTGGCGTATCCACCGGCACATCGGCGTGGGCGGCGACAAGTTCGTCGCGGCTGTTGGCGGCGCAGAGCTCGAACGCCGCTGCGGGGACTCGGTCAGGGACGCCGAGCAGCGCATCTATCGCGAGCTGATCGGGGAGGTGCGCCCGCTCGACGGTGCCCGCGAGCTCTTGGTGGAGTTGCGCGAGCGTGGGCACCGGGTCGTGCTCGCGAGCTCTGCGTCCGGCTGGGAGGTCGATCACTACCTCGATCTGCTCGACGCCCGTGAGGTCGCCCACGACTGGACGAGCGCGGACGACGTCGAGGAGACGAAGCCGGACCCTGACCTTCTCGCGGCGGCAATGAGGAAGGGCGGCACGACCACGGCGGTGATGATCGGAGACACGGTCTGGGACGTCGAGGCCGCGGGCCGCGCCGGGATAAAGGCGGTGGGAGTCCTGACCGGGGGCTTCTCCGACGCCGAGCTGAGAGCCGCGGGAGCCGTCGACGTGTTCGAGTCGCCCGCCGAGTTATGTGAGCGCCTCGACACGACGCCGCTGCGCTAGGCGACGAGACTGAGGGTCGGGCCGGCGTGCAGGACTGCCCGCCGGCCCGCGAGCATCAGATCTGCTCGGGGTCGGCTCCTCCCTCGCTGCCCTCGGTCGGCTCCGCGTCACCGGTCTCGCCGGGCGCGTCGTCCGGCACCGGCTCCGGGGGCGTGGGCTCAGTGGCCTCGTCCGGGCTATCCGGCTCTTCGCTCTCGAACATGTCGTCCTCTCCGGTAGGGGGTTTGGTGCGCCACCGGTACCCGTCGCGACCCGTGCGGAACCCCCGCCCGCGGCGAGGAAACCGGCATCGGCGCGCCGAAACAGGGCTCCTATGGCGATTGAACGTCCGTATACGCGCCTGATCCTGCGCACTGTCTTGATCGTCGTCCTCGCGGCGCTTGCGATCTACATCGTGTACAGGCTGCGCAAGCCAATCTCCTGGCTCGTGATCGCGGCGTTCCTCGCCATCGCCATGACGGGGCCGGTGAACCTGCTGGAGCGGGTGATGAAGCGGGGCTTGGCGATCGCCGTGGCCTACCTCGCGGTGATCCTCATCCCCATCGGCCTGGGGATCCTCTTCGTCCCGAGCCTCGTCGGCCAGGCCGAGGACCTCGCCCAGAACGTGCCGCAGTACGCGAAGGACGTGACCGAGTTCGTCAACGACAACCAGACGCTCAACGATCTCAACGAGAAGTACGACATCACCGCGGAGATCGAGAAGGCAGCCGGCGAGCTGCCAAGCCGGATCGGCGATGCGGCGACGGTGCTCAAGGACATCGGGGTTGGTGTCGTGAACTCGATCTTCACCGGGGTGACCATCCTCGTCCTCTCGATCTTCATGGTGGCGGGTGGACCACGCTGGAAGAACCAGTTCCTGGCGAGCCAAACGCCCGATCGCGCGGAGCGTCTCGACCGCGCCGCGCACCACGTCTCGAACGCGATCGGAAACTACATGGGCGGCGCGATCGCGCAGGCCGCGATCGCGGCAGTGTCCGCCTTTTTGGTCCTGGAGTTGCTGGGAGCGCCCTTCGCCGCGCCGCTCGCGCTGATCGTCTTCTTCTTCGACCTGATCCCCGTGGTTGGCGCCACCATCGCCGCCGTCCTCATCGGGGTAGTGATGCTGTTCGTGAACTTCCCGGTCGGGCTGATCGTGTGGATCATCTACGCGATCGTCTTCCAGCAGGTCGAGAACTATCTGATCCAGCCCCAGATCCAGAAGCGCGCGACCAAGATCGAGCCGTTCATCACCCTGACTGCCGTGCTCTTCGGCTCCACGCTATTCGGCGTGATCGGGGCGATCCTCGCCATCCCGACCGCAGCCGCCCTGCAGATCGTGGTGCGCGAGCTGATCGACTTTCGTCGTGAGAGCCAGCTGGCCGCATCGCCCGCCGAGGTTGCCGCACCGGGCGACAGCGGTCCCGGCCCGGGGATCGTCCCGGCCTGAGCGACGGCGTGGCCCAGGTCGAGGCAGCGGGGGGTCTGGTGGTGCGCGAGACCGATGGCGGTCTCGAGGTGGCGATCGTGCACCGGCCGAAGTACGACGACTGGTCACTGCCAAAGGGGAAGCTCGACGCCGACGAGAGCTTCGAGCAGGCTGCCCTACGGGAGGTCGAGGAGGAGACCGGCCTGCGCTGCGAGCTGGGGACCGAGCTCGAGCCGGCACGCTACCGCGATCGCAAGGGCCGTTCGAAGCTCGTGCGCTACTTCCGCATGCGTCCGCGCGGCGGGGAGTTTCGGCGCAGCGATGAAGTCGACGAGCTCCGCTGGCTGGCTCCCGAGGCAGCGCTCTCCCAGCTCGCCTACGAGCACGATCGTTCCCTGGTCGGCGCGCTGATCGAATAGATGTCCAGATAAGCGTCCCCTGATCGCGCCTGCTCACCGGTGCTCCGATGGGGGATTGAGCATCACGGGCGGAGCTCGGTTCTGCTTTAAGAGGTCTCCCGGATGCCGATCGGGCATGCCCGATCGACGCGCAGCAACACATCGCATACATAACCCCGAGGCGGCCAGGATGCCGCCCCGCGGGGCACCTCCAATGCCGGGGCGGAGCGTCTGGTGGACGCTCCGCCTCAGCTATCCCCGCAAACTCGGCGTTTGTATGGGAGCCGGGCTCAAGTTGTCGGCGTGGGCGGCCGATGAAGGGGGTGCGGAAAACCCGTCTCGAGACTCAGGGACGGGAAAACACACCTCCCATGTGAACACGAAAACGGGGCGCCGGGCGGGCGCCCCGTTTTCTTTGCCGTCGAACTGCGCGCGCCGTTGGGGGGTTTGCCGACGCGCGCGGTTCGACGGCACACTTGTATTGCCCAAGATACTTACTAATAAACCCTCATGTCGGGCGAGTCACTTCCTTAACAATGGGCTTTGCGTTCAGCGAACCGCGGAGGCCGAGCCCAACCGCTCGCGGAGCAGGGCGGCGTCGCCCTCTCCGACCGTGCGGAGCTGCCCCTGGAAGGCGAGATGCCAGTACTGAAGCGGCCACTTCGCGACGTGCTCGAGCTGTTCGGAGAGCTCCTCGGCGGGCACGAACTCCTCCTCGTCAAGGATCAGCACCGGCTCCGCGTCCACGCGCCAGGGATAGGCCTCGGGGTACTTCTTCCTTCCCTGGGGCCAGATGGGCTCGCGGTCCTCGTACATCTCCGAGAGGACGCGTGCGATCCCGCCGAAAGCCTGGACGCCGGTGATGTAGAAGACCACCTCGTCGCCCGGCTCGAACTCCTGAGCCTGCCGTCGCCGCCGTTCCTTGAAGCCGATGACATCGAACCCCCGGTCGACGTTGATCCGGAAGTTCTCGACCGAGCCGGTGAGGATCCAGGTCTTGCCCGGGGCCGCGTCGTTCATGCGTTGATCTTATTTCGGGCGACCCGTGCGTCGTCGGGTGCCGTGATGCCCCTGATCACGCGCGCCGTTTCGTCTGGCCGGCTCATCCAGCCGTCGGCGATCTCGACGATGTGAGCCTCCGGCAGCGTTTCGGCAACCAAGCTCGCCATCTCGGCGCCTGCGGGAAACCAGCCGCCCGTCTGATGATCGGCGACACAGACCCAGAGCCGATCCCCGGTCCCCCGGCCAAAGTGGAGCGGCTCGTCGTCTATCCAGGCGCGCAGGCGGGGGGCCGCGGCCTCGACCGGCGCATGCTCGATCTGCTGGTCGATTCGATCGCGCAGCTCGGCCTCGCTCATCTGTGCGTTCGTTACAGCCAGCAAGCTGCGCAGGGCGCCGCGATAGTCCGTTTCCACCTGTAGCTGGAGCGCCCTGATCACGGATTCGGAGGCGACCAGCGTGTCCGAGCGCCCGAGCTCTTCGCGGCCGATCGGCGCGCCCCCCACAGCGACCACCGCGGTCACGAGCTCGGGGCGTCGCACCGCCACTCGGACTCCCCGAAGGGGGCCGTCGCCGATGCCAGCGACGACTGCGGGCTCGCCCAGGTGTTCGACCACGGCCTCGAGGTCGGCCGCCGACGTGTCGAGGTCGAAGGGTCCCGCGCGGGTGGAAAGACCAGTGCCGCGATCGTGGTAGTGGACGACTCGATGGTCGGCCGCCAACTCCCGCGTGATGGGGCCAAAGGCCGATGGATGCAGAGACCAGTAGCTGGCGAGAACGACGAGAGGCCCGGATCCGTGCTCCTCGTAGTGGATCTCGATGCCATCGTCGAGGGCGAGGCGGGACATGGCCCAGAGTGTAAGGAGCGCCCTTCGCGGCGCCTCGCACGCGTGCGTGTACGGCGCAGGCGCCGCGGGTATGCGTCAGAGGCCCGATCGGCGCACACCGAAGGAAGGAAACACGCATGCCTGAGACAGCAACGTCCGGCGACATCATGGCCGACGAGAACCGTGAGAAGCGCGATCAGATCATCGGCCTGCTCGAGAAGGCCTACTGGATGGAGATCGAGACGGTGATGAGCTACATCGCCAACTCCATCAACCCCGACGGGGTGCGGGCCATGGAGATCAGGGAGTCACTCGAGAAGGACATCCAGGAGGAGCTCGGACATGCCCAGCAGTTCGCGGCACGAATCAAGGAGCTCTACGGCGTCGTCCCCGGGTCGATGGATTTCAGCGCCGAGCAGAGCTACCTGCAGCCGCCCGACGAGCAAGTCGACGTCGTCACCGTGATCAAGGGAGTGATCGAAGCCGAGTCTGGCGCCATTAAGCACTACAGCTACGTCGTCGAGGAAACCGAGGGCGTCGATCCGGTGACGCAGGACATGGTCATCGAGATCCTCCACGACGAGCAGGGCCACAAACGCCTCTTCGAGGGGTTCTTGCGCGAGTACGAGAAAGAGGGTTTGGCCTAGGCCGCAGGCCTACGCTCGCGCCGATGCGCGTGCGAGCTCGGCGAGGTGGCCGACGCCGTAGCGCTCGGCCTCCTCCGCTGCTAGCTCGAGCGATTCCCGCGCGCGCTTCGGATCCGTGTGGAGCAGCGCGAGCCCGTGGATGAACTCACATCGAGCTGCATCGAGCGGGCGGCCCAGCTCAAGCCACGCGTCCTTGGCCTCTGAAAGCGCGGCCGCGCCCGCCTCCGGATCCGCGGCCACGGCGCCCCGGGCCTCGAGCGCAGCGGCCTTGCCGACGGGGTAGCGCAGCCGTTCGGCCAGTCGCCCGGCCTCCTCGGCCGCCTCCCTGGCGCCATCGATCCGGCCGGCGCGCAGGAGGGTGATCGCTCGCGCCGAGATCGCCTCCACCGATTGCGCGACGAGCCCGGCGCGCTCGCAGATGTCGAGCGCCCGTGAGAGCTCAGTGTCGGCCTCGATGTAGTCACCGCGCTGGCGCAGCGACGCCGCGAGCCAGAACAGAGCCTGAAAGGCGACCTCCGAGCGGCCCACCTGCTCGGCCATAGTGGCGGCTCGGCGCAAGAGCTCGGCGGCCTCGTCGAAGCGACCCTCGCGCCAGCGCAGCGCCCCGCGCATCACATACGGGAAGCAGAGCTTGCCTGAGAGTCCCTCGCGCTCGGCCAGAGCGGCTGACGCCTCGGTCTCGCGCGCCACGGACTCCCAGTCGCCACGGTGGGCCGCAAGCTGGGCGAGGGCTGCGTGGAGCTCCACCCGCGACGGCAGGTCGCCGGTCTGCTCTGCCAGCCGCAGCGCTTCTCCATAGGCGCCCGCCGCCTCCGAGTAGTCGGCCTCGGAGACCTCGAGGTGATAGCCCAAAGTTAGGAGCGCGCGGACGGCCTCCCCGGGGTCGGACTCACGTGCCAGCTCGACCGATCGCTCGAGGTTCTCACGCGCTCGCTCCGAGTCACCGATCCGGCCGAAGACACGTCCGAAGATGCCGTGCGCACGAGAGGCGGCGGCCGCCTCACCAAGGCGTTCGGCAAGCCGCAAAGCCTTCTCCGAGGCATAGATCGCCAGCATGTTGTCGCCGGTGTGCATGTAGAGCGAGGCAGCCTCCTCGTAAAGGCGCACGAGCTCGAGGCAGGGCGGCCCATCCTTCAACAGGTCGATCCCCCGTTGGTAGTGCTCGATGGAGCCCTCGCGATCGCCCTTGTGCCAGAGGGCGGCGCCGATCTTGCGGTGAAGATCGCCGACACGCTCGAGATCCTCCTGGCGACGATGGTGCTCAAGGCAGCCCTCCCAGACCTCCGTGGCCTTGTCCACGCGGCCAAGTCGCAGCGCGACGTCGCCCAGCTTCTCGGCGATCCGGGCACGGGCCTCGGGGTCCAGATCACGCCGCAGCGACAGGGCCTGCTCGTAGTGGCCGAGGGCCTCCTGATTGGAGTAGAGCGCTGCCGCGGCGTCGCCCGCCGCCTCCAGCGCCGCCAGCGCGCGCGCGCCGATGCGCTCGAGCTCGGGTTCCTCCAGCCCGGCGTCGGCGCCCAGGGCGGCCGCGCGCCCGTAGTGATCGGCGACCATCCCGACGACGCCCTCGGAGCGGTCAGCCGCGCGCTCCTCGATGAAGGCGCCGACCTCCGCGTGCCGGCGGGCGCGCACGGCCTTCGGCAGGGTCGAGTACGCCACGTCTCGGATCAGCGCGTGCTTGAACGCATACTCATGCTCGCCCGCGAGGCGACTGCCGGCCGCCGGCACGATCAGATCCTTGTCATAGAGCGAGGCGAGCGTGTCGGCGAGCCCGGCGGGGCTCTCCTCGGGATGAGCCTGCAGCGACCCCTCCCAGAACGTGTGGCCGACGACCGAAGCGTGTTGGAGCACGTTGCGCTCGTCGCTTCGCAGCGAGTCGAGGCGTGCGGCCAGCACGGAGTGGACGGTGTCCGGGAGAGTCTCGGCGTCCGCGGACCCCTCCTCCAGGATGCGGTTGACCATCTCCTCTGCGAAGAGCGGGTTGCCCCCGGAGCGCTCGGCCACCTGCCGGATCAACGCAGGGTCTGAGGCCGCACCCTCCTTGGCGTCCGGAAGCAGGGCATCGACGAGTTTCTGGGCGCCGTCGGAATCCAGCGGCTCGAGGGCGATCGTCGTGGCGTTCCGGCGCCCGCCTCCCCAGCCCGAACGGCGATCGAGAAGCTCGTCGCGGGCGAGGCACACCAAGAGCAACGGACCTCGGACCCAGCGCGCCAGGTACTCGATCAGATCCAGCATCCCCTCATCCGCCCAATGGATGTCCTCGATCGCGAGCACCAGCGGCTTGTGGCGCGAGGCCGCCTCGATCAATGAGCGGACCGCCGAGAAGATCCGGTCGCGCATCCCCTGGGCGTCCTCGGAGTCGATGCCGTGCCGCTCGACCACGCCGGCGGGGAGCTCGATGCCGAGCGGCCGCGCGATCAGCGCAGCCAGCCGCTCTGGCGGCTCCTCGGTGATCTCTCGCGAGACGGTCGCCTCGAGCCCACCGTGCAGCTTCGACCAGGCGAGCTCCGAGTCGTCGGAGTCGGGGATCTCGAACTGCCCGCGGATCACCTCGCCGAGGGCCCAGTAGGCGAGCCCGGAGCCATAGGCCGGGCAGTGGCCTCGCCGCACGACTGGTCCGCTCGGATGATCAGCGACGTTCTCGGCCAACTCGCGCAGCAGGCGGCTCTTGCCGACGCCGGCCTGGCCGATCACGGTCACCAGGTGCGGCCGGCCCTCGCGGACAACCCGCTCGAAAAGGGAGAGCATGAGAGAAGATTCGTCCTCGCGTCCGATCAGCGCGGTCGAGGCACGGGCGATCCGGGTGGACGTGCTCACCTTGGCCTGCCTGGCCTCCCAGGCAAGGACAGGCTCGGCCTTGCCCTTCAACACGAGCGGATCGAGCTCCGCGTACTCGATCGCATCGCGCGTCAGCCGCTGTGTGACCTCGCCGACGGTGATGCTGCCCGGGCGCGCGGCCGCCTGTAGGCGGGCGGCGACGTTCACCGGGTCGCCCATCACGGTGTAGTTGCCGCCGACCTGCCCGGCCAGCACCTCGCCTGAGTTGATGCCGACCCGCAGCAGGAACTCCACTCCGGCGGTCGCCGCGATATCGACGTTGATGTCGTCCATCGCCCGCTGCATGGCGAGGCCGGCTCGGACCGCCCGCTCGGGGTCGTCCTCGTGCGAGACGGGGGCGCCGAAGACGGCCATCACGTTGTCGCCGATGTACTTGTCGACTCGGCCGCCGAAGCGGTCGACCTCGGCGCCCAACCGCCGCAGGGCGCGATCGACCATGGCCTTCACGGTCTCGGGGTCCATGCGCTCGGCCACGGCCGTGTAGCCGGAGAGGTCGGCGAAGAGAATCGTCGCCTTTCGGCGCTCCTCGGGCAGAGCCGACGCGGGGGCCAGGTCCGGCCGCGAGCCGACGCCCGGTGCAGCGGGGGCCGCCGGGATCGCCGGTGCCGAGCCCGTGCCGGCAAGGCCTGTGCCGCACTCGATGCAGAACCTGGCGCCGGGCGGGTTCTTGGTGCTGCAGGCAGGGCACGTGACCGCCAGGGCGGTCCCACACGACATGCAGAAGCGCGCCCGTTCCGGGTTCGCGGTGCCGCAAGTGCTGCAGGCCACCTCTCCAGCCATCGTCTCCAAAGATACGCGGAGGCGTTCCGGCCTTCGTGAGATCGGTCACGGATGCAAGGGAGGGCTCGTGGCGCGTCGGTCCCGTTCGGCGGGACCCGTGCGCCATTTGCCAGGTGTTCTTGATGCGCAACCGGCCCAAACGCTTAGATCCCTTCGCTACCCTCCGCGGCCGATTGAAAGCGATTCTTAGGAGCTCAGCTTGACTCGCACGCGTTCCGTTCTGGCCGCGGCCGCTATGGCATTGGCCGCACCGGGCCTCATCGCCGGGTGTGGTGACGATGGCGGCAGCAGCGACGACCGCGACCCGGAGGAGATCGTCGACGCGGTCTTCAACAACGACGAGCAGGTGACGAGCGGCGTTCTCGACCTGAGCGCCAACCTCTCCGCGGGCGATCAGGGCGAATTCGACTTCAGCCTCGGAGGCCCGTTCCAGGGGGTTGAGGATGACCCAACCGCGATTCCCCAGCTCGACTGGACCGCCTCTGCCTCCGGGGAAGGTGGCGGCCAGACCATCGACTTCGAGGGCGGGCTCATCGTGACTGACGACAATGCTTTCGTCTCCTATCAGGGCACGACCTACGAGGTTGGGACCGAGGCCTTCGCCCAGTTCCAGGAGCAGGCCGAAGCCCAGGCCGGAGAGCTTCCGGAGGATGAGGACCCGGCGACCTCGTTCCGCGAGGGCTGCGCCCAGGCGATTGAGGCTCAGGGCGGCGACCCGGCGGCGTGCGACTTCGACCTCGGTGCCTGGTTCACCAACCTCAGCAACGACGGCACAGAGGACCTCGACGGCGAGGAGGCGGTACATGTCTCCGGCGACGTTGACGTCGACCAGATGCTCGACGACCTGCTCGGCCTCGCGCAGTCAGTTCCCAACGCCCAGCAAGTCGACCCCGCGCAACTCGACATGGCCAAGGATGCGATTTCCGAGGCCAGCTTCGACCTCTACAGCGGCACGGAGGACGACCTGCTGCGCAAGGTCGACGTGAACCTCAGTATCGATCCCTCGGCCATCGAGGGCGGTGAGCTCGTGCCCGTCGAGTCGATCGACCTCGGTTTGAGCGTCGGCGTCTCGGAGGTAAACGAGGAGCAGAGCTTCGAGGCTCCAGCCGACGCGGAGCCGATCGAGGACCTCCTCGGTCAGGTCGGGGGGCTTGGCGGCCTCGGCGGGGGCGGCCTCGGCGGCGGCGGCCTCGGCGGGAGCGGCGAGCTCCCTGACGATCAGCAGGAGCAGCTCGACTGCATCGCGGATGCCGCGGGCGATCCAGAGGCCGTCAACGAGTGCCTCGATTCGTAGGGGCGGCGCTCACCACAGTCTCGTGAGGAAGGCCTCGGCGCGAGCCGGGGCCTTTCCACTTCCGGGAAGCCTCCTGGCCGACGCGTCGCTGCCCGTGACGACCCCGTAGGGTGAGTGGCAGCGGTGGCCGGGCCTAGACCAGAGCGACGAGGGAGGCTCGGCTTCCTGTTTACGGCCACCGGCTGGCCGTACCTGCTGACGCCGTTTATCGCATTGGCCGTCGTCCTCGAGGTCGCTCATGCCTCGGCGGGTCTGATCTTCGCGGTGGCGGCGCTGGGCATCATCCCCACGGCCGCCCTGATGGGGCTCGCGACGGAGGAGCTGGCGGCGCGATCGGGTCCGGGCATCGGGGGGCTCCTCAACGTCACCTTCGGCAACGCGCCCGAGCTGATCATCGCCCTGTTCGCGCTCGAGGCGGGGTTGCAGGAGGTGGTGAAGGCATCGATCGTCGGCTCGATCCTGGGGAACATCCTGCTCGTGATGGGGGCCGCCATGTTTGTCGGGGGGATCGGCCGCGAGCGTCAGCGCTTCGATGCGACCGCGGCCAACGTGCAGTCGCTGATGCTGCTTTTGGGGGCAGCCGCCCTCATCATGCCGGCGATCTTCGAGCTTGTGGAGGGGAAGGGACTACCGAACCCGGGTGCCGAACTCGTCGAGTATGGGCCGACGGTGGAGAACCTCTCGCTGGCGGTCGCGATTGTGCTGATGGGAACCTACGTTGCGGGGCTGGTCTTCTCGCTCAAGACCCACCGCGACCTGTTCAACCCCAGTGACGACGGCGCTCAGGACGAGGACGACGCGCAGTTCGGATGGACGGTGCGCCGCTCGGTGATCATGCTTGCCATCGCCGGGATCGCCGTCGGACTCATGTCCGAGATTCTCGTGGGCTCCATCTCCGAGGCGTCGGAGGCCGTGGGCTTGAGCGAGTTCTTCATCGGCGTGATCGTCGTCGCGATTGTCGGCAACGCGGCCGAGCACTGGGTCGCGGTCCTCGTCGCCTACAAGAACAAGATGGACCTGGCGGTCAACATCGCGATCGGCTCGAGCGCCCAGGTCGCGCTGTTTGTGGCGCCCGTGCTCGTGATCATCTCCTTCTTCCTCGGGCCTTCTCCGATGGCGCTCGTGTTCAACGGGTTCGAGCTCGGCGCCGTCGTGTTGGCGATTCTGATCGCGAACGCCGTCACGCACGAGGGGGAGTCGACGTGGTTCGAGGGCGTGCAGCTGCTCGCCGTCTACGGGATCCTCGCGATCGCATTCTTCGCCGCGTAGATGAGTAGCCAGCCGAGCGGGTAAGGGACTCCGGATGGACTACGTGCTGCTCGCCGTCAGCTTCGCCACGATCCTTGGCGGCGCCCTGGTCTTCACGAACGCGGTCGAGTGGGCCGGGCAACCGTTTGGAGATCGGGGAGGGCGCGACCGGGAGCCTGCTCGCCGCGGTCGGGACGGCCATGCCGGAGACGCTGATCCCGATCGTCGCAATCATCGGCGGCGCCGAGGGGGCGGAGGATGTCGCGATCGGCGCGATCATCGGCGCCCCCTTTCTGCTCGCGACGATCGCGATGGCGCTCGTCGGCGCGTCGGCCCTGATCTACCGAGATCGGCGGGAGACCGGAACGGAGCTCGACGCCGATGCCGATGTGCTCAATCGCGACCTGATCTTCTTCCTCGTCTTCTTCGCGATCGGAGTCGCCCTGGGCCTCGGGATCCCCGACGGATTCCAGTACCCCGCGGCGGCGGTCTTCTTGATCGCCTACGGGGTCTACGTTCGCAAGACGCTCCTGGGCGGGGGAGAAGTGCAGGAGGAGGAGACGATCCGCCCGCTCTATATGGACTGGACGCCGGGCGACGATCCGCCCAACCCGCTCATCGTGTTGCAGTTCATCGTCGGGCTTGGCGCCATCGTGGGTGGCGCGCACCTCTTCGTCGAGGAGCTCGTAGCCGTGGCTGAGACGATCGGGGTGGAGCCGCTCGTGCTCTCCTTGGTCCTCGCACCGCTCGCGACGGAGCTGCCGGAGAAGGCCAACAGCTTCTTCTGGATCCGTGACAACAAGGACAGCCTCGCGCTCGGGAACATCACGGGCGCCATGGTGTTCCAATCGACCATCCCGATCGCGGTCGGACTCTTGCTCACCGAGTGGGAGCTGGACAGGTTCGCGATCGTCTCGGGGGTGCTGGGGCTGATCGGCGGGGTGATCGCCTACTTCGCGTTGCGCAAGCGCGACAAGTTCGAGCTGCTGCCGGTGGCGGCATGGCTGGCGCTGTTTGTGGCCTTCATCGTCTACGTCGCCGCGGGCTGAGCCGGGGCAGTCAGTCGGCGGGCCAGAAGTCCGGGGTGGTCTCGAGCTCGCCCTCGGGGTCGTTCGTCGTAGGGGAGCAGATCACGAGCTCCACGTCGCCGGGCCCGTCGTTGTGGATGGAGCGGTAGACCTCGGGGGCGACCCGAACGAGCGTGTGCGGCCCCGCCTGCACGATGTCGTCGCCGAGCTTGAACACCGGCTCACCGGAGACCACGTAGTAGATCTCCTCCTGGGTGCGGTGGCGATGCCCATAGGAGCCCTTGCCGCCTGTCCCCGCCGGCATCGTGCGCCACGTGAAGGCAACCTGCTCGGCATCGGCGGGCCTGGCGAAGAAATGCATCTCGCCGAACCCGGGATACTGCTCCATGAAGTTCGGCACCTCGTCCCTGCTGACGATGCTGTATCCGCTCATGTGACCTCCTCGTTGTCCCGACGACCCGCCGGAGTGGCGGCTCAGTCCTCTCGCCCAGGGTCCTGACCGTCTTCGTCCGCGTCGAGCTCGTCGTCGCCCTGCTCCAGCGCCGTCTCCGAGACGGAGCCCAGGGCGCCGGGGTGATAGTGGGTTTGGAACGCCATCAGCGCTGCGTCGCGAGCCTCTTCGTCCAGGGGGACGTCGTCTGAGATGTGCACCCAGTCCGCGCCCTCATAGGCCTCCATGTTGAAGACCTCCTGATCGATCGACGCGGAGTCGTCGACCACCATCACAACCTCCGTCTGCGGGTTGAAATAGGTGCCAGGGCGCAGCAGGGCCTCCTCGATCTCAACGACGTGCTCGGAGGTGTCGGAGTCCAGCGCCACGCCCGAGACCTTACCCCTGTCGCGACGCGACCGGGGGCTTCGCGCGGGGCTATTGGCCCAGGTTTTCGAGGTCGCGCAGCTGCCGTTCGATCTCGGCCTCGACGTCGAGCGGCTTCTCGCCCTTGCGTGCTCGACGCTCGTTGCGTGCGACCACGAGCTGGCGCACCTCTTCGCGAAGCTGGGCGTCATCGCCGGGCTCGGCAGATTCGCGGTCTTCGAGCAGGATGCGCTCCAGCTCGGCCTCCACGTCGAGGGGCCGCTCGCCGCGGGCGCTTTGGCGATATGCCTTCGCCTCGAGCAGCTGGCGGATCTCCGCATCGCGGACCGCGGCGGATGCCTCGGCGTCGGAGTCGCGCACTCCCTGCGGCAGGTCGTGCTCGAACTGCACCGAGAACGACCCCTTGCCGATCTGCTTGAACGCTTCTCCCGACAGGGCGAAGGACAGGGCCGCGATCGGGATCGCGGCGAGCACGATGATCAGGATGACCTCGCCGTTGGAGATCGCGAAGACGAGCATCGACGAGACAGGGTAGAGCGCGTCCACGCTCGGGAGGGCCGGTGCGGCCCCTGCGCTCGACAGAAGCGATCCGGCACCTGCGGGGAAGCGGTGCGGTACGATTTCCAACACATTGACTGACCAGTCAATCAGTTTCCTTGGCGGCGCCGTCCGGAACCTCGTGCGGTCCGCCCCGATCATCCAAAGGAGCAGCTGAGCAGTGGTTGACTTCACGCTGACCGACGAGCAAAAGGATGTCCGCGAGCTAGCCCACGACTTCGCCGAGAAGGAGATCCGGCCGGTCGCCTGGGACTACGACCGCGATGGCACCTGGCCGCAGGAGGTCATCGAGAAGGCCTGGGAGGTCGGGTTGATGAACAGCCACATCGGCGAGGACTACGGTGGGCCAGGCCTCGACTATCTGTCGGGCTGTCTCATCGAGGAGGAGATGGGCTGGGGCTGCTCGGGCATCGGCACGTCGCTCATGGCCAACGGCCTGGCTGCCGCTCCACTCGGGATCGGCGCGTCCGAGGAGGTCAAGAAGGAGTACCTCGGCATGCTCACCGACGAGCCGAAGCTGGCTTCCTTCTGCCTTACCGAGCCCGATGCGGGGTCTGACGTGGCCGGGATGAAGACCACCGCCGTCCGCAATGGCGATAAGTACGTCTTGAACGGGTCGAAGTGCTTCATCACCAACGGCGGCTACGCGGACTGGTTCACGGTGTACGCCAAGACTGACAAGGAGAAGGGCCATCGCGGCATCTCCGCCTTCGTCGTGCCAAAGGACGAAACGGTCACCGTCGACAAGAAGGAGGACAAGCTCGGGCAGCGTGCCTCCAACACCGCCACGATCACCTTCAACGAGACCGAGATTCCGGTCGGGAACCTGCTCGGGGAGGAGGACAAGGGGTTCAAGCTGGCGATGATGACGCTCGACCGCACGCGGCCCGGCGTCGCGGCGATGGCGGTCGGCATCGGCCGAGCGGCACTCGAGTTCGCGTCGGCCTACGCGCTCGAGCGCGTCCAGTTCGACGTCCCGATCGCGATGCACCAGGCGATCTCGTTCATGATCGCCGACATGGCCACGAAGGTCGAGGCGGGCCGCCTCCTGACGTGGGCGTCGGCCGCGCAGCTCGATCAGGGGAAGCGGAACACGCTCGCCTGCTCGCACGCGAAGCGGTTCGCGGCGGACTCGGCGATGGAGATCACCGTCGACGCAGTCCAGGTCTACGGGGGCTACGGCTTCATCAAGGAGTACCCGGTGGAGAAGCTGATGCGGGACGCCAAGATCATGCAGCTCTACGAGGGCACGTCGCAGATCCAGCGGCTCGTGATCGCCAAGGAGGTCCTGATGGGCCGCAACGTGGACGAGCCGCTGCCCGAGTCCGTGAAGACGCAGACGGAGGCGGGCGAGAAGGTGGCCGAAGCCGCGCCGGCCGTGGCTTAGGGCGCTGGCTCTCGAAGCCTTCCGGTACTCCGCTTGCACTGAAGGAGGGCGGGACTCCGCGGCGCCCTTGAGCGGAGAGCCTCGACCCGCACTGGCGCAAGGGTCCCGCATAGCGGGACTGGCGCGCCAATTCGGCGGGGTTCCCTAAGCCCGCCGCTGCGGATCAACGGCGATCATGCCGCCGATCGCCGTCATCACGATGCCGCCGAGCACGACGAACTGCGCCCAGCCATCGAGAGCGCGGATGGTCGCCCAGCCGAGGGCGACGAGCACGATGCAGGCAACGACCGTGTACACGACGAGCGGCCGCATCGAGGCCACGCGAACTCCCGTGCGCCGTTCGCTGAGGTCGGGACGGCCGAGCTGCATGCGCTGGTTTTCGGTCATGTGGGACATCCGTTGCGCCGCTCTCCTTGGCGGGAAGTAGGAACGTACGCCGCCGGCCGCTCGCCGTCAATGACGAACGTCACGCATCGGACTCATATAGTCGGATCATGGCCGAGCGCGCCAAGCGGGGGACTGGCCGAAAGACCGGCGCATCCCGTCGGGCGTCCGACCCCGTGGTCCGAGCCGCCCGCGTCGCGCGCGAGCGCGCGGCGGGGGAGAAGAGCGTCTCTCGCCCGGCGAAACGGGGCGGCCGCTCGATGGACGTCTTCGGCGGTGAGATCCGACGCCGCGACGTGTTCCCCCTCTTGGTCCTGCACCTGGTTGGACGTGAGCCGACCTACGGCAACCACCTGATCGAGGAGATCGAGCGGATCAGCGAAGGAGCGATCTCCGTCAACCCGAACACGATCTACCCGCTCCTGCGCGAGCTCGAGTCACGCGGTCTGATCGAGGGAAGCTGGGAGCACCCCGATCGACGCAGCCGCCGCTACTACACGATCACCGCGACTGGCCGCAAGGAATACAAGCGCCTGCGCGAGGAGGTCGAGCCGTTCCTCGACTCCGTGATCCGCTCCGTCTCATTGATCAAGGGCGAGATCTACGAGTGAGCGAGGTCTCGGAGTCGGTCGAAGTTGCCGCGTCGCTCGCAGAGACCTGGGAGCTCTATTTCGATCCCCAGCGGTGGCCAGCTTGGGTGGACGGCTTCGGGGCGGTTGTCGCCAACAACGGCTACCCACTCGAGGGTGCCGACCTGCGCTGGCGCTCAACGGCGGCCGGCCGCGGCGACGTCTCCGAGCGAGTGCTCCAGCACGAGCCACGTCGCGTCCACCGGATCGACTTCGCTGATCCGCGGACCGAGGGCGAGTTGCTCACGGGCTTCCGGATGCAGGGAGAGGGGACCATCGTCGAGCAGAAGCTCACCTACAAGCTGACCAGCGGCGGCGCCTTTGGCTGGGTCAGCGACAAGCTCTTCATCCGCTCGCAGCAGCGCGGCTCCATGCGCCGTTCGCTGCTTGCCCTGAAGCGGGAGGTTGAGGGCTCCCGGTAGCCTCCGGCGCCCCTCGTCACACACCTACCTGGAGGCTCTCAAGCAATGTTCGTTTTCAAGGCCGCCGTCGTCGGCGCCGGCACGATGGGTGGCGAGATCGCCCAGGTCATCGCCAACGCCGACATTCCCGTCGTGCTCAAGGACATAGAGCAGGAGTTCGTCGACCACGGCATGGAGAAGGCGCGGGAGGTGACCCAGGCGCAGCTCGACGGGCTGGTCGCGAAGGAGAAGCTCACCCGCGAGCAGGCCGACTCGAGGCTCGACGAGGTGATGGGGCGGATCACCGGAACGCTCGACTACTCCGACTTCGGGGACGTCGATTTCGTGATCGAGGCCGCGCCCGAGAAGCTGGAGGTAAAGCAGGCCGTGTTCGAGGAGCTCGACGCCGTCACGCCGGGTCACGCAATCCTCTCCTCGAATACCTCGTCGCTCTCGATCACCGAGATGGGCGCCGTGACGCTGCGCCCCGAGAAGGTCGTGGGCTTTCACTTCTTCTACCCCGCCTCGGTGATGCCGCTGGTGGAGATCGTCGAGGGCGAGGAGACCTCCCCGGAGACCGTCCAGGCCGCTTCCAACTTCGCGCAGGCGATCCGCAAGCAACCGATCACCTGCGCCGAGGTCCCGGGGTTCGTCGTCAACCGCATCCTGAACTCAGCGGTCGGAGAGCTGTGGCGTGCCCAGGAGGAGCAGGGCCTCTCGATTCAGAAGATCGACGCGAAGGTCGCAGAGGCCAAGCTCGCGCCGATGGGCCCGTTCATCCTCACGGACCTGCTCGGCCTCGACACGGTGCTGCACGTCGCTGTCCACCTCCACGAGGAGTACGACGTGATGGCGCAGGCCGGGATGGACGGCACCGAGGGTGCGCAGGACCGCTTCTATGTGCACAACGGCATGCGCGGGTTGGTAAAGGAGGGCAAGCTCGGCGCCAAGTCCGGTGGCGACGGCTTCTATAAGGACGGCGAGCCTCAGATCGAGGGCGACGGTGAGCCCGACGACGAGCTGATCGAGGCATTTGGACTGAAGGCAATCGTGGAGGCATGCCTCCTGCTCGAGGAACGCGTCGCCTCCGCGCGCGACATCGACCTCGGGATGATGGCGGGCGCGGGTCTCGACCCCCGGCGCGGGCTCCTTCCCCCGTTTATGAGAGCGGACCTGGAAGGGCTCGATGTGGTGCTCGAGAAGCTCGAGACGGCGCGTGACGCGCACGGCGAGCGCTTCGCAGCCCCTCTCATCCTCAGGCGGCTCGTAGCCCAGGGGCGCGTTGGGCAGAAGGCGGGGCAGGGGTTCTATCCGTATCCCCAGCCCGACGACGGCGACCAGACCGACACCGTCAAGCTGGAGCGGAGAGGCGACGTCGCCATCGCCTGGCTCTCAAACCCGCCGATGAACGCGATCTCGCCCCAGGTCATCAAGGACCTGGGAACGGTGTGGGCAGAGCTCAAGGCCTCGGGCGACGTCCGTGCCCTGATGATCTGCTCAGCCATCCCGGTCGTGTTCTCGGCCGGGGCGGACCTAAAGGCGTTCACGCAGATGGATGAGGCCGGCGGAGAAGCGCTGATCAACGACGGGCACGCGCTCCTGCGCGAGCTTGGAACGGAGCGGATCGCCACGGTCGCCGCCGTGAACGCGCTCGCTTTCGGCGGCGGCTGCGAGCTTGCGATGGCGTGCGACTTCCGGATCGCATCCGAGTCCGCCGTCTTCGGCCAGCCGGAGATCAAACTGGGAATCATCCCCGGCTTCGGTGGCACCCAGCGGCTGCCTCGCCTCGTGGGTCACGAGAAGGCTCTCGAGATGAACCTCATCGGCGATGCGATCTCCGCCGGTGAGGCTGAGGCCTACGGGCTCGCGAACCGCGTCGTCCCCGATCACGAGCTCTTCGACTCGGCGCTCGCCTGGGCCCGCCGGCTCGCGAGTCAGGCACCGGTCGCGGTGGGCCTGGTCAAGGAGGTCTCCGGCAAAGGCGACCTCGACGCGGGCATCGAAGCCGAGAAGGAAGGCTTCCGGTCCGCCTTTACCTCCGAGGACGCCGAGGAAGGAATCGCGGCCTTCCTCGGTAAGCGGAGCCCGAATTGGCGAGGCAGGTGACAACTCGGGGAGGGCCGGGGGCCGACCGCCGGGGGGACGGGCCTCCTGCCCTCCTGCCCGAACAGGCATCCATGCCGGGCAGAGCCGCCCGGCCGCCCGACCCCCGGCCCTCCCTCGCCGACCGGCTGGCCGCGCTCATCCGGGAGTCCGCTTGCACAGTGGCTCTTACCGGGGCTGGGATTTCGGTTCCATCGGGGATCCCCGACTTCAGGACCCCGGGCAAGGGGCTGTGGACGAAGGTCGACCCCATGAAGGTCGCGCACATCGATGCGTTCCACCGGGACACAAAAGGATTCTGGTCCTACTACCGGCCACGCTTCGAAATGCTCGGCGGCAAGCGGCCCAACCCCGCTCACGACGCACTCGCAGAGCTTGAGCGACGCGGCCTGCTGAGTGCCGTAATCACTCAGAACATCGACCGCCTGCACGCCGCGGCCGGATCCGAGCACGTTGTGGAGATGCATGGCTCGATTGCCACGTCGAGCTGCACCACGTGTGGCTGCACCTACGATCTCGCCGATGTCGAGGAGCTCTTCGACGAGGATGGAGTCGCAACTTGCCGCTGCATGGGCAAGGTGAAGCCCGACGTCGTTCTGTTCGGCGAGCTGCTCCCGGCTGCAGCGATGGCCGCGGCGCACGAGCTCTGTGAGTCGGCCGAGCTCCTCCTCTGCATCGGCAGCTCGCTGGAGGTCTATCCGGTCGCGGCCCTCCCCGAGCTCACCCTCGCTCGAGGCGGCAAGCTCGCCATCGTGACGCAGGGCTCGACCCCGTACGACCGTCATGCGGCTGTGCGCCTCGAAGGAGATGTGGCGGACGAGCTCGAGGCCGTGCTGGCCGCGGTCTAGATCTACCGGCCGAGGATCCGGCGTCGCCGCAGGATCCGTTCGCAAACGCGGAGCGTTTCGGTCACCTCAGCGGCCCGGGCGCCCGAGACCTCCCCCCGAAGCGCTTCGTTGGCAGCGTCGCCCGTCATGCTGCGCCGCTCCCGAAGCGCCTCCAGATCGGCCACCTGCGCGGCCGCCTGCTCAGAGGCGAGTTCTGCCCCGGCACCCTTCCCCGCACCCGTGGGCGGCTTCGCCTTGATCTCCGCGAGGAGCGCCTCAAGGCCGACCCGCAGCTGCAGCGCCGCCTCGCGCGGCCGATCGCCGTCGAGGTCGGCCCGCGCCCGCAGCAGCAGGACCTCGCAGGCGAGTGGTGTCTCGCGGCGGCCGAGCGCGGCCGCCATCCGTTCCTGCGGGCCCAGGGCGTCCGCGCGTCTTCGAGGTCCTGGCGCCGCGGGTACCTCGATCGCCTCGGACCAGCGTCCGTCGGCCAGCTCGTCACCGGTCCCGAAACCGACGCGACGGGTAAGCGTCAGCGCCTCCGCGGCCCGCGCGCCATACGGATCCTGGGTGGCGAGACGCCAGGCGTGCAGAGCTCGGTTGGCGATCCGCAGTGCCTCTCCGATGAGCTCGTCGCTGCGCTCCTCGCTGGCGCCCACCTCCGCGAGCCACGCCTCCGCCGCCTGGGAGCCTCCGAACGACCCGGGGCGGATGACGGTGAGCCGAGTGATCGGAACCTCAGGTGTGGCGCCCGCTGGCGTGGTCCTGCTCGAGCGCCTGCGCCGTCTGCGGCCCCGGCGCATGCCGGCGGCGAGCCCCAAGGGGCCGCCGACGACGAGCACGTGCTCAGCGGAGCCGTCGGCGGAGCGGATCAGGTAGCGGCCGTCGTCCGGCCCGAGACGGCCGGCGAAGTCGAGTTGGACGAAGGGAAGGAGCTCTCCGATGGCGGCGAGGCTACTCGCCGACGTGGGCACCGGAGGCGCGCCGGCCCTTGTCCTTACGCTCGTCCTTATCGCCGCCGGTCGGCAGCGAGAACCGCGAGGGCGACGTGGGCACCTTCGGGTTGTCGATCTCAGCGATGCGATCGATCAGACGCTTCCACTGCTCGGGCTTCAGGATCTGACTGAGCTGCTTGTCGGGGCTCGATCCGGGGCCATAGACGGGCGTGTATCCGACGTGCACATGGTCGTGGTGGTCGGCCATGGCGAACGACGGGCCGCCGAAGTCCATCAGCGAGATCACCTGACTCGGCTCCATGGTGCCCTGCAGCGCCAGCACGTCGCGCACCAGCGCCTCCGTGATCGTGCCGGGCCCCTGGTTGCCGAGCACCGGCTGGCCGTTGATTGCCGCGATGTCGACCGCGTTGCCCGAGGAGTGATGGCTGATGCTGCCGGCCGATGTGTACACGGAGTGGCCGCACTTGAGCGAGGTGATCGTGAGCCGGTAGCCGCGCTGCGCCAGGTACTCGAGCATCGCCATGGTCCGCCGGTCGATCTGCCCGGTCCGGATGTCCTGGCGACCGCACTCGTAGATCTCGATGCGGGGGTCCGCCAGGACGCGACGCTCGAGCTGCTCCTTCGACATCAAGAGGATCTGGCCGATCGTGACGCCGCTGCCCTTGAACGGGTCCTTGCCGGCGGCGCGGTAGATCGCCGTCGCCTCGAGCAGCTTCCACCCGTCGAGGATCGGCTTCGGGTCGATCTTCGGCGCACCGCGGCCGGCGGGCTGAATCGAGAAGTTGACGTGCGGGGCGAGCTCGTCAGTCTTCTCGATGCGTCCGAGGACCGTGCCCGCAACGACCCTCGAGCCCTTCCGGAGCGTGCGCATCTGCATCGTGCCGCTGTCGAACCGCAGGACGCCGCCCATGTAGGACTTGAAGCTGTCGTAGCCGGGGAACCGCGAGGTGAGGAGCTGATCGAGCTGTCCCGAGAGGTCCGCGCGTCCTACGTTCTCCGGACGCTCCGGGAAGGCGTAGAGGCGCTCGCGCATGTCCTCGGTGTTGATGGGCTCCCCCGCGGATCCCCCGCGGTCCACACTCTTGGCGTGGCCGGCGCCCCGCTTTGAGCTGGCGTCGCTCGCCTTCGCGTCTCGTTCCGCCTCCCGCCTCGAGGTGGAGCTCGCCGCCGCGTCCGGCTTGCGGTCGGAGCCCCCGCCGGATACGAGGCGGAAGTCGCCGGCATCGAGGCGCTCCTCCTGCTTGGGCACGGGGTAGACCTCGGAGACGCGGCCGAGCTCCGCGTAGGTGAAGCGGTTGCCGTACGCGTCTTGGAGGACGATGTAGTTACCGAGCTTCTTGGTCCTCCCGATCTTCTTGATGACCCCATCGTTGACGGCGATGACCGGAGCGTTCCTCCGCGAGTAGATGTTGATCCCTCGACGTGTGGGTGAGCTTGAGACCACGTCGGCGGCGTTGCCCGCCACCCCGCGCTTCAGCGCCGTGCGCTTCGCGGCCTCTCGCTCCGAGATGTCATCGGCGTAGCGAGCGTCGGCGGCAACGGGGAAGTGAGCGCCCTCGGTGAGCCCGGTGAGGGAGCCGACCAGGTCGTCGGGGAGCTTGCCGTACTGGTTCGCGTAGAGCAGGACCTCGTCGACGTACCAGTCGGCGTGGTTGTAGGCGAAGATCGCGGTGCGGAGGTCTTCCTCGCCGCCGGAGGCGTTCAGATAGCGGGCCGCCGCGCAGATCGCGTCCACGGGGTTGTAGGGGTCCTTGCGTCCGTCGTCGTTGGCGTCCACCCCGTAGGCCTTCCACGTTGCCGGCATGAACTGCATCCAGCCCACCGCGCCGGCGTAGGAGACGTTCAAGTTCGTGCCGAACGCGGTCTCGATGCGGTTGATCGAGGCCAGCACCTGCCACGGAATCCCGTACTGGGTGCCGCACGCCTGGTAGATCGGGAGGAGGAAGGGAGGGATCGTGAACTGGTCGATCACGAAGTTCGGCACGCCGATTGGGGCGGCCCCGAAGTCGGCGACGGTGAGGCCCGGGTTGGTGTCGGTTGGCGAGCCGTCAGGGTTGCGGTCGGGCGTGGGCGAGATCGCCTCCTCGGAGCCTCCCGGTTGTCCGCCGCTATCGCCACCACCGCCGTTGCCACCGGATCCATTCCCGCCGCTGCCGCCTCCGCCGGAGTGGCCGTCGCCGCGGCCACCGCCGCCGCCGTTGCCCGGATCCTCACCGGGGTCGGGCCCTGGGTCTACCGGCGGATCGTCAGGGGGATCGACCGGAGGCTCGGTGGGGTCCTCGGCCTCGAGGTCGTCGACGCCGGTTTCGCACTGCGGGTCATCGAGGTCGAAGAAGCCGTCCTCGTCGTTGTCGCGAAGATCGCCACATTCCGGGACGGACCCCAGGGGCGGTAGGTCCTGACCCGGAGGAAGGTCGATCTTTACCCCGGAGCTGCCACTGCCGAGAAGGTCCTCTTGACGCTTGGCTCCGGCGGAGCCGACCACGACCAGGATGCCCGCAACGGCGAGCGCGATCGTGACTAGAAGATTCCGTCTCATCCCTCTACACCCGGCGGGGCTGGCTCAACCCTGCCGACCCTCCGTGATCGTCCTGGCAAGAACCTGCTCCGACCGCACAAACGCTATCTGTCGTCCTCTCGAGATCAACCGCTAAGCGGGCCCGCAACGGTACTTGAAACGGTCGGACCGATGCGGGGCCCGAATTCCCACTTAACCCTCATCAAACAATCGGCATCCGCAGGCGTCGGCTTGAAGGGCGAGACGGCTGTGGCTAGGCTGCGGCCCGTGGAGCCCCCGGACGTAGACGACGTAGACGACGCGGACGAGCCGGGCGATGCCGAGCGCAGCTCGATGCGGGCGAGAGGGGAGGAGGCGATCGGCGACCTCGCCCAGGCGCTCTTGGACAACCCGGTCTTCTCTCAGGCGATGGCTACGGCCCTCGGGGCCGGCGAGCGGGCGGTCCAGGCGCAGCGCTCGGCGATGAGCGCGGTTGGCGTGTCTTCCGGGGCGGAGATCGAGCGGCTCGAACGCCGACTTCGCTCGCTTGCCAGCCGTTTGGACGATCTCGAGGACCGCATCGACGAGCTTGCCGAGCAGCTAGGCCGCGTGCAGCGCTCGCGCGGCTGACCGCGCCAGCTCGAGCGATGTTTCGGCGACGAGCTCATCGTCGGCCCGTTCGCCGCCGACGGCCTCCGCGACCACGAGGGCCGCGGCCACCCGGAGGCCAAGGCGCGGCCCGAGGGCCAGCAGCGTGGCCGAGGCCAGGTCGACGGCGCTCACGTCAGGGTGCTCAGCGCTGACCAGGGGGCTCGGCGGAGCCAGGGCATGCTGAAGATCTGTGCTGGCCACGGCAAGGACGGGACGCGCGCCGTCTTCATTGAGGCCCTCAGTGAGCTCCGGGTCCGGCCGAAGGGTGCCCTCTGCGCCCAGCTCGCGGCTGGCGCCGTCGCCGGGAATGGCCGTGCCCACGATCACGGAATCGCCCGGCGCGAGGTCGTCGCGGACGGCGCGGCACGTACCCAGGCGCACGGCGCTGCGAAGGCCGAGCCAGGCGAGCTCGGTGACGACAATGGCGAGGCTGGGGCCACCGAGGCCCGTTGACTGGATCGTGAGGTCAGCGCCAGCGGCCGTGACGCCGCTGTAGCCCCATAGCCCTCGGGCGTGATTGGCCATGAGCGGGCGATCGAGCAGCTCCTGGGCAAGGGCCAGCGCCCGGCCGGGATCGCCCGGCAGCAGGGCGGTCGGCGCGATCTCGGCGGTGGGACGCAGGTGGTGGATCTCGGCCATGGGGCTCGGAAGTAAGCTTTCCAAGCTTGAGCGAAGGTGGTGAGAAAGGAGGCGAGCGCGGGGTCGGCGATGCCCTCCGGGAGGCCGTCGAGCGTACTCTGCAGGCGACCGCGGGGTCCGCAGCCGTGACTCGCGATCGCGCGACCGAGCTCGTCGACGAGATCACGCGTCGCGGACGCGATGCGCAAGGCGAGCTGACACGGCGCGGGCAGGCCGCCGGCGCCCAGCTTGCCCGCCGCGGTCAGGACGCCGGAGCCGAGCTCGCCCGCCGGCTCGAGGCGCTCGAACAGCGTCTCGCCGAGGTCGAGCAGGGCCTCAGGGCTCAGTCGGGGGAGGCCGGGAGCGCCCCCACCCCCGACGCGGGGGAGGAACGCCCCGGCCCTGAGCCGGACCCACAGCCTGGACCTAAGGCCGAGAGTTAGATATGGCCCCGGGACGCCGGGTCGTGATCACGGGGGTAGCCAGTCATGCCGGTGTCGCTTTGGCGCGCCGGCTCGAGCGCGACCCCGAGATCGAGTACGTCGGGGGCATCGACACGCGGCGCCCGGAAGCGGACCTCGAACGCCTCAACTTCATCGAGGCGGACATCCGCAACCCGGTCTTGTCCAGGCTTCTTCCCGTCACCGAGGCCGACACCATCATCCACTGCGGGATCCTGTGGTACCCGGAGCTCGGCAAGCCGGCTCGGTCGCTTCACGACGTGAACGTGATCGGGACGCTCCAGCTGCTCGCGGCCTCTGAGCGGATGCCGACACTCGCACACATCGTCGTTCGCGGCTCGGCTGCCATCTACGGGTGCGAGGGTGCCGCCCCCTTCTTCTTCAGCGAGGACCTCGCCGGCCGGATGCCCCTGCGGACTCGTTTTCAGCGCGACATCTCAGAGCTGGAGGAGTACTTCTCGAACTTCGCCCGCCGGCACCCGGAAATCACGTGCTGCATGCTGCGGCTTCAGCCCGAGATCGGCCCGGAGTTGCAGACCCCGCTCGCCCGATATCTGTCGCTGCCCGTGGTGCCCACGCAGCTGGGGTTCGATCCCCGCCTGCAGCTGCTCCACAGCGCCGACGCGACCGGAGCGCTGCTGGCCGCGTTCCGGCAGCCACTTCGCGGCCCCGTGAACGTCGCTCCGAGCGGGTCGGTCTCGCTCTCCCGTGCACTGCGCCTCGCTCGCCGGCCGACGTTGCCGATCCCACATCCGCTCTTCGAGCGGGCGCTGGGGCGCTTTGGCGACCGCCTTGGCGCCGGTGCGCTCTATGGCGACGCCGTGCGTTTCCTGCGCTACGGCCGGGGCGTGGACAACCGTCGCCTCGTCCAGGAGCTCGGGTACGAGCCGATCTTCACTGCCGAGGGGACGGTGCGCGACTTCGCCGCTTGGGTGCGAAGCGGCGCGGTCGCACGGACACTGCACCCGGGTGCCCTCGCCGAACGCCTCGCGGGAGCCTCGGCGTGAGCGCCCAGGCCGAGGCGACCGCGGGGCCGGAAGCCCTGGCCGACTTTCTGCGCCGTGTCCGCCACGGTGTCGAGGGTGGCCTCGACCCGGTCACCGCTGCAGAGGGAGCCGCCTCCGCGCTCCCCGAGCGCCTGACGCACGCGATCGAGGTCATCACCCGGCGTCTCCAGGGCGAGTATCGCGAGGACGAGTGGGGCTTCGACGAGGACTTCGCCGAGGCCGTGTACCCGCTCTTCGAGTTTCTCTACGACGTCTACTGGCGTGTCGAGGTGAGCGGTGTTCGCAACGTCCCCGGCCACGGTCGCGCGCTGCTGGTCTCAAACCATGCGGGCTCCCTCTTCCCGTTCGACGCCTCGATGATCTTGGGGGCGGTGATGAAGGAGCACCCGCTGCCCCGCTGGGCCCGCTTCATGGTGCTCGACTGGGCCTTCTCCCTGCCGTTCCTGTCCTCGTTCATGCGCCGGGTGGGCGGCGTTCCGGCCAGTCCGTTCAACGCGATGCGACTGCTCGAGCAGGACGAGCTCGTCATGGTGTTCCCCGAGGGTGTCAAGGGAACGGGCAAGCCCTTTGGCGAGCGCTACCGGCTTCAGCGTTTCGGTCGCGGTGGTTTCGTGGAGGTGGCGCTTCGCAGCGCCTCCCCGTTAATCCCGGTGGCGGTGGTCGGATCCGAGGAGATCTACCCGAAGCTCGCCGAGAGCCAGACGATCGCGCGGGCGGTAGGAGCCCCGTACGTGCCCGTCACCCCGACGTTCCCTTGGCTCGGCCTGCTCGGGCTCGTGCCGTTGCCCTCGCGCTGGAGAATTGAGTTCTGCGAGCCGATTGATCTCTCCGCGTACGGCCCTGACGCGGCCGACGATCACCGCGTTGCCTTCGACATTCAAGAGCGGGTGCGGGAGACGATCCAGCAGAAGCTCTACGAGAACCTCGCCAAGCGGGGCTCGGCCTTCCGCTGAGGCCTCTCTCCGCGCGCGATGTGGTCTGGCGGCGCCCGTAAGATCGCCCACGTGGAGAGTGAGAGCGCGACCCAGAACGAAGCGCTGGGCAGGACCGATGCGCTCACCGAGCTCACGGGCGCCGTGCGCGCCAGCGGGCTGATCGACCGCGGGGGGGCTGTGGTCCTCATCTCGGGGGGCCCCGACTCTGCGTGCGTCGCCACGGCCCTGGCCCATGCGCTCGGTCCCGAGGAGGTCCACGCGCTCCACGTCAACTACGGGCTGCGACCGGAGGCGCCCGAAGACGAGCGGACGTGCCGGGAGCTGTGCGCGAAGCTGCGCATCGACATGCACGTTGAGCGCCCGCAGCTCGGAACCGGGAACCTGCAGGCCGCCGCTCGCCAGGCACGCTACGCCGCCGCCGAGCGATTGCGCGATCGCACGGGTGCTGAGGTGATCGCGACGGGCCACACACGCACCGACCTCGCTGAGACCGTGATCTATCGCCTGGCGGTCTCGCCGGGCGCACGGGCGATGCTGGGGCTCTCGCCTCGCAACGGGCGCGTCATCCGCCCGCTCCTCGGCCTCGAGCGCGATCGCACCCGGTCCTTGGCAATCGCCGCGGGGCTGCCCTTTCGCGACGATGCCTCGAACGCCGATCCGCGCTTTGCCCGCAACCGCGTCCGCGCCGAGGTGTTGCCCGTGATGCGCGAGCTGAGCCCAGCTGCCGAGCGGAACATCGCCGAGACCCGGGCGGAGGTCGCCGAGGAGGCAACGCTCCTCGAGCGCGTGGTGCTGAGCGAGCTCGAGCAGCTGGGAGCGGGAGCCGGCGACGTTGCTGTGCGCGCCCAGGAGCTGTCGACGCGGGAGCCGGGTCTGCAGCGGCTCTGCCTGCGGGCCCTCGCTGAGCGGGCTGCAGGCCGGCCGGTGGCATTGGGACGCAGGCGCGTCGTGGAGATCATGCGAGTCGCAGCGCGCCCAGAGGGCGGAACCGTCGAGCTCGGCTCCGGTCTCCGGGCCCTGTGCGAGAGCGGCACGGTCGGCTTCCTCGTTGAGTCCGCGGCCGAGGCGGCCCCGGCGCCGGCGGCACTCACCGTTCCCGGCCGCGCCCGGCTCGGGGCCTGGGAGATCCGTGCCGAGCTGCACCCGGCACCGGTCGATCCCGCCGGCCCGGACCTCGCGACGCTCGATGCGAGCGCCATGCGCGGTGCGGTTGAGGTCAGGACGTGGAGGGAGGGCGACCGGATGCGACCGCTCGGAATGGAGGGGACAAAGACCCTCGGGGATTTGTTCGCCGACGGTGGCATCCCTCGGTCGGAACGACACCGCGTGCCCGTGGTCACCGTCGGGGGAGAGGTCGCCTGGGTCGCCGGGGTCGCGGTCTCCGAGCAGTTTCGCCTTGACGACGCGACCGAGGAGGTCGCGGTCTTGAGCGCCAAGCTCGCTGATGGCTGACGCGCCGCCCCCCGTTGACGGCGTAGACGGCGGCGAGCACGCTGGGGGCGGTGGCGTCGGCGAGGTCTTGGTCACCGAGGAGGACCTCGAGCGTCGTGTGGCCGAGCTCGGGGCTGAGATCACCCGTGACTATCGGGGCCGCGACCTCATCCTGATCGGGGTGCTGAAGGGCGCCGTGCCCTTCATCGCCGACCTCATGCGATCCCTCGAGATCGACTGTGAGGTCGACTTCATGGCCGTCTCCTCGTACGGATCCTCGACCGACTCGTCAGGGGTGGTCCGCATCCTGAAGGACCTCGACGCGACGATCGAAGCGCGTGATGTGCTGCTCGTCGAGGACATCATCGACTCGGGCCTCACACTCCATTACCTGATGAAGAACCTGCGCGCTCGCAGCCCCGCTTCCCTCGAGGTTTGCGCCCTGCTCACCAAACCCGAACGCCGCCGGATCGATCTGCCCATTCGCTACGTCGGCTTCGAGATCCCGAACCTCTTCGCGATCGGCTACGGGCTCGACTACGGACAGCGCTACCGCAACCTGCGTCACGTGGCCGTGTTGGATCAATAGCCCGCCTGCGCGGACGCGGGAGCGGGCAGGCCGGGACCCACTGAGACGCCCGGTCCAGCGACTCGTAATCCTTCATGAGCGCTTTATGCCTACTGGTACGCTCAAATTCGTCGCGGGTGCCCTAGCCCCTTGACCATGCCCAAAATGCCCCGCGAGAAGGCGGACACCACCAGATGATGAGGCGACTGTTCCGAAGCGCGGCGTTTCCGATCCTGATCGTGATCGTGCTCGCCTTCTTCGCCACCCGGCTCCTCAGCCAGGGACAGGACGAGGAACTGCCCACGACCAAGGAATTCCTCGCTCAGATCGAGGACGAGCCGGAGACGATCGACACCGTCACGCTGCAGCCGAAGACGCAGACCGCCAAGGTCGTCGAGGCGGACGAAGAGAAGACGGAGTACACGGTCGGGTATCTGCCGCAGACCGAGCAGGCCTTGCAGAACACGCTGCAGCGTCAGGACATCGAGTACGAGGTCGAGGGCACCGGTGGCTCTGGCCTCCTCTCGATCCTCACGTACATCCTTCCGTTCCTGCTCTTCTTCGGGTTCTGGATCTTCCTCATGAACCAGATGCAGGGCGGCGGCTCGCGCGTGATGAGCTTCGGCAAGTCGAAGGCCAAGCGGATGTCGGTCGATGCGCCGAAGATCACCTTCCGTGACGTCGCCGGCGTCGACGAGGCAGTGCAGGAGCTGCACGAGATCAAGGAGTTCCTCGAGAACCCCAAGAAGTTCCAGTCACTCGGCGCGCGGATCCCGAAGGGCGTGCTGCTCTACGGCCCCCCCGGCACCGGCAAGACGCTGCTTGCGCGCGCCGTGGCCGGCGAGGCCGGCGTGCCGTTCTTCTCGATCTCCGGGTCGGACTTCGTCGAGATGTTCGTCGGCGTTGGCGCGTCGCGCGTTCGTGACCTCTTCGAACAGGCCAAGCAGAACTCGCCCTGCATCATCTTCATGGACGAGATCGACGCCGTCGGGCGCCACCGCGGCGCCGGCATGGGCGGTGGCCACGACGAGCGCGAGCAGACCCTCAACCAGCTCCTCGTCGAGATGGACGGCTTCGAGATGAAGGACAACATCATCCTGATCGCGGCCACCAACCGTCCCGACATCCTCGACCCGGCCCTGCTCCGCCCCGGTCGCTTCGACCGCCAGATCGTGGTTGACCGACCGGATCGCCTCGGCCGCCGCAAGATCCTCGAGGTGCACACGCGCGGCAAGCCCCTCGCAAAGGAGCTCGATCTCGACACCCTCGCTGCGCAGACGCCTGGCTTCACCGGGGCGGACCTCTCGAACCTGATCAACGAGGCGGCGCTGCTGACCGCCCGCTCGGGCAAGCGCGAGATCACGATGATCGAGCTCGAGGAGGGGATCATGCGCGTGATCGCCGGGCCCGAGAAGAAGACCCGCGTCATGTCGGAGAAGGAGCGGCTCGTGACCGCCTACCACGAGCTGGGCCACGCGATCGTCGGCCACCTGCTGCCGAACTGCGATCCGGTTCACAAGATCTCGATCATCTCCCGCGGGCAGGCACTGGGCTACACGATCTCGCTGCCGACGGAAGACAAATTCCTCACTACTCGCGCGGAGCTCGCCGACACGATGGCGATGACGCTCGGCGGCCGAGCAGCCGAGGAGATCATCTTCGAGGAGATCACGACGGGCGCCTCGAACGACCTCGAGAAGGTCACGGAGTCGGCGAAGGCGATGGTGATGCGCTACGGCATGTCCGAGCGCCTCGGACCGCGCGTTTTCGGGCACGATCGCTCGCAGCCCTTCCTGGGCCGGGAGTTCGGGGCCGAGGCCGACTACTCCGACGAGATCGCTCGCGAGATCGACGACGAGATCCGCCGCATCGTCGAGGAGGCCCACCAGACGGCCAAGAGCCTGCTCGAGGAGAACCGCGAGGGACTTGACAGCATCTCGAAGATCCTGCTCGAGCGCGAGACGATCGACGCCGAGCAGTTCGTGAAGCTGCTCGAGGGCGCCTCGCAGGAGGACGTCTTCGGCGCCGACGAGGCAGAGGCAGAGGAGGTCCCCGAGGCACCCGCCGAGCCCGAGCGCAAGGCTGGCCGCGAAGGCCCACGCCCCGTGCCACGTCCGCGTCCCGGGTTCGCGGGCGGCGGCGCCGAGATGCGCTCCGACGAGTAGCCCGGACGCGAACTAGCCTCCGCCCATGGCGCGCCTCATGGGCATCGTCAACGTGACGCCCGACTCGTTCTCGGACGGCGGTCTTTACCTGGACGCCGAGCGGGCCGTCGCGCATGGCCTTGAGCTCGCTGCCGACGGGGCCGAGATCGTGGATGTCGGCGGCGAGTCCACCCGCCCGGGGGCGGCGGAGGTGCCGGCGGCCGAGGAGACCTCGCGCACGGAGCCCGTGGTCGCGGCGCTCGCCGCCGCCGGGGTCGATGTCTCGATCGACACGTCGAAGGCGGCCGTGGCGCGGGCGGCGCTCGACGCGGGCGCGCGCATGGTCAACGACGTCACCGCCTTCGTCGCCGACCCGGATCTCGCGACCGTCTGCGCCGACCGGGGGTGCGAGGTTGCGCTCATGCATATGCAGGGCACGCCGCGCACGATGCAGGAGAGCCCAACCTACGGGGATGTCGTCGACGACGTCAAGGCGTTCTTGGCAGAGCGCGTCGAGTTCTCGGTGCGGGAGGGAATCGCGGAGTCGCGCATCTGGATCGACCCCGGGATCGGCTTCGGCAAGACACCGGCGCACAACCTCGAGCTGCTGCGGCGCCTCGGCGAGCTTCGGGCACTCGGGCGGCCGATCCTGATCGGCACCTCACGCAAGAGCTTCATCGGCAAGCTCACCGGCCGGGACGTAGGGGGGCGCATCGGGGGCACAGTCGCTTCCAATGTCCTCGCGCTCCGCGCCGGTGCGGACATGTTGCGGATCCACGACGTGCGCGAGATCCGCGAGGCCGCGCTGGTCGCGGCGGCGATCCTGAACGAGGGGAGCGCGTGGAGATCGGCTTAGAACGGTGCGCGAGCTGCGCTCCGGCGGGGGCGCTCACCGCCGGTCCTCACGGAGCTCGATCCAGAGCGCCTGCGCGAACGCCAGCGCGGTCCCGGCGGCGTCGAAGATGGCCGTTCCAGAGCCGTGCTTGCGGCCATCGGCGCCCGTAGCCCAACCGGCGACGATGTGCGGCCGGCCCACCTCGATGGGGGCGAGGAGCATCCCGCGCAGCCGAGCGAGCACCATCCAGCGCTCATCGGGCGAGAAGTGGTGCGCCGCGTTGCCGCTGGGACAGTCGAGCGCTGCCCAGACGATCTCGTTGCGAACCGCGCCGGCTTCGTCAGCCAAGTGCCCGTCCGGCGTCCACACGCACGCCAGCAGACTGCCCTCGACGGGCCCCGGGTAGATCCGGAGGCCGTCGCCGGCCTTGCGCTCGGGACCACACACGAAGCAGCCCGGGAAGGCGTGGTCGTCGTAGTACGGATAGTGGGCGTCGGCTGCCTCCGCCACGTGCAGCGGTGGCGGCCGTGGAAGCTCCAGTTCGAGGTCGTAAAGAGGCCGGCCCTCGGCGACGACCGCGTCTCCGTCAAGAAGTCGCGCCGATTCGACGTCGGACTCGAGCCGGAGGGGGCGGTCGAGGGGTGGCGGGCGGGGCAGGTTGACCTCGGCGCCTGGAGCCGCGAACTCTCCGGCCACGATTCCACAGGTGTAGCCGCCGTTGGCGCTCGCCGGTGGGCCGCGGTAGCGTCTGTCGATGACTACTTCCCGGGACACGCGCGAGCACTTTGCCACACGGAATCGGCTTGGTAGGTTGCGCCGCATGAACGCCGACGGCGAGGAAATCAGCGCCTCGGTTCAGGTGGAGTTGCAGGGAGTCTCGATCTACACCCACCATGGCGTCACCGAGGCCGAGCGCGAGATCGGCCAGCGCTTGGAGATCGACGTCTCGTTCGACCTGGGGGAGTGCGACGCCGTCCTCACCGACCGCCTCGAGGACACGATCGATTACGCGGAGGTCTGCGACATCGTCGTCCTCGCGGCAACCGAACGCAGCCACAAGACGCTCGAGCGCGTCTGCCAGGTGATCGGGGAGCGGCTGATGGAGCGCTTCGAGCCAACGGCCGTACACGTCCGGGCGGCAAAGCCGGAGCCGCCGGTCCCCGTCACGGTGGCCGAGGCAGCGGCCCAGCTGACGCTGCGCCGAGTCTCGGGCGACGATGAGTCGGACTCCGAATGAGCGATCGGATCGGGTACCTGGGCCTGGGCTCCAACGTGGGGGACAGGACGGCTCACATTCGCGATGCGGTCAGGGCGCTCCCCGAGCACGGCGTCGCCGTCGAGGCGACGTCGTCGCTCTATGAGACCGAGCCCATGGGCGAGATCCTCGACCAGCCCGATTTCCTGAACGCAGCGGCACTGGTGCTTACCGGGCTCGAGCCGCGTGACCTGCTCTTGGTCTGCAAGGGGATCGAGGTTGAGCTGGGGCGGATGTTCGGAGGCCCCCGCCACGGCCCGCGACCCATCGACATCGATCTGCTGCTGGTGGGGGATGTGGAGATCGCGACGGACGAGCTCACGCTCCCCCATCCCGAGGTGACTTCACGGCGCTTCGTGTTGGAGCCGCTCCTCGAGCTCGACCCTGAGCTGACCCTCCCCGACGGGACACGCTGCGACGAGGCGCTCGCGGCGCTCTCGGAGCAGCGGGTGACGCTGGTCGGGACGCTCGGCTAGGACTGGGTCGCCGGCGCGCCCAGGGGCTCGAGCCAGGAAGGGGGCAGGACGGGTGGCGCCTGTCCGGGAAAGTCAGGCATCAGGCGGCATGCCAGCTGGCCCGCCGGTCGTGCCTCGATCGGCGAGCGGAGGTCGTCGAGTGTCATCGCGAGCGCAAGCGCCGCAGCGACCTGGAAGTCCGCTGCGTTGGGTAGCTCGCCGCCGAGAACCCCCTCAGCGATCCAGCCATCGATCCGGTCGAGCCAGCCCGGAAAGGCGGCCAGGTCGGCGCGCACAGCCTCGTCGTCGGCACCATGGATCCACATCTCAGCGGCGATGATCGGTGCGGCTGTCTTCACCGCGAGCCCGATCGGCACCCCCAGCCGGGCGCCGGTGGAGTAGCTGCGGAGAGGCTCGCGATTGCGCTTGACGGCGTTCCAGAGGATCCGCCGGACGCCATCGGACAGAGTCTGCTCCCCCCAGCGCTCCGCCTCCGCGACCGCCGCGCGTGCCTTTGGGTCCGCCGGGAAGAGCGCTGGCTCCGGCAGCACCTCGTCGAGCACTCGCGAGATCTCCCGCGATCCGGTGATCCTTCGATCATCGATCCGCAGCGACGGGATCGTGCTTCCGGGAAAGCGCAGCACCTTCAAGACGCCGCGACTCATCACCGGCATCAGGTCGACGCGCCTGTATTCGACGCCCTTGCGCTCGAGCATCTTGCGCACTGCCATTGCGGGGTGCGAGGCGGGAATCGCGTAAAGGGTGACCTTCATGGCGGGCAATCGTATGCGCCCCGCGCGCTCGCGGGACGGATAATGGGCCCATGCTGCTCGCTGTGGATGTCGGAAACACGCAGACTCATCTAGGGGCGTTCAGGGATTCCGAGCTAGTCGAGCGCTGGCGCTTTCAGACTCGCGCCGGCGCCACCTGCGACGAGCTCGCCGAACGAATCTCCGGGCTGCTGGCGTTGCGCCGGCTGGCGCTTGCCGAGGCCGACGCGATCATCGTCTCCTCGGTCGTCCCCCCGCTATGGGCCGAGTACGAGGAGATGGCACGGCGCTACCTGCACGCTCCGTGTCTGACCGTGGGACCCGGGATCAAGACTGGGATGCCAATTCGCATCGACAACCCCTACGAGGTCGGAGCCGACCGGCTGGTCAACGCCGTCGCCGCATACGAGCGCGTGGGCGGGACCTGCGTGGTTGTCGACTTCGGGACCAGCATCAATTTCGACGTGGTCTCCGCCGAGGGCGAGTATCTCGGAGGCGCCATCGCTCCGGGGGTGGAGATCTCGCTCACAGCCCTCACGGAGCGTGGTGCCCGCATCCCGCGCATCGACCTTGCGAAGCCGGAGGTTGCCATCGGCAAGTCGACCCGCTCCGCCATCCACTCCGGTGTGATCTTCGGCTTCGCGGGCCTGATCGACGGGATCGCCCGTCGGTTCGGCGCGGAGCTGGGAGAGGAGACCCGCTTCATCGCAACGGGCGGCCTCGCCCACGCCATCGTTCCCTTCTGCGAGACGATCGACGAAGTGGACGACCTGCTCACGCTGACCGGCCTGCGGATCATCTGGGATCGCAACGCGTGAAATGAGGGGCCTTAGCCCCGAAAGCAGCATGTAGGACCGCCGAAGGCGGCCGCACTGATTCTCGAAAATGCCGAAACCAGCGAAACCAGCGAAGGCACCCCTCACCTCCCCATTTCGGATCGGCGACGTCGAGATCTCGAACCGCGTGCTGCTCGCCCCGCTCGCCGGGATCGGCAATTGGTTCGTGCGCCTCCAGGCGCGCCGGCACGGTGCCGGCATGGCCTACTCGGAGATGGTGTCGAGCTACGCGATCGGCCACGGCAACGAACGCACGCTGCGCGAGATGCTGCGCATCCACGCGGGGGAGCACCCCGTCTCGATCCAGCTGTTCGGCCCCGATCCGGACGTGATGCGCGGCGCGGCCATGACGGTGGCCGAGGCCGGAGCCGATCTGATCGACCTGAACATGGGATGCCCCGTGCCGAAGGTCTGCAAGACGGGCGCGGGCGCCGCGCTCTTGCGCGATCCCGACCGGGCGGTGGCGGTAGCCAGGGCGGCGATCGAGGGCTCTGGACTCCCGGTCAGCGTCAAGCTTCGCTCTGGGGTGGAGCCCGGCGATCGGTCCGGGTTCGAGCTCGCCCAGCGGCTCGTCGCCGAGGCCGGTGTAGCGGCGATCGCCTTCCATCCGCGCTCAGCCGCGGTACATCACTCCGGCCGCGCCGACTACGCACTGGCTCGCCAGCTGGGGGAGTCGATCGAAGTGCCGATGATCATCTCCGGCGGGCTCAGCTCGGCCGATGCCGCGCGGCGCGCGTACGCGGAGTCGGACGCCGCGGCGGTGATGATCGCGCGAGGGGGGCTGGGCAGCCCGTGGATCTTCGAGGAGCTCACCGGGCGGCGGACAGGCCCGCCGTCACGGGAGGAGGTCGTCGCCGAGCTCTACTGGGTGCTCGAGCGAGGTGAGGAGCACTGGGGACCCGAGCGAGCATCGCGAAACCTCCGCAAGTTCTACCCCTGGTACCTCGAGCAGCTCGGAGTCACGGGCTCGGATGCCGATGTCTTCCAGCGCACGGAGTCGCTCGACGACGTGCGCGAGATGCTGGCGCAAGCGGCGCCTGCGGTTTCCTTCTCCCACGGCCGATAGCTTCGCCAAAATTGGACGTATCTGAGCGGTTTTTGCAGCGTGCGGCGGCGCTATAATCGCGCGCTCTTGCCCGAGTGGGACCGCGCCGCAGGCGCCCCGCGTCGGGCGATTTTCATGACAGGGGACCGCCCCCGGGCGACATCTACATCGACGACGAGGTAGCAGGCGAAGTGGCTCGCGAATCACTCATCACCAAGGACGGGCTCGAGAGGCTGAAGGCCGAGATCGAGCACCTGTCGACTGAGAAGCGGCGAGAGGTGGCCGCTCGGATCAAGGAGGCTCGCGAGTTCGGCGACATCTCCGAGAACTCCGAGTACGACGACGCCAAGAACGAGCAGGCGCTGCTCGAGCAGCGAATCGCTCAGCTCGAGGACCGGCTGCGACGCGCGAGTGTGGTGGACGAGCGCGCGATCGACACCTCTTCCGTCGGCGTCGGCGTCCTGGTCCACGTCAAGGACCAGAAATCCGGCGATTCCAACAAGTTCCACATCGTCGGCTCTGCCGAGGCCAACCTCGCCGAGCGCAAGCTCTCGAACGAGTCTCCGATCGGCCGCGCCCTCCAGGGCCACAAGCGGGGCGACGTGGTCACGGTGGATACCCCGCGCGGGCCCAAGAAGAAGCTCAAGATCACGAAGATCGAGTCGGCGTAGGCTCGTCGACTCGCCCTCGCGTCGCGGTAGGCTCGCCGCCGCATGGCTGAGCCTTCCGATACAGAGTCGTCCGGCACCGAGGAAGTGCGATCGGAGCCTGAGGCGGGCGCACTGGCCGACCGCCGAGCGAAACTCGAGAGCCTGCGCCAGGCGGGCGTCGAGCCCTTCCCGCATGCCTTCGAGGGACGCACGGACATCGCGGCGGTCCGCGCGGCGCACGATGGGCTGACCGACGGCGAGGAGACCGATGAGCGCTACCGCCTTGCTGGGCGGCTCGTCGCGCGCCGGGGGATGGGCAAATCGGCGTTCCTCGACCTGGTCGACCGCACGGGACGGATTCAGCTGCATGCGCGTGCCGACGTGCTGGGGGAGGAGCGACACCAGGCGCTCCTTCACATCGATCTCGGCGACATCATCGGCGTGGAAGGGACCGCTTTTAAGACCCGGAAGGGTGAGCTCTCGCTGCGCGTCGAGGGCTGGGAGCTCTTGGCGAAGAGCCTGCGGCCCCCGCCCGACAAGTTCCATGGGCTCCAGGACACCGAGACCCGCTACCGACGCCGCGAGCTCGACCTGATCGCCAACGACGAGGCGCGCGAGCTTTTCCGCAAGCGAGCGGCGGCGGTCTCAGCCGTACGCGAATGGCTCGACGCCGAAGGATTCTTGGAGGTCGAGACCCCGGTGCTCCAACCGCTCTACGGCGGGGCCCTCGCGCGCCCGTTCACTACGCACCACAACGCACTCGACCGCGATCTCTATCTGCGGATCGCGACCGAGCTCTACTTGAAGCGCTTGATCGTCGGAGGCCTGGATCGCGTCTACGAGCTGGGCAAGGACTTTCGTAACGAGGGCGTCTCCTACAAGCACAACCCGGAGTTCACGATGCTCGAGTGGTACGAGGCATACGCGGACTATGGGGTCGCTGCCGAACGCCTCGAGCAGCTGGTCGCCTTCGTGGCTGAACGCGTGAACGGCACCACCAAGGTGGAGCGCGACGGGGCCGAGATCAACCTCGCTCCGCCCTGGCGGCGGGTCAGCATGCGTGACGCCATCCGCGAACGCACAGGTATCGACATCCTCGAGCACCCCACGCGCGAGGCGCTGGCCGAGGCGATGCACTCCGAGGCCGACTCGCGGGAGGGCTGGGGCAAGCTGGTCGACGGGTTGCTCTCGAAGTCGGTCGAGCCGGAGCTGCGCGAGCCGACCTTCGTCCTGGACTACCCGGTCGAGCTGTCCCCGTTCGCCAAGGTCCATCGCTCCGACCCCAGGCTCGTCGAGCGCTGGGAGGCCTTCGCCGGCGGGATGGAGATCTCGAATGCGTTCACCGAGCTGAACGACCCCGACGAACAGCGCCGGCGCTTCGAGGCGCAGGCCGAGGAGCTGCGACGGGGCGACGAGGAGACCCAGCCCTACGACGAGTCCTACATCGAGGCGCTGGAACAGGGCATGCCTCCAACCGGCGGCGTCGGCCTTGGAATCGACCGCCTCGTGATGCTGATCACCGGCGCGCGCTCGCTTCGCGAGGTCGTCCTCTTCCCGGCGTTGCGGACCTGAGAGGGCGCCGGCCGGGGCTGTTGCTGAGCGCCTCCCCCGCAAATCGCGTATTCGCCGTTAGTGCGTGGCGGGTGCGTGGGGACCCCCCTCTATAATCGGCGTCCGTTGTAGTCGTGAACCGGAGGTTCTAATCCGTCGGCAGCGTCGAGCCGAAATAGAGGACAGGAGCCCCGGCGACTTTGCCTCCTCGCAGACGAGCCGGTCCGGTCCCGACCACACGCTTCGCGATACTCACGAGGCAGTGACTAGTTAAGAGAGGCAGGAAGGTGTTCGAGCGATTCACAGAACGGGCCAGGCAGGTAGTGGTCCTCGCGCAGGAAGAGGCGCGCACGCTCAAGCACAACTACATCGGCACCGAGCACATCCTGCTCGGCCTGCTTCGCGAGGAGGAGGGCCTGGCCGCCCGGGTACTCGAGTCGCTCGACATCACAGTCGAGCGCGTGCGCGCCCAGGTCGTTCGCATCGTCGGCTCAGGGGAGGAGGTCACCTCCGGCCAGATCCCCTTTACCCCGCGCGCCAAGAAGGTCCTCGAGCTTGCCCTCCGTGAGGCGCTCTCGCTGGGCCACAACTACATCGGCACCGAGCACATCCTCCTCGGCCTCGTGCGCGAGAACGAGGGAGTCGCCGCCCGCATCCTGCTCGACTTCGACGCTGACTCGGAGAAAATCCGCAACGAGGTCATCCGCATGCTCTCCGGCCCCGGTGGGCGCCGCCAGGGCTCGGGCTCGGGATCCGGTGAGGGCAAGAAGTCCTCGAAGCTCCTCGACCAGTTCGGCCGCAACCTGACCAAGCTCGCCGCCGAGGGCAAGCTCGACCCGGTCATCGGCCGCTCGACCGAGATCGAGCGCATCATGCAGATCCTCTCCCGCCGGCAGAAGAACAACCCGGTCCTCCTGGGAGAGCCGGGCGTCGGAAAGACGGCCATCGTCGAGGGGCTCGCCTCGCAGATCATCAAGGGCGAGGTGCCCGAGCTCTTGCGGAACAAGCAGATCTACACACTCGACCTCGCCGCGCTTGTCGCCGGCTCCAAGTACCGCGGCGAGTTCGAGGAGCGCCTCAAGAAGGTGATGAAGGAGATCACCCAGCGGGGCGACATCGTCCTCTTCATCGACGAGCTGCACAACCTGGTCGGCGCGGGCGCCGCCGAGGGCGCGATCGACGCCGCGTCCATCCTGAAGCCCGCCCTGGCGCGCGGCGAGCTGCAGACGATTGGGGCGACGACGCTCGACGAGTACCGCAAGTACCTGGAGCGCGACTCGGCGCTCGAGCGGCGCTTCCAGCAGATCAAGGTCGAGGAGCCGCCGGTGCCTGACACGGTGAAGATCCTCGAGGGGCTTCGCGAGCGCTATGAGGACCATCACCGCGTGAACATCACGGACGACGGCCTGCAGGCCGCCGCCGAGCTCGCGGATCGCTACATCTCCGACCGGTTCCTTCCCGACAAGGCGATCGACCTGATCGACGAGGCGGCCTCCCGCATGCGCATCAAGTCGATGTCAGCGCCGCCCGTCTACCGCGATCTCGAGGAGGAGATCGAGGAGACGCGACGCTCCAAGGAGGCGGCGATCGAGGCGCAGGAGTTCGAGAAGGCGGCGAACCTGCGCGACAAGGAGCGCCAGCTCACGAACCGCAAACGCGAGCTCGAGGACCAGTGGTCCGAGGGTGACGCGAGCGAGCGCCCCGACGTGGGCGAAGAGGAGATCGCCGACATCGTCTCGATGTGGACCGGCATTCCCGTCTTCAAGCTGACCGAGGCCGAGACCAAGAAGCTGATTCGCATGGAGGAGGAGCTCCACAAGCGGGTGATCGGCCAAGACGTCGCGATCGAGGCGGTCTCAAAGGCCATCCGCCGCTCCCGCGCCGGCATCAAGGACCCGAAACGACCGGCGGGATCGTTCATCTTCCTCGGCCCCTCAGGCGTCGGCAAGACCGAGCTCGCCCGCACCCTGTCCGAGTTCCTGTTCGGCGACGAGGACTCGATGATCCGCATCGACATGTCCGAGTACATGGAGAAGCACGCTGTTTCGCGGCTGGTCGGCTCGCCCCCAGGCTACGTCGGCTATGACGAGGGCGGCCAGCTCACCGAGGCCGTGCGCCGGAAGCCGTACTCGGTGCTGCTGCTCGACGAAATCGAGAAGGCCCACCCCGACGTCTTCAACATTCTGCTGCAGATCCTCGAGGACGGTCGCTTGACCGACGCGCAGGGTCGCACGGTCGACTTCCGCAACACGATCGTGATCATGACATCGAACGTAGGCGCCAAGGACATCGCTCGGAACGTGTCCTTCGGCTTCGGCACATCCGACGACGAGACCGGCGCCTCCTACGACGAGATGAAGGACCGAATCATGGGCGACCTGAAGAAGGTCTTCCGGCCCGAGTTCTTAAACCGCATCGACGAGGTCATCGTCTTCCACAAGCTCACGAAGGACGAGATCAAGGAGATCGTCGACCTCCTGATCGGCCGCGTCAGGGCGCAGGTGGCCGAGCACGAGCTCCAACTCGACCTGACCGAGGAGGCCAAGGATCTGCTCGCCGACAAGGGCTGGGACCCGGCCATGGGAGCCCGGCCGCTGCGGCGTGCGATCCAGCGGTACATCGAGGACCCGCTGGCAGACGAGGTGCTCCGAGCCGGCCCGATCGTGCCCGGGACCACCGTTCTCGTCGAGCGCGACCCCGCGGGTGACGAGGAGGACCACCCGCTCAAGCTGAAGCTCGTAAAGCCGCGCAAGCCGCGCGCCCGCAAGAAGGAGCCGGCGGGAGTCGGCGCCCGCGGGGGCTCCGACGACGAGCCTGCCGGAGACGATTTGCCCAGCGACGACGCGCCTGAGCTCCCAGAGCCAGACGCCGACGTCGACCCCACGTCGAACTAGGCGCGTTCCGCCGGCGTGGCCGGCGCCGCGCAGTCGTTCGATCTTGGCCGCTATCGCGGCCTGTCCGTTTCATCCCGAGGCTCCAAGGAGCGCGATGCGGTCCGGCGGGCTTGAGAGAGTCAGGGCGTGGCGGGACGAGGCTCCAGATATGTCTGTCAGGCGTGCGGTCATGAGGCGCTCGCCTGGTCTGGGCAGTGCGCCGGGTGTGGTGATTGGAACACGCTCGTCGAGACTGCGACGCGCCCCGCCAAGGGCGGTGGAGTTCGGCGGGTGCGTCGCGGCGCGTCAGGCCTGAAGCCGGTTCCGCTGCGCGACGTCGCCACACCTGAGGTCGATCGCCTGCATACGGGCATTACCGAGCTCGATCGTGTGCTCGGTGGCGGTCTCGTCCCCGGGTCGCTGGTGCTGCTCGGGGGCGAGCCGGGGATCGGCAAGTCCACGATCACCGGGATGGCTCTCGGGAACCTGGCCGCCGCTGGGACGAAGGTGCTCTACGTCTCCGGCGAGGAATCCGCAGCACAGGTCCGGCTGCGGGCCGAGCGGCTGGGCGAGGGCGCTTTGTCGGTGCCAGCAGTGGCCGAGACCTCGCTGGAGCAGGTCGTGGCGACGCTCGAGTCCGAGCGGCCACAGGCGTGCGTGATCGACTCGGTGCAGACCCTTCACGCGGAGGGCATGACCGGGGCTCCGGGCTCGGTCGGGCAGGTGCGGGAGGCCGCTACGACGGTGATGGAGGTCGCCAAGCGCATCGACTGCGCGGTCATCCTCGTCGGGCATGTGACCAAGGAGGGGGCCGTGGCGGGGCCCCGCGTCCTTGAGCACCTGGTCGACTGCGTTCTCTTCTTCGAAGGTGAGCGTGAGCGGAGCTTCCGGACGCTGCGCGCGCTCAAGAATCGCTTCGGGGCCACCAGCGAAGTCGGGGTCTTCGAGATGCGCTCTGGCGGACTCGTCGAGGTGCAGGATGCGTCGGCTCGCTTCGTTGGTGAGGCGAGCTCGGCGCCGGGATCCGTCGTGCTGTGCGCGATGGAGGGCTCGCGGCCACTCCTCGTGGAGGTCCAGGCGCTCGTCGCCCCGACCGAGATCGTGCCGCCCCGCCGAGTCGCCACCGGCATCGACCGCAACCGCCTCGCGATGGTGATCGCAGTGCTGGCTCGAAACGGGGGGCCGTCCCTCTCGTCCGCGGACGTGTTTGTGAACGTGGCCGGCGGCGTGCGAGTGGATGAGCCAGGTGCCGACCTTGCGGTCGCGATGGCCCTCGCCTCGGCGCACCGCGGAGAGACGCTCTCCTCCGGCGGCAAGCCGTTCGCCTGCTTCGGCGAGATCGGCCTCACCGGTGAGCTGCGGGGCGTGGCGCACGCGGACAGGCGGGCGGCCGAGGCGGCGAAGTTCGGACTGGCGCCGGTGATGGCCCCGGTGGCGCGGGAGCGGCTTGACGGCCTGCGCTCAGTCGCGACGCTGCGTGACGCGTTGCGGGCAGTGAAGGCGAACGGGCGCCGCGGTCAGATTCGGGAGGCCGCGTAGGGTCAGGCGGTGGCACGTGGGGATCTGAGGCCTCACGTCACTCATGCAACCGCCCTGGCATCCGGCGCGTAGCCGGATGTACCGCTTGACAAAGCGTAATCCGACCTTTCCACCAGGGAATCGGCGGAGGTCGTGATTCGAACCTTCATGTCATCATGGATGCGCATGAGTGCTGCCACGCCCCGAGTAGCTCGATGACCCGCGTGGCACCCGGCGGATCTGAGCTTCCAGAGTTCGACGCTCGACAGGACCCGCGCCTTCTCCGCGCCTTGGACATGGTCGCTCCGGGCAGGCCCCTGCGTGAGGGGATCGACAACATCGTCCACGCGCGGTCAGGTGCCCTCCTGGTAGTCGGCGAGACCGAGGAGATCTCCTTCCTATTCTCCGGCGGCATTCGGCTCGGCGTCGACTACACGCCGGGCCTCCTCTACCAGGTGGCGAAGATGGACGGCGCCATCATCCTCGACCCCGAGGCTCGCGGGATCGCGTGGGCGAACGTCCAGCTCATGCCCGACCCAACGATCCTCTCGATGGAGACGGGTACGCGACACCGCACCGCCGAGCGCGTGTCGAAGCAGACCGATGCGCTGGTGATCGCGATCTCCGCCCGCCGAGAGGTCGTGTCGCTCTACGTGGAGGGCCTCAAGTACATCCTTCAGGACATCCCGACGGTGCTCTCCAAGGCGAACCAGGGGCTGGCGACCCTCGAGAAGTACCGGGCGCGCCTGGACCAGATTGCGGCCCGCCTCACCGTCGCTGAGTTCGCCGGCGACGCCGTGCTCTTCGAAGCACTCGCCGTCCTGCAGCGCGCCGAGATGGTCACCCGCATGGCAGCCGAGGTCGAGCGCTACATCATCGAGCTCGGCGCCGAGGGCCGCCTGATCGAGATGCAGCTCGAGGAAACCGTGGTCGGGGTGATGGCAGACCGGTCCGCGATCGTCCGCGACTACATCATCGATGACTCGGAGCGACGCGTCGAGAGCACGCTGCAAGCGCTCGCGGACCTGCCGCACGAGGAGGTCCTCGACTTCGGGCGCCTCGCCGAGCTGCTCGGCTACGACCGCAAGGTCAGCACAGTTGACTTTTCCGTCCAGGCGCGCGGGTACCGCGCGCTCTCACGGATCCCCCGCATGCCGCGGCTCGTGGCCCAGCGCCTGGTGCATCGCTTCGGTGACCTCGAGTCGATCCTCGCCGCAACCGACGCCCAGCTTGCCTCGGTGGAGGGCGTGGGGGAGAGCAGGGCACGCGACGTGCGCGAAGGACTTTCGAGACTTCAGGAGGTCGACCTCGTCGACCGTTACCCATGATCGGCGGACTCGCCCCTGAAGCATCCGTCACACGAGAGAGGAGCAAGGCAATTCCAGACGTAGCAGTAGAGGAGGAACCCATCGACCTCGACGCGAAACTCGTTCCCGTCGAGTGCACCTTCGGCGAAGGCGACAACGTCGTCTATCCCCACCACGGCGCCGGGGTGGTCCTGAAGAAGGAATCCAAGGAGCTTCTCGGAGAGAAGCGGGACTACCTGACGATCAAGATCCTCCACAACGATATGACCGTCATGGTCCCCTGCGAGAACGCGCACCGCGCCGGATTGCGCCGCGTCATCGGAGAGGACGATGTGAAGCGGGTGATCGACGTCCTCACCGGCGAGGTGTCCGACATGCCCAAGAATTGGAACCGCCGGTTCAAGTACAACCGCGAGAAGATCAAGACGGGCGACGTCTTCGAGCTTGCCGAGGTTGTGCGCAACCTCGCCATCCGGGAGTGGGAGAAGGGCCTCTCCACCGGCGAGAAGCAGATGTACACGCGGGCGAAGAAGATCCTCGCCTCCGAGTTCATGTATGCGCGCGATACCGACGCCGAGGGGGCCGAGGAGTACATCGACGGGCTGCTCGAGGAGCGGTTCGGCTCCCCGGCAACTGCCGAGGCGTCCGCGACCGCGTAACGCCGAGCCGCGCGCGACCGCGATGACCGCTGCCGCACAGGCGACGGCGGTCATCGCGGCCGCCGGCTCCGGCGATCGCCTCGGGGCCGGTGGCCCGAAGGCCCTGGCGGAGATCGCGGGTAGGCCCCTCGTCGCTTGGTGCCTCGACGCCTTCGACACCGCCGAGAGCATCGGTGCAATCGTGGTCGCCGCGCCGCGCGGCCATGAGCGCGAGCTCGCGGCGCTGGCGCCGACGGGCATCAGGTACGAGGTCGTGACGGGCGGGCCGTCGCGGGCCGAGTCCGTTGCCAACGCGCTGGCGTGCGTCGACCTCGATGTCGTTGCCGTGCACGACGCGGCGCGCCCACTTGTGACCGCGGCCCTCGTCGATGAGCTCGTGGCCGTGCTCGCCGATCACCCCGAGGCAACCGGCGTGATCGCCGGGGCACCGATCACGGAGACGGTCAAGCGTGCCGACCGACCGCGCGCCCCAGGTGGCCCGGCAACGCGCCTGGCGACGATCGCCGGCACCGAGAGCCGTGAGCACCTCTGGGCGGCGCAGACGCCTCAGGTCTTCCGTGCCGCGGCGCTGCGCGGCGCACTCGAGGCCGGCGGGGAGAGCATCGCGAGCGCGACCGATGAGGCGCTGCTCGTGGAGCGAGCGCAAGGGACGGTGCTGATCCATCCCACGAGCGCCCGCAATCTCAAGGTGACGACGCCCGCTGATCGGGACGTCGCCGAGCTCTTGCTGGAACACCGCGGCAACTAGCGCCGCAGCAGCACCCAGAGCATCACAAGCGCGAAGACGATCACCCCGAAGGAGAGGGCGGTGCCGAGGTTTGCGGCGCCGGCGGCCGCCGCAAGTCCCGTGCCGATCGCGAAAGCCCCGAGGAGGACCGCGAGGTCTTGTGCGGTGTCACTCAACGGTGGGAGGCGGTTTGTAGCCTTCCCGGCGGCTGTGCCCGATCGGCAGTCCGGCAGCCGTGCGGGCCTCGTCGTGCAGGTGCGTTCGCCGGCGTCGCATGTAGAGCGTCCGTTGCACGAACAGCGTCCCCATGCAGGCCAGGAAGATCGCGCACAGGTTGAGGCCGAGCTGCGCGGCGGCGCCGAGCGCGTCGTCCCAGTCTCCAAGCGCGCTGGCGACGCCGATGTTGGCCGCCGCGGGGATCGTGGTCACTGAGATGAGAACACCCACGAGCGCGCCCGACTTGGCGTTGGTCAGCGACAGCACCCCCGCCATGCCGGCGATGAAGGCCACGAAGACGGAGAAGAAGTCGGGGCTCGAGATGAACTCGGTGAACGTGTGGCTCTGCTGGCGAGAAGTCGTCGGGTACCTCACCGATCGCCTCGAGGCCGAGGGTGACAAGGAACGTGACCACGATGCCGACCACGAGACCAATGCCGAGCGCCGCGAGCGAGCGCTTGGCGAGCTCCTTCGCGCTTCTGCACGACCGCCACAGAGAGGGCGGCGATCGGGCCGAACTCCGGGCCGACAACCATCGCCCCGATGATCAGGATGAGCTGGTCGGTGAGGATGCCAACCGCCGCGATCAGCATCGCGAGAATCATGAAGGCGAGGAAGCTGGCGGAGAGCTCGATGTTCTCGGAAGTGCGCGACTCGACCTCCTCCCAGACGACGGCATCGGTGGGCATGCCCTTGGCCGCCTTCTCGGCGTGCTGGGCCGCCGCGGAGATCTGAGAGTCGATGTCCTCCATCGCGATCGACCCCTCCTTGTCGATCTCGAGCTCGCGCAGATCGGAGACGATGACGCTCGCGTCCTCGCGGGTGACGTCGCAGAGGATCACGTCGCCCTCCGGGCGCTGCGCGGCGCGCTCGAGAAAGATCAGGTTGCAGACGGAGGGAGTGTTTTCGAGCAGATCGAGCGCGTGCTCGGACGAGTGGCTCGGGACGACGATCCGCAGGTGGACCATTGGCGGCTAGCGTAACCATTAACTTGCGGCGGCCATGCCGCCTTACACGCTCCTGCGGAGACACCTTGTGTCTCGGCCCCTTTTGCCTTGCTGACCGACTATCACGTGCACCTGCGCCCGGACGACGAGGACACGCCCTCCGAGCGCTACTTCACAACCGCAAACGTCGACCGCTATCTCGAGGCTGCGAGCGACGTGGGGATCGCCGAGCTCGGCGTCTCGGAGCACATCCACCGCTTCACCGACTCGCTTGAGCTCTGGCGCCATGATTGGTGGGAGCTCTGGGCCCACGACGACCTCGGGGCCTACTGCGACTTCGTCCGCACGACGCCGCTGCGACTGGGCATCGAGATGGACTACCTGCCGGGCCGCGAGGACCGGACGGCAGAGCTCTTGGACCCACACGACTTCGACTACGTGATCGGGTCCGTTCATTTCATCGGCGACGAGGCGGTCGATCACGATGCCTGGGATATCTGGGACGGGCGAGGCGACCCCGACACCATCTGGCGACGCTATTTCGAAACGCTTGCAGAAGCTGTCCGCTCGGGGCTCTTCGAGATCATGGCCCACCCGGACCTCGTCAAGGTCTGGGGTTCCGCGCGCCCAGATCCAGACCGCGACCCTCGGTTTCACTACGAGCCGTTCGTCGAGGCCGTCGCCGAGAGCGGGGTCGCCGTGGAGGTCTCGACCGCGGGGTTGCGAAAGCCCGTTTCGGAGCTTTATCCCGCCCCGGCCCTGGCCGAGATGCTCGTAGACGCCGGCGCGGCTTTCTCGCTGTCCTCCGACGCGCATGTCCCAGAGGACATCGGGCACGCGTACGAGAACACGGTCGAGGTGATGCGCGGTTGGGGGATCACCGAGGTCGCCGTCTTCGACCGTCGCGAGCGGCGGCTGGAGCCGCTCGGGTGAGCGGATGAGCCTGCGCGTCGGCATCGGCTACGACTCCCACCCGTTTGCCGACGGGCGGCGGCTCGTCCTCGGGGGCGTCGAGTTCGAGCACGACCGCGGCCTGGGCGGGCACTCCGACGCTGACGTCGTGACTCACGCGCTGATCGATGCGGTGCTGGGCGCCGCGGGGCTTGGCGATCTGGGTACCCATTTCCCGGCGAGTGAGGAGCGCTGGCGCGACGCCGACTCAATCGATCTCGTTCACACCGTGATCGGGATGCTTCGTGGCCACGTGGTCAATGCCGACGTGACCGTGATCTGCGAGGCGCCGGCGATTGGACCGGAGCGCGCGGAGATGGAACGAATCCTCTCGGAGGCCTTCAGCGCACCCGTCGGTGTCAAGGCTTCGACGAATGAAGGCATGGGTTGGATCGGCCGGGGGGAGGGCATCGCCGCTCTCGCGGTAGCTCAGTGCGACCTCGACTGAGCCCAGCATCCCGGATGTAGGGTTCGGACCGTGGATCTGCCGGAGCGAGTGGGTGCGCTGGGCAAGCGAGTCTCGATCGGGCCCTTGGGCCCGGTCACCGACGTTCCGTTCAACGTGGTGACGCTCGCCCAGGCCGGTGTGATTCGCCCGGTGCGTCCGGACAGGCTCGCGCGGACCGTGCGCGAGCTGATCCGCTACGGGGCCTCGCCGGCGGCCGGGATCGCCGGAGCCGCAATCAACCATCCCGACGAGGTAGCTCTCGTGGACGAGCTCGGCGAGCTCAGCTTCGCCGAAGTTCATGAGCGATCCAACCGGCTCGCAAACGCGCTCGCAAGAAGCGGGGTCAAGGCGGGCGATGGCATCGCGATCATGGCCCGCAACCACCGCGGCTTCACGGATGTGACCTTCGCCGTCTCGAAGCTGGGCGCGAACGCGCTCTATCTGAACACCGCCTTCTCCGCGCCTCAGCTGGAGGACGTGATGGAACGCGAGCAGCCGGTGGCACTCGTCTACGACGAGGAGTTCGCCGACCTCCTGGGCGAGGCGGATCCCGACGTGGACGCCAAGCGCTTCGTCGCGTGGTCGGAGGGGGCCGCCCAGCACACGACGCTCGACGAGCTGATCGAGGCCGGGGAAGACCACGCCCCGCCCGCGCCCGACGAGCCGAGCCGTTTCATCATCCTCACGTCTGGGACCACCGGTACGCCGAAGGGCGCGCAGCGATCGGCACCCGATTCCCTCGGGCCACTCGCGGCCATGTTCTCGCGCATACCGATGCGCGCCCGCGAGCGAACGGTGATCGCCGCTCCGCTCTTCCACTCCTGGGGTTTTGCCCACCTGCAGCTCGGTATCGCGCTCAACTCGACTTACGTGCTTCAGCGCAAGTTCGATCCGGAGGAAACGCTGAAGGCGCTCGCGGAGCAGGAAGCCACGGCCCTCGTGGTCGTTCCCGTGATGATGCAGCGCATCCTTCAGCTCGATCGGAAGGTCCTCGATCGCTACGACCTCCCCGACCTACGCGTTACCGCGGCGAGTGGCTCGGCTCTGCCGGGCGAGCTCGCAACCAAGTGGATGGACCGTTTCGGCGACAACCTCTACAACCTGTATGGGTCGACAGAGGTCGCCTGGGCCACGATCGCCACGCCCGAGGACCTGCGTGCTGCGCCCGGCACGGCGGGCAAAGCCCCGCGGGGGACGGTGGTGAAGATCATCGACCAGGAGGGCGATGGCGAGGTCTCCGATGGCGAGCCCGGGCGCGTGTTCGTTGGCAACGACATGGCCTTCGAGGGCTACACGGGGGGTGGCGGCAAGGACGAATACCAGGGCCTGCTCTCCTCCGGCGACGTCGGGCACTTCGACTCGGAGGGGAGGCTCTTCATCGACGGCCGTGACGATGAGATGATCGTCTCCGGCGGCGAGAACGTTTTTCCGCGCGAGGTCGAGGACCTGATCGCCGACCAGGACGACGTCAAGGAGGTCGCGGTCATCGGCGTCGATGACGAGGAATGGGGTCAGCGACTCAAGGCTTTCGTGGTCACCGAGGGCGCCGGCATGAGCGAGGACGACGTAAAGCAGGTTGTCAAGGACAATCTGGCCAGGTACAAGGTGCCGCGAGAGGTCGAGTTCCTCGATTCGCTGCCGCGCAACTCCACCGGGAAGGTTCTGAAGCGCGAGCTCGCATAGGGCTGGGTCGTCGTTTTCCCACGGATACGGTGGGTAGCGCAAGCTGCATGAACGCGGAGGAGCTGCCAGGCCGAGCCGCCTCGCCCTGGCTTGAGATCAACCGGCGCGTCGACCGGCCTGCCCTCGCCGCCGAGCGGCGAGCCGACGTGGTTGTGGTGGGCGCCGGAATCGTCGGCATGACGACAGCAGCGCTCATGGCCCGCGAGGGGGTTGATGTCGTCGTGTTGGAGGCAGGCAGGATCGGCCAGGGCGTTACCGGGCGCACGACGGCGAAGCTCTCCTCGTTGCATGGTCTCGCGTACGCGGACCTGGAGCGCGAGCACGGTCTGGAGATCGCGCGGGTCTACGCCGATGCCAACGAGGCTGGGATCGGCATCATCGGTCGCCTGGCCGAGGAGCATGGAATCGAGTGCGACCTGCGCCGTAAGCCGAACTACACCTACACGGAGGACCCCGAAAGGCGCGGCGAGATCGACGAAGAGGTCGCCGCTGCCACGAGGGCCGGCCTCGCGGCCGAGCTCACGGAGACGACTGACCTGCCGTTCGCGATCGCTGCCGCGGTTCGCGTGCCCGGCCAGGCGGAGTTTCACCCGGTCCGCTATCTCCTTGGCCTCGCCGATGCGATCGATGCCGATGGGCAACGTGTCTACGAGCGCTCCCGAGTGGCCAGCGTGAGTGGCGGATCGGTCCGAACGGATCAGGGGCAACGCGTTCTGGCCGACAGGATCGTGCTCGCCACCCACCTGCCGATTCTCGACCGCGGCGGGCACTTCGCGCTGGCCGAGCCCGAGCGTTCCTACGCGCTCGGGGTTCATCTCGCGGGGGAGGTGCCGGAGGGCATGTATCTGAGCGCGGAGTCCCCAACTCGCTCGATGCGGGCCCACCCGCGGGATGGTGAAGAGCTCTTCATCGTCGGCGGCCAGGGCCATCGGATGGGAAGCGCGGACCCGGTCGACTGCTTCCGCGCCCTTGAGGACTTCGCGCGTGAGCGATTCGATGTTCGCGAGATCGAATACCGCTGGTCCGCCCACGACTACATGCCTGCGGACCACTTGCCACTCGTCGGTTCAATGTGGCCGCACGGGGACGAGATCCTCCTCGCCACCGGCATGAGGAAGTGGGGACTTGCGATGGGAGCCGCCGCGGCCCGGATACTCGCGGACTTCCACCTCGGGCGAGACAACCCCTGGGCCGAGACCTTCGACCCGAAACGCCTGCCGACGCCGAGCTCGGCGGTCGAGTTGGTCAAGCACGGCGTTGCCACCGGCCTGCACTTCATCGGCGATCGCCTAAAGCGTGACGGCGGCGCTCGCGAGCTCGAAAAGGGGGAGGGCGCTGTGGTCGACGCCGGTCTCGGCAAGCGCGCCGTGTATCGAGGCACCTCCGGCAAGGTCTACGAGATGTCGGCGCGCTGCACGCACCTCGGCTGCATCGTCGAGTGGAACGGGGCGGAGAGCACCTGGGACTGCCCCTGCCACGGCTCACGCTTCGCTGCGACGGGCGAGGTAATCGACGGACCGGCCATCCGGTCGCTCCCGGCCGCGGACTGAGGCATCGGTTAGGCCCGGATCGCCAGGGTAGTCGCGAGGCATGAACCCACAAGCACTCCTCACGGCCGAGACGCCTGATCCCGCACCGCCCACGCCCACCCCTGATCCCGGGCCGCCAATGCCTCCTGCCCCCGAGCCAGAGCCGCCGGCGCCCTCGCCTCCTGGCGAGCCGCCGCAGCCCGGCGAGGAGCCCACTCCTCCTCAGATCTGAGCGCAGGGTCGTGAGCGCCGGCAGCCCGCCGCAGCCCGGCGATCGGCGTTCCGGCGGACCCGAGCTGCCCGTCGAGCGCCTGACGACCGGGTACTACACCGACGCCTACTTCAACAACGCTCGCGCAGTGCTGGAGGCCGATGGCCATCATCCCCACGTCCTCATGCAGGTCTTCCAGCGCCACCGATCCGAGCTCGGCGGGATGGACGAGGCGCTCGACTGCCTGCGTGCGGGTGCGGCCCGGCGGCTACCGGACGGCGGCTGGGAGCCCGCTTGGGAGGAGCTCGAGGTCCGTGCCCTTCACGAGGGCGCCTCGCTGGAGCCGTGGGAGACGGTCCTCACCATCGAGGGCGACTACGCCCTGTTCGCGCACACGGAGACCGTCTACCTCGGATGCCTGGCGAGGGGAACACGCATCCGCACCAACGTCGCTCGCGCGGTCGCGGCTGCGCGGGGAAAGGAGGTCCTCTACTTCGCCGCGCGTCACGACCACTACCTCGTCCAGGCTTCCGATGGCTTCGCCGCGCTTGCCGCCGGGGCGGCGGGGATCACCACGGACGCCCAGGGTTCTCGGCTCCGCGCGCGTGGCCTGGGCACGGTGCCGCATGGGCTGATCGCGGCATACGCCGGCGACACCGCTCGGGCCGCGGAGGCCTTCGCCACCCACCTTCCCGAAGAATCGAGGCTGACGGTGCTAGTGGACTTCGAAAACGACTCGATCACCACCGCGCTGGAGACGGCCGAGCGGCTGGGCGATCGCCTCTGGGGCGTTCGGCTGGACACGGCGGGATCGCTCGTCGACCGGGCGCTCGCGAGCGACTCGGCGCCAGAGGAGGGGCGCCAAGGCGTCACCCCGGAGCTCGTCCGCCGCGTTCGCGCCGCGCTGGACGATGCCGGTTACGAGCGGGTCAGGATCGTAGTCTCCGGCGGCTTCGATGCGGACCGCATCACCGCCTTCGAAGGAGAGAGCGCCCCGGTGGACATCTACGGCGTGGGCTCATCGCTGCTTCGGGGCGAGAACGACTTCACCGCCGACGTGGTCCGAGTGGATGGGAGGCCATGCGCCAAGGCTGGTCGTGAGGAGCGCCCTAATCCGCGACTCGAGGTGGTGCCCTGACCCGTTATCCGAGGGTGCCCTCGGGTAGTCGATCGAGCGAGAAGAAAGGAGCGGACGATGCCACCACGCGGCGTGAAGAAGGGCACAAAGCGCGCCCGCCAGTACGAGCACGTAAAGCGGAGCCAGAAGGACCAGGGCGCCTCTGAGGACCGCGCTGAGGAGGTCGCGGCGCGAACGGTGAACAAGGAGCGTGCCCGTTCGGGCGAGTCGAGACAGGCTTCCAGGTCGTCGACGCAGGACATGTCGTCAGGTCGGCGTGGCGGCCAGCGGTCGGGCTCGAGTGGCCCTCGGGGACGTACCCGCGAGCAGCTCTACAACGAGGCGAAGGACCTCGGGATCGAGGGACGCTCGAAGATGTCGAAGCGCCAGCTCGTCAACGCCATCAACGGGAAGAAGAGCTAACGGCGACGCGGCGGCGGGCCGCCTCGCCGTCGGAATCGGTCAATAGCCTTGGCGTGTGCGTGAGGTGAGGATCCGGGACACGCTGACCGGCGAATTGCGGGCGCTCGAGCCTGCTCGTCCACCGGAGGTCGGCATCTACGCGTGCGGGCCCACCGTCTACGGGCCCGTTCACATCGGCAACGCGCGGCCGTATGTCGTCTTCATGCTCCTGCGGCGGTTTCTGGCGCACCAGGGATACGAGCCGACCCTCGTCGCGAACATCACCGACATCAACGACAAGATCTACGCCGCAGCGCGGGATGCCGGGATCACGTCGAGCGAGCACGCGATCGCGATGACGCGTCGCTACGTGGAGGACACCGACCGTTTGGCCCTTGGACGCCCCGACGCCGAGCCGCTTGCAACCGAGACCATCCCCGAGATCGTCGAGCTGATCGGTGCCCTGATCGAGCGCGGTCACGCCTACGAATCGGACGGCGACGTCTACTTTCGCGTGCGCAGCCACCCCGGCTACGGGAAGCTCTCCAACCGCGATCCCGAGGAGATGGACCAGGGCGAGGAGGCGGGGACCGCCTCACTCAAGGAGGACCCGCTGGATTTCGCGCTCTGGAAGGCACTCAAAGAGGACGAGGACGTTGGCTGGGACGCCCCGTGGGGCGAGGGCAGGCCCGGCTGGCACATCGAGTGCTCGGCCATGGCCGAGAAGCTGCTCGGATTGGATTTCGCCATTCATGGAGGCGGCGTCGACCTCGTCTTCCCGCATCACGAAAACGAGATCGCCCAGACGGAGGCTGGCCGTGGCGAGCCGCTGGCTCGCCTCTGGATGCACAACGGCGCGGTTCGGCTCGACGCGGAGAAGATGTCGAAGTCGGAGGGAAACATCTTCGGCCTCACCGAAGCCCTCGACTCCTACGGGCCCGAGGCGGTCGTGATGTTCTTGGCCTCCGCCCACTACCGCCAACCGCTCGAGTTCACGGATGCGGCCATGCACGAGGCGACCGCCCGTGTCGAGCGCATCCGGAACTTCGCGCTGGCCGCCGGCTCTGACGATGAGGCGCCCGAGGACGCGGGCTCAGAGGATCCTTTTGTGGCGGAGCGCCGAGAGGCTTTCCTCGAGGCCCTTGCAGCCGACTTCAACACACCGCGAGCCTTCGCTGCGCTCTATGAGGTGATCGGCGAGGCCAATCGCCGGCAGCTGCCCGGCGCGCTAGCGGCGGTTTCGGAGATGGCCGAGCTGCTGGGCCTCGAGTCGGTGTTGGAGGGCGAGGAGGCGGCGGATGCTGAGGCTGAGGGCTTGCTCGCCGAGCGGGAGCGGGCGCGCACCGAGCGGGACTTCGAGCGTGCCGACGGGATCCGTGACGAGCTGGCCAGGCGTGGCTGGGATGTCCGCGATACCGCGGAGGGCGCCCAGCTCGTTCGCCGTGGCTGAGCTTCCCACGATCGACGGCGAGGTCGTCTACGGGCGGCGCCCGGTTGCAGAGGCTCGTCAGGGGCGGCGACGCGTACGCCGGGTGTGGACGAGCGCGGAGCTCCCCGCCGCCGACCTCTCCAGGCTGGCCGGCAGCCCCGACCACCAGGGCGTCGTTGCCGAGGTCGATCCATATCCGTACGCGGATGCCGGCTCCCTCCTCGGCCGCCCGGAGTCGCTCGTGCTCGCGCTCGATCAGGTCCAGGACACCCGCAACCTCGGAGCGATCGCTCGCTCGGCCGAGGCGGCCGCCGCGGACGGGCTCGTAATCCCATCCCGCCGCTCAGCCGCGGTGACGGCCGCCACCTGCAAGGCCTCGGCAGGCGCCGTCGAGCACCTCAGCATCGCGCGCGTGACGAACCTGGCTAACTGGCTCGCCGAGGCCAAGGCTGGAGGTGCCTGGGTCTACGGCGCCGACGCCGACGCCGATACCCCGCACGCCCAAGCCGACCTCACCGGCAAGGTGGTGCTGGTCCTGGGGGGCGAGGGCAAGGGCCTGCGCCCACGCGTCGCGGGCATGTGCGACCTGCTGGTCTCGATACCGGTCCGTGGCCAGGTCGCATCGCTGAACGTCGCGGCGGCCGCGGCCGTGCTGCTCTTCGAGGCGCTGCGCCAGCGAGGGTAGGAGTGGGCAAAGCAGGCTCTTACCAACCCCTTCGGACGCACCCCCCGATCTGCAACGAAGATTGCATCGAATCCAGAAGGGGTTGACAGAACTACCCTCGCGCGGCTAGAGTTGTGCAATAAGGGTGAACTAAAGGTCGAAGTTTGACCCTCATCCAGGCAAGAACAGGGGCGCCTACTGGGAGGTATCGGCGCCACGACAGGTCCGACAAGGAGGACCCCGTGGCCGTACCTTCCGCATCAACACAGGACTTCGCCGTCGTGGCACCGGCTCGTGCTGTCGCGGCTGCTGTCCGAACTCAGGCTCAACCCGAGCTTGATGATGGGTACCTCGTTGCACTCGCCAAGCGAGGAAGCGCTGACGCCTACGACCGCATCGTCCGTCGCTACCGCGGCTTCGTGCGGCTCAAGGCCTCCTCGTACTTCATGCTCGGCGGCGATGCTGATGACCTGATTCAGGAGGGACTCGTCGGCCTCTACAAGGCCATCCGCGACTACCGCACCGACCGCGAGTCGAGCTTTCGCAACTTCGCGGAGCTGTGCGTGACCCGCCAGATCATCACCGCGGTGAAGACGGCATCGCGAAACAAGCACGCGCCGCTAAACCAGTACGTCTCGTTCGCCCAGACGCCGGCCGCTGCGATCGACTCCGACGCGACCCTCGAGGAGGTCCTGCCGGGACCGCTCAGCGAGGACCCGTCCGAGCGGGTGATCGCATCCGAGGAGCTCGCGAGCCTGGTGGCCTGCCTCTCGAGCGTGCTATCCGACCTCGAGAGCGAGGTGCTCTCGCTCTACCTCGACGGCTGCTCCTACGAGGTGATCGGCAGGCGGCTCGAGTGCGACACGAAGACGGTCGACAACGCCCTCCAGCGGGTGAAGCGCAAGGTGAGCCAGCATGTGGCCGGCCGCGAGGCGATGCTCTAGGCGCGTCGGTCCCCGGGCGGCCGCTGCGCGTACCCTGAGCGCCACCGGCCCGGATAGCTCAACTGGTGGAGCACTCGACTTGTAATCGAGAGGCTGTGGGTTCAAGTCCCACTCCGGGCTCTACATGACCGATCTCGCTCAGCTCCCTGGCGCGCGTGAGTTCACCTGGCTCGACGGGGATCGGACCGTCCACCTGAGACCGGAGGCCCTGGCCCAGGCGCCGGCGATCCTCGACGAGGAGGGCTGGAACGATTACGAGCTCCTGACCACGCAGCGGGCGCTGTCAAACGCGCCGCTCGCCCTGCCCGAATCGGCTCAGGCTGTGCACCTGGTCGCGCCTGGGAAGGTCGCCGAGGTCTCGGCCACGATCATCGACGACGTTGCCGAGCGACGGCTGGTCGCGCTCGGAGGCGGTCGGGTGATCGATGCCGCCAAGGCGATCGCCGCGGTGCGCGACGGCGAGGTGGCTGCGATTCCCACGACCCTGTCCGGCGCCGAGATGACCCGCCTGCATCGCCACCCCGAGGGCCATCAGGCGCCGCGGCAGCACCGCCCGCCGCTCGTGATCGCTGACGCCGAGCTCATGACCGACCTCCCCGAGGCGGAGCTGCGCGCGACCTCCATGAATGCGCTCGGGCACGGCGCCGAGGCCCTCTTTGGCCCGCTGGCCAACCCCGTGGCGTCACTGTGTGGGCTGCGCGGAGCCGAGCTGATCGCAACAGCGCTCGACCAGCCGCGCGATGATCGCGACCGCACCACGCTCGCACTGGGCGCCATCCTGTGTGCGAACGCGATCGACGCCGCCGGCCTCTCCCTGCACCACGCGGTCTGCCAGGAGCTGGTTCGGCGCACCGGTGTGCCTCACGCCGAGACGAACGCGACCATGCTCCCCCACACGATGCAGGCGATGCGGGGACGAGCCCCCCGCGCCATCGACGCGCTCGCCGAGGCGCTCCTGACCCGTCCCGACCATCTCGCTGAACGCCTCGAGGAGCTGGGGGGAGGGCCCCGGCGATTGGGCGATCTGGGTGGAGACCCCGCGCGAATCGACGAAGCCTGCGATGCCATTGCCGCTCGCGTGAAGCACACCATGGACGACCCGCTCGGTCCCGAGGAGCTCCACGAGCTCATCGAGCGCGCCTGGTAGCGGCGTTTGCACCCTCATTGCGGCGGTAACGCTCCAGTGGCATGCGTGTAGGGAGTGACATGGACCAGCCTCGCCGGTCGGCTCCCCCACGCACAGATGCCGTGATCTCAGACGAGCGCTTCGAGCGCTACCACGAGTTCGCGCGGCGACACGGCGTCAATCACGTCGTCTACTTCGTGGCGCGATGCATCCTCACGCCCGCTTTCCTCATCTGGTTTCGGCTCCAGCGCACCGGGCGCGAGCACGCTCGGGTCAAGGGGGGCCTGATCGTCGCCTCCAACCATCGCTCCTTTCTCGATCCCTTCGTTATCGGCGCCTCGCTGCCTTGGCGTCGCCATATCCAATTCGTTGCCAAGGTTGAGCTCTTCGAGAAGCGCTGGGTGGGCTGGATCTTGAGCCGGCTCGGGGCCTTTCCGATTCGCCGTGGCCAGTCCGACGAGGTCGCGATGAAGACCGCCCGGATGATCGTCGAGCGCGGCGGCACGGTGGCGATCTTCCCGGAGGGGACGCGTCATCGCCACGGGTCGCTCGGCTCGCCCAAGCGCGGAGTGGGACGCTTGGCGCTCGAGGCCGGCGCCTCGGTCCTGCCGGTCGCGGTGCACGGCAGCGAGTACGTCCGGCGCGGCTTTCGCATCCGCCCTCGCAAGGTGAAGCTCCGGATGGGCCGGCCCATGACCTTCCCGCGGACTGAGCGTCCGTCCCCGCAGCTCGCCGCCACCATCACCGACCGGATCTGGCCCAACATCGAGCTGCAGTGGGAGTGGCTCGGGGGCCTGCCGCCTCTACGCAAGGCTGCGGTCATCGGCTCGGGGAGCTGGGGGACCGCCGTCGCGGTCCTGCTCGCCCGGGGCGGAGTCGAGGTGGAGCTCGGTACTCGCTCGACCGAGAAGGCAGCGGAGATCAACCGCAAGCGCGAGAACGAGAAGTACCTGCCGGGGGTGAAGCTCCCCGAGGCCGTCTCGGTCCGGCGTTCGGCTGACATCGAGCTGGGAGCCTGCGATCTGGTCTGCCTCGCGGTCCCGTCGGTCGCCCTCCCGGCCACCGTCGGGGCGCTGGCCGACCGCATCGGCTCGCGCAGCTCCGTCCTGCTGCTCTCCAAGGGCCTCGTGCAGCCGCGCGGGACGCTCCCGCATCGATACGTCTCCGAGCGCGTCCGTGCCCGCGCCATCGCCTGCCTCGGTGGGCCTGCGCACGCCCGCGAGGCGGCCGCTGGGATGGCGGCCCTCGTCCTCGGGTCTCGCGACTCGGACCTGCGCTCTCAACTCGGCGAGGTTTTCGATCGCGCCGGCCTCTTCTGCGAGCGGTCCGAGGACATGGTGGGCGTCGAGATCGCCGGCGTGGCCAAGAACGCCGCCGCGCTCGCCGCTGCCGCGGCCGAACCGCACGGCATGAACGCCGCTGGGATCGCCGCCGCCGGGATCTGGCGCGAGTGCGTTGATTTCGCTCTCGGCCAGGGGGCCGAGCTCGACACCTTCTCCGGGCTCGCGGGCATCGGCGATTTGACGGCGACAGTGCTCGCTCCGGGCAGCCGCAACCGCCGCGCGGGCGAGCTGCTCGGCTCGGGCGTGCCGGCGGAACAGATCCCGTCTCGGATCGGCCAGGCCTCCGAGGCCCTCGATTCGGTGCCGCTGCTCGCCGAGGCGGTGAAGGACTCAGGCATCGACGCGCCCGATCTCGAGGGCCTGGCGGCGCTCGTGGCGGGCGAGATCGATCCCGGCGAATGGGTCGCGGGCCTGCGCCGTGCTGAGCGGGCCAGGAGGGCGGCATGAAGGCCAACGCCCATTCAAGGCGAGAACCGATCGCCCCCTCTACGCTCCGGAGCGATGAGCGATGCACCGCCCACCGTCCCGGACGCGGCCTCCAAGGCCAGGCTCGACCGCGACTTCGCGGAGCTCTACCGGACGCACCTTCGCGACGTCTACTCCTACTCGTACTACAGAGTGGGAAATCACCACGACGCCGAGGATCTGACCGAGCAGGCATTTCTGCAGGCCTACCGGCACTTCGAGCGAGCACAGCGCGAGTCGAACGGCAGGCCCCTGCGCCCGTGGCTGATTCGCATCGCGCACAACCTCGCCGCCAACCACCACCGCGATCGGGCACGGCGCCCCGTCGCCAACATCGAGGCGGTCGAGCCGCCCTCCCACCCGCACGACACCGAGCAGATCGTGGCGGGACGCGAGGAGCTCCGCTTGGTCCTGGATCGGCTTGGCGATCTGTCCCAGGAACGCCGAGAAGCGCTCATCATGCGGTTCGCCCTCGACATGTCGAATCGCGAGATCGCGCGGGCGCTCGGGAAGACCGATGGCGCGACGAAGGTGCTGATCCATCGCGCGATCAAGCAGCTCGAGGCGCTGATCAGCGACGAGGAGCCAGCGGCGGACAGCGTCCCGGAGGACGACGATGAGTGATCAGGCGAAGCTCGACCTCGAGGCGCTGCTCTCCGACGCGCTGCGTCCGATCGAGCCGCCGGAGCGCCTTTCGGGCCGCGTGGAGACGACCCTCACCGCGATCACCGAGCAGGCCGCCGCCAACCTCCAGAGCTGGGCGGACGAGCTCTCGGACTCGGAGCTTCAGTCGCTGCGGGATCCGCGCAACTGGGTCCGACCGGTAGGGGCCGTCGCCGTCGGCGGCGCCGCCGCGGCCGGGCTCGCAGTCGTGGTCGCCACGCGCCGGCGAAGCCGCCGGTCCTCGGGCGTCTTGGCGCCAGTCGGCGACGCCCTGCGCGACCTGCGTCGAGGTTGAGTACGGGCTCCGTGCGCTAGGCCGCGGGTCGGGCTATCGGCGCGGTGTCCTTGGGAGTGGCAGCGCCTGCCGCCAAGCCTGTCAACCCGAGGATCAGGTGCAGGACGTTGTCCTCGTTGTTGATCGGGATCAGGTCCAGCAGCACGCCGAAGCCGTTCTCGACCTCGAGGAAACCCCAGATCGCGATGATCGTGTAGACGAGCCCAAGCGCGAGCGCGTAGGTCCGTGCCGCGTAGCCGGCGGCCGCGAGGCCGAGCAGGCCCGTCGCGAGGTGCACGAGGTTGTGCCACCCGTTCACGGCCAGCAAGCCGAAAACGTCGTCGGCCACCACCTCATTCCCCGTGGCGAAGCTGGCCTCGTAGAAGAACCCGATGATGCCGGCGAGCGTCAAGGCGCCGCCGACCAGGACCGCGTAGAGGCGCGCGGGGCTCGATGCTTCCATCCTCTCCTCCTTCGCAGGGAGTCTTGGCGAGTTTGCAGGGACAACTATCCCCAGGGTGGCGGACGCGAATTGATCCGGGCGCCGAGGCGGACCGTAGATTTGAGGTGCGTGGACCGCGACTCGATGCAACGCCTGGGCGACGAGGAGCTCATGACTCTCGTCGACCGCAAGGACCCGATCGCCTTCGAGGTCTTCTACGAGCGCCATGGTGGCCCTGCGTACTCGCTGGCGCACCGCATCGTGGGCGATCGGCAGCTCGCGGAGGACGTCACCCAAGAGGCCTTCCTCTCGATGTGGCGATCCAAGGCGGGCTACGACGCCGTGCGCGGGAGCGTCCGCTCGTGGTCCTTGGGCATTGTCCGCAACCGCGCCATCGATGCCCTGCGCCGAGCCGCCTCGCCCTCGCCCCGCCTCGATCTCGACGACGACGCGGTGATGGAGAGCCAGCGTGCGCGCGAGCTGACCGACTCCGAGGTGATCCGCCGCGAGACGGCGGGCAAGGTCAGGGTGATCTTGGGTGGGCTGCCGAACGAGCAGTCGCAGGTGATCGAGCTCGCCTATTTCGGCGGCTTCAGCCACTCGGAGATCGCGGAGATGCTTGGAGAGCCACTCGGCACCGTGAAGGGCCGGATGCGCCTGGGGCTGGAGAAGGTGCGCGCGAGCCTGGCCGAGGGCATGGCGGTTCGCTCCGCCGGGGAGGTGCTGCCGTGAACGAGAGGACGAACACGGTGCACGACGAGCTGCGCGACGACCTCGCCGCCTACGCCCTGGGTGCCTTGAGCGAACAGGAGGCAACGAGCATCGAGTCGCACCTCACCGGATGCGAGTCCTGCCGCGAGTACGTGGTCTGGCTGCGTCCCGCGGTCGACCTGCTCCCCGCCTCGGTCGAGCAGCTCGAGCCTCCGCCGAGCCTGCACGAGAGCCTGATGGCGACGGTTCACGCCGAGGCTCGCGAGGCCGACCCGCTGACCGAGCCGCCCGCGGCCACCGAGCCGCCACGCGCCCGCCGCAGCTGGCGCGACGTCGTCTTGCGTCCGGCCACCATCCTCGCCGCGGTGGCCGTGCTCGCCGCGGGCGCGGTGGTTGGTTACCTCGTTGCGGGAGATGGGGCGGACGTGACCACCGTTCCGGTGCAGGCCGAGCGTCCTCAGGACGAGGTCTTGGCCAGCGTCGAGTTCGAGGAGGGCGAGGACGCCATCCTGCGGGTTGAGCGCGCGCCCGCGCTCGACCCGGGCCACGTCTACCAGGCGTGGGTGCAGCGCGGCGAGGAGCTGAAGCCCGCCGGCACGAGCTTCAGCCCGAGCGACGAGGGTGACTACACCGCCGACCTGGACGACACCCTGGAGGGCGCGGACGCCGTGCTCGTGAGCGAGGAGACCGATCCCACTCCCAAGGTGCCGAGCACCGAGATCGTGATGAGCGCCCCGCTCGAGCAAGCGGACTGAGCCCGCCCTTTAGGCCCCGCTGAACCCCGCGGGTAGGCTCTCCGGCCCGATGCCCGCCTGCTACCGGCACCCCGAGCGCGAGACCAATGTCGCGTGCTCTCGTTGCGCCCGGCCGATCTGCCCGGATTGCATGATCTCGACGCCCGTGGGGATGCGCTGTCCCGAGTGCGCGAGGGAGAGGACGCAGGTGCGCCAGGTGAGCTTCGGGGGATTCGGGCAGGGGGCCGAGCCGGCGACTTACGTCCTGATCGGCCTCAATGTCATCGCCTTCCTGGCTGAGATCATCGGCGGGGGTGGGGGTGCCGCCTCGCTCGAGGGCGGAGGCAAGTTGATCGCCGACGGGGGCGTCTATGCCCCGGCGATCAACCTCGACGGCGAGTGGTATCGCATCGTCACCGGCGGCTTCCTGCACGCCGGGCCGCTGCATCTGCTGCTGAACATGTTCGCGCTGTACATCCTGGGCTCGCTCCTCGAGCCGGCGGTCGGCACCGCGCGCTTCGTTGCCATCTACTTCGTCTCGCTGCTGGCGGGCTCGATGGGCGCGCTGGTGCTGGATCCGCTCCAGCTCACGGTGGGGGCATCCGGAGCGGTCTTCGGGTTGATGTCGGCGGCCTTCGTGATGGCACGGAGGCGGGGGATGGAGGACCTCGCGACGCAGATCGGGATCTACGTGGCAATCAACCTGGTTTTCACGTTCTCCGTTCCCAACATCAGCATCGGTGGTCACGTCGGCGGGCTCATCGGCGGGGCGATCGCCGCCCTGATCGTCTCCTGGTTCGAGCGCACGCGCATGCCGCGCCCGTTCGCGGCGGAGATGGGGGTGATGGCCGTCCTGGTGGTACTCGCCTTCGCGGGAGCGCTCGCCGCTGCCTCTGCCGGCACCCCCGAGCTCGCCAAGCTGGCCACTCCCTAGGCGTAGCGCTCGGGCGGCCCCCCGGCGGCGGTCGGAGCCGCCCATTCGAGCTCTTGCCATCCGAGGCCGGCCGGCGCGGCTACGAGCTGGGGATGCAGGAGGTGCCCCAGCAGCTCCACACCGTCGGTGAGCCTGGGCCCGGGCCGCGAGAAGGAGGACGCGGCATCGACCGCGACAACGCGAGCGTTCAGGTCTCGCAATTGCTCGCGGTACGCGACTGCCTGTTCCGCCGCCTCGTCGACGTGAAGGCCGCAGGGCATGAGCACCGCCAGGTGGGGCTCGGCGTCAACGATGTCGCCCCAGGCGATCGTCCGCGACTTGACCCCGGGGGTGCCGAGGACGTCGGCGCCACCCGAGAGCTCGATCATCTCGGGTACCCAATGACCCCCGATGAACGGCGGGTCGAGCCACTCGAGCGCCGCGACCGCTGGACGCGGGGTGCCCTCGACCGCGTTGGAGACAGCGCGCAGGCGCGCCTCGAGCTCGGCGCGCAGGCCGAGGCCGCGCTCGGGTTCGTCGACGGCGGCGCTGAGGCGCACCAGGTCGCCCAGGACCTCGTCGAGGTTGGCCGGGTCGAGGGAGATCACGTCGGGGTGGGAGGGCAGACGGTCCGCGACGGCGCGAACGTCGTCGTAAGAGACGGCACAGACCGCGCAGAGGGCCTGGGTCACGATCAGATCAGGACGCAGCTCGGCAAGGAGGGGCTCGTCCAAGCCATAGAGCGCCTCGCCTCGCGCCGTGACCGCGCGGACCTGCGCGTCGATCTCGGCAGGGTGCAGGCCCTGGGGGATGACGCTTGAGGTGAGTCGCGGAAGCTCGGTCGCCGCGGCGGGGTAATCGCACTCGTGGGTTACCGCCACGACTTCGTCGCCGAGCCCCAGCGCGAACAGGGCCTCGGTCGCTGAGGGGACCAGGCTGGCGATGCGCACGAACCCAGGATAGGCTGCCGGCGTGCTCGATCACATCGGTATCAACGTCTCCGAATACGCCCGCAGCCGCGACTTCTACGCCGGTGCGCTTGCGCCGCTGGGCTATGAGCTCCTGATGGAGCCGGCGCCCGAGATCGGCGGGTTCGGGTCGCCCACGGACCAGAAGCCGTTCTTTTGGATCGGCACACGCGAGAGCGCCAACTCAGCCGTCCACGTCGCCTTCGGGGTCTCGAGCCGTGAGCTCGTCGACATGTTCCACGCCGCGGCGCTCGAGGCCGGTGGTACCGACAACGGCCAGCCTGGGGTGAGGTCCATCTACCACCCGAACTACTACGGCGCCTTTGTCCACGATCCCGATGGCAACAACGTCGAGGCGGTTTGCCACCACTCACCCGGGTAGGACAACCACGATGGCATTGCTGAGCGACGACGAGATCGCAGAGCGGCTCTCCGGCATGGATGGCTGGGAGCGCGACGGCGACGCGATCTCCAAGACCTATGAGAACGAAGACTTCGTTGGCTCGGTGGAGCTGGTGAAGCGGATCGTCGAGCCCGCGGAGGACATGGGCCATCACCCCGATCTCGAGATCTCCTGGGACAAGGTGACCGTGTCGATCACGAATCACTCTGAGGGTGGGCTTACCGCGGCCGACTTCGACCTGGCAGAGCGAATCGACGCTCTCGACTAGCCGAGCCCGCTGCCCGGGCGCCGCTGCGTACGCTTCCGGCGGCATGCGGATCGTTCACGTCATCGGCACGCGTCCCAATTTCGTGAAGATGGCTCCGGTCATCGCCGCCGCCCGCGCGCGCGACGGCTGGGACAACGTGATCGTCCACACCGGGCAGCATTACGACCGCGCGATGTCGGACGTCTTCATCGAAGAGCTACGTGTGCCCGAGCCGGACCACATGCTCGGTGTCGGATCCGCCACCCACGCCGAGCAGACCGCGCGAGTGCTGGAGCGGCTCGAGCCTGTGCTCGAAGCGGAGCGGCCCAATCTCGTCCTCGTGCCGGGCGACGTCAACTCGACATTCGCAGCGGCTCTTTGCGCCTCCCGGCTCGGCATCCCCGTGGGCCATGTCGAGTCCGGCCTTCGCTCCTTCGATCGCGAGATGCCTGAGGAGACGAACAGGATCGTCGCCGACCACCTTTCGGACCTCTTGTTCCTGCACTCCGACGAGGCGACCGAAAACCTTCGCAACGAGGGCGTCGGCGAGGATCGGTTGCAGTTCGTGGGCAACACGATGATCGACACGCTGGTCGCGCTCTCCGAGCGCTTCCGCGAGCGTAAGGCGGCGGCCACCCTTGGCCTCGAGCCGGGCTCATTCCTGCTGGTCACCCTGCATCGTCCGGCCCTCGTTGACACTCCGCTCCTCCGCGAAGCCATCGACGCGCTGACCGCGGTTGCCGCCGAGATGCCTGTCGTCTTTCCCGTCCACCCTCGGACGCGCAAGATGATGGGCGCCGCGCCGGCCGGTCTCCACCTCGCCGATCCGGTGGGATACCTCGACTTCCTCTCGCTCGAGTCGGACGCGGCCGCGGTGCTCACGGACTCGGGCGGCATCCAGGAGGAGACGACGTACCTCGGCGTTCCCTGCTTCACGCTCCGCGACAACACCGAGCGTCCGGTAACCGTCAGGGCCGGCACGAACACCCTGCTCGGGTTGGACCCCGGGCGGATTCGTGAGATCCCGGGAATGCTTGATGGGACCGCCGGTCGCTCTCCCTCGCGCCCCGAGTTGTGGGATGGACAAGCGGCGGAGCGGATCGCCGACGTCATCGCGTATTGGTAGCTTGGCGCCGTGGCCCTCCCGTCGCTAGTCCCCCGCGACCGCGTCTTCTTTGACCTCTTCAACAAGTCGGGCCAGAACAGCCTGCGCGCCGCGAGACTTCTCAAGGACATGCTCGAGCAGTGGCCCGACGAGAAGGGCTACGCCCGCGAGATTCTGCTCGCGGAGCAGGAGGGCGACAAGATCACGCACGACATCGTCCAGCGTGTGCAGAGCACGTTCGTCACCCCCATCGACGGCGAGGACATCTACGCGCTCGCGACGCAGCTCGACGACGTCGTTGACTACATCGATGAGACTGCGGACTTCCTCGGCCTCTACAAGATCGAGGCTCCGATGGAGCAGTCGTTGGCGATGGCCGACGTCCTCGTCAAGTGTTGCGAGCAGCTCGCTCAGGCCCTTGAGCATCTCCGCGGGTTCAAGGACCTGGACCGCTACTGGATCGAGATCCACCGGCTCGAAAACGACGGCGACCGTCTCTATCGAGACGCGGTGGCATCGCTCTTCGCCAATGGCATCGATCCGATGGTCGTGATCCGCTGGAAGGACCTCTTCGCCGTGCTGGAGCGGGCGATCGACGCCTGCGAGACCGCCGCACACATTCTCGAAGGCATCGTCATCAAGAACGCGTAGCGGTGGCTCGCGGGGCACGAGGGAGCGCCTCCTGACCGAGCAGGACATCATCATCTACATCGTCGTGGGCACCGCTCTCGCCTTCGACTTCACCAACGGCTTCCACGACACGGCGAACGTCGTCGCGACGTCGATCTCGACGCGGGCAATGGCTCCTCGTGTGGCGGTGGGGTTCGCGGCGGTCCTCAACTTCGTCGGCGCGTTCATATCGCTCGAGGTGGCGGCGACCGTCGCCTCGGACGTCGTCGAGGCAGGCGCGATCACCCCCACTGTCGTGTTCGCGGGCCTGATCGGCGCGATCTGCTGGAACCTGACGACGTGGTACTACGGGCTCCCCTCGAGCTCCTCGCACGCGCTCATCGGCGGTGTGGTGGGCTCGGCGGCTGCCGCGGTGGGCCTCGACGCCGTGATCGGCGAAGGGCTCCTGGGCAAGGTGCTGATCCCTGCGGTGATCGCCCCGATCGTCGCCTTCGTGGTCGGAGGGCTCGGGATCGTCATCTGCTACCGGATCCTTGGCCGGCAGCGTCCCGGCCCAGTTTCGCGGGGCTTTCGCTTCGGCCAGGTCGTCTCCGGGGGCCTCCTCGCCCTGGCGCACGGCACGAATGACGCACAGAAGACGATGGGCGTGATCGCGCTGGCGTTGATTGCCAACGGACAGCTGGCCCAGGGTGCTGACCCGCCGTTTTGGGTGGTGCTCTCGGCGGCGACCGCGATCGCCCTCGGCACCTACACGGGCGGCTGGCGAATCATCAGGACGATGGGCACGCGAATCATCAAGATGGACGCTGCTCAGGGCTTCTCGGCACAAGGAGCTGGGGCGGCCGTGATCCTGGCCTCATCGCACTACGGATTCCCACTCTCCACCACGCAGGTCATCTCGGGCGGCGTCATGGGTGCCGGGGCGGGCAAGCGACTGTCGGCCGTTCGCTGGGGGGTGGCTGGCGACATCGTCACGGCCTGGTTGCTCACCTTCCCAGCCGCCGCTGCCATCGGTGCGGTGACCTATGGGTTCACGCACATCTTCGGCGACGGCGCTGCCGGCCCGGTGATCGTGAGCGTGGTCGGCATAGTCCTCGTCGTGGTTGCGTTCGCGCGACGCGCGCGTGCGACCATCCCGGTGACGGTGTGAGCGTCCCGTGATCGCAACCATCGTCGACACGCAGGCGCTCCTCGACACGGTCGTGGCCTCGGTGGTGGCGGGCCTCGGTGTGACGCTGATTTTCTCGATCGCGCTCTACGGCGTCGCCCGGTTCGGCGAGATGACCCGCGTGGGGCGGGGCGGCTCGGCGATGGCCTTCGGCGCCCTGGCGATCGCGGCGGCGATCGCGTTCGCGGCGGCGATCACCGTCGGGATCATCGTGATGACGAGCAAGTAGGGGGTAGCAACCCGCGCCTAAACTCCTCCCCTTGCGCACCCTCCGCAACATCGCGATCATTGCGCTCCTGGCGCTCGTGGTCGCGTTCGTTCCCGGGGGCGACAACGGCACAACGGCCGTGCTCACGGCGCTCTCCCTCTGCTTTCTCGCAGTGCTGGCCGTGGCGGGGTACCAGATCTACCGCTCGCAGAAGCTCTCGATCATGGCGCTCACCGATCGGCAGCGGGCGCTTCTCGTCGGCGCCGTCGGCCTGCTCGTCCTCCTGATCGTGGGCGCCGATGAGATGCTCGAGACCGGGCTCGGCGCGGTGGTCTGGATCGGATGCGTGGCGGCCGCCGTGATCGCGGTGTGGCGCCTCTATATCGAGTCACAGACGTACTGATTTCGATACGCACTGCGCCCCACGCGTGCGCCGTCGCAGCGGAAGCTGCTCATCATGCGAGCGCGGAAGCAACAGGCAGGCCAGGCGGCGGTGGAGCTCGTCGCGATCCTTCCCGCGCTGCTCCTGGTGGTCCTGGTCTGCGTCCAGCTCGTGGTGGTCGGCTACGGGCTCTGGACGGCAGGCAACGCCTCGAGGGCGGGCGCTCGGGCGGCCCATGTAGGCGGCGACGCCCGCGCCGCGGCCCGTAGCGCGATCCCGACACCGCTGCTGTCGCACGCGCAGGTGCGGGACCGACGCGCGCTCGCGGTTTCGCTTCGCGTGCCGTGGCTCCTACCCGCGCAAGGGCGGATTCCCCTGCGTTCGCGGACAGCACTCGATCCCGCCGCCGGAGGCTGATCGTGCCGGTGGCGACGCCTGGGGTTGCGAGCTTCCGTCGGGAGGATGGGCAGGCATCGGTCGAGCTCCTCGCTGGAGTACCAGCCCTGTTGCTCGCCGGCGTGATGGCGCTCCAGCTGCTTGTCGTGGGGTACTCGAGCAGCCTCGCCGACGGCGCGGTGGAGGCGGGCGCCCTCGCCCTGGCGGCGGGGCGGGACCCGGTCGCTGCCGTCGAGGCCGCGCTGCCCGGCTGGGCGACGGGCAGGATCGAAACCGAGGTCGATGGCGGCAGCCTCGAGGTGCGGCTGCGGCCGCCATCCCTATCCGATGGCCTCTCGCGAGCACTGGAAGTGGACGCCAGCGCATGGGTCCGAGCGCCCGCATCCTGATCACGACCGAGCTCGGCGCGGCGACCGATGGACTGGCATCGGCCGCGGCGCTCGCGGTCGCGATTGCCTCCGCGGGAGCAGATGGACGGGCCGACGGGGGTGAGGCGCCCGGTGTCGTGCTGGTCGAAGTCGGCGGCACCGCACGCCGGCGACCGACGCTCCTCTCCTCGAACGCGGCCCGTGGACTCGAGACGCGCTTGCGCGCCGCGGGGTTCGAGCGCTCAGCAGCTCGCGGGCGAGTTTGCTGGGCCGGTCTGGCGAACGAGGCAGGATGGTGCGAGCGCCTGCGGGGGCTCGCCCTCACCGCACCCGACTGCGTCGTCGTCGCCTTCATGGCGCCCGCGGAGTGGCGTCAGGCGCTCGACGACGCTGACCTCGCGCCGGACGGCGCCATGATCCGCGCCGACGTGCGTGCCCACCGCCCGTTGCTCGCGCTGTGCGTCGCGGAGCTGCGCGAGCGGGACATTGGGGCCAGAGTGGCGACGCGCCCGCTCGGCCTGGTGGGCGCCCGTCGTGCCCTCGCGGGACTCGATTCCGGCGGGCCTGCCGCCGTCCGGATGGCGCGGGCCGCTCAGGCACTGGTACCGACAAGGTGGGGTCCTCCTTCGATCGCAACGGCTGCGCGGCAGAGTCGGACGGCCGAGGCGGGACAGGCCCTACCGCTGGTGGTCGGGGCGGCTTTCATCGTTGTCCTGGTCGCCCTCGCCCTGGCGGCGATCGGCGGGGCCGTCACCGGCGTGGCTCGTTCGCAACGCGCGGCCGACCTGGTGGCGCTCTCGGCCGCCCGCGCCATGCGTGACGACCTCCCGCGACTCACGGCCCCGCGACGGCTCCCCAGCGGCTTGCCAAACCCCACGCGCCTCTCAAAGCCCGAGTACCTGGGGCGCGCCCGGGCCGCGGGCCGCCAGGCCGCGGAGCGCAACTCGGTCCCGCCGGTACGAGTCGAGATCACCTTTCCGGACTCTGCATCTCCGGTCCCGGTTCGCGCGCACGTGTTGCTTCGGGCCGAGCGGCGGCTCGAGGCCGAGGCCCAGGCCGCACCGCCTGCTGGTGGGGATGCCGGGCCGGCTTCCGCGTCGGGTAGCGGCTACGACGGCCCGCTTGAGTATCGGCAGGGCAAGCCCATGCGCCCCGACGTCGCCAGCGCATTCGATCGCTTGGCAGCGGCGGCAAGCCGTGACGGCGTCGCGCTGGTGATCGCCTCCGGGTACCGCTCAGACTCGGAGCAGGCCAAGTTGTTCGCGGCCAACCCAGACCCCCGTTGGGTGGCGCCGCCGGGCACCTCGTTGCACCGCTGCGGTACGGAGCTCGACCTCGGGTCCGCTTCCGCGTACGCATGGCTCGCCGCCAACGCCCCGCGTTTCGGGTTCGTCAAGCGGTACGCGTGGGAGCCCTGGCACTTCGGCTACTCGCGTGGTCCGGCCCCGTGCTCAGCCGCCGCTTCGGCGGGTCGCGGCTTTAGCGCAGATCGCTCGACACCGTCGACGGTGCCGGCCTTCGTGCCGGCGCACTTCCGCTCGGCGATTGTCCGAGCGGGATCGCACTGGGGCGTTTCGACCGCACTGCTGGCAGCACAGCTGCAGGCCGAGTCCGGCTTCGACCCGGGTGCTGTATCGCCCGCGGGCGCTCAGGGCATCGCCCAGTTCATGCCAGCGACCGCGGCCGCGTACGGGCTCCGCGACCCCTTCGATCCCGCCGCGGCCATCGACGCGCAGGCCCGTCTCATGGCTGACCTGCTCTCCCAGTTCGGTTCGACCTCGCTCGCCCTCGCCGCCTACAACGCCGGCCCGGGGGCGGTCGCGGCCTGCGACTGCGTCCCGCCATACCCCGAGACGCAGGCATACGTCGCGCGCATCCTGGCCCTGATGGACGGGGCGGGGGAGGTGGTGGACGAGTTGGAGGTGCGGCTGGTGAGATGAGGTGGACGGGATCGAGCGTGGAAGGAAACCGGGTTTGACCGCAGATGTGGCAGTCAACCCTGCGCTCGATGCGCGGGAGGGCTAGCCTCTCGCGCGATGGCGCCCATCGAGGTTCAGAGCATGCCCCAGCTGCGCGAGTTGGTCGGCCAGGAGCTCGGCCCCACGGACTGGATAAAGGTCACGCAGCAGGACATCGACAAGTTCGCGGAGGTCTCGCGGGACGACCAGTGGATCCATGTGGATACCGAGCGGGCGAAGACTGAAAGCCCGTTCGGCAAGACGATCGCGCATGGCAACCTCACGCTCTCGCTCACCGATGCCTTTCGCTCGCAGCTCATCACTCAAAGCGGCGTGACTATGGGCATCAACTACGGCTTCGAGAAGATCCGCTTTCCTGCGCCTGTGCCCGTCGACTCACGGGTGCGGGCCCGCGCCGAGCTGATCTCCGTCGACGAGATCGACGATGGTTGGTGGCACGTCGTCACGCGCTTCACCATCGAGGCGGAGGGTCAGGCCAAGCCCTGCTGCGTCGCCGACTCGGTCGGTCGTGTGCTGGTCGCCGGCTCCTGACGCCTGCCGCCGCTATTCGACGGTGAGGGTGCCCTCCATGCCGCCTTCGCGGTGGCCCGAGACGCTGCAGTAGTAGGTGTAGTCGCCGGCTTCGAGATCGGCCTCGAGCGAGCTCGAGTCGCCGTCCGAGATCAGGTCCGTGCAGCCCACCTCGCTGCCGTCGGACTCGATGCAGAAGTCGTGCGGGAGCGAGGCCGGGTTGGTGAATTCGAAGGAGGCGGAACCAGCCGGAGCGCTCAGCGATGTCTCCTCGAAGGCCAGGCTGCCATCCGGGGCCGCAGAGACCGCCACTCCACCACCGCTCGCGCCGCCGGAGTCCTCCGCGGTCGTCTCCTCCGCGCTCGTATCGCCTGACTCCTCGTCGTCTCCGCCACACGCCGCGAGGGCGAACGGCATCAGGGCGAGCACGGAAAGGACCAGCAAGAGCTTCTTCATGGTTCGGAGTCTAACGCCCGGAAAAGGTCGCCTCGCGCCGCTCGAAGAAAGCGGTGACGCCTTCGCGCAGGTCCTCCGTCGCCATCGAATCGGCGATGCCATGGCGCTCCAGCTGCAGGTGGTCGGCGAGCGAGTTGTCCATGCTGGAAGCGACGAGCTGCTTGCACATCCGCACGTAGTGAGGGGCCTTGGAGGCCAGCTTCTCGGCCTTCGCACGGGCACGATCCATGAGGTCCTCCGGCGCCACCACCTCGGCGACGATCCGCTCCTCGAGTGCCTCGGAGGCGCTCAGAAGCGGGTCGTTCAGGAGGAGCTCGACGGCGCGCGCCGGACCGAGCATCCGCGGCAAGAAGTAGGTCATGCCCCCGTCCGGCGACGCGCCGATCCGTCCGTACGCGCAGACGAAACTCGCCTCTTCGGAGGCGATGCGCGTGTCGCACATGAGTGCGAGCGAGAACCCCGCGCCCGCGGCGACGCCGTTGATGGCTCCGACGACCGGGTAGGGGATGCGCCGAAAATCGACGATCGCCTGATGCAGGTGGTCGGCCCCGCGCCGCACCTCAGAGGGCAGGTCGTGATCGTCGGACTCCACGCCCTGCTTGAACCAGTTCACATCGCCGCCCGCTGAAAACGCCTTGCCAGCCCCCGTCACGATCAGCGCCCGCAGTGGGGCGCGGTCGGCCAGCCACCCGGACGCGACGACGAGCTCGCCGATCATCTCCGGGCTCATCGCGTTAAAGGTGTCGGGCCGATCGAGCGTGAGGGTCCCGATCTCTCCCTCGAGCTCGAGTCGCATGGTGGTGAGCTCGGGGGGTGAGAGGTTCTTCTCGGTCATTGCGCAGGGCTCCTTTAAGGCTCGCCGGTACCAGCGGGCGCGGAGCCTAACCTCTTGAGCATGTCCGCCATGGACCCCAATCCCGGCGGGGACGAGGCCGAGGCGGTGCAGCAGCCCGATCTGAGGCAGCAGCGCCGTGAGCTGCCCGATCAGCCAGGCGTATACCTGTTCGAGGACGCGGAGGGAACCGTGCTCTACGTGGGGAAAGCGACCTCGATCAGAAAGCGCGTTGCCGGCCACTTCTCGGGCAAGTCGGCCATCCGCAGCTTCACCGACCTCGTGTCCTCCATCGACTTCCTGGTCACAGAGACGGAGGCCGAGGCCCTGCTGGCCGAGCAACAGTTCATCAAGCGCCACCGGCCCAGGTTCAACATCCGGCTGCGCGACGACAAGTCCTACCCGTACATCGGCATCAGCGTCGATGAGGAGTTCCCCCGCGTCTACTTCACACGCGAGCGCCATCGCTCCGGGCGTCTTTACTTCGGCCCCTACTCAAACGCCAAACGCACGCGCGAGACCCTGGACCTGCTCGGCAAGCTCTTTCAGTACCGCACCTGCGAGGGCCCCGAGCCTGGCAGGCGCTCGGGCGTGCCCTGCCTCGATTACTTCATCAAGCGCTGCCAGGCGCCGTGCGTGGGCTACATCGGACGGGAGGAGTACCGCCGCAACATCGAGGCGATCGCCGGGTTCCTCTCCGGCCGTTACCGCGACGTGGAGCGCGACCTCGAGCGCAAGATGGCCGAGGCCGCCGCGGAGGAGGCCTTCGAGCGGGCAGCGAGCTATCGCGACCGGTTGGAAGCGGTGCGCTCGCTGATGCAGCGGCGCTCGATCGCATCCGACTCACACGAGAGCGCCGACCTGATCGGCGTGGCCGTCGAGGGCGGCGATGCGAACGCCCAGGTCTTCCAGGTCCGCGACGGCATCCTCGCCGAGCGCCACGGCTTCTACCTCTCGAACGAGGGCGAGCGCGACGAGCCTGAGGTGGCCGAGGAGTTCCTGGCTCAGTACTACTCGGCGGCTCCCTCAGTGCCCGGGCTGATCGTCGTGGGAGAGGCGCTGCGCGGACGGACCAAGCTCCTCGCCGAGGCGCTCTCGGCCCAGCGTGGGGGGTCGGTGGAGGTCAGGGTCGCCGAGCGTGGCGACAAGCGGCGCCTTCGCGATCTGGCCGAGCGCAACGCGCGCCTGGCGCTCGCGCAGGACCGTCTGCGACAGGAGCGCCGCCGCCAGCAGCGGGTCGACGCGCTCTCCTCGCTCCAGGGCGTCTTGAGCCTCGACCGCCTTCCGGTGCGCATCGAGGGGTTCGACGTTTCGAACATCGGTGGCGAGCACACCGTCGCTTCCATGGTCGTCTTCGAAGGGGGCGCACCGAAGAAGTCCGACTACCGCCGCTTCCGGATTCGCGGCGACCGCTCGGACGGCCCGGACGACTTCTCGTCGATCGAGGAGGTCTTGAGTCGCCGTCTCGTGCGTCATACGGAGCAGGCGGATCTCTCCCCTCACGACTCCCAGCGCGACGACAGCTTCGCCGCCGTGCCTGACCTGATCGTGATCGACGGCGGCAAGGGCCAGCTCTCGGCCGGAATGCGAGCGTTGGCACCGCTGGTGGAAGCCGGGATGGACGAGGTTGCCGTGATCGGCCTCGCGAAGCGGGAGGAGGAGGTCTTCGTACCCGGGCGCTCGACGCCGATGCAAATCGAGCGCGACTCGGAGGCCCTGAGGCTGCTGCAGCGCGTTCGCGACGAGGCGCATCGCTTTGCGATCACGCACCACCGTGGGCGTCGCGACCAGGCGATGAGGGGCTCCCTCTTGGATGAGCTGCGGGGCGTCGGGCCCGTTCGCAAGCGCGCCCTGCTGAACCACTTCGGCTCGCCGGAGCGGCTGGTGGACGCGAGCCGGGAGGAGCTGGAGGCGGTGCCCGGGATCCCCGGCAAGCTGGCACGAGATATTCACAGACAGCTGAACAAGACGGGATAGTCAGCGGGGTAGACGTGAGCGCGAGTCCAGATGAGCTGAAGCAGGCCCCCCACGTGGCCGAGGGCGACGGGGCCGTCCCCAGGCACGTGGACCTCGTCGTGATCACCGGCTACTCCGGCGCCGGCAAGTCGGAGGCGATCGCAGCGTTCGAGGACGGTGGCTACTTCTGCGTCGACAACCTGCCACCGCGGATGATCGGAGCGCTGGGCCAGCTCTTCCGGCACGAGGGCAGTGGGGTACGGCGCGCCGCGGTCGTCTCGGATGTGCGCGGAGGCGAGTACTTCCGGGAGCTCGAGGCCGTCCTCGAAGAGCTCGAGTCCGGGGGCTTGGAGCCACGTGTCCTGTTCTTGGAGGCGAGCGAGGAGGTCCTGCTCGACCGCTTCAAGGAGACTCGCCGCCGTCATCCGCTGGCTCCCGACGGCCGTGTCGTCGACGGGGTGCTGGCAGAACGCGAGATCCTCGCGCCGCTGCGCGAGCGCGCCGACCTGGTGATGGAGACGTCGGGCCTCACCGGGGCGATGCTCCGCCGCAGGATCGCGACAGAGATGCTGGGTCCCCGCGGCCCTGCGCAGCTCGCGCTCACGATCCTCACATTCGGGTTCAAGAACGGGCCGCCGCGCGACGCCGACCTCATGTTCGACGTGCGTTTTCTGCCCAATCCTCACTACAGGGAGGACCTGCGCCCCCTCACGGGCCGCGACCCTGCGGTGGTCGCCCACGTGGAGGCCGGCGAGCTCGCGAGCGAGTTCTACTCGCGCCTGTTGCCGCTCCTCGACTTCCTCCTGCCCGCGTACGTGGCCGAGGGCAAGACTCATCTCACGATCGCGATCGGCTGCACGGGCGGGCGCCACCGCTCGATCACCATCGCCGACCGCATCGCCCAGCATCTCTTCGGTCGCGAGGACCTGGTTCTGCGCGTCGTGAACCGCGACGTCGAGCTCGACTGAGCGTTCTACCGCGAGCCATCTCCCTACCCTGAGCGCATGAGCGAGCCCGTGATCCGCCTGGCCGGCCTGCGCAAGGCCTACGGAGACCTCGAGGCCGTCCGCGGCATCGACCTCGAGGTGACAGCGGGCGAGATCTTCGCCTTCCTTGGCCCCAATGGAGCGGGCAAGACGACAACGGTCGAGATCATGGAGGGCTACCGGGAACGGAGCGCGGGAGATGTCAGCGTTCTCGGTGAGGATCCGCAGCGTGGCGGCAGGGCCTGGCGCGGGCGCATCGGCATCGTGCTCCAGCAGAGCAACATGCATCCCGAGCTCTCCGTTCGCGAGACGATCGACCTCTTCGCCGGCTACTACCCGGCGCCGCGCGGTGTCGAGGACACCATCTCCCAGGTGGGGCTCGAGCCAAAGGCGGATACTCGCGTGAACCGGCTCTCGGGCGGCCAGCAACGGCGCCTCGACGTGGCTCTGGCGCTGATCGGTGACCCGGAGCTGCTGTTCTTGGACGAGCCGACCACCGGCTTCGATCCTTCGGCGCGCCGGCAAGCGTGGGACGTGATCGCCAGCCTTCGCGAGCTCGGGAAAACCGTCTTCCTCACCACCCACTACATGGACGAGGCGCAGGTGCTCGCCGACCGCGCGGCGATCATCGTGGGCGGCGAGATCGTCGCCGAGGGACCACCCAGCCGTCTCGGCGTCGACGCCGACGTCAGCGAGGTTCGCTTTCGGCTGCCCGAGGGCACCCATGTTCAGGACCTACCGCTGGCCGACGGCGCCAAGGCGGAGGCCGACGGGCTGTTCGTCGTCATCCGCACGGGTCAGCCCGCGCGCCTTCTGCACGAGCTGACGGGCTGGGCGCTCGACCGTGGCGATGAGCTGACGGCGCTCACGGTTGGCACCCCAAGCCTCGAGGACGTCTACCTCGAGCTGACTGAGAAGCGCGAGTCATGAGCGCGATTGCGCTCGCGCGCCATCAGTTCCGCTACGACCAGAAGATCTTCTGGCGGAACCCCGCCTCCGTCTTCTTCACCGTGCTCCTGCCGGTCATCTTCCTTCTGATCTTCGCGACGATCTTCGGCAACGACACGATTGATGAGCTCGGCGGGATCAAGACCACGACCTATTACGTGCCGGCCATCATCACGCTCGCCGTGGTCTCGGCGACGACCCAGAGCCTCGCGATCTCGCTGACCGTGGATCGCGAGAACGGAATCTTGAAGCGCACTCGCGGCACGCCGCTGCCGACGTGGGTCTTCATCGCCGGGCGCGTGGGCAACGCGATCGTGGTCTCGGTGCTCGCGCTGGTGGTCGTGGCGGCCATCGGCCGGATCATCTACGGCGTCGAGATTCCGTGGGAGCGCCTGCCCGCCGTTCTCGTTTCGCTCGCCGTCGGCGCCATCTCGTTCTGCTGCATCGGCTTCGCCCTCACCGCCGCGATTCCCTCGGAGGATGCGGCCGCGCCCATCACGAACTTCGCGCTCTTGCCGCTCTATTTCCTCTCGGGCGTATTCATTCCGGAGTCGGAGATCCCGGCCGGGGTGCTCGACGTCGCCGACATCTTCCCGATCCGGCACTTCTTCGAGGCGTTCTTCGCCGCGTGGAATCCGACGACGACCGGCGCCGGATTCGAGTGGGCCGATCTCGGCATCGTGGTGCTGTGGGGCGTGGCGGCACTGCTGATCGCGATGAAGACGTTCCGATGGGAGCCACGGGGGTAGGTTCGGCTAGTGATCCATCACGTCAGCCTGGAGACGTCCGACCTCGAGCGCAGCGGTCACTTCTACGACCAGGTGCTCGGCCCACTGGGCTGGCGCCGCCTCTTTGACACCGAGGAGCGCATCGCCTGGGGGATCGTCCGCCCGGTCTTTCACCTCGCCTACCGCAGCGAGACTCGGGCAGGCGGCGGCCACATCTGCTTCGCGGCGAATGGGATCTCGGCCGTGAAGGCGGCGTGGGAGGGCGGCATCGATGCGGGTGGCGTCACCCAAGGCGACCCGGGCCAGCGACCGGAGTACGGGCCGACCTACTACTCGGCGTACCTGCGCGATCCCGACGGCAACCGCGTCGAAATCGCGGTCGGAGTCGATTAGACCGAGACCAGGCGGGAAGGGATGGATCATCTAGCCTCGACGCCCACGACACGAATACTGAGGAGGACCCAGATCAGATGGCAGTGAAGGTTGGCATCAACGGCTTCGGGCGCATCGGACGCAACCTGTTTCGAGCCGCCCACGAGGCCGGCGCGGACCTCGAGTTCGTCGCAGTGAACGACATCGCCGACGCGGAGACGCTGGCTCACCTCCTCAAGTACGACTCCATCCTCGGCCGGTTCCCCGGCGAGGTCGCCGAGCGCGATGGAGCGATCGTGGTCGATGGAGCCGAGACGAAGATCCTCTCCGAGAAGGATCCGGCCCAGCTCCCCTGGGGCGATCTGGGCGCCGACGTCGTGATCGAGTCGACCGGCATCTTCACCGAGCGCGACGACGCGGCCAAGCACCTCGAGGCGGGTGCCAAGAAGGTGATCATCTCAGCGCCCGCGACCGACCCGGACGTGACCGTGGCCCTCGGTGTCAACTTCGACGACGCCTACGACACGGACGAACACCACATCATCTCCAACGCCTCCTGTACCACCAACTGCCTTGCCCCGCTGGCGAAGGTCATCAACGACACCGTCGGGATCGAGCACGGCCTGATGACCACGATCCACGCCTACACCTCCGACCAGCGGCTGCAGGACATGCCGCACAAGGATCTTCGAAGGGCACGGGCTGCCGCGCTCAACCTGATCCCGACCACGACCGGCGCCGCCAAGGCGGTCGGCCTCGTTTTGCCCGAGCTCGACGGCAAGCTGAACGGCCTCGCCGTACGCGCCCCCGTGTCGACCGGGTCCGTGGTCGACCTGGTTTGCGTCGTCGGGCAGGAGACGAGCGCCGAGGAGTTGAACGCCGCCGCCCGGGAGGCCGCCGAGGGCCCACTCGATGGCATCCTCGCCTACACCGAGGATCCGATCGTCTCGACCGACATCGTCAAGGACCCCCATTCCTCGATCTTCGACGCCGACCAGACCATGGTCATGGAGGGAACCCTGGTCAAGGCGGTCGCCTGGTACGACAACGAGTGGGGCTACTCCAACCGCTGCGTCGAGCTTGCCGCCAAGGTCCTCGAGCCGGCGACAGTCGGCGCTTGACGGCTGAGACAGAGCGCGGGTCGTTTCACAAGGCGAGCGTTCGCGACGCCGACGTCGGCGGCAAGCGCGCGCTGGTCAGGGTCGATTTCAACGTCCCGCTTGACTCGGGCGAGGTCAGCGACGACACGCGCATCAGGGCCGCGCTGCCGACGATCGAGCTCCTTCGCGACCGCGAGGCGTCGCTGGTGTTGGTCTCGCACCTCGGCCGCCCCGAGGGCGAGGATCCGGACCTATCGATGGCTCCCGTCGGCGAGAACCTGTCCGGCCACCTCGACGCCGAGGTGAAGCTGGCACCCGGCGTCATCGGCCCCGAGGTCGAGAGCGAGGCCGAGAGCCTCGGGCCCGGCGAGATCCTGCTGCTCGAGAACAGCCGGTTCGAGGAGGGCGAGACGACCAACAATCCGGAGCTGGCGGGAAAGCTTGCAGCGCTCGCCGATCTCTACGTGAACGACGCCTTCGGAGCGGCGCATCGGGCGCACGCGACGACCGAGGGCGTCGCTCATGAGCTCCCCGCTTTCGCCGGCCTGCTGCTCGAACGAGAGGTTCGCGAGCTGACGGCGGTCCGCGACGAGCCCGAGCGGCCGCTCTGCGTCGTTCTGGGAGGAGCCAAGGTCTCCGACAAGATCGGCGTCCTCGAGCGGTTCCTGGACGTCTCGGACCAGGTCCTGATCGGGGGTGCCATGTGCTTCAGCTTCTTTCGCGCCCAGGGCACAGAGACGGGTGACTCCCTCGTGGAGGAGGACGACATCGAACTGGCGCGCGATGCCCTCGAGCAGGCCGACGGATCCTCATGCGAGCTCCTGCTGCCGACCGACCTCGTGATCGCCGAGCGCTTCGACGCCGAGGCCGACCATCGCGCTCTCGACGGGGTCGACGTGCCCGACGGGTGGATGGGGCTCGACATCGGGCCCCAGACTGCGCGCGCCTTCGCGGAGGCGATCGATCGTGCGGGCACCGTGTTCTGGAACGGCCCGATGGGAGCCTTCGAGCTGGAGCCGTTCGCTGCCGGGACCCGCGCTGTGGCCGCCGCCGTGGCGGCCGCCCCGGGAGTGACCGTGGTCGGTGGCGGTGACTCGGCCGCGGCGCTCGCGTCGTTCGGCCTCGCCGACGAGGTCGACTGGCTCTCGACCGGCGGGGGGGCCTCGCTGGAGCTCATGGAGGGCAGGGAGCTCCCGGGGGTGGAGGCTCTGCGCGATGGCTGAGGGCGAGCGCCGCCCCCTGGTGGCGGCGAACTGGAAGATGAACAAGCGGGTGGCCGAGACGGAGGAGTTCCTCGAGGCCTTCCTCCCTGACGCCCGCGAGCTCGCCGGCGTCGATCTGGTCGTGTGCGCGCCCTATACCGCGCTCGTGGCTGCGGTTCGCAGCGCGCGCGACACCGAGGTTCGCGTCGGCGCGCAGAACATGCACTTCGAGGAGAGCGGGGCGTATACCGGCGAGGTCTCGGCCGCGATGCTCACGGACATCGGAGTTCAAGCGGTGGTTCTTGGGCATTCCGAGCGCCGTCAGCTCTTCGGCGAGACCGATGAGGCGCTGACGCGGAAGGTCCCTGCCGCGCTTGAGGCCGGTCTGCTGCCGATCCTGTGTGTGGGCGAAACCGAGGCCCAGCGGGACGAGGACGAGACGGAGCAGGTCTTGCGGACCCAGCTCGAGGCGGACCTGGCGGAAGTGCCGGAGGCCCGTCTCGGTCAGGTCGTGGTCGCCTACGAGCCTGTCTGGGCGATCGGCACCGGTCGTACCGCCACGACCGAGCAGGCACAGGAGGCCTGCGGCTTCATCCGGGAGCTCTTGGCCGCCCACGACCAGGCCGCCGCGGCTGCCGCGCGGATCGTCTACGGGGGCTCGATGAAGCCCGGCAACGCCGCTGAGCTCATGTCACAGCCCGATGTCGACGGCGGGCTGGTTGGGGGCGCGAGCCTCGATCCAGAGGAGTTCCTCGCCGTCTGCGGTGCAGCGGCATGACCCTGCCGGACGGCGCCGACTCGCTCCCGGCGCCCGCCGTCGCGCTCGTGATCCTCGATGGCTGGGGCCTTGCTCCAGACGGGGACGGCAACGCGATCTCCCTGGCCGACACGCCCACCTTCGACGAGCTGTGGGAGCGCTATCCGCACACCGAGCTCTCGGCCAGCGGCCGCGATGTCGGTCTTCCGGAGGGTCAGATGGGGAACTCGGAGGTGGGGCACCTCAACCTCGGAGCGGGTGCGATCATAAAACAGGACCTGGCGCGGATCAACGACGCCGTCGAGGACGAGAGCTTCTTCTCAAACGAGATGCTCGTGGACGCATGTCGCGCGGCGAAGGAGGCGAACGCAAACCTTCACCTGATGGGGCTCGTCTCAGATGGCGGCGTCCACTCCGGGTGGGAGCACGTCGAGGCGCTGATCGAGCTCGCGAGGCGGGAGGGAGTGGAGGACCTCGTCGCGCACGCGTTCACCGACGGCCGCGACACGCTGCCGACCTCGGCTCTCGGGTTCGTCGAACAGCTCGAGGAATGGCTTGACGGAGTCGGCCGAGTCGCGACGGTGAGTGGGCGCTACTACGCGATGGACCGCGACCGCCGCTGGGACCGCACCAAGCTCGCCTACGACGCCATCGCGCATGGCGAGGGGCAGAGTGCCGAAAGCGCCGTGGAGGCCGTCACGGCTGCGCACGATCGGGAGGAGACGGACGAGTTCATCAAGCCGACCGTCGTCGGTGACTACGGGGGTATGAACGACGGCGACGTGGCCATCCACTTCAACTTCCGGCCGGACCGGGCGCGCCAGCTCTCACGGGCGCTCGGCGAGGCCGACTTCGACGAGTTCGATCGTGGCGACGCGCCCGAGGTTGAGCTCACGACCCTCACGAGCTACCAGGACGAGTTCGACTTCCCGGTCGCATTCCCCCCGGAGTTGCCCGAGGTGACGCTCGCTGAGGTGCTCTCCCGCGAAGGCGCGAAGCAGCTGCATGTGGCCGAGACCGAGAAGTACGCCCACGTGACGTATTTCCTGAACGGGGGGCGCGAGCAGGAGTGGGAGGGAGAGGAGCGCTTCCTGGTCGATTCTCCGCGCGACGTCGCGACCTACGACGAGAAGCCCGAGATGAGCGCCGAGGGCGCTGCCGAGGTCTTCGCCGAGCGCTTCGCGAGCGGCGATTACCGCTTCGGGATCATCAACTTCGCCAACCCGGACATGGTCGGTCATACGGGCGACATCGAGGCCGCGGTCAAGGCTGTCGAAAAGGTGGATTCGTGCCTAGCCGACGTCGTCGGGGCGGCCCATAAGGCCGGCGGGGCCTGCGTCGTCACCGCCGACCACGGCAACGCCGACAACATGCTCGAGCCCGACGGGTCTCCGAACACGGCCCACTCCACGAACCTCGTGCCGCTCATCATCACCATCGCAGAGGTGGGCTTGAGCGACGGGGGCATCCTCGCCGACGTCGCCCCGACGGTGCTGGAGCTGCTGGGGATCGACCAGCCCGGGGAGATGACGGGCACCTCACTTCTGAAAGAGGGATGACGGACCTCCCGTAGCCTCAGCGCGTGCGCAGCGACCCGACCCGCCTCAACTTCGAGATCGACGCTCGCGATGGCGCAGCAAGGACCGGTCGCCTCCTCACTGGCCACGGACGAATCGCGACGCCCGCATTCATCCCTCTCGCGACGCGCGGCAGCGTGCGCTCGCTCGACTCATCCGACGTTGCCGGGCTCGGCTACGAGATGGTGCTCGGGAACACCTTCCATCTGATGCTCGCGCCCGGGGCGGAGCGGGTCGCGAAGCTCGGTGGGCTGCACGAGTTCATGGGCTGGCAACGCGCGATCATCACTGACTCGGGGGGCTTTCAGGTCTTCTCGCTCGCGCACGGGACGGTTGCCGACGAGATCAAGGGCCGCAGGGGGCGGGCCGGCAGCTCGGGCTCGGTGCTCGAGATCTCCGAGGAGGGGGTCCGCTTCCGCTCGTACGTCGATGGCTCCGAACGCTTCCTCGGCCCCGAGGAGTCCATGGGAGTTCAGGCCGCCCTCGGGTCCGACATCGCACTGGTCTTCGACGAGTGCACTCCATTTCACGCTGATCGCGACTACACCGCGCGATCCACGGAGCGCACGCACCGCTGGCTCGACCGCTGCCTCGACTGGCACGCCCGCGAGGGGCCCGACCACCAAGCGGTGTTCGGGATTGTGCAGGGCGGAGTCCACGAGGATCTGCGGCGCGAATCCGCGCAGGCCGTCGGGGCGGCCGCGATCGACGGGATCTCGATCGGCGGGACCCTCGGCAAGGACAAGCCGGAGATGTACGGGGTACTGGACATGACCCTGCCCCACCTGCCGACCGAGGCTGCGAAGCACCTGCTCGGAATCGGCGAGCCCGACGACCTGGTCGAGGGGATCGCTCGCGGCATCGATGTCTTCGACTGCGCGGTTCCCACCCGACTCGCCCGTCACGGGATGGCCCTCGCCGCGCTTCCGGAGAGTCGCTTTCGCTTTGACATCCGCAAGGTCGCCCACGCCGAGGACGATGCGCCGCTCGTCGACGGGTGCGACTGCCCCGCCTGCGCGCGCCACAGCCGGGCGTACCTGCACTATCTGTCGCGGGAGCACGAGCTCACCGCCGTGCGGCTGCTCACGCTCCACAACCTGAGCTACCTGGAGCGCCTGGCGGCCGGGGCGCGAGCGGCGATAGCCGACGCAAGGTTCGAGGAGTTCCGCACAGCGACGCTCGAGGGCGAGGCCCCTTGGACCGCCTGAGGGCTCCGCAGTGCGGGACCTACGACGTGTTCTCGCTGATGAAGTCGCGGATCGATTCGATCTGCTGATCGAGCTCCTGCTTCAGGAAGTCGCCGACGTCGGTGTTCTGGCCTGCGTCGGTCAAGAGCAGGACGCCTGCGGCGATCAGGCCGGCGAGTACGGCGATCACGATCAGGAGGCCCACCCCCCGCATGAACCGGCTGAAGCCCGAGCGCTTGGGCTTCGCGGCCGGGGCCAGGACGGGGCGGGGCGGTGGCGGGGGAGGGCGGCGGACCGGTGCCTGCGGCGCGACCGGGGTGGGCGGATCGCCCGCCATCGCTCGCGTTGCGGCCGTTTCGTCCTGCAGGGTCCGGGTGGGTTCCTCGCCCGCGGGGACCGGCGGGACCACCCCGGCGACGCCCGCCCGCAGAGCCGTAGAGAACTCACGCGCGCTGCGGTAGCGGTTCGAGACGTCGCCCTCGAGCGCCCGCAAGACGGCGGTGGAGAGCTCCTCCGGGACCTCGGGGTCATACGAGGTCGGCGAGAGGGGTCGCTCGTTCTCCCGCCGGATCGCAAGCTCGGCGAGGGTCGAGCCCTCCCACGGCAGCCGGCCGGTCAAGAGCTGGTAGATCACGACACCGAGCGCGTAGACGTCGGCCGCGGGGGTCGCCTCCTCGCCGCGGGCCTGCTCGGGAGCAAGGTAGGCCGCGGTCCCGACCACCGAGCCGACCTGGGTGAGCCGCGTCTGCTCGGCCGCGCGGGCGATGCCGAAGTCGGCGAGCTTCACGGTCATCTCCCCCGTGGGCGGGTCATGGCCGCCCGCCTGCGCACGCTTGCCCGCCGGGCCCCCGATCACCATCAGGTTCCCGGGTTTCACGTCGCGGTGGATGATTCCCTGGCGATGCGCGTACTCGAGGCCCGAGCACGCCTGTACGCCGACCTGCACGGAGACGGACGGGCCGAGGCGGCCCTTCGACTGCAGGAGCTGCGCGCCCGACTTGCCCTCCACGTACTCCATGACGATGTAGTGGCGCTCCTCGTCGACCCCAGTGTCGTACACCTGAACGATGTTGGGGTGGATCAGCCGCGCGACGGCAATCGCCTCGCGACGGAAGCGCGCGACGAACTTCTCGTCGTCGGAGAGGTGCTCGGCCAGGACCTTGACCGCCACCGTGCGCTCGAGCACGATGTCATCCGCCCGATAGACACTCGACATGCCGCCCGACCCGAGGCGTTCGCCCAGGCGGTAGCGCTCGGAGATCATCCCGCCGGCCATCAGCCGTCTTCCTCCTCGAGTACGCCGGCGGGGCCCGAAGCCCCGGTGTCAACCGAATCGCCGGTGTCCGGCTCGCACTGCTCGGTGGTGAGCTCCTCCAGATTGGCTGTGAGCTCACGAAGGTCATCCTTTGTCTTCACGCCGACCTCAGCCGGAAGGCCATTCACGGCGCCCGTCAGCTGTCCTACCTCGGTCTCGGCAGTCGTGCAGTCACCGATCTGGACGGCCGCCTCGACCTTGTCGACCTGGGCAATCAACGCATCCGCATTCGTCGGCGGAATCGTCCCCTCCCCGTCCGACCCACACGCCGACAGCCCCATCGCCACCGCGACGAGCGCCACGGCGGCCCGCTTGGGTCCTCTCGGGAGCACGGCGGCGAGTGTAGTCACGGAAAAAACGCTCATTGGCCGATATGCAGCCGTTTTCCGAGGTGTTCCGGCAGTTCGGTGGCGAGGATCGCGTCGGCCGCCCGGTCGATGTCGTAGTCGACGCGGTGAAACGTCGCGGTCCACTCGTCGGTGTCGAGCTCGAGCCACGCCGCGCGCTTGTCACCGTCGCGCGGCTGCCCGACGCTGCCGGGGTTGATGAGCCAGCGGCCGTCGGATAGGTCGAGGAGGGTCCCCGCCTCGGCCTGCGCGCCGCGGGCAAGCATGTCGCCGTCCTCCGCTTCGTCGTCACCCGCGACACCATCGTCGTCCCCCGGAAGCACGAAGAAGAGCGCGACGTGCGAATGCCCGACGAAGCTCACGCGCGCCGCCTGGAGCGCGATGCATTCCGCCGCCTGATCCGGCCACAGCACGTATTCCCACACGGGGTCGCGCGGCGAGGCGTGGTAGAGCCCGACCTCGCGGCTTGTGTCCGCGGGCTTCAGGGATCTCAGATAGCGGAACGTCGCGTCCTTCGCCTCGCGCTGGGTCCAACGCACCGCTGCGGACGCCGCGGGGCTGAACGAGGAGATGTCGAGATCCCCGATCACCGCCAGGTCGTGGTTGCCAACGAGGCAAAGTGAGCAGCGCTCGGCCACCGTGGAGGTGCATTCGTCGGGGCTCGCGCCGTAGCCCACGACGTCCCCCAGGCACCAGGTCTCGTCGACATCGGCGTCGTCGATCACGCCCAAAACCGCCTCGAGAGCGGGCAGGTTGGAGTGGATGTCGCTCAGGATCGCAAGGCGCATGGGCGGCGAAGACGGCCGACTATCGTAGGGCGATGGAACCGACCGAGCGCCCGCGACCGTGCGTTTGAGCCGCTCCCGTGGCGCGCGCATCGGCGCGATCGCCGTGGCGATGGTGATCGTGGCCGAAGGTGCGGTTTGGCTCCTGCAGCCAGGCTCCGAGCCGCTCCAGCCGGAGGAGGTGAACGAGGGTGAGTACTTCGACGCCGCCGAGCTCGAACGCGCCCGCGACTACCGAAGCGGCCAGCGATGGCTGCTGGTCGCCGGGATCGGCGCGCAGGGCGCCGTGCTGGTTGCACTCGCGCTGGGCAGGCCACGGGGCGCTCGCCGGGCGCTCGAGCGGCTCGGCAGGCGCCCCGTGCTCGGCGCGGCCGCGGCCGGCGCGGGCCTCTCCCTGACCCTGGCGGTTGTCGCGTTGCCGGTCGACCTCTGGGCGCACGAGCGTTCAGTGGACGTTGGGCTCTCCACCCAGTCGCTCGGGTCGTGGTTCACCGACGTGGCGAAGTCGACCGCGATCTCGGCGCTCTTCGCCGGCGTCGGCGCGGCGATCCTCCTCGGGCTGGTGCGCCGCTTCCCGCGCAACTGGTGGCTCGGCGCCGCCGCCGGGGTGGTGGCCGTCGCCGCGATCTTCTCGTGGCTCGCCCCCGTCGTCTTGGCGCCGCTCTTCAACGACTTCGAGGAGCTTCCAGAGGGCAGCGAGGAGCGAGCCCGCGTCGTCGCGCTGGCGGAGCGCGGTGGCGTCGACGTTGGCGAGGTCCTCAGGGTTGACGCTTCTCGCCGCTCGACCTCGTTGAACGCCTACGTCGGCGGCCTCGGCCCCACCAAGCGGGTCGTGCTCTACGACAACCTGATCGAGCGCGCCGAGCCCGCCGAGCTCGAGTCCGTCGTCGCACACGAGCTTGCTCACGCAGCGCACAACGACATCCCGCGAGGCATCGGGTTCATCGCCATCGTCGCCCCCCTCGGGCTCCTGTTCGTGCGTGAGGTTGGGGAGGCGCTCGCCGACCGCTCGGGCGCGGAGCGCAGCTCGCCGTCGGCGCTCCCTGCCTACGTGCTCGGCATCGCGATCGCCTCATTCATCCTGAACGTTCCCGGCAATCAGCTCTCGCGCGACGTCGAGGCCAGCGCCGACGACTACGCGCTGGAGCTGACCGATGATCCCCAGGCCCTGATCGCCCTGCAGCAGCGCCTTGCGACCGACAACGTCTCGGACCCCGCTCCGCCTGGCCTGGTCACCGCTCTGCTGGGCACCCATCCGCCCACGGTTGAGCGGATCGGCGCCGCCGTCGCCTACGAGGAGGCTCAGACCTCTGACTGACGGCCGGGCTCGTCGGCGGCCCGGAACGACGCGACGGTCGCCTCGAGCCCCTGTTCGAGCGTCGAGGAGGCGGTCCACCCGAGCTCGGAGCGGGCACGCCCAGGGTCGATCGAGATCCTCTGTACCTCACCCGCGCGGGGAGGGGCCATCTGCGGGTTGAACTCGGCTCCTGCGAAGCCGGCGATGGTGGTGCCGAGATCGAGCACGTTCGTCTCGGTCCCCGTCCCAAGGTTGATCGCTCCCGACGCATCGGTGTCCGCGGCGGCCAAAAAGCCCGCGACGACGTCCGAGGCCGAGATGTAGTCGCGGGTCTGCTCGCCGTCGCCAAAGACGGTGGGAACCTCACCGGCCAGCAGCGCCCGAGAGAAGATCGCAACGACGCCGGCTTCGCCATGCGGGTCCTGCCGCGGACCGTAGACGTTGCCAAGCCGCAGTGCGATTGTCGAGACGCCGTATAGCCGTTCATAGAGCGCCAGGTAGCCCTCGGCCGCGAGCTTGCTCTGCCCGTAGGGCGCGTCAGGCAGGCAGTCCGCGTCCTCACCCAAAGGCAACCCGCGGCCCGCACCCTCGCCGTAGATGGCGCCGCCAGTCGAGGCGAACAGGAAGCGGCGGCTGCCGTGCGCCCGGGCTGCCTCGAGCAGGTTGATGGTGCCGCCGACGTTCACGTCGAGGTCGTGAACAGGGTCCGCCACGGAGCGACGTACGTCGATTTGGCCGGCCAGATGGAAGATCATCTCCGGTCGGGCCTCGGCCAAGGGGCCCTGTAGGGCGGCGGGGTCCGCGACACTCGCCTCGATCAGGCGGGCCCCTCGGTCCTGCGCCTCCGCCAGATTCTCGCGACGCCCGCTCGAGAGGTCGTCGAGCGCCACGACCTCATGGCCATGGGCGACGAGGGCGTCGACCAAGTGCGATCCGATGAACCCGGCGCCGCCGGTGACGAGAGCCCTCATGGGCAGGCAGCGTACCCATGCCCATCTAGTATCGCGCCATGTCCTCCGCCACCTCAACCGGCCCGCTCGCCGAGCTCCGCGAGGTCGTCATCGCCGCGGCCTCCAACGTGGCCGACGGCTCCGGGTCGGCGGCCCAGATCGCCCTCGAGCGCCCGCCGAGACCCGAGCTGGGCGATTACTCGACGAATGCCGCGATGCTCCTTGCCCCGGCTCGGGGCGAGCCCCCCCGTGACGTGGCCGACCGGATCGGGCTCGAGCTATCCGGGCTCCTGGGCGCGAACGCCGTGCGGGTGGAGGTCGCCGGTCCCGGCTTCCTCAACCTCTTTCTCGCGGATCGCTGGTATCGAGAGGCGATCGGCACGGTGCTCGGGCGCGGCGATCGATACGGCACCCTCGAACCGGAGAACCCCGAGCGCGTCCTCGTCGAGTTCGTGTCGGCGAATCCAACCGGTCCCCTCACCGTGGCGGGCGCTCGCGGCGCGGCGCTGGGCGACTCGCTGGCGCGCCTGCTCGAAGCCTCCGGCGACGAGGTCGGGCGCGAATATCTCCTCAACGATCTCGGCGGACAGGTGGACCGCTTCGCCGCCTCGATCGCGGCACGCATGCGCGGCGCCGAGCCGCCCGAGGACGGCTATCGGGGCCAGTACGTCACTGAGCTCGCCGAGGAGCTCACGGGGGCCGGTATCTCCCCGGACGACCTTGACGCCGTCGCCCGCGCGGGCACCGAGGTGATGCGGGAGCGGATCGCCGCCACCCTGGAGCGCTTCGGCGTGCACTTCGACACCTGGTTCTCGCAGCGCACACTGCACGAAGCAGACGCGACCAATGCAGCGGTGGCAGAGCTGCGCGCCGATGGGCACGTGTACGACAGCGACGGCGCGGTCTGGTTGCGAACGAGCGAGTTCGGCGACGACAAGGACCGCGTCCTGATCCGCTCGAGCGGTGAGCCGACGTATTTCGCAGCTGACGTCGCCTATCACCGCAACAAGCTGGAGCGCGGTTGGCAGCGCATGATCGACCCGCTCGGCTCGGATCACCATGGGTACGTGGCCCGGATGCGCGCGGCGATCGCGGCGCTCGGCGCCGACCCCTCCGCCTACGAGGCACCGTTGATGCAACTCGTGCATATCGTCGAGCGCGGCGAGCGCGCGCAGATGGCCAAACGCACGGGCGAGTTCGTGACCCTGGACGCTCTCCTCGATGACATCGGCGTCGACGCTGCGCGCTTTTTCATGCTCCAGCGAAGCCACGACACCCCCATCGATCTCGACCTTGAGCTCGCCCGCAAGACCTCACAGGACAACCCGGTCTATTACGTGCAATACGCACACGCCCGGATCGCGAGCATCCTGCGCAAGGCGATTTCCGAGGGCGCGGCGCCCGCCGGCGAGAGTGAGGGCCCTGACGAGGACGCGATCAGCGCGGCCGCTGGCATCGACCAGGCGCTGGCAGCGCCAGTGGAGCCCGCCGAGAGCGCGTTGGTGCGACGTCTCCTGGAGCTTCCGGGCGAGGTGGCCGAGGCTGCCGGGCGCCGGGCGCCTCACCGCCTGTGCGCGTACGCCGGGGCGACCGCGGCTGACTTTCACGCCTTCTATCGCGACTGCCAGGTGGTCGGGGTCGAGGAGCCGGTGCAGGCTGCTCGCCTGGGCTTGTGTGTCGCAGCGAAGCGCGTGCTGGCGAAAACGCTCGAGTTGGTCGGAGTTAGCGCTCCCGAGCGGATGTAAGCGGCCTTCGGCACGATTTCACGCCTGGGCGCTTCCCCTAACGACCTGGAGCGCTGTTAGATTCGCCGCTGCTTTCCGAACCCCCAACCAGGAGGATCACCTTGACTAAGGCCGAGTTCGTAGATCGCATCGCTGGAAGCTTCGAGTCCAAGAAAGCGGCCGCCGACGCCGTCGACACCGTTCTGGACGGAATCAGCACCACCCTCGCCGGCGGGGGCGAGGTCTCCTTCACCGGCTTCGGCAAGTTCTCGGTCGCCGAGCGCGGGCCGCGCCAGGGCGTGAACCCCCGTACCGGCGAGCGGATCACCATCGCCGGCGGCAAGGTGCCCAAGTTCTCAGCGGGCGCCGGCCTCAAGAAGACGGTCAAGGGCTGACGCCACCGTTCGCAGATCGGCTGGCCGCCCTCGTCGAGGAGCGGCGCAGCCAGATCTGCCTCGGGCTCGACCCCGACCCGGCGGCGGTCGACGGCGCGGTCGGGGACGAGGCCACGGGAGCGGCCGCCGAGCAGGCAGGGGCGGCCGTCGCCGCGCACTGCAGGTCGTTGATCGACGCGGCAGGTGAGCACTGCGTCGCGGTAAAGCCCCAACTCGCATGCTTCGAGCGCCTCGGCGCGCCCGGCTGGGCGGCGCTCGCGGCCGTGGCAGCGGCCGCCCGGGAGGCCGGGCTTCTGGTCGTCGCCGACGGTAAGCGAGGGGATGTGCCGGTGAGCGCTGCCGCCTACGCCCAGATGCTCTTCGGGAGCACATCCACCCCGTTCGGCGCGGTGCACGGACTGGGCGTGGACGCCGCCACGGTCAACCCGCTTCTGGGTGGTGATGCCCTCGAGCCTCTGATCGAAGCGGCGGGCGACGCCGGGGGTGGGCTCTTCGTCTTGGTGCGCACGTCCAATCCGGGTGCCGCCGATCTCCTCGACCTCGAGACGAGCGCCGGTCCCGTGTTCGAGCGCGTGGCGGCGCTGGTTGCCGAGCGGGCCGAACGGCTCGCGGGCTCGTCGGGCCTCACAGGCATGGGTGCCGTTGTGGGGGCGACGGAGCCAAAGCATCTCGCGCGACTGCGTGAGTTGATGCCCACCGCGATCTTCCTCATGCCCGGGGTGGGGGCGCAAGGCGGGCGCCTCGCCGACCTGGGGCCCGCGCTTGGCTCCCATCCCGCCTCCGTGCTGGTTGCCGCCTCACGGTCGATCGCCAACGCGGAGGATCCGGGCGCCGCGGCCGATCGCTTGCGAGCCGAGCTGTGGGGCCTGAGGCAGACCTGATAGCGCTTACCATCTGCCCGCCGCGGGCACAATCGCCCGGCAAACGGGTTGCATATGGACGGCACGACGAGCACAGGAACGTGGCAGCAATGGAGCACTCGCCTCTTGGCTCTGCTTGGCCTCGCAGCGGTGGTCGTGGCCATCTTGGTCGTGGTCGGGGGCTCAATCGACTCCTCCGGCGACGACGGCAAGAAAAAGGGCGATCGCGGCGGCAAGCAAGAGCAGCAGCAGTCGGGCGAGGACACCTACGTGGTGCAGCCGGGCGACAACCTCTCGACGATCGCCGACAGCGCGAACCTCAGCGAGGAGCGGCTCTTGGAGCTGAATCCGGACGTCGACCCGCAGACCTTGCAGCCCGGCCAGACGCTGAAGCTGCGGCCCGGCTAGGCGCACCTCGCGGCGCCCGGTGGTGGCTGGCATGCGGCACGGCACTGGTCGTGCTGGCAGCGGCCCCCCCGGTCCAAGCCGCCCTCAAGGAGCCCGCCGCGCCGCGGCCCGACGCCGCTGCCTGGTTGCTCTATGACCCCGACGACAAGGATGAGCTTGCCGCTCACGCCGCCGGCAGGGAGCTGCCGATGGCGAGTACGACGAAGCTGATGACGGCCTACCTCGCCCGCGAGGCCCTGAAGCCCGGGGCCAAGGTGACGGCGGCGCCGTACAGCCCCGGCCCGGGCGAGTCGCTGATGGGCCTGCGCCCGGGCGAGTCGGTCTCCGTCGAGGACCTGCTCTACGGCCTGCTGCTCGCGAGCGGCAACGACGCGGCGGTGACGCTGGCGGTGGCGGCGGAGGGATCGGAGGATGCGTTCGTCGCCCGGATGAACCAGGCGGCGCGGAGACTTGGGCTCGACCACACGGGCTATGAGAACCCGATCGGGTTCGACGGCCCGGGCCATCACACCACTGCGCGCGATCTGGTGGACCTCGCGATCATCCTCCGCCGCGACCCGCTCATCCAGAAGATCACCGATTCGCCCAGCGCGACGGTGGAGAGCGGCGGTCGCGTCAGGCGAATCGCGAATCGCAACACCCTGGTGGCGAGGGTTCCGTGGGTGGACGGGGTCAAAACCGGCTTCACCGATGGCGCCGGATATGTGCTCGTGGGATCCGGGGAGCGCAAGGGAGTGACGCTCGTATCCGCGGTGCTCGGGACCCCGTCGGAGTTTGCGCGAGAGCAGGGAACGCTCGATCTGCTGCGGTACGGCTTCTCGCTCTACGGCGAGGAGGAGGTGATCCGGAAGGGCAAGCGGCTCGGCGACGTGGCGATCCGTGACCGCGACGTGGCGGTGCCGATCGTTGCCAGGCAGGGCGTCGAGCTCACCGTGCGCCGTGACCAGGACATCGAGATCGAGGCCAGGGGCATACCGCCCGAGGTGAAGGGCCCGGTGTCGCGCGGCGACCGCTTCGGCACGGCCATCGTCACCGTGGACGGCGAGCGAGAGGCGCAGGTGCCGCTCGTGGCGGCACGTGGGGCCGACGCCGCCAGCCTGATCGAACGCATCGACGCGGCCCTTCCCGGGAGTCGAGCCGGGGCGTGGGGCCTGCTGGCCCTGGGCGCCCTCGCGGTACTCCTCCTGATCGTGATTCCCGTGGCCTGGATCGTGCGGCGTCGCAGAGAGCCCGGGTGAACCCCCTCGTCAGGGGTATCGTCTGCAACTGAGAGAGAGGTCCGGGACCCTCAGTGATCCTCACAGTCACGCTAAACGCAGCGCTCGACCGCACGGTGGCCGTTCCCAACTTTCGGCTCGGCCGCCGGCACCGCGCTGTCGACGCGACCACCGCCGCCGGCGGCAAGGGCGTCAACATCGCACGGGCGCTGAAGCGCCTGGGCAGCCCGGTGATCGCGACCGGGCTCGTCGGCGGGTCCACCGGCAACCGCATCGTCGAGTTGCTCGCGGCCGAGTCGGTCCTGAGCGACTTCACCCGGATCGCCGGCGAGTCGCGAACGAACCTCGCCGTGATCGACCCGACCTCCGCCGAGCAAACCGAGATCAACGAGCGCGGCCCCGAGGTCGGGGAGCGAGAGTTCGAGGCCTTCCTCGACAAGCTGCTGTATCTGGCCCAGGGTGCTTCGATCTGCGTCATCGCGGGCAGCGTCCCGCCAGGGCTCGACGCGAACGTCTACGGGCAGCTGATCCCGGGCCTGCGCGAGCGTGGGATCCTCACGGTGCTCGATTCATACGGCGAGCCGATGCGCGCGGGGCTGCGGGCAGAGCCGGCGGTAGTCGCTCCCAACGTCCTCGAGGCAGAGGGGGCCGTTGGTCACGAGTTCACCGACGGCGCCGACCTGTCCATGGGACTCGACGGCCTGATCGAGATGGGCGCCGGAGAGGCGGTTATCACTCGCGAGGGAGGTTGCGTTGCGATCGTCTCCCCGGCGGATGATGGCGCGCCCCTGGGCAGACGGGCGGGGGAGGCCCCGCATGGGGTCCGCTACGAAGTGGAGATCGAGCCGCTCGAGCCTGTCTCGACGGTTGGGTCAGGCGACGCGTTCCTCGCGGGCTACGTCGCGGCGCGGCACGCCGGCGCCTCCCCCCAGGAATGCCTCGCCCGCGGGGTCGCGGCGGGCGCCGAATCGACCCAGCATTTCGGCGCGGGTACGCTCGACCGAGACGAGGTCGAGCGGCTCCTGCCGAAGGTGAGCGTCCGCGAGCTGGATCTCCCCGCCGGAGTGGCCTGAGCCGGTTGTTATCATCGCCAAGGCGTTGAAATCGCGCCCGCAGAGCCCGCATTTTCCGGCTTTCGAGCCCCGCTTCGGCGGGGCTTTTTCGTCCGCGGGCACGCCTAGCCTGGAAGGTCTATTCGACGGAGGTATCTGAGAGCGTGGAAGTAGAGATCGGCCGCGGCAAGAAGGGACGCCGGGCATACGGGTTTGACGACATCGCGATCGTGCCTTCACGCCGTACGCGGGACCCCGACGATGTGGACGTGTCATGGACGCTCGGCCCGTACAGGTTCGAGCTGCCGCTGATGGCGTCGGCCATGGACGGCGTCGTGAGCCCACGGAGCGCCGCCGAGATCGGCCGCCTGGGGGGCCTCGGGGTGCTCAACCTCGAGGGCATCTGGTCCCGCTACGAGGACGCGGACGCCGAGCTGGAGAAGATCGCCAAGGCTTCGCCACAGGACGCCACGAACCTGATGCAGGATGTCTACGAGCAGCCGCTCGATGCCGACCTCATCGCTCGCCGGGTGGAGGAGATCAAGGACGCCGGGGCCGTGGCGGCCGGCTCGCTCACGCCGCAGCGTGTGGCCAAGTACTACGAGGTCGCGCTCGAGGCGGGGCTCGACATCCTGGTGATCCAGGGCACGGTCATCTCGGCCGAGCACGTCTCCACCAAGTCCGAGCCGCTCAACCTGAAGGAGTTCATCGCGGACGTGCCGATCCCGTGCCTGGTCGGTGGCTGCGCCTCCTACAACACAGGCCTCCACCTGATGCGCACGGGCGCGGCCGGGGTGCTGGTAGGGGTCGGACCGGGGGCCGCTTGCACCACGCGCGGTGTCCTGGGCATCGGGGTCCCTCAGGCGACGGCGATCGCGGACGTCGCCGAAGCTCGCTCTCAGCACATGCTCGAGACCGGCGAGTACTGCAACGTGGTCGGGGATGGCGGCATGCGGACCGGGGGAGACGTCTCCAAGGCGATCGCCTGCGGCGCCGACGCGGTCATGATCGGCTCACCTCTGGCCCGTGCCGAGGAAGCTCCGGGGCGCGGGTTCCACTGGGGCATGGCCACGTTCCATCCCTCGCTGCCGAGAGGAACGCGGGTGAAGACCGTCCAGGACGGCACACTCGAGGAGATCCTGAACGGGCCCGCGCACGAGAACGACGGCACCTTCAACCTGATGGGCGCGCTTCGCACCTCCATGGCCACCTGCGGCTACGAGGACATCCGCGACTTCCAGCGCGCCGAAGTGATGGTCGCTCCGTCGCTGCAGACCGAGGGGAAGAAGCTCCAGCAGGAGCAGTCGGTGGGCATGGGCTCCAACGGCCGCGCCATCGTAGCCGCAGGAGTCGCAGCCTCGGATGACTGACCCGGCGGCGCTCCCCGGCGAGATGACCGAGGACGTCGCACGGCCGCTGGACTCGACGCCCGCCAGGGAGATCGCGCAGGGGGACCCCGAGCTGCCGGCCGAGCCCGGTGTCACCGAGCTGACGCCAGAGGACCGCGCGGTCGCCGCCGCGCGCGAGGAGGTCCTGGTTCTCGACTTCGGTGGCCAGTACTCACAGCTGATCGCACGACGGATCCGGGAGTGCGGCGTGTTCGCCGAGCTCCTGCCCCACGATGTTGCGATCGAGCGGATCCGCGATCGCTCCCCCCGGGCCCTGGTCCTCTCGGGAGGCCCGGCTTCCGTGTACTCCGACGGGGCGCCCGCGCTTCGCACGGAGCTGCTCGACCTCGGGGTTCCCGTGCTCGGCATCTGTTACGGCATGCAGGCGATGGTCCACGTCCTGGGCGGCAGGGTGGAGGCCGCCGACGCCGGCGAGTTCGGGCGAACCGAGCTGGCGCTGGCCAACCGGGGCGGCGAGTTGCTCGCCGGGCTGCCGGCGGAGCAGCAGTGCTGGATGAGTCATCGGGACTGCGTCTTCGAGCCGCCGCCGGGGTTCACCGCGCTTGCCGCCAGCCCCGGATCCCCGGTCGCGGCCTTCGAGAGCACCGAGCGCGGCCTCTACGGCATTCAGTTCCACCCCGAGGTCGTCCACACCCCGTACGGGACCCAGATCCTCGAGCGATTCCTACGCGAGATCACGGGCTGCGAGGGACGCTGGTCGCCGGCATCGGTGATCGACGATCAGGTGGAGCGCGTCCGCGCCCAGGTCGGCGATGCACGCGTGATCTGCGGCCTCTCCGGCGGGGTCGACTCGGCCACGGCTGCGGCGCTGGTCCATAAGGCGATCGGCGACCAACTCGTCTGCGTGCTCGTCGACCACGGGATGATGCGGCTGAACGAAGCCGACCAGGTCGTCGAGACATTCAGGGAGCGCCTCGGGGACCAGCTCATCCACGTCGATGCCACCGACCGTTTTCTCGCTCGGCTCGCCGGTGTCGACGAGCCGGAGCGCAAGCGAAAGATCATCGGCGAGGAGTTCATCCGCGTCTTCGAAGCCGAGGCCGCGAAGTTCGACGATGCGCGCTTCCTGGTCCAGGGGACTCTCTACTCCGACGTGATCGAGTCGGGGGGCGACGGACACGCTGCCGCGACGATCAAGTCTCATCACAATGTCGGCGGCCTGCCGGAGGATCTTGGGCTTGACCTGGTCGAGCCCCTGCGGATGCTCTTCAAGGACGAGGTCAGGGCGGTCGCGACGGACCTGGGCCTGCCCGATGCGATCGTTTGGCGTCAGCCGTTCCCGGGCCCCGGGCTCGCGATCAGGACCGTGGGGGGCGAGGTGAACCGCGAGCGCCTCGACATACTCCGTGCGGCCGACGCGATCCTGCAGGAGGAGATCCGCGCCGCCGGCCTTTACCGCGAGCTGTGGCAGAGCTTCTGCGTCCTGCCGGTGGTGCGCTCGGTCGGCGTCCAGGGCGATGGTCGCACCTACGCGTACCCGATCGTGATTCGCGCCGTCACCTCCGACGACGCGATGACGGCCGATTGGGCCCGGCTCCCCTACGACCTGCTCGAGCGCGTCTCCAGCCGCATCATCAACGAGGTGGAGGGCGTGAACCGGGTGGTGCTCGACATCTCGTCGAAGCCACCGGCCACGATCGAGTGGGAGTAGGGCCAGGCCCTAGAACGCCTCGTCTGCTGCCGCCAGCCGCGCCTCGAGCTCGCGTGGCGAGTCGGGCGTGAGCTCGTCGGCCGGCCGCGCATGCGGCCGGCGATAGAGCAGCAGCAGCAGGGCGCAGAGGATTGCGGCGCTCGCCGTGAAGCCGATCTCCACTCGCCTGAACACATCGGCCACCTCGGTGAGGTTCCAGAGCACGAAGGCGACCGCGCATGCGGCCCAGCAGCCGGCGGCACGGCGCACCTGGCCCTGGGCGAGAGCGGCTTGGTTCAGCGTCGCCGCCGAGAGATAGAAGCCCACGCCCACGCCGATGATCACCAGGTCGAGACGGTCGTAGGTGAACTTGTCGCCAAAGGCGAGCTGCATGAGCACCGGGCCGACCGCGAGCAGGATCAGCGAGAGGACGGCCGCGCAGGTCGAGACGACGGCGATCGTCATGCGGACCGAGAGAGCGAACGCCTCTTGACCGGCATCGCGACCCGTCGAGCGCAGCCGTGTCAGGTGCGGAAGGAGGCTTGCGGCGACGGCTTGGAAGAGAACGACAGGCGCGCGCGCGACGAGCAGGATGTTGAACATGAACCCGGCAGCCGCGGCGCCCTCCTCGGCTCGGGCGAAGAGCGGGCCCGTGCCGAGGAACACCTGCTCGGAGAGCATGATGACCAGGACCGCCGCCGCGAAGCCACCGCCGTGCGCGAGCGTGAACTCCGGCGTGTCGGGCCTGGGGGCACCCCCGTCGTCGCCGACCTCGGCTGGCGGAGGGCGGAATGCTCCGACCGGGCGAGCTCGCAGCGCCACCGGTACCACCAGCAGGCTCAGGGCGGGGCCGGCGACGACGCCGAGCGCCACGGCATCGACGCCTTCCGCGATCCCGACGGCGACCGCCAGCGAGAAGGCCAGTCGGCCGGACCCGTCGAGCAAAAGCAGCGCGGCGAAGTGCCCAAACCTGCGCTCCCCGGCCAGGAACCCCCGGGCGAAGAAGCTCGCGCCGAACGCGAGCACGGCTCCGACCAGTGCGTAGAAGAGAAAGGCATCCCCCTCCAGCAGGTCCCCCTGGATGAAGTCGCGCAGAGCGAACGCGACCGCGACGAAAAGCAGGGCAAGGCCGAGCTGGATCGATCCGGCGACCCGCAGCGTGTGCCGGATCGACTGGTCGTGCGCCTCCTGCTCGGCGATCGTTCTCGAGAGCAGCTGCTCCACGGGACGGAAGAAGACCGAGACGACGACGAAGACACAGGTCCAAAGCACGACGACCTGCCCGTAGTCGTCCGCGCTGAGTGAGTGGGAGGCGAGGGCGAAGAACCCGTAGGTGAGCAGCCCGGCGACCGCGACGGCCGCGGTGAGCATCCCGGCGGCGACGCCGTACTGGCGGGCCGCCCCCGAGGCCTCGCCGCTCAAGACCACCCGTCCCAGCGTCGTAGCGCCGGCAGCGGGTCGACGGGCCTGCCCCGACGCCATCCTGCCGGCCACAGCTCGAAGTGAAGCTGGCAGGGCTCGGCGCGGGCGTTGCCGCTGCGCCCCACTGACCCGATCCGCTGGCCGGTGTGCACGCGATCACCCCGGCCGAAGGGGGACGGCGAGCTCATGTGCACGTACATGTGGTCTGCTCGCGTCCTCCGGGCATCGACCACGACGTAGTGGCCGTAAAGTGACCCGTCGTAGGCCTTCACCTGCACGCGCCCGCCCCGGGCCGCCTCAAGCCGAGTGCCGCAGGCGGCGAAGACGTCCTGACCCTGGTGGGTCCGCCCGCCGCTGCGGGGGGCGCCAAAGCGCTCCTCCGACCCACCGTAGCCATGGGACCCGCGCACCGGGAAGCGATAGCCGAAGAGCTTGAGCGCCCCCGCTCCGACGGATCGTCGCCCGAATCCGCCCACACGAAAACGGTAGGTGCCGTCATCGGCGATGTCTCCGTCCCCCTCCAGCCCGTTCCACGTGCGGTTGTGGCGGGTGAAGGGCACCTGCCCAGGCTCCCGCCAGCTGCGGACACGCTTGGAGCCGCGCTTGCGAACCACCTCCACCCGCACGCCCGTCCGCCCCGAGGCGGCGAACCGATACCTCAGCTTGACATCGCCCGGCTGATCGAAGAAGGCGCGCTTGGGCTTGACCCGCGAAGCGGTCAGCCTGATGCGTCCGTCGGCGGGCACCTCGCTCGCGGTCGCGATGGTCAGCTTTCGCGGCGCGGTCGCATCGTCGCCCTGACGGGTGGTGACCTCAGGGCGGCCGGTGACGGCACCGGAGGGAACCGAAACGGTGACTCGCCGGGCGGCGGCGGAGCTCGGCGCAACGGGGATGGCGGCCGGGTCGCCGTCAAAGGAAACCTGATTGACGCCTGCCAGGTGGCGGCCTCCGAGGACGATCTTGCCGCCGATAGCCGCGGAGCGGGCGCCGGCACACTCCGACAGGCACCGGAGCTCGGTGATCCTGGGCGTCTTGCCCGATCCCGCCGCGTTGGCCGCTGGTGGCGGCTGGGGGAGCGCTCCGATCCCGGCGACGACGACCAGGACCGCGGTGGCTAAAACGAGGATCTGAGCGGACCGGCGGACGATGCGCGGCAGGATAGGTGCAGCGTCAGCCGTGGCGGCCGCGTAGCCGCGGAGCAGCTAGCTCCAGCGATCCCAGCGCCGCAGATCGTCGGTGGGGTTCGTGAAGTGCCCGCCCTCGTACCAGCCGGGCTTCGACCAGATCTCAAAATGGAGGTGGCAGCCCGTCGCATTGCCCGTATCCGAGACGTAGCCGATGCGCTCGCCGGTCTTCACGCGAGAGCCCTCGCGCGGCCGGCCCCGCTTGCGCATATGCATATACGTGTAGTCGCGACGAGTGCCCTCGCCGTCGATCACCAGGTAATAGCCCGCCGAGCCATGGAACCGCTTCCACTGGACGCGCCCGCCGCGGGCGGCTTCGAGGCGGGTGCCGCAACGGGCGAACACATCCTGGCCCTGGTGGCCTCGGCCGGCCCCGATCCCGTCACCGTAGGAGTGCCGTCCCCGGATCGGGAACTTGTGGTCGTAGAAGCCGAACGAAGCCTGCTTGCTCGAATCCAGGCTGTTGCCGGGCTTGGGGCCGATCTTGAAGCGATACTTGCCATTCCCCGCGGGCTTGCCCCGCTTGGTGCGCCCGTTCCACCGCACCTTGTAATGGGTGCCGGGCTGCCGGTTGTCCTGGACGATGGTGCGCACCACGCTGTCGGTCTTCTTCTTGGCGATCAGGATCCGGACGTCGGTCGCCTCACCCTCGAAGCTGTAGGTGAGCTTGGGCTCGCGCTGGCCCTGGTAGTAGGCCTTCGCCGGCGAGGCCTTGGCGGTGGCCAGCCGGAAGGGGCCTTCGTCGGGAATCTGATCCTCGTCGACGATCTTGAGGATCTCGGGCGCGGTATCGCCAGCGCCACCCCCCTCGACGCCGGGCTTGCCGGTGATCGCTTCGGCCGGCACGCGCGCCTTCACGGCGCTCCGTGAGGAGTCGAGGGCCTCGACCTCAACCCGCCCGCCGCCGTCGGCTCGGAAGCTGACCCTTCGCATGGACCGCAGGTGCGTGCCGGTGACCTCGATCTTGGAACCGATCGTTGCCTCGCGCGCGCCCGCGCAGGTCTCGATGCAGCGCACGTGCTTGACCTTTGGTCCGCCGCCGGCTCCGATGCCGCCGCCGGCAGACGCTCCCGCTGTCACGCACAGACAGGCGACGATCGTGGCCGTTCCTACGGTTTTTCGTTCCGCGAGCCGCGGGAGACCAAAGGGCCCCAAGACTTACCTCTCTCATCTGCTGCCTACGGGGTTAGCTGACGGGCTCGCGCCGAAAAGAGCGGCGCTACGGACCTGACGGTCCAACTCGCCCCTGGGAGGGTTCCTTCCTCCCTTCGGTTCCCCCGCTCCCGAACGGCTGGCCGCGCGGGACTCGGCAGGTAATTGGCGCGGCCAGTATAGCCTCGGCCTCGGCCACCTCCCGGCCCGCCTCCTGGTGGCTATCATGCCCTTCGCCGCGCGGCGTGGAGGTCACGAGCGCGGCTTTTCGCACGCATGAAGACTTACGTAGCCACGCCCGAGACCCGCCAGCGCGACTGGTATGTCGTCGACGCAGAAGGCAAGACACTGGGCCGGTTGGCGACGCAGGTGGCCGATGCCCTTCGCGGTAAGCGCAAGCCCGACTACACCCCGCATTGCGACACCGGGGACTTCATCGTGGTCGTAAACGCGGAGAAGATCCGAGTCACCGGCCAAAAGCGCACGGACAAGGTCTACTACCGCCATACCGGGTATCCGGGTGGCATCCGGTCACGCACGCTCGGTGAGATGCTCGACCGGCGCCCGGAGGAGGTCATCCGCAAGGCCGTCAAGGGAATGCTCCCCAAGAACCGCCTCGCGCGCCAGCAGATCACCAAGCTGAAGGTCTACGCCGGCCCCGAGCATCCCCACTCCGCACAGCAGCCGAAGCAGATGGAGATCGACGCGTGATGGCCGATAAAGAGCGCCCTTCCGACGGGGAGACCGCCGAGGACGCACCCGCGGAGGCGACGCCGAGCGAGGACACTCCTGCCGAAGACGCCCCTCCCGCCGGCGATCAGGCGGCCGAGAAAGCCGCTCCCGAGGCAGCCCCCGAGCCGGCGGCCGAGGCCGAGGATGCTCCCGAGGCGAAGGAGGCGCAGGCGAGCGAGGCGGCCGAGGGGGAGACCGCCGAGCCGAAGCCCAAGGCGAAGGATGCGCCCCCCGGCGCCGAGCTCGAGCCGATTGCGATCGAGCCCGAGCGGGAGCTCTCCGCGGAGGAGCGGGCCCGTGCCGAGGCCGAGGCCGAGGAGCGCGCGAGCCGCGACGCCGCCGCTGATGACGATGGCGCCGAGGAGCCGCTCGCCCGTCGCGGTCCCACCGTCGAGTTGCCAGCCGAGGCTCGCATCCAGGCCACCGGCAAGCGCAAGACGGCCATCGCACGCGTTGTCCTCGCTCCCGGGGGCGGAGTGTTCGAGGTCAACTCGCGCAAGCTCGAGGAGTACTTCCCCCGCCATCAGCATCAGACGATGGCGCGCCAGGCGCTGGTCACCGCCGGCTACGAGGACACCGTCGACGTCCGCGTGCGCGTGCACGGCGGAGGCATATCGGGGCAGGCCGGTGCGGTCCGCCACGGCGTGGCCCGCGCGCTCACCGAGATCGATCCAGAGCTGCGTGGTGAGCTCAAGCGCCGCGGCTACCTGACGCGGGACGCTCGCGAGAAGGAGCGCCGCAAGGCGGGGCTCAAGAAAGCCCGCAAGCGACCGCAGTTTTCGAAGAGGTAGACCGCCCCAACGGGGCGTCCCCAACCCCATGAAGCTTTTTGGTACCGACGGCGTCCGCGGCGTCGCCGGCGAGATGCTCACGGCCGAGCTCGCGACGGCACTCGGGCACGCGGCCGCCGAGGCCACCAGGCTTGAGCGACCCCAAGTCCTGATCATCCGGGACACGCGTGACTCCGGCCCCATGCTCGAGGCGGCACTCGCAGCCGGGATCGCGCAGGGAGGCGGAGATGCTCTGCTGGGGGGAGTCCTGCCCACCCCCGCAGCCTCGGTCATGGTGCGTCGCCACGGCCTCGACCTGGCGGTCGTCGTTTCGGCGTCGCACAACCCGTGGCGTGACAACGGCATCAAGTTCTTCGGAGCCGACGGGTCGAAGCTGTCCGATGAGGCGGAGGCGCGGATCGAGACCCTCGTCGCCGAGCGCTTGGGGCGCGCCCATGACGTCGCCGACTCGAGCGCCGAGGCCTCCCCCGCCGAGGCCATCGGGCGCGTCCGCACCCTCGAGGGATCGCTCGAGGACTATCTCCGAGAGCTCAACACCGCGTTCCCGCTTGACCTGGGCGGAAGGACCATCGCTCTCGATTGCGCCCACGGCGCCACCTACCGGGCCGCTCCCGCGATCCTCGGTCGGCTCGGAGCCACCACCGAGGTCATCGGCGCCGACCCGACAGGGCGCAACATCAACGACGGCGTCGGCTCCACTCACCCCGAGGCGCTCGTCGAGCTCGTCCGCTCGGGTGAGGCCGACCTCGGCTTCGCGTTCGACGGTGACGGCGACAGGGTGATCGCGGTCGATGGTGCCGGCGATGTGCGTGACGGCGACGAGCTGATCGCGATCGCCGCTCTCCACTTGCGGGAGACCGGTCGTCTCGCCGGCGGCATCGCCGTCACGGTCATGACCAACTACGGGTTCCATCAGGCGATGGAGCGGGAGGGCATCGAGGTCGCCACCACCGACGTCGGCGATCGCCACATCTCGGCCGAGTTGCGCGACCGCGACTGGTCGCTCGGGGGCGAGCAGTCGGGGCACCTGATCTGGACGGACTACGCTCCGACGGGGGACGGCATCGCGGCGGCGTTGCTGATCACCTCGGCCCTGGCGGGCCGCTCGCTCGCCGACGCGAAGCCGTTCGAGCGCCTCCCCCAGCTCCTGCGCAACGTGCGGGTGCGAGACCGATCCGCGATCGAAGGCGCCGACGACCTCTGGCGTGCTGTCGACCAGGAAAACGCAGCGCTGGGTGGCCGTGGGCGCGTGCTGGTCCGCCCCTCGGGGACGGAGCCGCTCGTGCGCGTCATGGTCGAGGCACCCGACGGAGCCGAGTGCGAGGCCGTGTGCTCCCGTCTGGTCGGGGTGGTCGAGCGCGAGCTGGGCTAGTGCCAAGCCTTCGAATCTCACCCCTCGCTGCCTGTTGTTGAACCTGGACCCGGTTCGTACTCGCCCCGGAGTGACGCTCGGGCTCCCGGTCTGAAAACCTCCTGTCACTTGCGAGGAGGGAGCGACACGGAGGTTTCATGAAGATTCGCGCAGCGGTATTGGAGGAGTTCGGGGAGCCCCTCAAGGTCCAGGAGCTCGAGCTCCGCGACCCGGGCCCAGGCGAGGCCCTGGTGCGGCTGGTGGCATGCGGCGTCTGCCACACGGATCTCTACACGGCATCCGGAGTCGACCCGTCCGGCTATGCGCCGACGGTTCTGGGGCATGAGGGCGCCGGGGTCGTCGAGGCCGTCGGCCCCGACGTCGACATGCTCGAGGTCGGCGACCACGTCGTCACGCTGTTCTCGCCGCAATGCGGCGAGTGCGTGCATTGCGTCGACGAGCGAACGAACCTCTGCCTGGCCATCCGCGAGCAGCAGAACAAGGGCTACCTCCCCGACGGGACCACCCGGCTGCACCGCAATGGCGAGGACATCCGCCACTTCATGGGCACGTCGACCTTCGCGGAGTACACGGTGATGCCGCAGATCGCGCTTGCAAAGATCGATCCCGAGGCTGCGCTCGGAGGCGCCTGCCTCTTCGCCTGCGGGCTCTCGACCGGGCTCGGCGCGGCGATGAACACCGCCAAGGTCCGCGAGGGATCCACCTGTGTCGTCTTCGGAGCCGGGATGGTCGGCCTCGGCGCCGTCGCTGGCTGTCGGCTGCAGGGCGCTGAGCGGATCATCGCCGTCGATCTCTCTGATGATCGGCTCGAGCTGGCCAAGGGCCAGGGCGCGACCGATACCTGGACGGCGTCCGATGACGTCGTCGACCGAATAACGGCTGAGACGGACGGGTTCGGCGCCGACTACACGTTCGAGGCGACCGGCAACGTCAAGGTGATGCGACAGGCCGTCGAGTCGGCGCGGATGGCGTGGGGACTTTGCACCGTTGCCGGCGTCGCCGGCAAGGGGGAGACGCTCGACATCATCCCGCGCCTCCTGATCACCGGGCGCCGGGTGGTGGGCTCGTCCTTCGGCGGCGTCAAGGGCCGCGAGGGCGTGCCGAAGCTCGTCGATCTGTGGATGGCGGGCGAGATCGACGTCGATCCGTTCATCTCGCACCACATCACGCTCGACGAGGTCAATCGCGGCTTCGAGCTGATGGAGGCGCAGGACGGTATCCGCAGCGTCATCGATTTCGGTGAGAGTGGGTCCGCGTGATCCTGCAGCGAGTCGAGAATCCGGACTTCCTCTCGAACGCGTACTTCGTCTGCGACCGGCCGGGTGGTAGCGGCATCCTCGTCGACTCGAACGGCGTCACCGATCCTCTTGCCGAGCGCGCCGAGCGGGAGGGCACCGAGGTCACCCACCTGCTCCTCACCCATCACCATTGGGATCACGTGCTCGAGATGGAGAAGCTCGCCGAGCGCTTCGGGGTGCCGATCCTGGCGCACTCGAAGACGGCCGAGCTCCTCGACGGCAAGGTCACCGAGACGTTCGCCGACGGCGACGTGATCGAGAGCGGCGATCTGCGGATCGAGGTGATGCACACGCCGGGCCACTGCGCCGACCACTGCGCGCTGCGGATCGACGACACGGACGTACTCACGGCCGACGTGCTCTTCGCCGGCACGGTGGGGGGGACCCGGGCCCCGGGGGCGACGGGGTTTCCCGATCTCAAGGAGTCGATCATGGAGAAGCTGATGAAGCTCGACCCCTCGACCCGGATCCACCCCGGCCACCGGCAGCCGTCCACCATCGGGGAGGAGTGGGAAGGAAATCCATTCATCCGCGTCTGGCGCGGCCTCGACGACGAGGGCGGGGATCCGGTCTCGATCGGGCCTGCCGACGCCGACGAGCGTGATCAGGCGACCCTGGTCCTGTGGGCGCCCGACTACGACGGGGGCAACAAGGCCTGGGTCCGCTTCGACTCCGGCGAGGACGCGATCGTCGGCGGCTCGCAGGTAAAACGCGAGGACCGCTAGAGGTCGATCACGTGCGCCCGCGCGGGCGGGACCTTGCCCTCGAGCACCTCGAGGTAGGCATCGCGGAGGCCATCGAGGCCCTCGCGGTGATCGATCTGAAGCCAGCCGGCGACCCACTCGACGAAGGGGTCCCAGGCGTCGGCCACGCGTCTTGAGAGCCCGTCGCCTCCCCAGTCAGCGGCGCGCTTCGTCACGCGATCCGGCGCGAAGAAAAAGCGTGGGGTGGGCCCTGGCATCTCGCCCGGCTCCGCGCCGACGTCCTCCCAGTGCGACGCGCCGACCGTGATCGAGGCGGTGAGCCGATCGCCCGCAGAGCGATGAAGGCGCCCTCGAAGCCCGGCGTCGCCTGCGATGTCCACGAACGCCGCTCGGCCCGGATCCCAGTCCTCGAGATCGTCGTAGGCCACGACGTCGTCGTAGATCTCAAGGCCCTTCACGAACTCCAGGTTCCGGCGCGAGGTGAGGCCGACGACGTCGATCCCGTCGCGCTGGGCCAGCATGAAGGCGGCAGCGATCGCCGTCTTCGACGAGGCGCTCGAGATCGCCACCACACGGGCGCCTGAGAGGCCGCCGTCGCCCAGCTCGTCGTCCAGCAGGAAGGAGGTGAAGAAGAGCGGCCGCAGCAGCGCCTGCTGATCCTCGTGGCGCTCGTCGTAGAACGGATCGCTCCCGGTGTGCAGATAGCGGTGGTAGGCGCTGGGCAGCTCATCCAGATGCGGTGCGGCGTTTCGAAACCCAATCTCGCCCGCATCTGCCACGTCAACGACCAGATGCTCAGATGGCGGCAGGTATCCGTACACGCGCCCGCCGGCCTCGAGCCCCTCCGCCTCCGAGGCGGCGACGTCGGCGAATCCCCAGACCGGCACGCGCCCCCACCCGTCCGGCGCCTCGAAGAATTGCCAGTAGCTCATGGCGTCGCCCAGCAGGCCGTAGGTGATGTTGTTGGCGGTGAGTCCGATGCGGCTCACCCGCAGGAGTGCCTGACCGTCATCGATCTCGGGTGGGCCTGACTCGGCGACCCTGGTCTCGCGCAGATCGCCTCGCCTCGTGAGGAAGTCGCCCATCCGAGCGCAGGCTATTACCCGAGGGCTTCACTGCCTCTACCCTTCCTCGCCTTCATATGTGCGGAATCGTCGGATACGTGGGCAAGCGTCCCTGCCGGGACCTCCTCGTCGCCGGGCTCGAGAAGCTCGAGTACCGCGGCTATGACTCGGCGGGCATCTCGCTGCTCGAGGACGGCCACATCGACTCCGTGCGAGCCGTCGGCAACCTCGAGCACCTGCGCGAGGCGGTGGGCATGAACGGCGACGGCGAGGTCGCCATCGCGGCGCCCCCGGCCACCATCGGGCTGGCGCATACCCGCTGGGCTACGCATGGGCGCGTGACCGAGGAGAACGCTCACCCGCACGCCGACTGCTCGGGCGAGTGCCAGATCGTCCTTAACGGCATCGTCGAGAACCACTCGGAGCTGCGGGCCGAGCTGACAGAGCAGGGGCACGAGTTCTCCTCGGAGACCGACGCCGAGATCGTCGCCCACCTCATCGAGCGCAATTGGGATGGCGACCTGACCGAGGCCGTGCGCAGGAGCGTCTCCACGCTGCGTGGCCACTACGCCTTCGCCGCCATGCATGCCTCCCAGCCGGACACGCTCGTCGCGGCACGGCAGGAGTGTCCGCTCATCGTCGGCATCGGTGAGGGGGAGACGTTTATCGCCTCGGCGATCCCCGCCTTCCTTGCCGAGACGCGGCGGGCACTCACGATCGAAAACGGCGAGATCGTGACCGTGACGGCCGCGGGGGCCACCGTCACCGACACCGATGGGAACGTGATCGAGCGGTCCAGCGACGAGGTCACCTGGGACGAGGACGCCGCCGAGAAGGGTGGCTACGAGACCTTCATGCGCAAGGAGATCGACGAACAGCCCGACGCCGTCGCCGAGACGATCTCGGACCGCCTTCCGTCGCGTGACCGCGTTGACCTCTCGGAGCTCGAAGAGGCGATCTCGGCCGACTTCGTTGCGCGCATGCGACGGATCGTCATCGTCGCCTGCGGAACCTCCTACCACGCGGGGCTCGTTGGGCGCTACGCGATCGAGCAGTGGGCGCGGGTCCCGGTTGAGATGGATATCGCGTCCGAGTATCGCTATCGCGATCCGGTGGTGGACGAGACCGACCTCGTCATCGGGATCACCCAGTCAGGGGAGACCGCCGACACCCTCGCGGCGATGCGGCTCGCACGCGAGCGTGGCGCCACCGTCCTGGCCCTCACCAACATCATGGGAAGCCAGGCGACCCGAGACTCCGACGCGGTGCTCTTCACTCGCGCGGGCCTCGAGATCGGGGTGGCGGCGACGAAGACCTTCGTGTGCCAGGTGGCCGCCATGTACCTGCTGGGCCTCTGGGTCGCTCAGCAGCGGGGAACGATCGAGCAGGATCGGCTCACCCAGCTGATCGCGGAGCTGAAGGCGATCCCCCACCGAATCCAGGAGACGCTTGACACGGTCTCCGAGAGCGTCGAGGAGGTCGCCCAGGCGAAGCACGAGGGGCGCTTCTTCCTCTACCTCGGGCGCAACATCGGGCTCCCGGTCTGCCTCGAGGGCGCGCTCAAGATGAAGGAGATCTCCTACATCCCCTCCGATGCCTACGCGGCCGGCGAGATGAAGCACGGTCCGATCGCCCTGCTGGACGAGTCGACCCCGGTGGTTTGCGTGGCGACCGAGAGCCCCACCCTCGAGAAGATGCTCTCCAACATGGAGGAGGTGCGCGCCCGCGGAGCGGACGTGATCTCGATCGCGACCGCCGGATCCCTGCGCGCAAGCGAGGCCTCCGATCACACAATCGAGGTGCCCGCGACCGATTGGGTACTGCAGCCGATCGTCGCGGTTTTGCCCCTGCAGCTGCTCGCGTACACCGTTGCGCGATTGAAGGGTCTCAACGTCGATCAGCCCCGAAACCTCGCCAAGACCGTTACCGTCGAGTAGTGATGGGACTGGGGGGAAGGCCCTTGGGCACGTTCGCATGTGCGGGGACGATTCCGGTGAGCGACGCCGAGGTCACTCCGGAACAGGTGGCGGACGGCATCGACGCGTTCGACTTCCTCGTGACCGGCGCTCGCGTCGACGATGACCGCCGCGTCGACCGCTACGTGGTCGGTCTGTCCGAGTAGGGACGGCAAAGGCGTCCGTTCGGACAGCGGCGGACTCGGATTGCCGCCGGTACGATGCCGCGCTCGTGTCCGCCGCCCTCCAGAGGACGCTCACCCTGCTCTGCGCGCTCGCGGGTGCCACCCTGACCCTGGTCGGGTGTGGCAGTGGGGGGGAGGCCGAGGAGGAGAGTGGCGTGGCAACCGTAGTGCCACCGGACGCTCCCGCATTCGCAGTGGCGGTCATCCGGCCGGAGGGCGAGCGGGCGGACGCGATCACGGGCCTGACGGATGCCGTAGTGGGAATCGACGACCCTGCCGAACGGATCGTCTCGATGGTGGACCGCGAGCTCGGCTCATCCGCGAGCGTCGAGGAGGACATCGAGCCCTGGCTGGGAGAGCATGTCGCGATCTTCGTCCGCTCGCTCAGGACCTCGACGGGAATGGGCGAGGGAGCGGTGATCGTAGAGACAACCGATGCCGGCGCCGCGCGGCGGTTCATCGACAAGACGCTGCCGTCGCTGGCGAAAGCCGAGCCGCAGCGCGGCACCTACAAGGGTGTCCACTACGTCAGCCTCGATCAGGACGCAGCGGGGTTGGTGGATGGCCACCTCGTGTTCGGCACCGCGAGCTCGTTCAAGGCGGCCGTCGATGCCTCGCAGGGCGAATCGCTGGCCGAGGCAGAGGATTTCTCCAAGCTCGGCGGCGAGCTCGACGACGACCACCTCGCTGAGATGTGGCTCGACCTCGGCACGGCGCTTGACGCCGCGGCCGCCTCGGCCGAGACGGACGGGCCCGCGATCGACGCCGCGCGCGCCGCTTTTGGTCCCTTGCTCGAGGACCCGGTGATGGTGGAGCTCTCAGCGACCGAGGAGACCGTGACGGTGGACACCTCGGCGGCCGGCGGCCCCCTTGCCGACGGCGAGACCGACCTGCTCGCGGCGCTTCCATCCGACGCCTGGCTTGGTGTCGCTTGCTCGAATCTCGGTGAGGCCGTGAGGCAGACCCTGGCCGGGCTGGGAGCTCTGGGAGCGCAGCTCGGCCAGCCGGCCCTCGATGCGAAGGCCATCGCGACCGACATCCGGGCCGAGACTGGGCTCGACCTGGAGGACGACATTCTCTCGTGGGTGGGAGGAAGCGCCGGCTATGTCGCCGGAGGCGCGAAGGCGCCCTTCGCGTCAGGGGCCGTTATCGAGACCACGGACGCGGCATCGTCGACCGAGGCCATCGAGGCGTCGCAGCGCGTGTTTGAGCGTTTGACGCATCAGTCCGCCTCACCGACGCAGCTCGCCGAAGCGGAAGCCGGCTTCCAATTCACATCCATGCTCGGCCCCGGCCTCGAGTTCGCCCAGCGTGACGACGATCTGGTGGCGACCCTCGGGGCTCACACGGCGAGCGAAGCGCTCGAGCCCGAGGAGTCCCTCGGTGATGCGCAGCCATTCGCTGATGCCCGGGCCGCGCTCGGCGAGGAATATGAGGCCATGGCGTACCTCGAGCTCCAGCAGGCGCTGGCCGTTGCAGGCCATGCAGACCCGGACTCGCAGCCCGACTACGAAGCCGCGCGACCGTACACCGACGCTCTCTCGTACCTGATCTTCGGAACCGCCTCGGAGGACGATCGCAAGCTTGGTCGCATCGTGATCGGCGTCGAGGACTGAGATGGCGATCGGAATCGACCTGCTGGAGATCGATCGCCTGGAGCGCGCGCTCGAGCGCCGGCCTGCGCTGGCGCAGCGCCTCTTCGCCCCTGGGGAGATGGCGTATGCGTCCACGCGCCTGCGGCCCGCTATGCACCTGGCGGCCCGCTTCGCTGCCAAGGAGGCCGCTCTCAAGGCCTTGGGGGCGAGCGGTGTGCCGCTCCGTGACATCGAGGTGGAGGGCGGTGGCTCTGTGCCCCCCAGCCTTCGTCTGCACGGCGCTGCGGCCGAGCTCGCGCAGCGGCGAGGGGTGGAGCTCAAGGTGTCGCTGACACACACCCGCGATCACGCGGCGGCCGTCGTGCAGACGGCGCCGCTCGCACACGCGCGTTAGCTCGCCGGCGGGCTCCAGCGGACTACGCTGGCCGCATGGAGAGCTGGCTCCAGCCGGTCTACGACGCCGACGGGATGCGTGCAGCCGACGCGTGGGCGATCGAGGAGCGGGGGGTGCCCTCCTTGGAGCTGATGGAGACGGCGGGCGCCGCCGTCGCCGGTGCGGTGCGCGAGATCGCCCGGCCCGGGCCCGTTCGAGTGGTGTGCGGTAAGGGAAACAACGCCGGCGATGGCCTGGTGGCGGCGAGGCTCCTCGCGACGACCGGACACGACGTCGACGTGCTGCTGCTCTGGCCCGCGGAGGAGCTCTCGGACGATACCCGGGCCAACCTCGAACGCCTCGATGTGGACATCGTCAGGGTGGTGGAGCCGGAGGAGGCGGCCGCGGCGCTCGCGGGATCAGGCGCCGTGGTCGATGCCATCTTCGGCACCGGCTTTGAGGGCGCGCCGCGCGCGCCTGCCGACGTGCCCATCGAGGCCATGAACGACGGCGGTGCGCCCGTGGTGGCCGCGGACATCGCCTCGGGCGTGGACGCCTCAACCGGTGAGGTCGAGGGAGCCGCCGTCGCGGCGGACGTGACGGTCACGTTCCACGCGGCGAAGCTGGGGCACTGGATTGCGCCGGGGAAGGAGCGCACGGGGGAGCTGCGCGTGGCGGATATCGGGATCCCATCCGAGGCTCCGGCGGAGGCGGCCGCGGGCGTGATCGGCGACGAGGTCGGTCGCCTGGTCACACGTCGCGAGCCGGGCTCAACGAAGTTCACCTCCGGGGAGGTGTTCGTTGTCGGCGGTTCGCGCGGGCTCACCGGGGCCGTCTGCCTGGTGGGCCTCTCAGCGATCCGCGGGGGGGCTGGGTACGCCACCGTCGCCGTCGCCGCCGACCTCGAGCCGATCCTCGAGGTGAAGCTCACGGAGGTCATGTCGCTCGGCTTTGAGGGCGCGAAGGGGCGCCTGGATGCGACCGACGCGGCCGAGATCGCCGACGCGGCCAAACGAGCGGCGGCGGTTGTAGTTGGCCCAGGGCTGGGTCGTGAGGACGGGTCGCTCGAGCTCGCGCGCGAGCTCGCCAGCCTGATCGACGCCCCGCTCGTAGTGGACGCCGACGGCCTCAATGCTCACGCGGGAAGCCTCGAGTCGCTGGCGGAGCGCGGTGCGCCGACGGTGCTCACGCCACACGAGGGCGAGCTGGGGCGCCTCCTCGCTCGGGACTCGGATGAGGTCGCGGCCCACCGGCTGGCCAGCGTTCGCGAGGCGGCCGCGCGCACCAGGTCGGTGGTTGTGCTGAAAGGCGATGACACCCTCATCGCGGCGGGTGATCGCGTGGCGATCGCCCGCGGCGGTGCCCAGGCGCTCGCTACGGCGGGCACGGGCGATGTGCTCTCCGGGCTGATCGGCGCGCTCATGGCGCGAGGCCTCGACCCCTTTGAGGCCGCGTGCGCCGGTGTCCACGCCCACCAGCGCGCCGGCAGGATCGCCGCCGACCGCCTCGGGCTGGCTGAATCGGTGATCGCGGGCGACGTCATCGGAGCGCTACCGGAGGCGCTCGGGTGAGCGAGTCGATGCGCGCGGTCGCGGTGGTCGACGTGGGCGCGATCGAGCGCAACTGCAGGCGTCTCGGCCGCGTGCTCGCCGGTGACGCCGGGCTCTGTGCCGTCGTCAAGGCGGACGGGTACGGCCACGGCGCCGCACACACAGCCTCGGCGGCGCTCGCCGGTGGTGCCACCGCGCTGGCGGTTGCCGGGGCCACGGAGGCGAAAGAGCTGCGCAGGGAGCTCGGGGAGATTGCGGGCGGCGTGGAGCCACCGATCCTCGTGCTCGGCGCGCTTGGCGGCGAGGAGCTGCGGGTGGCGCTCGAGGCAAACAGCGAAATCGCCGTATGGGACCGTCAGTTCCTCGAAGCCGTTGCATCCGCCGGGGTGAGGACAGGCACGCGGCCACGGGTGCACGTGAAGTACGACAGCGGCATGGGGCGCCTTGGCGGACGTGACCGCGGCGCCATCTTGGAGCTGGTGGAGGCTGCGGCCTCGGCGGAGGAGGTCGAGCTCACGGGTCTGTGGACGCATTTCGCCACGGCCGACGATCCCGGGTCCGGCTTCTTCGACGAGCAGCTGGAGCGCTTCAGCGAGCTCGCTGACGAGGTGCGAAGCGACCACACGGGGATCACCATCCACGCCGCCAACAGCGCGGCTACGCTGCGCGAGCCGGCGGCGCATTTCGACATGGTGCGGTGTGGGATCGCGATCTATGGCCTCGATCCGTTCGGTGAGGACGCTGCGGCTCGCGAGCTCGAGCCGGCGCTGGAGCTTCGCTCGTACGTCGCCCGGGTCGAGCGCTTCGCCGACGGCGACAGCGCGGGTTACGGGCAGACCTGGACCGCACCGGCGCCGAGGTGGGTTGGAACCCTTCCGATCGGCTACGGCGACGGGGTGCGGCGTGCCCTCTCCAACAACGGCAGCGCGCTGGTCGGCGGACACCGCTATCCGGTGGTGGGGACCGTTTCGATGGACAACATCACGATCGACCTCGGCGAGGAGACCGAGGTGGACCCCGGCGCAGGGGCCACGCTGATCGGTGTCCAGGACTCCGAGCGGATCTCCTGCGAGGAGGTGGCGCGCCGCCTCGACACCATCAACTACGAGATCTCGACCCAGATCTCTCCGCGCGTGCCTCGGCTCTACGTGGCGACATGAACACGCCGAGCTTGAGCGAGCGCCTCTCCTCCTCGCCCGCTGTGGATGCCGCTCGTACGGCCCTCGGCGACGTCGCCGGCGTGTGGCTGGTGGGCGGGTCGATCCGCGATGCCACCCTCGGGCGCGACGTGGTCGATGTCGACCTTGCGGTCGGCGAGGGCGAGGCGGAGGCGGCCCGCGCAGTCGCCGCTGTCGTCGAGGGTCACGCCGTCGAGCTCTCGGGGGAGTATGGGACCTGGCGGATCGTCGCGCCCGGCGAGGACTGGCACGTTGATGTCACAAGGTTGCGAGCCGGCGAGATCGAAGGGGACCTGCGGCTACGTGACTTCACTGTGAACGCAATGGCGCTGCCTCTCGGTGCCCTCGACACGGAGCCCCTTGACCCGACCGGGGGGCTCGCGGATGTCGAGTCGGGGATCCTGCGCACCGCTTCGCCGGGGGCGTTCGAGGACGACCCGCTGCGGGTTTTGCGTTGCGCGCGCCTGGTGGCGGAGTTTCGGTTCGAGGTCGACACCGAAACGACGCAGCTTGCGAGGAAGAGCGCGGCTCGAGCCGCGGAGCCCGCCGGCGAACGCCAGCTGGCCGAGCTGAGCCTGCTCTTCGGCGCCAACGACCCGATTCGCGGGCTGGAGGTCCTCGATGAGGTTGGAGGCACGGCTGCCCTGCTGCCGGAGGTCCATGTACTGCGGGGCGTTGAGCAGAATCCCAACCACCATCTCGATGTCCATGGGCACACGATCGAGGTGCTGCGGCATCTGCTCGAGCTCGAGGGGGACCTTGGCCAGGTCGCCGGGGACCGCGCCGGCGACCTCGCGGAGCTCCTCGACGAGGACCTCGCCGACGGGTTCAGCCGGCGTGATGCATTGCGGTTCGGAGCGCTCCTTCACGATGTGGGCAAGCCGGGGACCCGCGACGACTCTCGCGGCTACGTGACGTTCATCGGTCACGATCACACCGGAGCCCAGATAGTCGACGCGGTCTGCGTTCGCCTGAAGACCTCGCGCGCGTTGCGGGCCTACCTGCGCGGCGTGACGCTCCACCATCTGCGTCTCGGTTTCCTCGCCACCGAGCAACCGCTGGGGCGCCGCCGGATTCACGACTATCTGCTCGCGACCGCGCCGGTTTCAGCCGACGTCACCCTGCTCACCGTCGCCGATCGCCTCGCCGCGCGCGGAGAGGGGCCGCTGGCATCCCCCGAGATGATCGATTCCCATCTCGCGTTGGCGCGAGAGATGCTCGCCGCCGCGCTCGATCGTCATCGCGATGGGCCCCCTCGGTCCCCGATCCCCGGAGACGAGCTGGCCGAGCGGCTTGGAATCGAGCCGGGCCCCGAGCTGGGAGGCCTGATCGCTGAGGTCGAGGCCGGTGTCTTCGCCGGCGAGGTCGACGGACCCGAGTCCGCGGTCAAGCTCGCCCGGGCGGCGCTCGAGCGCGGTCGCCAATAGGCTGGCGCCCCCGATGGCGAGCGACTGCCTCTTCTGCGGGATCGTGGCCGGAGACGTGCCTGGGCAGATCGTCGATTCCGACGATCGGACCGTTGCGTTCATGGACATCAACCCCGCCACGCCTGGGCACTCGCTCGTAGTGCCCCGCGAGCACTCGGTTGACCTCATGGAGATCTCGGACGCGGACCTGGAGCGCACGATGGTCGCGGCCCGGCGCCTGGCCAAGCGCATGGAGGTGGTGCTCGAGCCCGACGGCTTCAACCTCCTCAACTCCTGCCGCCCGGCCGCGTGGCAGACGGTCTTTCACTTCCACGTCCACGTGATCCCGCGGTACGACGACGACCCGCTGAAGCTTCCCTGGATTCCCCGCGGGGCCAAGCCGGAGCAGATCGCGGCGATCGCCGAGCGCCTGCGTGGAGCCGAGGCGTGAGCGACTGCCCGACCATTCGTCTCGAGCTTGACGGTGGCGTCGCCTCGATCATCCTCTCCAATTCGCCGCTCAACCTGTTCACCGGCTCGAGCTGGGATGAGTTGCTCGACTGCGTTCGCCAGGTGGAGGACTCCGACGCCCGGGCGCTGGTCTGGCGAGCGGACGGGGAGATCTTCACCGGTGGCGTCGATGTCGCGAGCTTCCAGGCCGTGGTGGACGCCGGGGCCGAGCGGGCCGGCGAGTTCGCCAAACCGCTGATCGAAGGCGTTCGCCGGCTCGAGGCGCTCGAGATCCCCACGCTCGCGCTCGTGCACGGACTCTGCCTCACCGCGGGGCTTGAGATCGCGCTCGGCTGCGACGTGATCTGGGCCGAGGAGTCTGCGCAGTTCGGACTCGTCGAGGCGGTGGTGGGCCTTACCCCGGGGGCTGGGGGCACTCAGCGGATGGCCGAGCGGGCCGGCCCGGGGCGAGCACGGGAGTTCGTCATGTCGGGCGGCCTTCGCGAAGCTGCGACCCTCGAGCGCTGGGGCGTGGTGAATCGTGTTGTGCCGGACGGCACGGTGCTCGAGAAGGGCATGCGCTTCGCGGCGAGGCTGGCCGACGGCCCGACCATGGCGCATGCGGCAACCAAGCGCATCGTGCGGGCTTACTGCCGGGGTGGTGTGGATGAGGCCGACCGGATCACGCCGGAGCAGTTCGCAGGCCTGTTCGCGACACAGGACCTCCAGGGAGCCGTGCAGACCTTCCTCGAAAAAGGGCCCGGCCACGCGGAGTTTCAGGGCCGCTAGCCCAGCCAGGCGCTACGCTCTTGCGCGCAGAATGGGCACCAAGGAAGAGAAGATCGAGATGGAGGGCGAGGTCACCGAGGCCCTGCCCAACACGATGTTCAAGGTGAAGCTCGACAACGACCACGAGGTCCTCGGGCACATCTCCGGCAAGATGCGGCGCCACTACATCCGCATCCTCCCGGGGGACCGTGTGAAGATCGAGCTCTCGCCCTACGACCTCGATCGGGGTCGGATCACGTACCGGTACAAGTAGGTCCCTCTACCAGGGAAGCTCTTCGGCCAAGTCGGCAAGCCGTGGGGCCCCTCGGTCGCGGTCGGATAGCTGTGGGTCATCGATCGGCCAGTCGATCCCGATTCCCGGGTCGTCCCAAGCGATACCCGCCTCCGTGGCGGAGTCGAAGTAGCTCGTGAGCTTGTAGGCGACGTCGGCGTCGTCGCTCAGCACGCAGAAGCCGTGGCCAAAGCCGACGGGCAGGAAGAGCTGGCGATGGTTCGAGTCGCTGAGCTCGAACCCCTGCCATCGCTTGTAGGTCGGCGACTCGCTTCGGAGGTCAACGGCGACATCCCAGATGGCGCCGCGGACGCATCGCACGAGCTTGGCCTGGCCGGGGCTTGTCTGGAAGTGGATCCCGCGCAGGATGCCGCCGTTCGAGCGTGAGTGGTTCTCCTGGACGAAGGTCGCGTCTACGCCCAGCTCCCGCCAGGCGTCGTCGCGAAAGCTCTCGAGCAGAAACCCTCGCTCATCGCCATGCGCCTCGACCTCGACCAGCACGAGGCCATCGATCTCCGTCTCAACCCGCCGCGCCACGCCCAGGAAACTAGACGGTCTCGGCACACTCCCGGCCACTCTCAGTACGAGATGCGCCGCATGCCCCTCAGTGCGAGCGCGGCCAGCACCGCCAGCAGGGCGCCGATGGCCACGAGTCCCGGCCACGTCTCGCTCCAGGTCAGCGAGCCGGTGACGAAGCCCTGGCGTGCCGCCTCGATCACGTGTGTCATGGGGTTGACCGCCGCCACGTCGGCGAGCCATGGCTGCAGGAGCTCGGCCGGCGCGTAGGCGGTCGTGAAGAGGATCAGCACGAACATTCCTGCCTGCATGAGCGGCGCCGCCGACTGCGTCCGAAACCGAAGCGCGAGTGTCACTCCCCAGCACGCCGCCACCGTGCCCATCGCCATCACGAGGACAAGGGCCAGGAGCAACCCGTCGACTCCTGGCCAGCCGATCCCGAGGATGAATCCCACCGTGAGCAGCACGGTCGCCGGAATCAACGCCCGGAAGCTCGCCGACAGGACCATCCCGGCGAGGAGCACCGGGCGGGGCGCGGGGGAGGCCAGGAGGCGGTCGAACCACCCCTGCTCGATGTCGCGCGCCAGGTTCACTCCCGTGGCCGCGCCGGTGAACCCCGCCCCCTGCATAAGGCTCACCGGAATGATGAAGCTCTGGTAGGTGTCCGTCGAGAACCCGGGCAGGAGCGTGAGGCTGCCGAACACGGCCGTCAACCCGAGGAAGAAGATCGTCGGCGCCAGAACCCCCGGAATCGCCGCCCCCGGGACTCGCAGGATCTCGTTCGCCGCACGCCGAATGAGCGCGCGCACCATCTCCATGTCCGCGCTGGCGTCAAAGCGCCGTTCGAGCCGCGGCGTGGGCGCCTCCATCAGCCACCCACCCGCAGACGCCGTCGGAGCGCCAGGTTGGAGAGCCCCAGCGAAAGCGCCGCGATCGCGGCGATCGATCCCGCCGCCTTCCAGAACACTTCGGCGCTCACCGTCGCGATCACCAGCTCACGAACCCCCTCGACGATGAACGAGAGCGGGTTGTACTCCGCGACACTCGCCGCCGGCTCGAGCATCAGATTCGCCGGGAAGAACGCCGACGAGAGGAACAGGACCACGAATACCAGCGGAAACAACCCCTGCACAATCGACGCGCTGCCCGTGCGCAGCGCGATCGCAGCTCCAATCCCCCCAAAGGCCACCGACGTCAGGCTCACCAGTACCACCACGCCGATCGCACCCAGTACCCCCTCGGAGATCGACGCCCCGAAGACAAGCCCTATGGCGAGAAACCAAACCGCCGCCACGGCCCCCAGCGCAGCCGTACCGGCCAGGCGCCCGAGCACCATCGCGAATCGCGAGATCGGCGCCGCCAGCAATCGGTCCGTGAACCCCATCTCGATATCCACCGCGAGGGCGATGCCCCCTGAGTTGCCGGCCAGGAGCGTCGACTGGATCATCGCCCCGGCGAGCATGAAGTCGAGGAAGCCCTCCACCTGCGGGAACCCGGGAAGGTCGACCGCACGCCCCGCGCCGCCCGTCTGAATCGCGAGCAGCAACGTCGGGAAGATGATGATGGGCGCCATCAGCTGTGGCCGCCTGAAGGTCTGGCGAACCGAGCGGCGCCCGAGCGCCGCGACCACGCGCGCGTTGGCAGCCAGACGCTCGATCACGGTGTGTGCGTGCGAGATTCGGCGGCGCCGGCGGCCGGATCGACGGTGTCCACCCGGTCCTCGTCGCCCTCCTCCTCGTTCTCGTCGTCGCCCTCGAGGTGGTAGCCCGTCTTGTCCACGAAGACATCGTCGAGCGTGGGCTGCACGAGGTCGAGTGACTCGACCAGGATCCCCGCCTCGTCGAGCGCCCGAACGACCTGGGCAACATCGCCCGCCCCGCCCTCGAGCTCCACGAGCACCTTCCCTTCCTTCTGCGGCATCGGCTTGCCGAAGGCGCTGCAGACCTCGTTCGCCTGGGAGGCCGCCCCATCTACCAGCCCGATCTCCAGGTGTGGACGACCGACTTCGGCCTTGAGCGAGCCAGGCGTGCCCTCCGCGACGATTCGCCCTGAATCGATGATCCCCACCCGGTCCGCGAGCTGGTCGGCCTCCTCCAGGTACTGCGTCGTCAGGAAGACCGTGGTCCCCTCGGCGTTCAGCTTCGAGACCTCCTCCCAGATCGCCTTTCGCGAAACGGGGTCGAGCCCCGTGGTGGGCTCGTCCAGGAAGAGCACCTCGGGCTCGTGCACGAGGGCGGAGGCGAGATCGAGTCGGCGGCGCATGCCCCCCGAGTAGGTGCCGACGCGCCGATCGGCCGCTCGCTCGAGGCCTACGCGGTCCAGCAGGGCCTCGGCGCGCGCCTCGCCCTCGCGGCGAGCCAGGCCATGGAGCGTCGCCTGGAGGCGGATCAGCTCGCGGCCGGTCATGAGGGGGTCAAGCGCCGCTTCCTGGAGCGCGACGCCGATCGAGCGTCGTACCTCGGCCGCCTCCGTGACTACATCGTGCCCCGCGACCCGGGCGCTTCCCCCGGTGGGAGCGAGCAGCGTGACGAGCACTCGAACGGTCGTGGTCTTGCCAGCCCCGTTTGGCCCGAGGAACGCGTAGATCTCGCCGGCGGCGACCTCGATATCGACCCCGTCGACCGCCCGCACCTCCTCTCCGAAGGTTCGCTCGAGCGCGTTTACCTCGATCGCCGCCACGCAATCAATCTACTCACGCGGCTGCACGATCCACCCCCGAACACCCAGCGAGGCGACGCTCTGCGGAGGAGCTTCTAAGCTATTGCGGGTCGGATCGAGACGCGCGAGCGCCGATCCCGGCGAAAGCCCTTATGGCTGCGAGCGAGACACAGGCAGGGTCGACGCGGAGCCGGCTCATGGTGGCCGCGGCGTTCGCCTGCCTTATCGGCATCCTCGTGGCGATCGCACAGGCCACGCCCGCCGACGGCGCCAAGGCCAGGGAAATCGGGAAGACTCAGAAGGCGCCCGGACCCAGTTGCCCAACGCCCTCGGGGAATCCACCGGCCCGGGAGCAGTGTCAGGTCATCGCAAGCGTCACGGCCTTTCAGAAGAAGGCGGACGGCAAGCAGGGCCTGATGCGAATTCCGGCCGCGGGACACATCGTGGGCTGGGCCGTCGACCTTTCCCGGCCAAGCAAGGGCGAGAAGGAGTCCTTCATCGACCGATACAACTTTGGCGAGCCCTCCGCGCGGATCTCGATGCTGACGCGCGCGAACAACAAGAACAAGTATCGGCTTCGGGCGCAAACTCCGAAGGTCAGGCTCAAGGGCATGTACGGGCAGCTCCAGTACTTCACCGTGCGGAACCCCATCGAGGTTCAGGAGGGATGGATCACCGGGCTCACGACCGATAACTGGGCGCCGAACTTCGCTCACGACCTCCGGGCCGAGTCGAAACAGAACGTCTGGAAGGCGAGCAGGACGCGGAAGCGTTGTGCGGGGCTGAACGATCTCCTGCGCAGCAAGCCTCACAAGGATCCCGGTTCCACCCGCGCCTACGGGTGCGAGTACAAGGACAGCCGCGTCCTCTACTGGGCCTACTTCCGCGCGTCCTAGTACAGACGCCGCATCAGCCGCAGGAGCCGGGGTTCTCCTCGCATTGCTGCTCGAAATCCTCGGCGGGGCTCCCCTCGGGCGGGGGCTTGTCGTTGTCCTCGCTATCGGGCTTGTCGGGGTCGTAGCTCCCGGACCCCGAGCTAGAGGGGGTGCCTCCCGACCCGCTTCCGCTCGAATCGTCGGTAGACGTCGTCGTGGAGCCCGTGGTGGTCGACGTCGTCGAGGTGCTCGAAGAGGTGGTGCCTGTGCTCTCGGACGACGTCGAGGTGGCAGGGGCGTCATCGTCGTCATCCCCACACCCGGCGACGAGGCCGCCCGCCCCGAGTACGCCGGCGACAGCGGCCCCCGCCAGGAGGATGGCGATGCGCCGGCGGCTCCCCGCCGCCGGTGTCTGCCGGGCGGACACGTTCAGCTCGCTCGGCCGAGCGGCGGCTGGCGCAGCCCACAGTACGGGCAGTCGCTCACGTCGATGCCGATGAGCTGGTCGCACCGCGGGCACGCGCGCAGGTTCTCGGGCACGCGCAGCAGCGATGAGTCGGAAGGAGCCAGCGGCAGCGTGCGAGTGACTGGCTCCATCTCCTCACCGGTCTGGCGGTCGACGTAGACGCCGTCCTCGCTGATCGGCGCCAGGGCCTCCCGGCCCGAGGCCGGCGCCCTGAGGCGATAGGTCTGCTTCGAGTTGCTCATGCGGCCCTCACTTTATCCGCCGCCGTAGGCTGCCGACCCTGATGCGCGTCCTCATCTTCCACGGCTACCTGCTCCGCGGCACGGGCTCGAACGTCTACAACGCCAGCCTCGCTCAGGCGCTCGCGCGGCTGGGGCACGAGGTCCATCTGCTCTGTCAGGATCGGCGGGCGGCGGAGCTCGACTGGGTGAGATCGGTCGGAGGCGAGGGCGAGCCCGGCGCGGTGACCGTCCACCACCCCGACATCGGCCGCGTGCTCCCCGTCTACGTCGCCGACGCCTACGAGGGCTTCGAAGCGAAGACGTTCGCCGAGCTGAGCGACTCCGAGCTCGATCGCTACCTCGAGGCCAACGTGTCAGCGGTTCGCAGCGTGATCGAGGGCGCTGGGCTTCCCGACGCCGCCCTCGCCAACCACCTGGTGATGGGGCCGGCCATCCTCGCCCGGGCCGGGCTCGGCACGGCGAGCGGCGGGCCCGGTTTCGCCATCGTCATTCACGGCTCGGCGCTCGAGTACACGGTGAAGCCCGACATGGAGCGCTTCGGCCCCTACGCGCGAGAGGGCCTCGACCCCGCCTCGGGCATCCTCGCGGGATCGCGGCACACGGCCGAGTCGCTGTGGGAGGCGATGGACGATCCCGGCCTACCCGCCCGCACCCGTCTCGGCCCCCCGGGGGTGGACACAGACCTCTTCTCAGCGCTCCCGAAAGCTGACGCGGTGGCGAGCGCCAAGGCCCTGGCTGCGGACCTCGAGCGCGAATCCCAAACGCATCACCCGCGGCCTGAAGCGTCCTGGGGACGAGATCCGGCAACCGCCGCCGACGCGGTCGAATGGTTCGCCACCGAAGACGGCCCAAGGGTCATCTTCGTCGGCAAGCTGATCGTCTCCAAGGGCATCGACCTCCTCTTGGCCGCGTGGCCGCGGGTCCATTCTGCCCACCCCGATGCCCGCCTGCTGGTGGTGGGGTTCGGCTCCTACCGCGAGATGCTCCAGCGTCTGTGGATGGCGCTCACGGTGGGCGAGATGACCAGCGCCGGCGAGATCGCCCGGCGCGGGCGCGGCCTCGAGGGTGGACCGGAGGGCGAGCTCACCATGCTGGCGCAGCACTTCGACCGTATGGACCAGTCCGATCTCGACGCGGCCACGGCGGCCACCGGGTCCGTCCGCTTCGCGGGCCGGCTCGAGCACGATGAGGTGGGACAGCTCATGCCCGCGGCCGACGCGCTCGTCTTTCCTTCAACCTTCCCGGAGGCGTTCGGAATGGTCGCTGCGGAGGCGGCCGCAGCCGGCGTGCTACCGGTCGGCGCCGCCCACTCCGGCATCGCAGAGGTTGGGCGCGAGTTGGCGGCCTCACTCGATCCCGCGGTCGCCCCCCTCGTCACCTTCGAGCTGGGCGACGGGGCGATCGACGCGATCGCCGAGCGGCTCAACGCTTGGCTTGCCTTGGACGAGGCGACTCGCGCGAACGCTCGAGCCGCGTTGCGCGCAACGGTCACCCGTCTGTGGAGCTGGGAGCGGGTCGCCGATGAGGTCATCTCGGCCTCGGCCGGCCGCCTCGACGAGCTGCCGGGCGTGCCCGCGGATACCTAGTCACCTACGGCACTTGGGGGTGGTCGGGGCCGCGGGGCGCGGAATATAGAATCCGTCCCGGTGACCCGCTCCACCTATCTGAAGCTAATCGGAGTCATGCTCGTGCTCGGGATCGTCTCGTCGGTGATCATGGTTCAGATCGACTGGAATGGCTTCGCCGCGTCCGAGGAAGCCGAGCCGATCGACTACCTGCTCGACGTGATGATCGTGCTCTCGTGCTTCGTGTTCGCGATCGTCATGGTGATGTTCGCCTACGCGATCTGGAAGTACCGCGCGAAGCCCGGCGATGAGTCCGACGGCGAGCCGATCCACGGCAACACCAAGCTCGAGATCACGTGGACCGTCATCCCGACCGTCATCGTCCTCTTCGGCGCCGCCTACTCCTGGATCATCCTCGACGACATCGAGGAGGTCGCGCCGGCCGCCGAGCGGATGCAGGTCGACGTCACGGCGCAGCAGTTCAAGTGGACCTTCGAGTACCCCGCGGAGGGCATCGTCTCCGACGAGCTCCACGTGCCGGTCGACAAGCAGCTCGACCTGCATCTCAGCGCGCTCGACGTCATTCACTCTTTCTGGGTGCCCGAGTGGCGGATCAAGCGCGACCTTGTGCCCCAGGGTCCGGGTGGCGACGAGGTCGACGACACGGTCCAGGTGACCCCGAACGTCGAGGGCTCATTCGCGCTCGTCTGCACCGAGTACTGCGGCACCGGACACGCGACGATGGAGGCATTCGTGGAGGTCGAGTCTCAGGAGGAGTTCGATGCCTGGGTCGAAGAGGAGCTCAAGAAGCAGGAGGCCACCGCCGGCGCCGAAGATGCTCCCGAGGCCGAGGCGGCTAAGGGCACCGCGGGAGGAGGCGGCGGCGTCAGCTCGGCTACTCCAGAAACGCAGGAATCCGACGCCGGCAACCTAGAGGGCGCCGACTAGGATTTCTCCGATGCCGAGCGCACTGCGACAACCAGGAATGGTCCGGGCGGCCCTCGGATTTCTGATCGGCGGCGGCTTCGGCTTCGGCCTTGTGATCGCGCTGCGGGCGATCTCCGGACTCGACCTCTACCAGACCGAGCCGACCGGCTATCCGCACGTAGTCGTGCCCGCGATCACCGCCCCGCTGGGCTTCCTCGTCGGCCTCGGCTGCTTCGACTACTGGTTCCGCTGGGCGTCCGGCAAGCCGACCCTCCCGGAGGACCACTCGCAGCACGGCGCAAAGTCTTGGCGCGACTACTTCCGCTTCAACACCGATCACAAGGTGATCGGCATCCAGTACATCGTCACGACCTTCTTCTTCTTCTTCGTGGGTGGCCTGATCGCGATGCTCATGCGCGCGGAGCTGGCGCAGCCTGGCACCCAGATCGTCGACCCAAGCACGTTCAACGGGCTCTTCTCGACGCACGCGGCGCTCATGATCTTCGTCTTCGTGATCCCGGTCTTCGCCGGGATCGCGAACTACGTGCTCCCGCTCATGATCGGCGCGCCCGACATGGCGTTCCCGCGCCTAAACGCCCTGTCGTTCTGGATGCTGCCGATGGCGGGGTTGCTCTTCCTGTCGTCATACCTGGCGCCCGGCGGCGCTTTCGATGCCGGCTGGACAGGGTATGCGCCGCTCTCGACAGGCGCGCCGCTCGGGCAGTCGTTCTTCAACCTGGGAGTGCAGTTCGCGGGGGCCTCGTCGATCGCGACGGCGCTCAACTTCCTGGTCACGATCATCACCATGCGCGCGCCGGGAATGAACTTCTGGCGCATGCCCCTGCTCGTTTGGGCCAACCTCTCGACGTCGCTCCTGGTCGTCGCAGCGACGCCGTTCATCGCCGGTGTCCAGTTCATGGTCCTCTTCGACCGCGCCCTGAGCACGAACTTCTTCCAGGCAGCCACGGGGGGAGACGTGCTCAGCTACCAGCACATCTTCTGGTTCTACTCGCACCCGGCCGTCTACATCATGATGCTGCCCGGGTTCGGGATCGTCTCGGAGGTGATCTCCACCCACGCCCGCAAACCGATCTTCGGCTACCGGCTGATGGCGCTGGCACTGATCGGGATCGTGGTCCTCTCCTACACGGTTTGGGCGCACCACATGTTTGTCTCCGGCATGTTCAGCTGGCTGCGCGTGCCGATGATGATCACGACGCTGCTGATCGCCGTCCCAACCGGCATCAAGATCTTCTCCTGGCTGGCGACGCTGTTCAACTCGGTCCTACACCTTTACTCGACCGCGATGTTGTTCAGCCTGGGCTTCATCGTCACCTTCGTCATCGGCGGCATCTCCGGCGTCATGCTGGGCATGGTGCCGATCGACATCCACGTCTCGGACACCTACTTCATCGTCGCCCACATCCACTTCGTGCTCTTCGGCGGCTCGGTGTTCACGATCTTCGCCGGGATCTACCACTGGTTCCCGAAGATGACCGGGCGCATGTACGACGAGAAGCTCGGGCGCATGCACTTCTATCTGACCCTGGTCGGGATGCTCGGGACCTTCATCCCCATGCATTGGATCGGCATGGAGGGGATGCCGCGGCGCGTCGCCGACTACGCGGCCGAGTTCGGGAGCTGGAACCTGGTGATCTCGCTGTTCGGATTCGTGCTGGGCGCTGCGCAGCTGATCTTCCTCTACAACATGGTCGTCTCGTGGCGCTTCGGGCCGCGCGCCGACGGGCAACCCATGGCGCGCGAAGACGATCGAGTGGCAGGTCTCCTCACCTCCCCCGACCTTCAACTTCGACGAGATCCCGCGCGTTGTCGGCGGCCCGTATGAGTTCGGCGTACCGGGAGCGCGCCACGCGATCATGTCGACCGACGACGAAGGTGCCCAGGTGAAGCCGCCGCAGCCCGCGCTCGCGGGAACGGGGGGTGGCGGCGCCCCGCCGCCACGGAGCGACACGTGATCGACGGCCCAGAGAAGCCCGACGGGCCGGGCGCGGCCGAGAAGGCGCCCGCGACCGACGAGGCGGGCGCTTCGGCCCCGGTCGACGCCGGCTCCAACGGCGACGGCCCCGTCGAATCCGACGGCACGATCCTCGCGTTCCTGAACGAGGTGGCCGGTGGACGGCGCCTGCTGCGCGAGCTCCGCAGGCGCGTTGAGGGGGGCGCCGACGCCGTCGCGCTCGTCGCCCCTCAGAACCAGCCGGTGGCCGGGCAGATCGTCAATCGCGATGAGTTGCGCGAGGCGGCCCAGAGCCGGGTTGAGGTGACCGAGGCGGTCCTCGCCGAGTTCGGCATCGACGCCGTCGGGGCGGTGATGGACCCCGACCCCGCGCTGGCGCTCGACGACGCGGTTCGGGCGTTCGAGCCCTCCGAGGTGCTGCTATCGGCGCTGGCGGAGACGCGCTTCGGGTTCATGCGCCGCGACCTGCTCGAGTGGGCGAAGGATCGCTTCGAGGTGCCCGTCACGCACATTCCCGTTCGGATCGAGGACGACGCGGTGCGCTGGGACGTCACGCACACGCTCGTGGTCGCCACCCGTACCGTCGCCAGCGAGGAGCTGATCGAGCGGCTCAAGTCGATGGCCGCTGATTCCCCGCATCGCTACACGATCATCTGCCCGCGCTCGGGTGACATCGACCGCGAGGAGGTGTGCGACCGGCTGGCTCGCCTTCTGGCAGAGCTCTACCGCGACGACATCGATGCGACCGGCCAGCCGATGAGCCCCGAGCCCTTCGCGGCCGTCGAGAACGCCGTTGCGCACTACCGCGTCGACGAGATCCTGATCTCCACGCTCAAGGGCGAGCAGTCGAAGTGGCTCGAGGAGGGCCTGATCGACAAGGTCAAGGGGATCACGGAGACGCCGATCGAGCACCTCGAGGCCAGCGACAGCGCGGCGGCACCCGAGGTGCCGAAGGTGGGCGCCACGGTGGCGGTGGGCGCCGAGCGGGACGGTGACGAGGAAATCAAGGCGGCCGGCGAGGGCTCCTCGGGCGGCGGGATCGCGGCGGGAGAGGAGCGCAGCGGCTGATGGAGTCCGCGACCCTCCCCGCCGATCACGCTCACGAGCACCACGGGCCGCCCGAGGCCAACCAGAGCTCGCGGATCGACCGCCAGACGCTCGGCATCCTGCTCTTCATCGTCTCGGAGGTGATGCTCTTCGGAGCGTTCTTCGCCTCCTACTTCTTCCTCCGCGTGGTCGCCAGCGACGGCCCGTGGCCGCCCGAGGGCTTCGAGCTGCCGAAGGCGGTCGCCGGCGTCAACACCGCGATCCTGGTCTCGTCCTCGTTCACGATGCACTGGGCCCTCGAGGGCATCCGCCGCAACAACCGTAGGGCGATGCAGATGGGCCTCGCGTGCACGTTCCTGCTCGGCGCGACCTTCCTGTTCATCCAGCTGAACGAGTACATCCACATCGGCTTCTCAGCGCGCGATACCGCCTTCGGCTCGATCTTCTACGGCCTCACCGGCCTCCACGGCGCGCACGTGTTCGTGGGGCTGGTTCTGCTCGCCTTCGCCAACATCCGCGCCTGGCGTGGTCACTTCGACGCGGAGGCGAAGAACCACCTCGGCGTCGAGGTCCCCGGGATCTACTGGCACTTCGTGGACGTGATGTGGATCATCGTGTTCACGACGGTCTACATCCTCTAGATGGACGACGGGCCGGGGCGCCCGGGCATGGTCGAGCCGTTCACCTCCGAGGCGGCCGCGTTCCGCCTGCTGGTGATCGTGATCGTGGGCGCCGCGGTTGTGATCGCGGCGTCGGTCCTGATCGACCCGGCCGTGGGCGCGGCGGTCCTGGCCGCGGAGATCCTGGCCGCCGCGTGGGCGTTGGTGCGCGCCAGGACGAGGCGGCGTGCTGGGTCCAACGATGGGCAATGAAGGCGGCGTAGAGGGGAGCGCGGACGCCGGCCTGGCGCTTTTTCGACAGGTGAAGGAAAGGCGCCAGCGGTGGGCGGACGCCTAGGTGCAGTCCTCTTCTTCTTCTGGAAGTTGTCCCCTGAGCAGTTCACGAGGAACTCGACCAGCAAGCTCCAGATCCTCCGGCGCGATGGTTTCGCTCGTAGGTCGGGGGCATCAGGTTCTGAGAACCCCTCGACGAGTTGCGCGCTCGGCTCGACGATGCTCTCCTCGATCTCGGCGGTCGGTTGGCCGGGAAGGTTCTCGTCGAGGTTCGGGCCCACGTTGCCCGTCGACCCGGCGGCCTCGAGCGTGTGGCACGCTGCGCAGCCGTTGTCGGAGTAGACCTGACCCCCCGGGCCACCCAGGGCGGTTGGCGGCTCGACACCGGGCACGCCGGCGTACTTGGCGACGTAGGCGGCGACGTTCTCCGCGTCGGTGCCCGTGACCAGGTTCGCCGGCATGTAGAGGTTGGTCTGACTCTCCTCCGCCGGTCGCGGGTTCTCGATCTGCGACTGGACCACTCCCTCGATCGTGGCGGCGTCCTTTCCGCGCGAGCGCGCCGTGGCGAATGCCGCGTCCAGGTTCGGTCCCTGCTCGGCCGTGCTGCCCGCCTGCGCCATGGTGTGACAGGTCCCGCATCTCGACAGGAATAGCTCCCGCCCTCGATCCAGATCGGGGTCCTTCTGGAGGTCGCAGCCGCCCATCGCGACGACGCCGGCGAGGGCGATGCCCACCGCGGCCACCCTCGAGAAGTCCCGCCTGCGGAGCTCGGATCTAGGCACGCGGCCATCCTATCTTTCCGTGCACCTGGCCCCGCTGTCGCGATCGTCCCTTTTGGGTAGGGTTGAGCCGATCTGCACTAACCGCCGTCGCTGCGCCTGCGGCGGCCGACTGAAAGTCGAGGAGAGCGAGCGAAGTGGAAGTTCGCGACGGCATGTCCAGCGTGATCCTCACCGTGGGCCCGGGCCACACCCTGCGGGAGGCGGCTCGCCGGATGAGCGAGAAGAGCGTGGGGGCGGCAGTGGTGATCGACGAGGAGCAGCCGGCCCCGGGGATCGTCTCCGAGCGCGACATCTTGCTCTCGCTGGGCCGCGGCGAGGACCCCGACACCGAGCGCGTCGCCGCCCACATGAGTGGCTCGGTCATCTCGGCCGCGCCAGACTGGAGCCTCGAGCGAGCGGCGATGGAGATGTCCCGCCGGCACATCCGCCACCTCGTCGTCTTTGAGCAAGGAGAGCTCATCGGCATCCTGTCCATGCGCGACATCGTTCGCGTCTGGACCTCCGAGGGCGCCACCTCGGGGATGACGCCCCCCGGCTCCGAGGACGACGCCTGACGAACCTGAGCTAGGGCTGGTGTCGGCGGGACGCGGCGCGCATCGGCGTCGCCGGCAGAGTCGCGGTCGTCAGCTTCTGACGACGCGGCAGACGTCGCAGGTCGTCGCTCACCGAGGCGATCCAGCTGCGCAACGCCAGCAGGCCCAACGCCGCGCCGGCGGCCATCCACACCCAGCCGGCGAAGATCCCGACGAGCACACACGCGAGGCCAACCGCCACGAACACCGGCAACCACGAGAACTCGGGCGCGTAGACGAGCTCGGTCGGATCGGGCGCCCTGCCGTTCTGAGCCATCAGCCGATGTACAGGATCGCCCCAAAGAACACGAGCCCCAGCGTGCCCACGACGAGCGCCGCGGTTGCGAGCCCGGTCCGGAGGTTGCTGGTCGCTGCCCGTCGATCCATGCCCGGCAGGTTCTATCAGAGCGCTCTGTCGAGGGCCATCGCGCAGAACAGCAGGGCCAGATAGGCGAGCGATGAGAGGTAGAGACGCAGTGCCGCCCGGCGAGACGGGCGCAGCCAAAGCCGCGCCGCCAGCGCGATGAACGCCGTGCCGAGCACGAGCGCGCTGACCAGATACGCAACCCCGAAGAGGCCGGTCAGGTACGGCAGCACCGTGAACACCACGAGGACCACGCTGTAGGCGAGGATCTGCCGCCGCGTCACCTCGTCACCCCTCACGACCGGGAGCATCGGCACGCCGGTCCGCGCGTAGTCGTCCTTGATCAAGAGCGCCAGAGCCCAGAAGTGCGGTGGGGTCCAGAGGAAGACGATCGCGAACGGATACAGGGCATCAAGGGCGAGCGACCCCGTCGCCGCCGCCCAGCCCACCAGTGGCGGCATCGCCCCAGCGGCGCCGCCGATCACGATGTTCTGCGGGGTGAGCGGCTTCAACCACAACGTGTAGACGAACACGTAGCCGAGAAGGCCGCCGAGGGCCAGCGCCGCCGACAGCGCGTTCACGGTGATCGCGAGCTGCACCGTGGCCAGCGCCCCCAGGACGATCCCGAAGACGAGCCCATGCCACGGCTCGATCCGACCGGAGACCAGTGGACGGGCCCGGGTGCGCGCCATGCGGGCATCCCGCTCGCGATCCAGGTAGTGGTTGATCGCGCCCGCGCCACCCGCCGCCAAATAGCCGCCCAGCATCGTCCACAGCACCGTGGCGAGCCCGGGGCCGGAGGGCTCGGCGACGAACATGGTCGCCACCGTTGTGACCAAGAGCAGCGAGATGATCCGCGGCTTGGTCAGGGAGATGTAATCGCGAAGAGTCGCGAGCGTTGTGTCCGTGCGCTCGGAATGCGGCGGCTGCAGCTCGACCGGATGGGACGTTGTGGTGGCGCTCTCCATGCCAGACCCCCTAGGCCGCCGCCGGGCTGGTCGCGTCGGCTCTCGTCACGGCTCGGCCCACGGACTCCGAGGCCGGCAGCATCGAGGTGGCCGCCACCACCACGGTGCTCCACAGGAAGGTCCCGAGCATCAGGTGGGCGGCGATCAACCCGGCGTGCTCTCCCAGCCAGACGTTTGCTGCTCCCAGTGCGATCTGACCCACGAGGAGCACCGAGGCAAGCCAGAACGCGGGGTGGCGCACGCCCTGGCGCAGCGCCACCGCCGTCATCGCCAGCACGGCGACGGCGGCCAGGTACATGAACCCGCGGTGCGTGAGCTGGATGTCGACGAGCCGGCCCTCACCGAACGGCATGAATCGGTCAAGGCACCCCGGGAACTGCTCCCCACAGGCTGTATGCGCGCCCAGGACCGGCTCGGTCGGCTTGCCCTCGCCCTCCGTGCCCGCCACGAGACCGCCGGCCACGATCGTCGCGAGCACGAGCACCGACGCGGTCACGGCCAGCATCCGCAATGCCCGCGAGCCGTCAACCGGAGCCGCCTCGGGGCTCGCGACGCGTCGGAGCGCGATCAAGAGCCCAAGGAGCAGCATCGCCAGGCCGAGGTGGGCGGCAACCAGATACTCGTGTAGGCCCTCCTCGACGGTGAGCCCGCCCAAGCCCGCCTGCGCGAGCACCAGGATGGCCGCTGCGACCGAGCCGCGCACGATCCGCCGGTGGGAGCGCAGCTGCCGCCAGGCGACCCAGACCATCCCCAGGATGAGGACGGCAACGACCGTGGCCGCGATCCGGTGGGAGAACTCGATGATCGACTCCGAGGAGGAGGCGGGCACGACCCCGCCCTCGCACAACGGCCATCCCTGCGTGCCGCTTCCGGCGGCCCCGCAGCCGAGCCCTGAGTCCGAAACGCGAACGATCCCGCCGATCAGGATCAAGACGAAGGTGGCGACTATCGTCGCGCCTGTCAGCCGGCGAAAGCGGGACAGGCTGTCCGCATCGCCACGAGGGGCGGCTGGGCTCATGCGACTCAGGATAGGGGGACGCTGTCGCCGTCCGAGCCGCGTCTGACGGCCTCGCGGATGTCCAGCAGAGGCTCCCCGCTTCGCACGTCGGGAACCGCGTCGAAGTTGTGCGCCGGGGGTGGTGAGAGGGCGAACCACTCGAGCGTTGTGCCACCCCATGGGTCATGCCCGGCGATCTGCCCGTTGCGATAGCCGTGCGCGAGGCTGCCGAGCGCGAGGAAGGCGCTGAGGACGAAGACGAATCCGCCCAATGACGCGATCAGGTTGAGCGTGGAGAGCCCGGAATCGGCCGGGTAGGTATAGACGTCGACCGGCTGGCCCTCCAGCCCCGCGAAGAACATCGCGATGACGTAGATATGAAGGCCCGCCAGCATCCCGATCAGTGCAACCGTGGAGAGGCCCTCCCCAAGGGTACGGCCGGAGACCTTGGGCAGCCAGTAGTGAAGGGCGGCCATCCCGCCGAAGACAGCGCCGCCCACCAGCACCCAGATGGTGTCGCCCTGGGAGATCGGCGTAAACGCGGTGAACCAGCCCACGGGGATCACGGAGTGCGCGAGCTCGCCGGCGAGCCCAAACGCCATCGTGGAGATCGAAGCGGCCGCGTAGAGCAGCGACGCGCTCATGCGAACCGCGCCCTTCCACAGCGTCGCAATCCAGACGAAGAGCAGCGTTCCCACCGGGACGGTTACCGCGAGCGCCACGACCATCGTGCCCACCAGCCATCCCTTCGGGATCGGCGCCGTGTACATGCTCTGCATCCACGCGAGCGGGACGAGGACGCCGATCGCGACGAGCGACATCACCACCGCGCGGTGGCTGAAGATGGGCTTGCGCGTCATCGTCGGCAGGATCTCGGAGATCGCGCCGGCGGCGAACAGCACCACGATCGCGTAGACGGCCGCCATATAGAAGAAGACCAGGTGCTCATAGAGCAGCGGCGCGCCTCCCTCGCCAGCGTCGTAGAAGACGCCGTCGAACTGGCGGTCGACCGTGAGCATGGCGAGCGCGGCCAGCATCACGGGGCCGGCGAAGACCAACAGGTAGCCGATCACGGTGGCCGCCCACGCGAACAGCGGCATCCGCCGCCAGGCCATGCCGGGCGCACGCATGTTGCGAAGCGTCACGATCAGGTTGATCGCGAAGAGCACGAACCCGGCGGTGGCGAGGCCAACCCCCATGATCCAGTTGTCGACACCGCGGGCCGGGCTGAACAGCGTGTCGGAGAGGGGCGCGAAGCCAAGAATGCCCGCCTCGCCGGGCGTGTAGAGAAAGCTGGTGTAGAGGACCACGCCGCCGGCTATGAACAGCCACGCGGAAAGCAGATTGAGGCGCGGGAAGGCGACCGTGCGAGCGCCGATCTGCAGCGGCACGATGTAGCCGATCACACCCAGCGCAAGCGGCACGCAGAAGAGCACCGCGAACGTCACCCCCGACGCCGACATCAGGCGGTAGAAGGTCTCCGACGACATCAGCGTCGAATCGGGGATGAAGAGCTGCACCCGCATGAGGAAGAACTGAGTCAGCGCGATCACGAGGAACGAGAGCGCGCCGCCGATGTAAAGGAGCGCCACCGACTTGTGATCGGTGCTCGTCGCACGCTCGATCCACGCGGGCCGCCGCTTGCCAAGGGCTTCACGGGTGACCAGCTCGGGGCGGCGGGTATCAGTGTCGACGGGGGGCGGGCTCATGGCGTCGTCTCCTGGGCTGGCTCGCCTTCGGAGGCGGCCACGGCCTCCGCGTCCTCCTCCGCGACCCCGGTCTCGGCGGTGGCCGCTGCCTGCGCTGCGCTCGCGGCTGCCTCCTCGACCGCGGCCTGTGCGGCCGTGAGCTCTTCGACCAGTCCCTCCACGTATGCCTCGTACTCCTCGGGCGAGACGACGCGCACCTGCGACCTCATCGACGGGAACCCGGGCCCGTCGAACACGGTTCCCTGACCGCTGAAAGTGCCCTCCTCGTCGGCCTTGAACCAGGTTTGGCCCACGGTTCCCGGCACCGCCTGGATCTGGCCGCCGAGCGCCGGCACCCGCCAGGAGTGGATGACGTCCGTCGAGTCGACGTTCAAGACGACGGCTGTGTCGACGGGGACGACAAGCTCCCCGTAGGAGAAGATGCGCTGCGCGTCGGTGCCGCCCGGATACTCGAAGCGCCACAGCCACTGCTGCGCGATTGCCGAGATCTCGAGTGGCGCACCCTCCGGAGGAACGGACAACTCAAACTCCCCCTCGGTACCGCCCGGTGGAAGCTGGTTAAGCGTTGCTTCCTCAGCCGCTTCCTGGGCGGCCGCCGAAACTCCCTCCACGCTGACCTGAGCTGTTCGGCTCGCCGCCGCCGTAAGCCCGTCCGGGCCACTCTCCTCCACCTCGACCGTCCGCTCGGTCATCACGATCCCGAAGACGAGGATGACGAGCGCGAAGCCGCCGAGCCCGGCCGCGATGCGAGTGAGCACGCCGCGCCCGGCGGTGATTCTGGCGGCGGTGTGACCACGACGCTCGCGGAAGCGCAGCAACGCCGCGATCAGGGCACCGTTGATAACCACGACGAGAACGACGAGAACGACGAACATGACCCAGTACGAGGTGGCGATGTCCGCGGCGTTCGGAGAATGCGGGGTCTCCGGCCCCAGTCGCAGCGCGTTGGCGGGCGCGGCCAGGACGGCGGACGCCGCGGCGGCAAGCGCCACTGAGCGGCTCGCTATTCGGCGGGCGGTTCGGGGTGCCAAGGCGCGAGCATTCTATGCGGCCGCGATGAGCCCCTGCGCCTGTGGTTGCGATCGCGCTCATATACTCGCCACTTGAGCCGGCGCCCGTCCCATCCCGCCGCCCGCCTCGCCGTGCGCTCCGCCGCAATCGCGGCCCTTGCGGCCGCGATCGTCGTGCCCTTGATGCGGCGCCGGTGGGGAGTTCCCGCGCCGGTCACGGTGGCCGTCGCCGTTGGTGGGCCGCTCTCGCTCACCGTTCTGCGACCGCGCTCCAAAGGCCGTGATGTGGCCCTGTTCGTCATGCAGATGTGGGGCTTCGCGATCGCGCACGAGCTGCCCTACGACGATCCCGAGGCGTTGCGTCGTCGCCTTCGCGTCCACTATCCGATCGTGCTCGACCGCAAGCTCGGGGCTGGGGAGCTGCCCACCGCACGCCTCCAGCGCGCGCTCTCGCGTCCGGGCGAGGCGACGACGCTCGACCGCGCGCTCTCGGTGGCGCATTGGGCCTGGTTCTTCCAGCCGCATGCGGCCCTGCTCTGGGTCCTGGTTCGCCACCCGGAGCGCTTTCCCCGAGCGGCGAGGCAGATGGCGGTGACTTACGACGTCGGTTGCGCGATCTACTTCCTGGTCCCCACCGCGCCACCCTGGTGGGCGGCCCAAGAGGGCTATGTGGAGTCTTCGCTCGAGCGTGTGCGAACGCAGGTGGCCGAACGCGATCTGCCGCCGGCGGTCCGCAGGATCATGGTCGACGTCGGCGAGCAGGTCTGGGGGCGGGCGTGGACCCGCCTCTACGACTCGCTCGGCGGCAACCCGTGGGCGGCGATGCCATCGCTTCACTTCGCCACCTCACTGATGGCGGCGCTGCACCTCGCCGAGACGGGTCGGGTCCCTGGGGCGATCGGCTGGGCCTACGCCATCACGCTCGCCTTCGCCCTCGTCTACCTCGGCGAGCACTATGTGACCGACCTGGTGGCGGGCGCCGCCATGGTGGGGGTGGTCCGCCGCGCCGAGCCGCTGGCCGAGCCGGCGGTGACGTCCGTGAACCGAGCCCTGCAGCGATTCGAGCGTCTGGCAGGCGCCTGAAGCCACCATCTCGGCAGGCTGCGAGGATAGGGCGCTGATGGCCGGTTCCGGCGCAGAGCCTCCGCAGGAACGGGGACCGATCACGGGGTCTCAGGTCGAGGGCCCCGGTGACGCGGAGAACGACGACGTAGACGAGGCGGAGCCCTCGTTCTTCACCGACCCCAAGCGGCTGGTGCAGACGGGCGTCGTCGTCTTGCTCGTGATCGCGGCGATCTATCTGCTGCTTCCGAGCATCGTCGGGCTGGACACGGCGTTTCGCAAGCTGAAGCGGGCCGACGAGATCTGGATCGCGGTTGCGCTCGCCTTCAACGTGCTCGCCTTCGCGTCGTACGTGGCGCTGTTTCGCGGCGTCATCGTCGACGCTGCCCTGCACCTGACCTGGGGCGAGTCCTACCAGATCACGATGGCCGGATTGGCGGCGACGCGCCTCTTCTCCGCGGGTGGGGCGGGGGGCATCGTCCTCACCTACTGGGCGCTTCGAAAGGCCGGCATGCCGCGGCGCCAGAGCGCTTGCCGCATGGTCGCCTTCCTCGTTCTCCTCTACGCCGTCTACATGCTCGCGCTGGTCATCGACGGCGTCTTGCTGCGAACGGACGTCTTCAACGGCTACAGCCCGGTCGGGCTCACGATCGTCCCGGCGGCCCTCGCTGGGCTCGTGATCGTCATCTTCCTGGCGATCGCGCTGGTTCCCCAGGACTTCGATCGCCGTATCGAAGCCCACAGGGGTGACAGGCGTCTCGGCGGGCTCATGACCCGCCTCGCGACCGTGCCGGCAACGCTGGCGCGTGGCACGAGGACGGCGATTGCATTCGTCCGAAACCCCTCGCGCGGTGGCCTCGCTATCGCCGGGGCGATTGGCTTTTGGGCCGCGAACATCGGGATCCTGTGGGCCGGCTTCCACGCCTTCGACGTGCAGGTGCCGCTGGGTGTCGTGGTGCAGGGGTTCTTCATCGGCATGGTCGCCAACCTGATCCCGTTCGTGCCGGGGGGCGTGGGCGCTGTCGACGCGGGGATGATCGGCACCTTCGTTCTCTTCGACGTCCCCGCAGGGGAGGTCTTCGCGGCGGTTCTCGTCTACCGCCTGATCGCCTTCTGGCTGCCGATCCCGCCTGGAATCGTGGCATTCCTGCAGCTCCGCCGCACGACCGCCCGCTGGGACGCGGAGCGGGGGAGGGCGGCCGTTGGGACCGATGCGGCCGAATCGCTTCCGGGCCCCACGCCGGCGCCCACCACCGAGACGGGAGCCGGGACGGCCTCGGGCGTCCAATACTTCAGAAAGTAAAGTATCATGGGGTACGCGGCGTAGCGTCGCCGCGGTTCGGCAGACTGATGGTTGAGGCAGTCAAATCGTGAAGCCGAGGAGCCACAAGACATGAGCGAGCAGAAGGTTGAGAACGTGATCGTCCTCGGGGGTGGACCCGCCGGGTACACAGCCGCGCTCTACACGTCGCGCGCCAACCTCGAGCCCCTCGTGATCGAGGGCTTTCAGTGGGGCGGTCAGCTCCAGAACACGACCGACGTCGAGAACTACCCCGGATACCCCGATGGGATCATGGGGCCGGAGATGATGACCGAGTTCCGGGCTCAGGCAGAGCGGTTCGGTACCCGTTTCATCACCGACGACGCCACCCGCGTCGAGCTCAGCGACGGTGATGTCCACCGCGTCTTCCTCGGCGACGAGGAGCACCTGACGAAGACAGTGATCCTCTCCATGGGGGCCGAGCCGCGTCGCCTCGGGATCCCGGGCGAGCTCGAGCTGGCCGGGCGCGGCGTATCCACCTGCGGCGTCTGCGACGGCGCCTTCTTCAAGGGCGAGAAGGTGGTCGTGATCGGGGGCGGCGATTCGGCGATGGAGGACTCGATCTTCATCTCCAAGTTCGCCTCCGAGCTCACGGTCGTACACCGTCGCGACGAGTTCCGTGCTTCGAAAATCATGCTCGAGCGCGCCCGCGAGCGCGACAACATCGCCTTCAAGACCCCGTTCGTCCCCGAGGAGTTCGTCGCGGGCGACGACGGCAAGATCGCCAGCGTCCGCCTGCGAGATGCCGAGAACGGGGCGATTGAGGAGCTCGAGGTCGGCGGCGCCTTCGTCGCGATCGGGCACGTGCCGCGCTCGGAGCTGGTCGAGGGAGTCGTCGACACGGACGAGAGTGGCTACGTCCTCACCAAGCCCGGCTCCACGCGCACGAACCTCGGCGGGGTCTTCGCCGTGGGCGACTTGGTGGACCACACTTACCGGCAGGCCGTGACCGCCGCCGGCACCGGCTGCATGGGCGCCCTGGATGCCGAGTGGTACCTGCGCGACACCCCGCCCTCGCCCGAGGCGCACTGGGTCGCGGGCGGCGAGCCAGTCGAGGTCGCGCCGACGCCGTAGCGGCGTTGTGCCCGGCGCTCAGCCTGGCGGAGCCGGGCAGGCGCCGACGGTCTTGATCTGGCGCTTGTCCGGGTTGATCTTCACGAGCCGCCGGCGGGCGTTGTTGTCGGGGTTCGACTCGACGATCTGCGCCTGGTCGTCGGTCGCGTGCTCGGGGTTCGCCGTCGAGACGAGGCAATAGCGGCCGCTGGGGACCCCCGTGATGTCCAGCCTCTGCCCGGGCAGGCCTGACGTATAGGTGTCGGCCCAGCCGATCGAGAGGCCCATCGTGCCCGGCGGCGTGGGGGGGTCGCCACCGCCCCCGCAGCCGGCGTCGCCACCGGGGTACTCGCCGGAGTCGGGCGAGCCCGGCAGGTCCTTGCCGAAACGATCTCCGTCGAGGATGCAGAACCCGATCTTGGTCGAGGGGCCGGCCACGAGCTCGCCGGTATCGCGGTCCCTCAACGCGTAGCTGGAGAAATCCTGGAAGTGCCAGTGACTGTGCGCGGGGTGGTACTCGAAGCAGCCGACCTTGGGCTGCTCGGAGACCTGGTCCACCTCGGGGTCCCACGCGCCGTCGCCGTCGGTGTCCTCCCAGATGCGCTGATTCGCATCGCGGTCGTGGGGGTCGGTGTACTGACCCACCGTGCAGTCGATGTCGTCGCTGTCGGTCGCCGGCTCGGGGTAGAGCTCGAGCGGCCCCGCGCCCTGGTTTCCGATCCGGTTCGAGATGCGGATCGCAACGACGCCGTTTGAGTTGCGGCCGATGCTGAGTGGCTCCGGATCCCATTTGGGCGGCTGCATCGTCCGCAGATCCGGGAGGAGCGTAGCCGCGGGCGGCCCCGCGGTCACCCCGCTCGCGAACGCGATCGAGCCGGTGGCCGCGAGCGCGATCGCACCAGCGCTGGCCACTCTGAATCGTTTGGCGAGGTCCATTGTCCCCCAGTCCCGTGGCGCGAGCCTATCACCGGGCCGAGGACCCTATTCGGCGGTGCGGGTCTCCTCGCCGCGTTGCAAGCGCGAGTGCGTGCGGCCGTAGGCGAAGTAGATGATGAGGCCCACAGCAAGCCAGACGCCGAAGCGCTCCCAGGTCGCGATCGGAAGCTTGGTCATGAGGTAGACGCAGAGCGCGGCGCCGATCAGCGGGAAGACCGGAACGAACGGGACCCTGAAGCCACGCTCCATGTCGGGCTGGGAACGGCGCAGGATGATCACGCCGATGTTCACGACGAAGAAGGCGAACAGGGTGCCGATGTTGACCAGCTCGGCCAACTCGGAGAGCGGCAGCAACGCGGCCAACGCAGCGGTGAGGATGCCGAACCCCGCCGTGATGATGACCGGGGTCTTGCGCGCCTTCCAGACCTTCGAGAGCCCGCGGGGGAGAAGGCCATCGCGAGACATCGAGAAGGCGATTCGCGTCTGCCCGTAGAGGATCGTGAGCACCACGCTCGTGATCGCGATGAGCGCGCCGATCGAGATCAGATCCGCCCCCCAATCGAGTCCGGCCCCCTCGCTCAGCACCGTGGCGAGCGGCGCGTCGTCGCCCGCGAGGTCCTCGAACGGGAGCGCACCGGAGGCGATGGTCGCAACCGCGATGTAGAGCACCGTCGCGATCGCCAGGGATCCCAGGATGGCGATCGGCAGGTGCTTCTCTGGTTCTCGCGATTCCTCGCCCGACGTCGAGACGGCGTCGAAACCGATGTAGGCGAAGAAGATGAGGGCCGCCGCCTCCTCCGTGCCGCTGAAGTCAGTCGCGAAGAACGGGTCGAAGTTGTCGGCGCTGAAGGCCGTGGCGCCGAGCGCGATGAACACCAGCAGGATCCCGATCTTGACGAAGACCATGATCGAGTTCGTGCGGGCGCTCTCGCGGACTCCCAGGCAGAGCAGGGCCGTGATCGAGAGCACGAGCACGATTGCCGGAAGGTTGAACTCGCCGCCCTCACCTGGCGGGGCGGAGATCGCGGTGGAGAGCTGGATCCCGAAGAACGAGTCCAGGAGCTCCTGCACGTAGCCGCCCCAGCCCACCGCGACCGCGGCGACGGAGAGGCCGTACTCCAGGATCAGGTCCCACCCGATGATCCAGGCTGCGAACTCGCCGAGGGTCGCGTAGGAGTACGAGTAGGCGCTGCCGGCGACCGGCATCGTCGATGCGAGCTCCGCGTAGGAGAGAGCCGAAAACGCGCAGGTGACACCTGCCAGGACGAACGAGAGGATGATCGAAGGCCCCGCCAGCCCGATGGCCTCGCCGATGATCACGAAGATCCCGGTCCCGACGATCGCGCCGATGCCGAGGGCGGTCAGGTCCATCAGGCCGACCACACGGTTGAGTTCCTGACCGCGCTGCTTGGTCTCCTCGATCAGGGCCTCACGCGGCTTGCGCGCGAACAGTCCCGTTTCAGCTGCGGCCATCTCCCTATCTCCCGGACGGGAGGTTCCCGAACGTGGGCAAAGCAAACCCAGGGGGCGGGGGCTAACTCGATCCTCGGACGGAGGATCGAACGACGCTCACACTCGCTCCGGCGGCGGCTCCTCCCCTTCCCAGAGATCGACGGCATCGGTGCGGAAGTAGACGTCGAGCATGCCCGCCCTTGAGGAGCCCGGCGGCCGGCCGAACGCGCTCAGCTTGCCTGACTCGGGCCGAACCACCACGTCGGGAGCGTTCATCTCGCTGATCAAGAGGATCCGAACGGACTCGGCCGTGCGGTTCACGACCTGATGAGCGCCCTGCTCGCCGGTGGGGAAGGCGACGACCTCCCCCTGCTCGAGCTCGCGCTCTTCATGATCGATCGTCCGCAGTGAGGGCGTCCCTGTAAGCACGATCAGCAGCTCCTCGTTGCCAAGGTGAAAGTGCAGCGGAAACGCCGCGGCGCCAGGCTCGAGCTCGAACAGGCTGGCGCCGAGGTCGCGCGAGCCCGCCTGCTCCCCTAGCTTGGCGCGACGGCTGGCGAAGCCCGGTCGCTCGTTTGGCGGCCCGAACTCCGGATCGAACAGGTTGGGCAACCGCTAGCCCTTCATCGGCGTCATCGCGTCGATGCCCGTGGCATCGCGCGCGATGATCAGCTTCTGAATCTGTGAAGTGCCCTCGTAGAGCGTCGTCACCCGCGCATCGCGCAGGTAGCGCTCCACGGGGTGGTCGTCCACGTAACCCGAGCCGCCATGAACCTGGATGGCGAGGTTCGCGCATTCGACCGATGCCTCGCTGGCATAGAGCTTCGCCACCGAAGTTTCGATCGTGCTGCGCTCGCCGGCATCCTTGACCTCGCCCGCTCGGCGCACGAGCAGGCGGGCTGCGTCGCGGCGGACCACGATGTCGGCGATCATCTCCTGAACGAGCTGGAAGCTCGCGATCGGCACGCCGAACTGCTTGCGTTCCTTCGAGTAGGAGACGGATGCCTCCACGCACCCTTGGCAGATGCCCACGCAGCCCGCCGCCACCGAGTAGCGACCGGAGTCGAGCGCGGACATGGCGATCTTGAAGCCGTCGCCGACCTCGCCCATGAGCGCGTCGTCGCCGACCTCGACATCGTCGAGGCCAAGCGCGGCGGTGTCCGAGGAGCGCAGGCCCAGCTTGCCGTGGACCTCCTGGGTCGAGAAGCCCTCTGAGTCGGTCGGGACCAGGAAGCACGCCATGCCGCGGTGCCCTTGCGCAGCATCGGTCTGAGCGAAGATGAGCGCCACCTCGGCCTGGTTGCCCAGCGAGATCCACATCTTCTGCCCCGAGATTCGCCATCCTCCATCGATCTTCTCGGCCCGGGTGCGCACCGCGGCGGCGTCTGATCCGGTGTCGGGCTCGGTCAGGCCGAAGCAGCCGAACGCATCACCCGAGCAAAGGCGGGGCAGCCACTGCTGCTTTTGCTCATCGGAGCCCCAGCGCTCGATGGAGCCACAGACGAGCGAGGTCTGGACCGACACGACCGTGCGCATCGCGGAGTCGCCGCGACCGATCTCCTCGACGATGATCCCGTAGGTGACGTAGTCGAGCCCCCGGCCGCCGTATTCCTCGGCGACCGGAGCGCCCAGGTAGCCCATGTCGCCCAGCCTGACCGCCAGCTCGCGGTCGAAGCGCTCGGCGCGGTCGCTCTCCCGGACCCGTGGGACGACCTCGTTGTCGACGAACTCGCGCGCGGTCTCGGCGATCAGCCGCTGCTCATCTGTGAGGCCGGCAGGCACGTTTGGAGCCTACGCCGTGTGCTGTGCCAGGGCGTCCGCGACCACCCGGTCGAAGGACTCGCGGGCCTCCGTCGTCCGCGGCCCGCCCACCTCGAGCTCCTGCTCGTCCACGTGGGTCACCGGCTGCACCTCCCGGACGGTCGAGGCGAGGAACGCCTCGGTGGCGGTGCGGAGATCCTGCAGGGGATACTCGCCCTCATTGACCTCCAGCTCGTCCACGATGCGGCGCCGGGTGATGGAGTCGAGAATGCCGCTCTCGAGCGCCGGGGTTCGCAGGCGCCCGTCGGCGGCGGCCCAGAAGATGGAGGAGGTTGGCGCCTCGAGCACCGTGCCATCAGGCCGGACGAGGAGGGCCTCGTCCGCACCGCGGCCCTGGGCGAGCCGAGTGGCCTGCATGTTGGCCCCGTAGGAGAGCGACTTGACGCCGGTGAGGATGATCGTGGGCGAGTACTCCACGGTCGCCAGGGCCACCGTGACGCCTTTGTCGGGCAGCGGCTCGGTCGCGGCGATTCGCCGGCCGCCGCGGGTGAGGACGATCCGAAGCTGCGCCTCAGAATCGTCGAACTCCCCCAGCAAAGCGGCAATTTCCCGCTCGAGCACCTCACGCTCGACGGGCAGCGCGATCGCTGCGGCGGAGCGCTCGATTCGATCCAGGTGCTCACCGAGGGCGTATGGACGGCCCGCGTAGAGGCGGATCACCTCAAACACGCCGTCACCCCGATAGAGGCCGTCGTCGGCAACCGGGATCATCCCGTTCGCGGTGGGCCCAATCGTGCCGTCGATGCTGATGACCTCGGGAACGCTCATGGCCCGAGGCTACCTGCTGAGAGAAGGGCGACGGCCAGCGCCCCGGTGGTGCGCGCAGACTATGGTGGGCGGGCGTGGAGTTTCTCCTCGTTTCAATCGGGATGATCCTGCTCGTCGTGGTCGTGCTCGTGCTCCTGGGCAACGCCTACCCGGGCAGTGGGGCCGATCTCCTCGACTGGAAGCCGACTCGATCCTTCGAGGACGAGGCGCAGCTCGAGGTCGAGGATGTTCAGCAGATGATGGCTGCGCAAAACGAGATGCGCCGCCGGCGGGGAGCCACCGACATCACCGATGCGGACGTGCGCCGGATGGTCGACGAGGACGAGGCCGTGCGCGAGCGCGCTCGCTCCAGAGGCCATCGCGAGGAGCTCGAGGACGAGCTCGGCGCGTGACCGCTGACGAGCCTTGGCCCGCGCGCTGATCGTCGGCTGCGGGTGCCGCGGCAGGGCGCTCGGGCGTGGGCTCCTGGAGGCTGGGTGGCAGGTGCGCGGCACGTCCCGCTCGCAGGTGGGTGCGGCTTCGATCCGTGAGGCCGGGCTCGAGGCCGCGGTCGCGGATCCGAATCGGATTGCCACGGTGCTCGATCAGATCGAAGGCGTGGCGGTGATCCATTGGCTTCTGGGCGGCGCCACGGGCGAGCCCATGAGCGTTCGGGCGCTGCACGGCGACCGGCTGGAGCGTCTCCTGGGGGAGCTCGTCGACACTCCCGTCCGCGGTCTTGTCTACGAGGGGGCCGGGAGTGTCGACGACGGAGCACTGAAGACAGGGACGCGAATTTTGCGGGAGGCCTCGGAGCGCTGGCGAATCCCGGTGGAGACCGTGACGACGAATCCGAGCGACCGGCAGCGCTGGCGGGATGCGATGCTGGTCGCAACCGGCCGAGTGCTGGGCTTGGACTAGGGCCGCAAGCGGGTCACTCGAGCGGCTTGGGCGGCGTCTGTTCGGCCCCGGGATCCGACCAGGGAGCCTGGTCTTCGTAGTTCGCCTCGGAGCGATCGAACTGGCCGACCAAGACGATGAAGCCGATCACCAGGGCCACGATCACGATCAGTACGCCGCCGTAGAGCCGCACCTGCTTGCCGATGCCCGGGCCGTACTTTCCGCCGATCACCTCACGCCGCTTGTCGAGGCCCATCGCGTCGACGTCGGACTGGTCGTGGCGGGCCAGGCGCTCCTCCGGATCATCCCGGTCGATCGTGGTGTTGGGGCCGATCGAGGGCGCGGTGATATCGCTGGCGTCCTCCTCGGAGTCCTCGCGAGTCTCGTCCTCGGCCCTCATCAGAGCAACCGTAGGGCGCTCGACGGCAGCCCGCAACCCGGAACCGCAATGCGTGGGGGACTCGTGTCAAAGGCTAAATAGCTAAACTCTGATAAGGATTTACCTATATACGTTTCGCGGTGCGGGAAGCGCATCGGAGGAGGCAAAGAAGTGGCTGATTACGCGAAGGACGTCCTGGTCTCGACCGACTGGGTGGCTGATCATCTGGACGACGAGAGCATCCGCATCGTCGAGGTCGACGAGAACCCGGCGCTCTACGCGGAAGCCCATATCCCGGGGGCGATCGGCTTCGACTGGAAGCGGGACCTTCAGGATCAGGTCCGGCGCGACTTCCTCGGACCGCAGGAGTTTGGCGAGCTGATGGGCGCCCGGGGCATCTCCAACGACCACACGATCGTTCTCTACGGGGATCGCAACAACTGGTTCGCGGCCTATACGTACTGGTACTTCAAGTACTACGGCCACGAGGACGTGAAGCTGATGAACGGGCCCCGCGAGAAGTGGATCGAGGAGGGCAAGGAGACCTCTACCGACGTGCCGAGTCACGACGCTGCGACCTTCGAGGCCAGGGGTGAGGACGCCGCCATCCGCGCCAAGCGCGACGAGGTGACCAACGCGCTCGACTCCCAGACGCGGCTCGTCGACGTTCGCAGCCCGCAGGAGTTCTCCGGCGAGCTGATCGCGATGGCCGGCTACGAGCAGGAGGGCGCCCAGCGCTCGGGCCATATCCCCGGTGCCGCGTCGGTGCCGTGGGCGCAGGCTGTCCAGGAGGACGGGACCTTCAAGCCGCAGGACGAGCTTCGGGAGCTCTACACGGAGAAGGGCGTGCTGAACGGCGAGCCGGTCATCGCCTACTGCCGGATCGGCGAGCGCTCAGCTCATACATGGTTCGTGCTGCACGAGCTGCTGGGGCACGACGATGTGCGCAACTACGACGGCTCGTGGACGGAGTGGGGCAACCTGGTGGACGTGCCGATCGAGAAGGACGTCTAGGCCTCGGTCTAGAGGTCGATTCGCTCGAGCAGATCGCCCAGGATGCGGGCGGTCGCGCCCCAGATCAGGTAGTCGCCGAGCTTGTAGGTGGGCGTGCGAATCGGCACGCCGCGGCGAACGAGACGGCGCATCGCGAAAGCGTCCCTGATCTCCGAGACGGGGTACTTGAGGACCGCCGCGACCTCGGCCGGGCTGGGATCGAACGCGGATGACGTCGGGATCGCGCCCACGTAGGGGTACACCTTGTAGTTGGTGACGAACGTGCCGATCGGTGGCAGGGCGCCAAGCAGCTCGACGTCGCCTGGCTCCAACCCCACCTCCTCGTGGGCCTCGCGTAGGGCGGTCTTGAGCAGCTCCTCCTCGGGCCCGTCGCGCCGGCCGCCCGGAAACGAGACCTCTCCGGCGTGACGGCGCAGGTCGTGACGGCGCTCGGTGAAGACGATCTCCGGGTCGGCTGGGTCGCCGAGCAGCGCGACGAGGACGGCCGCTTCCGTGCGGCCGTGCGCATCCATCGCGGCGGCCTCGCTCGGGTCGAGCAGGCGGGAGCGCAGCGGAGCGATGCGGTCGGTGCTCAGATGATCACCTGCACGGTGCCCCCGTCGACCGACCATGCGGCGCCGGAGACGTAGGAGGCGTGCTCGGAACACAGGAAGACGATCGCCCCGGAAACCTCGCCGACCTCCGCGAGGCGCCCGATCGGCCGCTTGGCGCCGGCTGCCTCGAGTGCTTCCTCGCGGCTCGGCTGGCCACCCGCTTCTTGGGACTGGTCGAGGAGCCCGCCGGGAGACATCCACAGCTCCGACTTGGTTGGCCCGGGGCAGATGGCGTTGACGATCACCCCATCGCCGGCGTAGAGATCCGCGACCAGGCGCGAGAGCGAGAGCTCGGCCGCCTTCGCGACGGAGTACTCGGGCATCATCGCCGAGGGTCGCTTGCCGGCGGTCGAGGAGACGTTCACGATGCGGCCCCAGCCACGCTCGCGCATGCCGGGGATCGCCGCTCGCATCGCCCGCAGCGGCGCCATCACGTTCAGATCCCACGCTTCCTGCCAGTCCGAGTCGGGCACTTCGTCGAGCGGCCGCCAGCGAGCGGTGCCGGCATTGTTGACGAGCACGTCGAGCTGCCCAAAGGCGTCGGTGGCGGCAGCGGCGATTCGCTCACCGGCGTCCGGTTCCGTGACGTCGAGCGCGAGTGCCTCGGCTCGGCCACCCGTCTCGGAGCCGGCGGCGGCGCATTCTGCCGCGGCCTCGCCGAGCTGGTCCTGCGAGCGTGCAACGAGGAGCACCGAGGCGCCTTCGGCGCAGAGGCGGCGCGCCGCGTCTCGGCCGATCCCCCGGCTCGCGCCGGTCACTACGCACCCCTTCTCTTTCAGCCCCAGGTCCACCGGCTACTGGCAGATGATCTCGTCGGTGATCGAGACCTCGGTCTGGCTGGAGAGGGCGCGGTGGACGGGGCACCTGCCCGCGATCACCCGGAGGCGGTCCTGCTGCTCCTCGTCGAGCTCGAATGGGATGCGCATGGTCACCTGGAACGACGACGGGACGTAGCGGTCGTACTCCATGTCGACCTCCACCTCGACCTGTCCGAGGTCCCAGCCCTTGAGCTCCGCGTACATCTCGATGGTGATCGCGGTGCAGGCGGCGAGCGCGCCCGCGAGGACGCGGCTGGGGGAGGGTCCCTCGTCGGCGCCCCCGGCTTCCTCCGGTTCGTCGAAGACCAGGGAATGGCCGGCGACCTCCACGTCGTGGGAAAAGCCCTGCCGCCGGGTGGCCTTGGCCAGGGCCATCAGTCGCCCTCCGCTGCGTCGCGGCCGGCGAAGAGCTCGGGGTCGTCGACGTCGGCGAAGCGGGCCATCGCGTAGACGGCATCAGAGGCGCGGTTCAGGTAGCGCAGGACCTCTCCGCTCGCGAGACCCTCGGCCGCTTGGAGCGCAACGACCCGGCGCTCGGCACGGCGGACCTCGGCGCGGGCGACGTCCAACGCGGCGGAGAGGGGCGTGCCGCCGGGGATCACGAACTTGGGCGGCAGCTCGACACGGTCCATGTAGCGGTCGATCACGTCGTCGAGGTCGTCGACCATCTCGGTTGTGATGCGCGAGATGCCGTCCTCGAGCCGCTCCGAGGCCTCGGGGGCGGTTGCGAGCTCCGCGCCCGCGATGAACAGGTCGTTCTGGATGCTGAGCGCATCAGCCGCGATCTCCTCGTGCTCGGAGCCGCAGAGGGAGCGCGCCAGGCCGAGGGCCGAACCCGCCTCATCGACCGAGCCGTAGGCCTCGGTGCGAGGGTTCGCCTTGTCGACGCGGCCGCCGTACCACAGCGAGGTGGTCCCGTCGTCGCCCTTCTTGGTGTAGATCCGCGCCACTTTGCTCAGCTCAGGGGATTGAAGACGATGCCCGAAGGCACCTTGGGAAAGAAGAAGGTTGATTTTGGCGGCATCGTCTCCCCGGCCGCTGCGACCTCCCGAACCTGGTTGACGGGGGTGGGGCGAAGGAGGAACGCGGCCTGGTAGTCGCCGTCGTCGGAGATGGTGCTGAGCGCTTCGTCCGCGCTCTTTGCGTAGCCGATAGCTCGCTTCGCTTCGATGTCCTCCGCGGTCATCCCGAGGGCCCCCTTCAGGATCAGCTCCTCGAGGATGACCGCGTCGAGCTGGCGGTAGGCGCCCGAGTGCCGGGGAAGGATGAATTCCAGCGCTGACGGGTCCCTGAGGCGCAGCCGAAAGCCGCGGCGAAAGTGGGAATCGATGTAGCCGAGGACGCCGACCCCTTCCTCGCCGGCCGGGTCGACGTCGGCCTCGCCTACCTCATCGACGTCGAAGTGCTCGCGGATCGCTTCGGCCAGCGCCCGCTGTTTCGGTTCCTCCGTGAGGCCGCCGAGCAGGCGGTGGTAGCCGAAGACGGTCAGCCCCGGGTCGGAGAGCGAGACGAGGCACATGAGCGTGTAGCGGTGGGCGCCCTCACCGCCGATCTCGTCGGCATAGGCGAGCGCAGTCTCATAGCGATGATGCCCGTCGGCGATCAGGACCTCGGCCTCGGCCAGCTCGCCCGTCACCGCCTCGATCACCCCAGGATCGGTGATGCGCCAAACGCGGTTGACCGTGCCGTTGGCGTCGGCGGCTTCGCCCCACGGATCGCCCAGCTCCGGCTCGAGGCGACCCCACGCGTCGCCGTCGTAGAGGGAGAAGATGGGGGAGAGGTTGTGCCTCGTCGCGCGGGTGAGATCGAGGCGGTCCTGCTTGGGCCCTGGCTGCGTCCGCTCGTGCGGGCGGACCGTCCCCTCGTCGTACGGCGTCACGCGGACGCGCGCCAGGAACCCGCGGCGCCCATACGTCCGGCCGTCGGGACCCGTGTAGACCTGCTCCAGCGCCCACACCGAGGGTTCGCGGTCCGAGACGAGCACCCCCTGCAGCGTCCACGCCTCGAGCGTCTCAGCAGCATGCAGGTAGCGGTCGACGCCCTCCGCGGCCTCGGGCAGGTCAAGCTCAACGACGTTGAAAGGCGACTTCGCGGCGAGCTCCCGCCGCTCGGCCGCATCGATCACGTCATAGGGGGGCGCGGCCACCGCATCAAGCGACCCGACCACCGACAGGTCGTAGTGGAGGGCGTTGAGAGAGAGGACCTCAGCCACGGGCGCGGAGCCTAGCGGCGGCGATCGGGCATCGAAGCGAGGCGGTGAAAGTCGGGGCGCCCGGATTTGAACCGAGGACCTCGGCCACCCAAAGGCCGCGCGCTACCAGGCTGCGCCACGCCCCGACATCGCTCAGTCTAGGCCGTGCCGGCGGCGCCACCGTTGCGGGCCTGGCGCCTAATTCGCGGCATGCGAGAAGAACGCACCATCAACTTTTTTCGCAAGTCCCGACGGTACTCTGGCCCCAGGCCCCCGTAGCTCAGTGGACAGAGCGTCGGACTTCTAATCCGAGGGTCGGAGGTTCGAATCCTCCCGGGGGTACTTGCTGAGAACCGCTCTACGGAGCGGTTTTCGCTCCCGGGCTAGAAGCGCCACGGGAGTAAGCAACAGCCCCTCCGCCTGAGCAAGGGTCGGCCGGCTCGCTGCGACAAGTGCAACGGAACAGGGGTCTTCCCGCCGCCGAGGCGGCGGCGCTCGAGCGAGAGCTGAGGGGTGCCCACCCCCCCAGGGGGAGGGGGATGGGGGTAGGCCCTGATCCCTCCCTACCAAGAACACCCAGCCGACTGAGAATTTTCAGCCTAAGGGGCCGCCTTCTCCAAGCGACCTCGTATCGGCTAGCGCTTCACGATGTTGTGGACCTCGATCAGCTCCGGCTCGCCAGTCTCTATTCCAATCTCCGTCAGCACCGGCATGAGTCGTTCCCCGAAAGCCTCGAACTGTTCCCGCGAGTCCCAGATCTCGCTGACCCGGAGGTCTCCCTCCGATCCGAAGAAGACGTGGTACTCAAGCCCCTCTGGCGGCCAGTCCCCACCCTCCTGAAGCCGGCGAACGCTTTCCTTGTACCGCTCTTTGGTCAGGGACGCGGGGCTAAAACGGACAAGGACACTCATGGTGGGATCCTCCTCGGTCGGTTGCGAGCGACCCTATCCCACCCGGGATCGCGAAGACCCCGCTCACGGAGGGTTTACGTCAGGGACGTATAAGGCCCTTCCCCCTCTCGAGGAGCGAATAGCCGAAGAGAGATGGCCCCGCAGAACGTCTCCCCACAAGGGGGCCTTCAGCTACTTCGGGATACGGGTCATCCCCCACCACGACGCGAGATACTGCGGGGGCGATGTCGCAGGAAGAACCCTGCGTGAACGAACCTTGAGGAGGGCCGCATGGGCGTCCCCTACAAGTTTTTCTACCGGCTCGGCTTCCATCCCTGGGAGGACCTCGCAGAGCACCCCCCGTTTGCCGACAAGCTCTCGGAGCTGTTTGACCGTGAGGAGGAAGGGCGCGAGCCGCCCTACGGACGGGCGCTTGACCTCGGCTGCGGCAGCGCAGTCTGGGGTGTTGAGCTGGCAAAGCGCGGTTGGCAGGTGACGGGTATCGACCTGGTGGAGAACGCGATCGAGCGCGGACGCGACCGGGTGCGCGAAGCCGGGGTCGAGATGCAGCTTGTTCAGGGCGACGTCACCGATCTGCGGGCGTCGAAGATCGGCGCGAACTTTCGCCTGGTGTTGGACACCGGCACCTTCCACGGCCTCCCCGATCCCCAGCGCGAGGCGATGGGTCGGGAGGTAGACGCGGTCGCCGCTGACGATGGCACTGTGCTGCTCGACTGCTTTGCGCCCGCCCGGAGACCGTTCTGGCGCGGCGCCAGTCGACGCGATGTCGAGGCGGCCTTCCCAGCCTGGAAGGTGACTGACGTTGAGGTTGCCGACACCGATCCGGACCTGATCGCGAGGGTGATGAAGTTCGACGAGCACTTCTACCGGCTTCGTCGAGAGTGACGATCGGAGTAGGCGATGTCGCAGGAGAACGTGGAGATCGTGCGCGAGGCCTGGAATGCCTATTCGCGTGGTGACTACGATCGCATCGCAGGGTTCCACGACCCCCACATAGTGGTGATCAGCTTGGAGGACGGTGCCTTGTACGGCAACGACGCCGTGCTGGCGAACTACCAACGCTGGAACGAAGCCTGGGAGGGGGCCGAGACAACCCTCGAGGAGGTGGTCGGGCGCGGAGACCGGGTGTTCGTGACGGTTCGATTCCACGGCCGTGGTCGAGCGAGCGGGGTCGAAGTCGAAACCCGCTTCCATGAGGTCTACACGCTGCGCGACGGCAAGGTTCTGCGCATAGATGAGTACGAACATCGGGCCGACGCCCTCGAAGCCGCCGGGGTGCGGGAGTAGACGCGCTCTCAGAGCGTCACAAAACCGTTTCTTACTTGACGGGTCGAACCTCGACTGGTCCTGAGCTCGTGTCGGCCCTGCGCCGCAGCAAGGAGAGGACCAGGAACGGCTGTTCACGACGCCGACCGGAGCCTCGCTCGATCACTCAAATGTCACGAAGCGGGTGCTAAAGCCGGCCGCCGAGGAGGCCGGCGCGGCGTGGGCGGGGTGGCACTCCTTCCGACACACGTTTGCCAGCCTGCACATCGCCCGCGATACCAACATCCTCGCCCTCTCAAGGTTGCTCGGGCACCATTCGCCCGAGTTCACCCTTCGCGTGTATGGGCACCTGATCCCCGGAGACAAGATCGAGCCTCTGGACATCAGCGCCGAAGTGGGAAGGAACCGAGGGGACCAGGGCCAACGGAGGGGAAGAGATAGCCGGGTTTGTGCCTGGAAGGGAACCAGAGGGCACCCCGAGGTAAGCGAGCCTCGCGCTTCTAATCCGAGGGTCGGAGGTTCGAATCCTCCCGGGGGTACTAGTCCTCCTCGTCGGTCGACGAGTCCTCTTCGCCGTCTTCCCTGATGTCCTCGCTCACCCGGTCCTTGAACGGCTTCAGCTTCTCGTAGAGCTCGTCGGGCGGGACCTCGCTGCTCGGCTCGGAGGTGCCGACGAGCCACGGCGCGGCGTCGACGGCGGTACGCCACGCGGCCTCCTCCGGGTCGGTGTCGCCATCGGCGGGGTCGTCGGGCAGGGTTTCGATCGCGTCGAGGTAGACGTTCGTGTACTGGCCCCGCTGCTGCTCGTGGAACTCGATGCGCGCGCCGGGATCCCTTCGACCCGAGCGCGGACTCTCCGATCTGCTCGCGGAACGTCGTGTACTCGTTGCCCTGTTCGTCGCTCAGGACGAAGCGCTTGCTGCCTCCCTTCGTCTCGAAGGTGCGCACATCGGCAACGGAGATCTCGCGCTCCATTGTTCGGAACTACCCTCCCGGCGTCACCGAAAGCAAGGCTGAGCGCATCGTTTCCCGCGTGAACGAAAGCAGCGAGCCGCGTCCGGGCCGGTACATTTGAGGCCCGCGGTGGGCGTAGCTCAGTTGGTAGAGCTCCTGGTTGTGGTCCAGGTGGTCGGGGGTTCGAGTCCCCTCGCTCACCCCTCAGGCACCGACGGCGAAGCTTCTCAATCGCTACACGCCGGTCGCCTGCAGCGCCGCCCCGATCGCGCCGCACCCCAGCACCACCCACAACACCGCGAGGCGGTTGTGCCACAGATAGAGGGCCGCGAACGCCGCAGCCGCCAGCAGCCCAGTCGGCATGTCGACGACGCTCACGTCCACGATCTCGACCGTAACCGCGGCAATCAGCCCGACCACCGCCGCGGTGACCCCCAGCAGGAACGGCCGGATCCGCGGGTTCTCGGCGATCGATACGAGCAGGCGGTGCAGGAAGATCGGGAACACGAAGGCAGGCAGGAAGATCCCGATCGTGATCGCCACGGCGCCGGCGAGCCCGCCGGTGAGGTAACCGATGAAGGTGGAGAAGATGATGAGCGGCGCCGGCAGGACGCCGCCGATCGCGAGCCCGTCAAGGAACTGCCCCTCGGTGATCCAGCCCTGCGCGTCGACCGCCGTCTCCTGGAGGAAGGGGATCACCGTGTAGGCGCCACCGAATGTGACCAGCCCCGCTTTGAGGCCCTCGCCGAAGAGCTCCGCCGTGAGCGACACGCTGACCGCCCCGGCGAGCAACGCGAAGATCGCCGGGGCCACCGCGAACGCGTTGGCCCGCCGGATCCATCGCCCCGCGTTCACCGTCAGCTCATACGCCAGCCCGCCCGCAACCAGCAGGATCACGAAGCTCGCGGAGGCGAACAGAGTGAGTGCGAAGGCCGCCACGGCGATAAGCGCGAGTGGCACGTCGGTGACGAAGGCGCGAGAGAGGCGAATCACCGCCAGGGCCACGAGCGCGCCGACCGCGGCCTTGAGCCCGTAGAAGAGCTCGTCGAGGTTGTCGGCGAGGTCCAGCTCGACGTACGCGATGGAGAACGCCAGCATGAGCAAGAAGCCCGGCAGCACGAACCCGAGGCCGGCCAGGAAGGCGCCCAGCCGCCCCGCCCGCAGGCGCCCGAAGTAGATGCACAGCTCGGTCGCCTCCGGGCCCGGCAGCACCTGATAGACGGCAAGCGTCTTACGGAAGGTCTCGGCCGACACCCAGCCCTGCTCATCGACGCACTCACGCCGTAGGCGCTCGATCTGGGCGACCGGGCCGCCCCACGCAAGCAGACCGAATCGAAGGAATCGGATGAAGATGGCGCCGGGTCTGTCACCGGCCTCGGGTGGAGCGGCTGCGTTCATGACCGCCGGAGTATCGAGGTCTCGGTGCCCGGAGTCACCGGCGGCCGCCCCGGGTAGGAGTATCGGTCCAGGCACCAAGCGAAAGGAGCACCGCATGCAAGAGGAGACACCCAACGACGACGCCTACGTGGCCGAGCAGGAGGACGCGGCGGCGCAAGAGGCCGGCGCGATCGGCGGGCGTGGGTCCGAGGAGGACGTTCCCGAGTCCGACCGTGCGGTCTCCGAGGCCGGCGGCGGCGAATCCGAGGGCTTCGAGCAGGCCGAGGAGCTGCTGGAGGAGCACGCGTCGCATGGGGACTCGGGGCCGGATCCGACGCATATGGCGGGCGAGCCCGAGGATCCGGCAGGGGCGGATGCGACCTACGGCGAGGCCGACGAGGCTGACCTGCCCGAGTGAGTCTTCGCGCGGGTCCGTACACGTTCGCCCACGTCACCTACGACGCCCCGAGCGACGTCCTGTACGCGGCGCTCGAGGCGCCTCGTGCGGGCACGCGCAAGACCACCCAGGAGGCTCACGTACTGCGGTTCGACGACGACGGCCGGTTCTTCGGGATGACGCTCGTGAATCCCCGTCGCCAGCTCGAGCGCGAGGGAGGTGTCTACGTCAGCCTCCCCTCAGGCGAACGGGTGCGCGTGCAGGGAGCTGAAGCGGCGATTCGTGAGGGCCCGTAGCGGCGACTACCCCTTGATGCAGATGATCCCGAACTTCGCGTTGCGAGACTCCCCGGTGGTGTTGTTGACGATAAGCGTCCACTTTCGCCCGCCGTCGGGTGCGCCACCAGCAGCGAGCAGGCCGGTGGGGTCGTCAGCGGAGCGCTCGAACCACGCCGACAGCACCGAGCTTCCCTTCGGGCACGACCCCACTTTCGCGGAGCTGTAGCCCGCGGGGACCTCCTTCGGGCGGCTGCTCTTCGAGATCACCCTGAAGAGACTGGCCTTGGCGGCGGGTGCCCCAACGGCGGCCTCAGGGGGCGGAGCCTTTACCGCGTGCGTCTGCACGGAGAACGCCTCCGCCGAGGAGTCACTCCCGCCGGTCTCGCCGAATCCGCTCGCTGCGAACGCCCCGAAGGCGGCGCTCGCCACCACCGCGATCCCCGCCACAACCTTCTTCTTCATCCTCGATCCCTTCTCGCCGTACGGACGCGAGCGATCGTACTCTCACGTTTCCAGCCTTCGCGACGTTTCAGATACGAACCCCGAGATGGCCTCCTCGCTCCCTCCATTTCAAGCCTTCCTCGACGAGCACCGGGCTCCGGTCCTCTCGTTCCTGCGCTCGATGGTGGGGCCGACGGATGCCGACGACTGCTTTCAGGAGACATTCATCGCCGCCATGCGCGCCTACGACCGACTCGACGGACAGCACCCCAGGGCCTGGGTGATGACGATCGCCCGCCGCAAGGCGATCGATCACCATCGAGCGCGGGCCCGCCGGCCCGAGCCTCGCGACGAGCTGCCGGAGGCCATCGTCCCGGACCACGCTCCAGCCGTCTCAGCCGACGACGGCCTGTGGGCGCTCGTGGCCGAGCTTCCGCCCAAGCAACGCGCGGCCGTCGCGATGCGCTTCGCGGCGGACCTCTCCTACGCGCAGGTGGCCGAGGCCCTCGAATGCTCGGTGGAGGCGGCGCGAAGAAGCGTTCATGAAGGAATGAAGACGCTGCGGGAGCACATCGCGGCGGGAAAGGCGGCCCGATGACCGACGAGATGAAGGACCTTGAGCGAATGCTGCGCGACAGCGTTCCGGAGGTCGACGACGCCGGCGCGGCCACCCGCCTGGCGCGTCGCGCCGACTCAGATGGTCTGGTCGACATCGCCTACGCGACTGTCGACACACCCCTTGGCGCGATGCTCGTCGCCTCGACTGACCGCGGCCTCGTCCGAGTGGGGCTCCCCCGAGAGACTTTCGACGATGTGCTCGAGAACATGGCCGATCGCCTGTCGCCGCGGATCCTCGAACTACCGGCCCGCGTCGACGACGCCCGCCGTGAGCTCGAGGAGTACTTCGACGGCTCGCGCCGGGAGTTCGATCTCCCGCTCGACATGCGCCTCATCCGCAGCACGCTTTCGCAGCCGGGTGCTCGAGATCATGACGAAGGTCCCATTCGGCGAGGCGATCACCTACGCCGAGGCGGCGACCCGCGCCGGCAACCCCCGCGCTCAGCGGGCCGCCGGGTCGGCCCTCGGTGCCAATCCGATCCCTGTCGTGATCCCCTGCCACCGCGTGGTCCGGACAGGCGGGGCGGTCGGCAACTACGGTGGGGGACCGGAGATGAAGCGCTACCTGCTGCGGCACGAGGGCTGGCTGCAGGACTAGGCGCGTACCTTGACATCTGTTAAGGTGTCAAGCTATGTCAAGTGGAGCTGAAGGAGTCGGCCAAACGGTCGCCGGACTCGGGCCGGCCTCGCAGCGGCTCACGAAGCGCCAGCGCGAGGTGCTCGAGCGCCTCGAGCTCGGCTACTCCGTGAAGGCGATCGCGACCGACACGGGCGTCTCTCGAGCCGCCGTCTACCAGACGATCGAGCGCCTGCGCCGGCAGGGGGTCGTAGCCGAGGGTTTCACCCCGTCGGGCCAGCCGCCGCGCCGCGCCGGCAAGGACGCACCTCCAGCGGACGGCTCCGTGGCCACCGGCGCGGTCACTTTGAGCCCCGCAGCGACAGCACCGCGCCGGAGCATGCTCTCTGACCTGCGAGAGCTCGGGCGCGAAGACGCCGACGCAGCCTCGCACGCCGACGCCATCGAAGCCGCGATCGCCTCAGGCGACGTCGCGGCGCTCGCCTACGAGCTCGGCCGCGCCGATGCGGAGGGCCGGACCGACATGCCGGCCCGGCTGGTCGAGGCCTCCTTGCGACGCGCCGGGGCGCTCAAGCCGGACGCGGAGCCCGCCGAGAACCTGTAGAACAGTCCCGCTGCCAACCGATCCTGAGGGAGAGCCGTCATGACCGTAGTTTTGATCGTCGTAGGAGTTCTGCTGCTCCTCGGATTGATCTTCGTCCTGATTCGAAACTCGATGATCGGATCCCGTAACCGGGTCGACGAATCCTGGTCGGGAATCGACGTTCAGCTCAAGCGCCGTCACGACCTCGTCCCCAATCTGGTCGAGACGGTCAAGGGCTACGCGACGCACGAGCGCGAGACGTTCGAGACCGTCACCAAGGCGCGCGCGGAGGCGATGGCCGCGCAGGGACCGGCCCAGGCGAGCGCCGCGGAGGGCGGGCTGGATCGCGCTCTCGCCGACCTGCGCGCCGTGGCCGAGCAGTACCCGGACCTGCGCGCGACCGAGAACTTCCAGCAGCTCTCGCGCAACCTCTCCGAGCTCGAGGACGAGATTCAGGCCTCGCGCCGTATCTACAACTCGAACGTGCAGGCCTACAACACGAAGATCCAGGTCTTCCCGAACTCGGTGGTCGCCGGCATGGGCGGCTTCACCGCACGCGAGTTCTTTGAGATCGAGGACGCGGCCCAGCGCGAGCCGGTCGCGGTGTCCTTCACCCAGCCGCCGCCGGCGACCACGGCGTAGCTGCGGCGTCGCTCAGCAGGGCGTCGTGACCGGCGCCTCGGAGTCGACCACCAGGAAACCCGGAACCCGATCTAGTATCCAGCCCGAAGGTGAGCGACGAGGGCACCACACCGGTCTGGCTTCGCGGCTCAAGGCAGCTGACGCAGGCCTACGAGCTCGCTCGGGAAGCCCATCGCGACCAGTCGCGAAAGGACGGGACCTCGCCCTACATCGGGCATCCGCTGGCCGTCACCCAGCGTCTCGCCGAAGCCGGGCTCGACGAGGCCACCCTGGCCGCGGCGCTCCTGCACGACGTGGTGGAGGACTCCCAGCTCGGGGTGGATGAGGTGGTGCGCCGCTTCGGCATCGAGGTGGGAGAGCTGGTCTCGGCGCTCACGGACAACGCGACGATCAGCGACTACGCCACGCGCAAGCGCGAGCATCGCGGCAGGGTGGAGGCCGCAGGGTCGCGCGCTGCAGCCATCTACGGTGCCGACAAGCTCGTGAACGTGCGCGACCTGCGCGCGCTCTACGGCGATCTAGGGGAGGGGGCCGCGGAACGGTTCAAGGCGCCCCTCGACTTGCGCATCACCCTTTGGCGGGAGGACCTTGACATGCTCGAGCGGTGCGTTCCGCAGCTGGGGATCGGTCGCGAGCTGCGCTCGGAGCTCAACGCGCTCGACCGCCAGCGCCGGCGTTCCCTTGACGCCAACCTCGCCTAGCCGGTGATCGTCGACTGTGCCCATTACCGCGACGGGCGCCGCCAGCACGACGGACCGCTTGAGATCGAGCAGGCGGCCGAGGTTGCCCAAGGCGATGGCAACTTCGTCTGGCTTGGACTTCACGAGCCCGATGCGGGGGAACTCGAACAGGTCGCCGAGGCGTTCGACCTTCACGAGCTGGCGGTCGAGGACGCGCAGCATGCCCACCAGCGGCCGAAGCTCGAGGACTACGAGGACTCGTTCTTCATTGTTTTGAAAACGGCCCGCTACGACGATGCCGACGAGGAGGTGGACTTTGGCGAGATCCACATCTTCGTGGGCCCGCACTACGTGATCGCGGTCCGCCGAGGCGCCGCCAGCGGGCTGAAGGAGGCGCGCCGACGCCTCGAGCGCCGGGAGGAGCTTCTCGCAAGCGGCCCGGCCGCGGTGGTGTGGGCGATCCTCGACAAGGTCGTCGATGACTACGCGCCGGTGGTGGCCGGAATCGAGGACGACATCGAGGAGGTGGAGGCCGAGATCTTCCAGGAGCGCCTCGACTCCACGCAGCGGATCTACTTCTTAAAGCGCGAGGTGATCGAGTTTCATCGTGCCGTCGCCCCGCTCCTCACCCCGCTCGAGGCCTTGGAACGGGGCGTCTACGTCCAGGTGGACGAGCAGCTGCGGCGTTACTTCCGCGACGTGGCTGATCATGCCCGGCGGGTCGATGATCAGGTCCTGGGCCAGCGCGAGCTGCTGACGTCAATTCTCGAGGCCAACCTGGCCTTGCTCGGCGTAAAGCAGAACGAGGTCATCCGGGGCATCTCGGCCTGGGCGGCGATCATCGCTGTGCCCACCTTTTTGGCATCGATCTGGGGCATGAACTTCGAACACATGCCCGAGCTCCCCCAGGTCTGGGGCTATCCGGCAGCCCTTGCGCTCATGGCCGTCTGCGTGGTCGTCCTCTACCGCTTCTTCAGGCGCATCGACTGGCTGTAGGCGACCCGCACGCCTCTCTACGATCAGCGTCATGGCGATTGACATCCTCGCGCCGCTCGGGCTGGCGCTCGTGGCCGTCGCCTACTTTCGTCGCTGCGGCACGCTCGCCGCGCGCGGTCGCGGGGTGCCGCCCTGGCGGCAGGCCTGCTTCGCGGCCGCCGTTGTGCTGCTCGTGGCAGCCGACGTGCCGCCGCTTGCCACGATCGCTGAGGAGCTCGTCGTCGCGCACATGGCTCAGCACCTGCTGATCGCCGACCTGGCCGCGCTGCTCGTAGCCCTGGGACTCACCGGGCCCCTGCTTCAGCCGATCCTGGCTGTGCGCTGGCTGGGGTGGCTACGCGAGCTCGGCAATCCGCTGATCGCGCTGCCGCTGTGGATCCTCAACCTCTACCTGTGGCATCTCGGAGCGCTCTATCAAGGGGTGCTCGACTCGTCTGTGCTGCACCTGGTCCAGCATGCCTGCTTCTTCAGCTTCGGCCTCGCGATGTGGATGCCGCTGGCCGGGCCGCTGCCCACCCCGGCTTGGTTTAACGATGCGTGGAAGCTGGGCTACGTGGTGGCGGTGCGCCTCGCGGGAGCGGTGCTCGCGAACGTGATGATCTGGTCGGGCTCGGTCCTGTATCCCGAGTACGCGGCCGGCGAGCGTGAATGGGGTATCAGCCCGCTCGCCGACCAGGGCGCCGCCGGGAACCTGATGATGATCGAGACCGGTGCCGTCACCCTCGGCCTCTTCGTCTGGCTCTTCTTCCGCGCGGCCAACCGCAGCACCGAAAAACAGGAGCTGCTGGAGCTCGCCGAGCGCCAGGGCGTCGCGCTCGACGAGGCGCGGGCGGCCCGTGCGGTCGCCGCGGGGCAAGGCGCCGCCCTGCGCGAGCGCATCCTCGGTCGCGGCGGGCCAACCCGCACCGCATGAGCGCGAACCGCTTCCTTTACCTGCTGGTCTTCGTGGTCGGAACCGGCAGCCTCGGCGCGGAGATTGCGGCGGTGCGGCTCATGGCCCCCTTCTTCGGCGCCTCCACGATCGTTTGGGCGAACACGATCGGCGTGGTGCTGGTGGCGCTTTCGGCCGGCTACTGGCTGGGAGGACGGCTCGGCGACCGGCGTCCGGACCTGCGCTCGCTGTGCCTCATGGTGATGGGCGCAGCGGTCTTGCTGGCCGTGATCCCGCTCGTGGCGCAGCCCTTCTTCGATCTCTCGGTCGACGCGCTTGACGAGATCGAGGCCGGCGCGTTCGTCGGCTCGTTGATCGGCGTCCTCTTCCTGATCGCGATCCCGATCGTGATGCTGGGGACATGCTCGCCATGGGCGATCCGCCTGGCGGTTCCGGACGTCGAACACGCGGGGCGGGTTGCGGGGCGCCTCTATGCGATCTCCACCGTGGGCTCCCTCCTCGGCACCCTCATCGCGGCTTTGGTCTTGATTCCTGTCGCGGGCACCCAGCGGACGTTCCTGATCTTCGCGGCGGTCATCGCCCTGGTTGCGGCGGGCGGCCTCGGCTGGCGTTGGGTTGCCGTCCCGGTCGCGCTCGCCGGCGCCCTCGCGCTCCCGGTGGGCACAGTGAAGGCCACGAACGACGGCGAGGTCATTTTCGAGACCGAGACCGAGAACCAGTACGTGCGGGTCGTCGAGGAGGAGGACGGCGACCGCCTGCTGGAGCTGAACGAGGGGCAGGCGATCCATTCCCTCTATCGCCCGGGGACCTACCTCACCGACAACGTCTGGGATGGCTACCTCGTGGCCCCCTTCGCGGGCCTGAGCGAGCCCCCCGAGCGGATCGCGATCCTGGGCAACGCGGCCGGCACGACGGCGCGCGCCTACGGCCACTACTTCCCCGAGACGGTCATCGACGGAGTCGAGATCGACCCCGAGCTCGAGGAGGTCGGTCGCCGCTTCTTCGACATGGGCTCCGCCGAGAACCTGACCGTCCACAACGAGGACGCCCGTCCCTGGCTGCGCCGGTCGGATGGCGGCTACGACGTGATCATGGTCGACGCGTACCGCCAGCCCTACATCCCGTTCTACCTGGCGACGCGCGAGTTCTTCCAGCTGGTCCGCGACAGGCTCGCCCCGGGTGGGGTCGTGGTGGTGAACGCTGGGCACCCGGAGGGCAACGACGACCTCGAGCGCGTGCTGGGTTCGACCATGGCGTCGGTGTTCCCGGACGTCCTTCGCGATCCGATCGAGGACACCAACACCCTGCTGATCGGCAGCGAAGCGCCGCTGTCCGCACGCCAGCTGCTGGAGACGGTCAAGGATCTGCCGCGTGACCTGCAGCCGATCGCGGCCGAGGAGGGGGCGAAGATCGAGCCCCGCCTGTCAGGCGACCAGGTCTACACCGACGACCTCGCTCCGGTGGAATGGCTGATAGACCGGTCGATCCTGGGCTATGCCTCAGAGAACTGACACGGCTCCGGGTTCCCGCCGGGCGGCCGGGATGGATCGCGCCATGGCGTGGCTTCTGACCGGACCGCTCGGGCGACTCGCAGCGTTCTGCGGCGACCTGGGCGCGGCCTGGCTCGGCTGGGCCGCAGGGCGCCTCTCTAAGCTCCGCCGCCCATGAGGACCACCGTCAGCGAACTGCCCGAGTCCCGTGTGCGCGTTGACGTTGGCGTGCCCGCGGACGCCGTCGAGAAGCGCATGGAGAGCGCGGCGCGCGAGCTCGCCGGCGAGATGCGCATGCCCGGGTTCCGCAAGGGCAAGGTGCCGCCCGCGCTCGTGATCCAGCGGGTTGGCCGAGAGGCGGTCGTCGAGCAGGCGCTTCGCTCCTCGCTCCCCGAGTGGTATGAGCGCGCGCTGCTTGAGGCCGAGGTGATCGCGGTCGGCGACCCCGAGCTCGACGTCTCGGGCCTCCCCGAGCCAGGCGAGGATCTCGAGTTCTCGATCGAGGTCGCGGTGCGGCCCATTGCGACGCTCGGTCCCTACCGCGACCTCGAGGTGGGCAAGGCCGAGCCCGACGTGCCCGAGGATGCGATCCAAGCCGAGCTCGACCGGCTGCGCGAGGGGTTCGCGGAGCTCCGGACCGTGGAGCGCGCGGCGAAGACGGGTGACCTCGTCTCGATCGACTACCGCGGGACCATCGAGGGCGAGCCCTTCGAGGGCGGCGAGGGCCGGGACCAGCTCGTCGAGCTGGGCTCGGGATCGCTGGTCGAGGGATTCGAGGAAGGCCTGATCGGCGCCAACGCGGGCGACGAGCGCACGATCGAGGTCACCTTCCCCGAGGACTACCGGGCCGAGGACCTGGCTGGAAAGGACGCGCAGTTCGAGCTCACCGTGAAGGAGGTTCGCGAGAAGGACCTACCGGAGCTGACCGACGAGTTCGCCGCCGATGCCTCCGAGTTCGAGACCCTCGAGGAGCTGCGTGGCGAGGTCGGCAGCCGGATCGCTGAGGCACTCTCCCAACGGGCCGAGGAGGAGTTCCGGGCGGCGGCCGTGGACGCTGCCGTCGACGGTGCGCGGGTGGAGATCCCCGAGGCGATCGCGCGGGCTCGCGCGGAGGAATCCCTCGAGCGCTTCCTGCACAACCTCACGCATCAAGGGGTTGACCCCCAGGCCTTCATGAACGTCCAGGAGGGCGGCCGCGACGCGATGCTCGCCAATGTCATGCCCGAGGCCGAGCGCACGCTTCGCCGTGAGGCGACCCTCGCGGCCATCGCCGACACCGAGGAGATCGATGTGAGCGACGACGATCTGCTCGAGGCCCTGGGGCCGGGGGAGGGCGACCAGAGCCCGAAGAAGATGCTCCAGCGGCTGCGCTCGAGCGGCCGCGATCAGCTGCTGCGTGAGGAGGTCCGCCTGCGAAAGGCGGCGGACCTCGTGGTGGATACCGCAAAGCCGATTCCGGTCGAGCAGGCAGCAGCGCGAGAGGCGATCTGGACGCCGGACAAGGAGGAGGCCGAGGGCCCGCGCGAGCCGGGCCAGCAGGCGCCCGAGCCGGGCAAGATCTGGACTCCGGGGTCCTAGTCCAGCACGGTTGGGACGACGAGCCTCCCCAGTAGACTGGCGCCCGCATGAGCGAGCGCGAGCCCATCCGCAACAGCCCGCTGGTCCCGATGGTGGTCGAGCAGACCTCCCGCGGGGAGCGTGCCTTCGACATCTACTCGCGCCTTCTGAACGAGCGCATCGTCTTTCTCGGAACGCCCGTCACCGAGGACATCGCCAACCTGATCGTCGCCCAGCTCATCCATCTCGAGTCCGAGGACCCCGAGAAGGACATCTCGATGTACATCAACTCGCCCGGCGGGTCGGTGTATGCGGGCCTTGCGATCTACGACACGATGCAGTACATAAAGCCCGACTTGCAGACCATCTGCGTCGGCGTAGCGATGAGCATGGGCGCGCTGCTGCTCGCCGGAGGCGCCGCGGGTAAGCGCATGGCGCTCCCCAACTCGAAGATCCTCATCCATCAGGTCTCCGCCGGGTTCCAGGGCCAGGCGACAGACATCGAGATCCACGCCAAGGAGATCATCGACGTCCGCCGCCGCCTCGACGAGATCATCGCCCATCACACCGGTCAGCCGTTCGAGAAGGTCACCGAGGACACCGACCGCGATTACTTCATGAGCGCGGAGGAGGCGAAGGAGTACTCCATCGTCGACCGCGTGATCGAGCACCACTAGCGCGCTCGTCCACTCACTCCGCGGCGTCGGCCTCAAGGCCTAGGCTGCTCAAACCGATCTTCCTCGTGGGAAGTCCTTAGCCAGGGAGGTTTCAGCATGAGCGCAGGTCTCGCACGCACAGCTTCGATCATCGCCGTGGCGGCCGCCGTCGTCATCGTGCCCGCGGGCGCATCCGCGGCCACGATCAACGTCCACCCGGGGCAGAACGCGATCCAAAAGGGGATCAACCGCGCCGACAACGGCGACGTCGTGAGGGTGCACAGCGGTGTCTATCGCGGCGATGTGGACGTCGACAAGCGAGTGACCCTGCGCGGCGTGGGGCCGGAGCTCCCGATCGTCGACGGTCAGTGCGATTCGATCTTCGTCGTCGACGTTCAACGCAACGGCGTCATCGTCGAGGACTTGAAGGTCAAGGGCGCCGAGGACGAGACCTTCGCGGCAGAGGTCAACTTCGAGAACATCGAGAAGGGGACCGCGCGCGACCTCGTCGTCCGCGACAGCTGCGGCGCAGGCCCGGAAGACGGCGCCGGCTACGGCGTCAACGTCTACCGGGGCGAAGAGCTAAAGGTGCGCCGCGTAAACGCGAAGGGCTTCAGCGACGCCGGCGTCTACATCGGCAGCATCGACTCGACGGGATCGGGCCGGCTCTTCGTCGCCGACAACGAGACCTTCGGCAGCGCTCAGGGAATCATCATCGAGGAGGTGGAGCCACTGGCGGACGTGCTCGTTAAGAACAACGAGACCTACGAGAACGGCAAGGGCTTCTTCGGCCACTTAAGCGTCGGCGCCGTCTTCGAGGACAACACGATCCGAGACAACACCATCGGCATCCACCTCGACCCAGGCTCCGAGGACAACGAGTTCTCCGGCAACACGCTGATGGACAACACCACGAACCTCCTGGACGAGGGCGAGGGCAACTGCGGCTCCGGCAACTCGCCGGAGGTCTTCAGCCCCTGCGTTTGAGCCAGACGTGAGACGACCGCCGCGCACGAGGCGCGACGGCCGTCGAATCCCGGTGGCCGGTCGAGGTGCCTAGTTGCCGGCCTCGCCGGCGTCGTACCGCTCCTTGCCGGTGTCGCAGTCGCTTTCGCCGGACTTGGGGAAGTCGCCCTTGGCGCGGAAGTAGCCGACGATCCTGTCGTTGTGGTCCCTGAAGGAGCCGACCACCCTGAACGTGCCTTCACCCCCGCCCTGCGACTCCGCCGGGTAGGTCTTGCTGAACTTGCCGTCGTTCACGTTGGCCTTCCCGTTGGAGCCCCTGCGCTCCGTCCCAAAGCCTTGGCCGCTCAGGAGCAGCGCCCCACCATCGGTGCACTCGGCGTCGGCGTTCTTGTACTTGAAGCGGCCGACCTTGACCGGCTTGCCGTCTCTGAGATAGACCGTGAAGTTGAAATTCTGAAAGGCCGCGCTTCACGGAGCTCCGGTCGACCGAAGTCGCCGTCCCCTCCGACGACGACAGGGCGGCGCTCGGCACGGCCATCGCCGCCGCGAGCACCGCTACGAACATAAGGCGCTTCATCCCTTTGTACCTCCTGGCCAGGTGACAGTAGTCCGGGCAAGGGTAGAGCCACACCTGTGGGGCACATCCGTAGTTGCCCGCAACGTCGGAGGGCTGAGGCCTCCTGACATCGTGCAATACCGCCCGCATGAGCAGGGACATGCGCCGCCGGGGCGTAAGAACCACTCGTCAAAGCCGAGGCCGGGCTTCCCGTAACCTGAGTGGGGACGGCAAGGTCGGGTCAACTGGGAGGAACGACCGCTGGCACGTCCAACCGATTCCAACGAGCAGCTCCTCTGCTCTTTCTGCGGTAAGTCGCAGCGTCAGGTCAAGAAGCTGATCGCCGGCCCCGGCGTCTACATCTGCGACGAGTGCATCGATCTCTGTAACGAGATCATCGACGAGGAGCTCGCCGCTCCGGCGACCTTCGAGCTCGAGAACCTCCCCAAGCCCGCCGAGATCAACGACGTGCTCGACGAGTACGTGGTCGGGCAGAACGGCGCCAAGCGGGCGCTCTCGGTGGCCGTCTACAACCACTACAAGCGCGTGCAGATGATGCAGAGCACGGCCGAGGAAGAGATCGAGCTGCAGAAGTCGAACATCATGCTGCTCGGCCCGACCGGCTGCGGCAAGACGCTCCTCGCGCAGACTTTGGCGCGCATCCTGAACGTGCCGTTCGCCATCGCCGACGCCACCGCTCTCACCGAGGCCGGCTACGTGGGCGAGGACGTGGAGAACATCCTCCTGAAGCTGATCCAGGCCGCCGACTTCGACGTCAAGAAGGCCGAGACGGGGATCATCTACATCGACGAGATCGACAAGATCGCCCGCAAGGCCGACAACCCGTCGATCACCCGAGACGTCTCCGGCGAGGGCGTTCAGCAGGCGCTGCTCAAGATCCTCGAGGGGACCACCGCGTCGGTGCCGCCGCAGGGGGGGCGCAAGCACCCGCACCAGGAGTTCCTCACGATCGACACGACCAACATCCTCTTCATCTGCGGCGGCTCGTTCGCTCAGCTTGACAAGCTGATCGAGCGGCGCATCGGCCACAACGGCGTGGGCTTCGGCTCCTCCATCAAGACGTCGGCCGAGAAGGACACGGGCGAGCTCTTCGAGCAGGTCCTGCCCGAGGATCTGATCGAGTACGGCCTGATCCCGGAGTTCATCGGTCGCCTGCCGGTCGTGGGCGCCATCCACCAGCTCACCCGCGACGACCTGATCACGATCCTGACGGAGCCTCGCAACGCCCTCACCAAGCAGTTTCACCGCTTCTTCGAGTTCGACGACATCGAGCTCGTCTTCGCCGACGACTCGCTCGCCGCGATCGCCGACAAGGCGCTCGAGCGCGAGACCGGCGCCCGCGGGCTGCGCTCGATCCTCGAGGAGACGCTCCTCGACGTGCAGTTCGAGCTCCCGTCGCGGCGGGACGTCTCCAAGTGCGTAGTCACGAAGGAGACGATCGAGCAGAGCCTGCCGCCCACGCTCGTGACCGCCGCGCCCGAGGACTCGGACGAGGACGCCGGCGAGCTGCGCGAGGAATCCGCCTAGGCCGAGTGCCCGCTGCTCGAGTCCCAGGTCAGGACCCAGATCAGCATCACAACTCCGAGAATGATGAAACCGGCCATCGTGGCCGCCCCTTCCGTTTCGCTCACCCCTCTATCGGCTGGCCTCCGGTTCGGCTGAAGCCCTGAGGAGCTCGGGGCGGATCCCGTAAGCCCTTCCGGTCGCGACCAGCTCCTCGCTCAGCTCCCAGCGGTCGGGGGCCTCGTCGCCCTCGTGGTCGGGACTCGCGCCCTTGAGGCGCATCGAACCCGTGTTGTCGCCGATCTCGCGGATGGCGGCAAGGTCGGTTGAGTCCAAGCGGGCTTCGGCGGGGAGGTCGGCCAACTCGTCCCGCTTGGACTCGACCGAGCGGGCGCCCTCGCCCGCCTCCTGGATCAGCGTCGGTGCCGCGCACTCGACTGCGGCGTGGGCGAGGTTCCATGAGCAAGCGAGCTGGATGGGGGAGAGGTCTGCGCGTTCGCCGATCGGGCGGAGGTCGGAGAGCTTCTCGAGCCCCGCGTGGATCCAGCCCTCGGGCCGAAACCGCCTGTGGTCGTGCTCCTGCAGAGGCGTGTCAGGCCCAAGGTCGCCCCAGAGCAGACCGCCGTAGTCGACGACGCGGGTGATGACCCGTACCTCGTGGCGGGCGGCCGCCTCGAGCGGGAGCTCACCCGGCCAGGGCTCGAGCGGGTTCAGGATCACCATCGCCCAGTCGATCCGGTCGCCGAAGCGCTCGAGGCAGGCGATCAAATCGAGCGTGAAGCCGTTCGCCGGGCCAGGGGCGACCCCGATCAGCCGCGTAAGCCCCGCTTCGCGGAGCGCAACCATGCCGTCCCATACCTCCTCGGACTCGTACCCCGTGCGGTCGGGGTTGTGAAGGAGCAGCAGGTCGAAAGCGTCGACGCCGAGTCGCCCCAGCGAGCGCTCCGTCGCCATCCGCAGGTACGAGCCGTACTGGTCGGGGCCACGCAGGCCGCGGTCGGTGAAGCGCGGGAAACCCTTCGGGCCCCGGCGCTCGCCCTCGTAGAAGTCGTGGCCCACCGCGCCGACGAGCGAGTACGCCGCGCGATCGAGTCCCGCGAGCGATCTGCCCAGGAGCGCGTCGGCCTCGCCTTGCCCATAGGTGTCGGCGGTGATAACGGTGTCGATGCCAGCGTCGGGGCGCAGAACGGCCGCGAGCCGTTCCTCGGTTACCGCTTCCCCGAAGCGCATGAAGCGCCCGCCGCCCCAGGTCCCGAGCGCGGTTCTGCCGGGGTCTTTCACGCAGATAACGCTAACTACACTCGCGCACGTGGACGCTGCGCGCAGGGAGAACCTCGAATCGACGACCCGGTGGGACCCCGGCGCGGTCGAGGCTGAGGTCTTCCAGCGCTGGATGGACGGTGGCTACTTTCATCCTCCTGCGGAGGGAACACCGCAGGAGAACTTCTCGATCGCGATCCCGCCGCCCAACGTCACTGGCGCCCTGCACATGGGTCATGCGCTCAACGGAACGATGCAGGACGCCCTGGCGCGCAAGCGCCGGATGGAGGGCCGCAACACGCTTTGGATCCTCGGCACGGATCACGCGGGGATCGCGACCCAGGCCGTGGTCGAGAAGGAACTGCGCGGGGAAGGCGCCTCGCGCCATGACATGGGCCGCGAGGCCTTCGTCGAGCGCGTCTGGGAGTGGCGGCGACAGTACGGGTCGCAGATCGTCGAGCAGTACAAGCGGATCGGTGCCTCATGCGACTACGAGCGCGAGCGCTTCACGTTGGACGAGGGTTACGTCCGGGCTGTCGACCGGGTGTTCGTCGCGCTTTACGACAAGGGCTACATCTACCGCGACAACTACATGGTCAACTGGGATCCTGGCTCGCGCTCGGCGATCTCCGACCTTGAGGTGGTGAACCGCGAGGTCACCGACCGTCTTTACTCGATCGACTACCCGATCGAGGGCACAGATGGAGCCCTGACCGTGGCAACGGTGCGCCCGGAGACGATGCTCGCCGACACCGCGGTTGCCGTGAATCCGAACGACGAGCGCTACAGCGACCTCGTCGGATCTCACTGCACGCTCCCGCTCGTGGGCCGGCGACTCGAGATCGTCACCGACGAACACGTTGACCCTTCGTTCGGAACCGGTGTCCTCAAGATCACGCCCGGCCACGACCAGAACGACTTCGAGATCGGGCGCGCCCACGGGCTTCCGGAGATCACCGTGATCGGGGAGGACGGGCGCATGAACGCCGAGGCGGGCGAGGGCTACGAGGGCATGTCCGTCGCGGAGGCACAGGACGCGGTCGTAAAGGAGCTGCGCGAGCAGGGATTGCTGCGCGCCGAGGAGGAATACACACACTCCGTTCCTTTCTCCGAGCGCTCGGGTGAGCGCATCGAGCCGCTTATCTCGCTCCAGTGGTTCTGTCGCATGGACGAGCTCGCCCCGCCGGCGATCGAGGTGGTCGAGTCAGACCGAGTCCGGATCACGCCCGAGCAATGGAAGCGCGTCTACCTGGATTGGATGCGCAACATCCGGCCTTGGTGTATCTCGCGCCAGCTCTGGTGGGGACACCAGATCCCGGTGTGGTACTGCGATTCGTGCCAGGAGACCTACGTCGCGGAGACGGCGCCCGAGCGCTGCGGCGCGTGTGGTGGCGAGCTGCGCCAGGAGGAGGATGTCCTCGACACCTGGTTCAGCTCGGCCCTGTGGCCCTTCGCGACGCTCGGTTGGCCCGACGACGCGCCGCTGCTGCGCGCCTACTACCCCACCGACTTTCTCACGACCGCGCGCGAGATCATCTTCCTCTGGGTCGCGCGCATGGTGATGATGGGCCTCGAGTTCGCGGGCGACGTCCCCTTCGAGAACGTCTACGTGCACTCGGTGATCCAGGCGCCGGACGGGCGGCGGATGTCGAAGTCGTTGGGAACGGGGATCGATCCGCTCGACGAGATCGACGTCCACGGCGCGGACGCCGTCCGCTTCGGCCTGCTGGCGATGTCATCCACCCAAGACGTTCGCTTCTCGGCCGCCAAGGTGCAGCAGGGCCGCGACCTTGCCAACAAGATGTGGAACGCGTCGCGCCTGGTGTTGCTGAATACAGAGGGCGCGGTTGCGGGTCCGCGCGCAGAACGCCTGGAGGATCGCTGGATCCTCTCGCGGCTGCAGGCGACGATCGACTCGGTTGGCGGCAAGCTCGAGGCCTACGACTTCGCCCATGCCGCGCTCGACTTCTACGCGTTCTTCTGGTCGGACCTCTGCGACTGGTACCTCGAGATCGTGAAGCCCCGCCTTTACGACGGCGACCCGGACGCGGCGAGCAACCTCCTGCATGTGCTCGAGCGGACGCTCGCGGTGGCGCACCCGATCCTGCCGTTCGTCACCGAGGAGATCTGGAGTTACCTGCCCGCCTCCGCGGAGGCGCCCCTTGTGGTCTCACCCTACCCACAGGTGGACCCAGCCCTGGCGGATGCGCCAGCGGAAGCCGAGATGGGGAAGCTGATCGGTCTGACCCGCAGCGTGCGCCGCTGGCGCGATCTCGTCGGCGTGCCGGCCGGCAGCGTCCTCGCGGCCCGCGTCGCTGGCGGCGCTGAGCCGCATGAGCTGGTCGCCCGGCTCGCTCGGCTCTCTCTCGACGGCGCCGAGGGCGAGCCGCTCGCCAGCATCGGGCCGCTCGAGATCCTCGCCTCGGGAGAGGTCGATGCGCAGGAGGTTCGAGCGCGTCTCGATCAGCGGCGCGGTGAGCTGCGCTCCGAGGTTGAGCGCGGTGAGCGCAAGCTCGCCAACGAGGGGTTTGTCGCCAAGGCGCCGGCCGAGGTCGTCGAGGCAGAGCGCGAGAAGCTGGAGGTCCACCGGGCCGAGCTCGAAGAACTCGGCGAGTGATGGACCCTGAGGCCTGGCTCGGCTCCCTGGAGCCGATCGGCTGGCGCTTCGGGCTCGAGCGCATCAGTCGCCTGCTGACGGCCTTGGGCATGCCGCAGCACCGCTACGCCTCGATCCACGTGGTCGGGACGAACGGGAAGTCGTCGGTCGCGGCGATGACGACCGCTCTGCTCGAGGCGCACGGGATGCGCACGGGCGCGTATTTGTCCCCGCACGAGGAGCGGTGGTCGGAGCGGATCTTGGTGGCGGGGGAGGAGATCGGAGCCCGCGAGTTCGCGATCGCGGCGGAGCGGGTGGCCACCGCGATCGAGGCGGTCGAGCGCACCCTCCCCGAGGAGGACGTCGTCACGCAGTTCGAGGCAGCGACGGCGCTGGCGTTCGTTGCGTTCGCGGAGGCCCGGATCGAGGTTGCGGTGGTCGAGGCTGGGCTGGGTGGTCGGTTGGACGCGACGAACGTCCTGCCGTCAAAGGCGACGGCTTTGACCTCCGTTGGGCTCGAACACACGGAGTACCTCGGCGAGACCGAACTCGAGATCGCCGCCGAGAAGCTGGCGGTCCTGCGCGATCACTCCGTGCTCGTCGTCGGCGCGCTTCGGCCCGACCTCAGGGTGCTCGCCGAGCGAGAGGCGAATCGGCGCCACGCCCGCTTCGTCGATGCATCTGTCCCGCTCGACGTCGCCGGGCTCGGTGATCGCGCCCCGTATCTGTCGCGGAACCTGGCGGTCGCGGCGGCGGCGACCCAGGTGATCGCGGGGCCACTGTCCGACTCGACGGTGGAGGAAGCGGTCCGTGCGATGCCGCTGGGGGGCCGGATGGAGCGGAACCCGTCGTCGGGACTGCTGCTGGATGCTGCTCACAACCCCGACGGAGCCCGGGCTGTCGCCGAGGCGCTGGCCCACGCACACCCGAGCACTCCAGTGGTCGCCTGCGTGGCGATCCTGGCGGGCAAGGACGCGCCGGGCATTCTGGCCGAGCTTAGGCCCGCAATCGCCGCGATCGTCTGCACCGAGCTTCCGGCCGAGATCCTCGCCGCGAGGGGGCGCCCCGGGACGGAGGCGATCCCGGCGGACGAGCTGGCACGACTTGCGAAGGAGGTGGGGCTCGACGAGATCGAGGTCGTGACCGCTCCTGAGGCGGCGGTCGCACGGGCGCGCGAGCTCGCCGCCGGACGAGATGGGGTGGCGCTCGTGACCGGATCGCATTACCTTCTGCAGCATGGATCGTGAGGCTCGCTCCGAGCTCCTGCAGATGATGGGCCTGGTCGCGGCTGTGGTCGCGATCGTGATCCTGGTCTTCTTCGGACTCGGTTACCTGTTCGGGAGGCTCTTCCTGTAGGCGGCCGCTGGGGGCAGCACCGTGCGCGGCGACGCCTCCTCAGCCCCTAGACTCTCCCGCTTGCCAATGCCGCACGCCATCTTCGGCATCACAAACGACAGCGTCAACCTGGCCGTGACGCTGCTCGTTCTCTTCCTGATCGTGCTCTGGGTGGCGCTGGTCGTCTGGACCTTCCTCGACGCTCGCAGGCGTCTCGATGACACGTTCCTCGTCATCATCGCCACCCTGGCCTCCCTGCTGCTCCCGTTCGTGGGCACGATCGTCTACTCGATCCTGCGCCCTCCGGAGTTCCTCGTGGACATGAAGGAGCGTGAGCTCGAGATCCGTGCCTCGGAGCTGCGCGTCCGTCAGCTGGAGGAGCAGTCGTGTCAGAACTGTGGCTTTCCGATCGAGCGCACGTACCTGCGGTGCCCGAATTGCAAGACGCGGGTGAAGGATCCGTGCACGTCGTGTGGCAAGCCCGTCGATCCACGCTGGTCCCTGTGTCCCTATTGCGAGCAGCCGGTCCGGCGAGCCGCACCGCAGGGTCGCCGCAGGGCTCCCCGCCCCGCGGCTCCCGGTGCCCCGCGCCGGCGCAAGCCCGCGGAGACGGGCGCGCCACAGAAGGGGGAATCCCGCAAGACCGCGGCCCGGTCGGGCTCCGCGCAGCGTGCCCAGCGCGCGACCAAGCCGCAGCGGGCCGTGCAGCGGAAGGCTCGCCCCGTCGCCGACGGGGATGGCCTCTCGTCCGCACCTCCGACCGAGGGCGCCGCTGCCAAGCGCCCGGCGGCTGAGGGCGGCGAGGAAAGCCCCAAGCCCGCCACGAAGTGAGCGAAGCCTCCCGCACGCTCATCCTCGTGAAGCCCGATGCGTTCGAGCGCGGGCTGACCGGCGAGGTCCTGCGCCGCTTCGAGGCCAAGGGCCTTCGGATCGTTGCGCTGCGCCTGCTCCAGGCCGACGAGGACATCGCGCACCGGCACTACGCCGAGCACACCGACAAGCCGTTCTTCGGTGAGCTGGTCGAGTTCATCACACGCGGCCCGCTGGTCGCCGCGGTGCTCGAGGGTGTCGAGGCGGTCAAGGCCGCGCGCCAGCTGATCGGCGCGACGAACCCGCTCGAGGCAGCGACCGGCTCGATCCGCGGCGACTACGCGCTCGAGGTCACCTTCAACATGGTCCACGGCTCCGACTCCGACGAGTCGGCTACCCGCGAGATCGAGATCTGGTTCCCCGAAGGCGGTTGATCCTTGCCTCGGCGTCTCCCCGTCGCCGGGAGATGCTGACGGCGCTGGGGGTGGAGCACGAGGCCGTCGCGACTGCTGTCGAGGAGCTGCGCGACGGCGGTGAGCCGGAGGCATTGGTGGTCGAGAACGCGAGGCGCAAGGCGCTGGCCGGGTTGGAGCTTGCGAGTGCTGGGGAGGGGGACGTCGCGCTGGGCGTTGACACGGAGGTGGTGCTGGACGAGCGGCTCTTGGGTAAGGCCGCGAGCGTCGAGGAGGCGCGTTTGCACCTGCTTGCCCTGTCCGGCCGGACTCACCAGGTGTTGAGCGGAGTGGCGTTGAGGGGGTCGACCGAGCGCTCGGGAGTCGCGAGCAGCCTGGTCACCTTCAATCCCTTAAACGACGCGACCCTGGAGCGCTATCTGGCCTCCGGCGAATGGCGGGATCGGGCTGGCGCGTACGCCATCCAAGGCCTCGGATCCCTCCTCGTCGCCCGCCTCGACGGGGATTTCTCCAACGTTGTGGGGCTTCCGTTGCAGCTACTCCTGACCCTCGCTCCGGAGCTTTTCGCCCCAGTTTCCAGCGAGTCTGCCGGATCGGGCGAAAACCCTATGGGTAGGCTTTACCCTTAGCTCCATTCATAAGCCTCAAGTTGGGCTTGCGGCTGCCGGAACCTCTGCTACATTCGCCGCGCGGTTGGCATACCGCGCCGGCCCGGTTTCCTCCCTCTTCCGGCTCCCATCGAGACCTCCGGCGCCGGCCGCGAACCACCATGGGATTCTTCAGAAACCTCACCGGCTTCGGCGGTCGCGACATGGCTGTCGACCTCGGCACGGCGAACACGCTCGTCTATGTTCGGGGCCGCGGGATCGTTCTATCCGAGCCCTCCGTCGTGGCGGTGGACTCGCGCACCGGCGAGGTTCACGCCGTCGGCGTTGAGGCCAAGCGGATGCTGGGCCGCACCCCGGGCTCCATCCAGGCCATCCGTCCGCTCAAGGACGGCGTCATCGCCGACTTCGACGTGACCGAGGCGATGCTGCGCCACTTCATCCAGCGGGTGCACCAGAACCGCTTCGCCCACCCCCGCGTGGTCGTCTGCGTTCCATCGGGTGTCACCGGCGTCGAGAAGCGTGCCGTCGAGGAGGCCTGCCTCAGCGCCGGTGCCCGTCAAGCCTTTCTGATCGAGGAGCCGATGGCGGCGGCGATCGGGGCTGGGCTGCCGGTCGCCGAGCCGACGGGGTCGATGGTTCTCGACATCGGCGGCGGGACCAGCGAGGTCGCCGTGATCTCGCTCGGCGGGATCGTCGTCTCGGAGTCCATCCGAGTCGGCGGCGACGAGATGGACGAGGCGCTCGTCAACCATTGCAAGCACGAGCACAAGCTCCTGATCGGCCAGCAGACCGCTGAGGAGGTGAAGCTCGAGATCGGCTCCGCCTCGAAGCTGAACGACGAGCTCACCTCGGAGATCCGTGGCCGCGACATGGTCACCGGGCTGCCCAAGACGATCATGCTGACCTCAAACGCGGTGCGCGTCGCGATCGAGGAGCCCGTTAACCAGATCGTGAGCGCGGTCAAGGACACGCTCGACCGCACGCCGCCGGAGCTCGCCGGCGACATCATGGACCGAGGGATCACGCTCGCCGGCGGCGGTGCCCTGCTGCAGGGCATGGACGAGCGCATGCGGCGCGAGTGCCAGATGCCCGCGCAACTCACCGAATCGCCCCTCACCTGCGTCGCGGTCGGATCCGGCCGCTCGCTCGAGGAGTTCGAGGTGATTCACAGGATGCATCGCAACTCCAACCGGCGACGGCGCCTCGGGGACGGCGCCATGGCCTAGCTCGGCGGGAGCCGCCGATGTATCGAAAGCAGGTTCGCAGGCGACGAGCCGTGCTCGTCGCCCTCATCGTCACCTCGCTGGTGATCCTCTCGATCTCCTTCTCGGAGGCACAGAGCGGTCCTCTGCACGCGATCCAGCGTGGGGTCGCGACAGTCCTCGGTCCGGTGGAGGAGGGAGCGAGCCGCGCGCTCAAGCCCGTTCGCGACTCGGTCAACTGGTTCGACGAGACGTTCGACGCGCGTGGCGACAACGAGAGCCTTAAGGACGAGGTGGCCGGGCTTCGCCGCGAGCTCGCGAAGGCGCAGTCGGCCGTCAAGGAGAACGAGCAGCTGCGAAAGATGGTGGACCTTCCTGACGCCGGCTCTGAGCTGGCCACCTACAAGCCGGTGGCGGCTCGCGTGATCGGACGCTCGCCGACCGTGTGGTATTCGACGGTGACGGTCGACGCCGGCTCGAGCTCGGGCGTCGAGGTCGACGACCCGGTTCGCACCGGCGACGGGTTGGTGGGCCGCATCACCGATACGACCCGCGGTACCGCCCAGGTGACGCTCATAACCGACCACCGCAGCGCCGTCTCGGCGTCGCTCTTGGACGGCGGGCCGGACGGCGTCCTCGAGCCCGAGGTCGGAGACCCCGACGATTTGCTCCTGGACTTCATCGCGAACGACGAGGAGGTGGAGGAGGGCCAGATCCTGGTCACGGCCGGGTGGTCCAACGGCCGCATCTCCTCCGCGTATCCCTACGGAATCGAGATCGGCAGCGTCTCCGAGGCGACGGTGGGCGAGCAGGAGAACTTCCAGCAGGTGCACGTGAAGCCGTTCGTCGACATGCGCGACCTCGACTACGTCCAGGTGCTGACGGGCGGTCCCAAGCGGCCCGGGGTCGGCTGATGATCGTCACCCCCAGAATCGCCATCCGCCTCGCCTTGATCGTGGTGCTCGCGGTGATCCTCCAGGCGTCGTTCTTCTCCGAGCTCTCGCTGCTCGGCGGGACCCCCGACGCCCTGGCGGTGGTCATCGTCTCGCTCGGGCTGCTCGGCGGCGCTGTGGTCGGGGCCGTATGCGGGTTCGCCGCCGGTTTCCTGCTCGATTCGATCCTCCTCGAGACGCTCGGAGTCTCCTCGCTCGTCCTGCTGGGCGCCGGCTATCTCGCCGGGCGCTACCGCGAGGGCTTCGAGATCTCGAACTCGCTCACCCCGCCGCTCCTGGCGGGGGCTCTCACGGCCCTCGCCACCGCCGCCTTCAGCGCGATCCAGATCATGCTCGGGGTCGAGACCGACGTGAGCCTCCTGCTCCTGCGGGAGATCCTGATCAAGGGCCTGCTCGCGTTCCTGCTCGCGATGGCGATCTATCCGCTGCTGCGGCGCCTGGTTCGTCCCGCTCTCGTCGACTACTCGCCGGCCCGCCGGCGTCGTCTGCTCTCCCCGGCGCGGCTGCGCGAGCGCCGGCGCCGACGTCGGCGTCGCGGCGGATCTCGTGTCTCGGGTGCCATGCCGCCCCACCGGATCAGGGGGGAGGCGTTCTGATGTTCTCCTCCAACGACTGGCGCCGCTCCCCGATGCCCGCGCAGTTCTCGTTGCGCGTGGCGATTTTGGGCGGCATCGCGCTCGCGATCTTCTCGGTCATCTTCTTCCGCCTCTGGTACCTCCAGGTGCTCTCAGGCGACCGCTATCTCGCCGAGGCGAACAACAACCAGGTCCGCGAGGTCACGGTGCAGGCGCCGCGCGGCGAGATTCTCGACCGCGACGGCGACGTGCTCGTCGACAACCGCACGGCGCTGGCCCTGCAGGTGAGGACCAACGAGCTGCCACGCGGCAACCGCGAAGAGGCCAAGGTCCTCGCCAGGGTCGGCGAGCTCGCCGGCATGAGCCTGAAAGCGATTCGCCATCAGATCGAGGAGCAGACGAAGGAGGCGCCCGCGACCCCGGTGACCCTGGAGCGCGACGTCCCCTACGACCTCGTCTACTTCCTTCGCGAGAACCAGGCGAAGTATCCGGGCGTGAGCGTCGATCGCATCTACGTGCGGCGCTATCACGAGGGCTCCCTGGCTGCCCACCTGCTCGGCTACGTCCGCGAGGCCGACGCCGACGATCTGAAGGAGCCTCAGTATCAGTCGCTCGTCCCGGGGGACGAGGTCGGCAAGGCCGGGGTGGAGCTGACCTACGACAGCCTCCTGCGCGGCATCAACGGCGCCACCAAGATCCGGGTCGACGCGACCGGACGCCCGACCGGCGGCCAGCTCTCCGCGCAGGAGCCGCGTACCGGCAACAACCTGCGCCTCACGCTCGATAACGAGCTGCAGGCCACGGCTGAGGCCGCGATGGCCCGTTTCTCCCTGCCAGGGGGCTTCGTCGCGATGGACGTCGACAGCGGCGAGATTCTGGCCCTCGGCTCGGTTCCCACCTACGACCCCTCGGTGTTCGCGAAGCCGGTCATCCCAGAGGCCGAGGCGGACGCAATCTTCGAGGCCGCGGAGGGCAGCGAGGCGCCGATCTTCAACCGCGCCATCCAAGGCGGCTATCCGACGGGCTCGACGTTCAAGCTGATCACGGCTGCCGCCGGGCTCGAGTCAGGCGCGATCTCTCCTGAGGACATCATCAACGATCCCGGCTCCGTGACCTACGGGGGCGTTGAGTTCAAGAACGCCGGCGACGCGGTTCACGGAGCCATCGACATGAACGACGCGCTTCGCGTCTCCTCAGACGTCTACTTCTACCTCCTGGGTGCCGAGATGAATGCCGAGGAGAATCCCGAGGGGGGCGAGCTTCAGGACTGGGCACGCCAGCTCGGGTTCGGCAGCCTGACCGGGGTCGACGTCCCGGCGGAGGCTGAGGGGGTCGTGCCCACTCCGGGGTGGCGCAACGACCTCTACGCCGAGAACCTGACAGACCGCCCGTGGTCGATCGGCGACAACATCAACCTCTCGGTGGGGCAGGGCGACCTTCAGGCCAGCCCGCTGCAGCTTGCGATCGCGTATGCCGCGGTGGCCAACGGCGGCCAGGTCGTCCGCCCCCACGTGGGCATGCGGGTTGAGGATCCAAGCGGGCGCGTGATCCAGGAGGTCGAGCCGGCCCCCCGCCGCGAGATCGACATCTCGCCGACGACGTCAAACGCCATTCTCGATGGTCTGCACGCGGCCGCGCAGGAGGCCGGCGGGACCTCGTACGGCGTCTTCGGGGGGTTCCCGGTTGACATCGCAGGCAAGACTGGAACCGCCGAGCGAGGGGAGCTCGTGGAGGACCAGTCCTGGTACGCGGCCCTCGCGCCCTATCCAAACCCCGAGGTGGTCGTGGTGGCCACGCTTGAGCGAGGCGGCTTCGGCGCCGACGCCGCAGCGCCCGCTGTGCTGGAGATCCTGACCCAGTACTTCGACGTGAAGCCGGAGAAGATCACGGACGTCTCCTCGACATCGGCGGTCTACGAGTGATCGGCACTTCCGCGCCCACGACTCGCCGACCACGGCCCCGGACTCGAAACGGCCGCTCACTAGCCGGGGGGCAGGCCCACCCACAGCCGTTCGAGGAGCGCCAGAGCGTTGGCGTCTTCGAGCGCGCGTTCGGCGGCATCGACCTCGCCCTCGCGGGCGCGGCGATCGCGATCATCGCCTTCTCGGTTTACACGCTCGGGGTTACCACCCGGGAGGACATCCCAGGCGATCCCTACTACTTCGTGATCCGCCAGTGCATCTACGCCGTCGTGGGCATCGCGCTCATGTTCGCGCTCGCGCGGATCGACTACTCGCGCTTCCGCGAGTTGCGCGTGGGGCTCTATACGGCGATGATCGGCTCGATCGTCCTGGTCTTGATCCTGGGTGAGGCCACGCGCGGTTCGCGGCGCTGGATCGAGCTGCCGTTCTTCACCTTCCAGCCGTCCGAGCTGGGCAAATTGCTTCTGATCCTGACGCTCGCCGCGTTCGCGCTCGATCGCGTGCGGCGCGCGAGTGAAGCGCGCCGGACGGTCCGCCTGCTCGCCCTCGGGATCGTCCCCGCGATCATCGTCTTCTTGGCTCCAGATCTGGGTTCCGGGCTCGTCTACGGCGCGATTACGCTCGCGGTGCTGTTCATCGCAGGCGTGAGCTGGAAGCACTTCGCGGTGCTCGGCGGACTCGCTGCTGCGGCGGTCGCAATCGTGCTGGTGATCGCTCCCGCCTTGGGCACCCCTATCCTTGAGCCATACCAGGAGGAGAGAATCACCTCCTTCCTCAACCCGAGCGAGGACCCACGAGACTCGAGTTATCAGATCAATCAATCGTTGATTTCCGTCGGCGCCGGCGCCAAGACCGGTCGCGGCGACGAGTCGACGCAATCGCAGGCCGGCTTTTTGCCGGAGCGCCACACGGACTTCATCTTTGCCGTGGTGGGAGAGCGCTTCGGGTTCGTCGGAGCTGCGTTTCTACTGTCCCTCTACGCCCTGCTGATCTGGCGGGCGCTGCGCATATTGACGCTTTCAAAGAACTTGTATGGAGCAATGATCGCCGGCGGAATCGCCGCGATGCTGATGTTCCACCTGTTCGTCAACGTCGGCATGAACGTCGGGATCGCCCCCATCACGGGCATTCCGCTTCCGCTGATGAGCTCCGGAGGATCATCCGTGATCGTCACCTTCATGGCACTCGGGATCCTGCAGAGCATCTACGTACAAGCGCGGCTCACCCCCGGAAGCAGGGCTCCCGCCTTCTGAATGTGCGCCGATAGGGCGCTCATCATGAGTGGCGGTGAATCCTCTCCGTGAGGTGAGACCCACTTGAAGAAGAGAATCATCGTTTCGGTCGACGCAGGCGAGACCCGCGTCGCCGTACTGGAATCGAAGGGAGCCGCCAGAGGCGGCTCCAAGAAGCGCGGAGGCCAGAAGGACTCCGCGAGCTCGAGCGAGAAGAACCGCAACGGCTCCAATTGGAAGGTCGGCGAGCTCTACGTCGAGCGCAAGGGCTCACGCTCGATCGTCGGCAACATCTACAAGGGAGTCGTGGACAACGTGCTGCCCGGCATGGAGGCCGCGTTCGTTGACATCGGCCTCGAGCGCAACGGCTTCCTGCACGTGGACGAGATCGTCCTGCCCGATGGGCAGAAGGCTCCTCGCCGCGGACACGGCAAAGGCAGGCGCATCGACGAGCTGATCAAGCCCAAGCAGGAGGTGCTGGTCCAGGTCGTAAAGGACCCGCTGAAGACGAAGGGCGCCCGGCTCTCCATGCAGCTCTCGATCGCGGGCCGCTATCTCGTCTACATGCCGCAGGGCGCCGGTGTCGGCGCCAGTCGGCGGCTCTCGGACTCCGAGCGCGACCGCCAGCGAAAGCTGCTCCAAAAGCTCCACAAGGGCGGCGGGGGCGTCATCGTCCGAACCGCCGCGCAGGGAGCGACCAAGGCCGATTTCGAGCGCGACCTCGCCTACCTGCACCGTCTCCACGAGGTGGTCGACAAGCGCGGAGGCGAGCTGAAGGGCCCTGCGCTGGTCTTCCAGGAGGCGGACCTGTCGATCCGGGTCCTGCGCGACGTGCTCACCAAGGAGTTCGACGGTGCCGTCATCGACGACCCCAAGCAACACCAGCGCGTGACGTCGTTCTTCACTCGGACGGCGCCGGAGCTGGTCGAGCTGCGTCGAGCTCTATGAGGACCGCAAGCCGCTGTTCGAGCGCGAGGGGCTGGAGGAAGAGTTCCGCTCGGTGCTCTCGCGTCGGGTGGACCTGCCGTCGGGCGGTTACCTCATGATCGACTACGCCGAGGCGCTCACCGTGATTGACATCAACACGGGCAGCTTCACCGGTCGCGGCAAGGGCCGGCTCGAGGACACGATCACGAAGGTGAACGTCGAGGCGGCAGAGGAGGTGGTGAGGCAGCTGCGCCTGCGCGACATCGGCGGCATCATCGTCATCGACTTCATCGACATGTCTCGGGCGGCGAACCGCGACCAGGTGCTGAAGACCCTCCGCAAGGCGCTGAACGAGGACAAGACGAAGACCTACGTGGTCGAGGTCTCGCCGCTCGGGCTGGTCGAGATGACCCGGCAGAACATCACCGATGGCGTGCGCGAGATCCTCACGAAGCGCTGCCCCACCTGCGACGGCGAGGGTGTGGTCGAGTCCGAGGAGACCGTGGCGATCGACGTGCTGCGCAGGCTGCGTGAGCTGGCGGCCGAGCGGCCGGAGCCCGAGGCGTTCCTGATCCGAGTCCACCCGAAGGTGGCGCGGAAGCTGCTCGAGGCCGACAGCGGCCTGCGCGAGCTCGAGGAGGAGGCCGGGACCCACTTCCACTTCGAGGGTGGAGAGGCGCTGCCGCTGTCCTCATACGAGGTCTCCGACCAGGGTGGGCGCGACGCGATCGAACGGCAAGCGCTGCCGTTCGGCGTCGGCGACGAGGTCCTCGTTTCGATCGACGAGCCGCACATGTACAACGTCGACGACGCCGTCGCGCGCGTCGACTCATACGTGGTGAGCGTCACCGGCGGCGGCTCGCACGTGGGGGAGAGGCGGATGGTCCGCATCGAGGAGGTCGGCCGCTCCGTCGCGACGGCATCCCTGCTCGACGCGCCCGGCAACGGCGCTCCCTCGGATGACGGCGACCCGCAGCTAGAATCCTCCGGCTCTGGCGGGCGACGCAGAGGCCGAAGAGGCGGCCGACGTCGCTCCCGCGCCACGAGCGGAGACTCAACCGACGACTGACCATGGCTGAGAAAAGCGACTACGCGATCGTTGAAACCGGCGGCAAGCAGTACCGCGCCGAGGAGGGCTCGACCCTGCTCGTCGAGCGCCTGGCGGATGACGAGGGCGCCAAGGTCAACCTCCGCGCGGTCATGTTCTCGGGCGACAAGAAGATGATCGCCAACGGCGCCGATCTGGAGAAGGTGAAGGTCGAGGCCGTCGTCGCCGAGCACCTCCGCGGTCCCAAGATCCGCATCTTCAAGCACAAGGCGAAGAAGGGATATCGTCGCCGCGCCGGCCACCGCCAGGGCCTCACCAAGCTAGAGGTGACCGAGGTGAAGCTGCTCACTCGCAAGCCGGCTGCGAAGACGGAGGCGAAGAGCGCCGCGACCCCGGCCGAGAAGCCGAAGCCGCCCGCGCGCAAGCCCGCTGCCAAGAAGCCGGCGGCGAAGAAGCCCGCCGCGAAGAAGCCGGCGGCGAAGAAGCCTGCCGCGAGGAAGCCGGCTACCAAGAAGCCAGCCGCGAGGAAGACCACCGCCAGAAAGACCGCGGCGAAGAAAACCCCAAGTACGGACAAGGAGAGCTAGAAACCATGGCTCACAAGAAGGGACTCGGCTCCAGCCGCAACGGCCGCGACTCCAATCCCAAGATGCTGGGCGTCAAGGTCTTCGCCGGTCAGAAGGTCGGCGGCGGCGAGATCATCGTGCGCCAGCGCGGCACCCGCTTCCGCCCCGGCGAGGGCGCGGGCATCGGCCGCGACCACACCATCTTCGCCACCCGCGCGGGAGTCGTCGAGTTCAAGCCGGCCCGCAAGGGCCGAGTGGTCTCGGTCGCGGAAGACGCCTAGGGCTCTCGGGTGCGTGGGCGGGCTACCCGTCCCGACACCGGGCCGAGGGCGCCCCACCGAGCGTGGGGTTGACTGCAAATAGGACATGTTCCACGACAAGGCCAGAATCTGGGTCGAGGGCGGCCGGGGTGGCAACGGAGTCGTCTCTTTCCGCCGGGAAGCCCATGTCCCGCGCGGCGGGCCGGACGGGGGCGATGGCGGCGCCGGTGGCAATCTGGTGCTGGTCTGCGACCCCTCGCGCCGTGACCTCGCATTCCTGCGGTACGCACGCCACTTCCGCGCCGGGCGCGGTCGTCACGGTGAGGGCGCCCGCAAGCACGGGGCTCGCGGCGGCGATGAGACCGTGCTCGTCCCACCGGGCACGACCGTCGAGGGACTTGACGGCGAGCGCTTTGACCTGCTTGAACCCGGACAGCGAGCGGTCGTGGCGCGCGGCGGCTCGGGCGGCCACGGCAACAAGCGGTTCGCCACCTCCACCCGCCAGGCCCCTCGCTTCGCCGAGCAGGGCCTCGAGGGGCAGTCGGGGTGGATCGAGCTTCGCCTCCGCCTCCTTGCCGACGCAGGCCTCGTCGGCCTGCCAAACGCCGGCAAGTCCTCGCTGCTCGGACGCCTCACGCGGGCCGACCCGAAGGTGGCCGACTATCCGTTCACGACGATCGACCCGGTGCTCGGGACGCTCGAGGCCGACGACCGCCAGCTCGTCCTCGCCGATGTTCCCGGGCTGATCGAGGGAGCCGCCGAGGGCGTCGGGCTCGGCGACGAGTTCCTCGCGCACGTCGAGCGCTGCCGAGCCCTCCTGCACGTGGTCGAGATCGCCCCGCCGGAGGGAGCACCCACGCCAGAGCGCGCCTACGAGATCGTCCGCTCCGAGCTCGCCTCATACGGGGCCGGACTCGACACCCTCCCCGAGCTCGTCGTCCTCTCGAAGCGGGACCTGCTCCCAGACGCGGACGCAGACGCCGCGGTGGCCGCCTGGGGCGAGCATCTCGAAAACGGCGCGCTCGACGTCGTCGCGGTCTCGGCGGTCACCGGCGCCGGCCTCGAGACCCTTCGCGCAGCGATCCTCGCAGCCGTACCGCCGCTCGCCGACGACGAGGATCCCCGCGTCGGCGAAGCCGCGCCCGTGTTCGAAGCCGAGCACATCACCTACCGGCCGGCGGCCGAGCAGGGCTATGAGGTCAGCCGGGAGGAAGACGGCGCCTTCCGCGTGCACGGGCGCGGTGTTGAGCTCCTCTTCGCCCGCCACGACCTCTCCAACTACGAGGCGCTCACCTATCTGGAACGGCGACTCAAGGAGATGGGGGTGATCGCGGCCCTCCGCGCCGCCGGCTTCGAGCCGGGCGACGAGGTGCGGATCGGCGACGAGGAGTTCGAGCTCGATCCGAGCTAGCCGCCATCGCCGGCGACCTCGCTCGGTTGGCGTGCCCCTTCCTACACTCGCCTGCCATGACCGTTGTGGCAAAGCTGGGCTCGTCGATCGTTGCCGAGGACTCGGGTGAGATCCGTGCCGCCGTGCTCGACTCCGTTTGCGAGCAGGTGGGCTCGCTTCACGCCGCCGGCGAGAACGTGGCCCTGGTGACCTCCGGTGCGGTCGCGTGCGGGATGCGGCTCATGGAGCTCGACCGCCGCCCCGAGGCAGTCGATGAGCTCCAGGCCGCCTCAGCCGTCGGCCAGGGCTCGCTCTTTCGCGCCTACGAGGAGCGCCTCGCGCGACACGACGTGCACGCGGCACAGGTCCTGCTGACCTCGTTTGACATGTCGGCGCGCATGCACTACCTGAACGCCCGGCAGACGCTCCGGCGGCTGATGGCGTGGCGCGCCGTTCCCGTCGTGAACGAGAACGACACGACCGCGACGGACGAGATCACCTTCGGCGACAACGACTTCCTCTCGGCGCAGGTCGCCATCCTCCTCGGTGCCCGGCTGCTCGTGCTGCTCACCGACACGGCCGGTCTCCATACCGGCGACCCGGCGCTCGATCCCGATGCGAAACTCGTCCCCGAGGTCGACGACTTCGCGGCCCTCGGCGACTATGAGATCGGGCAACGCACGTCGGCCTTCGGATCCGGAGGGATGCGCAGCAAGGTCGCCGCGGCCGAGATGGCCAGCGCGGCTGGAATCCCGGTCGTGATCTGCGACGGCACGAGCGCGGGCACCCTCGTCAAGGCCGCCGGAGGCGACGCGGTGGGAACGCGGTTCGCCGCGCACCCCGAACGCACACCTTCGTTCAAGCTCTGGCTGCGATACGCGAAGCCCAGCCGCGGGCGCCTCTTGATCGACACCGGGGCCGCCCGCGTGCTGCGCGAACAGGGCTCGAGCCTCCTCCCGGTTGGCATCACGGGAGTCGAGGGCGAGTTCGCCGCCGGCGATGCCGTTGAGGTGGTCTGCGACGGCCACGCCATCGGCAAGGGCATCGCGAGCTACTCCGCCGCCGAGCTTCTGCGGGTCAAGGGCCTGCGCTCCGACGCCGTCCGCGAACGGATGCCGAACGCGGCCGAGGAAGCCGTGCACCGCGACTACTTCGTGTTGACCTGAAAAATTCGCGCTCGGCGGAGAGGCACGCAGGTACTCTTGGCCGCATGGCCACCGTCGCCCGGACTGTAAGTGACGCCTGCGCCGCGGCCAAGCTCGCGGCCGCCCACCTCGCGCGCGCGAAGCGCGAGCAGAAGGACCATGCCCTCGAGCTCTTCGCGGAGCTGCTCGGCGGGCGATCCGACGCGGTGCTCGAGGCGAACGAGGCGGATCTGGCCGACGAGCGAGCCACCACGCTCACCCCTGCGCTGCGCGACCGCCTCACGCTGAACGCCGAGCGGGTCGAGGCGATGGCCGAAGGCGTCCGCGCCATCGCGGCACTCGATGACCCCGTGGGCGAGCTGGTTGAGGAGCGCACCCTTTCGAGCGGGCTCGAGATGCGCAAGGTGCGGGTGCCGCTGGGCCTGGTGGCGGTCGTCTACGAGGCGCGCCCGAACGTGACCATCGACTGCGCCGCGCTGTGCATCAAGTCGGGTAACGCGATCGTGCTGCGCGGATCGAGCTACGCGCAGCGCTCGAACGCGGCCCTGGCGGCGATCGTCGCGGAGGGTCTCGGCGACGCCGGGCTCCCTGCCGACGCCGTGCAGCTCCTGGGTGGCGGGCGGGAGGATTTGACCGAGCTGGCGACTCAGGAGGGTGTGGTCGACCTGATCATCCCGCGCGGTGGCGAAGGGCTGAAGGAAGCGCTCAAGGCGGTCGCGACAGTGCCGGTGATGTACGCGGCGGCCGGCAACTGTCACGTGTACGTGCACGCTGATGCCGATCTCGAGATGGCGCGCCGCGTTGCCGTCAACGCCAAGGTTGATCGACCGGGGGTCTGCAACTCCGCGGAAACGCTCTTGGTGAACGCCGAGATCGCGGGGGAGCTCCTCCCAGGGCTGCTCGCCGATCTCCGCGACGCCGGCGTCGAGCTGGTGGGCGACGGCCGGACGCGCGCGGTGGCGGGGGAGGTCCCGGTGGGCGAGGCCGGCGAGGCCGATTGGGATACCGAGTACCTCGACATGAAGCTTGCGGTTGGGGTTGTGGATTCGCTCGAGGAGGCGGTCGAGCACGTGAATCGCCATGGAACGGGTCACTCAGAGGCGGTCATCACGTCCTCCGAGGAAGTGGCGGACCTGTTTGCCGGAGGCGTTGACGCCGCCGCGGTCTACGTGAACGCGTCCACGCGCTTCACCGACGGCTTCGAGTTCGGCATGGGCGCAGAGATTGGCAATTCCACGCAGAAGCTCCACGCCCGCGGGCCGATCGGCCTGCGCGAGCTGACGACGAGCAAATACGTGCTGCGAGGCAGCGGCCAGGTTCGGTGAGCCAACCCTCCCGATGGCGATAGGCGTGCTCGGCGGGGCTTTCAACCCCCCGCACATTGGCCATCTCGTGCTGGCTCAGGAGGCCGCGGCTCAGTTCGGGCTCGACCGCGTTTGCCTGGTGCCGACTGGCCGGGCGCCGCACAAGGAGATCGCAGATGACCCGGGAGTGGTCGCGCGCCTCGAGCTCACCCGAGTCGCGGCCGCCGGTAACGCGTTGCTGGAGGTCGACGAGGGGGAGATCGAGGCCGCCTCGCAGAGCGATCGGCCGTCCTACACGATCGACACCCTTGAACGAATGCGCCGCTCGGACATGAATGAGCTCGTGCTCCTGATGGGCGCGGATGCGGCTGCCCACCTGGACGACTGGCACGAGCCGCATCGCCTGTTCGAATTGGCCCGGGTGGGGATCGCCGCCCGTCCTGGAGCCGCCCTCGACGATGCCGAGGAAGCGCTGCGCAGGGTGGGCGGGGAGGATCATGCGGAGGTGCTTCAGATGCCCGAGCTTGGGGTGTCCTCGACGGACATCAGGCGCCGCGTGGCGAAGGGGCGCCCGATCCGCTACCTGGTGCCCGATGGGGTGCTCGAGCTGATCGAGGCCGAGGGCCTCTACACCTCGTGAGTGCGTCGACGGATCAGCCGGCGAGCGAGCTGTCGGGCACGCTGGCGGCGGAGGAGCTCCTGCGGCTTTTCGCCCAGATCGTCGATGAGAAGCTCGGGGCTGATGTCGTCGCGCTCGACGTGGGGGATCTCGTGGGCTACACGGACTATCTGCTCATCTGCACGGCTCGCAACGAGCGGCAGGCGAAGGCGATCCACGATGAGGTCAACGCGGTGCTGAAGCGAGAGCACGGAAGGTTGCCCGCGAGGGTGGAGGGGGCGTCGGATGCGCGGTGGGTGTTGATGGACTACCTCGACTGCGTGCTGCACATCTTCGTCCCCGATCTGCGAGAGCGATACCGCCTCGAGGTGCTGTGGGGGGAGGCGCCGCGGGTCGAGCTCACCGATCCGACGAGGTCATAGCCTGGCGCATGGAGCGGGTCTGCGTAATCGGAGCGGGGTCGTCGGGCATCACGGCGTGCCAGGTGCTGGCGAGCCGCGGGATCGAGTTCGACTGCTTCGAGCGGGGCTCGGGCGTAGGGGGGAACTGGCGGTTCGAGAACGACAACGGGATGTCGGCCGCATACCGCTCGCTGCACATCAACACGTCGCGCCGGCAGATGGAGTACGCCGCGTATCCGATGCCCTCGGAGTACCCGGACTATCCGCACCACGCGCAGATCGCTCGGTACTTCGACGACTTCGTGGATCACTTTGGGCTGCGCGAGCGGATCAGCTTTCGTACGACCGTCGAAGAAGTAAAGCCCGCGGATGGCGGAGGATGGGATGTGAGCACGGACGACGGCCAGACCCGCCGGTACGGCTCGGTGATCGTGGCGAACGGGCATCACTGGAATCCTCGCTGGCCGGAGCCGCCGTTTCCTGGTGACTTCGATGGGGTCGAGATGCACGCGCACGACTATCGATCGCCCGAGGCATGCGAGGGCCGCAACGTGCTGGTGCTGGGGATCGGCAACTCCGCTACCGACATCGCGGTGGAGACCTCGAGGGTGTCGCGGATGACGTATCTGGCGATGCGGCGGGGGGCCTACATCATCCCCAAGTACGTGAAGGGACAGCCGACGGACGAGCTCGGTTCGGAGGTACTGAGCCGGCTGCCGCTTTCGGTGCTCCGGTTCTTCTACGGGCGGATGATCAGGACGGCGGCGGGCGAGCCGACGGACTACGGATTGCCTGAGCCCGACCACAAGCTCGCGGAAGCGCATCCGACCGTCTCCTCGGAGCTGCTGCCGCGGATAGGGCATGGGGGGATCAAGGTGAAGCCGAACATCGAGGGACTCGAGGGAAAGCGGGTGCGATTCGTCGACGGGTCGGTGGAGGACATCGACGTAATCATCTATTGCACCGGCTACGTGATCGCGTTCCCGTTTTTGGATGACGAGGTCGTCTCGGTGGCGGACAATCGGGTCGCTCTCTACCGACGGGTCGTACACCCGGAGCTGGAGGGGCTCTATTTCGTGGGGCTGATACAGCCGCTGGGCGCGGTCATGCCGATCGCCGAGGAGCAGTCGAAGTGGGTAGCTGATCTGATCTCCCGCAGAGCGGCGCTGCCCGACCGCAAGCGGATGTATGAGGTGATCGCGCGTGAGGATGCTCGGATGGCGAAGCGGTACGTGGCCTCGAAGCGGCACACGATTCAGGTGGACCACCTGCCGTACATGCGCACGCTGGCGCGAGAGCGGCGCCGCGGGCGCCGGCGCGCGTCGGGCCTGCTGGCGCGGCGATCACACGAGCTGCGGGTGGGTGTGAGCTAAGGCTCTTCGGTGACGACCGCCGGCTGGCGCAGCTCGTAGACGCGCATATGGACGTCCTCGACGGTGATCGCATCCGAGGCGTGAATCATCCCGAGCTTGGCGGCGACTGACGCCGAGCGGCGGTTGACCGGGGCGATGAGGCTGATGACGCGTGCCGGGGCGAGGTGCTCGAAAGCGGTGGCGGCGGCTGCGCGGGCGCCCTCCGTCGCGAGGCCCCTTCCCCACCAGGCCCGGCGGAGAGTCCATCCGATCTCGATCTCGCCCACGACGGCGGGGACGAAGTCCGGGTACCAGGCGCCGATCCATCCGACCGGCAGGCCGCCCGGCGCGTCGCGCGGGATTGCCATCCAGATGCCGAAGCCGTGGGTATCCCAGTGGCGGACCTGCTTGGCGTGCGAGGCGGCGCCGATCTCTGCGGGGTCGCGGGTGTCGCCGGGGTGAAGGGAGCTCCAGACTGCGTGATCGGCCCAGATGTCGGCGACCGCGCGGGCGTCGTCGTCGCGCCATCGTCGGAGAATCAGGCGGGGGGTCTCGATGCGCTCCGGATAGGGCACGAGGGGATCGTGGCAGTGCAGGAGATCGAGTATCCGTCCGGCGAGCGCCCTAGCGTGCGCACATCGCCACGGGTCGCTTCAAGAAGTCCCTGCTCGGCTACAGCCGCTCTGCGGTGGACGAGGCGATCGCCGCGGCTGATGAGCGGATGGCGGTCGCTGTCGCTCAGATCGAGGCGCAGGCGGGAGAGCTGGCGGATCGAAGGCAGCGGTTGAACGACCTCGAGCGGGTGGCTACGCGCCTCAGCGAACGGGTGGTTGAGCGCGAGGGCGAGTTGCGGCGTCTGCGAGCGGAGCTGGCGTACGTGACGCGGCGGACGGATGTGGAGATGGCAACTTTGACGGCGCTCGTGGGTGAGCTCGAGGACGTGCGGCGGACGGCGCGTGGGCAGGCGACGCGAATTCGGTTGGCCGCGCTGCGCGAGGCGGCGGAGCTGAGTGAGCGGATCGGTGAGATCACGAAGCGGCCGGAAGCTGTACGGGAGCGGATGCTGGATGCGCTCATGAATGCGATCGGGCGGGTCGGCGGCGAGGCCGCGGAGCCGGCTGGCGCGAGCGAGCGGCCACGGAGGGCGCAGGAGGCGGCGAGCGAGAAGGCGCAGACTTCGCCGCAGGCGGCTTCCACCAACGGTCATCGCGAGTCGGATGTTGGGGATCTCTTCGACGGCATGATCGAGGTCGAGGTGGGTCCGCTTCAGGACTTCGCGCAGCTGGTCTTGTTCGAGGACGCGGCGAAGTCGATCGATGCGACGACGGATATCTCCGTGAGGCGGTTCTCGGCGGGGCGGGCGACGCTGGAGATGTCGCTGCGCGAGCCGGTGGCGCTGCTGCGCGAGCTCGAGGAGCGCTGCGACCTCGAGCTCGTGGTGCGGGACGTGCGCAAGGACCGCGTCGTGCTCGACGTGGGCGCGTAAGTCCCGCGGGTAAACTGGAGCGCCCCCAGCGGGTTCCGCGGGGCTGTAGCTCAGTTGGCCAGAGCGTTCGGCTGGCAGCCGAAAGGTCGGGGGTTCGAGTCCCCCCAGCTCCATTCACCCGTCGGGAATTGATCGGCGAGAAGGTCGCAGTGGGGCCGAGTTCTCGCCAGGATGCATCAAGTAAGGCATCGGGCAAGTGGAGACCCATAAGCCCAAGTGATCAGGGGCCGCTGACAGCGTGGCCCGTACCACCCGCCAGAAGGAGCGACAAGTGATGCAGTTCTTCCTAACCGTGCCCCACGACTCGGCCGAGGAGCCGACCATGGCGTCGATGGACCCGGCCGAACTGGAGGCCGCGCTGGCCGCCGTCGAGGAGTTCAACACCGATCTACACAAGTCCGGGGCGTTTCGCTTCGCCGGTGGCCTGCACCCGCCGTCGTCGGCCAAGACCGTCGACGCCACCAGCGGCGAGCCCGTGGTGGTCGACGGACCGTTCGTCGAGGCATCGGAGTACGTCGGCGGCTTCTGGGTGATCGAGGCCGCAGACCAAGATGCCGCGGTCCGGTGGGCGACGCAGGCGTCGAAGGCACTGGGTGGCCGCATCGAGGTGCGCGCCTTTCAGGAGCCCCAGGACGCCTGATCGAACGCAGATCGCCGGCAGCACGAACAAGTTCGTCGCCTTCGGAACGACCTGCCCCACTAACTCTTCGCCGCCGCCCGCGCGGCGTCCAGTGCCACCCGCCCGCGCGCATCGAGCCGCCGCCGCACCCTCCACGTCGCCCCTGAGAACTGGAGGTTTGCGACGGTCGCAAAGCCCTCCTCGTCCTCACGCAGCGCCAGCAGCAGGTGAGCCACGCGGTCGGCGGCCGGAAGCTCCTCCGGCTGGGCGATGCGCACGCACCACGCGAAGACCCTGCGCCCCGCAGCTCGCACGAGCAGCGCGCCCTGCTCACCAACGAGCCAGACGCCCAGCCGCCCTCTCTCCATCACGAGCCCGCTGCGGGCCGCCAGCTCACGCGCATCGTGCCCCACCAAGTCACCCAGAAGCCCGAGCGCCACCCGCTCGGCCGTCGGATCCGCCCCCTTTAAGCGGCTCGCGCTGCGCTCGCTTCCCATCGCCACGGCAGACCTCGCGGCTCGCGCCGACTGAATTCGCGGGACCGCATAGGCATGGGCGAAGCAGAGCAGGGCGGCGGGAAACGTCAGCGGCTCGATCGCCAGCAGCACCGCACCTGGCGTCACGAAGACGAACAGCACCCAGGCGGTCCAGGCCGTCCACCGACGCCCATCACGCCGCAGCGTCCGCTCGGTCGTCCCCTCCCGCCACGGCAGCGACTCCGCCTCAGCCAGACGCCCATGCGCAGCCGCCGTCAGCGCGCTGCTGGGGTCGATGCGGTCGCGCGCCCTGGAGCGCTCCACAGCGGATACCTGCCGCTCAGCCGCCTGCGATCGGGCGCCGCAGGACCACGAGCTCGGCGTCCGCCGGCAGCTCTCGCACGACCTCAGCAGTCCCGTCCGCCCGCGTGAGCGACGCGATCATTCCCCGGTCGAGCTCCGCGCGGAAGGCCGCTACGGCCTCCTTGCGACCGTCGATTTCCCCCGACGTCCACTCGGCCAAGGTCGTGTGTCCTGTGCGATCCATCCTCACCAACCGTGCCATGGACAACCTCCTTAGTCAGCTCTTAGACGCAGTCTACGCTCGACCAGACCCCCGCCCGTGTGAGCGCGGTCACACACCGATGCACGCCTACACTGACCGCCCCATGGACCGCTACGACCCGCATGCGATCGAGAGCAAATGGCAGGGCGTCTGGCAGGAGGAGCGCACCTGGGAGGTGCCGAATCCGGGTCAACCCGGCTTCGACGGCTCAAAGCCGAAGTCCTACGTGCTCGAGATGCTTCCCTACCCCTCGGGCGAGCCGCACGTCGGCCACCTGAAGAACTACTCGCTCGGTGATGCCGTAGCCCACTTCCGGCGCCGCAACGGCTACCAGGTGATCCACCCGATGGGCTACGACGCCTTCGGCCTGCCGGCCGAGAACAACGCGATCAAGACCGGCGTTCACCCAAAGATCGCCACCGAAGCCTCAATCGAGGCTTACCGCGAGCAGTTCAAAGCGTGGGGCGTCTCGATCGACTGGTCACGCGAGGTCTCGAGCCACTGGCCCTCCTATTACCGCTGGACCCAGTGGCTCTTCCTGCGGCTGCTCGAGCGCGATCTCGCCTACCGAGCCGAGGCCCCCGTGCAGTGGTGCCCGGTCGATCAGACCGTGCTCGCGAACGAGCAGGTAATCGATGGGCGCTGCGAGCGCTGCGGCAGCCTGGTGGAGCAGCGCCGCCTCGAACAATGGTTCTTCCGGATCACCGACTACGCCGACCGCCTGCTCGCCGACTTCGACCTGCTCGAGTCATGGCCTCCCCACGTCGTGACCATGCAGCGCAACTGGATCGGCCGCTCCGAGGGCGCAGAGGTCGTCTTCCGCTGTGATGACCTCGACCTCGACTTCCCTGTCTTCACCACCCGGCCCGACACCCTTTTCGGCGCCACGTTCTTCGTGGTGGCGCCGGAGCACCCCGAAATCGAGCGACTGGCCGCCAGATCCGGCCACGAGCAGGAGGTTCGCGACTACGTCGCCCAGGCGGCGCGCGCCTCGACCGAGGACCGAGCCTCGGAGGCCGGCGCCAAGACAGGAGTGTCCCTCGGCCGGTACGTCACCAACCCTGTGAACGGCGAGCAGATCCCCATGTTCGTCGCCGACTACGTGTTGATGGAATACGGCACCGGGGCGCTCATGGCCGTCCCCGCCCACGACCAGCGCGACTGGGACTTCGCGAAGGCCCTCGACCTGCCGATCCGCCAAGTCGTCGAGCCCGCCGAGGAGGAGGTTCCCGAGGACCAGGCATTCGTCGAACACTCCGCGGACGAGCGCCTCGTCAACTCCGGGCGCTTCGACGGCATGCCCGCCAGCGAGGCGGTCGCCGCGATTACCGCGTGGCTCGAGGCGGAGGGCAAAGGTAAGGCCGCCGTCAACTACCGCCTGCGCGATTGGCTGCTCTCGCGCCAGCGCTACTGGGGATGTCCCATCCCGATCATCTACTGCGACGCCTGTGGCACGGTGCCCGTCCCGGACGACGACCTGCCGGTCGAGCTGCCGGAGGTCGACGACTACGCCCCGAAGGGCCAGAGCCCGCTCGCCGCCGTGGCGGACTGGGTCAATACCGAGTGCCCGAGGTGCGGTGGCGCGGCCCGGCGCGAGACCGACACGATGGACACCTTCGTCGACTCCTCGTGGTATTTCCTGCGCTACCTCGACGCCCACAACGACGGGCGGCCCTGGGCTCGCGACGCCGCCGACTACTGGATGCCGGTCGACCAGTACATCGGCGGAGTCGAGCACGCGATCCTCCACCTGATGTACGCGCGCTTCTTCGTGAAGGCGCTGGCGGACATGGGCGAGCTCTCCGTTCAGGAGCCGTTTGCAAACCTGATGACGCAGGGAATGATTACCCGCGACGGCACCAAGATGTCCTCCTCCAAGGGCAACACGGTGAGCGCGATGGAGACGGTCGCGAGGTACGGAGCGGACACGGCACGGACGTACGTCTGCTTCGTCGGCCCCCCGGAGAAGGGCGGTGACTGGACGGATCAGGGCGTGGAGGGCGTTCACCGGTTCCTCTCCCGCGTATGGCGGCTTCAGCACGAAGTCGCCGCCCGCACGCAGGCGCAGGCCACCGGGCTCGATGCGTCCACCCTGGACGAGCCGGCACGGCGGCTGGCGGTGAAGGCCAACTGGGCGATCTCGAAGGTCACGCGGGACTTCGACCACTTCCAGTTCCACACGGCGATCGCAGCGGTGATGGAGCTGATCAACGAGATCTACGTCCTCAAGGACGAGCTCTACGGCTCGACCGAGGGCGACGCCACCCTCCGGTTTGCGACTGCGACGGCCGCTTCGCTCATCTTCCCCTTTGCTCCCCACCTGGGTTCCGAGGCATACGAGGTGATCGCGGGCGCGCGCGTCTGGGAGCAGCCGTGGCCACAGGCCGATGCATCCCTCCTGCGAAGCGACACCTTCACTCTCGTCGTCCAGGTAAACGGCAAGCGCCGAGATCAGATCGAGGCTGCCACGGACGCGCCGGAGGCTGAACTCCTGCGCCTCGCCCGCGAGACAGAGGGGGTAAAGCGTCACCTCGACGGCGGAGAAATCGTGAAGGAGATCGTGGTGCCGGGGAAGCTCGTCAACCTGGTGGTGCGATAGCGCCCAACCGACCGGACGCTCGTTCTGCTAGAAAGCGCCGCGTGCTCGTCAGGCGCTTCTCCGAGGCGGCCGTCATCGACGTCCATCGGCTCTCGTCCCACCTGCTGATGGACGCCGGGGACCTCGGTTCCCGCAACAGCTCCGTGCATTGGCTCGAGGTGCCAACAGGCGCTTCTGAGGAGCTGCGCTCTCACGAGGAGGCCGAGCAGGTCTACGTAGTGGTGAAGGGCACGGGAACGATGTCGGCCACGGGCGACACCCAGGAGCTCGCCCAGGGCGATCTCGTCCTGATTCCGCCGGCCACCGACCACTCGGTTGCCAACGACGGCGAGGAGGTCCTGGCGCTCGTGTCGGTGATCTCGCCTCCCGTCTCCGCCGAGGAGCTCTACTCGCGACGCTTGGCCACCCAGGCGGCCGGCTACGACGACGAGGACTACGAGTAGAACCGGGCCGGCGCCGGGTATAGGCGCCCCCGTGAGCGCGATCCGCAAGCACGTCGTCGTCCACGGCCGCGTGCAGGGTGTCTTCTTTCGCGATTCCACGCAGCGAGAGGCTGAGAGCCGTGGCGTTGGCGGCTGGGTCCGCAATCGCGACGATGGGGCCGTCGAGGCTGCCTTCGAGGGAGAGGCCGATGCGGTGGAGGCGATGGTCGCTTTCGTCAGGGAAGGCCCAAGCAGTGCGGACGTGGAAGAGGTCGAGGTCTCAGATGAGGAGCCCGAAGGCGCCTCAAATTTCCGTGTCTCCGGCTGAGGCGAGGTTGACTCTCACCCGCGCCTGATCAGGCACTACTGACGCGCGACTCGCGCGTCGAGCATCGCCACCCTGGGGGCGTGCTCTCGCTCTCGCGCTCCCAGCTCCTCGTCTACGGCGCCGTCGCCGTCGTCGTCCTGGTGGTCGGCGCCCGCTGGATTCGCGACGCGGACGAGCGGGGCAGCACGCCGGGCGGGATCGCGTTTGCGGCCGGCGAGGGAGTGGACAGTCAGTCCGAGAGCGGCTCCTTTTCCGTTGAGGCAGGCGGTGACGACGCGGTGGTGCACGTTGCCGGAGCGGTGCGCGATCCCGGCGTCTACCGGCTGCCCGCCGGCTCGCGGGTGACCGATGCGGTGGAGCGCGCTGGGGGCGCCACGCCGGCAGCAGTCCGGGACGCCATCAACCTTGCGGCCCGCGTGGCGGACGGCCAGCAGATCGTGCTGCCCGAACGCGTGCCAGGCTCGCCGGGGGTGAGCGCCCCGCTCGTCGGAACGGCTGATGCCGAGGGGCCGATCAGCCTCGGATCCGCGACGCTCGAGCAGCTCGACACGATCGAGGGCATCGGCCCCGTCACGGCGCAGGACATCCTCGACTACCGCGACGAGCAAGGCGGGCTCTCCTCGATCGAGGAGCTCGACGAGGTCGTCGGCATCGGTCCCACGACCATGGAGGCGCTGCGCGACCGACTGCAGCCCTAGCCACGGTCCCAGGGGACCCAGCGGAGGGCTCACCGAGCGCTACGCACGCGGCGCGAATGGTCGCCATCTGCGCGCTCGCGACCGGGTTGGCCATCGCGCCGCTGGCCGGAGTGCGGGCCCCAGGCCGTTTGGCGCTGGTCGTCCTGGCAGCAGCCTCGGCGGCATTGGTGGCGGGGCGCCCATCCAGGTGCACACTCACACGCCGCACGCTCTGGGCCACGGGCCTCGGCCTGGTCTGCCTGGCGCTGGGCTTGGCCGTCGGGGGCGCCCGCCTCTCCGCGATCGACGCCGGAGCCGCGACGGTTGACCCGCAGCGGCGGGTCTTGGTCCGCGGGTTCGTCGAGGCGGTACCGAGAAGGACGAACGGAGAGGCACGGGTCCGAGTGGAAACGGCGGCGGGCCGGCTGCTGCTCGTCGCCCCAGAGCCCGTCGGCGAGCTGGCCGTCGGGCACGAGGTTGAGGCGCGCGGGACCGTCACCGAGCCGCGAGCCTGGGAGGAGACGTACCTGGAACGGCTCGGGATCGCGAGGACGGTCAGGACCAGCGCGATCGAGCCGACCGGGCGGCGCCGCGGCGGTCTCGCCTCGCTCACCGATCGCCTTCGCGAGCGTGCCGAGGCGGCGCTCGACCGCGGAACGCCCCAGGCCGAGTCCGCCCTACTGCGAGGCTTCGTGCTGGGCGAGGACGACCGCATCGATCCCGCAACGGTGGCTGACTTCCAGGAGTCCGGCCTCGCCCACCTTCTAGCCGTCAGCGGCCAAAACGTCCTGCTCCTGGCGCTATTGGCGATGGCGCTGCTCGGCTTGCTCGGCGTTCCCCTGCGACTCCGGCTGATCTGCATCCTCGCCCTGATCACGCTCTACGTGCCCATCGCGGGCGCGGGGCCCTCGATTCAACGGGCAGGAGTCATGGGCGCCGCAGGGGTTGTTGCTGCCCTCGCGAGCCGGCCCTCCGCCCGCTGGTACGCACTGTCGCTCGCCGCTTCGGCGACGCTCGCGCTGAACCCGAGGGTGGCGGGCGATGTGGGGTGGCAGCTCTCATTCGCGGCGGTAGCGGGCATCGCCCTCTGGGCTCGGCCACTCAGGGGGCTTCTGGCTGGAGGGAATCCGTCCCGGGCGCGGCAGGCTGTTGCCGAGGCCGCCGCCGTCACCATCGCGGCCACCCTGGCGACGGCCCCGCTGATGGCGCACCACTTCGAGGCGCTTTCGCTGGCTGCCCTGCCCGCCAACCTCATCGCCCTCCCGGCGGTTGCGCCCGTGATGTGGCTCGGCATGCTCGCCGCAGCCGTCGGGCAGCTGCCGTGGCTGCCCGTGGGACCGCTCACAGGGCTCGCGGGGCTCTGTGCCGCGTTCGTCGCACAGGTGGCTCACTGGTTCGCCGGCCCGGGTTGGGCCCAACTCGACGCCCCACTGTCCTCCGGCTGGGCCCTCGCGGCGATCTACGCGCTCATGGTCAGCGGAATCGCGCTCCTGCGTCGCGTCGTGGCGGCGAGGCGGAGGCTGCGTGTCCGTCGCGCCATTCTCATCTGCGGGATCCTCGCAGCGGCTGCCGCGGTGCTCGTCGTCGCGGTAGCGCCGTCGCCGCCAAGCTCGCCGCAACCACCCCTACGGGTGACCGTTCTCGATGTCGGCCAGGGCGACGCGATCCTGCTCGAGCCGCGCGGTGCGGACCCGATACTGGTCGACACGGGCCCTCCTGCATCCGGCATCGTCGAGCACCTCGCCGACCACGGGGTGGAGCGCCTCGCCGCCCTCGTGATCACACACGAGGATTCCGACCACGCCGGTGAGGTCCACGACGTGCTCTCGCGGGTGGAGTCAAAAGCGCTCGCGTACGGCGCCCCTGCACCGATGCTCGAGCGGGCCGCGACCGCGACCGGGACCCGGACCGTGCGTCTGGCGGAGGGTTCCGAGCTGAGCTCGGGCCCGCTCACGCTCGGAGTGCTGTGGCCTCCGCGCCCCCTGATCGCCGGAACGCGGCCCGAGGAGCCGAATCTCCGCTCCCTGGTCATGCTGGCGAGCTGGCGCGATTTCGATCTGTTGCTCCAGGGAGACGCCGAGGCCGAGGCGGTGCCAATTGAGCCCGGACCCGTCGATGTCCTCAAGGTCGCCCACCACGGCTCCGATGACGAGGGCCTGGACTCGCTCCTCGACCGTACCGCCGCAGAGGCAGCGGTGATCTCGGTCGGCGCCGAGAACACCTACGGGCACCCCACCGCCAAGACGCTCGCGTCCCTGGCCGAGCATGGTGTGCCAGCACTTCGAACGGACACCGCCGGGGAGCTTGAGATCGAGGTCTCGGCCACCGGCTGGACCGTTGGCCCCAGCGAGTAGATCCTCCCCGCCGAGCCGTCGCAGCGCGCGAATACACTCGCCGCGTGACCGAAGCTGAGCTCGCCCCCGCGTACCTGATCGCGGGCACGGACATCGCGAAGATCGACTCGGCGCTCGCCCGTCTGCGCGCGCGGGCGGAGCGGGAGGGAGGCCCGGGCTCCCTCCAAGCGTTCGCTGGCCCGCCCGGCGCCGGGCCCGATGCAGATGCGCTGCTCGCGGCGCTCCCCGCGATGTCGCTTACCGCCGGCCGTCGCTACCTGCTGGCGGATGGCGTCGAGCGCTGGTCGGGGAAGCAGGCAGAACCGGTGCTTGCTGCCCTCGCGAAGCTCCCGCCGGACCTGACGGTGGTGCTCGCGGCCCGCGAGCAACCCCCGAGGGTCCGCGCGCCGAAAGGCGCAGCTGAGGCGGTGCGCAAGGCCGGGGGAGAGGTGATCGAATGTGCTGCCCCCCGGGGGCGACAGCTGCCCGCGCGGCTCGTGGCCGAGGCCGAAGAGAGGGCCATAACGCTCGATCACGATGCCGCGCAGCTCCTCGTGGATCGCATGGGGGAGGGGACCGTGCGCCTGGGGAACGAGCTGGATCGCCTCGCGACATGGGCGGGCGACGGCGGTGCGATAACGCGCGCGGACCTGGAGGCCATGATCGCCGACACGTCCGAGCAGGCCTCGTGGGCGCTCGCCGACGCGCTCCTTGACCGTGACCCTGGTGCGGCTCTGGCCACGGCGGAGCGGCTCACGGCCCAGGGGGAGGCGCTGACGCCCCTGATCTACGGTGCCGCCAAGCGGCTGCGCGAAGCGCACATGGCCCTTTCGGAGCTCGAACGTGGCCGCTCGGCGAAGGAGCTGGAGAGCTCGTTGCCCATGCACCCGTACGCGGCGAAGATGATGTTGCGGCGCATCCGCGGCGCCTCGCTGGAGGACCTCCGGGCCGCGAGCTGCGCCATCGCCGACCTCGAGTGGTGGGCCCGAGGCGGATCGGACTATCCCGGGGATGTCGCGCTGACGCTGGCTGTTCGCCGCGCGGCTGGTGGCTAGACCAGGTCTAGGAGACGCGGGCGCGGATGCGAGCGGCGCGGGACTTCTTGCGGGCGCCGGTGTTCGCGTGCAGCGCGCCGGACTGGACGGCCTTGTCGATGCGGGAAACCAGAAGCGCGTGCTCGGCCTCTGCCGCGTCGTCTTCGCCGCTCTCGACGGCCGCTTCGAGGCGCCGGAAGTGCGTGCGAACGGAACCCGCGACTCGGCGATTCTCCATGCGCTCACGCTCCGTCCGGGCGTTTCGCTTCTTCTGTGAGGCGATGTTGGCCATCGATCGACGGCGCAGTGTAGCCGCAAGGCACCGCCCCTCCGTTGCCGCGAGAGGCCTTCGCTGATGGAAACCGGCAAGTACGAGGGGGTGGGTGGCAGCCCGGCCGAGGAGGCGATGATCGGGGGAACCGAACGCGCCAGGGAGGCGGCGGAGGGCGGATCCACCCGGCCGGCTGGGCGGATCGCGCGCTCCACAGCGTTCTTCTCGATGGCGACAGGGCTATCCCGGATCGCAGGGCTTGTCCGGGAGATCGTCGCCGCCTCGTACTTCGGTGTATCGGGGGCGATGTCGGCGTTCACGGTCGCCTTCGCGGCACCAAACCTGGTGCGGAGCCTCTTCGCGGACGCCGCGATCCAGGCAGCCTTCGTCCCGGTCTTCACCGAAGAGCTCGAACGGGGCGATCGCAGGGAGGCCTTCCGCCTCGCCTCAGCGTTGATGTTCCTCGTCCTCCTCGTGCTCGGCGCGCTCACCGCGCTCTTCATCCTGCTGGCGCCGGTCGTGATGCCGCTGCTGGTGCCCGGCTACGGAGACGAGCTCGTCGACCTCACGGTCGTCCTGTCGCAGATCATGTTCCCGATCCTCGTGCTGCTCGGCTTCACCGGGATGGTGGTGGGCGTTCTCAACTCCTACGGGCGCTTTGGGGTTTTCGCGATCTCGCCGTTCTTTTGGAACGTGGCGATCATCGTCGTGCTCGTCTCCGGGGCGCCGCTCTTTCCCTCCGAGGACGAGATCTACGCCTACGCCATCGGGGTGCTGATCGGGACGATCGTGCAGCTCATGCTGCCGCTGATCGACCTGCATAACACGCCATTCGGCATTCGCCGAGCCCTGATTGACCCGTTCAAGACCCGAATCGGCACGGCGCTGCGCGACACCGATGTGCGCCGCGTCCTCCTCCTGATGCTGCCCGTCACGATCTCGCTTGGGCTGATCAACGTGAACCTGGTCATCAATTCCCTGGTGGGCACGTTGATCACCGATCCGCAGGTCGCCACCGGGGCACCGGCTGCGATCGACAAGGCGTTTCGCATCTACATGCTGCCGCAGGGCATCTTCTCGGTGGCGGTCGCAACCGTGCTGTTCCCCACGCTTGCCCGGTATGCCGCTCGGTCGGAGCTCGGCGAGCTGCGGCGAACGATGGCCAACGGGATGCGGCAGATCGTGCTGCTGCTCATGCCTGCCGCCGCCGCCTTGCTGGTGCTCTCCGAACCCATGGTCCGCCTTGTCTATGAGCGTGGTGAGTTCGGGCCCTTCGCGACGGACCTGACCTCGACCGCGCTTTTTTGGTTCGCCTTCTCCCTGCCTTTCAACGGACTCTTCCTGCTCTTGAGTCGGACCTTCTTCAGTCTCCAGCGGCCGTGGGTGCCGACCGCAATCGCGGCGGGCAACCTGGCCATCACCGCCGGGTTCTCCTTCGCGCTCTACCGCGAGTTCGAGATTGCGGGCATCGTCGCGGCGACCGGGATCGCGACCGCGGCGAGCGTCGTCGCCCAGGCCGTCGTCCTGCGCAGGCACCTCGGCCGCCTCGAGCTGGGCCAGCTCCTGTGGACCTCCGTACGCATCGCGGCGGCCTCAGCGGTGCTGGCCGGAGTCTCATTCGGGGTCTGGAGCTTGCTCGACGATGCTCTGGGGCGGGGCCTTGGCGGCCAGATCGCGTCCCTGGGCATCGCGCTCGCCGCCGGGGCAGTCGTCTACGGCGTCGCGGTCGTGGCGCTCCGGGTGCCGGAGGCGCAACAGATCCTGAACCTGGTGCGGCGCAGGGACCGGGGCTGAGAGCCGCCAGCCGACTTCGCGCAACGTGTTTCCCAGCGCCTTGTCTGACTCACGAGCGTTTGTGTGATGTCGGTCACACTCCGGTGACAGTTGGGCTTGATCGGGTATTGAGCTCCCCGCGCCCGCACTGGAGAGCTCGCGTGAGCGAGCCGCGCGGGTGGCCCGCAGTGGTCGCCTCAGTCGCGTGATTCGCGCCGGCATGCCTGAGCGTGTCAAAGAAGTCTTGTTGCACATTCCGCCCTCAACCCGAGTCCTGCTTGCCGCCACGGCGTTGTCTGGCGCGGTTTGCGTGCCGGCGCTCGCTGCCGACCCGCGGGGAGGGCCGCAGGCTCCCGTTGGCCCGAGGATGCACACTCTGACGGCAGGCGAGGTGGCGCCGCGTCTGACCGAGGCTCCGGCCGAGCCGGACGGTCCGTACGTGCCCGTCGTGGGCGAGCCCGACTTTGGCACCGCCGACAACGCGTTTGGTGCGCCGCGCTCGGGCCACTCGCATTCTGGACAGGATCTGTTCGCGGCTCCAGCGACCCCTGTCGTGGCTGCCACGGAAGGCGTCGTCATCGAGGCGGAGAGCGACGCGGTCCAGGGCAATTATGCCTACCTCTATGACCCCCGCCGCGACCGCACATACGTCTACATGCATTTGGTCGCTCCGGCCCGGGTCGAGACCGGTGAGGCGGTCCAAGCGGGCCGGCAGCTGGGCGGGGTCGGGTGCACCGGATCCTGCTGGGGCGAGCACCTTCACTTTGAGATCCGCGCGGGCAAGGGAATCCTCGCCGAGCCCACCGACCCGCTCCCGGAGCTCCGGGAGTGGAGGAGCCTCGAGCGACCGCGCTAGCGCCAGCCATACTTTGCCGGTCGGCCCTGAGCGCGGGCCAACCGTCATGGACCACATTCGCAACTTCTCGATCATCGCCCACATCGACCATGGGAAGTCGACCCTGGCCGATCGCATCTTGGAGGTCACGGGCGCGGTGGATGCTCGTAAGCACCGGCCCCAGCTCTTGGACTCGATGGAGCTCGAGCGCGAGCGCGGCATCACGATCAAGGCCCAGGCGGTCCGGGTGGACTACGCGGCAGCCGACGGTGAGACCTATCACCTGCATCTGATCGATACGCCCGGGCACGTCGACTTCTCCTATGAGGTCTCCCGGTCGCTCGCGGCGTGCGAGGGAGCGCTGCTGGTGGTCGACGCAGCGCAGGGCGTCGAGGCGCAGACGGTGGCGAACACCTACGCCGCGATCGAAGCCGGCCTGGAGCTCGTTCCCGTTCTGAACAAGGTCGACCTTCCGAGCGCCGAGCCCGACCGCGTTGCCCTCGAGATCGTGGACCTGATCGGCTGCGACCCCGCCGACATCCTGCAGATCTCGGCCAAGACCGGCGAGGGCGTCGTCGACGTGCTGGAGGCCATCGTCGAGCGGATCCCACCGCCCCGCGGCGTGCGAGAAGCGCCGCCGCGGGCCCTCATCTTCGACTCCGCGTTCGATCAGTACCGGGGCGTGGTCGCGTACCTGCGCATGGTCGATGGCGCCTTCCGCAAGCGGCAGCTGATCACCGCCATGCGGGTCGGAACCGAGGCCGAGATCGACGAGATCGGCTTCCTCAGCCCCGAGATGCTCCCAGTCGAGGGGATGGGTGCCGGCGAGGTTGGCTACGTGATCACCGGCCTCAAGGACGTAGCCAAGCTGCGCGTCGGGGATACGCTCACGCTCCGCGAGGGCGGGGCGGCCACCGCTCTCGAGGGCTATCGCGAGGTGAAGCCGGTTGTCTTCTGTGGACTCTTCCCGATCGACACGGACCGCTACGAGGACCTGCGCGAGGCGCTCGAGCGGCTCGCGCTGAACGACGCCGCGCTCTCGTATGAGCCCGAGACCTCCGACGCTCTTGGCTTCGGCTTTCGCTGCGGCTTCCTCGGCCTCCTGCACATGGACATCGTCCGCGAGCGGCTCGAGCGCGAGTACGACCTCGAGCTGCTGGCGACGACACCCAACGTGAGCTACGAGGTCACGGTCCATGGGGATGAGGTTGAGGTCCACAGCCCATCCGACATGCCCGACCCCGGCGTGATCGAGGCCATCGCGGAGCCCTTCATCCGCGCCTCAGTCATCTGTCCGTCGAACTACGTCGGCCAGGTGATGGAGCTCTGTCAGGGACGCCGGGGCACCCATGTCGACATGCACTACCTCTCGCCCGAGCGGGTCCAGATCCGCTACGACCTGCCGCTCGCCGAGATCGTGCTCGACTTCTACGACCAGCTCAAGTCCCGCACTGCGGGCTACGCATCGCTTGACTACGAGCCGATCGGGAACCGCCCCTCCGACCTGGTGAAGCTCGACATCCTCCTCGCCGGTGACCGAGTCGACGCGCTCTCGGTGATCGTGCATCGCGACGAGGCCTTTCGTGTGGGCAAGGCCCTGGTCGAGAGGCTGCGCAAGACGATCCCGCGCCAGCTCTTCGATGTTCCCGTGCAGGCGGCGGTCGGCTCGCGCGTGCTCGCTCGCGAGACGGTGAAGGCCCTTCGCAAGGACGTGACCGCCAAGCTCTACGGCGGTGACGTCACGCGCAAGCGAAAGCTTCTCGAGAAGCAGAAGAAGGGGAAGAAGCGGATGAAGCAGGTCGGGGCTGTCGAGGTCCCGCAAGAGGCATTCCTCTCGGTCATGGAGCTGGACGGTGGCTCCGGGTAAGGCCGAGCGGATCGAGCTGGCGCGCCGCGGCGTCCAGATGTACGACGCCGGCGACGTCGAAGGCGCCCTCGCCCTGATGCATCCCGCGATCGAGGGCTACTCGGAGGGGCTCAACACAGACCATTTCAGCGGCATCGACGGCTTCCTCGCATGGGCAGCGGAGTGGGACGAAGCATGGGGGCGATTTGACCGCGAGGTCAGGGAGGTCGAGGCGGTCGGCGAGCAACACGCGGTCGCGATCGTCGAGCAATCCGGCATCGGCCGCGACAGCGGGGTAGCCGTCGAGCAGACCGCCGCATACGTGTTCGAGGTCGACGACGACATGCGCTGCACGTATTTCGCCCTCTACATCGATCCCGAGCGCGGCCTCGCGGCAGCACGGGAGCGAGAGGGGCTTGGGCCGTGACCACCCCGGAGCAGGAACGCAACCTCGAGCTCGTGCGTGGAGGCCTGGAGCGCTACGTCCGGGGGCAGGTGCGCATCGAGAGCTTTCACCCCGATGTCGTCATCCATGTCCCGCCCGAGATGGGCAACGCGGGCACCTATCACGGCCATGAGGGATTTCGCGCCTGGACCGCGGCGTGGAATGAGGCTTGGGAGAGCGAGCGCGTGGAGGTGCTCGAGCTCGAGGCGCTCGATGACCGCACCACCCTTGCCCGAGCGAACGTGCACTGCGTCGGCCGGGGGAGCGGGATCGAGACCGAGATGAACGTGACCTTCGTGCACGAGGTCGAGCCCGAGTCTGGGCTCTGCACCTTCCTCGGCGTCTACCAGGACCGCTCGGCGGCGGTCGCCGCCGCCGGCGAGCTCGCGCGCGACAGGTGAGCCCTCCAGACCGAGTCGAGCTGGTGCGCGCAGGGCTGACCGCGTACGAGCAGGGCGATCTCGATGCGGCGAAAAGCCGGCTCCATCCCGAGCTGGAGCTCTACGCGCCGCCCGAGATCGGCAACTCGGGCACATTCCACGGCCACCGGGGGTGGATGGCGTGGAACGCCGCTTGGCTCGAGGCCTGGGACGAGTTTCGCCAGGAGCTGCTCTCGATCGAGCCGTTCGGCGAGACCCACGTCCTCGCGCGAGTCCACCAGCGGGCCCGTGGCCGCGGGAGCGGGGTGGAGGTCGATCGGGAGGCAACGTTCGTTTTCGACGTCCGCGATGGCCTCGCGACGTACATGGCGTTGTTCTTCGACCACCACTCGGCGGTGGAACTGGCGCGCTCCCGTGAGGCGGAGGGCAGCGACTAGGATCCCGCGGTCATGGCGCTGAGCACCGACGCGGTCGGCAAGGAGTGGGCGGGCGAGCCGTTCGAGGTCGAGGGCGAGCGCATCGCCCGGTACGCGGACGCCATCGGCGAGCCAAATCCGGTGCATCGCGACGCGGAGGCCGCCAAGCAGGCAGGCTTTCGCGAGCAGGTCGCGCCACCGATGTTCGCCGTGGTCTACAGCGCTTCGGCGCTGGGTCCGGCGGTCCTCGACCCTGAGGTCGGAATGAACTTCGCAACCATGGTCCATGGCGGGCAGGAGTTCACGTGGGGCGAACCCGTTTGCGCCGGGGACAGGATCACGACGAACGTCATCTGCAAGTCAATTGACGAGCGCGCCGGCAAGGGCTTCTACGTGTTCGAGTCCGTCTCGACGAACCAGGACGGGGCCGAGACGGTGCGCGGGACCTGGACCAACATCGTCCGCGGCGTCTAGGAGGGAGGGACGGGATGAGCGATCTTGGCGACCTGCAGGTCGGTGATGAGCTTCCGGAGCTCCACGTCACGCCTGACGCCGGCCTCACCAAGCGCTACGCCGAGGCCTCCGGCGATCCCAACCCGATCCACGTCGACGAGGAGTTCGCGAAGAAAGTAGGCCTCCCCGGCTGCATCCTCCACGGCCTCTACTCGATGGCACAGGTCGCGAAGGCACACACGGACCTCGTGGACGGCGACCCCCGAGCGCTGAAGCGGCTGAGGGTGCAGTTCCGCGGCATGGGCTTTCCTGAGCAGGAGATCGTCGTCTCGGCCACGGTGAAGGACGCGGAGAGCGGCCGCCTCGTCACGAAGACGGTGGCGAGGCAGGGCGACAGCAAGATCATTCGCAACGCCGAGGCGGAGCTGCGGCTCCCGTCGTAGCGCGCAGTCAACTCCGCGCGCTGTGCGGTCGCTCCGACGGGCGCTCCTAGAATCAGCCCCATGCTCTCCGAGCGTCAAGAGGACATTCTCCGCGCGGTAGTGGACGCGTACCTGCGGTCCGGGCGGCCCGTCGGCTCGAAGGCCGTGGTGGCGGCCGAAGGTTTTGCCTGGAGCGCATCAACGGTGCGCAGCGAGCTCGCCGCGTTGGAGGGTGCCGGGTATCTCACGCACCCTCACACGTCGGCCGGCCGAGTTCCGACCGACGCCGGGTACCGGTTCTACGCGGACTCGCTGCTCGCAACGGAAACGCTGCCCGCTCGGCGCGGGCCTGGCCTTGACCTCTCGAGGATGCGTCGTGAGGTCGACGAGGCGATGCGGGCCACCACCGCCGCGCTCTCGCAGATCACCGACCTGCTCGCGCTCGCCACGGCGCCTCCGGCATCCGTCTCGCATGTCCACCGCGTTGAGGTGCTGCTGCTACAGCCAAGGGTCGTGATGGTGATGGTGATCGCGTCCAACGGGGCGGTCACCAAAGGCATCTACTCGTTCGATGAGGCCGTCGATCCGGGGCTCGCACAATGGGCTTCGAGCTACCTGAACGAGCGGCTCGCCGGCCTCGCGCTCGGCGCTCGGATGACCGGGTCGCGGCTTGCCGATCCCGAGCTGGGTCCGGCTGAGCGGGGCTTCCTCAACCAGATCGCAGGGGCGTTCACCGACCTCGAGCAGCGCGCGGGCGAGGATCTCTACGTAGAGGGTGCGGCGCGGCTCCTCTCGGAGGACCACGCACCCGATCTTCCTCAGGCCGATGTCCTCATGCGGACGTTGGAGCGGCGCGCCGGACTGCTGCGAGTGCTGCGCTCCGCCCTGGACGAGCGTTCTGCATTCGTCTGGATCGGGCAGGAGAACCCGGATCCGGAGCTTCGCTCGGTGAGCGTCGTCGGGGCCAACTACGGTCTGGGCTACCGCAACCTGGGGACCGTGGGCGTCGTCGGCCCACTGCGAATGGACTACGCGACGGCGATCGCCTCCGTCCGCGAGGCCGCGGGCGAGCTCTCCCGCTTCTTCGAGACGGTGTATGAGGGCTGAGTCGGTGCCTCGCGACCTATACGAGGTCCTCGGAGTGGACCGGGGGGCCGGCGACGCCGAGCTGAAAAAGGCGTTCCGCAGGCTCGCCCGCGAGCTTCATCCCGACGTCAACAGGCACGATCCCGAGGCCGAGGAGAAGTTCAAGGAGGCGGCCGAGGCATACGAGGTCCTCTCCGATGCCGAGCGGCGTCGGATCTACGACGCCTATGGCCATGAGGGGCTGCGCTCCGGTGGCTGGGCGCCGCACGCCGGCGGCTCCGGGGGAGTTGAGGACATCCTCTCAAGCTTGTTCGGCCGAGGCGATCCCATGTTCGGGAGCCTGTTCGGGTTCGGCTCGGCGGGTCCCGCCTCCGGTGGCGACATCGGCGTGGCGGTGGAGGTCACGCTCGAAGAGGTGCTGACCGGCGTCACCCGCGAGGTCTCCTTCGACGCGGTTTCGCTCTGCGAGCGCTGCCACGGCAACGGGGCCGAGCCGGGGACCCCGATTCACACCTGCGAGCGCTGCGGCGGTCAGGGACAGCTGCGAGAGGTGGCGCGGACCGCCTTCGGCCAGGTGATGCGCACCGCGGCCTGTCCGACCTGTGGAGGCGAGGGCAAGGTCCCGGAGACACCGTGCGGTGAGTGCGACGGCAGGGGCAGGACTGCGGGAGAGAAGGTGTTCGACGTCGAGATCCCGCCAGGGATCGACTCAGGGCAGCGGATCCGGATCACCGGAGCTGGGCATGCGGGCCAGGCGGGCGCAAGCCCCGGTGACCTCTACGTGGAGGTTGACGTCGCGCGTGACGAGCGCTTCGAGCGCCAGGGGGAGCACCTCATCTCGGTGGCGCGAGTTTCCGCGACGCGCGCGATGCTGGGCGGCGAGCTGGCGGTCGCCACTCTCGACGGCGAACGCACGGTCGAGGTTCCTGCCGGAGCGCAGGCCGGCGAGCGCCTGGTCTTGGACGGCCTCGGCCTGCCCTCGCTGAACGGGGCTCGCCGTGGCGACCAGCACGTGGTACTCGATGTCGTCGTTCCGGGCACGCTCGACGAGGAACAGCGCGAGCTCGTGGCTCGCCTCGATGAGACCTTGCGTGACGAGAACCTCACACCTGATGCCGGGGACGGACGCGGGCGTTGGGGCCGGCGGCGCCGTCGCCGGGCACGACGCTGACGCATGGTCCGGCTCGCCGTCCGCTGCGGCCCGAAAGCCGCCGATCATGTCCTCGCCGAGCTCCTCGTCCTCGCCCCGGGTGGGGTGGAGGAAGACCACGGCCCTGGATGGGTGGAGTTCGCGATCTACGGGGCTCAAGGCGAGCTTCCGGAGCTGGACGCCCTTGAGGCGCTCGCCGGTGAGGAGCGGATCGCCGTCACGTCACAGGCGATTCCCGACGACTGGGCGGACCGGTGGCGGGATTTCCATGAGCCGATCTTGATCGGCGATCGGGTGCTGGTGCGCCCCTCGTGGCTGCAGGGCGACTCGGATGCGCAGACGGAGATCGTTGTCGATCCGGGCCAGGCCTTTGGCACCGGTGCACACGCGACAACGCGCATGTGCGTCGAACTGCTCTTGGAGGTATCCGACGAGGGTGGGGCGGAGGGCTCGCTCGCTGACCTGGGCACCGGCTCGGGCGTGCTGGCCATTGCCGCCGCCAAGCTCGGCTTCGCGCCTGTCATCGCGCTTGACAATGAAGGCGCCGCGATCGAGGCTGCCGAGGTGAACGCGCACGCCAACGACGTCCGAATCGAAACGCGGCGCGCCAACCTGCGCGAGGCGGGCCCGCCCCCGGCCCGCACTCTGGTCGCGAATCTGACCGCCCCGCTTCTGCATGAGATCGCGCGTGGCTTCGGCGCAACCCGGCGCCCGGCTGCTCTGCTGTGCTCGGGGCTGCTCGATCGCGAGGTCGACGACGTCGCGGCGGCGTTCGCGAATGCCGGGTTCACCGAGCGCAGCCGCCGCCACTCCGGCGAGTGGGCGGCGCTGAGATTGGAGGCGTCGGCATGAGCCTCTCGCGCGAGCTGCCCATCGCCGTGTTCGACTCGGGCGTGGGTGGCCTCACCGTGCTGCACGAGTTCCTCGTATCCCTGCCTGAGGAGGACTACGTCTACCTCGGCGACTCCGCTCATTTTCCCTACGGGACCAAGAGCGACGCAGAGCTGAGCGGCCATGTGGCTGACAACACGCGCTATCTCGTCGAGCGCGGGGCGAAGCTCCTCGTCATCGCCTGCAACTCGGCCACTAGTGCCGGGCTCGAGGCAGCCCGAGAGATCGCCTCCGAGACCGGTGTCGAGGTGATCGCGGTCGTCGAGCCCGAGGCCGAGATCGCGGCCGCCATCACCGACTCCGGGCGCGTGGGCGTCCTCGCGACCCCGGCGACCATCCGCGGCGGCGCCTACAGGAGGGCTCTCGAGGGCGAGCGAGCCGGGCTCGAGATCACCGAGGTGGCCGCGCACGACCTGGCGCCGATCATCCAGAACGGCTTCCCCTTCGACCAGGCGGTGGTCGACACAGCGAGAGGCCACTGCGAGCCGTTCTTGGAGGCCGACGTGGACACCGTCGTGCTCGGCTGCACCCACTTTCCGCTCGTTGCCCCGATGCTCCAGCGGGTGCTCGGTCGCGACGTTCGCCTCGTCACGGCGGGACACGCTCTAGCAGCCAGGGCGCAGCGCGAGCTCGAGTCGCGCGGCCTCGACGCCGCCAACGGCGGCGAGGGGACCTACCGCTTCCTGTGCACGGGCGATGTGGACCAGTTCCGCGAGCTGGGCACGCGCTTCCTGCAGCTGCCCCTCGGGGAGGTGGAGCACATCGACGTGGCGGAGTCGGCAAGCTAGGCGTCTATGCGCGGCTACCCTTAGCCCGTGGCCATCCTTGAACAGGTCCAAGCCGATACTCGTGAGGCGATGAAGGCCGGTGAGCGCGACCGGGTCGCGGCTCTGCGCCTTGTCGCGGATGCCCTGCAGAAGGACATGAAGGAGGGCGGCTCCGATGAGGTCGCTGTGCTCCGCCGAGAGCGTAAGCGCCGCCTGGAGGCGGCGGACGCGTACGGCGTGGGTGGGAGCGATGAGCGCGCTCGCGCCGAGCGTGAGGAGGCCACCCTGATCGAGGCGTACCTGCCGGCCGAGCTCTCCGACGCGGAGCTTGCAGCGCTCATCGATGAGGGCATCGCCGAGTCGGGCGCCTCCGGACCCCAGGGAATAGGACAGGCCATGGGCGCCGTCATGGCGAAGGTGGACGGTCGCGCCGATGGCAAGCGGGTGAGTGCCCTCGTCAAGGAGCGCCTGGCGGCCTAGATCCGCCGCAGCGAACGATCAGAACTTGGCTCGCAGGCAGCTCACTCTCGACAACTCCACGGCAGCGGAGCTTGCGGGCTCGGAGGACGCCGTCCTCCGAGAGCTCGAGCAGCGCCTGGGCTGCGAGATCTTCCTTCGCGGCAACGTGCTCACGCTCGACGGGGACGAAGCCGAGGTTCAGGACGCCGCGACCATCGTCGACGAGCTCGTCGGGCTGGCCGAGCGCGGCCATGATATCGCGCCTGCCACAGTCGATGTGGTGAGCGGAGCCGTCGACTCTGAGGAGCGACCCGCTGAGATCCTCGAGGACACGATCTGGAGCCACCGCGCGATCAAGGTCTCGCCCAGGACGGTCAACCAGAAGCGCTACGTCGACTCCATTCGCGAACACACGGTCACTTTCGGAATCGGTCCCGCCGGTACCGGCAAGACCTTCCTCTCGGTGGCGATGGCGGTCGCCGCGCTCGAATCGCGAAAGGTGTCACGCATCATCCTCACGCGCCCCGCGGTCGAGGCAGGGGAGCGGCTGGGCTTTCTTCCCGGTGACATCCAGGCCAAGGTCGACCCCTACTTGCGCCCCCTCTTCGATGCCCTCTACGACATGCTCGATCCCGAGCGCGTGTCGACCTATTTCGACCGCGGGATCATCGAGGTGGCACCGCTCGCCTTCATGCGAGGAAGAAGCCTGAACGACTCGTTTGTGATCCTCGACGAAGCCCAGAACACGAGCCCCGAGCAGATGAAGATGTTCCTCACCCGGCTTGGGTTCGGCTCGCGAATGGTGGTCACCGGCGACATCACCCAGATCGACCTGCCGCGAGACCAGCGCTCCGGCCTGATCGTCGTGGGCGAGATCCTCTCGGAGGTCCCAGACATCTCTTTCGTTCGCTTCGGGTCCGCCGATGTCGTCCGCCATGAGCTCGTCCAGCGGATTGTCGCCGCCTACGGCGAGTACTCGGAGCGCGACAGCGCACCCGGCGCTTGAGCGCCGACCTCTCCGACGTCCCTAAAGAGCTGCGAGCCGCTGCCGTGGCGGCGCTCGAGGCTGCGGGAGTCGATGACGGGCACCTGTCGATCGAGCTTGTGTCCGCTGAGCGCATACACCACCTGAACCGCGAGCACCGTGGTCCCGATCAGCCGACCGACGTGCTCGCGTTCCCCGTCGACGGTCCCGGCGCGGTCGCCGGTCCGCGCGAGCTTGGCGATGTTGTCATCTGCCCCGAGCAGGCAGCGGATGTGATCGAGGCCGCGGTCCACGGTGTGCTGCACCTGTGCGGCTTCGACCACGAGCACGATGCCGGCGAGATGCTCGAGCTGCAGCGGCGGGTAGTGGGTTCGTTGTGAGCACGGATGGCGTCAGGCGCTCGGGCTTCGTCGGGCTGGCGGGGCGGCCCAACGTGGGCAAGTCGACGCTCGTGAACGCGATCGTCGGTACCAAGGTCGCGATCACCTCGGACCGCCCGCAGACCACACGGCGAGCCGCTCGGGGAATAGCCACTGACGTCGGTGCCGGCTGGCAGATGGTGCTGGTGGACCTGCCGGGCGTCCAGCGCCCTCGCGACCGGCTCACTCAGCGCATGCAGCGCCGAGTCGTCCAGGAGCTTGAGGATTCCGACGCTGCCCTCTTCGTGGTCAACGGCCAGCAGGGGCTGGGCCCAGGCGATCGCTTCATCGCCAAGGCCATCCTCGGCGCGAAGGTTGAAAGCGGGGCTCGTACGCCCGTTGTCTGCGCCGTCAACAAGGTGGATGTCTTGAGCCGCGCGCAGACCGCATCCGCTTTGACCGACGCAGCAGAGCTAGACGCGGTCGACGAGATATTTCCCGTGAGCGCTCGCAGCGGTGAGGGGCTCGAGCCGCTGGTCGAGCGGCTGGCCGAGCTCCTGCCGGAAGGGATGGCGCTCTATCCCCCCGAGGAGCTGACCGACGAGCCGAGCGAGGTGCATCTGGCCGAGCTCGTTCGCGAGCAGGTTCTACGCCGCACCCGCGAGGAGGTGCCGCACGCGGTGGAGGTCATCGTTGCGGAGATCGCCGAGCGCGAGGATGGCCTGATTGAGGTCCATGCCCAGGTTTGGACCGAGAGCGAGTCGCAGAAGGGGATCCTGATCGGGAAGGGCGGGAGGATGATTCGCGAGATCGGCACGGCGGCCCGCAAGGAGCTCGAGCGCGAGCTCGGCGGACGGGTGTTCCTCGATCTCAAGGTCCGCGTCCGCGAGCGCTGGCGGCGTGACGACCGCTTGCTGGACCGCCTGGGCATCGAGTAGACGGCGGCCTCCGAGGCTCAGGGTGTCCGGTCGCTCCTCGAGGAACTCGGGGGAGGCGATCGCGCGAACGCCCAGCGCGATCCCGAGAAAGATGAGGGGCACGCCGACGGCTCGCGCTGCGGCCGCTTCGATGATGAGGACGAGCAGGCAGCCCACCACGAAGCAGGCCGCCGCAATCCCCGGGAGTCGCGAGGCGCTCACCGCCGCCCGCCATCCTCGGCTTGGCCAATCGGGTGAAACTCGTCTCCGAGCGTGCCTCGGAACGTGAGCCGGAAAAGCAGGAAAAGCGACGGGATGATCACGGCGAGCGCCAGGGCTATGGCGATTAGCGTGGCGATCAGGGTCGCCTCACCGGCCGCCGCCTGATCGAGCGTCAGCGCCCCAGGCAAGAAGTCCGGGCGCTGCGCCAGTGTCCAGCCCGCCAGGATCGCGCCGACCGCGCAGGCAGCGGTGTAGCGCGCGGGCTCGAAGCGCTCGGTCCAAACGAGCGCGATCGTGACCAAACCCAGGAGCACGGAGGCGATCACGGCCGCGAGTCCCAGGCCGGAGGTGAGGCCGTCGTAGAGGGAGGGCACATCGGAGCTCACAATCGCAAGACCGCCGATCGCCAGCACTCCCGCGACCATCGCGGCGCCCAGCGCTCTGCGCCGGAACGCCGCCGCCAAATCTCCGAGCCCCGCGCGGACGGCATCAGCGGCAAGAAAGATGGCCGCGATGTACGCGCCGCTCACCACCGCCAGCGCGCCGGCGAAAAGCGCCGTGGTGCCGGTCCAGCTCTCGATCGGAGCGCCCGGGTCTCCGTCGGCGGGCACCGCCCCCTCCGCCACGGCTCCGAGAGCGCAGCCGAGAAAGAACGGGGTCAGCACGGACGAGAGCGCGAAGACGGCGCCGAGGACCCTCGCCTCGGAGATCGTGGCGGCCTCCCCGCGCAGGGCGAAGGCGGTACCGCGGAAGATGATCCCCACCGACGCCAAGAAGAGCGGAACGTAGAGCGTCTCCATGAGCGGCCCAAAGGCACGCGGAAAGCACGTCCAAAGGACCACCAGCACCACGATCAGCCAGACGTGGTTCGCTTCCCACACTGGGCCCATGGACTTCTTCACGAGCCCGCGAAGCCGCGCGCCGCGCTCGGCGCCACCGGCCGTGAGGTCCCAGAAGCCCGCGCCGAAGTCGGCGCCGCCCAGCACCGCGTAGGCGGTGAGCGTCACGATGAGCACTGCGAGAGCGAGGTCCTGCAACAACATCAGGGGAGCACCTCGATCGGGCCCGCGCCCGGCTTCTCCTCCACCGCGGGCGGTGTGCGCGCCAGGCGTCGCAGCATGAACAGGGCGGTCGCCGCGAGGCCGATATAGACGATCACGAGCGTGGCGTATCCGATCGGGATCCCTTCCGCTCCGGTGACCGCCTCCTCGGTGCGCATGAGCTCATAGACGATCCATGGTTGGCGGCCGACCTCCGTCACGATCCACCCGGCGATCAGCGCCACCACCGAAAGCGGGCCGGCGGCGACCACGGCCCGGTGGAACCACTTGCTCGAGGGGAGCGTCCCGCGCCTCCAGCGCGACCAAAGGAACCAGAGCCCGAGCGCGGCGAGGAGGGTGCCGATTCCCACCATGACCTGAAACGAATTTCGCACCACGCCGATGGGCGGCCGGTCGTCAGCGGGCACAGCGTCGAGTCCCTGCACCTCCGCGTTCGGATCGTGGAAAGCCAGCAGCGAGAGCAGCTTGGGGATCGTGACGCCCCCGTAGACCTGGCCATCCACGTACAACCCCCCAACGGTGAGCCCGGCCCCCTTGGTCGTCTCGTCGAGGCCCTCCATCGCCGCCAGCTTCGTCGGTTGCTTGTCGGCCACGGTGCGTGCGGCCCAGTCGCCGATCACGATCTGTGCCGGGGCCGCCAGGGCCAGCACCGCCAGCGGCACCACGAGGGCCGCCCGGTGATAGCGATCGCGCCTCCCGCGCAGCCACGCCGTCGCGTAAACGGCGGCCACGAGCGCGCTCGCGACGATGAACCCGGCGAGGTACATATGCACGAGCTCGTGCCAGAGGTTGTCGTTGAACAGCGCCTCGAATGGGCGCACCGCGGTCACCTCGCCACTGGAGCTGAGATCGAACCCCTGCGGGTTGTTCATCCAGCCGTTGACAGCGATCACGGCGCTCGCCCCTCCGATCCCCGAGATGACGATCGGTAGCCCGCTGAGAAAGTGTGCGCGGGGCGAGAGCCGGTCCCACCCGTAGACATAGATCGTGATGAAGATGGCCTCGCAGAAGAAGAAGAGCCCCTCGATCGCGAAGGCGAATCCGAAGACCTCACCCCACTGCTCCATGAAACGGGGCCACAGCAGGCCGAGCTCGAACGAGAGGATGGTCCCGGTGACGACGCCGATCGCGAACAGGATCAGCATCACCTTCGACCAGCGCTTCGCGACCACCCGGTAGACGGGGTCGCCGGTGCGGCGGTAGAGCCCCTCTACGAACAGCACAATGGCCGGGAACGCGATGCCGAAGCAGACCAGTGGGATGTGGACCCCGAGCGACAGCGCCTGTATCTGGCGGGCCTCCAGCAAGTAGGGCTGATCGACCTGGCTGGAGGTCTGAGCGATTGAAACCAGGCTCTCGAGCATTCGATCCTGAGCTTAAAGCGGGGCGTGAGCGGGCCGGGGTGCCGCCCTAGACTGCCCGCAATGACGGACTCAAAACCGATCCGCTTCGACGAGCAGGGCCTGGTCCCGTGCGTGGTTCAGGACTGGGCCACGGGCGAGGTGCTGACGCTGGCCTACATGAACGAGGAGGCGCTCCGGCTGACGCGCGAGCGTGGCGAGATCCATCTCTGGAGCCGCTCTCGGGGCGAGCTCTGGCACAAGGGTGAGACATCCGGGAATACGCAGCGGGTGCGACAGCTTCGCTTCGACTGCGACGCTGACGCGATCCTGGCGCTGGTCGACGCGGCCGGGCCCGCCTGCCACACAGGCGAGCGTTCGTGCTTTTACCGCGACCTCGAGGGCTCAAGCGATGGGGCCACCGACGGTCCCGCCATCGCCGGCGAGCCCATGCCCGCCGCGCACGAGGCCCTGACCGCGCTGGAGCGCACCCTCCGCGACCGCCAGGCCGAGCGCCCCGATGGCTCCTACACGGTCGAGCTCCTCGACGATCCCCAGCGGATCGGCGAGAAGGTACGCGAGGAGGCCGACGAGGTCGCCCGCGCAGCCGGCGCGGAATCGGACGAGCGACTCGCGGAGGAAGCCGCCGACGTCATCTACCACCTCCAGACGCTTCTGCGCTCGCGGGATGTCCCGATGAGCGTCGTCCTGGAGACGCTCAATGGCCGTCGCCGCTGACGCCGCGTTGTCGATCGCGCCTTCGCTCCCGCGAGCTCGGGAGCTGGCGGGCGAAGCGAACGTAGTCCCCGTTCGTTATCGGTTCATCGACGACTGCGAGACCCCGGTCTCCGCGTTCCTCAAGCTCCGCGCAGCCTTCGGCGGCCCTGCCCATCTGCTCGAGTCAGCCGAGCATGGGAGGCTGGGTCGCTACTCGTTCCTCGGCTTTCGCCCCCACGTGACGCTGCGCTGGAACCTCGGAGACGAAGGCGACCCGTACGCGGCCGCCGCGGCGCTGGTCGACCGGTTCGACGTGGCGGAGCTTCCCGACCTCCCTCCCTTCGCCGGCGGCGCCGTTGGCTTCTTCGGCTACGACCTGGTGCGTACGGTCGAGCAGCTCGGCCCCCCTAACCCGGACCCCGTGGGCCTTCCTGACCTGGCGCTCATGGTCTGCGAGCTGATGCTCGCCTTCGATCACCAACGCCATGAGGTGAACGTGATCGCCTTCGCCTTCTGCGAGGACCGCGGCATCGACGAGGCATACGCACGCGCAGCGGCCACGATCGAGGAGGCCAGGATCGCGCTGGCGGCTCCGGTGCCGGCGGGCGTCGAGGCCGGCGTCTCGGACCCGCCGGCGTTCGAGTCGAACATGAGCCGAGCTCAGTTCGAGGCCAACGTCGCTCGGATCGTGGAGTACATCCACGCCGGCGACGCGTTCCAGGTGGTGCCCTCACAGCGCTTCTCGGCTCCGCGCACCGTCGACGCGTTCTCGATCTATCGCGGCCTGCGCACCGTGAACCCGTCGCCGTACATGTACTTCCTGGACTTCGAGGACTTCCAGATCGCCGGTGCCTCACCCGAGCCGCTCATCAAGGTCAGCGGGCGAACCGTCGAGACCCGCCCGATCGCCGGGACCTACCCACGAGGTGCAGGCGAGGAGGAGGATCGCCGCAACGCCGCATCACTGCTCGCCGATCCCAAGGAGCGTGCCGAGCACGTGATGCTTGTAGACCTGGGACGCAACGACCTCGGTCGCGTGTGCGAGTACGGGTCGGTGAACGTCGACGAGCTAATGGTCGTCGAGACCTACTCGCATGTGCTGCACATCGTGAGCCGCGTCTCCGGCACGCTGCGCGACGGCACCTCGGCGCTCGACGCGCTGCGGGCGACCCTGCCCGCTGGAACGCTCTCGGGCGCGCCCAAGGTGCGCGCAATGCAGATAATCGACGAACTCGAGCCACACAAGCGCTGCTCCTACGGGGGCGCCATCGGATACCTGGGGTTCGACGGAGACCTCGACACTGCAATCCACATCCGCACCGTGGTCGTCAAGGACGACAGGCTGTGGGTGCAGGCAGGGGGCGGGACCGTGGCAGACGCCGAGCCGGCGTATGAGTACCGGGAGTCGCTCGCAAAGGCCGAGGCCGTGTTTCGCGCCGTCGAGCTGGCCGCGTCGCAGGGCGAGTGGCCATGAGGGTCCTCGTCCTCGACAACTACGACTCGTTCACCTACAACCTCGTGCAATACCTGGGGGAGCTCGGGGCTGAGGTCGACGTGGTCCGAAACGACGCCGCTGAGGTTGCCAAGCTGCTGGAAATCGGCGCGGAGCGCCTCGTGATCTCGCCGGGACCGTGTACCCCCTCCGACGCCGGCACCTCGGTCGAGGCCGCTCATCGGTTCGCCTCGGCCGGAATTCCGGTGCTGGGTGTCTGCCTCGGTCATCAGGCGCTGGTCGAAGCGTTCGGCGGCCGGACGATCAGAGGCGAGCCGATCCACGGGAAGGACGCCGAGATCGAGCATGACGGGCGAGGCGTCTTCAGGGGGCTTGAGAGCCCGCTGCGCGCCGGGCGCTATCACTCGCTGATCGCGGATCCCGATCTACCGGCGGAGCTCGAGGTCACGGGCTCGCTTGCCGACGTCGTGATGGCGGTGCGTCATCGAAGCCTGCCGGCCGAGGGTGTGCAGTTTCACCCGGAGTCCGTTCTGACACCCAGCGGCAAGGACCTGCTGCGAAACTTCCTCGGCGGGTCCGGCTCGCGAGACGGTGACTGAGTGTCAAACGAGGTCGTAACCAGAGCGATCGATGCCGTGGCGAGCGGCGAGAGCCTCACCACGGACCACGCGACCGCCGTCCTCGACGAGATCATGGAAGGGCGCTCGAGCGATGTGCAGACCGCGGCCTTCCTGATCGCGCTGCGAACCAAGGGCGAGACCGTGGCCGAGCTGGTGGGCCTCGCGCGTACCATGCGCCGGCTTGCTGCCGAGGTCTCCGCCGAGCGCGACAACCTCGTGGACACCGCAGGCACGGGTGGCGGCCCCTCCAGCTTCAACATCTCGACCTCCGCGGCACTCGTCGCCGCCGGCGCGGGGTGCGCAGTCGCCAAGCACGGCAATCGATCCAACACCAGCCGCTCGGGCTCCGCTGACCTGCTCGAGGCGTTGGGCGTTCGCATCGACCTCGATCCACGGGACGTGGCGCGCTGCATCGACGACGTGGGATTCGGGTTCATGTTTGCGCCGCGCCATCACACGGCGATGAAGCACGTGGGGCCGGTACGCAAGGAGCTCGCCGTCCGCACCATCTTCAATTTCCTGGGCCCGCTCACGAACCCCGCAGGCGCCACGCGCCAGCTGCTCGGCGTCTCCGATCGCCGCTACCAGGAGACGATCGCCGATGCGCTCGTGGGCCTTGGCTGCGAGCGCGCCCTCGTCGTGTGCGCGGGCGACGGCCTCGACGAGTTCAGCATCACCGAGGAGACGAGAGTGGTCGAGGTCGCCGACGGCGGCACGTCCGAGTGGTTCACACGGCCAGAGGACCTCGGGATCGACCGCGCTTCACTGGATGCGATCGCCGGTGGCAGCCCGGAGGAGAACGCCGAGGTGGTGCGTGCGGTGTTTGCGGGCGAGCCGGGCCCTGCCGCTGATGTCGTGGCGCTCAATGCTGGTGCCGCGATCCTCGTCGCAGGCGGGGCGCAAGATCTCGCCCACGGCGTCGAGCGTGCCCGCGAAGTGATGGATTCCGGCGGAGCGCAGGATGTCGTCGGACGGCTCGTCGCTGCCACGGCTACCCTCTCGGCCGGATGACCAGGCTCGACGAGCTCGTCGAATCGGCGAGGGCAGACGTGGAGCGCCGGCGGCGCGCGGTGCCCAGCGAAGACCTCCGATCTCAGGTTTGGACGAGCGGGGGCGCGCGCCCGTTCTCGGAGGCGCTGGTGCGGCCCGGGCTCTCGCTGATCGCAGAGTTCAAACGCCGCTCACCGAGCGCGGGAGAGATCGACGGCGATGCCGACGTGACCGCCGTCGCCGAGGCCTACGAGCGCGGCGGTGCGGCCGCTCTTTCGATACTCACGGATCGGCCGCACTTCGGCGGCAGCCTGGACGACCTGCGGGCCGCGCGCGCCGCGTCCGGGCTGCCGATCCTGCGCAAGGACTTCATCGTCGATCCCTACCAGCTACTGGAGGCGCGGGTAAACGGCGCCGACGCAGTGCTCTTGATCGTCGCTTCGCTCGACGACGACGGCCTCTGGGAGCTCTTCGAGGAGGCGACGAGGCTCGACCTCGACTGCCTGGTCGAGGTCCACGACGAGCCGGAGCTGGAGCGCGCCCTCGAGATCGGCGCGGACGTGATTGGCATCAATAACCGTGACCTCCGCGACCTGAGCGTCAACACGGAGCGCACTCATGAGCTGATCGTCGACGTTCCCGCAGGTAAGACGGTCGTCTCCGAGTCAGGCTTCTCCCATTCCGCCGAGCTGGATGAGCTCGAGCGGATCGGTGTCGACGCTGTACTGATCGGCGAGACGCTCATGCGGGCCTCAGACCCCGAACGCGCGGTGCGCGAGCTCACCGAGGACGAGGAGGCCACGCGCGAGCATTACCTTGAGCGGGCGTCGTCCGAGGACTCGCCTCGCAACCAGCTGCCGCAGTAGTTCTTAGGCAACCTTGAGGACCGCGAGAGGCTCGCTTTACGGCTCGCGCGCATCCTCGCGGGATGAATTCGCTCAAGCGCGGCGCGCGCATCCCGTTCGTCTCTGCACTTCTCGGCGGCATCGTCGTTGCGGCCGTCGGCCTCGTGGGAATCTCCACCGGCTGGATCGACGTCGGCGATGATCCCGAGCTGACCGCAGCGCCGCTCACGGCGCCGGCTTCGGATGAGGGCCGCAGCTCGGGCTCCACCGTCAACGACATCTACCGGCGCAGCGCGCCCGGCGTCGCCTTCGTAAGCGCAACGCGCTCAGCCGAGGAGTCATCCGGCCTTAGCCCGTTCGGCCCCAGCCCACAGGGCGGCGTTGCCACCGGGTCGGCCTTCGTGATCGATGAGGAGGGGCATCTGCTCACCAACGCACATGTCGTCGACGGCGCCGAGAGCGTCACCGTCACGCTTGGCGAGGATGCCGAGGCGCTCGACGCCGAGGTGCTTGGACAGGATCCTTCGACGGACGTCGCGCTGCTCGAGATCGATCCCCCCGACGGCGGCCTGGAGCCCCTGCCGCTGGCCGACTCACAAGACGTGCGAGTGGGCGATCCGGCGGTCGCCATCGGCAACCCGTTCGGGCTCGACCGCACGGCCACCGCAGGCATCATCTCCGCGATCCACCGCGAGATCAAGGCGCCAAACGGCTTCACGATCTCCGACGCGATTCAGACCGACGCCCCGATCAACCCGGGCAACTCCGGTGGACCGCTCTTCGATGCGGCGGGCAGCGTGATCGGGATCAACTCGCAGATCGAGGCGGGCGGCGGCCAAGGCAATGTAGGCATCGGCTTCGCCGTCCCGATCAACACTGCGAAGGACGTCGCCGAGCAGCTTCTGGAGGACGGTGAAGTCGAGCACGCCTTCCTCGGCATCACGGGTGCGGATCTCACCCCGGAGATCGCGGATGTGCTCAACCTGTCGGTTGAGCGGGGCGCCCTCGTGCAGGACGTTGTCCCCGACGGTCCGGCTGGCGACGCGGGCATCCAGGGAGGGTCGGCCGAGGTGACGCTCGAGAGCGGCCAGCCCGTGAGCGCCGGCGGGGACGTGATCACCGCGGTCGATGGCGAGGAGATCAGCGGGATGGACGAGGTGATCGCCGTCGTCAACCAAAAGCAGCCGGGCGATGAGGTCGTGCTCACGGTCACGCGAAACTCACAGGAGCGCGACATCACGGTCGAGCTCGGCGATCGGCCCCCAAGCGCGGTCGGCTGACCCGCGAGATGGAGGGCCGGCGTGGGCTCTGGGGTCCACGCCGGTCGCATCAGGTCTGCCAACCTTGGCGGATGCGGGTCAAGTTCTGCGGCATCACGAGGATCGAGGACGCGCGGGAGGCCGCGCGCCTCGGCGCGTGGGCGATCGGGTTGATCCACCATGAGGCCAGTTCTCGCAACGTGGCCCCAGAGGTGGCCGCCGCGGTCGGCTCCGAGCTGCGGCGGCGCACCCACGTCGTGGGCGTGTTCGTCAATGCCGCAATGGACGAGGTCGTCGCCGCGGCCGAGAACGAGTCGCTCACGATGCTCCAGCTCCACGGCGATGAGGGTCCCGGTTACTGCAGGGAGGCCGCCCGACGCACCGGTTGTCGTGTGATCAAGGCGACGAGGGTGCGCAGCAGCGCGGACATCCAGGCGGCCGAGGCGTTTCGGACGGACTATCACCTCTTCGACGCCTACAGCCCCTCGCGGAGAGGCGGCACCGGTTCAACGTTCGACTGGGAGCTCCTTGCCGGGCGCAGCTCGGCGGTGCCGGCGATCCTCTCGGGTGGACTTGACCCTGCCAACGTCACCGAGGCGGCGAGGTTGGTCCACCCGTTCGCGGTGGACGTATCGAGTGGCGTCGAGGCCTCGCCCGGCATCAAGGACCACGCCCTGCTTGCGTCGTTCGCCGCCCGTGCAGCCGCGATTGGGCTCGAGGGCGATGGACCGGTTCAGCGTTCGGAGGAGGTGATTACGTGAACGCGCCGGGGCCAGCGGGAGCCGCGGGCGGCGGCGTTGCCGGTGTGGAGGAGCGCTTCGGCCCGTACGGAGGGCGCTTCGTACCCGAGGTCCTGATGGCTGCGCTCGACGAGCTCAGCCTGGCGTGGGCGGACGCCCGTGGCGCGAGCGACTACCGGACCGAGCTGGATCGCCTCCTGCGGGATTTCGTCGGGCGCCCGACGCCGCTCTATCGCGCGGATCGCCTCTCCGAGCGCGTTGGCCGCCGCACATACCTAAAGCGCGAGGACCTGGCCCACACCGGCGCTCACAAGATCAACAACGCCGTCGGGCAGGCGCTGCTCGCGCGTCGCATGGGCAAGGAACGCGTGATCGCAGAGACAGGGGCCGGGCAGCACGGCGTCGCCACCGCAACGGCGTGCGCGCTGCTCGGGCTCGAGTGCGTCGTATACATGGGCACCGAGGACATGCGCCGCCAGGCCCCCAACGTCGAGCGGATGCGCCTGCTGGGCGCCGAAGTCGCGCCGGTCGAGGCCGGGGCGCGCACCTTGAAGGAGGCGGTCAGCGCCGCCATCCGCGACTGGGTCACGAACGTCGGAGACACCCACTACATCATCGGCTCGGCGGTCGGCCCGGCACCTTATCCCGCGCTCGTTCGCGATCTTCAGCGCGTGATCGGCGACGAGGCGCGCGAGCAGGCGCTTGCGGCGGAGGGGTCGCTCCCCGGGCGCGTGATCGCCTGCGTGGGCGGCGGGTCGAACGCGATCGGCAGCTTCTACCCCTTCATCGACGACCCCGTCGAGCTGATCGGGATCGAGGCCGGGGGGGAGGGCCTCAACGGTCGCCACGGGGCATCGCTGGGTGCAGGTCGAACCGGTGTGTTGCACGGTGCTCTGTCCTCAGTTCTCGCCGACGAGAATGGCCAGATCCTCGAGGCGCATTCCGTCTCCGCCGGGCTCGACTATCCCGGCGTGGGCCCCGAGCATGCTCACCTGCGTGACACCGGTCGCGCCCGCTATTCGTCGGTCACCGACGCCGAGGCGCTGCGGGCCTTCCGCGAGCTGTCGCGCCTGGAGGGAATCGTGCCCGCGCTCGAGCCCTCCCACGCGATCGCCTGGCTGCTCGCCGATGACTCGCCGACCAAGGATTTTGATGTCCTCTGCTTGAGCGGACGCGGCGACAAGGACATGGCCGAAGTCACGGCGTTGCTCGATGAACTCGACGACTGAAACCTCGCGGGTTTCCGGTGTCGGGCGGATCGCCGGGGCCTTCGATGCCGCTCGCTCCGAGGGCCGTGCGGCGCTGATGCCATACCTGATGGGCGGCTTCCCCGATTCCGAGACCGCGAGCGCCGTTGCCGAAGCCTACGTCGAGGCCGGGGCGGACCTGGTGGAGCTCGGAGTCCCGTTCTCCGACCCGCTCGCCGACGGGCCGGTGATCCACGACGCCGCGACCAAGGCCCTTGCGGCCGGGGCTGATCTGAGCTCTTCCCTTGCGGCCGGCGAGCGGATCGCGTCGAGGGCGGCGGTGGTGCCCATGTGCTACGCGAACATGGTCCTGGCGCGAGGCCCCGATCGCTACGCCGCGGAGTTGGCCGCAGCCGGCGCGGCCGGCACGATCGTCCCCGACCTCCCGCTCGAGGAGACCGGCGCCATCGGCGAGGCGCTCACCGCCGCCGGTCTCGCCCTGATTCCTCTGATAGCGCCAACGACGCCGGCTGATCGCCGTCGAGCGATCTGCGAGCGCGCGCAGGGCTTCGTCTACGTCGTCTCCGATACGCGGGTCACGGGCGAGCGCGAAGAGCTGCCCGCGCATCTGGCCGAGCTGATCGAGGTGGTTCGGGCCGAATCACCGGTACCGGTTGCGGTGGGGTTCGGGATCGGCACACCCGGGCAGGCGCGCGAGGTTGGCCGCCTTGCGGACGGAGTGATCATCGGCAGCAGGCTCGTGCGTGAGGTGGCCGAGGCCCCCGACGCCGCCGTGGCCGCGCGGAACGTCCGCGATTTCCTGAGCGAGACGCGCAACGCGCTCGCGGGCTAGGGCTGGGATAGGCTGCCGCCATGCGCATGCTGATCTTCGCCGTCGTCGGGGCCGTCCTCTTCATGGTCGGCTACGGGCTCGGCCTCGGCGGGACGGTGAGCTCGCTGATCTTCCTCTTCGTGCTCTTCAACGGCGTGCTCGACCGCTGGGCGCAGCCGATGCTGAAGCGCATGTTCGGCTGACCGCCGGTCCGGCCTACACCAGGTCCGGATCAGCCACAACCTCCACCATCGCCGGACCGTCATGAGCCAGCGCCCGCTCGAACGCTCCATCGAGCTGGGCCGACTCCGTGACCCGGATTCCCAGCGCCCCGCAGAGCTCGGCGTACTTCGAGAAGTCGGGGTTATGGAGCTGGGTCTGCCAGACGTCCCACGCGCCCGCCCGCTGCTCCTTGGAGATCTTGCCCAGCTGGCCGTTGTTGAGCAACAGGTGGGTGATGTTCATCCCGTGCCGGACTGCCGTGGTCACCTCGGCCATGTACTGGCCGAAGCCCCCGTCTCCCGTCACCGCCAGCACCGGACGCTTGCCGTCGACGGCCGCCCAGGCGCCGATCGCGGCGGGATAGCCGAATCCGATCGAGCCGAGATAGCCGGACATGAGGACCCTTTGCGTTCCACGTGACTCGAAGTACCGGCCGAACGAGTACGTGTTGTTGCCGACGTCGACGGCGATCACGGCGTCGTCCGGCGCGAGGCGTGAGAGCGACTCGAATACCGCCGCCGAGGCAACCCCGCTCCCGCGATCGTCCGCCTCGCGGCTGCGCTTTTCCCGCGCCCAGATCCCCTTGCGCTCGGCGACGTCAGGCCGCTGGTCCGTGGCCGGCAGGTCCTCGCCGTCGAGCTCATCGAGCCAGAGCCGGGTCGTCACCGCGATCTCGCCCCAAACCGGGACTGCCACGGGGTGGAACTTACCCAGCTGCATGGGCTCGATGTCGACGTGAATGATCGGGTGGCCGGGATAGATTCCTGTGTGGTTGGCGAACGATGCACCGAGCACGATCAGGAGATCGGCCTCGTTCATCACCCAGCTCGCCACCGGCGTGCCGCTGCGGCCGAGGACGCCGCAGGCGAGCGGGTGGTCGTCTGGAATCTGGCCCTTGGCCTTGAACGTCGTGATCACCGGTGCGCCGAGGCGCTCCGCGAGCGTGGTCACCTCGGCCATGTGCTCACGCGCCCCGTGGCCGACGATGACCACGGGCCGCTCGGCCTTTCGGATCAGTGCCAACGACCCCTCGAGGGCCTCCGCCGGCGGCGGTATCTCCTGCGAGCCCATGCGACCCTCGGGACCCGAGGCCTCCTCGTCCGACGCCGGGATCGTCTGCACGTCGTCGGGGAAGATCAGGTGGGCCACATCGCGGCGCAGCTTCGCGTTCTTACACGCGAGGGTCATCAGCTCAGCGTGCTTGGAGGAGGGGAGCACCGTCTGGCTCCACTCCGCGACGGATGAGAACGCGGCCGTTAGGTCCACCTCCTGGAAGGCACCCGGCCCAAGGACCTGGGCCTCTACCTGCCCCGTCAGGGCCAAAATGGGCGCGCGATCGACCTTCGCATCCCAGAGGCCGGTGAGGAGGTTCGTGGCACCCGGCCCCGCGATCGTCAAACAGGCGGCGGGATTTCCCGTGAGCTTGCCGTAGGCGGAAGCGGCGAAGGCGGCCGCGCCCTCGTGGCGGATGCCGATGTAGGTGAGGTTTCCGGCCTCCTCCTGCCGACGGATCGCGTCGGCGAGCCCCAGGTTGGAGTGTCCAACCATCCCGAACACGTGGCGGACTCCCCAGTTCACCATCGTCTCCGCCATCACGTCCGAGACCGTGCGCTCGTGAGTCGCCGGCGGATCCACGCCGACGAAGACGCCGTCGTCGCGGATCTCGATCGGAAAGCATGTGGCGGTGTCGTCGAAGGCGCCGGGCGACTTCCCGGTCAGCGGGTCGTAGTCGTACCCGTGCCAGGGGCAGCGGAGCAGGCCATTCTCGATCGACCCCTCACCCAGGGGGCCTCCCTGATGGGGGCAGCGGTTGTCGAGCGCCGCAAACCGGCCCTCGAAGTGCACCAGCGCGATCTCCTTGAGCCCGGCGTGAACGGTGGTGACCCTGCCCTCTGGCAGGTCCCCCTGGGCCAGGACACGATGCCACTCGAGGTCGCGTTTCCCGTCCTCGCGGCGCGATCCCGGGGCGGCGTCGCTATCGCCACCCGAGTCGGGATCCTGTGGGTACACGCTCGCCGTGCCCTGGTCCTCGGTCGGTTCGCTCATGCGTTCCTCCTCGTCCTCGCGTAACGATTCGCCTGCCGCATAGTCTCACCCACGCATGCAATCGCTACATCGGCAGATGGCGCCAATCGACCCGCTTCGCGAAGCGGGCGAGCGAGCCGGAGCCGGTCACGCTGTTCGCATCCTTGAGCCGGCGCCACCCGCGCTCGCAGGAAACGCGGACGATCCGACCGCCCGCGGCGTCGTTCCACCCGGGGCCAAGCTGGTTGCGCCTACCTCCGACGCGGATCTGATCTGGGCCGAGCTCGCCGCCGGCGACGCCGACCTGGAGGAGTGGGCCGCCGGGCGCTGGCTCGTGCCCCATGCGCTGCCCGAGGTCCCGGAGAAGCTGGTCGAGACGCGCCTCGCGTTGCACCGCGTCGCCGAGGAGGTCGTCGCGCCGGCGCGCCGCGAGGCAACCGCGGGGGAGATCGCGCTTCGCTACACCCACGGGGGCTTCGGTACGCCCTTCTTCGCCGATGATCGCCAGGTTCGCGTCGAGGGCGCCGAGATCGTCGAGCAATGCAACGCCGCCGCCGGCCGTCACCTGAGCCGCGAGCCGATTCAGAACCTCCGCCAGGCTGCGGCAGGGGTCGCGGACCTGATCGATGCTGGCTCGCTTTCCGACGAGCCCCTGGCAATCGACGAAGGGGCGGCATCCTTCCTGGGCGACTGGTTCGGTTTCGGCACGCTCGTGATCGCCGAGCTGCGCGCTCGCGCGGGCGACGAGCTCGAGCCCGCCAGCATCAACCTGTGGCCCGAGCACTTCGATGTGGCTACTGAGCTGGGATCAGAAGCGGCCGGTCAGAGGGCGGGATACGGCGCCTCCCCCGGCGACGCCGACCACGCCGAGCCCTACCTGTACGTGGGGCCCTGGACAGCTCGTCCCGAGGGATCGCTCTGGAACGCCACAGCCTTCGCAGGAGCCGAGCTCGCCTACTCCGAGCTGCTCGACACCTCCGACCCGGTGGCCCGGGGCGTGGAGTTCTTCGGAGCCCGGCTCGCAGCGCTGACTTAGGCTTCGCGCTCGGCGAGCTCGCGCCGCAGGATCTTCCCCGAGGCCGACTTGGGGACCTCATCGATCCGCTCCACCAGCCGGACTCGTTTTTGTGGGGACACCCTCTCCGCGACGAACTCCATGATCTCGTTGTCCGTTACTTCATCGCTCGCGACCACAAAGGCCTTCGGCAGCTCGCCGGCCTCCTCGTCAGGGATGCCGATCACCGCGGCGTCGCTCACCTGGGGGTGGCTGACCAGGAGGGCTTCGAGCTCCGCCGGGGGAACCTGGAAGCCCTTGTACTTGATGAGCTCCTTGAGGCGATCGACAATCGTGAAATATCCCTCCTCGTCCACCTCGGCGATGTCGCCGGTGTGCAGCCACCCGTCGTCGTCCACGGTGTGGGCCGTGGCCTCGGGGTTGTTGAGATAGCCCTTCATCACCTGTGGGCCTCGCACCCAGAGCTCGCCGCGGTGGGCCTCCGAGCCGGTCTCAGGATCCACGACCCGGCACTCGGTGTTCGCGAGGGGCAGCCCGATCATGCCGCCATGGCCCTCTGAGCTGGCCGCCGGGACGAGGTGAGTGACGGGACTGGCCTCAGTCATCCCATATCCCTGCATGACGGGGCACCCGATCCGCTTGGCAACCGCCTCTGTCAGCTCTGGGCCGAGCGGCGCCGCGCCCGACATGATCAGCTCGAGCGATGACAGGTCCGCCTCGTCGATGGCCGGGTGCTTGGCCAGGGCGAGCGCGATCGGGGGCACGATGTAGGCACGCGTCACCGCGTGCTCCTCGATCAGCCTCAAGAACTCCGGGAGCTCGAATCGAGGCATCGTCACGACCTTGGTGCCGGAGCGAAGGCCGAGGTTCATGAGCACCGTCTGGCCATAGATGTGGAAGAACGGGAGGACGGCGATGAGCGTGTCGTCGGGGCGGGCCGCGAGCGCGGCGTTCGTCTGGATGAGGTTGGCGACGAGGTTGAAGTGCGTGAGCATCACGCCCTTGGGGAGACCGGTCGTGCCGGACGAGTAGGGGAGGACGGCGAGGTCCTCGCGGGCGTCGATCTCGACCTGAGGCGCCTCGGAGGGGTCGCCCAGGAGCTCGGTAAACGCGGTGGCGTCACCCTCGCCGACCACGAAGATCTCCTCGACATCCGTCTCGGAGGCCGCCTCGCGCGCCACCTCCAAGAAGGGCCCGACGGTGATCAGGAGCTTCGCGCCCGCGTTTGTGAGCTGGTGGTGCAGCTCGCCCGCGGTGTAGAGGGGATTCGACGTGGTGTTGACCGCTCCCGCAGCGCAGACGCCGTGAAAGCAGACCGCGTACTCCGGCAGGTTCGGCATGTGGAGGCCAACGACGTCGCCCTTGGCAATGCCGCGAGCGGCGAGCCCGGATGCCAGGGCGGCGACGGCCTGGTGAAAATCAGAGCCGGTCATCGTCCGCCCAGACGGCCCGTCAGCGAGCACGACGCGCTCGGATTTCTCGACGCCCTCGAGCACGTAGGAAGCGATGTCGACTTCCGGAATCTCGACGCTTTCGTGGGGGCTTCGGTGGGTCAAGTCTCCTCCTGGTCGGTTTGGGGCGAGCCTATTGAAGCGACCGACGCGTATCTTGCGCGGCGTGCGATTGGGTGTGCTCACGGGAGGCGGGGATTGTCCTGGGCTGAACGCCGTCATCCGGGCGATCGTGCGCAAGGGCGTGGCCGAGTACGGGCACGGCTTCGTCGGGTATCGCGACGGATGGCGCGGCCCCCTGGAGGGGATGTCGAGGCCGCTCGACATCGCGGACGTGAGAGGGATCCTGCCGCGCGGCGGCACGATCCTCGGATCATCGCGGACGAACCCGGTCGAGGAGGAGGGAGGGATCGAGCGCATCGTCGCCAACCTCGACCGCGACGGCGTGGACGGTCTCATCGCGATCGGCGGCGAGGACACCCTCGGAGTTGCGACGCGGCTCAGCGAGCGGGGAATCCAGGTGGTGGGCGTGCCGAAGACGATCGACAACGATCTCGGCGCAACCGATTACACGTTCGGGTTCGATACCGCTGTCAACATCGCCATGGGCTCGATCGACCGGCTCCACACCACGGCTGAGAGTCACAAGCGGACCCTGATCGTCGAGGTGATGGGCCGTCACGCCGGCTGGATCGCCGTGCACGCGGGGCTTGCGGGAGGCGCGAACGTGATCCTGATCCCCGAGCAGCCGTTCGATCTCGACCGCGTGTCCGCATATATCCGGCGTCGCTTCGAGAGCCAGTACGCCCCCATCGTCGTCGTCTCCGAGGGCGCCGAGCCAAAGGGCGGGGTCCCGATCGCAGACCCGGGTGCCACCGACGCCTTCGGGCATGTGCGCCTGGGTGGCATCGGCCAGTGGCTGGAGGCGGAGATCGCGGAGCGCACCGGTCACGAGGCCCGCGCGACCGTCCTCGGGCACGTCCAGCGCGGTGGAACCCCCTCTGCGTTCGACCGGGTGCTCGCGACGCGCTTTGGCCTGCACGCGATCGACGCCGCGCACGGCGAGCGCTGGGGCACGATGACTTCCCTGCGAGGCACCGAGATCGAGCTCGTCGAGTTGGGTGAGGCGACCGCCGCGCTGAAGCTCGTGCCAGCGGAGCTCTACGCCGAGGCGGAGGTCTTCTTCGGGTGAGATGCCGCGCCGCAGCGATCGCGGCGCTCGGGTCGATCCTCCTGCCGGCCGCGGGCTGCGGCTCGGACGAGCCGACCGGGGAGGCGCGCCTCGCGGTTTACCTGAGCGCGCCCACCACGGGCCCGGCGGCGCCGCAGGGTCGGGCCATCGCCAGGGGCGCGCGGGACGCGCTCATCGAGGCGCGCGGGGAGGCCGCGGGCATCCAGGTGCGGGTGGCGGTGCTCGACTCCGGGCCGGGCACCGAAGCGGACCCCTTCCCGGGCGGTGGGGCCGTCCGCGCGGCCGCCAATGCGCGCCAGGCCGTCGAGGACTCGACCGCCATCGCCTACATCGGTGAGCTCGAGTCCAGCGCCACTCGAACGTCGTTGGCGATCACGAACGAGGCGCGGCTCCTGCAGGTTTCACCGCTGGCGGCCGCCAGGTATCTGACCGTTTCGTCCGCGGGCTCCGAGGGCCTTCCGGAGACGCAGTCCAGCGGGGTGCGCACTTTCGGCACGCTCGGTGCGCTTGATGCGAGCCCGCGCGAGCTCGGCGCCGAGGCGATGGAGCTGGTCCTCGACGCCATCGATGCCGCCGAGGACCCGCTTGACCGTGCGTCGGTCGTGGAGGGCTTCTTCGCTCTGGGGGAGCGGAAGTCTGCGGTCGGGACCTACGAGTTCGACGACACCGGCGTGGCACGTACGACCGGGTCTTGATTGAGCCCGGCCCGTGGCTGGCGACTCCGGATCCTGCTCATCCGATGGACCCTACTTTCCAAGCAGGTCGCGAAGGGCGGGTTCGAGCGCAGGCCAGCGGAACTCGAAGCCGAGGTCGAGAGCGCGAGCCGGCACGAGGCGGTGGCTCTCGACGACACTCTCCGCGAGCTCCGACCCGCGCAGGATCGTGACCGCGAGCTTTGGCGCCGGCACAAACGCGGGCCGGCCAAGGACCCGCCCGAACACCCTTGCGAACTCCGCATTCGTCACCGGGTTGGGCGCGCTGGCATTGAAGACGCCCTGGGCCCGTTCCTCGCGTGCCGCCCAAATCAATAGGGCGGCCTCGTCATCGCGGTGAATCCAGGGCATGTACCACCGACCACCAGCGAGCGGTCCGCCAACGCCGAGCTTGAACGGGAGCATGAGTTGCTTGAGGAGGCCGGTGCCGGCGTTGAGCACGAGTCCGGTGCGCAGGATCGCGACGCGGACGCCGGGCGATTCGGCCTCGCGCGCGGCTCGCTCCCAGGCGGCCGGGATTTCGGCCAGGAAGCCGCTGCCCGGCTGGGCCGACTCGACCTGCAACGCCTCGCCGCCGTCGCGGTAGTAGTTGGACCCCGATTGGCTCACGAGCACCTTCGGGCCGGCGTCGGCGGCCGCGATCCCCTCGACGAGGTTTCTGGTTGCGTCGATCCTGCTCTCTCGAATCCGCCGCTTCGCATCGTCGGTGAGGCGCTGGTTGATCTCTTCGCCAATCAGGTTGATCACCACGTCGGCCCCTTCCAGGGCCTCGGCCGGAGGCGGCTCCTCGGCAGGCGCCCACGCGTGCCAGGTGACCGTGGGGTTGGCGCCGCGAGCACGGGCGGGATCGCGCGAGAGGCCTACGACCTCCTCGCCCTCGGCGAGCAGGCGGTCGCTCACCAGCGACCCGAGTAGCCCGCTCGCGCCCGTGACCACGACCCTCATGTCAGTTTGCCCGGCAAAGCCTGAGCCGCGCCTACCCGGACGTGGCCGCAGGCTAACCAGGGTCGACCGCAGCGAAGGTGCCGGTTTCCTCGGAGACCCGGGCAAGCCCTGCTCGCCGGGCTTCCTCGACTACGGCGCGGGCGACGGCGGGGGCCACGTCCCGGTCGAACACGGAGGGAATGATGTAATCCTCGGAGAGGTCCTCCGCCGCTACCACCTCGGCGATGCCCTGGGCCGCGGCCAGCTTCATCTGCTCGGTGATGCTGGGGGCGCCCGCATCGAGAGCCCCGCGGAAGATGCCGGGGAAGGCGAGGACGTTGTTGATCTGGTTGGGGTAATCCGAGCGGCCCGTGGCCATGATCCGAACGTAGGGCTCGGCCTCCTCGGGCATGACCTCGGGAGTGGGGTTCGCCATCGCAAAGACGATCGGATCCTCGGCCATGCGCCCCAGTGCTTCGGGCGGGATCAGGCCCGGGCCCGAGAGGCCCACGAACAGGTCCGTCCCGTCGATCACCTCAGCCGGCGTGCCCTGGCGCTTCTCCGGATTCGAGTTCTCCGAGTACCAGCGCTTGATCGGGGTCATCTCCCCTGAGAGGTAGTCGGCCCGCTCCGTCGAGAGGGCGCCGGCCCGGTCGCAGCCGATGATGTTGGTGACCCCCGCGGCCGTCATCATCTTGGTCACGGCCACCCCCGCAGCCCCCAGGCCCAGCATGAGCACGCTCAGGGACCCGATCGGCTTCTGCACGATCCGCAGGGCGTTTAACAGCGCCGCCATCGTGACCACGGCCGTCCCGTGCTGGTCGTCGTGGAAGACCGGGATGTCGAGCTCCTCCTTCAGGGCCTCCTCGATGTGGAAGCAGCGCGGGGCAGAGATGTCCTCGAGGTTGATGCCGCCGAACGTGGGAGCCACGAGCCGCACGGCCTCGATGATGCGATCCGGGTCGTTGGTGTCGAGGCAGATCGGGAAAGCGTCCACCCCCGCGAATTCCTTGAAGAGCATGCACTTGCCCTCCATCACCGGCATCGCCGCCTCGGGGCCGATGTCGCCAAGCCCCAGCACGGCGGAGCCGTCCGAGACCACCGCGACGGTGTTCTTCTTGATCGTGAAGTCGAACGCCTTCGAGCGGTCGTTCGCGATCTCGGTGCAGACGCGTGCGACCCCCGGCGTATAGGCCCTCGAGAGATCGTCGCGGGTCTTCAGGGGGTACTTGTTCGCCTGGGCGATCTTGCCGCCGCGGTGCATAGCGAAGGTTCGATCGGTGTAGTCAAGGACCCGCGCCCCGCGCGTGGAGCCGATCGCACGCATGATCTGCTCCCAGTGGGACTGGTCACGCGCATCGACGGTGAACTCGCGCACTCGCCTGCCCTCGGCGCCCGCTCCGGGAACGAGGTCGACTCCCTGGAGGGCGCCACCGGCCTCCGCGATCGCCGCCGTGAGCTTGCCAAGCGGCTCCTGGCGGGCGTCGAGCTCGACGCGCACGGTGACGGAGAACTGTGCGGAGACTGACGGCACGGCCACGGGCGCCGGATCATAGGAGGCGGTGGGGTTCCCACCGTCCTAGGATGGGATGGTGCCCCCGGCCACGAAGCCCAAGCCCGGCAAGAAGGCCACCGCCGAGTTGGCGCGGCCCGGCGAGCTCTTCCTGATCGACGGCAACTCACTCGCCTACCGAGCGTTCTTCGCGCTGCCGGAGTCGATCGCGACCGCCGACGGGCGACCCACCAACGCCATCTACGGCTTCGCGTCGATGATGGTGAAGCTGCTCACCGACTTCAAGCCGAAGACCGTGATCGTTGCCTGGGACGCTGGCATGTCGGGCCGCGAGCAGGAGTACTCGGAGTACAAGAGCCAGCGGCGCTCGCGACCGGATCTGCTCAAGGAGCAGTGGCCCCACCTCGCACCTTTGGCCGAGGCGTTCGGCTTTCGGAACGTGAAGGTGGAGGGCTACGAGGCCGACGACGTGATCGCGACGCTCGTTCACCGTGCCCACGATGCCGAGGTCCCGGTGATGATCGTCTCCGGCGACCGCGACGTCTACCAACTCGTCACCGACGGGGTTCGCGTGATGACGACCTCACGAGGCGTTACCGACACGCGCATCTACGACTACGAGGGCGTGGTCGAGCGCTATGGGGTGCCGCCCGAGCTCGTGCCCGACTTGATCGGCTTAAAGGGGGACACTTCGGACAACATCCCGGGCGTTCCCGGCATCGGCGACAAGACTGCCGCTCAGCTGCTCCAGCAGTTCGGCTCACTCGAGAAGGTCCTTGCGTCGGTGGACGAGATCTCTGGCGCGAAGCGCAAGCAGAACCTCATCGAGCACGCCGATGACGCCCGCATCTCGAAGGCGCTGGCCACCATGAAGCTCGACCTGGATGTCCCGATCGACGTCACCGACAGCGTCCGGGAGACGCCGGACCGCTCACGCCTGCGGGACATCGCGGCCGAGTTCGAGCTGCGAGCGGTGATCCAGCGCCTCGAGGAGGAATTCGACGAGGTCGTTCCGGACAGGACGGTCGACGAGACGATCTCGGTGGAGAGCGTCGAGGGGACCCTCGCCGACCTCGCACCGGGCCCCGTCTCGATGGCGATCATCGCGGGCACGTGGGGCGCAACGGACGGCGAGAGGGTGGTGACCGGGGACGCCGCCGATCTGCAGGGCCTGGCCGGAGACCTCGGCGAGCGCGCGCTCATCGCCCACGATGCCAAGGGCCTTGGGGGCGAGGGCGGGACCGGCATCCTCTCGGCGGCGAAGGAGAGCCTCGACCTCGCTCACGACACGATGGTTGCCGCCTATCTGATCGATCCGGCGCGCCGCGTCTATGACCTCCACGAGCTGGCGGCCGATGCCGGGCTCGCGGCGGCGCCTGCGGGCGCCGACCCGGGGCAGCTCTCGCTCGAGGCGGAGGAGGGGGATGCCGCCGGCGATCCGGCGGTCGATGCCCGGCTCACACACGAGCTCGCGGGGCGCCAGCGCGCCCAGCTCGAGGAGTTCGGCCTCGAACGCCTGCTCACGGAGGTGGAGATGCCCTTGGTGGAGGTCCTCTCGGCCATGGAGCGGATCGGGATTCGCCTCGACGCCGTCCGACTCGCGGAGATCGGGGAGGGGATGGCAGAGCGGATCGCGACGCTCGAGCAGGAGATCTACGAGCTGGCGGGTCACGAGTTCACGATCGGCTCTCCGCAGCAGCTGGCCGAGGTTCTTTTCACCGAGCTTGGCCTGACGAAGAAGCGGCGCGGCAAGAAGGGGTTCTCGACCGACGCGCGCGTGCTCGGCCAGATTCGCGACGAGCACGAGATCATCCCGAGGATCGAGAGCTGGCGTGAGCTGACCAAGCTCAAGAACACCTATCTCGACGCGCTCCCGGGCCTCATCCGCGAGGACGGGCGCATCCACACGACGTTCAACCAGGTCGCCGCGACGACGGGGCGGCTCTCGAGCACCAACCCGAACCTTCAAAACATCCCGGTGCGCTCCGAGATCGGCCGCCCCGTGCGGGCCTGCTTCGTGACCGAGCCGGGATGGTCCTTGGTCTCCTGCGACTACAACCAGGTCGAGCTGCGGGTGCTCGCCGATGTGGCCGACGAGGAGGTGCTGCGGGAGATCTTCTCCTCGGGGGAGGACGTCCACGCAGCGACCGCGGCCGAGATAGTCGGGGCCGACCGCGAGAACGTCTCGCCGGCGGAGCGCTCGAAGGCGAAGATGGTCAACTACGGCATCGCCTACGGGCTGTCGGACTTCGGGCTTGCCGACCGGCTCCAGATCTCGCGCGAGGAGGCCGGCGCGTACATCTCGAGCTACTTCGACCGGTTCCCGGCGGTCAAGCGGTTCATCGACGAGACAATCGAGCGCGCCGAGCAGGAGGGCCGAGTCACCACCCTCATGGGCCGCCGGCGGCTGGTGCCGGAGCTGCGCTCCTCACAGCGCCAGCGGCGGCTACTCGGTGAGCGGCTGGCCGTCAACACCGTCATCCAGGGCACGGCGGCGGACATCATCAAGCTGGCGATGGTGCGATGCCACCGGGCGCTCACCGCCGCCGGCATGCAGACTCGGCTCGTGCTCCAGATCCACGACGAGCTCCTCTTCGAGGGTCCGGCGGATGAGGCCGAGCGGGTGGCGGAGATGATGCGGACCGAGATGATCGGCGCTTACGACCTCGACCCGCCGCTGGCCGTCGACGTCGGGATCGGCGAGGACTGGCTCGCGGCGAAGTAGGGCTGAGGAGCCCGAACCTCCGGCGGCGCCCGCAGGTGTCGGTGGGGACGAGAATCACTGAAAGAGGCAGCCGAGCGGTGCTGCCGGCGTTCACTGAACACTCGGCGCCGCTATAGCGACACGAAGCGTTCAATCATCGTCGTCCTCGGCATCCTCGTCGCCCGAGCCGCCGGAGCCCGAGGACCCTGAGCCGCCGGAGTCAGAAGGCCCGAGCCGGTAGGGCCGGAGCCCGACGAGCCGGAGCCACCGGATCCGGAGCCCGACGAGCCGGAGCCGCTCGAGCCCGAACCGGACGAACCCGAGCCCGAGGTGCCGGTGCCGGAGCCTCCACCGCCGGAGCCACCGTGCCCGGAGCTCCCCGAGCCCGAGCCGCTCGAGCCCGATCCTGACGAGCCGCTGCCCGGGCCGCTTAAGTCATCCTCTCCGCCTCCGTGCCCGGAGCCGCCATGGCCCTCGCCTCCGCCGCCAGGCCCGCTGTGGTCATCGTCGTCCCCATGGTCGCCGCCGTCATCGCCGCCATGCCCTGGCCCGCCATGCTCGTCTCGGCCGTCGTCATCATCCCGGTCACCACGATCTTCGCCGCCCTCTTGGCCGCCGCGATCGTCATCCCCTTCATCGCCACCGCCGCCGCCTGCGCCGCCGGGACCCCGCGAGCTGGACGCTTCGTCGCGCGCTGGCCCGCTGCCGCCACCGCCGCTCGGCTTCCGGTTGTGCAGCTCCTGACGCCGAGGACGCCTGCGCTGATCCAGACGGCGACCCTCCGTCGCCTGTGTCGCGCAGCCCGATGCCCGCGCCGGTCGCGAGCGCGGCCGCGGCGACGATCGCACCTGCCTTGATCGCGAGGCCGCTGCCGCCGCCGGCGCTCGCTGCCGCCACGCCCGCAGCGGCGAGCCCAGCGCCCGCGGCAGCCTCGCCCGCGCCGGCACCCGGCGCCTCGGCGAGCAGCCAGCGCATCAGGGGCAGCGGGATCATCGCGCCGGCGGCATGGCGCACCCCACTGCGGGCGCGGAAGATCAGGCCGCGGACGGACGCCGGGGTGGCCCCAAGCCGGCTCGCGATCTCCTCATGGCTCAGGCCCTCGAGCTCGCGACCGACGAGCGCCTGCCGCTGCGCCTCTGGAAGGGCCTTGATGCCGGCGACCAGCGCTGCGACCTCCTCCTTGCGGGCGAGGATCTCCGGCGGGGGCGTGACGCCGTCGTACTGCTCGTCGAGCTCCACATGTACGCGCTCGTCGCGAACCGCGTTCAGCGACCGGTTGCGCACGATCGTGAACAGCCACGGCGCCAGGTGGACGTCGCTGTCGCCCTCGCGGAGGACGGAATAAACCCGCGTGAGCGACTCCTGAACGATGTCCTCCGCGCGATGGGCCGGCACGATCCCCGCCGCGAACGCGACCAGGCGCGACCGGTAGCGGTGAACGATCTCCTCGAACGCCGCGTCGTTGCCCTCCCCGGCCAAGCGTGCGAGCCGCCGGTCCGACTGCAGGCGCAGTGCCGGACCCGCCAGTGATGCGAGCTTCGGGCGTGGCGACATCATTGACTTGACACGGTAGCCATCCCAAGATCACGCCTCGCGCGGTCGCTTGCCTCTTGCCCGAGTTACACCTGACCGCGCCAGCGCTGCCTGCTCGGCGAACCGTGGGCGCTGCCGGAGGTACCATCGGCGGTCTTGGCGGAGTCTTCGAGCAGCTCGAGCCTGGACGGGCTACCCGGCGGGATGCGGCGTGCCGTCGAGGGAGTGCTCACGTACGGCGAGCAGTTGCTCGCGGTGTGGGTCACGCGTGGCCTCGGCGCCAACGCCCTGGTGTGCGCGTCGGAACGCGTGCTGATCGCGAAGCGGACGGATTTGATCAACTGGACGGTCGCGGCGTACCCGTACGCGGAGCTCGCCGCGGCCTCGATGCTCGAAAGCCGGCCTGGGGCGACGCAGGTCGAGCTCGAGCCGCGTCACGCTCCGGAGCCGAGCGCCCCGGCTCCATTCGAGGACTTTCCGGATGCCTACTACCAGGAGTCGAGGCGCCTGGTTGCACCGAACACCGTCATGTTCCGAAACCGCCGCCGCGCGCGCGAGGCGGTGGAGTTCCTGGAGGGGATGATCGCTGCGGGCGGGCGCCGCTAGCGCAGCTCCTCAGTCGATGATCTTCTCCATGACCTCGACCGCCTTGGCGCCGTCCTCGCCGGTGGCGTAGGCCACGTCATCCCCGGAGAAGGCCCTGGTGAGGGCATCCAGCTGCGCGATCCAGGCGTTGGGCCGGTCGCCGGTGATGTCCTCAGGGTCGGCGTCCGGCTTTAGCAACAGCGCCTTGCCCTGGCCGATCGGGTTGGTGTTCTCGGCGACCAGGGCGCCCTCCGTGCCGTGGATCTCGACCCGGGTGAACTGGACCCAGACGTTGGTGCTGATCGTCAGCGTGGCCACGGGCTGCCCGGACTCGAACTTGAGTGCGGCGCCCACGGCATCGTCGGTCTCGAAGCCGAGGTGACGCTCGAAGTAGGCGGAGGCATCGGCGATATCGCCGAAGAACATCCGCAGCAGGTCGATGTGATGGGTGCCCACATCCGACAGGGCTCCCCATCGCGCGGTGTCGCGGCTTCGCCGCCACTCCGGCGGGGGACCTGGCCGATGGATCCCGTAGTACGTTCTGGCCACCGAGGGCTCGCCGATGGCACCCTCGTCGAGGAGGCGCTTCATGTTCGCGTGGGCCGGGACGTAGCGTCCTTGGTAGCCCGTCGCGAGCTTCACGTCCGCCTTCTGTGCCGCCTCGACAAGCTCCCATGCGCCCTTCGCGTCGTAGGCCAGCGGTTTCTCCAGCAGCACGTGCTTGCCGGCGTCGAGCGCGGCCATGCCCTGCTCGTGATGAAGCCACGTGGGGGAAGCGACCCAGACCGCCTCGAGGCCGGGCGCGGCCAGGAATTCGGAGATGTCGGCGGTGGCCGTCTCGAGGCCGTGCTCGGATCCAAACTCCTCGGCCCGGCCGGCGTCGCTGCTGAGGACGGCGACCAGCTCCGCGGCCTGCGCCTCTTCGAAGGCGTTGAGCCCTCCCCGGTCCACGAGCCCGTGTGTCCCGATCAAACCCCAGCGCATGGGCATTCCTCCGTTCGTAGTCGTGGCCAGGCCGCACGCCAGGCGCGGCGAATGGACGTTAGCACCACTTATGATCAGGCCGCCGCCAGGCGGTGGAGGGCGGCTTGTTCTTACAAAGATTCGGCTTGACTTCGCGAAAACCCAGGGATACGGTAGTGTTGCTTTTGCTTTGTAGCGAAGCTATCGAGTTAAGGCTGTGTTCGCTTTCGGGAGGAGAGGTTTCATGACCCTTGGATCGTCCAAGAAGCTTGCGGTTGCAATCGCGCTCGCCTGTTCAGTCGGTGTGCTCGCCGCCTGTGGAGGTGGTGACGACGAGGGCGACTCCGGCGACGACGCGAGTAGCGGCAGTGGCGATATCGAGGCCCAGAGCGTCATCAGGTTCGCCTTCGCCCCTGACCCGGTCTTCAACTACATGAACGACAGCGGCATCCTCGAGAAGAAGAGCGCCGAGGCCGGCATCGAGATAAACGCCTTCCAGTCGTTCGACGAGTTCGGACTGTTCGCCGGTGGCAACGCGGACATCCTCTCCACCGGTAGCTACGAGACACCGCTGCTCGACGAGCAGGGGATCGAGACGGTCACCTTCGGCAAGTACAACGCCAACAAGGACATCTTCGCCGTGTCCGCCGACGAGGACTGGGAGACGGCGGCCGACCTGGACGAAGGCTGCAAGGTCGCCGCCGAGTCCGACGACGGGCAACCTGGTCATCTGGAAGGCGCTGATCGACCAGATCGACGGTCGCGAGATCGCCGAGGGATCGGACGACCTCGAGCTCGTCACGGCCGACTACCAGATCATGCCCCAGCTGCTCGAGGACGGGGAGATCTGCGGCGGCGTCATCGACCCGGTGCAGGCCACCGAGGCTCTGCGGACGGGCCAGATCAAGGCGCTTTACGACGGCAAGTCGGCCTCGCAGCTCTACGCGGAGGAGTTCGCGGACGACCCGAACCACATGGGCGTCGACTCGAACAACTTCGTCGCCCGCAAGGAGTGGTTCGACGAGCACCCGGAGGAGGTCGCGTTCTTCCTCGACGCCTGGCAGGAGGGCATGGACGCTTGGATCAAGGACTCCGACCAGATCATCGCCGACTACCCCGAGGACTTCGCGGTGCAGAGCCCGGAGGATGAGAAGTTCATGCAGGACTACGTCGACAACGTCTTCGACTTCCAGCAGGATTCGGTCTATCTGACTCCTGAGTGGATCGAGAACGAAGAGGGCGTCTTCGACCTGATCCAGGAGGCGGGCGTCGTCGAGGAGGACACGGTGTTCCCCGAACATGCGGTCGTCGATCCGAAGACGGGCGAAGTCACGGAGACGCTCGGCGGCTCGGACTCGGAGTAGGCGTCACCGAACCGGGCCAGGAGTAGATCGAGAGGGAAGGTGGCCGCGGCGTCGACCACGATGCGGGCCCCCGGGCCGACGCTCGGGGGCCTTCGCAGTCGAGCCGTGGCGAGGGTCGGTCTTTCGGTCCTCGGGCTGCTGTCGTTCCTCGGCCTGTGGGCGGCGCTCTCCGAGTGGAAGTTCGAGCCGTTCGTCCTGCCGTCGCCGTTCGCGGTGGCGGAGAACATGGTCGACTTGCTCGAGGAGGGGCTGGTCGGCGAGGCGTTCTTCAAGAGCCTCCAGAAGACGCTGATGGGCTGGGGCGCTGCGATGCTGTTCGGCATCCCCATCGGGCTCATGATGGGCCGGTTCCGGTACGCGCGCGCGTTCTTCCACGACTTCGTGTACGTGCTGTCGAACGTGCCCCTGGTCGTTTACGCGGTGATCTCGCTGGTCGTCTTCGGGATCAGCGACATCGGCCCGGCTTTCGTGGTCATGCTGCTGGTGCTGCCGGCCGTTTCCATCAACGTGGCCGCGGGGGTGGCCTCGGCCGATCAAGGGCTGCTCGACATGAGCCGGGCCTTCGGGCGGAAGGGATCCAGGGTGGCCCGCTGGGTCGTTGTCCCGGCCGTCCTCCCGTTCCTGCTCGCCGCGGCGAGGGTTTCCTTCGCCGACTCGTGGAAGCTCGAGGCGCTGACCGAGACCTTCGGCAGTGCGAGCGGAGTCGGCTTCCAGATCCACAAGGCGTTTACCACGTTCTCCGTGCTCGACGCGCTGTCGTGGATGATGTTCTTCGTCATCTTCGTCATCGTGATCGAGCGCCTGCTGCTGGCGCCGGCCGAGCGCAGGATCTTCGCCTGGAGGAACCCGGGCCGGGCTCAGGGGGCTGACTGATGGAAGCGGGTGACCGCACCCTGAGCGATCTCCCGGGGTTCGACCCGCGGGACGCCGATATCGCGGTCGAGGAGATCGAGGCGATCGACCCCCTTGAGCGAGGGCGGCGGCACGGGATCTGGAAGGTCTTGACCAGCGACTTCGCCGCGGTGTGGACCTCCCGGATCCTCGCGGTGCTGCTGTGGGCCCTGGTGGGCGCTGCCGTCGACCGGATCCCCGGTCCGGTCGAGGTGATCGACTTCCTCATCGAACACAGCGAGCTGCTGTGGCCGAACATCTGGGTCAGCATCAAGTCCGCGCTCTGGGCGATGTGCATCATCCTTGTCGCGGGCATCCTGCTCGGCTTCGCCATGGGCCGCTGGTGGCCGATCCGCTACTTCTTCACCGACCTGGTGATGGTCGGGATCGCCTTGCCGGCCTTCATCTGGGCGCTGCTGGCGGTGATGTGGTGGGGGTTCGACGACATCGGCCCGGTCTTCGTCGCCTGCGTTTCCGCGACGCCGATGCTGATCATCAGCACGCGGCAGGGGGCGCAGTCCGTCGACGGCGACCTGCAGAAGATGTCGACCGCCTACAACGTGCCCGTCGTCCGCCAGTTCCGCCAGCTCGTGCTGCCGACGATGAGCGAATACATCATCGCCGGCTTCCGGTTCGCGACGCTCGCGGCCTGGGGCGCGATCCTGCTGGTCGAGTTCTTCGGCAGCGAGGATGGGATCGGCTTCCAGGCGAACTACTGGTATGACGCCGGGAGCTTCACCGGCATGATCGCCTGGGGGTTCGTGATGCTGGTGATCATCGTCGCGGTCGACAAGGTGCTCATGGAGCCGGCCCTGAAGCGGACCAGGCGCTGGCGCGCCGACACCAAGGCCTGGACCCTGTAGGCGCATGCGGCCGTCGCTGGTCGCCGCGGTCGTCGTCGCCGCGGCTGCGATGGCCGGCTGCTCGGACGCCGAGCCCGACGCGGAGCCTCCAGCTTTCGTCCAGCTGCCCGACAGTCGGCTGATCAAGGTCCAGAGTGTCGGGCTCGCGGCCTTCGGCCCGATCAACCCCCACACGGCCACGGTCGCACTGGTACGGGAGGCGTTCGGCGAGGAGAGCGCCGAGAGGGCCAACGGGGCCGAATGCCGCCGCCGCTGGGCCACTCTGGGGCTCGAGATCGCCTTCGTGGCTGGTGACGGCGGGGATGCCTGCGCCGACGACGCCCGCATCGAGTCGCTGACCGTGGCCGGCACGGCCGCCGCGACCGCGGGATGGCAAACGGCCGAGGGGATCAGGCCGCTGCAATCAGTCAAGGCGGTCGAGCGGATCTATCCCGATGTGGGGGAGATCGGCTCGGGCACCGTGGCGCTGGTCAGGCCTCCGCGTGAGTTGCCGGGCCCGCCCGTACTCGTGATCACGGTCGCGGAGGGCGAGGTCCAGTCGATGAAGTTCCCGCTCGGGGCCGGCTAGCCGACGCGGACCTCGATCAGGGAGGGGCCCTCGGCGTTGAGCGCCTCCTCGATCAGACCGGTCAGCTCACTCGCGTCTTCGGTGGCGGCGCCACGCGCGCCGAAGGCCTTCGCAGCGGTCGCGAAGTCAGGGCTCGGCAGGTCCACCGCGATCGGTGGCTGGCCGCGCTCGACCATCTCGCGGCGGATCTCCCCGTAGCCACCGTCGTTGACGATCACCACGACGATGCCCAGCCCTAGCGCAGCGGCTGCTGCCAGCTCGGGAAGCGTAAACATCGCTCCGCCGTCCCCGACCAGGGCGACCACATCGCGCTCCGGTTGGGCGAGCTTGGCCCCGATCGCGGCGGGGATCGCATAGCCCAGCGGAGCGAACCCGGTGGGGTAGAGGAAGCAGCGCGGCTCGGTGCGCGGGATCAGGTGGACGGCGCCGTAGTAGCAGGCCCGGGTGGAGTCGCCGGCGAGGATCGCCTCGTCGGAGAGCCCCGCGTCGAGTGCCGCGACCGCTTCGGAGAGGGCGCCTAAGTCCGCGAGCGCCTCCTCCCGCAGGACCGCACGGACCTCTTCGCCGGCCGCGGCGCCTCGGTCGCGCCCGTCCCCGTTTCCGATCTCGGCCGCCAGCGCGGCGAGCGAGGCGCCTGCGTCGCCGACGATCGCCACGGTCGCGGTGGCGTTCTTGTTGCGCTGCGCCGGGTCGATGTCGATTCGGATCAGGCTTCCGTCGAGGACGAGCGGCGGCTTGTGCCAGAGGTCCGACTCGGCGAGCTCGGTGCCCACGGCGAGGACGGCGTCGCACTCGGCGAGCAGGCGCTGTGCCGAAGCCAGCCGGATCGAGGCGCCCAGCGAGAGCGGGTCCTGCTCCGAGACCGTGCCCTTGCCGTTCGCGGTGGTGATCACGGGAGCCCCCAGCGCTCGCGCGAGCTTCAGGGCCGACGACCCCGCATCGGCGGCACCGCCGCCGAGGACGATGGCCGCCCTTCCCGCTTCGCTGAGGAGCCGGGCCGCCTCAGCGATCAGGCTGGGATCCGGGGCAGGCGGATCCGTGCCCGCCTCGACGGGTCCGGGAGGGTCGCCGGTCGCCTCCATCGCATCGAGCGGGATCTCCACGTAGGCCGGGCGCGGGCGCCCGGAGCGGAACCGGTCGAAGGCCGCATCGATCGCGGCGGCTGCGGTGACCGGGTCCTCTACCCGGACGGCCGAGGCTGCGACGCCGGCCATCGCCCCGGTCTGGTCGCGGGCCTCGTGAAGGTAGCCGGTGTCGCCGCCCGCGACGGATGTGGCCATTCCGGGGGCCAGCACCAGCATCGGGACCGAATCCGAATGCGCGGTGGCGACCGCTGTCGCGAGGTTGAGGACGCCGGGCCCGCTCGTCGCGATGCAGACGCCGGGGCCGCCTCCGCTGCGTGCGTATCCATCGGCTGCGTATCCGGACCCCTGTTCGTGCCGGGGCAGGACATGCTCGATCGACGAGTCCGCCAGGGCCCGATACAGCCGCAGGTTGTGGGTCCCCGGGATCCCGAAGACGTGCCTTACACCGTGCGCCTCGAGACGGGCGATGACCGTCTCGGCGGTTGTGGGTGCCGCCATCGCCCGTGTGCGGCGCTCAGGCGGCGGGTGCCGCTGCGCCGTAGATCGCGTCGATGTTCGCCTCCGCGACCCGCAGGGCGTCATCGGGGCCGGCGACCGCGACCAGCTCGTTCCACGGGTCCGGGGTGGCCATGTCGCACGGAAGGTCGGTGCCCATGACGACGTTGTCGACCCCCACCCGGGCCAGCAGGAACTCGAGCGCCTGCCGGTCGTGCGTGAGGCAGTCGAACTTGACCTGCCCGAAGTAGTCGGCAGGGTCCTGCGGTGCCGAGTCCTCGTACGAGCGCACCGTGCGCGCGTGCCGCAGGCGCCCCGCCTGGTAGGCGACGTAGCCGCCCGAGTGGACGATCACGATGCGTAGGTCGGGGTGCCCGTCGAGCAGCCCGGACATGATCAACCGCTCGATCGCGATCGTCGTCTCGAGCATGTTCCCTATCACGTTGGTGAGATGAAAGTCGCTGAAGCCGGGATGCGGGTGCTGATACGCGGGGTGGAGCATCACCGGCAGGCCCAGCGCCGCCGCCTCGGTCCAAAACGGCTCTAGGACCGGGTCGTCGAGGCGCCGCTCGCCGGTGCTGGTGCCGATCTCCACCCCCGAGGCGCCCGCGGCGTGCGCCTCGCGGAGCATCGCCGCCGCCGTGTCCGGAGACTGGAGGGGAACGGTCGCCATCCATCGAAGCCGCTCGGGCTGGCGGGTGTGCATGTCGCGGAGGCCGAGGTTGATCAGCTCGGCGAGCTTCGCCCCCTGCGTAGGGTCGACGTCGTAGTAGAAAAACGGCGGGTCGACGGAGATGATCGCCGCATCGAGCCCGTGCGCCTCCAGGTCCGCGACCTTGGCCTCGGCATCGTAGAAGGCGGGCTCGAGGGTGTACTCGCCCTCAGGCCCGCCGCTCAGGTGACGGTCCCCCGTGACCGTGAGGCCGAACGCATCTCCCTCGCGCTCGAAGAACTCGACCACGCTCTCGGGCACGGCGTGGTTGTGGATGTCGGTCTTCATGTTGGGGCTCCGTGGTTCGCGGGGCAAAGTGTGGCTAACGATGTGTATTGTCGTTGTATTAGCGAGACTACATGGAGTGGAGGTGGAGATGCTGCGTCATTCCGTGCTGTGGATCATGCGCGAGCCGCTCTCGGATAGCGCTCGCCTGAGGATGCTCCAGCGGCTCGCGTATCTCGGTACCGAGCCCCCCAGCGTGAGCTCCGGGGACTACGGCGCCGACCTCTTCGGTGGATCGGAGATCCTCCACAGGGTCCGGCCCTCCGAGCGCGTCCCCACCTGGCGGCGGGGGGCGGAGGGGCCGAAGTGCAACTACGACATGGCGCTCCACCTCGACTTCGCCGATTGGGATGCATTTCAGGAGTACGCGGTTGACGACCCCGCACACGCCCAGGCCTCGGACGCCAACGAGGCCGACAACTGGGATGAGCTCACCGCGAGGTGCGACTTCCACTACGACGGCGACGCGCCGCCCACGCACGCGGGCGAGGTCAAACACGTCGCCATGTTCCTCTGGGCCGACGGCGCTGCTGACGACGCGAAGGGCGCCGCGCGGGAGGGGGTTGAGGGCCTCGCCGAGGCCGACGAGGTCGAATCCGTCCTGATCGGTGACAACGTCGGGGAGTCCACTACGGCCTTCGACTGGATCATGGACCTTCGGATCCCGGATCCCGACGCCGCTGCCCGGCTGCTCGCGGGGCCGGCGTACCGGGAGGCGATGGCGGCGGTGGCGGCGGCGACCATGTTCGAGTGGACGGCACGGATCTCCCACGTGATGCACCGGCCGTGACGGTGGCAGCCGGGCCCGCGGAGCCGTCCGACCGCCGGTTCCGCTGGCCGTCATGGCTCCCGCGCTTCGTGCCACCACTGACCGTGGTACGGTAGCGACGCTCTTTGGTCTTTAGCACTGCTACCAAGGTCGCAGGAAGGGAGGGTGCTCCGCTTTGCCCGCCATCGACGTCCACACCCACGTGACCCCGCGCCGGTTCCGCGACGCGGTGGCCGACGGCGGGACCTGGCACGGGATGACCAACGAGGCGGGCGAGCTCGAGATCGCGAAGTTCTCCCTGTCCGCCACCGAGCGGGTGGCAGACATGGACGACATCGAAGTGAGCGTCCAGATCCTGTCGCCGAACACCGCCTTCTACTGCTACGACCGGGAGCCCGAGGACGCCCGCACGATCGCCCGCGAGTGCCTCGACGAGCTGGCCGAGATGCGTGACGAGTATCCGGACCGCTTTGCAATCGCGGGCACGGTTCCGATGCAGGACATCGACATCGCCGTAGAGGAGCTGAGGCACGCCATGGAGCGCGGGGCCTGCGGCGTCATGATCGACGACCACGTCCTGGGAACGCCCTACGACGACCCGCGGTTTCGCCCCTTCTGGGAGGCGGCGGAGGAGCTGGACGCGCTGCTTCTGTTCCACCAGGACAGCCCGACCCTGGTGGACGCGCGCACCGACCGCTTCGCGTTGTCGAATTCGGTCGGCAACCTGGTCGAGCGCGCGCTGACCTTCGGGGCGCTGGTCTTCGGCGGAGTGATGAACGAGTTCCCGGGCCTGCGGCCGGTCATGTGCCACGCCGGCGGCTACATCGCGTTCGGGATCGCGCGCATGGACAAGGCCTGGCAGGCCGGGCGCGACGGGATCCCTGGCTTCGAGGACGCCTGCGTGAACCTCGAACGGCCCCCAAGTGACTACCTCACGAGCTTCACCTACGACTGCTGCACGCACACGGGCGCCTCACTGCGCTTCCTCATCGACACCGTTGGCCTCGACCAGGTCGTCTTCGGCACCGATTACCCGGCCAAGATGATCCTCGGCGACGGGGGCCCCGGGTGGGTCGAGGCGCTCGACGAGCTCGACGCGGCTGAGAAGGCGGCAATTCTGTCGGAGAACCCGGCGCGGCTCCTGGAGTGGGCCGGGAAACGAGACCCGGAGCCCTCGGCTCCGTGAGGAGGGGTCAATGATGCGTACCCACAGGATCAGGCGGGCCGTCCCGCTCGCGCTTTTGGTCATGGCGGCGGCGCTGGGCGCCGCGGCGTGCGGGAGCTCGTCGGGAGGAAGCGACGAGGAGGGTGACGAGGGAACGATCAGGTTCGCGTTCTCGCCCGATCCGGCGTGGAACTGGATCGAGGATCAGGGAATCCTGGCCGAGATGGAAGAGGAGTCGGGCATCACCATCAAGCGGTTCGAGACCGAGGATGAGTACGCGGCGTTCGCCGGCGGACACGCCGATATCGTCTCGACGGGTACGTACGAGACCCCGGTCCTAGAGGACGAGACCGGCGTCACGACCGTGACGATCGGCAAGTTCAACCGCGCCCAGGACATCGCCGTCTCCGACCCCGCGAACGGCTACGAGACGTTCGACGACCTGCCCGAGGGCTGCAAGGTCGGGGTCGAGTCGTTCGAGGGCTCGAGCCTCGTCTGGCAGGCCCTCATCGCCGACATGCATGGTCGTGAGCTCGCGCAGGGCTCGGACGATCTCGAGATGGCCGTCACCGACTTCGAGGTCACTCCCGAGCTCGTCACGAAGGGCGACCTGTGCGCGGGCCTCACGGCGATGACGACCTCGATCCCGTACCTCATGGACGAGAGCGTCAACGTGATGTACGACGGCAGGAACGCGTCGCTCCTCTACGAGCAGGAGTACGAGCCGGGCCACGAGGGGATGAACAGCAACAACTTCGTCACGCTGGAAAGCTGGTACGACGAGCATCCTGAGGAGGTCGCCTTCTTCCTCGAGGTCTGGGACGTGGCGATGCAGGAGTGGAAGAAGCACCGCGACGAGATCATCGAGGGGGATCCCGAGAACTTCGGCTACACGAACGATCAGGAGCTGAAGTTCGTCCAGGACTACTTCGAGAACACGTACGACAACTTCCTGGACACGGTGTACCTCGACCCGGAGTGGATCGAGGGAGAGATGGGCGTGAACGACATCCTCCGCGACGCGGAGATCGTCCCGGCGGATGCGCCGGATCCGATCTACGTGTGCATCGATCCCGAGACGGGCGAGGAGAGCTGTCGCTTCCCTGAGTCGTAGGACCCGGGGCGTCTCCCGTTAGCGACCTTCGATGGCGGTAGACACCGACCTCGAGGCACAGCTACGGGAGACGCAGCCCGAGCCCGGCCCGTCCGCGCTCGGGACCGAGAAGCAGGCGGTGTCCCGGCGGCGCCAGGCGACGCTGCTCTCGCTCGTGGGCGCCGCCGGGCTGCTCGCCGCGTGGGCGATCGCGAGCGCGGCTACCGAGACCGAGTTTCAGCTCCTGCCGCCGCCCTGGGAGGTCGCGGACCGGATGTGGGGCTTCATCGTCGGCGACCCGTCCCGCGGCGTCGAGCCGGGGACCGTGTTCGTGAACTTCTGGGACACCTTCCGCAAGACGATGCTCGGCTTCTTGGGGGCGGTCGCCCTCGGGATACCGATCGGCGTCCTGATGGGCCGCTACCGCTACGCGAAGAACTACTTCTTCGACTTCGTCTACCTGTCCGCGAACGTTCCGCTCATCGTCTACTCGATCCTCGCGGTGGTCCTCTTCGGACTCGGCGATATCGGCCCGGCGGTAGTCGTCGGCCTGCTCGTCCTGCCGGACATCGCCCTCAACGTGGCGGCGGGCGTCGAGGGGGTCGACCGGCGACTGCTGTCGATGAGCCGCGTGTACGGGCAGCCGGCGCGCCCCGCGCTGCGCAACATCGTGTGGCCGTCGTTCCTGCCCTTCCTGTTCTCCGCCTCACGAGCCTCGTTCGCGGCGTCGTGGAAGCTCGCGACGCTCGCGGAGACGTTCGGGGGCACGACAGGTGTGGGGGTTCAGATCCGCAAGGCGTTCCAGGGCTTCGCGGTCGCGGACATGCTCGCGTGGATGATGTTCTTCGTGATCTTCATCGTCTTCGTGGAGCGCGTCGTGCTGATCCGGCTCGAGCGCCACGCCTTCCGCTACCGGCTGCAGAGGGATGAGGATGTCCTCCGGTTCTGACGTCGCGACGGCACCCAAGGAGGAGCTGGGCAAGAAGGCGCCGACCCCGCGGACCGCGGCGGCGATGGGCCGGTTTAAGTCGGTCCTGCTCTCCGACCGCACCGCGCGGTGGACGGCGCGGCTCACCCTGTTGTTGATCTGGCAACTCCTGGGCGAGCTCAGCGACCGAATGCCGACGCCCGTCGACACGCTCAACTTCATCATCGACGAGTTCCAGCGCCCGTTCGAGGGAACCGAGGCCACGTGGTGGAACAACCAGGTCGTCCAGAACACGTACCTGACCCTGGAGCGGACTGCCCTTGGCATGTTCTGGGTGATCGTGATCGGCATTCCGCTCGGCTATGCGATGGGCACCTTCTGGAGGGCCCAGGCCACCTTCACCGACATCGTCATGGTGGGCCTCGCACTGCCCGGCTACATCTGGGCGCTGCTGTCGCTCATGTGGTTCGGGTTCAGCGTCACCGCCCCGGTGTTCACCGTCGCGGTGTCCGCAACTCCGGCGCTCGTGGTTTTCGTGATGCGCGGAACCCTTGCGATCCCACGCGAGCTGCGGGACATGTCGCAGGCCTACGAGGTGCCGTTTTTGGACCGCGTCCGCAACCTCATCCTCCCGTCGATGGCGGGGGCCGTGATCGCGGGGGTGCGGCTCGCGATCCTGGCGGGCTGGGGGCTCGTGCTGGTGACCGAGTGGTTCGGGCTGACCGACGGCGCGGGCCAGCAGTCACGCAGCTGGTACGACGCCGCGAACTTCGACGGCCTGATGGGCTGGGCGCTCATCATCATCGTCATCATCATCGTCTTCGACCGCGGTGTGATCGAGCGGATCGACCGGCGGGCGCACAAGTGGCGCGGGAGCATCGGGGACTTCGGCACGTCGCGAGGCGGCCAATGAGAGCTTTGAAGATGACACCCACACCCGACCATCATCAGGAGGCAGGGACTTGGCATCGCTGAAGGCCGTCGATGTGGTGAAGGAGTTCCCGCCGCCGACCAAGGACCAGCCCGTCGTGCGGGCCCTGGACGGGATCGACTTCGAGATGAGCGGGAAGAGCTTCGTCTCGATGGTCGGGCCGTCCGGCTGCGGGAAGAGCACCTTCCTGAACATCGTCTCTGGCGTCGAGACGCCGAGCACCGGGACCATCGAGGTGAAGGCCGACGACGGCGGCAGGGCGAAGCTCGGGTATGTGTTTCAGGACGCCCGGCTCCTTCCTTGGCGCACCGTGCTCGACAACCTGATCTACGTCCAGCCCAAGGCGAACAAGACGGCCGAGTACGTGCGGCCGTACCTCGACCTGGTCGGGCTCAGCGGGTTCGAGAAGATGTACCCGGCGCATCTCTCCGGTGGCATGCAGCAGCGTGTGGGGATCGCCCGCGCGTTCTCGGTCGAGCCCGACCTGCTGCTGATGGACGAGCCCTTCAGCCATCTCGACGCGATCACGGCCCGCACGATGCGCGAGGAGCTTCAGAGCATCTGGGAGCGGAAGAAGCGGACCGTCCTCTTCGTCACGCACGACGTTCTCGAGGCCGTGCAGCTATCGGACCGGATCATCATCCTGGAGTACGGCGGGCGCAACTTCGCCGACATCGCCGTCGACCTGCCGTACCCCCGGCTTCAGACCGATCCCGCCGTCTCGACGATGCAGTCCGAGATCCTCGCCGTGTTCGAGGAGATGGAGAGCCGGCGGGTGACGCTCGATCCCCGGATCGTCGAGAAGGCGGAGAGCAGCGCCGCCGACGCCTAGAGCATGATCCGGCCGCCGGCCACGTCCAGCGTGACGCCGGTGAGCCAGCCCGCCGAGTCGGAGACGAGAAAGAGGGTTGCCAGGGCGCAGTCCTCCGGGGTGCCGATCCGCCCCAGTGGCGACATCTCCGCGACCTTCTGGAGGCCCTCATCGTCCATGATCCGCTCGACCCGCTCCGACGTCACCGTCGCGGGCGCGATCGAGTTGACGCGGATGTTGTGGGGGCCGAGCTCTTTGGCCACGTGGCGGGTGAACTGGACGACGCCGGCCTTCGCGGCCGCGTAGGACGCGGTGAGCAGCTTGTCGAGGTAGCGCCCGCCGTTCGATGCCATCGTGACGATCACGCCGCTACGGCGCTCGATCATCCCGGGGATTACGGCGCGCACCGCCAGGAACGTCGAGGTGAGGTTCCAGTCGATCACCTCGCGCCACTCGGCTTCGGAGGTCTCCTCGATCGGGGTGAACGCACCGAAGCCGCCGGCGTAGGGGAGAAGGATGTCGATCGGGCCGAGCTCCGTCTCCACCTGGTCGCGAACCCGCTCCACCTCGGCGAGCTCGCCGACGTCGGCGGCGATGCCGGTGGCCGTGGCGCCACCGGCCCGAAGCTCCTCGACGACCGCGTCGATCCCCTCCTGCGAGCGGGCGTTGACCGCCACCTTCACGCCGTTGGCGGCAAGCATCCGCGCGGTCGAGGCTCCGATCCCCTTCGAGCCCCCGGTCACAAGGGCGACCCGCCCTGCGAGATCCGGGTAGGTGGGGATGGGGCGCGGCTCGGAGGGCACCGCGGTCAGGACCCCGAGAGGACCTCGGCGTTGATCGGGCGGTCCGGGGGCTCGCCCCTGAACGCCCGTGCGACCTCCTCGGCCGCGCGCCGTTGCAGCTCCGCCTGTGCCTCGACTGAGTAGAAGGCCATGTGAGGGGTGAGGATGGCGCGCGGATGGTCGCGCAGCGGGTGGTCGGGCGCCGGCGGCTCGTCCTCGGTGACGTCGAGGGCGACCCCGCCCAGCTTCCCGGAGTCGAGAGCCTCGGCCGCGGCGTCCGCGTCGACGAGCGGGCCGCGCGCGGTGTTGACGATGATCGGCGCGCGGTTCATCCCAGCGATCGACTCTGCGCCGATCAGGTGGCGGGTCTCCTCGGTCAGCGGCACGTGCAGCGAGACGAAGTCCGCCTCGGCGACCGCCTCGGCGAAGCTGTCCGAGCGATCGGCCGGGACCCGCGACCAGTCCTCGACGAAGGGGTCGAAGCCGACCGTCTCGATCCCGAACGCCCGTGCCCGCTCGGCGACCCGCCGGCCGACCCCGCCGACTCCGATCACCGCCAGCCGGCGTCCGGCCAGGCGGTGAACCGCTCCTTGAGGCACCGTCCAGTGACCGTCGCGCACCGCGAGGCCAGCATGGTGGACGCCTCGGGCCAGCGCGAGCAGGAGCGCCATCGAGTGATCGGCGACCTCGTCGAGACAGTAGTCCGGGACGTAGGTCACGAGGAGCCCGCGCTGGGTCGCCGCCTCGATGTCGATGTTGTCGTATCCGATGCCGTAGCGGGAGATGACCTTGCAGCCGCCGTCGGCGGCGGCCGCGACGACCGGTGCCGGGATCTTCGCGAAGCAGACGAGCATCGCGTCGGCGCTTCCCGCTGCCTCGACCAGCTCGGCCTCGCTCGTGCCGTCGGCCAGCTCCACGTCGGCGCCGAGCGGCTCGAGGATCGAGCGCTCGGTCTCGAGGTCCGCGAAGACGTGGTCGGTTACGAGGACCCGACGCGCCATCCGGGGCTAGGAGAGCGCGTAGTCGTAGAACGGGTGGCGCGTGAACAGCACCGGCCCGTCCTTCGTCACCAGCAGGTTCTCCTCCAGGCGGACCGTCTGCTCGAGGCCGGGGTGGCCGGCGAACGTCTCGGCCGCGAAGTACATGCCCTCCTGCAGCTCGACCGGGTAGTCGAGCGAGTACGCGCGCGAGATCCACATCCCCTCATAGAGCGAGAGGCCGATCGAGTGCGCGAACTGCTGGAGGGTGACCGTGCCGTACTCGTCGTCGGCGTACTTCGGGAACTTGGAGGCGACGTCGGCGGAGGTGTTGCCGGCCTTCATCATCTCGATCGCCGCGTACATCGACTCGTAGCACTCCTTGTAGAGGTCCTGTTCCTTTTGCGTCATCGTGCCGTCGACCTTGAAGGTGCGCACGAAGTCGACGAAGTACCCGCCCGGGCCGACTGCGTTCTGATCGACGATCACGAGGTCGCCCTGGCGGATGACCTTGTCGGTGTGCCAGCGCCGGTAGGGGCTGGTGTTGCCGCCGGAGGCGACGATGATGTCGTAGACGAAGTCGAAGCCCTGCTCGTAGAGGTACTCGTTCACCTTCGCCGTGATGTAGCTCTCCTTAACGCCGGGCTTCAGCCATTCGTTCTCGATCTTCCAGAACGAGGTGTCGCCGATCGCGCTGGAGATCTTCAGGCACTCGATCTCGTCGGGGGTCTTGATCACACGGGCGCCCGACATCGCAGGCCAGGCGCTCGTGGTCTTCAGGTTCTTGCGCTCGAAGGCGGCGGCCGCGGACGGGTCGTAGATGTCGATCCCGATGGGCTCGTTCTCGACCCCGGCTTCCTTGAGGACCTCCATGATCGAGTCGGTCATCCGGTCGACCATCATCTCCTCGGCGGTCTCTGCCCACTTCCAGGTGATCGCGGGGCGGATGTTGCCGTTGAGCCAGGGAGCGTCGATCTTTGCGCACTCCAGGTCTGAGCCCGCGGTCTCGAACAGGACCGGCTCGCCGTCGCGCGGGAGGACGCAGTAGCGGATGAAGATGTTGTTCTTCCAGTTGCCCTGGAAAACACCCGTGATGTAGCGGACGTTCTCGCCCACGAAGCAGACGAGGGCGCCGAGGTCGTGCTCCTCCATCTTCATCCGGGCGCGCGCCAGGCGGTCCCGCCGCAGCCGGTCGAAGTCGACTCGGCCCTGCCAGTCGGTCCCGGTCGTGCTGTAGACGCGCCGCGGCTCGAACTCGTGCGGCTTGCCGAGGAAGCCGAGGTCCATGCCCTTTCCGAACGGCGTCAGGCCGTTGGACCCCTGCTGAGCTTGGCTGTGAGTGGGCGGTTCGAGCATCCCTCGGTGCCCCTTCCTTGAGTCGCGTTAGGCGGCCGGGAGTCAAGGCTCGTGCGCACACAGAACAGCACTAGTAATGACTCTGGCCTAAATCGTGTAGCGATACTACACAACTGCAGAACCACTGTCCACTGTGCCTGCGCCCGCAGGCGGCCGATAAATCAGTCGAGCAGCAGGCGCGGGTCGAAGGCGGTTCGGGTGAGGGGGACGCCTCCGCCCTCGGCGACCGCGATCGTGTCCTCGAGCCTGACGCCGCCGCCGCCGGGCACGTCCGGGACCCAGATCAAGGGCTCGATCGCCATCGTCATCCCGGCCTCGAGCTCCACGGTCTCGGCGCCAGGCAGCGCTTCGCCGACGTAGGGCGGCTCGTTGGCGCCGATTCCGACGCCATGGCCGATGAACAGGGAGAGGAAGTCGTCGCCGAAGCCCCGCTTCTCCCCTTCGGACCGTACCGCCGCAGCGACGTCGTCGTTCGTGTTGCCCGGGCGCATCGCGGCGGTCGCCGCCGCGAGAGAATCGTGAACGGCGGTGAAGACCTCCTGCTGACGCTTGCTCGGCTCGCCGCAGATCACCGTTCGCCCCATGTCCGAGTAGTAGCCGTTCCACATCGCCCCGATGTCGATGAAGACGAGGTCGCCCTCACGCACGAGCTTGTCCGACGCGAACCGGTTCGGCGGGCTCATGTGCTCGCCCGAGGCGACGAAGGGCGTCGCCAGGTGGGCCATCTCCCCGCCGAGCCGGTAGAGGGTGTGCATCGCGTCGGCAACGATGTCGTACTCCCGGACCCCTGGGCGGATCGCGGCGATAGCGGATTCGGTGACGGCCTCCGCTATCGCGCTCGCCTCCTGCATCACCGCCAGCTCGAGGTCGGACTTGACGCGCCGCGCCGTCTGCATCACCACGTCGCCGTCCTGCCACTCGGCCTCGGGCAGGGCGCGAGCGAGCTCCTGGACCTGCGCGAAGGCCATCTCGTCAAGCCCGATCTTCGCGTCGGAGAGGCCGAGGCGCGCGATCGCAGGCGCGAGGACGGCGTCGACGGTGCCGGCGATCAGGCCGCGGGCCTCCATGATCGGGACGGTCTCGACCTCGTCGATCCAGGGCATCACGTGGCGCACGCGGTCGACCTCGCCGCCAGAGCAGAAGAGGATCAGGGAATCATCGGTGACGAGGCAGCCGTTGAGCAGGGCGTTCTTGCCCTGGATGATCTGGGGGCGAAGCGCGGTGGTGAACCGGACGTTCTCGTCCTTCCACAGGAGCAGTGCGTCGAGCTCCGACGCACCAAGGCGATCTCGCACCCGCCCGAGCCGGTCCTCGCGCAGCGCCGCGAAGTCGACCCGCGCCTCGTAGTCGACACCGAAGGCCCCGTGAGCGTACGAGCCGAGTCCTGTCCTTCTGCCGCCGCCCACGCGGTTAACACAGTAGCACTAACACCGTTGGCCGAACGAAGGCGCTCTTGACGAAGCCGGGGGCGCGGGCTACAGTAGCCCCGCTGTCACCTGTTTAGTATAACTTTCGACCAGGCAGCCGAAACTGCCGGGGAGGAGTGAGATGGCAAGATTGGTGGCAGACCACGTCCAGAAGGTCTTCCCCCCGCGGGTGGCGGGCCAGCGCCCCGTCACCGCGATCTCGAACGTGACGTTCAACATGGAGGGCCACACGTTCGTGTCCCTCGTCGGGCCGTCCGGGTGCGGGAAGAGCACCTTCCTCAACCTGGTCTCGGGTGTCGAGCTGCCGAGCGCCGGGACACTCGAGCTGGTCGGTGACGAAGCCTCGGACGTTCGGATCGGCTACGTCTTCCAGGATCCGAGACTCCTCCCCTGGCGCTCGGTGCTCGACAACATGCTCTACGTCCAGGACCGCGGCGACCGCGCCGAGCGCAAGCAGCGCGCCGATCAGTACCTGAAGCTCGTCGGGCTCGAGTCCGAGGGCGCGATGTACCCCGGTCAGCTGAGCGGTGGCATGCAGCAGCGAGTCGGCATCGCCCGGGCGCTCTCGGTTGATCCAGGGCTGCTGCTGATGGATGAGCCGTTCAGCCACCTCGACGCGATCACCGCCCGCACGATGAGGGAGGAGCTCCAGCGTCTCTGGCAGACGACCGGCGCCGGCGTCCTGTTCGTGACGCACGACGTCCTCGAGGCCGTCCTGCTCTCCAACCGTCTGTTGATGATGAGCAGCGCTGGCGAGATCTACCGGGACATCGAGATCGGCCTGCCGTACCCGCGGCTGCAGACGGATCACGAGGTCGTCACGTTGCAGGCCGACATCCTCGAGCTCTTCGAGCGCATGGAGGCTGACTCGCGCCGCAAGAACGGCGCCGCGCCGGACCAGGACGCGAAGGCAGCCGACAGCGGCGTACCCGGCTAGCTGCACTCGGTCGACCGGCCCCATTTCGAACCCCAACCAACCAGGAGGTAACCACGCGTGTTCAGGCACACCGCTTTTTTCATCTTCAGGGACGACATCACCCCCGAGAAGCACCTCGCGATGCTCAAGGGGCTTGCGTACATGCGGTACGAGTGCTCGAGCGTCGTGGCGATCGACTACGGGACCGACCTGTTCGGCGGGTCCGAGGTCCTGCGGACCGTGAAGCCGTGGGATCGCACGCCGCGCTGGCGCGGTCGCGACGAGGGCCCGCCCTCGAACTACGACGTCGCCCTCCAGCTCGACTTCGTCGACAAGGCCGGGAACGAGGAGTACAACGATGACGATGTCCACCATGAGGTGGGCGAGTACAACGCCTCGATCTGCCGCTCCGAGCTGACCGCTCGAGTCGACTGGGAGTACGAGGGCGACGTGCCGCTGAACGTCCACGGCCAGGTGCGCCACTCGGCGATGTTCGTCTGGCGCGACGAGGCCGACGACGCGGCCAAGGAGGCTGCGCAGGCTGCCGCCAAGGGACTCGAGTCGGCGGCGGGCGTCGGCGCCGTCACGATCGGGCAGAACGTCGGCGGGCTTAAGACCGACTACGACTGGATCCTGGACGTCCAGGTGGAGGACGAGAGCGCGACCAAGGCCATGCTCGAGGGCGACGCCTACGGGGAGGCGATGAAGGCCATCGTGCCGGCGACGAAGCACGAGTGGACGGCCCGTCTCTCCCACGTGATGCACGGCATCTGAGCCCGGGCGGCTCGCGAGGAGACGCGATGGCTGAGGGCGGCAAGGTAATCGACGTGCACGCGCACGTCACCCCACAGCGCTTTCAGGAGGTGGTGCTGGCGGGGGACACGTGGCACGGGATGACCGCGGACGAGGGAGAGCTCGACAACCTCCCGAACCGCTGGAAGCCGGACCGCCGCATCGAGGAGATGGATCGGCTGGGCGTCGACGTCCAGGTCGTCTCGCCGACCGATGTCTTCTACCAGTACTGGCGTCGGCCCGAGGAGACCGCCCGCATCGCCAGCGACTGCAACGAGGAGGTCGCGGAGATGGTCCGCGACCACCCCGAGCGGTTCATGGGCCTGGGCACGCTCCCGATGCAGGACATCGAGCTGGCGAACGCCGAGCTGGTGAGGGCGATCCGCGAGCTCGGCCTGGTCGGTTTCATGCTCAACGACCACGTCAACAACCTCACCTACGACCACGAGGTGTTCGATGAATTCTGGGCCGCCGTGCACGAGCACGACGCCTTCATCCTCTTCCACCAGTTCGACCCGACCGTGGTCACGTACCGGACGAAGGACTACTTCCTCCTGAACTCGATCGGGAACCTGGTCGACCGCACGATCGCGTTCGCGAGCCTCGTCTACGGCGGCATCCTCGACCGGTACCCGGGGATCAAGGTCTGCCTGGCGCATGCGGGCGGCTACGTCCCGTACGCGCTCGACCGGCTCGATCGCGGGTGGGAGGTCTGGCCCGGCGATCGCGGCAAGTCGGAGGACAAGCCGAGCGCCTACATCGATTGCTTCTACTACGACACGGTCACGTTCACCGAGCGGAACCTCCGGTTCATGATCGACGTGCTCGGCTCCGACCGGATCGTGTTCGGGACGGATTGGCCGGCCCCGATGCAGGTCTACGACGCGGTCGAGCATTTCCGGCAGGTCGATGTCCTGACCGATTCCGAACGCGACGACCTGCTCTGGCGGACTGCCGCCGGGATCTTCGAAGGCAAGTAGGAGGCGACGATGTCCAGGCCCAAGGTTTTCGTGGTTCAGCCGGTGATGGATCTCGGGCGCGAGGCGCTCGAGGAGTTCGCCGACGTGGACGTCCACGAGTCCGAGCACATGATCGACAAGGAGGAGCTGCTGGCCCGAAGCAGGGACTGCGACTACATCTGGATGCTGGGCGACACGCCGATCGACGAGGAGGTCATCGCCTCCAACGAGCACCTGAAGGGCATCGCCACCATGGCGCTGTTCCCCAACGTGGTCGACGTCGAGGCGGCGACCAGCCGGGGCATCCCGGTGACCGTGGTCCCCCACGTGATCACGAAGACGACCTGCGACCTCACCTGTGCGCTTGTCATCGGGCTGGCCTGGCGCATCGTCGAGGCTGATGCGTTCGTCCGGGCGGGGCGGTTCCACCAGGAGCAATCGACCACCTTCCTCACGCATGAGCTGGCGGAGAAGACCGTGGGGATGATCGGGCTCGGGGACATCGGCTCCGAGATCGTCAAGCGCCTGCGCGCCTTCGAGATGGACATCATCTACACGAAGCGGAACCGGCTGGATCCGGGGCGGGAGGAGGAGCTGGAGGTCACCTGGGAGGAGGACCGGGACGAGCTCTTGAAGCGGTCCGACTTCGTCGTGCTGATGACCACCTACAACAAGACGACCCACAAGCTCATCGGAGAGCGCGAGTTCAAGCTGATGAAGCCGTCCGCTTTCTTCATCAACACCGCGCGAGGGCGGATCGTCGACGAGCCCGCCCTCGTCGCGGCCCTTCGCGACGGCGAGATCGCCGGCGCGGGGCTCGACGTCTACTGGAGCGAGCCTCCGATCAGCGACCCGGCGCCGAGCCCGGAGCTCTACGAGTTCGAGAACGTGATCCTGACGCCGCACATGGGGAGTGCGACGCATGAGGCGCGCACGAAGATGGCCCTGGCGGTGGTCGAGAACCTGAGGGCGATGGTGAACGGCGAGCGTCCTCCGGGCGTCGTCAATCCCGAGGTATACGGTGAGGAGCCGGCCGTCCAGCCCGACCGGCTCGGCTAGCCGGAGCTCCCCGCCACGTCCAGGACCACGCGGCCCACGACCTCGCCTCGCTCGAGCGCCTCGAGCGCGACATTCGCCTGGGCGAGCGGCAGCACCCGGTCGACGACCGTCTGGACTCGGCCCTCTGCGACCAGGGCGATCGCGCGCTCGAGCTCGTCCAGCGCCACGTAGCGCGATCCGACCAGCTCGACCTCCTCGAGCACGAAGCGGGGGCTCGGAAGCACGATGTCCGAGTCGACGTCGTAGCCGACGCCGACGATCCGTCCTCCGGCCCGGGCGAGGCGAAACGCCTGCGCGAACGTCGCCTCGTTGCCGACCGTGTCGATGACGACGTCGACGCCCTCGCCGCCGGCCAGGATCCGCTCCTCGCTCTCTGGGTCCGCAGCCGGGTACGCGGCAAGTCCGAGCTGCTCCGCGACCTCGAGGGCCGGGCTGGAGATGTCGAGGCCGACAGCGCGGGCGCCGGCGGCGTTCGCGATCTGAAGCGTGTGGATCCCGACTCCACCGAGGCCGATCACTACGACCCGGCTCCCGGGGGTCACGCCGCCGCGGGTCGTCACCGCCCGATAGGACGTGCCGACCGCGCAGGTCAGCGGCGCTGCGTGAACGGGGTCGATCTCCGGCGGGACAGGCGTGAGGCGGTCGATGGGCGCCACGAGACGCTGCTCGAAGCCGCCGGGCGACATGAAGCCGATCCATCCCTGCGGGTCGGTGCATTGCTGCTCGATCCCGGCACGGCACCGCGCGCACCGCCGGCATGGCCAGTAGTGGTTGACGACGACGACCGTGCCGGGCGCGACGACGGGGGGATGCGCCTCGATGACACGCGCGCAGACCTCGTGGCCGGGGACGTGAGGGAGGGTGATGCGGTCGGAGAACGGCATCCGGCCACGGGAGGTCTTGACATCGGAGAGGCAGACTCCGCAGGTGAGGACCTCGAGCAGGGCCTCCCCGGGCCCGGGGCGCGGCTCGGGAAGCTCCGTCGGCTCGAGGGGCGCGCCGAACCGGCGCACGGCCATGCCGATCAAGGTGCCTTAGCCGGCGACCGGCGGGATCCCTGCTGAGATCACGGCCGCGGCTGGTCGCTATCGGTCGGGGCGGGACGCGCGCCGTCGTGGAGGATCACGGTGACCGCACGTGAGACGTCATCGGTGGGATTCACGTAGCGGTGCGGGAAGGTGGAGGGGAAGTGGATACTGTCGCCGGGGCGCAGCTCGTAGCGCTCGAAGCCGACGTAGATATCGAAGCGTCCGCTGAGGACAAGGACCATCTCCGATCCTGGATGCCGGTACAGCTCCGGGTTGGACTCCGCCCCGGGCTGGTAGATGAGCTCGAGGAAGTCCACGTGTGGGAGGGTCTCCGGCGTCAGGCGCTCCCAGAGGACGCCGCCCTCGATGTTGATCGCCGAGCGGGCATCGCGGCGAACCATGTAGCGCTTGGGTGAGTCGCCCTTCGCCGCGTCGTCCCCGTGTGCTGCGGAGGGTGCGCCGGCGGCGCCGTCCGCTTCGGCGACCGTTGCGCTGCCCGGCCCGGCCGAGACGGCCGTGCCGGCGACCGACGCCCCGTCCTTGACGAAGAAGGCGTCGACGGGCACGTCGAGCGACTCGGCCAGGGCGAACAAAGTCGCGACCGACGGCTGCGATTGGCCACGCTCGATCTGGCTGATCAGACTGGGGGAGACGCCAACCATCCGCGCCAGCTCCGACACCTTCAGGTGACCGTCCTTGCGGTGTGTGGCCACACGCTCGCCGACGCGATCGGCGGCCGACTGCCCCTTGCGCCTGCGCGGGCGCTCGTCGGGGGCGGGCTCAGTGCCCTTGTCGTCTACGGATGTCGAGGCCATTCGTACTTACGTGTTGGAACACGTACTTTTAATAATTCTATCCCACGGCCAGACGTTCCTGCCCGATTACGCTGGCGTGAACGGCCTCTGCCGGAGCATTGGGCCGTAAAGCTATCCGTTCAATAGCATCACTAACGATGTCGGAATCGGAGTCGTGGTAGGGCCCAGTGCGGATCGACGTCCACAACCACGTGATGCCGGAGCGCTCGCTGGACCTGCTCCGTCGCGAGCCGGCGTACGGGGTGACCCTTGCAGGGCGGCGATGGAGCGGTGGGCTCCACGTGGACTTCGAGATCGTCCCGTCCTTCGTCGACCCCGAAGCGAAGCTGGCGGAGCTCGAGTCGAAGGGCATCGGCGCCGCGGTCGTCTCGGTTACGCCGCCGCTCTTCTACTACCACGTGGACGTCGGGCTCGGCGAGGCAATGGCGAGGGCCACCAACGACGGGCTCGCCGAGTTTTGCGAGGCCGCGCCCGACCGGTTGCGATGGCTTGCGTCGGCGCCGATGCAGGATCCTGCGCGCGCCGTCGATGTCCTCTCCGACGCGGTCGAGGCGGGGGCCGTGGGCGTCGAGATCGGGACGGCCGTGGCCGGGGGCCGGCGCCTCGACGAGGCGGAGTTCGAGCCGTTCTGGGCGGCGGCGGAGCGGCTGGAGGTGCCTGTGACGCTGCACCCGGCCTACGGGGAGAGCAACCCAGCGCTCGACTCGTACTACTTCGAGAACGTCCTCGGCTTCCTCTTCGAGACCACGGTCACCGTCGAGCGGCTGATCGTTTCTGGGACCCTCGACCGCCACCCCGGCCTCACCGTCGTGCTGCTGCACGGTGGGGGCTACTTCCCGTACCAGGTGGGCCGGCTTCGTCATGCGCGTAGCGTGCGGCCGGAGCTGGCCACGGCGCCCGCGGACCCGTGGGCCTACTCCCAGCGGCTCTTCTTCGACACCATCACCCACGATCCAAGCGCGCTGGCCTTCCTGATCGAGCGCGCCGGCCCGGAGCGAGTCGTGCTGGGGACCGACCTGCCCTTCGACATGGCGACGCCGGACCCCGTCGCGCTGCTCGGGGAAGCGGCGGATGATGCCGCGTCCCGGACCATCGCCGAGCGGAACCCGGCGCTCCTGTACGGATTCGACGCCAGGGCGTAAGCAGCACGCAACAGTCCGTCAGCCACGCTTTACCCTTGCCGGCGTCTTGGCAAGCGGAAGCGATCAGCTCGGCACGCGGGGAAGCCGCGCGCTCGTCATCTACGTACTCGCGGTCGCGATGGCGCTCGGGATCCTGCCGATGGTCGCCGTCGGCATCCTCGCGCCGTACCTGATCGAGGACCTGGAGATCTCCCGCGGCGACGTCGGGTTGTTGGTGTCGGTAGTTGCCGGCGTCTCCGCGGTGCTGTCGCCGATGGCGGGCAGCATCATCGACCGCATCGGTGATCGGACCGGCCTGCTCGTGGTAGTGGGCTGCGGAGCGGGGGCCCTGGTGCTGATGGCCGTGGCCGGCACGTTCGCTGCCATGGCCGCGGCCCTCGCGGTTGCGGGCCTCTGCCGCGCCGGAGCGAACCCCGCCACGAACCGGCTGATCACCGACCGGATCCCGCTCGGCGGAAGGGGATGGGTCACGGGCGTGAAGCAGTCGGGCGAGACGGCCGCGATCACCCTGTCCGCCGCCGCCCTGCCCGCCGCCGCAGCGCTGTGGGGGTGGCGCGAGGCCCTGCTGGTCCTCGCCGCGCTCGCCGCCGCGACGTTGGTCGTGGCCGCGATCACGATCCATCGGGCGCGCGCCGCCCGGCGCGCCAGTCAGCGGGCCAGCGGGCCCGTACGGGCATCGGTCCACCGCCTCAACCTCTACAACATGATCATGGGGGCGGGGACCGGCTCGATCACCGCCTACCTGCCGCTGTACGCCCACGAGGATGGCGGGCTGACGGCGGCGGCCGCGGGGTCGGTGATGATCGCCGCAGGCGCGGTCGGAGGCCTGGTGCGGCTCACCGCGAGCCGTCGCAGCGAGACGCATTGGGGATACCCGGACGCGATGGCCGGCTTCGCCACGATCGCCTGCATCGCGACCTTGCTGATGCTCGCCGCTCCACACCTCGGCCCCGAGGCCTTCTGGCTCAGCGCCGCGCTCTGGGGAGCAGGCGGACTCGGGTTCGGGGCGATCTCGATGCTCGCCGTGATGGCGGAGGCCGACGAGGCGAGGACGGCGTGGGCCTCAGGCATGGTGGTCTTTTGGTTCAGCCTCGGCTTCTGCGTCGCCCCGCCGCTGTTCGGGTGGTCGCTCGAGCACATCGGTGCGTATCAGCCTGCGATCGGCGTGGTTGCGGCCCTCTACGTCCTCGCGACGATCCTGATGATCTTCTCGCGTCCGCTCTTCCGGCCGGTGTCGCGCACCGCAGCCGTGGCGTCCTCGGCCCCTATCCGCCCCACCGGCACCATCGCGCAGTAGCGCTTATACTTTCAGCGACACAGTGGTTTGTTCAGCATCGCTTCATGAGGACAACACGAAGCTTCGGATAGGGAGGCCGAGTTGACCGGCGAGACACCTTGGCATGTAGAAGGCCGCTTCTTCACCAGCCCGTGGAACCACCAGGCCGAGGCGCGAGCTGGGCTTGAGTTCCCGGCCGGGGTCAAGTTTCACGACATCACCCTTCGCGACGGCGAGCAGCAGGCCGGCATCGCGTTCACCCCGGACGACAAGCTCGCGATCGCGAAGCGACTGGCGGAGGCCGGCGTTGACCGGATCGAGGCTGGGATGCCGATCGTCTCGCCCCAGGACGAGGGCGCCGTCAAGGCCATCGTCGAAGCCGACCTCGGCCCGGAGATCTTCGCCTTCGCGCGGTGCATGGTCGACGACGTCGAGAAGGCGAAGGAGTGCGGAGTCGACGGTGTCGTGATCGAGATCCCCTCGTCCGGCCACATCATCGAACGCGCGTACGGCTGGCCGCTCGAGCGGGCCATCGACCTCTCGATCGAGGCCACCCTGGCCGCCAAGGAGGCCGGGCTCTACACGGTCTTCTTCACGATCGACTCCTCGCGGGCGGAGTTCGACTGGTACCTCGACCTCGTCGAGCGCGTTGCCGCCGAGGGCCACATGGACGCACTTGCGCTCGTCGATACCTTCGGCGGCGTCAACCCCCACGCGATCCCGGTCTGGGTCGAGAAGGTTCGGGAGCGCCTCCCCGACACGGCGCTGGAGGCGCATTTCCACGATGACTTCGGCCTCGCGGTCGCGAACTCGATCGCGGCGATCTCCGCCGGCGTGGACATGGTCCACACCACCGTCACGGGTGTCGGCGAGCGTGCCGGCAACACCCCGATGGAGGACCTGGCGCTGGCGCTGACGATGCTCTACGACGTCCCCCATGGGCTCGACACGAAGAAGTTCTACGCACTCTCGCGGCTGGTGCGAGAGCGCGCCGCGCACACGATCCCCTCGAATCGCCCGGCGGTCGGCGACCGCCTCTTCGAGGTCGAGTCCGGGATCATCGTCGGCTGGTACCACGAGTGCATCGATGAGTTCCCGACCGAGCTCTTCCCGTACCACTGGGACGAGGTCGGCCAGCCCCCGGCCCGGGTGGTCAACGGCAAGGGAAGCGGTCTGCCATCGGTCATGGTCGCGCTCGAGGCGCTCGGGATCGAAGCCGACGAGGAACAGATGCGCGAGATGGTCGCTGCGATCAAGCAGCGTGCGCTGGAGACGAAGACCCTGCTTCCGCTCGAGGAAGTTGCGCGCCTTGCCCACGAGGTGCTCGGGACCGAGCCCGCCCCGGCGCTTGTCGGCGACCGGAACTAGCACGACCGTGTGCACACGGGAGGCGGAGCCTCCTCTCTCAACCGGGTGGGCGGCACCTTCGTTGGTGCCGCCCACCCACCCCCTTGCCGCCGCTTCGCCGTGACCGCGCCTTAGGATTCCCGCCGATGAGCTTCTACGAGAACGACGCAGACCTGTCCCCGCTCGGAGGCAAGACGGTCAAGATGATGTCCTGGCTTGGCGGTCAGAGCTGACGTGGAGAAGGTCGGCCTCGCCGCTGTCGCGACGATCGCCGCCGGCGGTCTGATCGCGATCCAACCTCCCGTGGTGGCGCGTCTCGCGGACGCCACTGGGACCCTGCCGGCGGCCGCCGTCAATTTCGTCGTCGGGGCCGCGATCCTCGTCGTGCTCGCCGTGGTCGCGGGTGACGGCCCCGGGTTCAGCGGCGTGCGGGACGTCTCCTGGTTCTATGTCGTCGGGGGCGGCGTCGTCGGCGCGCTCTATGTGACGACCGTTGTGCTGACGGTCGACGATCTCGGCGCGGCGGGCGTGGTCGCTGCGACGATCGCAGGGCAGCTGACGGTCTCGGTGATACTGGACCGGCTCGGCGTTCTCGGCCTCGAACAGGCGCCGATCACGCTCGAGCGCATCCTCGGCGTCGGCCTGCTGCTGGTCGGGACGTACCTGATCGTGCGCTGATCGCCCTAGGAGCTCGCCGCCCGGGCGCGCGCGACGAGAGCGAGCTGGTCGAAGATCAGGTTGGCCGCGAACAGGGCTGTGATCTGCGCCGGGTTGTCATAGGGCGGGGAAACCTCGACCACGTCGAAGCCCTTGAACTCGATGCCGGCCAGGGCCCTCACGTACGAGAGCGCCTCGTGGCTGGTCGGACCGCCGACTTCAGGTGTGCCGGTGCCCGGGCAGAACGCGACGTCCACGAAGTCGACGTCGAAGGTGAAGAAGGCAGGCTGGCCGTCGAGCCGCTTGCGAACCCGCTCGGCGAATGCCGGCGGGGGGATCTCCGCGAGCTCCAGCCACGGGATCATGTCGACACCGAGCTCGTCTGGGATCTCGATGTCCTGCTCGCCGTAAAGCGGGCCGTGCATGCCGGCCTGGATCACACGTCCGGGATCGATGATCCCCTCCTCGATCGCCCGGCGGAACATCGTGCCGTGGCTGTAGGGCCGGCCGAAGTACTCGTCCCAGAGGTCCGTGTGCGAGTCGAAGTGGACGAGCCCGAGCGGCCCGTAGACGCGGCTCAAGGCGCGCAGCTCGGCAAGCGTCACCGAGTGGTCGCCACCCATTCCGATCGGGACGACGCCCGCCTCGGCGATCGGGTGGACGAACTCCTCGATCCGCGCAAGCGTGTCCTCGATGTACCCCGGGACGGTGGGCGCGTCGCCGTAGTCGACGACGGAGAGCTCCCCGAAGACCTGCACGCCGATCGCCGCGTTATAGGTGCGGATCATGCCCGAGGCCGAGCGAATCGCCTCCGGCCCGAACCGGGTCCCGGGACGAAACGAGGCCCCACCGTCCCAGGGCATCCCGTGGACGACACAGTCGACGGATTCCAGAGTCGCGCGGTGCGGCAGGCGGGCGTAGGTCCGCGGTCCGGTAAACCGCGGCGACTGCAGCGCGTCGGGCGGCTCGTAAAGCGTCATTAACCGATTCTATTAGCACTGCTGTACTGAGGCAGGCCTGCGCACCTCCCACCGGGGCCTCAGGCGGCAGCCGCCACAGGCGCCCGCAGCGCCCGCTCGGGCGGCAGGTCCGCAAACCCCGGAGGTGCGATCGCGAGGTAGTGCCCGAAGGCCCAGTCGACGACCTCCTTCCTCTTCATTCCCCGCAGCATCAGATTGAGCAGCCGCGGCGGGATCCGCGGCACGAGTCGCTGCGCGCGCAGCATCGCCTCGAACTTCCAGCGGTGCGAGGCGGAGAACGCCGCGTAGCGCTCGAGCGCCCGCTCTCGTGACTGCCCGCCGCTCAGGACCCTGCGCAGCTCGCGGCCACATGCGATCCCGAAGTAAAACGCGGTGCGGATGCCTTCGGCGGTGAGCGGCAGGCAGTGTCCCGCCGAGTCGCCGGCGAAGAAGACCCCGTCCTCCGCCGCCGGGCGCAGCCGGTGCGGGATCCAGTTGCCCTGGTAGCGCACGGCCTCCCGCTCGAGGTCGAAGGCAAGCCGGACGGTTGGCCCCTTCACGTGATGGCGCGGGTCGAAAGATCCCACTCCCACCCGCGTTTCCTCCGCGGCAGGGAAGCTCCAGCCGTATCCGGCGGGCACGTAGGCGCGGTCGATCCAGATCTCGAGCTCATCGCCGGATCCCCATGGATGGACCTCGAGCCCGCGCGAGAGCGGAGCGTCCGGTGGCTGATAGCCGTCGCCCGGGGCGAGCAGGCGCCGCCAGCCGAGGGCGTCGACGATGAGCGGCGAGCTGAGATCGCCCCGATCCGTGTGAACCGTGCTGCCGGTGCGTCCCTCGACCTTGGCCGTCTCGAACTCCGCATCGCCCTGCTCCCAGAGCAGGCCGCAGAGCTTTGGGTAATCGAACGTCGAAAAGGTCCAGGGCAGGCGCAGGCGCGCCGTCGTGTGCGGGGTGTGCACGACGAGGTCGCCAAACGTCTGTCGCATCGAGCCCTCGAGGCCAAGCGCCTGAAGCCATCGCGTTGGGGCCGCGCATGCCGAGGTCTGACGCTCGCCGATCTCGTAGCGGTCGATCACGAGGACCCGTGCCCCCGAGCCCGTCAGTTCCCGGGCCACGGCGAGGCCCGCAAAGCTCGCGCCGCAGACGAGGACGTCTGCCTCGCCACCGAGTGGCGTTCGCTCGGCACCCCGCTTGGTGTTGCGCCGTGGCATCCGGCGAGCGAGGGTACCGTTCGCTCCCATGGAGTACGCAGCGCAGCCTCCTCTGACGATTCAGGCCGACGTCCAGGGCTTCCTCGTCAAGGTGTTCGGCTGGATGTTCGCCGGGCTCGCGCTGACGGGCGCCGCCGCCGCCGTGATCGGCGCCAACGAGGAGCTGCTTCGCACGATCACGGAAAACCCCGTGATCTTCATCGGCCTCATCGTCGTTCAGCTCGCCCTCGTGATCACGATCTCCGCGGCGATCAACAAGCTCTCGCCGGGCCTGGCGCTGACGCTGTTCTTCGTCTATGCGGCCTCGGTCGGTGTGACCTTCGCGTTCGTGTTCGAGCTCTACACCGCCCAGTCCATCTTCACGACCTTTCTGATCACGTCTGCGATGTTCGGCGCCGTGGCCCTCTGGGGCTACCTGACGAAACGCGACCTCTCGACGATGGGCACCGTGTTGATCATGGCCCTGGTCGGCCTGATCCTGGCCACGATCGTGAACATCTTCGTCGCCTCCGAGGCCCTCTACTGGATCACCACCTACGCCGGCGTCGTGATCTTCGCCGGCCTCACCGCCTACGACATGCAGAAGGTGAAGCAGTTCGGCCAAGCGGGGCTCGAGGGGGACGAGGAGTCGCGCGCCGCCATCCTCGGGGCCCTCGCCCTCTACCTCGACTTCATCAACCTCTTCCTCTTCCTGCTGCGGATATTCGGCCGCTCCCGCTAGCCTGAACCCCTCGCCTGAGGCCTCGCCGCGCGCGCACGAAAGTGAGCAGAGGCCTTTCTGCCAAACTGTTTCGCCGTGTCGACGCCTGACCTAACCGCTCCCGCAGCCCCAGAAGCGCCCGTGGCGCCGCCTCCGGCGACCACAAACGGCGGCTCGGCCGACGCGATGATCGAGGTCGACGGCAAGCTTCGTCCCAACTACGAGGCCACGATCAAGCCCTTCGACGAGGGCGACGTCGTCTCCGGGGAGGTCGTTCGGATCGACAAGGACGAGGTCCTCGTTGACATCGGCTACAAGTCGGAGGGGGTCATCCCCGCCAACGAGCTCTCGATTCGCCGCTCCGTCGACCCCGCCGACGAGGTCTCGCTGGGCGAGTCCGTCGACGCGCTGGTCCTCACGAAGGAGGATCAGGAGGGCCGTCTCGTCCTCTCAAAGAAGCGGGCGCGCTTCGAGAAGGCCTGGCGCAAGATCGAGGCCGCGGCCGAGTCCGGCGAACCGGTCGACGGCAACGTGATCGAAGTGGTCAAGGGCGGGCTCATCCTCGACCTCGGCGTCCGCGGCTTCCTGCCGGCGTCGCTGGTCGACATCCGCCGGGTCCACAACCTGGACGAGTTCAAGGGCCAGACCCTCGAATGCAAGGTCATCGAGCTCAATCGCAGCCGTAACAACGTGGTGCTCTCGCGGCGCGCGGTCCTCGAGGAGGAGCGCAAGGAGGTCCGCGAGCAGATCCTGGGTCGCCTGCAGCCCGGCCAGATCGTCGAGGGCAAGATCTCCAACATCGTCGACTTCGGCGCGTTCGTCGATCTCGAGGGAATCGATGGCCTCATCCACATCTCCGAGCTCTCCTGGAGCCACGTGAATCATCCCTCCGAGGTCCTGACGATCGGTGAGACGGTGCGCGTCAAGGTCCTCGATATCGACCGCAGCCGCCAGCGGATCTCCCTCGGCCTAAAGCAGACCCAGGAGGACCCGTGGCAGAAGGTCCTGAACGAGTACCGGGTCGGCGCCGTGCTCGAGGGCAAGGTGACGAAGGTCGTCGCCTTCGGTGCGTTCGTCGAGATCGTGCCCGGGGTCGAGGGGCTCGTCCATATCTCCGAGCTCGCCGAGCATCACGTTGAGAGCCCTGGTGACGTCGTTACGCCCGGCCAGGAGGTTTGGGTGCGAATTCTGGAAATCGACGAGGAGCGACGGCGCATCTCGCTCAGCGTGAAGCGCGCGGAGACGGGCAACATGCCGCTGCGCGATCTCATGCCTGCCGAGCTCACGGAGGCCGCGACCACCAAGCCGGCACCCACCGATGACGTGCCCGATCTCGGCCTCTCCGAGGAAGTCTTCTCCGATGCCCCCGCACCCGAGGCGGCCGCGGATCAGCCCGAAGCCGTCGCGGCGGACGCACCCGCGGAGGCCGAGGCCTCCGCGGAGCCCGATCCAGACGCCGAGCCCGAGGCGGCCGACGAGCCCGACGGCGCTCGCGCCGAGTCCTCCGAGCCCGAGCAGGCGTGACCCGGCGGGCGGCCTCGCCGCCCGTGGCCTTCGTCGGACTGACCGGCGCCGTCGCGGCCGGGAAATCCGAGGCGTTGGCCGCGTTCGACCGTTTGGGTGCGCAGACGCTCTCGAGTGACGCCGTCGTTCATGAGCTGCTCGCCTCCCCCGAGGTGGCCGTCGCCCTTGCCGATCGCTGGGGCGCCGACGCCGCCCCGGAGGGCCGGGTGGATCGGACTCGGGTGGCGGCGATCGTGTTCGAGCGACCGGATGAACTGCGGTGGCTCGAGCGATACCTGCACCCACTGGTGCGCGAGCGAGTTACCGCCTGGCGGGCGTCCCTTCCGAGCGACGCGGAGCTCGCCGTGGTCGAGGTCCCGCTGCTTTTCGAGACGGGAATGGAATCGGCTTTCGACACCACGGTGTGCGTCGTGGCCCAGGATGATCTGCGTATGGCGCGGGCAGACGAGCGGGGCACGGATTCCCTTGAGAAGCGCAGCGCCCGCCAGCTCTCACAGGCCGAGAAGGCCAGCCGGGCTGAGTTCGTGGTTGCAAACGACGGCTCTCGCGAAGAGCTCGAGGCCCGTCTCGGGGAGTTGATTCCGAAGCTGCGCGCGACCGCGGAGCCCGTGTGAGCCGGTCCGGAGCGTTCCTCGTGGGTGCCGTGCTCCTCGGCGCCGCGATCGCGTTTGCCGTCAGCCGCATCGATGTCGGGGAGGCGATCCGCGAGGTCACGCTGCCGCTTCGCCACGAGGACTCGATCCGCCAGCAGGCCGAGCGCTTCGATCTCGATCCCGCCTTGATCGCTGCCGTGATCTACGAGGAGTCGCGCTTTAGCGATCAGACCTCGCACGCGGGGGCCCGAGGCCTGATGCAGATCACCCCGGATACCGCCGACACGATCGAGCGGCTCAGCGGAGGCGAGACCTTCATCTACGAGGACCTCGCGGACTCGGACCTCAACATTCGCTACGGCACCTACTACCTGAACTACCTGCTCGACCTCTACGGGGGGAACGTCGTGGCTGCGCTCGCTGCGTACAACGCGGGGCCCACCAACGTGAGCGCCTGGGGTGGGGCAGAGCTCGAGATCGACGAGATCGAGTTCGCCGAGACTCGCACATACGTCCAGAACGTCCTCGAGCGCCGGGATCAGTACCGCGAGAACTACGCCAAGGATCTGGGCCTCTAGCCACAGGGCGAACGCTGCCGGGACGCCCGTCAGCGCGGCCGCCACTCGCGGTTCGTCAGGATCTCGGCGTGCTGGTCTCCTGGGTTCTCCTGCCGCTCCTGCTGGTCGCCCTCGGGCTGGGATGGGGGCTCCTGGCCGAGCGGATCGCCGGGACGCGACTGCCGGGAGCGCTGCTGCCGGGCGTGGGCATGGCGGCGATGATCGTCGCGGCGCAGTTCCCCGCGCTCCTCGACGCCACCGCAGAGCTCATCGTCCCGCTCGTGGCCGCCGGGGCGCTGGTCGGGGTCGTCACAGGCGCAAGAGGGCGCGAGATCCGCCCCGATCGGTGGGCGACCTTCGCCGGGGTCGCTGTTTTCGGGGCATACGCCGCTCCCATCGTGCTCTCGGGCGAGGCGACGTTCGCCGGCTACATCAAGCTCGACGACACCGCGACATGGCTCGCCCTCACCGACCACGTGATGGAACACGGCCGTGACCTCGATGGGCTCGCGCCGTCAACGTACGAGGCGACGCTCGCGTTCAACCTGGGCGACGGCTACCCGGTGGGCGTCTTCCTCCCGCTCGGCATCGGCTCGACCCTCACGGGCACCGACTCGGCCTGGTTGATCCAGCCGTATATGGCGACCTGGGCGGCGGTGCTCGCGGTGACGCTCTGGGAGATCGGCAGGCCTGTGGTCGCGTCGGCGCCGATCCGAGCTGCGGCCGCATTCGTCGCAGCTCAGCCCGCGCTGCTCGTCGGCTACTACCTGTGGGGCGGCATCAAGGAGGTGGCGGCGATCGCACTGGTCGCCACGGCCGCGGCGCTCGTGCCTGGCGCCGTCGCGACAGGTCGGGCTCGGGCCGCCGTGCCGCTGGCGATCGCGAGCGCGGCGCTGGTCGGGGTCCTGAGCGGCGGCGGGGTGCTCTGGCTGGCGGTGCCCCTGGGGATCGGGATCGTTTTGAGCTTCCGGCAGTGGGGCACCCCGGCGCTCAAACGTGCGATGGCGGTCGCCGTGCTCGTCGCGGCGCTCAGCCTGCCGGTGCTGCTTTCGGGCGGAGCACTGCCGCCAACGTCCTCGCCGCTCACCGACGCCGCCGCGCTCGGCAACCTCGCCGGGCCACTCGACCCCCTCCAGGCGGCGGGCATCTGGCCCGCCGGAGACTTTCGTTTCGAGCCTGAAGCACGGCTTGCAACCAACCTCCTGATCGTGATCTGCCTCCTGGGCGGGGCAGTGGGGGTCACGGCGGCCTGGCGCCGGCGCGCCGGCGCTGCCCTGGGCCTCATCTTCGGTCTCCTGGCAACCGGGGCGCTGCTGGTTGCCACCGGCTCCCCGTGGGTGGAGGGCAAGGCCCTGGCGACGGCTTCGGTCGCGATCCCCTTCGCCGCCATGCTCGGGGCGGGAGCGCTGGTCGCTGCGGGCAGACGCGCCCTCGGCGTCGCGCTCGGAGTAGTCGTGGCCGGTGGTGTCCTGTGGTCGAACGCCATGGCCTTCGAGGACGTCAACCTCGCGCCCCGGCAGCAGCTCGTCGAGCTGGAGGACCTGAGCGAGACGATCGCCGGCGACGGGCCGACTCTGCTGACCGAATACCAGCTCTACGGCGCGCGACACTTTCTCCGCGACGCCGAGCCTGAGGCGGTCTCCGACCTGCGGCGGCGGGAGATCCCACGCCGGGACGGCGAGCCGGTTCCGAATGGGCTCGCGGCGGACACCGACGAGCTCCGGCTCCGCGACGTCTTCGTCTACGAGACGCTCGTGATCCGTCGCTCGCCGGTCGCAAGCCGGCCCCCGGCGGCCTACGAGCGATCCTGGGCAGGCGAGTTCTACGACGTGTGGCAGCGCCTGGGCGAATCGGCGCCGTCGCGCCACCTGCCGTTGGGCAGCGCCGGCAGCCCGGTCGCCCGACCCTCATGCGAGCGGCTGCGCACGCTGGCTCAGGACGCCGAACCGGGCCAGACCCTTCTGGCGGCGAGGGGATCCCGGCCGGTCGAGGTGCCGCTCTCGCCCGCCGGCTATCCGGACGCCTGGCGAGACGTGGATCCCTCTCGTCCACGACCTGACGCCGCGGGGGATCTGCGCGGGATCGTTGTCGTCAAGGATCCGGGCAGCTACGAACTCTGGCTGGGTGGTGGCGTTCGCCCCCATGTCGAGGCGAGTGTCGACCGGATCCCGCTCGGCGAGGCGCGCCACCAGCTGCAGAACGACGGCGGCTTCGTGAGCCTGGGCGGACTGGTTCTGGGGCGGGGGCCGCACGAGGTGACGGTTTCCTTTTCCGGCCCGGACCTCCATCCCGGCAGCGACGGCATCGCGGCGCCCGTGGGCCCCCTCCTGCTGAAGCCGGTGGGAACCGGCACCACCGTCGCGCGGGTCGATCCGGCTTTAGCCGAAACCCTGTGTAGACGCGAGTGGGACTGGATCGAGCTGGAGCGGTAGCGCAGCTGCTCGGTTTCCCACACGTCAACCTATCTGGGCTTGAGCGGACGAAAGGCAGCGCTTCTGGTCGCCGTCGGCCTCGTCCTGGCCGACTCCTCGGTCGTCGTGCTTGCGCTCCCGGAGATCTACCGCGAGCTCGACGTCTCGGTCACTGCCGTGACCTGGGTCCTGGTCTCCTTCAACGTGGTCCTCGCCGCCGTCGCGGTCCCGGCGGCCCACGCCGCACGCGTCCTTGGGCCGGCCCGCGTCAGCTGTGCCGGGCTCGGGTTGTTCGCGCTCGCCAGCCTCGCCTGCGGGCTCGCCGGTGGGATCGAGCTGCTCCTCGCCGCCCGCTGCGTGCAGGCGATCGGCGGTGCCGCGGCCGTCTGCGCAGCGCTTGAGCTGCTGCCATCCGTCGCGGGTTCCGAGCAGGGCGCCGCCAGGGCCTGGGCGCGGGCCGGGACGATCGGAGCCGCCCTTGGGCCTGGGATCGGAGGCCTTCTCACCGAGCTCATCTCGTGGGAGTCGATCTTCCTGATCCAGGTCCCCGCCGCCATCGCTCTGGCGGTCTGGCTGCTGCCGGCCGCCAAGGGCGAGTGGATGGCGGGTGCGATCCGTTCCGAATTGCGGCCGACCGGGCGGCCGCACCTGGCTGCGAACGCGGCGCTCGCACTCGTCGCGGCCGCGCTGGCCGCGGCGCTCTTCCTGGTCGTCCTGCTCATGATCGAGGGCTGGCGGCTGAGCCCGATCGCAGCTGCCGCCGCGGTCTCCGCGATGCCGCTCGCGGCGCTGGCGAGCGGTTCGCTGGCGGCGGTGGCCGACGGTCGCGCGCGAGCGGGCGCCGGGGTGATCCTGCTCGCCGGTGGCCTTGCGGGACTGGCCCTCTTGCCCGATGCCTCCATCGTCGCCACGCTGGCCCCGCAGGTTCTGGTGGGGGTCGGTCTCGCGCTGACCCTCTCAGCCCTCACCGAGGCGGCCTTGGCCGGCCGCGCGCCCCAGGCGATCCACGGGGGCTGGACCATCGCGGCACGCCATGCGGGCGTCGTTGCGGGCCTGCTCGTGATGACGCCGATCTTCACTGCCGATCTCGAATCGGAGCGCGCAGACGCCCAGGCGGCCGGGACGGCGGCGCTCTTGGATGCCCGGCTGGATCCCTCGCTCAAGCTCGACCTCGCCGAGCGGCTCGCCACGCGCCTCGAGGAGGAGGGCGACAAGGTGCCAGACGTCGCGCCCGCCTTCGACCCGCTCCCAGCCGACCCCGCCGACCGGGCCGGGGCGGTCGAGCTGCGGACGACACTCGAGGATCAGCTCGACCGCGCGGCGACGCACGCGTTCAGTGGCTCGTTCTTCGTAGCGGCGGCGTTCGCCCTTGCCGCCCTGTTCCCGATCCTGCTCGCGCGGCGGAGCCCGACCCTGTGAGGGGCGTTCGCTCCAGAGCGCTTCTCGCCGCCGCCGTGGTCGCGTCGGCGGCCCTGGTCGGCCTCTACCTGCTGCTCGGGGGCGCGACCTACGAGCCGACGCCCGTGCAGGATCCCTGCGCGCCACGCGAGTGGCGGGCGCCGGAGGGCGTCGAGCAATCCGCCGAGCAGTTCGCCCTCTCCGCGCTCGACGGCGCGGCGTGCCAGCTGCAGGTGAGCCGGGAGACGCTGGCGGTCGCCCTCGCGAGCCCCGAGTCCCGAGCGCGATTCGCGGAGGAGTACGGGATCGACGACGCGACCCTGGAGGCGGCGGTGCGGGCGGGCCTCGTGCGAGCGGTCGACGATGCGGAGGCGGCTGGAGCGCTCAGCCCCCTGGTCGCCGCGCCCCTGCGTGAGGCTGCGGAACGGATTCCCGTCGATGAGGGAATCGCCCTGATCGAGGACGCGAGCGCAATCTTCGAGGGTGGGCAGGACCTGCTCGACCGAGGCCTGGACGCGCTCGGCGGACTGATTCCGTAGCTGGGGCGACCCACCGCGCGGCTACGCTGATCGGACGTGCCCGACTTCAAGCTGAACCCTGCCTACACGCCCACCGCCGACCAGCCGAAGGCCATCGAATCGCTGGTCGACGGCCTTGCCGGCGCCGAGCGCAATCAAACGCTGCTTGGAGCCACGGGCACCGGCAAGACCTTCACCATGGCCGGCGTGATCGAGCGGGTACAGCGGCCTGCGCTGGTGATCGCACACAACAAGACGCTCGCGGCACAGCTCTGCAACGAGTTCCGCGAGTTCTTCCCCGAGAACAAAGTCGAGTACTTCGTCTCCTACTACGACTACTACCAGCCCGAGGCGTACGTCCCCGCGCAGGACCTCTATATCGAGAAGGACTCCTCGATCAACGACGAGATCGATCGCCTCCGTCATGCCGCCACGGCCGCGCTCCTGGCACGTCGAGACGTCGTCATCGTTGCCTCCGTGTCCTGCATCTACGGGATCGGCTCGCCGGAGCTCTACAAGCGGATGATGCAGCTCTTCAAGGTCGGGGAGTGGATCGACCGCGAGGAGCTCTTCCGCAAGCTCGTCGGGATGCAGTACGGCCGCAACGACACGATCCTCAGCCGCGGCACGTTCCGGGCCAAGGGGGAGGTGATCGAGATCTGGAACGCCTACATGGAAACCGCGTTTCGAGTCAACCTCTTCGGTGAGGAGATCGAGTCGATTCACCACTTCGACCCGTTGACGGGCGAGATCCTCGACGACATCGACCATGTGGCGGTGTGGCCCGCGAGCCACTACGTCACCGAGGAGGAGCAGCTCGAGCGCTCGATCGAGGAGATGAAGCGCGAGCTGTACGAGCGCCTCGCGTGGTTCGAGGAACGGGGCAAGCTGCTCGAGGCGCATCGGCTGCAGCAGCGCACCGAGTACGACATCGAGATGCTGAAGGAGCTCGGTTTCTGCAACGGGATCGAGAACTACTCGCGCATCCTCGACGGACGAGCACCGGGAAGCCCACCGCACACCCTCATCGACTACTTCCCCGAGGACTTCGTCGTCTTCGTCGACGAGTCGCATCAGACGATCCCGCAGCTGGGCGGGATGTACGAGGGCGACCGCTCCCGCAAGCAGACGCTCGTGGAGCACGGCTTCCGCCTCCCATCGGCGATGGACAACCGCCCGCTGCGGTTCGAGGAGTTCCTCTCGCGCGTCGGGCAGGTGGTGATGTGCTCGGCCACTCCGGGCGAGTACGAGCGTGCGGAGTCCGCCCGCGTCGTGGAGCAGATCGTACGGCCGACCGGCATCGTCGATCCCGAGGTCGAGGTCCGTGAGACGCGCAACCAGATCGACGACCTCATGAACGAGATCCGCCGGCGCGCGGACGTCAAGGAGCGCACGCTCGTCACGACCTTGACGAAGAAGATGGCCGAGGACCTGACCGGCTACCTGCTCGAGAACGGCTTCCGGGTCCGCTACCTGCACTCGGAGGTGGACACGCTCGAGCGGATCCAGATCATCCGCGACCTGCGCCTTGGCGAGTACGACGTGCTCGTGGGCGTCAACCTGCTCCGGGAGGGCCTCGATCTTCCGGAGGTGTCCCTGGTCGGGATCCTCGATGCAGACAAGGAGGGCTTCCTGCGGGGCGAGACAAGCTTGATCCAGACGATCGGCCGCGCCGCCCGCAACGTCGAGGGCAAGGTGCTCATGTACGCGGACAAGGAGACCGAGGCGATGCGCAACGCGATCTCCGAGACGGACCGCCGGCGCGAGATCCAGCTCGCCTACAACCGTGAGCACGGAATCACGCCCGAAACGGTCCGCAAGGGCATCTCGGAGATCTCGGATTTCCTCGCGATGGAGTCACGCACGACTCCCGCGCGGCGACGCCGGGTGAAGGTCGAGGGCGAGATCGCGAGTCCAGAGCAGCTCCAGAAGATCATCGTCGAGCTCGAGGAGGAGATGCTGGCCGCCGCCGAGGACCTCCGCTTCGAGGAGGCGGCCCGGATCCGCGACGAGCTCAAGGAGCTCCGCCGCGACCTCGACGCCCTGCGGGCCTGATCCCGCGCGGGTCACGTAGCTCGCGGTAATCTCGCAGCATGGACCCTGACAAGATCGTCACCGATGTGACCGAGCGCGTGCGTGAGCTGATCATGGAGGCTCAGGAGCGCGCGGAGGCAATCGTCCGCGAGGCCGAGGCCGACGCAGCCCGCGTGCGTGAGGCCGCGGAGCTGCAGGCGCGTGAGCGGCTGGCGGAGGTGCGGACCGCGCTCGAGGACCTTCAGGGCAAGCTGGGCGACTCCTCGCCGCAGGCGGAGGTGACCCCAGGTCCCGTCACGGTTCCCGAGCCGAGCCCGCCCGCCGTGCCCGAGCCGACCCCCGACCCGGTGCCAGACCCCATCCCCGGCCCTGCGCCCGTGCCAGAACCCACGCCGGAGCCGGTGCCCGAGCCGACGCCCCCGCCGGACGAGGGCGATCCGCCGGCCGCCGCCGACGCGGAGCCCGACACCGCCAACGGCGAGCGCTCAGCGGATAAGGCCGCCGCCCGGCTCGTCGCCATGAAGATGGCGCTCGACGGTGCCGCGCGCGAGGACATCGACACCCATCTCGCCGCCCATTACGACGTCGAGCACCGCGACAAGCTGCTCGATGACGTGCTCGCGCGCGCCAAGGCGTAGCCGCCGCCGAGCACACAACGCGCAGCTTGCGTGAAGCGTCGCCCGCTCCCCCACGGGAACGTCAGTTCGTATCCCTAGACTGGTTGGGGCTGTGGCTCGTTCCGGTCAGATCGTCGTCTCAGGCGCCCGCGCGCACAATCTGAAGGGCATCGACGTTACCCTGCCGCGCGACTCGCTGGTCGTCGTCACGGGCCTCTCGGGGTCGGGGAAGTCGAGCCTCGCGTTCGACACGATCTACGCCGAAGGCCAGCGCCGTTACGTCGAGTCGCTCTCCGCCTACGCGCGCCAGTTCCTCGGGCAGATGGAGAAGCCCGATGTCGACTCGATCGAGGGCCTCTCGCCCGCCATCTCCATCGACCAGAAGACCACCTCGAGGAACCCCCGCTCCACGGTCGGCACCGTCACCGAGATCTACGACTACCTGCGGCTGCTGTGGGCGCGGATCGGTCATCCGCATTGCCACAACTGCGGTGAGCCGATCGCCGGCCAGTCGATCGAGCAGATCGTCGACCGGGTGATGACGCTCACCGAGGGCACCCGGTTCATGGTGCTGGCCCCCGTCGTGCGCGAGCGCAAGGGCGAGTACGGCCGCATGCTCGAGGAGATGCGCCAGCAGGGCTACGCCCGCGCCGTCATCGACGGCGAGCTGCGCCGCCTCGACGAGGACATCGTGCTCGACAAGAAGTTCAAGCACGACATCTCGATCGTCGTCGACCGGCTCGTGATGAAGGAGGGGCTGCGAAAACGGCTCTTCGAGTCAGTCGAGGCCGCGGTCCAGCTCGCCGAGGGGCTGGTCGAGGTGGAGCTGCTCGACGGGGGCCAGGCCTCCCAGGTGACGAACGGCGACGAGGCGCCCGGGGCCACAGTGCTGTCGGGCCCCTCCGCTGGCAAGCGGGGAGAGGTTCTCCTGTTCTCCGAGCGGTTCGCCTGCCTCAACTGCGGCACGTCGATGCCCGAGCTGGAGCCGCGGATCTTCTCCTTCAACTCGCCCCACGGCTGTTGCCCGCGCTGTCACGGGCTCGGCTTTCAGCGGGTGATCGACCCGGAGCTGATCGTGCCCGATCCCACCCTGTCGATCTCGGAGGGCGCGCTGCAGCCTTGGGTGAAGGCGGCTTCGATGTACCACCGCCGCCTGCTCGAAGCGGTCGCCGAGGCCAACGGCATCGCCGTCGATGTGCCCTGGCAGGACCTTCCGAGAGCCGACCGCAGGCTGTTGTTGGACGGCACCGGCGCCGACAAGCACACGATCTCCTATCGCAATCGCTTCGGGCGTCGCCGCACCTACACGGTGCGCTTCGAGGGCATGCTGCACTCGCTCGAGCGGCGCTACGAGAACACCGAGTCAGAGACCACGCGGGAGCGAGTCGAGGAACTCATGGCCCTGCAGCCGTGCCCGGCATGCGACGGCGCCCGGCTGCGGCCGGAGAGCCTCGCGGTGACGGTCGGGGGGCTAAACATCTACGAGTACACGACGAAGTCCGCCCGGGCGGCCCTGGAGTGGATCGGCTCGCTTGAGCTGACCGAGACAGAGCGCGCGATCGCGCGTCTTGTGGTGCGCGAGATCGCCGAGCGCCTGCGGTTCCTCGACTCGGTCGGGATCGGCTACCTCTCGCTCGAGCGCGCGGCGACGACGCTCTCGGGCGGCGAGGCTCAGCGCATCCGGCTCGCGACCCAGATCGGCTCCAGCCTCGTGGGAGTCCTCTACATCCTCGACGAGCCCTCGATCGGGTTGCACCAGCGCGACAACGCGAAGCTCATCGGCACGCTGGAACGACTGCGCGACCTCGGCAATACGGTGATCGTCGTCGAGCATGACGAGGGCACGATCCGCGCGGCGGATCACGTTCTCGACCTCGGCCCGGGAGCCGGTGAGCATGGGGGAGAGGTCGTGGCCGAGGGCACGCCCGAGGAGGTCGCCGTCACGCCCGGTTCGGCCACGGGAGAATTCCTCTCGGGTGAGCGCACCATCCCGGTGCCTGCGAAGCGCCGCCGCGCCCACGGCACCCTGCGCGTCAAGGGCGCTCGCCAGCACAACCTAAAAGAGGTGTCCGTTGCGTTTCCGATCGGAACGTTCACCTGTGTCACGGGAGTCTCCGGGTCGGGCAAGTCCACGCTGGTCAACGAGATCCTCTACCGCGCCGTGGCGAACCGCCTCCACCGGGCGCGGCTGCGCCCCGGCGCGCACAAGCGCATCGACGGCCTCGACAAGATCGACAAGATCATCAACATCGACCAATCCCCGATTGGGCGCACGCCCCGCTCGAACCCCGCCACCTACACCGGGGTGTTCGACCATATCCGCCAGCTCTACTCCCAGACCCGCGAGGCTCGGGCGCGGGGCTACAAGCCTGGGCGCTTCTCGTTCAACGTGAAGGGCGGGCGCTGCGAGGTCTGCAAGGGCGATGGGCAGATCAAGATCGAGATGCACTTCCTGCCCGACGTCTACGTCCCGTGCGAGCAGTGCCACGGCCGCCGCTACAACCGCGAGACGCTCGAGATCCGCTTCAAGGGGAAGTCGATCGCCGACGTGCTCGAGATGCCCGTCTCCGAAGGGGTTGAGTTCTTCTCGCAGATCCCGAAGATCCACCGCCGCCTCAAGACGCTGCACGACGTCGGGCTCGACTACATCCGCCTGGGTCAGCCGGCCACCACGCTCTCCGGCGGCGAGGCCCAGCGCGTGAAGCTCGCAACCGAGCTGTCCAAGATCGCGACCGGCGACACGCTCTACATCCTCGATGAGCCCACGACCGGCCTTCATTTCGCCGACGTAGAGCGGCTGCTGGGAGTGCTCGGACGTCTCGTCGACCAGGGCAACACGGTGCTCGTGATCGAGCACAACCTCGACGTCATCAAGTCGGCAGACCACCTCGTCGACCTCGGCCCCGAGGGCGGCGAGGCCGGAGGAGAGGTGATCGCCACCGGCACGCCGGAGGAGGTCGCCGGCAACCCCGACTCCTACACGGGGCGCTTCCTCGCGGACATGGTCGAGCCCTCGGAGCCCGCGCCGAAGCCGAAGCGGACCCGCAAGCGCGAGCCGGTGGCGGCGTAGCTAGGGTTCGAGTATGTGCGTGACCGACTTGCAGGTGGCCCTCGCGATGGCTCGCGCCAGGCTTGATGCGCGGCGTCCGAAGACGCCCGCCGCTCCGCCAGCGCCCGGCACATCGCCAGCATCCGCCGTTCTGGCGCGTTGAGCGAGCTTCAGGCCTGGCGCACATGGGCGGTGAAGCGCCGCTGGTACGAGCGCAACCGGCGGTTGCGCCGTCGCTTCAGGATCAACCGGCACGCCGCGAAGGGTGGGTTCTTCATCCGCTATCCGGTGGAGGGCGAGGTGCTCGAGACGCTGGACTCGGGGCGGCTTCGCATCGGCCGCGACACCCTGCTTGAGCCGGGCTGCTGGCTCACGCTCGGCCCCGAGGCCCGCATCTCGATCGGCACGGGCTGTTTCCTCAATCGCGGCACGATGCTGGCTTCCCACGAGCTGATCGAGGTTGGCGACCACGTGATGTTCGCCAACGGGTGCTTCGTGGGCGACGCGGACCATCGCTATGACGACCCCACGAAGCCGATCACGCAGCAGGGCTTCACCGGTCGGGGGCCGGTTCTCATCGGCTCGAACGTGTGGTTCGGCGTCAACTGCGTGATCACGGGCGGCGTCTCCATCGGCGACCGGGCCGTGATCGGATCGAATTCGGTCGTCACCAAGGATGTCCCGGCGGGTGTGATCGCGGCGGGCGTCCCGGCCAAAGTGCTCCGGGAGATCGAGTTCCAGCCCCGCGAGGACAAGTAGGTTCCCGGGCCATGCGCCGAGCGCTCTCAGCCGCGGTCTTGTGCCTCCTCCTGTGCGGACTGGTTGCCTGCGGGGAGAAGGAGGAGTCGGGCGAGGCCGATCCGAGCGCCGGGTCGACCGCCACGGGCACGACGACGACGGCCACCGGTGGAGGGAACGCCGATGCGGGCCCCGACGCCGACGGCGGCGACGGCAAGCAGAGCCCTGAGGAGCTGGTGGAGGTAGCGGTGGTAGCGGTGGTCGGCGGAGGCGACCCGGTCGCGGCGTGCGCGGAGCTGGTCACGCCCGCGTACGTGGAGACGGCCTATGGGGATGAGCAAGGCTGTCGTGCCGCGGTCGCGGCACAGGGCTCGTTCGACGTGAACGTCGAGGAGATCGAGATCGAGGGCTCGCGCGCATCGGCGGTGGCGAGGCCCTCCTCAGGCCCCAACCAGGGCGAGAAGCTGACAGTGCGCTTGGTGGAGGAGGGCCCCGTCTGGAAGGTCGACTTTCTGCGTTCGAATGCCCCGGCGGGCCCTTAAGACTTCGCCACCTGCACGATCACGGTGCGCTCGCGCGGGCGGTCGTCGAAGTCGATCAGGACGAGCTGCTGCCAGGTCCCGAGCGCAAGGCTTCCACCCGTCACCGGCACGACCTCTGACGGGCCGATCACCGTGGCGCGCTGGTGCGCGTGGGAGTTGGAGTCATGGTTCAGCCGGTTGTGCTCGTAATCGCCCTGAACGGGGACCAGCCTGTCGAGAAGCGCCCGGAGATCCTGCACGCCCCCGGGTTCGAACTCCATCGTCGTGATCGCTGCCGTCGAGCCCTGGACGAACGTCGCGGCTTGCCCGGTAGTTGCGTTCGCGTTCGCGACGGCGGCTTCGACCTCGCCGGTGATGTCGACCACGTCGCCGTCGCCGCGGGTGGAGAACGAGAGCTCTGTGGTGTAGAGGTTCACGACCTCCGGTCAGCCTGCCACATCAGTCTCAAAGTAGGACGGGCCGGGCTTTCGCCCGGCCCGCCTGTCCCGCCTCTCTTCCCTTACGCGCGCGAACGCGTAACGGATTGGAGGTGCCGGACTAGACGCCCCTCGGATGTGGGCCGTGACCAGCGGTCACGGACTCCGCGAGGCGCGGCACGAACATCAATCCGGCGATTCCGACGAGCACGTAGATCACGTCGGTAACGGTGCCGGTGCCGAAGATCTCGGCGATGACGTTGGTGTCCGTGAGGGCGAGAATGCCCCAGTTGAGCGCGCCGAGGATCAGCAACAGCAGACCCAGCGGCTCAAACCTCTTCAGCATCTCCATCTCTTTCACCTTTCATCTGCTCAGACGAAGGTTCCGGCCGGAAGCACCTCGTGCGTTATCAGCACGCTATTTACACTCGACGGCACCCCCGGTTACCCCGTTTGGGTGAGCTGGGAGTGGGCTGTCAGATCTCCGTCGCGGACCAGTCCCAGGAGCGCCCCGCGAGGCTCTCCTTCTCGAGGTAGGAGCGAAACTCCGCCAGCTCTGGAGGAGGCACGCTGTAGATGTGCTCCGGCCCGGGGAAGCCATGGGTGCGTACGTCTTCGGCGTAGGCGCGCAGCCCCGCGACCATCGCGTCGTGGATCTCCGCGTAGCGCTTGACGAACTTCGCGGCATGCCCCTGGTAGATACCGAGCAGGTCGTGGAAGACAAGGACCTGGCCATCGGTGCCGCCACCGGCCCCGATGCCGATCACGGGTGCCTCGAGCTTGGCGACCAGGGCCTCGCTCACCGCCGCGGGCACGGCCTCGAACACGATCGCGAAGCAACCGACCGACTCCAGCGCGAGCGCCTCCTCCGCGATCTCGATCGCGCGATTGGCGGTTTTTCCCTGGGCCGTGAAGCCGCCGAGGGCCGTGGCGGATTGCGGGGTCAGGCCGACGTGACCCATCACTGGGATCCCGGCCCGGATGATCGCCCGTGCGCGGTCGACCGAGGAGCCACCGCGCTCGAGCTTGACGGCATCGCAGCCAGCCTCTTTTACGAATCGCTGGGCGGTCTCGATCGCCTGCTCGTTGGAGCGCTCGTACGAGCCGAACGGCAGGTCTCCCACGAGCAACGGGGTGCGCAGGCCGCGGCGGACCGCTGCCGCCAGCATCAGCATCTCGTCGAGGCCGATGGGCACGGTCGATTCATAGCCGAGCACCGTCATCGCGGCCGTGTCGCCGACCAGGACGAGGTCCACGCCCGCCTCCTCGACGGCGAGCGCGGAGGGGTGGTCGTAGGCCGTGACCATCACGATGGGCTCGCCGGCGCGCTTCATCTCGGCCAGGCGAGGAAGGGTCATCGGGGCGCGGTCGCTGCTGGTGCTCATCGGGTGTCCTCCGTTCGCTCGCTGTCCGCGTCCGAGCCGGCTGGCTCGATCACGATGTTGTCGATCAGGCGCGCTGCTCCGATCTGCGCGGCCACCGCCAGCAGCACCGGGCGCCCGTTGAATGCCGCGACGGGTGTGAGGTCCTCCGCGTCGCGGGCCTCGAGGTACTCGGGCTCGATTCCCGCTGAGGCCAACTCGGCGCGGGCTACGTCCATGGCCGCGTCGAGCTCGGAGAAGGCATTCACCGCCTCCTCCGCCGCGGTCAGCGCGCGCGATAGTGACACTGCTCGCTCGCGCTCCGGCGGGGACAGGTATTCGTTGCGCGAGCTCAGCGCAAGCCCGTCACCGGCGCGCACGGTGGGGAGTACCACGATCTCGACCGGGAAGTCGAGATCGCGCACGAGGCGGCGGATGACGAGCGCCTGCTGAGCGTCCTTCTGGCCGAAGTAGGCGACGTCGGGCAAGACCGTGTTCAGCAGCTTGGCAACCACCGTGGCGACGCCACGAAAGTGCTCTGGCCCGCGACGCTCGCGATCCCCGCAGAGGACATCCGCGAGCCCACCGCCGACCTCGACACTCGTGGCGAACCCGGGCGGGTAGACCTCGCCGACGCTTGGCGCGTACAGGATGTCCACGCCAGCTCCCTCGGCGCTGGTGCTGTCGCGCTCGGGGTCCCGCGGGTAGCTCTCCAGGTCCTCGTTTGGCCCGAACTGCGCCGGGTTTACGAAGAGGCTCATGACGACGACGTCGCAGCCCTCCCGTGCTGCCCGCAGCAGGGACAGATGCCCATCGTGTAGATGGCCCATCGTGGGAACGAGACCGATCGAGCAGCCCTCCTCACGCGTGGGCGCCAAGAGCTCGCGCAGCTTCACCTTGGTGCGGACGAGCTTCATGTCCGTCGCGCCACGTCGCGGGTACGCTCGGCTAGCGCCTCGTAGAGGGGGATCAGGTCGGGCGCCGTTTCGCGCAGGGCCGCGAGGTGCCGCTCGACGGTCGCCTCGTCCCCGCGCGCGATCGGGCCGGTGAGTGCCTGTGACCCGCGTTCGGACCAGTTCACGGCCGAACGAAGGACCAGTGGCGCCAGGAGCTCGCGCGCGTCGTCGATGCCAGCCTCGTGCAGCAGCTCCGTTGCCGACTCTTGCAAGGCCACCAGGAAGTTCGACGCGATCGCCGCGGCCGCGTGGTAGGCGGCCCGGCTCTCCTCGGGAACGGCGAAGGGGCGCATGCCGAGCGCCGTGGCGAGATCGGCGGCGAGCTCGTCCGCGGCGGGGCTTCCGCCGGAGATCGCGCACGGCGCGCCAGTCAGGTCGCTCGCGTCGTCGGGAATCGTCTGCAGCGGATGCAGGCTGAACGTCTCGGCGCCCCGCGCGGAGGCGGCGTCCAAGGCGCCCAGGCCGGTGGCGCCGCTCGTGTGGCCGACGAAGCGAAGCGATGGCACGCTGTCGGCGAGTTGCGCGCAGGCCGCTTCGATGGCGTCGTCGGGAACACAGAGGAGCGCGGCTTCGGCGCCCGTCCTGGCAACTTCCGAGTGCTCGCGGCCGGCGGAGATGTAGTCCAGGCCGCCGGCCTGCGCGGCGCGGGCGATCGCCCCACCAACGCGACCACTGCCGATGAGAGCGAGCTTCGGCAGCGATGCGCCTCCGGCGCGATCGCCGGCGGCTTCGGGTCGATCCCGTTCCAGTTCCCTCGCGGAGATACCAGACGGCTTCAAGGTGGTGTCAGCTTTCTGCCGGGCCGTCCCCGGCTGGTCCACGCCTCACGATGAGGTCGCGGCCTTCCGAAATTGTAGTTCGTACAGCCACCTGATCCGCCGTCACCTCTACGATCGAGCGGTGCCCATCTATGAGTTCGAGTGCGAGGACTGTGGGGCCGAGTTCGAGGAGATCGTGCCAGCCGAGACCGCCTCCACGATCTGCCGCGAATGTGGCTCGCGGCGCACCGCGCGGCGCTACTCGCCGCAGGCGGCGACGTTCAAGCTCGTAAAGACCCCCGGGGCGGCACGGGTGCAGGAGGCCCGCAACGCGAATCTCCGAGGTGAGACGAAGGCGAACTTCAAGCGTCGCCGCCAGGGGGCTCGCGACGCCAAGCGCAAGGCGAGCGGTGGCGACGGCTGACGCGACCGAGCGCCGCGAGCGGCTGGTGGAGGTCTACCGCGATGCCTCCGAATGCACCCTGTGCCCCCTCGCCGCCACCCGCACGAACGTCGTTTTCGGCAATGGGAACTCAGACGCCGACCTCATGTTCGTCGGCGAGGCTCCCGGTGCGGAGGAGGACCGGCAGGGGATCCCGTTCGTGGGGCGGGCCGGGAACCTTCTGACGCAGCTCCTCGGGGAGATCGGGATGGGCCGCGACGACGTGTTTGTCGCGAATGTCCTGAAATGCCGCCCCCCTGGCAACCGCGACCCACAGCCGGTCGAGATCGAAACGTGCCAGCCGTATCTCGACAAGCAGGTTGAGCTGATCCAGCCGCGCGTCATCGCGACGCTCGGCAACTTCGCGACGAAGCTCCTGACGGGAAGCCAGACGGGGATCACCAGGGTTCGCGGAGCGCCTCAGGTCCACGAGCTGGGCGGGCGCACGGTCTTCCTGCTGCCGCTGTTTCACCCGGCGGCTGCGTTGAGGACGCCCGCGCTGGTCGAGACGCTCCGCCAGGACCTGCGCACGATTCCCGACTTGCTCGCGCGTGAGCCGGGCGCCTTGGCGCGGGCGGACGACGTCGACCCGGAGCCTGCCGGCGAGGAGATGGCATCCCAGCGCACGGCCGACCAGCTCGGCCTCTTCGGTTGATCGAGCGCACGAGCGGGGCCGCCGAGACCGAGGCGCTCGGCGCTCGGCTCGCGGATTCGCTTGAGCCTGGAGACGTGGTGCTCGTGAGCGGTGAGCTCGGGAGCGGCAAGACGACCCTGGTGCGCGGCGCCGCCCGGGCGCTGGGCGTCCGCGAAGCGGTGACATCCCCGACCTTCACGATCGGCCAGCGGTACCAAGGGGAGGCTGTGGCTGTCTCCCACCTCGACCTCTATCGACTGGACGGCCTCGAGGCCGAGGACCCGGGCCTGCTCGACGACTACGTGACTGAGAGCGCGATCTCCTTCGTGGAGTGGCCGGCCGAGCTCGAGCACGGCTTCATCCCGGCCGCCTTGGAGGAGGTGCGGGTCGCGATGCGGATCGAGCTGCGCCACGCCGGCGCTGACGATCGTGACGTTGTGGTCGGAGATGAGCGATGAGCTCCGGGCCTACGCTGGTCGGGCTCGATACCGCCACCCCCGTGCTGAGCGTGGCGGCGACTTGCGGCGGTGAGCCCAGCTTCGAGCGTTCGTTCGATCCCGAGCCCGGCGAGCGCCCAGCTCATGCCCGCGAGCTGCTCGCCACGGTTGAGGAGGCCGCCGACGCCGCCGGCGGCTGGCCGGCCGTCGACGCCATCGCGGTCGGACTCGGCCCCGGGTCGTACACGGGCCTTCGGATCGGGATCGCCACGGCGCGCGGTCTCGCGCAGGGGTTGCGCAAGCCACTGCGGCCGGTTAGCTCCCTCGCCGCGGTGGCGCGCGGCATGGCACCAGGCTTCAGTGAGCGAGATCGTCAGCGCCTCCCCGTGCTCGATGCCCGCAGGGGGCAGGCCTTCGCGGCGCTCTACGGCGGTACCGGCGAAGCGCTCTGGGAGCCGTTCGTCGCGACGCCACAGGAGCTGGTGGAGCGAGTGCGATCGCTCGCCCAGGCGCCGCTGGCGGCGGGGGATGGATCGATACGATTCAGGGGTGAGCTCGAAGCCGCCGGCGCGGACGTCCCCGCCGACGACGACGAGGCACACAGGATCTCTGCGCGGCACCTGTGTGTGCTGGCCGCGGATGTGCCGGACACGGAGCCGGCGAGGGTTGAACCGATCTACCTGAGGCCACCAGACGCGGAGCTATGGCTTGAGCAGCAGCGCCGAGAGGGAAATCGCAAGGGCTAGCTGGCACTCGGCGGACGCCGTCGAGATTCGCTCGCTCGTCTACAGCGACCTGCCCGCCGTGCTCTCGATCGAGCGGCGCGCGTTCGGCACGCCGTGGTCGCTCGCAATGTTCGTCCTCGAGCTCTCGAAGCCCTCGGGCATCTGCCTGGCGGCCTCCGACCGAGGTGGGCTCGTCGGCTATCTGATCTGCTCGCGCTACGCGGACGTGTGGCATCTGATGAATGTGGCCGTGGACCCGCAACGCCGCCGCGAGGGAATCGCGACTCGGCTGATCGAGCGGCTGTTTGGCGGCGGCGAGCCCGATGCGCGCTACACGCTCGAGGTCCGCACGTCGAACAGCGCTGCCATCCACATGTACGAGCGCTTCGGCTTCAGGGCCGCCGGTCACCGTCGCCGCTACTACCACGACAACGGCGAGGACGCGCTCATCATGTGGCTGGAGCCGGCGCCGGTGGGCGCCTAGGCTCCTTTGATCCTTGCCCTCGAGACCTCTTGCGACGACACCTGCGCGGCCGTCGTCGACGAGGGGCGGATCCTCTCCAACGTCGTCTCCTCGCAGGCGGACGAGCACGCCCTGTTCGGTGGAGTGGTCCCCGAGCTCGCCTCGCGCCAGCACCTGAAGCTCACAAACGCCGTGGTCGACGTCGCACTGGCGGACGCTGGATGCGGCCTCGAGGACGTCGATGGCCTCGCCGTCACCCGCGGGCCCGGGCTCATCGGCGCGCTGTTGGTGGGCGTCTCGACGGCGAAGGCGCTCGCCGCGGCGACTCGCAAGCCGCTTTGCGGCGTCGACCACTTGCATGGGCACGTGGCCGCCAACTTCCTCGAGCCTGACCCGCTTCCGCCGCCGTTCCTCTGCCTGATCGCGAGTGGTGGCCACACCCTGCTGGCCGGGGTCGAAGCACGCGATCGCTACGACGTCATCGGCCAAACCCTCGACGATGCCGCCGGTGAGGCGCTCGACAAGGGGGCCCGGCTGCTCGGGCTGCCCTATCCGGGAGGGCCAGCGATCGAGAGGCTCGCCCGGGACGGGGATCCAGATGCGTTCGCCCTGCCCCGCGGGATGAGCCGTGACGGCGGGCTCGACTTCTCCTTCTCGGGGGTGAAGACCTCGCTCCTCTATGCGACTCGCGAGCTGGGGGAGGCGGAGACGGAGCGCCGTCGCGCCGATCTCGCCGCGAGCTACCAGGCTGCGATCGTCGGCCAGCTCACCGGCCGGCTCGAGCGAGCCCTCGACGAGGGCGGGTGGAAGGCGCTCGCGCTGGGCGGCGGCGTGGCTGCGAATGGGCCGCTCCGGGCTGGGGCGGCGGCGCTCTGCGAGGCCAGGGGCGTGCGCCTCAAGCTTGTGCCGGCGGCGCTTTGCACCGACAACGCGGCGATGATCGCGTCGGCGGCGCGCTACGCCGAAGCCACTCCCTACCCGGACTACCTGGATTGGGACGCGCATGCCTAGCCGCTCCGTCGTCACGCTCTATGGCCGCCCGGAGTGTCACCTCTGCGATGAGGCGCGCGACGCGATCGCTGCACTGCGTGGTGAGCCGCCCCGCTTCGAGCTGCGCGAGGTGGACATCGACTCCGATGCCGCTCTCAACGCTGCCTACCTCGAGCGCATCCCCGTGGTGGAGCTCGACGGCCGGATCGTGAGCGAGCTCGAGTTCGAGCCGCGCGCGCTGGCTCCTTTCCTCGATGACGCTCGCGTTCACGATGGGTAGGCTGAGCCCATGAGCGTCGAGGGTGTAGCGAGCGGACCCACCGGAGCCGAGGAGACGGTGGGGGAGGGCTTCGCGATGGATGGCGAGCGCCTCTCGCTCGGCGTCGCGGCTCGCCTCTCGCGCTACCTCCAGGTTCTGATCCAGGCCAGGAAGATGGGCAAGGAGACGATCTCCTCGCAGGAGCTCGCCGAGTACACGCACATCAACTCAACCCAGATCCGCCGCGACCTCTCGGGCTTTGGGAAGTTCGGCAAGCGCGGGGTCGGCTACCGCGTCGAGTCGCTCGTGCAGGAGATCCGCAAGATCCTGCGCACCTCGGGCCAGCACAACATCGCGCTCTTCGGCGCCGGGCACCTGGGCCAGGCCATCGCGTCGTCCGACATCTTCGCCGACCACGGCTTCCAGATCGTGGCCATCTTCGACGTCGACCCCGAACAGGTGGGCAACGAGCTGGGCGGCGTACCGGTGCGGGCGTTCGGTGACCTCCAGCCGGTCGTCGCCGATGAGGACGTGGTCGTGGGGGTCCTCGCCGTTCCGGCCGCGGCCGCGCAGGAGGTCGCCGACAAGCTTGTGGAGGCAGGGGTGAAGATCATCTTCAACTACTCCGAGCAGCTCCTCGACGTTCCCCCGGAGGTCACCGTCCACACGTCCAGTCCAGCCGTCGACCTGCTTTACGCGCTCTACTTCTACCTCACGTAGGACGCTTCAGGACCTGCAAGTGAGCACCGACGCGCTCTCGCCGACTCTCAACCGGGAGCGCACCCGGGAGGCGTTCGAGGCCTCAACCGACTTCACGGTCGGGCTCGAGGAGGAGTTCGCCATCGTCGACCCCTCGTCGCTGGATCTCGTGCACGGGTTCGGCGAGCTCTACGAGGCGTGTCAGAACGACGAGGTCCTCGAGATTGCGGCAGCCGGCGAGCTGATCGAGTCGGAGATCGAGATTCGCTCTGGGCGTGGCGACAACTTCGCGCACGCCGTCGAGATGCAGCGTGAGCATCGGCGACGCCTGTTCGCGCTTGCGGCCCGGCACGGCTATGGCCTCGCCGCGACGGGAACCCACCCCTGGGCCAGCTACCTGGACCAGCGGATCATCCAGACCGAGCACTACCGGCGGCTCCAGGAGGAGCTGCGGTGGGTCGCGCTGCGAAACAACACCTGGAGCCTCCACGTCCACGTGGGCGTCCAGGGGGCCGATCGCGCGATCTCCGTCTGCGACTACCTGCGCGGCATCCTCCCTGAGCTCTTGGCGCTCTCGGCGAACTCGCCGTTCCTGGACGGCGAGAACACCGGGCTGGCCTCGGTGCGCACCCAGATCTTTACGCGAACCTTCCCGCGCTGCGGTGTGCATCAGCCGTGGCTCAGCTACGAGGGCTATGCGGACTTCATCGACCTGCTCGTCCGCACCAATTCGATCGTCGAGTCCACCCAGCTCTGGTGGAGCGTCCGGCCACATCACAGGTTCGGCACCGTCGAGCTGCGGATCTGCGAGGCCCAGACCAACGGTGATGAGGGGTTCAGGCTGGCGGCGCTGATCACAGCCTGCATCGCCCAGGCGGCGATGGACTACTCCGAGGGATCGCTCCCGCCCCCGCTCCCAAGCCGCGGCGTGGAGGAGAACCTCTGGCGAGCCATCCGTTATGGCCTCGACGGCAAGATGATCGACTTCGCCGCGCAGGAGGAGGTGTCAACCCGGGCTGCCGTGGAGAAGCTCGTGGAGTGGACCGCCCCAGCGCGTTCCGAGCTCGAGCTGGAAGTCGAGCTCCCGGCGCTGAACGGGGCCCAGAAAGCCTGCGAGGCGTTCGAGGGGGGCGCTTCGCTCGAGGAGATCTACCGGGCGGCGTTTGAGGAGACGAAGCGAAGCTACGCGCCGGACGCTGTCGGCGGCCAAGGGGAATAGATTGAGCGACGTGGAGCGAGACGAGCCACCGATCGGGGAGGGGAGTGGCAGCGAGGCCGCTGGCGAAGAGGCGCCGAGCGAGGAGGAGCTGCGGGCCCGCATCGAGGAGAACCTGCGGAAGGTGCGGGTGCAGGACGTCCTGCTCGAGAGCGTGGTCACGATCATCAACCTGACCGCGCGCCGCATCGCCAAGCCGGATGAGCGGGACCTCGATCAGGCACGTGTCGGCATCGATGCGGTCCGCGCCGTCTCCGAGCTACTCGAGGAGGAGCCTCGCGAGCAGGTGCGCAATGCGCTCTCGGAGCTGCAGATGCTCTACGCCCGGGAGGCCGGAGGGGGCGCCCCTTCGGGCGACGCCGCGTCTCCCGCTGGAGCCGACGCGCCGACGGAGGGCGGGGGCGCCCCTGAAGCGCCGCCCGAGCGCGACACGGGGCCCGCCCACGGGGGCCTCTGGACCCCTCCGGGCACCTGAGCGAGCGCTGCAAGTGCGCTTTCGCGGGAGGGGGTAGGTAGACTGCCCGCCGCTTTCGCGACCGGACCCGACAGCCGGTCGCACGTCCTTTTCGGCCATCCCAGGCCGTTTTTTCGTCCAACGAAGCTCCACGGAGGCGTGCAGACTTGACCGAGTTCCTGACCGACTATGGCGTCGTCATCGCGCTGGTGTGCGCAGGGGCGGCCGTGCTCTACGGCGCGCTCGTCACACAGCGTCTGCTCGCTCTATCGGCCGGCAGCGAGCGGATGCAGGAGATCTCGGGGGCGGTGCAGGAGGGGGCAAAGGCTTACCTCAACCGCCAGTACGCGATCATCGCGGTGGTTGCCATCCCGTTGGCGATCCTGATCGCGATTCTCCAGGACGTGACGACCGGCATCGGGTTCGTGATCGGCGGCACCCTCTCGGGTGCCGCCGGCTTCATCGGCATGAACGTCTCCGTGCGCGCGAACGCCAGGGTGGCCGAGGCGGCACGAGGTGGGGTGCCACCGGCGCTCGACGCGGCCTTCAAGGGGGGCTCGGTGACCGGGCTCCTGGTCGTCGGCCTCGCGCTCCTCGGCGTAGCGGGCTACTTCGGCATTCTGATTCTCACCGACGAGACCGACAAGGAGGCCGTCGACGCGCTCATCGGACTCGGATTCGGTGGCTCGCTCATCTCCGTCTTCGCACGCCTGGGCGGGGGCATCTTCACGAAGGCCGCCGACGTCGGCGCCGATCTGGTCGGCAAGGTCGAAGCCGGAATCCCCGAGGACGATCCACGGAACCCGGCGGTGATCGCCGACAACGTCGGTGACAACGTCGGCGACTGCGCGGGCATGGCGGCCGACCTGTTCGAGACCTACGCGGTCACCACCGTGGCGGTGATGCTGCTCGGCGTCCTCACCTTCCCCGAGTTCGCCCGAGAGGTGTCGCTCTTCCCGCTGGTCCTCGGCGGGGTTGCGATCATCGCGTCGATCATCGGCGCGCTCCTGGTGCGGACGTCGACCGACAGGGTCGAGGGCGCGCTCTACCGGGGCGTGATCATCTCAGGGGCGATCTCGGCCGCGGCGTTCTACCCGATCACGGACTGGCTCATGTCGGACGTGCTCGCCGGCACGGACATCGGCGTCGGCGACCTCTGGGTCTGCGCGCTGTTCGGGATCATCGTGACGGCCGGGCTCTTCGTCATCACCGACTACTACACGTCCACCCGTTTCCGCCCGGTGCGCACGATCTCCAAGGCGTCCGAGACCGGCCACGCGACGAACATCATCCAGGGGCTCGCGCAGGGCTTTCAGTCGACCGCGCTGCCCGCACTATTGCTCGCTGCCGCCATCTTCGGCGCCAACGAGCTGGCTGGGATCTACGGGATCGCGATCGCGGTGGTCGCCCAGCTCTCGCTCACCGGCCTCATCGTCGCCCTCGACGCCTTCGGCCCGATCACCGACAACGCCGGTGGTATCGCCGAGATGGCGGAGCTGCCAGAGGACGTGAGGAACGTCACGGATCCGCTGGACGCGGTCGGCAATACGACCAAGGCCGTCACCAAGGGCTATGCGATCGGCTCCGCGGCACTGGCGGCGCTGGTTCTGTTCGCGGCCTTCAAGATCGAGCTCGAGGAGGAGGCGCCCGGCGGCTTCAGCCTCGAGACCCTCTTCAACCTCTCCAATCCCGACGTGCTCATCGGGCTCATCGTCGGCGGCATCATGGTCTACCTCTTCGCGGCGCTGGCCATCGAGGCCGTGGGCCGCGCGGGCGGGCAGGTCGTCGAGCAGGTGCGCAAGCAGTTCCGCGACAAGCCAGGGATCATGGAAGGCACCGAGAGGCCCGACTACGCCGAGACGGTCGCGATCGTGACGGCGTCGGCGCAGCGGGAGATGATCCTGCCCTCGCTGATCCCGATCGTCGTGCCCGTACTGATCGGACTGTGGAGCGTCGACGCACTCGGCGGCCTCTTGATCGGAGTCATCGTGGTTGGGCTCTTTGCTGCCATCTCGATGACCGCCGGCGGCGGCGCCTGGGACAACGCAAAGAAGCTGATCGAGGACGGCGCGCACGGTGGGAAGGGCTCTGAGGCGCACGCGGCCTCGGTGACCGGCGACACCGTCGGGGACCCCTACAAGGACACCGCCGGCCCCGCGATCAACCCGATGATCAAGGTGGCGAACATCGTCGCGATCCTGATCATTCCGATCGTTAACTTCCCCGGGTAGGGCCGCTTGACCGACGCCGCCGCGAGCGATCCCCACCCGGCGCGCGCTCAGGCGTCGGCGGATCCAGCCGAGCACGACCGGTTCGTCATCCGGCAGCGGTTCCGGCCGATGGTGAACCAGTACGAGGTGTCGACCCTGGTCGGGGATGCCTCGCCGGGACAGCCAGTCTGCTTCGTTCAGCAGAGGCGGATGAAGCTGAAGGAGGATCTCCGCGCCTACGTGGACGAAAGCAAGGAGGGCGAGGTCTTCCGGATCCTGGCGCACCAACGCTTCGATCCGTCCGCCCGCTACTCCGTGACCGCGCCGGACGGCAGCAAGATCGGCGAGCTGGGCAAGGTCTTCAAGCAGTCGCTCATGCGCTCGACGTGGAAGGTCTACGAGGAGGGTGAGCAGATCGGCTGGGCGCGGGAGACCAGCGCCACGATCGCGATCCTGCGCCGGATCATCGGCCTCTTCGCGTTGATCCCCCTGATCGGGGAGCTCATCGCGATGATCCCGATCCCGTACCACTTCGAGTACTTCCTTGGCGAGGACCAGCGGATCGGCCAGCTGACCAGGAAGCTCGGGGTTCGCGACACCTACATCCTCGATCTGAGCGGCGACTCGGCGCGCAGGATCGACAGAAGGCTGGCGCTCGCTCTCGCGGTAGGAATGGACGCCCTGCAGGCGCGGTAACGGCATCGACTAGCGTCCGGGGCATGACTTCCTCGCGCGAGCCGATCAACGTCGCCGACTACGAGCGGCTTGCCGCCGACGCGCTCGAGGAGGGTCCGCTTGGGTACTTCGCGGGCGGGGCCGGCGACGAGCGGACCCTGAGCGAGAACGTCGCAGCCTACCGCCGCTGGCAGCTGCGCCCGCGGATGCTGGTCGGCGTGGCCGACGTCAGCACGCGAACCGAGGTGCTGGGCACCGAGGTCTCGATGCCTCTGCTGGTCGCGCCGGTGGCGATCCAGCGCATGGCCCATGCGGACGGGGAGGCCGGCATGGCACGAGCAGCGGCCGCCACCGGGACCCTCATGTGCCTGTCCACCTTCGCGACGACCTCGCCCACGGACGTCTCCGCGGCGGCGCCCGGGGCTCCACGGTGGCTGCAGCTCTACTGCTTCCGCGACGAGGGCGTGACCCGGTCGCTGATCGACGAGGCGATCTCCGCCGGCTACCGGGCGATCGCCGTCACCGTGGACGCCCCGCTACCCGGCCGCCGCGAACGCGACCTGCGGACCTCGTTCGCGGTGCCGGAGGACATCAACGTGCCGGCCATGGCCGCCGCGGTCGGCCAGACGCGGCCGATGACGATCTTCGAAGCGTTCGGCCTGCTCGATCCCGCGCTCGGGTGGGAGGACTTCGAGCGGATCGCTTCGCACTCGGCTCTTCCGGTGCTCGTGAAGGGAGTGATGACCGGGTCGGACGCGCGCTTGGCCGCCGAGCACGGGGCGGCGGGAATCGTCGTCTCCAACCACGGCGGGCGCCAGCTCGATGCGGTGTCCGCGACGATCGACGTGCTCTCGGAGGTCATCGACGAGGTCGGTGACGATGTGGAGGTGTTCGTCGACGGCGGCGTCCGGCGCGGCACGGACGTCGTCACGGCGCTGGCGCTTGGCGCACGGGCTGTGCTCGTCGGGCGCCCGGCGCTCTGGGGTCTCGCGGCCGCTGGAGAGGACGGAGCGCGGCGCGTGCTCGAGCTCTTGCGCGACGAGATCGAGCTGGCGCTGGCCCTCTGCGGTTGTCCGTCGCCGGCGGACGTCACGAGCGACCACGTGCGGCGGGCAGTCGGGTCTCCTGGCTAGCCATGGACCTCTTCGCCGGGATTTGCGTGCGTGACTACGAGGCGGCGAAGCCGTGGTACGAGGACCTCCTGGGCTCGGAGCCGGCCTTTGCCCCTCACGAGACCGAGTGCGTGTGGGAGCTCGGCGAGCATCGCTTCCTCTTCATCGTGGAGGACGCGGAGCGGGCCGGACGCGCCGTGCACACGATCTTCGTCGACGACCTCGAGGCAGTGGTGGGGGACATCGCGGCGCGCGGGATCGAGCCGGCGAGGCGGGAGACGTACCGCAACGGGGTCCGCAAGGCGACCTACCGCGACTCGGATGGAAACGAGATCGGCTTCGGCGGCGCGCCGCTTCGGGGCTCGGCTGAGTAGCCGACCTCAGCCCTTCTCGATCAGTTCAATTCTGTAGTCGTCCGGGTCGCGCACGAAGCAGATGCGCGAGCCGCCCTCGCGTACCTGGTAGGGCGGCTTCTCGGGCTCGATCCCAAGGCCCGCGAGGCGCTCGAGAGTGCCGTCGAGGTCGTCGGTGGTGATCGCGATGTGGCCGTAGCCGGTGCCGAGCTCGTAGGGCTCATCGACGTCGTGGTTGTGCGTCAGCTCGAGACGGTCGCCGTCTCCGGGCAGGCCCATGAAGACGTTTGTGGCGTCGTCGCCGATCGGCATGCGGCGGCGTTCCTCGAAGCCCAGCTTCTCGTAGAACTCCACCGACCGGTCGGGGTCGAGCACCCGATAACAGGTGTGGATGACCTCGCTCATGCTGCTCGCAGGGTATCGCTGGCCCGGCTTCTATAGTCGCCAGCGATGGCGGAGAGGCATCCGAGGGAGCAGGCACTTCGCCGCGTGCACGGCACGGGCGCGCTGTTCGCGGCCGCGTACGGCAACGTCGGCTCGTCGATCTACTACGCGCTCGGGCTGGTCGCGCTCTACGCGCTCGGGCTCACGCCGGTTACGTTCATCATCGCCGGGCTGATCTTCGCCTTCACCGCCGCCACCTATGTCGAGGCGACGGTTCTCTACCCCGAGGCGGGCGGCTCGTCGAGCTTCGCTCGCCACGCCTTCAACGAGCTCGCGAGCTTCTTCGCGGCCTGGGCTCAGATGCTCACCTACATCGTCACGGTCGCGATCTCCGCCTTCTTCGTGCCGCACTACCTCGCGGTCTTCTGGGAGCCGCTGGGTCATGGCCCGGCCGACGTGATCTTCGGCGTCGGGCTGGTGGTGCTTCTCGCGCTGCTGAACATTCGCGGAACTGAGGAGTCGGCCCGCCTCAACCTGGTCCTCGCCATCGCTGACCTGCTCACGCAGGTGGTGCTGGCGGTGATCGGGCTGGCGCTCGTGTTCAACGCCGACCTCCTCGTCTCGCAGGTGGACTTCGGCTCGGTGCCAACCTGGGGCGACTTCGCTCTGGGGATCGCGGTGGGCATGGTGGCCTACACCGGGATCGAGACGATCTCGAACATGGCGGAGGAGGCCCGCGACGCCGACCGCACGATTCCGCGCGGCACCGGCTACACCGTGATCGCGGTGGTCGGCCTCTATGCCCTGCTGCCCGCGATCGCGCTGTCGGCGATGCCGGTGACCGGCAGTGGCGATGCGGCCACGACCGAGTTGGCGACCACCTACGCTGACGACCCGGTCCTCGGCATCGTCGAGAACATCGGGCTCGGGGCCGGCCTCACAAACGTGCTCGAGGTCTACGTCGGGATCCTGGCGGCGGTGATCCTGCTGATCGCCACCAACGCTGCGCTCATCGGCCTCTCGAGGCTCACCTTCTCGATGGGACAGCACCGCCAGCTTCCCATGATCCTGCGGCGCGTCCACCCGCGCTTCAAGACGCCGTACACGGCGATCATCGCGTTCTCGGTGGTCGCGATCGTGGTGATGGCGCCGGGCGAGACGACGTTCCTCGGCGCGATTTACGCGTTCGGCGCGACCCTCTCGTTCACGATCGCCCACGTCTCGGTGATCTGGATGCGCAAGCGCTACCCGCTCGCCGAGCGTCGCAACGCCGCTGAGGGACACCGCCTGTGGTGCCCCCCGGGCCGGATCCGGATTCGGGGTGTCGACATCCCGCCAACAGCGATCTTCGGCGGTCTCGGGACGTTTGGGGCATTCGTTGTGGCGATGGTCCTGGATCCCGTGATCCTGGCTACGGGGGGCGGCTGGATGATCGCCGGGCTGATCCTCTATTACCTCTATCGCCGTCACCAGGGCCTCCCGCTCAGCCAGACCGTCAAAGTCGAGAGCCTCGAGGCGCTCGGCGTGGAGGAGGTCGAGTACCGCAGCGTACTTCTGGCCTTCGAGGAGCAGCCCTTCTCCGAGGAGACGGTGGCCACGGCGCTCGCGTTGGGATCCAGGCGCCGTCGCGCCATCCACGTCCTCTCGCTCCTCGAGGTGCCGACGCATCTCCTGTTGGATGCGGAGCTGCCGGAGGCGGAGAGCGCCGCCCAGGGCCGGATCGAGCGGGCGAGGCTGATCTGCGGGCTGCGCGTGACCGGCCAGGTACAGCGCGTGCGAGCGGGCCAGGGCGGCGCGGCGATCATCGCGCGGGCAAAGGAGCTCGAGGCGGCGGCGATCGTGATGCAGCTCGGATATCGCAACGGGACGCCGCAATACGGGCGGTCGCTGCAGACGGTGCTCGCGCAGCGCCCGTGCCGGGTCATCGTCGCCGCCTCGCCGGAGCACGCGCGCGACCCGCGCGAGCGGATTGCCGGCTAGGCGCCGCACGGCGAACCTAGAATCTCGGTCGTGGCTGCCCCTGATGAGGTCTACCGCGCGGTCACGCGCCTTTTCGCCGTGGTCATTCTCGGCTTCGGCGTGACCATCCTGATCGTGACCCTGGCGAACGGGGGTGGGGTGCTGTCGGTCGGCGTGCTGTTGGGGGTGGTCTTCATCGCGCTCGGGGGCGGGCGGCTCTATCTGGCCTCCCGAGGCAGATCGTGAGCGAGGATTGGAGCGGCCCGGATCGCCGCACTAACCGAGGGCCGCTCACGCGGCGGCTGATCGGTGTGCCGTGGCTCTTCGCCGTGACGTACTCGGCGGTCGGGTTCTCGATCTACTTCTCGATCGGGCTCGTCGCTGATCGCGGCCTCGCGCTCACTCCTCTGATCTTCCTCGGTGTCGGCGTCGTCTTTCTGCTGAACGCGATGACGTACGTCGAGGGGGCGGCGATGTACCTCGAGCGTGGCGGCTCCTCGACGCTGGGTCGGTACGCGTTCAACGAGCTGATCTCGTTCATCGCCGGCTGGGCGATCCTCATCGACTACCTGATCGTGATCGCGCTGGCGGCGATCTCCGTTCCGCACTACCTCGAGCCGATCTCGGAATCGTTCACCGACGGGGCCGCGGAGCTGATCACGGCGGGCGTCGTGATCGCGGCTGTCGCGGGCTTCAACATCGTGAACCTCTCCGGGCGGCGGCACGAGCCGTGGTTCGTGGGCGTGGCGCTGGCCGGCGTGTTCCTGTTGGTGGCGGTGATCGTGGTCGGAGCGATCACGTCGTTCGACGCCGCGGCGCTCACCGCCGAGCTCGACCTGTTCGAGTCGCCTTCCCTGGAGGACGCGATCTACGCGGGCGTGATCGCCACGGTGGCCTACGCGGGGATCGAGGCTGCGTCGGACTTGACGCCTGATCTGCGGTTCCGGGCGATGGATTTGCGGCGGCTTGTCGTCGCCGCGGCGGCGCTGGTGCCCATCCTCTACGCCGGGGTTGCGGCCATCTCACTGATGGTGCTGCCGGTGGTCGCGACCCCGGATGGTCCCCAAACGGCGCTGGCCGGGCCCTTCCTCGAGAACCCGGTGCTCGGTGTCGTGGAGGGGTTCAGCCCGGTCTGGGTCTCGGACGTGATGAAGGTGGCCGTGGTGGCGCTGGCGCCGGTGGTCTTGATCTGGGCGGCGAGCACGTCGATGCTGGGGCTCTCGCGTCATGTGTACTCGCTCGCCACGAACCGGCAGATTCCTGGCTGGCTGGGCACGCTGGGCAAGCGGTGGACGACGCCGCACGTCGCGATCCTGATCGCTGCGGGGATCGCGTTCGCACTCGTGATTCCGGCCGATGTGCTGTTCCTCGGCGGGCTCTATGCGTTCGGCGCGACGATCGCGTTCACCATCGCCCACGTCTCGGTGATTCGCCTGCGGATGACGGACCCCGATCGGGCGCGCCCCTACCGTGTGCCGCTGAACGTTCGCTTTCGGGGTGCCGAGATCCCCCTGCCGGCTGTTGCGGCGGCGGGGCTCACGGTCGCAGCGTGGGTGAGCGTTGTGCTCTTCCACGACGAGGCTCGCTACATCGGTGGCGCCTGGATGATCTTCGGGCTCGTCGCGTATGTCGCCTATCGCCGTGGTTTTGCGAAGACCTCGCTTACGCGCCGCGTGTCGGTGCCCGCGAGGGCGCTCACCAAGTCCGTCCACAAGGCGGAGTACGGAGGCATCCTGGTGCCCGTGTTCGGGACTCCTCTCGATGACGACATCGTGGGAACCGCGGGGCGGCTCGCTGCCGCCGCCGAGCAGCCCGCTGAGACACCGCCGCATCTCGAGGTCATCTACGTGCTCGATCTGCCGCTCAAGGTCCCGCTCGACGCGAAGCCTCCGAAGGAGCGAATGGAGTCCGCGAACGGCGCGCTTGCGCGGGCCCAGGAGGTGGGGGAGGAGTACGAGACGGTGGAGGTCGCGACCTCGGTGGTGCGGGCGCGCGACGTGGGCGCCGGGATCGTGAGCGCCGCGCGCGAGCGCGATGTCGATGTGATCGTGATGGGCGCCGAGCCTCCCACGCAGATCCGTGGCGGGGCCGTATTGGGGGGGATCGGAGGCTCGAGGCCGGCCGAGATCGGTCCCGTGACGGAGCACGTGCTGCGGAAGGCTCCATGCCGGGTGCTGCTGACGGCGCCTGCTGCGGATGACGGGAGCCCGGCCTTCGATCCCACCCGCCGCCCGACCACGCATCGATTGACCTAGCGCTCAGGCGCGTGCGTACACTGCCCGGCTGATGTTCATCCTGATTGTGGGAGTTGGGCGGGTCGGATCGTCGGTTGCCCGGACGATGCTCCAGGAGGGGCACACCGTTTCGTGCCTCGACGAGGATCCCGAATCGCATGCTCGACTGGAGATTGGGCTCGACGAGCCGTGGGAGGACCTCGGTGGTCGCTACACGGTGGGGACCGCCCTCGAGATCGAGGCGCTGCAGGAGGCGGGGATCGACAAGGCGGATGCGTTCGTGGCGGCGACGGACGGCGATAACACGAACCTGGTGGTCGCCCAGATCGCGAAGCGGCAGTTCAACGTGCCGACCGTGATCGCGCGAATTCTCGACCCATATCGGGCGGAGTGGTACGAGTCGCAGGGGGTGCACACGATTTGCCCGACGCGGGTGGCGATCGACATGCTGGTGGGCGAGGTGCGCGAGGCCGCCGGGCGCTCGGGCGGCTCGCGGGCGGACGGTGAGAGCGGCGATCCCGCGGATGAGGCGATGGCGCCGGTGGGCGAGCCGGTGGAGCGGACCGGCGAGGACGGCTGAGCGGTGTACGTGATCATCGTCGGCGCGGGGAAGGTGGGATGGAATCTCGCCCGCGAGCTCCTGGACAAGGAGCACGAGGTCACGCTCCTGGACAACGATCGGGAGCGGTATTCGACGGTTGAGCAGGAGCTTGAGCACATCGTGCAGTACGGGGATGCCACGGAGCTGTGGGTGCTCGAGCGGGCGGGGATCTCGCGGGCGGACATGGTGATCGCGGTCACCGGCGACGATGAGGACAACGTCTTGATCTGCCAGGTGGCGAAGGAGAAGTACCTGTGCGAGCGCACGATCGCGCGCGTCAACAATCCGCGCAACAAGCAGTGGTTCGAGCTGCTCGGGGTGAAGCCGGTGGTCTCGGCGACGGACCTGATCCTGCGGCTGATCGAGCATGAGGTGCCCGACTACGGTCTCGTCCACCTGCTCGATCTTCCGGAGCAGCGGCTGGAGATCATCGAGATGCTGCTGCCCGAGGGCTCGAAGGCGGCGGGCCAGAGGGTGACCGATCTGCAGATGCCCGATGGCAGCCTGCTGATCTCCGTGCTGCGTGACGGCAGTGGGTTCGTCCCCGGGCCGGAGACCGTGCTCGAGGTGGGAGACGAGGTCCTCGCCGTGCTCGATCCGACCGTCGAGGAGGATTTGACGGGCCGCTTTGGCCCCGTCGAGAAGTCGAGCAGCGGCGCTTGAGCGACCGCCGGGTTGACTTCCTGCTCGTGGGCGGGGGCCTGGCGGCCGCCAACTGCGCGGCGGAGCTGCGCAAGCGGGGGGCGGAGGGGTCGGTGCTGTTGGTCGGGCGCGAGGCGGAGCCGCCGTATGAGCGGCCGCCGCTCTCGAAGGAGTATTTGCGCGGGGAGGCGGAGCGCAAGGACGCATATGTCCATGCGCCCGGGTGGTACGAGGAGCACGGGGTCGAGCTGCTCACGGGGACGAATGTGATGGCGCTTGACGCCGAGGCGCGCACGGCCAAGCTTCAGACGAAGGAGGAGGTGGAGTTCGGCCAGGCGTTGGTTGCCACGGGGGCCAACGTGAACATCCTGCGCGTGGAGGGTGCGGAGCTGGAGGGGATTCACTACCTGCGGGCGTATGGCAACTCGGATGCGATCCGCGAGGAGGCGGAGAAGGCCGAGCACGTTGTGCTGATCGGGGGGAGCTACATCGGGTGCGAGGTCGCGGCTTCGCTGACGGCGAAGGGGACGGATTGCACGATTGTGATGATGGAGGAAGTGGCGATGTCGCGGTCGTTTGGCGAGGAGGCCGGGCGCTGGTTTCACGAGTTGCTCGAGTCCAAGGGTGTGGAGATCTTCGGGGGTGAGGAGCTGGGGCTGTTCGAGGGGGATGGGCGCGTGCGGTCGGTGGTGACGAAGAGCGGGCGGACGGTTGAGGGCGATGTCGTGATCGTGGGGGCCGGGGTAAAGCCCGACGTGATGCTGGCGCAGCGGGCGGGGCTCGAGGTGGAGGACGGGATCGTCTGTGATGAGCGGCTCGAGACGTCGGTGGAGGGGATCTTCGCGGCGGGGGACGTGTGCTCCTATGAGAGCGTTATCCACGGGCGCCGGTTGCGAGTGGAGCATTGGGACGTGGCGTTCAACCAGGGACGGCACGTGGGCCGGGCCATGACCGGTGACACCGAGCCCTACCGCGAGGTGCCGTACTTCTTCAGCGACCTCGCGGATTGGGCGTCGCTCGAATACGTGGGGCCGGCGTATGAGTGGGACTCGATGATCGTTCGAGGGGACCGCGATGCGGGGGAGTGGTCCGCTTGGTATCTGAAGGACGGCAGGGTGGCCGGCGCGCTGTCGGTCGACCGCTCGGAGGACCTTGTGCACGCCCGCCGGCTGATCGACTCGGGCGCCGATGTGAGCGGCCAGGTGGAGGCTCTGGCGGACGCCGACAGCGCCCTCGACGAGCTCGGGGCTTAGGCCGAAGAGCCTCGCGGAGCGGCGCTATCCTCGCCTGGCGCCCTGGGGATTGGTGTAATTGGCAGCACGCGAGTTTCTGGTATTCGTAGTCATGGTTCGAGTCCATGATCCCCAGCTCAAACGGCTCCTGACACGAGACTGAGGCGCGTTGTGGATCAGACCCACTCCTGGGGCGGCGGAAACCTTCGGCGCCCCGACGCGACGCCGCCTGACTAAACCGCTGCAAATGGGCCGCTGAGCCGGGAAATTCGTGTTTCCCCTGTTACCTTGAATCTGGTATGGACGTCTATGCGCGCAGACGTCTCGTCGCGGTTCTCGCAATCGTGCTCGTGCTCGTCTTGATCGTCGTGGCCGTCGCGGGCGGGGGCGGCGACGAGGATTCAGGTTCGATCACGACGGATGAGGGCGCCTCCACGCCCGGGGTGGCCACACCGCTCTCCAAGGATGAGTTCATCCAGGAGGGCGACGCCATCTGCGAGGAGACGGCGATCTCGATCGCCAGCCTCTCCGACGGCGACGAGGAGCAGCTCGCCACCGACGAGCTCTCGCTCACCGAGGCACAGCTCGACTCGCTGCGCTCGCTCACCCCGCCGGAGGAGGACCAAGCCACGCTCGACGACTTCTTCGCGGCGCACGAAGACCTCGTCGCAGGGCTCGAGAGCAAGGTCGCCGCCACCCGGGACGCGGACACGACCGCGTCCACCAACGCCGACACCGACATCTCCCTCGCCCAAGACGAGTTGCTCGACGCCGCCGAGGCCTATGGCTTCGAGGAATGCGGCGACCCCGATGCCGGTTCCACGCGAACCGAGGACGACTCTGGCTCCGTCGCGCCCTCCGACCCCACCGGCGTCCCCGCGGCACCAACAGAGCCGGCGCCCGTCGAACCCGCTCCCGTCGAACCTGCCCCGGCCCCCGCCCCCGCCCCCGCCCCCGACGACTCGGGCGGCACGGACGGCGGCGGAGGCGGCGGCTCCGGCGGCATCAGCCCGTAGCCGGGGCGCGGCCAGGGCTGAACTGAGCTGACCGCCTACGCCGCCTGCTGCTCAGCCCAGGCGCCGTAGAGGCGCGCGTACCGTCCACCCGCCTCGATCAGCTCGTCGTGCGTCCCCGACTCGACGATCCGCCCGTGCTCCAGCACGACGATCCTCCCGGCCCGCCTGATCGTCGAGAGCCTGTGGGCGATCACGATCGCCGTCCGGCCAGCCAGAAGCCGCTCCAACCCCCGCTCGATCACCCTCTCCGTCCTCACATCCACGTTCGACGTCGCCTCGTCCAGAATGAGGATCCGCGGCTCCGCCAGCAGCGCCCGCGCGAAAGCGACGAGCTGCTTCTGACCGGCTGAGAGCTGCACCCCACGCTCGCCGACCTCGGTCTCGAGTCCGTCGGCCAACCTCCCGACGAACACATCCGCCCCAACCGTCCGCGCCGCCTCCTCGATCTCGCCGAGCTCCGCATCAGGTCGCCCGAAGGCGATGTTCTCGCGAATCGTCCCGGAGAAGAGGAACCCCTCCTGCGGCACGATCCCGAGCTGACGGCGCAACGCCTGTGCCTGAAGGTCACGCACGTCGTGCCCGTCCACCAGCACCCGTCCATCCTGTGGGTCATAGAAACGCGCCACCAGCTTCGCGAGCGTCGACTTCCCCGCCCCCGTCTCACCCACGAGCGCCACCGTCTGCCCGGCCGGCACGAAGAGATCGACGTCCTCGAGCGCCCACTCGCCATCGCCTCCGTAGGAGAACGAGACATCCTGCAGCCGCAGCTCCCCGCGGATCCTCCCGGGATCGATCGCATCCTCCTTGTCGGTCATGTCCGGCGCCGTATCGAGCAGATCGAAGATCTTGTCCAGCGCGGCCATCCCCTGCTGATACGTGGTGTAGAGCTGTGAGATCTGCTGAATCGGATCGAAGAACTGGTTCAGATAGCCCACGAACGCGACCATCACACCGATCTCGATGTTCCCGTCGAGGACCTGATAGCCGCCGTAGAGGAGGATCACGGCTGTCCCGATCGCCGACAGCAGCTCCACCGCCGGGAAGTACGACGCGTTCAGGTAGACCGTCTTCAGGTTGGCGACCCGGTTCTCCTCGTTCAGCTCCGACATCCGCGTCACATGCCGGCCCTCCTGCCCGAAGCTCCGCACCACCCGCACCCCGGAGATCGTTTCCTGCAGATAGGCCGTGATGTTCGCGATCTTCTCCCGCGTCGCCCGGTAGGCCCCAGCGGAGGCGATCCGGAAGATCACGCTGCCCACCGCCAAGAGCGGGAAGGTGAGGAACGTGATCAGCGCCAACGGCAGGTCGAGGAAGAGCAGGATCACGACCACTCCACCGAGCGTCAGCGTGCTCGAGAACAGCGTCACGATCCCATCGGTGACAAGCGAGTCGAGCGCCTGCACGTCGTTCGTGAGCCGCGAGATCAACACCCCAGGCTTGCGCCGGGTGAAGAAGCCGATCGACATCGCCTGCAGGTGCGAGTAGATCCGCTCGCGCAGGTCCTGCAGGGCCCGCTGGCCGACCCACCCCACCAGGTACGTCTGCAGGTAGGTCGCCCCCCAGTAGAGGAGGGCCGATGCCAGGAAGATCACGACGATGACCGTCAGCGCCTGCGCGTCCTCGGCCCTGATCCCGACATCGATCGCCTTCCCGGCCAGATACGGCGGCGCCAACCCTGCGGCGGTCGCCAACACCAGCGCGATCAGCATGAACACGACCTGCTTGCGGTAGGGCCGCAGCAGCCCCAGCATCCACCGCACCTTTCGTCCCCGCTCGTCCTCACCGCGAACAAGCCGCCAGATGTCGCGAAACATGAGGATCGTGCCGGCGAGCCGCCCGGGCTGATTCGCCTGATCCTCGGTTTCCTCGGCCACGTCCGACCGCTGGGTCTCAGGATCGCGTTCGGTGATCGGATCCACGTCGTCGCCGTCGCGGTCCGGCCTCTCGCCGTCCGAGCGCCTATCGGAACCCCAGCGGCGACCGTTGCCCTCGCCGCTCACAGCCGGGCCACCTCCTCACGCTCCTCGAGATCGCGCTGTAGAAAGACCTGATCCGCCATCCCATGCTCTGCGATCTCCGCATACAGCGGGCAGCGCTCGAGCAACTCGTCGTGCGTCCCGCGATCGACGATCCGGCCCTCGTCCATCACAACGATCTCGTCCGCGAGTGAGATGGTGGAGAGCCGATGTGCGACCACGAAGGTCGTGCGGCCCTCCATCACCTCGCGCAGACCCCGCTTGATCGCTGCCTCGGTCGTCGCGTCCACCGACGAGGTCGCGTCGTCGAGGATGAGGATCCGCGGGTCCGCGAGCAAGGCTCGAGCGATCGCAACCCGCTGACGTTGCCCGCCCGAGAGCGTCAGCCCACGTTCGCCGACAACGGTCTCGTAGCCGTCGGGCAGCCGCTCGATGAATCCCTGCGCCTGCGCGCGCCTGGCCGCGAGCTCGATCTCCTCCTGCGTCGCATCCGGCTTCGCGTAGGAGATGTTCTCAGCGACCGTCGCCGAGAACAGAAAGCTCTCGTCGGCCACGAACGCGACCGCGTGGCGGAGCGAGCTGACGTCGATGCTGCGCACGTCGGCGCCGTCGACGCTCACCGTCCCAGCAGTCGGGTCATAGAGGCGCGCGATCAGCGCGACGAGGCTGGTCTTGCCCGAGCCGGTCGGCCCGACCAGCGCCACCGTCGTGCCCGCCGGCACCTGAAGATCAACCTCCTCGAGCGCCGGTGCCGCGCCGTCGTAGCGAAGCGACACCCCGCGGAACTCGACGCGCCCATCGCCCTCGGGCAATTCCGGGGCGTTCTCAGGACTTGCCACCCGCGGCTCGCGGTCGAGCACCTCGAACAGCCGGTTGCCCGATGCCACCGCCCGCTGCGCCATCCCCAGCGCCATCCCCAGCATCCGCATCGGCCCGATCAGGAGCAGCAGGTACGTGTAGAAGATCGTGAACTCGCCCAGCGTGAGGTTCCCGGCGATCACCTGGTTGCCCCCGATCAGAAGGATCACCGCCAGCCCGAGGCTGGGCAGGAACCCGAGCAGCGGCGAGTAGAAGGCGCGCAGGCGCGTCGAGAAGACATTCTGGTCGAAGACCCGGTTGACCGCGCCCCGGAAGCGCGTGAGCATGTGATCCTCCCGGGCGAATGCCTTCACGATCCTGATTCCCGACACCGACTCCTCCGCCTCGGCCGTCAGCTCGGCCAGCCGTTGCTGAACCTCCTGAAACGCGGGCCGCGAGCGTCGGTTGAACCGCATCGCCGTGACTACCACGAACGGCACGGGAGCAAGGGCCAGAGCCGCCAGCCCCGGCTGGATCACGAACATCACCACGGATGCAAAGAGCAGCGTGAGCGCGTTCTGGGTCAGGAAGATGAGGCCGTAGCCGAGGAAGAACCGGATCGACTGCAGGTCGACGGTTGCCCGCGACATGAGCTGTCCCGTCTGCTGCGAGTCGAAGAAGCCCAGCTCCAGCGCCTGCAGGTGCTGGTAGACGCGCTCGCGGAGATCGAACTCAACTGCGACCGAGACCTTGCCGGCGATGATCCGCCTCACCACGGTGAGGCCCAATCGCAGGATGCCGGCGCCGACAAGCGCCAGCGCGAGCGGGAGGATGGCGTCGCGGTCGACGACCCCGTCGCGATTGTCCACGGCGTCGACGGTTGCGCCGACGAGCAGGGGGATCACGATCGTCATCCCCATCGCGAGCCACGCAAAGCCCAAGGACGCGATCGCGGGTCGCCGGTAGGGACGCAGGAAGCCGAGCAGTCGCTTGAAGGTGCTCACGATCGCACCTCACTATACGAAGTGAAGTAACGGGCTCAACTAGGCAGAAGCGCACCCGGCGTGGATACTTTGAGACATGCCGAGACCAGCGGCGGGCCTCTGCGACGACTGCGTCCATCAGCGCATCGTCCCCACAACACGCGGATCGGAGTTCTCGCTGTGTGAGCGCTCGCGCATCGACCCCGCGTACCCGCGCTACCCGCGGCTCCCCGTCACCGAATGCGCGGGCTACGAACGCGCCGGAGCGTCGAAGGACTCGGGATGAGCAGGCCCGTCCTCGCCGTCTTGGTCGCAACGGTTGCAACGGCCGCCGTCGTTGGCGCCGCCCTGGCCGAGCCCGGCCCGGCGGCTCGTGGGCCCGGCGATTGGGGCGTCCTTCAGCCGAGCCCGCTCCAGCGCACGGAGGTGGCGGCAGCACGCATCGGCGACGGTGTCTACGTGCTTGGCGGCTTCCTCGAGCCCGGGAGCGACACCGGTCGCATGGTCCGGTATTCGATCTCCGACGATGAGTGGGCCGAGCTCGCGCCGCTGCCACTCGAGGTGAACCACCCGGGTGTCACGGCGGCTGGGGGCGACCTGTACGCGTTCGGTGGGAATCGCGCGTCGGCCGGTTTCTCCGATCGCCTCTACCGCTACGACCCCGAGGCCGACGATTGGAGCCGGCTCGACGACGCGTCCAAGGGCCGCATGGCGATGGCGTTCGTCGCGATCGGCTCGCGTCTGTATGCGGCCGGAGGCAAGACAGCCGGCACGGACCGCTCCCGCCTCCTGGAGATCTACAACACGCAGAACGAGCGCTGGCGTCGGGGACCCGATCTCAAGCTGGGCCGCAATCACATCGCGGGCACCGCGTCGGGCGGCCTGCTCTACGCGATCGGCGGGCGGCCCGGGGCGATCCATGGCGGCCGGCGGACCGTCGAGCGGTACGACCCCTCCAAAGAGCACTGGAAGAGGCTCGAACCCTTGGAGACGGCTCGCAGCGGCGCGGTCGCGGTAACCCTGGACGACGGGCGCATCGCTGTCTTCGGCGGCGAGGAGCGCGACCCGGGCGGTGAGACCATCGAGGAGGTCGAGCTCTTCGAGCCGGGGACCGGCGAGTGGCGCGCCCTACCCGACATGCTCACCCCGCGCCACGGGCTCGGTGGTGTCGCCCAGGGATCGCGCATCTATGCGCTCGAGGGCGGCCCCCAGCCCCGGTACTCCTTCTCCGACGCGAACGAGTTCCTCGACGTCCCGGATTGACCGCTGCCTCAGCCGTCGCGCACCGCGATCGCGGCGGTCCGAAGCGCCCCGGCGCTAGCGATCACCACCATCGCGACAGCGAGCAGCTGGGTCGCGGCCAGATCCTGCTCCAGGGCCACGTAGCCGACAAGGGTGGCGAGAGCAGGCTCCAAGCTCATGAGCACCCCGAACGTCCCCTTGGGCAGGTAGCGCAGAGCCTCGAGCTCGAGCGAGTAGGGAATCGCCGAGCTCAACATGGCGAGAGCGAACCCCGCCGCGAGCAGCTCAGGCTCCAGCAGATCCGCTCCCCCGTCAGCGATCCCGACCGGGAGCAGAAGAGCGGCGCCAACGACCAGCGCCAGCGAGAGCCCGCTCGCCGCCTCGAACTCGCGGCCCACCCGCTCGGCGAGGACGATATACGCGGCCCAGAAAGCGCCGGCCAGAAGGCACAATCCGGCTCCGAGCACATCGAGGTCGCCGCCGAGGTCGGGGCTCAGCAGGATGATGCCGCCCGCCGCGAGCGCGACCCAGATGAAGTCCCGCGGCCGGCGCGACCCCACCAGGGCGACGCCGAGCGGGCCAACGAACTCAAGCGTCACGGCGAGTCCAAGGGGCACCCGCTCGAGGCCGGCGTAGAAGGCGAGGTTCATCGCCGCCAGTGCCACGCCGAAGATCGCGGCGAGCCGCAACGCTGAGCGCGACCGGCTGCGCCAGCGGGGGCGCCAGATCGCCGCGAGCACCGCGGCTGCGAGCGCCACCCGCAGGAACACCGTGCCTCCCGGTCCCAGCTCGTCGAAGAGGTTGAACGCCACGGCCGCGCCCCACTGGACGGACAGGATCCCGCCGAGGACGAGCGCCACTGGATAGGCCTGTCCACGCTCGCGCATCCGCGGAGGGTAGGGCGCTACGCGCGAGCGCCACGGGCGCCCACGCCTACGATTCGCAGGTGGTCAAGCAGACCGCCACGGATGTCCCGGTGCTCACCCGGCGCGAGCTGAACCGCGCGACGCTCGCGCGTCAGCTCCTGCTCCGACGCGAGAAGTTGAGCGTTCCCGCAGCCATCGAGCGCCTGGCCGGGATGCAGGCACAGGAGCCGCCTGGGCCTTACGTGAGCCTGTGGACACGACTCGACCAGTTCGATCCGATGGAGCTCTCCAAGCTCATCTCCGATCGCAAGGCGGTCCGCGGCGGCCTCATGCGCTCGACCCTTCACCTCGTCACGGCGCGCGATTACATCGAGTGGCGACCGCTCGTCCAGCGCGTGCTGGAGGGGACCTACAGAGGGAGCACGTTCTCGAAGCAGCTCGGCGACGCCGACCTCGGCGAGCTGCTCACGGCTGGGCGTGAGCTGGTGGAAGCGAGACCGAGCATGCGCAGCGAGATCAGCCGCGAGCTGTCGGAGCGATGGCCGCAGGCCGACGCCGCGTCGCTCGGTCACGCCGTTGCGTTCGTCCTCCCGCTGATCCAGGTGCCGCCCAGGGGGCTCTGGGGCGAGTCGGGCCAGGCGAGGCTCACGACCGCAGATAGCTGGCTAGGGTGCGAGCTCGCTCGGGAGCCGGAGCCGGAGGGCCTGATCCTCCGTTACCTGGGCGCGCTCGGTCCCGCGTCGGTCAAGGACATGCAGAACTGGTCTGGGCTGACCCGCATGCGCGAGGTCTTCGAGCGTCTACGTCCCGAGCTGCGCACGTTCCAAGATGAGGATGGCCGAGAGCTCTTCGACCTCCCCGACGCACCACGCCCGGGGGCCGAGACGCCTGCACCCGTCCGCTTCTTCCCCGAGTACGACAACGTCTTCCTCGGACACGCGGACCGCTCGCGCTTCGTCGACGCTGACGCGAAGCAAGCCCACTTCTTCACGGGCAGCGGCGCCGACAACGGCACGTTGACCGTCGACGGGATGCTCACGGCGACGTGGAAGGCCACGGTGGGGGATGACCAGGCCATGCTGCTCGTGCGCCCGTTCAAGCGGGTCGCCAAGCGCGAGGAGAGCGAGGTGGAGGCCGAAGGCATGCGCCTCCTCGAGCTTCTGGGGGCCGAGGCGGGCCGACGCGGCGTGCGGATTGACCCGGACGGCCTGCCGTGATCTCGGCTCGGGGTTGAGTGCGGCGCGGCAGCGGCTTGGCCCTCAGCCCTTCCGCTCACCGATCACGAGCACGTACGGACGCGGCTGGGTGACCCCGCCTCCGTCTGCCGGGAACCGCTCGAAGTACTCGATCCAATCGGCGCGCAGGGCCGCCCGCTGCTCGTCGTCGAGCGAGCCTGCGAGCGCCTTGGTCGGCCCGTAGGACGTCGAGAAGAGCTCCCAGACGTCCTCGCCCGACTCGCCCGGCTGGGGGCAGTCGCCCTCCTCGTAGCGAAGCTCGAAGGAGTCACCCAGCAGATCCTCGAGGTGATCAGGATCGCCCCAGGTGAACGGGCTGCCCGCACCCTCCGGCGGGGGCGGTTGGTAGGCCGCCATCACTTTGAAGAACTCGGCCACACCCTCCGTCGGATGCCAGTTCAACATGCCCAGCCGGCCGCCGGGGCGGCAGACGCGTGCCAACTCCGCCGCAACCGCCTCGTGGTCCGGCGCGAACATGACCCCGAACGTCGAGGTGACGGTGTCGAACGATCCGTCCTCAAACGGGAGGTTCTCGGCATCGCCCACGACGAGCTCTACCTCGACACCCGCATCCTCCGCCCGCGCACGCGCACGCTCGATCAGGTCCGGAGCGAGGTCGAGGCCAGTCACGTCGGCTCCCTCGCCCGCGGCCCGGGTCGCGATCTCACCGGTCCCGGTCGCGACATCAAGCCAGCGCTCCTGCGGCTTGGGCTTGATCACCCGCAGCAGGTGATCATGCGCCACCTTCAGGTGCTCTGAGATTCGCTCGTAGGGCCCGCTGCCCCAGACGACGCTGTGCTTTTCCTTCAGTTCCTCGAATGCCATCGGCGTGCCCCTTTCTTGGCTCGGGCCGAAGGAAAACATCTTTCGACCACGCCTGTCGCCACCCCGGCGCCGCGCTGCCCAGCGTTATCCGGCCAGCTTGATCCGCCGCAAAGTCAGCTCGCCGGCGGCCGACTCGATCGCGAAGAGGGCCGGATCGTTGTCGCCCGGGTGCAAAAGGCGCGGCGGCACCATTGCCGTGAACTCGACGCCCGCGTCACCCTCATACGAGTAGGTCGTGGCGGCGACGCGCCCGTTCAAGGCCACGGCCAGCCGCCGCTTTGCGTCCAGCCCTTCCAGGGATCCTGCGATGCGGACCGGCACGAACTCGGAGCTGGGGTCATATCGTCGCGCTGCGCCTCCGTCGTCGATCGTCGCCTCGGCGGCGGCGGGCTCGCCGCGCAGGCGCTCGACGGGCCGGCCGTCCAGCTGGCGGCTCGGGCCGATGTCATAGAGGCTGTCCTTGCCATCGCCGAACGAGTCGATCTGTCGCTCGAGCGCCGCCTCACGGGCCCTTGAGAACTCGGCGGCGGTCAGCTCGACGCTTCCGCCCGCGATGTTCTCCATCTCGACCCGCCGGTTGCGGGGCAGCTCGCCCAGCAGGGACTCTCCGTCGACTGGCCAGGGAACCTCGGCACCGAGTGCGTCGGCGATCGTGGGGAGCACGTCGACGGTTTTCGCCGGGCGATCGTCGATGTCGCCGTGGCGCTGGTGCGGAAGCTTCACCAGGAGCGGGACGGACAGGATGTCGGGGGCGTTGGTCGAGGTTGCGTCGCGGCGCTCGTCCCCGGCTCGAAACGAAACTCCGTGGTCCGCGGCGACGATGATCAGCGAGCGCTCGTAGAGCCCTGTCTCGCGCAGCCGCGCCAGCAGGGTCCCCAACAGCCGGTCGGTAAATCGCAGCTGCAGTAGGAACTGCTGCTCGTGCTGGAGGGTCAGCCAGGCGTCGTCTTCCCAGCGCTCTAGCCCTCCCAGGGAAGGTGCCTCGCCGACCGAGTCCGAGTAGCGCTCACCCGAGGGCAGGTAGTGCCAGGACTTATGCGGCAGCAGCACGTGCAAGAAGTGGAGGTCTGGCTGTCCGGCGGAGGCCTCGATCTCCTCGACGAAGATCTCGAACTGTTCCCTGCGATTGAGGGCCCCGCTCTCCCGCGGACCCGGGATCCCGAGTCGCTCGGCGTCCGGCACCGAGGCGTGTCCCAGAATCGAGGGCATCGTGGCCAGGATCGAGCCGAGGCCTCCCTCGTCGAGGCTCTTGGTCCCGCCTTCGCACAGGCTCTCGGGGCAGATGTTCGTCCAGGGCTCCGAGACGTGCATCCCGTGGCTCTCGCCCAGGAGGGTGAACACCGAGCGAGGGTGATCCGCCGCCGTGGGCAGGCTGTCCAGGTCGGCGTCGGCGCCAGTGACGAGCGTCGGGACCGCGAGCTCCGTGTCGCTCCGAGAGCTGGTCGCGTTGCGAAACCAGGTCGCGTCCTGCCCGAGGCTGGCGAAACTCGGGTAGCGAACGGCATCAAGCCGCCGCTCGGCGTTCATGAGCGCGAGACCGGGGAGCTCGTCGAAGACCACCATCACGACCGGGGCTCCCGCCCTAGGTTGGGGCACCGCATCGACCTCCTCGGCGCCGGCGAACACGAGCCCCGAGACAGGCGAGAGAAAGAGGACGAAGCCGAGCACGATGAACGGGAGCGGCGTTAGCGCGGAGACGAACGAACGAGCGCCGTCAAGGCGCGCGTATGCCCCCGCGGCGGCCACCCCGGCGATCAGCACGAGCGGCGCCTGGAGCTCGAGCGGGAGCTCCAGCGGATACAGGGTCTGCGAGAGGAGCAGCGTGACGAGCACGGCGATCAGCAGCAGCTGCACAACCCACCCCAGCCGAGGGCTCACCATCCCGGCCAGCAGGCTGACGAGCGCGAGCGCCGCGGGGGCCGCGAGCATGATGATCACGGCTACCGCGACCACATCGGCCCCGCTCGCGCCACGGCCGATGAAGAACTGGGCATCGGCGACCAGCAGGGTCGGCGCAGCGACCAGACCCGCCAGGACGAAGACGTGCATGGCATGAGTGGCTTGGCGCCGGGTAATCACTCCCGTATAGGATTCCAGGCAAGCGATCGGAGGGAACGGGAGTGGAGTACGTGGCGCTGTTGGCCTATCTCGATCCGGGGAGCGGCAGCGTTCTGCTGCAGGCACTCTTGGGCGGCACCGCCGCGCTGGCCGTCACCTGGAAGCTGTGGTGGGGCAGGCTCTTGACCTTCCTGCGAATCCGCCGCCCGGAACCCGAGCCTGTCGCCGAGGGTGAGCGAGCGGGCGAGGAGCCGGGCTCGAGGTCGCGCGTTTCCTAAGGCGCCTCACGCAGGCTTGCGCTCACGACCTCCGGCCGATCCGGGTTCGTTCAGGGACCCCGACAGCCGGGTCTTCTACGAGGACGGCGAGGTGCTCCGCGCGCTCAGCGCGCGCGGCCTCGAGGACTTCGAGCGCCTCGCCGAGACCGATTTCTTCGCCCGGATGCAGGCGGAGGGCAAGCTCGTCGCCACTGAACGCCTCGACGATCCCCCCGACCTCCGAGTTGGCGGTGATACCCCGGCGTCGGCGGTGCTTCGCCACGAGCGTGTCCCCTTCGTCTCGTATCCGTATGAGTGGTCGTTTTCGATGCTGCGCGATGCAGCCTTGCTTCAGCTCGAGCTCCTGCGCGCCGCGCTCGCCGAGGACATGGTTCTCAAGGACGCCTCCCCGTACAACGTGCAGTGGCGCGGGGCCCGCCCAGTGTTCATCGACGTCGGCTCGTTTGAGCGCCTGGCCGAGGGCGAGCCATGGGTGGGGTACCGCCAGTTCTGCGCCTTGGCTCTTTATCCGCTCATGCTTCAGGGGTATGCGGGCCTGCCGTTTCAGCCCTGGCTGCGCGGCTCCCTTGAGGGCATCACGCCGGCGCAGGCGCGTGCGGTCCTGCGCGGGCGCAACCTGCTTCGCCGGGGTGTGTTCAGCCACGTTGCGGTACACGCTCGCCTCGAGGGGCGCGAGTCCGATCACGACACGCGCTCGGAGCTCCGCCGCGCCGGTTTTCGCAAGGAGCTGATCGAGGCCAACGCGCGCAAGCTCGAGCGGCTCGTGCGGCGCCTTCGCTGGAGAGCGGCGGAAACGGCTTGGTCGGACTACGGCGAGCGCACGCACTACGAGCCCGACGAGCTAGAGCAAAAGGACGCCTTCGTTCGCGATGCCTGCGTGTCGGCAAGCCCCGGACTCGCTTGGGACCTCGGTTGCAACGACGGGCGCTACTCACGAATCGCCGCCGAGGAGGGTGCTTACGTGGTGGCGGTTGATGGCGATCACGCCAGCTCAGATCTGCTCTTTCAGAATCTGCGGGCGGCGGGCGAGGAGCGCATCCTGCCCCTGGTCATGGACCTCGGGGACCCGTCACCTGCTCGGGGCTGGCGCGGTCGTGAGCGGGCCGCGCTGGAGGAGCGAGGCCGTCCCGATCTGGTCCTCTGCCTGGCTCTCGTGCACCACCTCTCGATCGGAGCGAACGTGCCGCTGGGCGAGGTCATCGACTGGCTGGCGAGCCTCGGAGGAGTGCTGGTGATCGAGTTCGCCGATCGCACCGATCCGATGGTTAAACGCCTATTGGCGCGCAAGCGAGACGACGCCAACCCCGACTATCGCGTCGATCTCTTCGAGCAAGCGTTGGCCGCGCGCTTCGAGATCGAACTTCGTCAGCCGCTCGCCTCCGGCCTTCGCACGCTTTACCAGGCCCACCCGCGCTGAGGAGGTGGCTCGGAGACGTCGTGAGGACGTCGCAGATCGCTAGGGAGCGCTCGAGATCGTCTCCACGAGCTGGCCGACATCATCGTCCTCGACCGCGCCGGCCAGGTCGGCGATGCTGACCACGCCGACCAGGTCATGGCCGTCGATCACCGGAAGCCGGCGGACCTTGTGCTCGGACATGGTCGAGAGCGCACCTGACACGGAGTCGTCGGCCCCGATCGTCACGACCTCCTCGCCGCCGAGCTCGATCGCCTTCGTGGACTCCGGGTCCTTGCCGGCGGCCAGGACCTCGACCACGATGTCGCGGTCGGTGAGCATCCCCTTCAACCGGTCGTCCTCGCCGCAGATCGGCATCGAGCCGACATCGAGCTCGGAGAGGCGCTTGGCCGCGTCTGCCACCGAGTCGTTCTCGCCGATGCACTCAACGCCGCCCGTCATTACGTCCTTGGCTGTCTTCGCCATTGCGTTACCTCCAAATCGTTGCGACGCACGGGCTACCCCTGGAGAGCTCGCGGAAACCGAGGGAGATTCGCTCTCTCATCCTCGGTCGTTTTCGGGCGAGATCGGGGTAGTAGCGAGCGAGGTAGACCGAGAAAGGAGCGTTGGATGGCCAAGGATCACGGCTCGAGCGTGAAGGACGACAAGCAGTACGAGGGCCTTCGCAAGAAGGGAATGAGCAAGCAGCGCGCCGCGTCGATTGCCAACTCACCGGACGCCTCTAAGAAGGGCGGAAAAAAGAGTGGCAAGGGAAGCGGTGGCTCGAAGTCCCAGAAGCGGGCTGCGGGTCGCGAGGGCGGCAAGAAGTCGAGCTGAGGGAACGTTCGTCGATCGTCGTCGCGGACGTGCGACAGCACCTCGTCTAGCGAGGGCTGCGTCGACCGCCGCTAGTTGACCCTGAAGTTCGCCCTGGCCGGGGTGTCGTCGAAGTTGTTGCTCGGGTCGATCCCGCGGACACGGAATACGTGGGCGCCCACCCCGACGGTCCTCGTCACCGGGGAGGTGCACGGAGCGAATACCTCCGAATCCATCCTGCAGCGGAAGGTCGAGCTCGGCTCGGTCGCCGTGAACGCGAAGGTCACCGTGCGATTCGTCGTCGTCGCCGGTGGCTGCTGCGTGAAGAGCGTGTTGGGCGGCGTCGAATCCTCCGTGTAGGGGAATGGGGCGGAGCAGGCGGAGGGGTTGCCCTGAGCTGTCGCGGTCACCCTGAGGTTGGTCGTCTGATCGGGGGGGACCACGGCGGTGACGCCAACCGCACCGTTGAAGGCCGCGGCTGTGCCCGAGCCCAGGACCGGGCCCGAGCAGCCGGAATCGCCGTAGACCCTGACGGTCGAGCCGGCCGCCGCTCCGACTCCCTTGACCTCCGGATCGTTGATCTTCGAGGGCGAGTCGGGGTCGGTGTCGGTGATCGTCGGCGCCGGGGGACCGGATGCGCCCGCCTCGATCCGCACCATCTCCGCCACGGATGGCACGCCGTCCGCACCGATCACGAACAGCATGTAGACCCCGGGTGGCGCGACGTTCGGGTTCGACGGGGCATTGGCAGTGATGGTGCTGCCGCTTGCGGTGAATTCGAGCGGCACGTAGCGCTGCTCCATGTTCACCGAGTGCGTTACGGCCCCCAGCCGCACCATCGCGACCTTGCTGATCGAGCCGGCGCCTGGCGTTCCCACCGGGAAGGCCTGTCCGTAGGACACCACTCCCGGCGCGGAGGTGACCTGAGGTCTTGGCGCGAGCTCGCCGGAGCCATCGTCCCTGAACAGGTAGGGCGGAGTGAACACCTCGGCGTTCTTCGCCAGATATCCGACCTGCTCGCAGGTTCCACAGACGCCGCCGCCCGCGCTGAGCACGCGGCCGTCGGGCAGGAGCAGCGCTGTGGAGTGGTACTGGCGCGTCACCTGCATCGGCGCCAGGGTCGTCCACAGGCCGGTCGCGGGATCCCACAGCTCGGCGGGGTAAACGCCCGCGTTCATGTCCACGTGGAAGGCGCCGGATGAGTTGCCGCCGGTGGCGAGCACGGTGCCGTCAGCGAGCACGGTGAGGTTGTGCTGGCGGCGCCCGTAGGCCATGCTCGCGGTGGGCGAAATCTGCGGCGTCGACCCGTTGATGTCGATGACCACCGCGCTCGGGGTGGAGGGACCGCCTCCGGCGACGAGGATCTTGCCGACGTCGTAGAGCGCATGACCGCCGTAGCTACGGGCCACGGCATCGCGGTCCCCTAGGTTCTTCCATGAGCCCGAGCCGGTTGGATCGAGCCTTCGCATGGGCTTCGTCGGACCTGAGTTGAAGACCCTCCCGTCGGGTGCGAGGTCCATCCACGGATACAGCGGCAGATCCTTGGACGCGCCCGTGAGCGAGCGCAGGGCCCCGTCGGTCGCACGCACCTCCGGAGATTCGGCCCGGCCCTCCACGCCGTCGGTGATCAGCATCTCTCCGTTGCGAAGCGGGGTCACGCTCGGATACCAGCGCGCCTCGACCATGTCGTCGCCCTGGTCCCACGTGTTGGTCTCGGAGTCGAAGGTGTACGTGTTCTTGAGTCCGACCTGCCCCGCGTCCAGGTTTCCGCCCGCGGTGAACAGGGTGCCGTCCATCAGATGGCCGAGGCCGCTGCAGAAGATGTTGAAGCCCATCAGCCACGCCGATGTGTGGACCCCGGTGTCGGGATCCCACACGGTGGCCCGGGTCTGGTTGTGGTCTTCGTAATGGCCCGGGTGTAGGTCGCCCACGTTGTCGTAGGCCAGGACCTTTCCGTTCTCGAGCAGCGCCACGTGGATCCCGACCACGGGCCAGTCGAGGACGGGACCCCACTCGCCGATCTCGGACGCGTCGCCTGCCGCCGCTGCAGCTGCCAGCTCGACGTCGGACTCCGTGGCCGCCGCGGTCTGCCGCTCGAGGCGCCTCTCCTCGGCGGGCGTGTGGACGACGGCGTCCTCCTGCATGTGGTCCGCCGCCGTCTTCGGGACAGCGGGATGCGCGACCGCGCTCCCGGGGACGGCGCCGGCCAGGATCGCGGTCGCCACGACCAAGAGGATGGATAGCCCGCTGCGCCCCCCCATCGTGGCCTACGTCACGAGCGATCCGGGCACGCCAAAGCCCAGCGTCCTACGTCGTACATCCCCTATAAAGCCCCCCACAAGGCTCGCAGTCTACAGCTGAAGCTGAGGCACGCAAGCGGGCTTACCTGGAACCATTAGGGGAACTACCGCTGACTTGCCCGGGCTGGAGCAACGGACTGCGGGCACGGGTAGGCAGGGATCGCAGCGAGCGATGAGCGGCATTGCGCAGGGTGATCTGTGGCGTCACGGCGCAGCTGGATTCGAGTCACGCTGCCTGTAATGCCTCCGGGCCCCCTTCAGCATCATCGCGAGCTCCGCAAGCAGCGGCAGTGGGTCGTCGCGGTTCCAAACGGCGTTGCCCGCTCCGAGCCAGGCTCGAACCGGTAGCCCGGGATCGCCACCCTTGCCGCGCGAGCGCCACCACGCGCGCGCGTCGGGCACCGGGTAGACCCAGCGCACCCCGACCCGGTAGCGCTCTGAGGGTGGCGGTTCGCCCCCGGCGGCGTCGCGGTAGGCGAGGAGCGCCAGGTCGAGGCCGGCGGCGGCTGCGATGCCGAGCTGCCACCACGGGCGCGCGTTTACCTCGAGGATCTTCGCGACCCCGTCGCGCTCGTCGCGCTTTAGCTCGGCGTCGAAGAGGCCGGTGAAGCCGATCCCGGCGAAAAGCCGCTCGACCGCGGTGACCGCATCGGCGGCGTCCTCGAGCATGATCGTCTCCGAGAGGGTGCTGTTGCCGAACCCCGGCGGGAACATCCGCAGACGCCGGTACACGAGGCAGGCGCGCAGGGTCCCGGCGCGATCGACGTAGCCGTTGACGAAGACGTGGGCGTCCGGCGGCCCGGGGACGAACTCCTGTACGACCACCTCGAGCCCCTCGGCGGCGAGCTCGGCGAGCATCGCGGCGGCCTCGGCCCGATCGCTGGGGCGAAGCCCCTTGACGCCGTAGCGCGCCTGAAACGCCTGTGAGTCGACCGGCTTTAAGAACGAGCCGCCGAGTTCCTCGTCGGAGAGCGCGGCCAGGTCCGCCGCCGTTCGCGCTCGCAGGGTCCGCGGGGCCGGGACGCCGAACTCGGCGACGGCGTCGGCGAAGCGCGCCTTGTCGACGAGGCGCTCGAGCGCGGCGTTCCGCGGCGACACCGGGACGTGGGCGGCAGTGACCGCGGCCGGCAGGGCGGCCATCGTCGTCGCCCAGCGATCGGAGCACGGGTAAAGGACGCTGCGTTCGTAGGGGAGGCCGCCAAGCCAGGCCGCGAGCTCGCCGCTGGTGCTCCCCTCGGGCGGTGCGCCGTGGAGCGGTCGATGCCACCGCGAGCCGCGGACCAGCGGATGGGCGGGCTGCGCCACCAACACCGTCACGCCGGCGCGCCCGAGCGCCCGCACGGCCGCGAGGCCCGTGACATCGCCGCCGAACACGATGGCGGGAATCGGTGGGCTATCGCCGGTCACGGGCATTTCCTCTGAGGGAGATCTCAGGCCCGGACAAAGGGCCGCTTGTCGCCGAGTTTGCGGCGGCCGAGCTCGACTGTGCAGTGGGGCAGGCCGGGGCGATGCAGCGTTTTCGCGACCGGGTCCCCGGCGATGGCGTTCTCCTCGGTCACGACGGCAACCGTAACCCAGGCCCGCTTCTGACAACGCCGATGCGACTCGCCCCCGCTTTGAGGCCGCTGCCGCGCACGTGAGGGTTCATCGTGTCGTCGCGAGACGGTTCGGACCTGGAATCGAGCCCCGTTACCGGCTGCGCGTGGTGTCCCGCTACCTCGGTACCTAAGACGACCGCGACTTACTCGCCGCGACTGGGGCCCTCGGGACTCGCGGGCAATGGCTTCCCCTCGCGGCCCTCAGACGCCCCAACGGCCCCGCTCGGCTCAGTGGCCGATCGACTGCGATGCCGCCCGCTCGTGCTGGCGCTGGAATCCCGAGTCCGGCGCAGTGCTGCAACTACGAGGAAGGCGCCGCCGACCACGACCGCGATCAACACCGCGAAGAGCGGCGATGCCGCGAAGGAAAGCGCGATCAGCCCCCCGAACACGATCACGCCGACGAGAACGAACGAGAACCAGTTGCCCCACATGCGCTGCGTCTACCCGGCTCTGCTCCGAGCACACCGGCCCCGGCGCAGACCGTGGGGCCGCGCGATGCCGGGGACTTGCTTCGGCGGATGGGACCTGCGGGCCAGATCTCCCCGAGTGGTCCTGCTAGGACCGCCGGGGTGGCCTTCTCGGGAGAGGTGACGCTCCTCTACGTTCCATGTAGGGGCGCAACCCCGCAGCCGCCGCGCTCCTCCGCTAGGCCCGAAGAGCTCGAGCGAGGGCTAGGGGACCAGGGGTGGGGTACCCGAGGGCCCACTGACGTCCGACGTTGGCATCAAGGTGTCTGCTGCGTGAGATGCAAGAGAAACAGGGAGCGCCGATGCGTGAACTGAGCGGAGACAATACGTTCGTCGTAGAACTCCGAGTCGACGAGGATGGCGACCTACGCTTTGCCCTCAACGGGGGCGTTCTTGAGATTTGCTTCGCCGCCGACGACGACGAGCCGTTGGCCCTGCGCGAAGTGAGTGTCGCTGAGGCGGGGGGGCGCGAGGATTCGCCCCGTGGCAGGTATACGGAGAGCCGGAATAGCTAGACCCAACGGGATCGACGCTGACACAAGTCACGCACGTGTTTCGCGGATGCGAGAACCGGGCGGCGGGGCGGCTGAGACTCGGCACGTAACTCCACCGTGACTTAGGCGACCTCTCGAGGTGATGAGCCCGCCGCTCCACGTCAAGTTGCGTTTCGTGCGGCTTTACGCACAAAGGCTCA